>NZ_CP012914.1:0-1200000 GCF_001315015.1 Azospirillum brasilense | reverse complement strand
AGGCCCGCGCCGCCGCGCACGCGCTGTGCGCCCATGAACTTCAGATGCGGCTGGAGAACATCGCCCGCCGCGTGGAGGCCCTGCGCGCGGCGCAACCCCGGAGTGCGGGCGACGGAACGGCGTGACGATCGGTCGCTCCCTCCCCATATGAGGCCCTTCGGGGATCGGAACGCAGGGGAGCGGTCATGACGGCGGAAGACAGGGCGGCGGCGGTCGGAGCGGAAGACGGCGCGCGGTCGAAGACGACGGCGGCGCTGCGCGGGCTGATGGGGCAATGCCCGGCCTGCGGACGCGGGCGCCTGCTGCGGAACTACCTGAAGCCGGTGGACCACTGCACCCATTGCGGCGAGGCGTTCGGCCATCTGCGCGCCGACGACGCCCCACCCTGGATGACCATCCTGATCGTCGGCCACATCATCATCCCCGCCGTCCTGTCGGTCGAGCAGAGCTACGAGCCGGCGACCTGGGTGCATCTCACCATCTGGCCGTTGCTGACCCTGTTGCTGACCGGCCTGCTGCTGCCGCGCTGCAAGGGCGTGGTGCTGGGGCTGCTGTGGAGCACCGGCGCGCCGGGGTCGGAGCGCGCCTGATCCTCAATCGAAGCTAAGCGAGAAGCTCGCCCGCCCCTGCCCGGCCTGGAAGCGCTGCCACATCACCCCGAAGGCGGCCTCCAGCGCGCGGGTGAAACGCACGCCGTTCAGCGCCGGGGAAGCCGCCAGCCGGTCCCGCAGCCCGCCACGCAGGGCCGCCAGCCCCGCCGGGTCGGCCACCAGCGCCGCCGCCTTGGCGACGTAGCCGTCCGGCCCGTCGGCCACCAGATCGGACAACCCCGCCGAGGCGAGATGCGTCACCGAATGACGGGCGCAGAAGCGGTCGCCGCCCAGCGTCACCACCGGCACGCCCATCCACAGCGCCTCCAGCGTCGTCAGGCCGCCGGAATAGGGGAAGGGGTCGAGCGCCAAGTCGACCTCCCCATAGCCGGCCAGGAATTCCCGGTGCGGCGCCCCGCCCCGCAGATCGACCCGCGCCGGGTCGAGCCCGGCCCGCTCGAACAGCGCCAGTGTGCGCGCCGCGGTGCCGGCGTCGTCCAGGCCCGGCGTGCGCAGCAGCAGCCGGGAGCCGGGGATGGCGCCCAGCACGCGCGCCCACAGCGCCGCGACCTCCGCGTTCAGCTTGGGCAGCGCGTTGAAGGACCCGAAGGTGGCGTGACCGCGCGTCGCCAGCGGCAGCGGAGTCACGGCCGGCGCGTCCTCGGGCGGCGCCCAGGGGACGTAGGCGTCGGGCATGCGCACGATCCCCTCGATGCACCAGCCGTCCGATCCCGGCGGGCTCTGCCGCGAATCGGAAATCAGATAGTCCATGGCCGGCAGGCCGGTGGTGCCGACATAGCCCGCCCAGGTCGCCTGCACCGGCGCCACGCGCCGCGCGAAGACCGGCAGGCGGTTGCCGAAGGTCTGCCCGGCCAGATCGACCAGGATGTGGATGCCGTCCGCCTGGATGCGCTGGGCCAGAGCCGCATCGTCCAGGCCGGTGGTCCAGACCCAGTGGTCGGCGTGGGCCATCAGCCGCTCGGTCTTCCAGTCCGGGTTGGCGGTGTTGGCGTAGCAGACCACCTCGAAGGCCGAGCGGTCGTGGTTCGCCAGCACCGGCTCCAGGAAGAAGCCCACGGGATGGGCGCGGAAGTCCGGCGAGACATAGCCGATGCGGATCTTCGGCGCCGGAGCGGCCACCGCGGGCGCCGGACGGTCGGGGTAGCGGGCGCCCCAGTCCGCGTGGGCCTGGGCGATGGCCGGCATGGTCAGCCCCGGCGCGTACTGCATCAGATAGAGGCGCGAGGCGTGCAGCGAATCGACGCTGCCATGCTGCGCCACCACGGCGTCGATCTCCGCCAGGGCCTCGTCCGCCCGCCCCTGCATGGCGAGCACGCGGGTGGCGCGGTTCGCCCGCACCTCCGCCCGGCCCGGCGCCAGGGTAAGCGCCGCCCCATAGGCATCGTCGGCCTCGCCCAGCCGGTTCATCTCGGCCAGCGCGTTGCCGAGGTTGTAGGGGTGCGCCCAGTTGGCCGGGTCGAGCCGCCCCGCCCGCCCGTAGAGCGTCACCGCTTCCGCCCGCCGCGCCTGGGCGCGCAGCAGCACGCCGAGATTGGCGACGGCGGCCAGAGTCTTCGGGTTCAGGGCGATGGCGCGGCGGAAGAAGGCCTCCGCGCGCGCCGAATCGCCGGCCCGGCGCACCGCCTCCGCCATGGTGAGCAGCCCGTCCATCGCCATTTCCAGCGACGGGTCGAGATTCAGCGCCCCGGCGTAGGCGTTGGCCGCCCCGGCGACGTCGCCCAGGCTTTCCATCACCAACCCGTAATTGGCCCACCAGACGGGGACCGAGGGGTAGGCGGCGATGGCCTGACCGATTCGGTCCAGCGCCTCATCGAACCGCCCGGCCTGCGCCGCGACGAGACCCTGGCGGTGAAGTCCATCGGCCTCGTGCGGAGACATCTTGGGCGGCGTCATGGCGGCTGGTCCTTGCAGGGTTGGAGCGGGCGTTACTCGGCGCGGCCGAGCTGGTCCATCAGCTCCCGCCACTCGCGCTTGGACAGGCCGCTGGCCTCCTGGGTCACCGCCTCGCCCGACAGCAGGCGCTTCACGACCTCCAGACCGGTCTTTGACATGTGGGTGCCGCCCAGCCGGTACTCGCTGAAGGCGTCGAACACGGCGGGGACCCAGCGCTTCACCACGTCCAGCATCGCTTCCGCGTAAACGCGGATCTCGTACTGGGCGTGCGGGTCGGCGCGCAGGCTGAGGAAATGCAGAAGGTTGTGGAGATCGACCTTCCAGTACCACTGGGTGTAGTAGTTCAGCGTCAGGTTCATACGCGCCAGCTCACGCGCCAGACCCTGGCGGCCCTCCTCGATGGTGGTGCCGTCCTCGCGCTGGTTCAGCATTTCCTCGTAATGGGCGTAGACCATCTCCGAATCGTCGCGCAGCAGCTTCATCACCGACGCCGCCTCGTCGCCCTGAAGGACGTCGCCGCGACCCTGCCGGTTGACGACGGCCTGAGCGCCCAGGTTCTCGGGCGTCGGGATGTAGAACTCGCGGTCGAGGATGGAGTAGCGCGCGGAGTATTCGTTGACGTTCGCCGTGCGGTGGCGAATCCACTGGCGGGCGACGAAGATCGGCAGCTTGACGTGGAACTTGATCTCGCACATTTCGAACGGGGTCGAGTGGCGATGGCGCATCAGATACTTGATGAGACCGGCGTCCTCGGTGACCTTCTTGGTGCCCTTGCCGTAGGACACGCGCGCCGCCTGGACGACGGCCGAATCGTCGCCCATGTAGTCGACGACGCGCACGAAGCCGTGGTCCAGGACCTCCAGCGGCTCGTAGAGGATCTCCTCCAGGGCCGGAACGGTGGCGCGGCGGGTGGTGGCGGTGACGGCGCGCAGGCGGTCGATCTCGGCGCGCTGCTCGGGCGTGATCGGCATGGGTACTCCGGGGACTGAAATTCGGGCGGCACTCTACGTCCCTGAATCGGACCCGTCATCTCTTTCGCGGCGGGCTCCGGTCAGAATCCGCCGCACCCCCTTTCCATATCCGGATGAAG
The DNA here is from genome assembly GCF_001315015.1 of Azospirillum brasilense. Taxonomy (NCBI): domain Bacteria; kingdom Pseudomonadati; phylum Pseudomonadota; class Alphaproteobacteria; order Rhodospirillales; family Azospirillaceae; genus Azospirillum; species Azospirillum brasilense. The sequence goes on along the minus strand of NZ_CP012914.1, from coordinate 1,196,406 downwards.
GGCCTATATTGGGTCCGTCGGCAGCAGCCGACTATGGCGATAAACGCCTTGCGGAATAAGCGTTGTGGACCCGGGGGCGGTACCCGGCGCCTCCACCAAACAAACCACCGGTCTCTCGGGCGTTGCCGTAGGGAGCGGGTTCGTTGGGGGCGAAATAGGATCGACACGCGTGGTAAAGGCATGGTCTTCGCCCGGCATGGTTCCGCCGTTATCGGGCCATTGCAATAGTTGCCAACGACAACGTTGCTCCGGTCGCCGTTGCCGCCTAACAGCGGTAACTGACCGAAATCAATCCCCGATGGGTAGCACCTGAGGGTGGGGCCGTGGGCCGCCTAGCAACAGAAGGCCCACACTTACCCGTCTGGCGTTAAGGACCCGCCCAAGAATGCCGAGAGAGCAGTTGCGTTATGACCGCATGGTCGAGGCCGCCCTGCGCGGTGTCGTCCGTGACGCGCTCCGCCAGGTGACGGACCGCGGGCTCCCCGGCGATCATCACTTCTACCTGACCTTCCGGACGGGTTACCCGGGCGTCGACATCCCCGAATATCTGTCGTCCCAGTATCCCAACGAGATGACCATCGTCATCCAGTACCAGTTCTATGGGCTGGAGGCGCTGGACGATCATTTCGAAGTGACGCTGAGCTTCAACAACGTGCATGAGCGGCTGGTCATCCCCTACGCCGCCATCACCACCTTTGCCGATCCGTCCGAGAATTTCGCCCTCCAGTTCCAGCCCGTGGAACCCACCGAGTCGGCGGAGATCGCCACCATTCCCGCGCGCGAGGCGCCGGAGAAGAAGGCGATGGATGGGGTGAAGCCATCGATCACGAAGCTGGCCAAGTCCGACACGACCAAGTCCGACACGGCCAAAGCCGACGCCGGCAAGCCCGACCCGGATCGTTCCGGCGAGGAGCCGAAGCGCGGCGAGGTCGTGACACTCGACGCTTTCCGCAAAAAATAGGCTTTCCGCCATGGCCACGGTCAGCGAACTCGTCCGTTTCCTGTGCGAGTCGCTGACGCCGTTGGGGGCCATCACCGCCCGTCGCATGTTCGGCGGTTACGCGGTCTATTGCGACGGCGTCGTCTTCGCCCTGGTCGCCCGCAACATCCTGTATTTCAAGACCGACGACGGCAACCGGCCGGATTACGAGGCGCTGGGCCTGCGCCCTTTCAAGCCCTTCGACGAGAAGCCGACGGTCCTGCCCTATTTTCCGCCGCCCGACTCGGCGCTGGACGACCCGGACGAGCTTCTGTTCTGGGCTCGCCCGGCCCTGGCGGCGGCGATCCGCACCGCCGCCGCCAAGAAACCGTCCCGCAAGAAAGCTGCCCTTAAGAAGGCCGAAGCCTGAGCCGTCAGATGTTCTCCGCCATATGGGCGGAGGCGGTGTCCACCGGAGTAGCGCCGGCACGCTGGCGGATCTGACGGGCAAAGCGCGCGGGACTCGGCAGATGGCTGAGCAGACGGCCGGCGCGGCCCATGGCGGACATCGCCTTGCCCATGCTCATGACGTCGCCGAGCCGGCGGTCCACGAAGGCCCAGGTCTCGGCATGGCCCTCCGACCGGTCGTCCAGCCAGTAGAAGGTCGCGGAGCTGAGCACCGCGGCCAGCGTAGCCCGCTTGGTGTAGTGGTTGAAGTCGGTGGCCGTGTCGCCCGCCGCGAACCACATAGCGTCAACCGTGCGGTAGAGCATGGTCAGCCCCATGCCGAGATTCTGTGGCATGGCGAGATAGGCGAGCAGGCGGCGCTTGGCCTCCATGTGCGGTTCCAACACCTCGAAATGGGTGCGGATGGCGAGCGCGATCTTCTCCCCCACCCTCATCTCGTCGAGCGGGTGCTTGTCCAGCTCCGCCAGCATGCGGCGGTCGGTCCAGGAGCCGAAATGCTCGACCAGTTCCGGCACGCCGCCGGGGAAGGCGCGGTGCATGGTCCCCGTGTCGTAGCCGGCCATCTGCGCGCCGTCGCGCAACGCCTGCTGGCTCCAGCCGTCGAACACGATGTTGGGAAGCGTGGAGAGCAGGATGTCGTCCCGCACCGCGTCCATATCCAGCGCAGCGTCCATGTCAGTCTCTCCCCTCCTGCTGTTCCAGCGCCTCGGTCACGTGATGCGCCTCGTCGGTGAAGGCCAGATAGCGCAGATCGGTCATCCGGTCGATGTAAAGCACGCCGTCCAGGTGATCGCACTCGTGCTGGATGACGCGGGCGTGGAATCCCGACGCCTCCCGCTCGATGGATTCGCCGTCCAGCCCGACGCCGCGGTAGCGGATGCGCGCGAATCGCGGAACGACACCGCGCAGTTCGGGAATCGACAGGCAGCCCTCCATCCCGAGTTCCATCCCATCGTCCAGCGGCTCGATCACCGGGTTGATGAGGACGGTCGGCTCCACCGACTCGCCGCCGGAACGCATGGCGGGAACGCGGAACACGATCATGCGCAGCGATTCGTGCACCTGCGGGGCCGCCAGACCGACTCCGGGTGCGTCCAGCATGGTGTCGATCATGTCGGAAGCCAGCCGCCGGATCTCCGGGGCCGTCGGGTCGGGCACGGGGTCTGCGACCTTGCGCAGCACCGGGTGCCCCATGCGGGCGATCTTCAACAGGGCCATGCCCTATTATCTGGGCGCCGCGGGCCGCCGGGCAACCGTTTTGCCCACGCATTGTCGCAGCGGAACACGCAGGGTTGGAAGACTCCGCTTCACAGGCGGCCCCGTCCGTGCTACATAAAGGTCCACACAAGGGGTGCGCCCGAAAGCGCATGCCTGTCGCATGCCTGTTTGTTGCTTCATGGCAACTCGGCTCACTTGATAAAGGTGACGGTTAACGTGCAAGTTCTGGTCCGAGACAACAACGTCGATCAGGCCCTCCGCGCGCTGAAGAAGAAGATGCAGCGCGAGGGCATTTTCCGGGAAATGAAGCTGCGCCGGAACTACGAGAAGCCCTCGGAGAAGCGCGCGCGTGAGAAGGCTGAAGCGGTGCGTCGCACCCGCAAGCTGCTCCGCAAGCGTATGGAGCGCGAGGGCTATTAATCCTCAGGCGCGTTTCGCGCCGGATTGACAGGCGCGCTTCGGCGCGCCGGGCATCCAAGCGCGTTCGCGCGCTTGCCCCTCTTGTGTCTTGCACCTGCCGCCCCGCGCCTGCGCGTGGGCGGTTTTGGTGCATCTGCGGTCCGCTTCACCGCACAAATGTCTGCCAAGAAAATACAAAGGGGAGGGTCGCCAATGAGCGCATCCAAGGACACTCCGCGCGTTTCCGTGCCGGCGCTGCGCGCGCGCAAGGGCGGAGAGCCGATCGTCTGCCTGACCGCCTACACGACTCCGGTCGCCCGCCTGCTGGACCCGCATGTCGACCTGCTTCTGGTCGGCGACTCGCTGGGCATGGTGGTCTACGGCTTCGACAGCACGCTTCCCGTCACGCTCGACATGATGATCGCCCATGGCGCCGCCGTGGTGCGCGGCTCGCGCCACGCCTGCGTGGTGGTGGACCTGCCCTTCGGCAGCTACCAGGAAAGCCCCCAGGTGGCCTTCCGCAACGCCGCCCGCGTCATGGCGGAGAGCGGCGCCCAGGCGGTGAAGGTGGAAGGCGGGCTGGAGATGGCCGAGACGGTGGCCTACCTGACCACCCGCGGCGTGCCGGTGATGGGCCATGTCGGATTGCTGCCGCAGTCGGTCAACGCGCTCGGCGGCTACAAGGCGGTGGGCCGCGATCCGGAAGCGGCGGAGCGCATCCGCGCCGACGCCCGCGCCATCGCTGACGCCGGCGCCTTCTCCCTGGTCATCGAGGGCACGATGGAGTCGCTGGCCCGCCAGATCACCGAGGATGTGGCCATCCCGACCATCGGCATCGGCGCTTCCCCCGCCTGCGACGGGCAGGTTCTGGTGTCCGACGATATGTTCGGCCTGTTCGGCGAGTTCCAGCCCAAGTTCGTGAAGCGCTACGCCCAGCTCGGCACCGCCATCGGCGAAGCCGCCGCGACCTACGCCGCCGAGGTGAAGGCCCGCAGCTTCCCCGGTCCGGAGCATTGCTTCGGCATCAAGAAGGCGTAAGGGCCCATTCCCTTCCCGAAAGAAAAGCCGTGCGGCTCCGCACGGCTTTTTTCTTGTTCCGGGCCCCCTCAGGCGCCGTCCACCACGATCATGCGGAAGTCGGCGGCGTCCTTCCGGGCCTCGCGCGCTTCACGGTATTCGGGGCTGTCGTAGAAGGCCTTGGCGGTGGCGTAGTCCGGGAATTCAAGGATGACCACGCGGTTGGGCTGCCAGCCGCCTTCCAGCGCCTCCGCCTGCCCGCCGCGGGCAATGAAGCGCCCGCCATTCTTGGCGACCGCGTTCGGGGTCAGCGTCTTGTAGTTTTCGTAGGCCGCGGGATTCGTCACGTTCACGTCGGCGATGATGTAGGCGGGCATGGCGTCCTCTCTCCGTTTCTTGTGATGGCAAAAAGAAACCCCCAGGGCGCGCCGGCCCCGGGGGTTCATCCTACGCCACACCGGTAAGGGTGCGGGTTACTCCATCGACTTCACGACCTCTTCGGTGACCTTCTTGGCGTCACCGAACAGCATCATGGTGTTGGGGCGGAAGAACAGCTCGTTCTCGACGCCGGCGTAGCCGGCGGCCATGCCGCGCTTGATGAAGAACACCGTCTTGGCCTTCTCCACGTCGAGGATCGGCATGCCGTAGATCGGCGACTGCGGGTCGGTCTTGGCCGCCGGGTTGGTCACGTCGTTGGCGCCGATCACGAAGGCCACGTCCGCCGTGCCGAAGTCGCGGTTGATGTCCTCCAGCTCGAACACCTCGTCGTAGGGCACGTTGGCCTCGGCCAGCAGCACGTTCATGTGCCCGGGCATGCGCCCCGCCACCGGGTGGATGGCGTACTTGACCTCGACGCCTTCCTTCTTCAGCAGGTCGGCCATCTCGCGCAGCGCGTGCTGGGCCTGGGCCACCGCCATGCCGTAGCCGGGGACGATGATCACCGACTGGGCGTTCTTCATGATGTAGGCCGCGTCCTCCGGCGAGCCGGCCTTCACCGTGCCGCGCTCGCCGCCGCCGGCCGCCGCCGCCGACGCCCCGCTGTCGCCGCCGAAGCCGCCCAGGATGACGTTGAAGATCGAGCGGTTCATGCCCTTGCACATGATGTAGGACAGGATGGCGCCCGACGAGCCGACCAGCGCGCCCGTGACGATCAGCAGGTTGTTCTGCAGCGTGAAGCCGATGCCCGCCGCCGCCCAGCCGGAATAGCTGTTCAGCATCGAGATCACCACCGGCATGTCGGCGCCGCCGATCGGCAGGATCAGCAGGAAGCCGAGCGCCAGCGCGACCAGCACGATGATCCACATCGCCACGCTGGAGTTGCTCTGCACCAGCCAGACGATGAGCAGGATGGTCAGCACGCCGAGGGCGGCGTTGAGATGGTGCTGGAAGGGGAAGACCAGCGGCTTGCCGGTGACCAGGCCCTGCAGCTTGGCGAAGGCGACGATCGAGCCGGTGAAGGTGATGGCGCCGATGGCGGTGCCCAGCGCCATCTCGACCAGCGAGCCCTTGGCGATGGCGCCGGGGACGCCGATGCCGTAGGCCTCGGGCGAGTAGAAGGCCGACAGCGCCACGAACACCGCGGCCAGACCGACCAGCGAGTGGAAGGCGGCGACGAGCTGCGGCAGGGCGGTCATCTCGATCTTCTTGGCGATGACGTAGCCGATGCCACCGCCGATGGCGATGCCGAGCACGATCATCCAGTAGGACTGGACGATGGGCAGGGCCAGCGTGGTCAGCACGGCGATGGTCATGCCGGCCATGCCGAAGAAGTTGCCCTGGCGGGAGGTCTCCGGGCTGGACAGGCCGCGCAGCGCCATGATGAAGCAGACCGAGGCGACCAGATAGAGAAGGGCGGACAGGGTTTCCATGGTTACTTGCCCTTCTTCTTGAACATCGACAGCATGCGCTGGGTGACCAGGAAGCCGCCGAAGATGTTGACGCTGGCCAGGATGACGGCGAGGAAGCCCATGATCTTGGAGAAGCCGAACCCCGCGGGGCCGGCGGCGATCAGGGCGCCGACGATGATCACCGAGGACACCGCGTTGGTCACCGCCATCAGCGGCGAGTGCAGCGCCGGCGTCACCCGCCACACCACGTAGTAGCCGACGAAGCAGGCCAGCACGAACACCGTCAGGCCGGTGATGAAGAAGTTGCCGTGGCTCGCCGCGTCCGCGACGGGAGCGGCGTGGCCGAGCGCCGCGGCCTGGGCGGCGAGCGCGTCGATCTGCTGGCTGGCCGCGGCGAGCTGGGCCTTCAGCTCAGCGACGCGGTTGGACAATTGAGTCTGATCCATGTGTCTCTCCCTAATTCCGTCCGGCCTTTAGACCGTCTGGCCGGCGAAGGCGGGATGGACGACCTGCCCATCGCGGGTGAGCGCGATGGCCTTCACGATCTCGTCGTCCCAGTTGAGCGTGACGCCCTTCTCCTTGTCGTGCAGCGACTGCAGCAGCGCGAGCAGGTTCTTGGCGTAGAGCAGCGAGGCGCTCTCGGCGATGCGGCTGGGGTAGTTGGCGTGGCCGACGATCTTCACCCCGTTGTCGGTGACGACCACCTTGCCAAGCTCCGAGCCCTCGACGTTGCCGCCCTGCTCCACCGCCAGATCGATCAGCACCGAGCCCGGCTTCATCGAGGCAACATGCTCGCGCGTCACCAGGATCGGCGCCTTGCGGCCGGGGATCAGCGCCGTGGTGATGACGATGTCCTGCTTCTTGATGTGCTCGGCCACCAGCGCCGCCTGCTGGCGCTTGTAGTCGTCCGACATCTCCTTGGCGTAGCCGCCCGCGGTTTCCGCCTGCTTGAACTCGTCGTTCTCGACCGCGACGAAGCTGCCGCCCAGCGACTGCACCTGCTCCTTGACCGCCGGACGCACGTCGGTCGCCGAGACGATGGCGCCCAGCCGCTTGGCCGTGGCGATGGCCTGCAGACCGGCGACGCCGACGCCCATGATGAAGGCGCGCGCCGGCGGCACCGTGCCCGCCGCGGTCATCATCATCGGGTAGGCCCGGCCGTACTCGCTGGCGGCGTCGACCACCGCCTTGTAGCCGGCGAGGTTGGCCTGCGAGGACAGCACGTCCATGACCTGGGCGCGGGTGATGCGCGGCATGAACTCCATGGCGAAGGCGTTCACCCCGGCCGCCGCGTAGGCCGCCACGTGGTCACGGCTGTTGTAGGGGTTGAGGATGGCGAACAGCAGCGCGCCGCGCTTGATCAGCGCCAGCTCGTCGAGGTCCCCTTCCCCGGCCAGCAGCGGGCGCTGCACCTTCAGCACGATGTCGGCGTCGGCCAGCGCCGACGCGGCGTCCGGCGCGATCGTCGCGCCGGCGTCCTGATACACCCGGTCCGGCAGGTTCGAGCCCAGACCGGCGCCGGTCTCCACGACCACTTCCAGGCTGAGGGCTTTGAGTTTCTTGACCGTCTCCGGAGAAGCCGCGACGCGATTCTCCCCCGCGCGCCGCTCCCTGGGTATGGCGATTTTCATGGTTCTTTATCTCCCCTGCCGCAAGTGGCCGATTTGCGTGCAATCGGCCTAGACCGTCGGCATCAATGCCGGATTTATGTGACTTTGTGAAGCTCTTGAGCGTCGATGGTATTACCAGCGGTGATGGGTGCGGCGCAACAGCCCGGAGAGGGTTGGCACGCCCGCGTGCAACGGAAAGTGCAAGGTCGCCGCTTTCGCAAGGTCCCGCCATCGGTCTTTCGCATCAGGCGTCCATCCGAGGCAACGGTCGTCGCCACGGACGCATCCCACTATCCGGGCACACCCGGCCGAGGCGCTGCTGCGGTTTGCCGCGCCCTGTGGCATCCGCGCCGACGGTGCCGGGAGTCGCTTGCCATCGACGGCGCCCGCCGATATCGTCCGCGCCGGATTCCCCGGAAGCACCCAATTTGAGGTTACCCTTATCATGTCCGACGTCGGCGGCATTGCGGCGGATCGCCTGAAATCCTTCGTGGAGCGCATCGAGCGCCTGGAAGAAGAGAAGCGCGGCCTGCAGGAGGACATCAAGGAGGTCTACTCCGAGGCCAAGGGCACCGGTTTCGACACCAAGATCATCCGCCAGATCATCCGGCTGCGCAAAATGGACAAGGCCGACCGCCAGGAGCAGGAAGCCATCCTGGAACTCTACAAGGAAGCGCTGGGGATGGTGGAGTAACCACCCCCAACTCCTTCCCCGTTACGCCGCCCCGATCAAGCCGCAGCGTCCGTCAGGGCGCCGGCGGCCAGCCGGTCCATCACGTTGCCCAGCAGGGCAAGACCGGCCCCACCGTCGAGCGACAGGATCGACTCGGGGTGGAACTGCACGGCGGCGAGCGGAAGCCGCCGGTGCTCGACCGCCATCACCAGACCGTCGGCGGTCTCCGCGGTCACCGTGAGGTCCGCCGGCAGCCGGTCGCGCCGGGCCACCAGAGAGTGGTAGCGCCCGACCGTCAGCCGCTCCGGCAGGCCGGCGAACAGCGCGCCGCCCAGCACCCGGACCTCCGTCGCCTTGCCGTGGACGGGCTCCGGCAGCACGTCCAGCGCGCCGCCGAAGCGCTCCACCATCCCTTGCAGGCCCAGGCAGACGCCGAACACCGGCAGGCCGAGCGCCAGCGCCGCGTCGATGGTGCCCGCCACGTCGAAATCCGCCGGGCGCCCCGGACCGGGGGACAGCACGACCAGATCCGGCCTCCGCTCCGCCAGCGCCGCCCGTGCGTGACTGTGACGCAGCGTCGTCACCGAAGCGCCCGTCTGGCGCAGATAGTCGGCCAGCGTGTGGACGAAGCTGTCGTCGTGATCCACCAGCAGCACCCGCCTGCCCTCCCCGCCACGGGGAGCCGCCGGCAGCGTGGGCGCCGCACCCGCCGCCGTCCCGCGGATGGCGTCGCGGAAGGCGGCGGCCTTCAGGCGGCACTCCGCGTCCTCCGCGTCCGGATCGCTGTCGGACAGCAGCGTCGCCCCCGCCCGCACGTAGGCAACGCCCTCGGCCATGCGGATGGTGCGCAGGGTCAGGCCGGTGTCCATCCCGCCGTCGAAGCCCAGCCGGCCGAAGGCCCCGCCGTACCAGCGGCGCGGCGATTGCTCCGTATCCTCCAGGAACTGCATGGCCCAGCGCTTGGGCGCGCCGGTCACCGTCACCGCCCAGCTGTGGGTGAGGAAGGCGTCCAGCGCGTCCATTCCGGACCGCAGCCGTCCCTCCACATGGTCCACCGTGTGGATCAGACGGGAGTACAGCTCGATCATCCGCCGCCCGATCACCCGGACGGATCCCGGCTCGCACACCCGCGCCTTGTCGTTGCGGTCCACGTCGGTGCACATGGTCAGCTCCGCCGCGTCCTTGGCCGAGGTCAGCAGGCGCAGGACCTGCGCGGCGTCGCCCAGCGCGTCGGCCCCGCGCGCCACGGTGCCGGAGATCGGGCAGGTTTCCACCCGCCCGCCCGCCACCCGCACATACATCTCCGGGCTGGCGGCGACGAGGAACTCGCCCCGCCCGAGGTTGACGAAGGCCTCGTAAGGCGCCGGGTTGGCGGCGCGCAGCCGCCGGAACACCGACGAAGGCGCGTCGGCGCAGGGCTCGGCGAAGGTCTGGCCGGGCACCACCTCGAACAGGTCGCCGCGGCGGAAGGCGGCCTTGGCGCTCTCGACGACGCGCTGATAGTCACCGGGCGCGTGGTCGCAGCCGGCCTCGGCGTTGGTGTCGGGACGGTAGGGGTGGTCGCGCCCGCCGCACTCCAGCCCCTCGGTGCTGCCCGCCGCCGTGATGAACTCATACGCGACGAGCCGGGCGAGTCCTGCGATGGGGTCCAGCGCGACGAGCCGGTCCGGCAGGTAGAGCAGCAGATCGCGCTGGTCGTCGGGCCGCTCCAACCGCTGGCGGATCGGCTCGAACTGGAAGGCGAGGTCGTAGGCGAAGGCCCCGTAGAGCCCGAGCAACGGGTCGTCGGGGGCGGCAAACAGATCCAGCACCGCCCGCAGGACCGAGAAAACGGAGGGCTGGCGGCTCCGCTCCTCCTCCGGGAAGGGGTGCTGGGGCTTGCGGACGAGGGCAGTGACCCGCGACGGCGCCTCCTCTAGACCGGCCAGGGCCTCCAGGCCACGCAGGGCCTCGGCGACGGCGGGCAGCAGCACTTGCCCCCGCCCGTTCAGCGCGTCGATGCGCAGCGTCCGCCCACGCGCCGTGAGCGCCAGCGGCGGGTCGGTGAAGCCCAGCGCGTGACGGCGGTAGCGGCCCGGCGCCTCCACCCCGCTGGACAGCAGCAGGCCGCGGCGGCGGTCCAGCGCGTCGATCACCGGGTCGAGGGCGGTCCGCGGGTCGAGCGCCGTCGCCCGCCGCGTGACGGTGACGCCGCCGCGCGTCTGGAAACGCAGCGGTTCGAGGAGGTCGGGCGAGGCAAGAAGGTCGGCGGGGTACATGGCGGGGTCTCCGATGGTCGATCCGTTGGCGGACGGACACCCGGAGTTCCTTTGCTCGACACCTGGATTCCCTGGTCAGGAAAAAGGCCGCCCGGAAGCTCCGGGCGGCCTTTCGATACTTTGTGCGCTCACGCGCGTCGGCTGGCCGGCCCGGTTAGACGGGCCACCACCAACGACACGACAGGGAGGGCGCAACGAAAATCATGGCGTCGAGTTCGCCACAGGGATGCGGTCCTGTCAAGCCCCCTTGCCCAGCCCGGTCGGGTCGGCGGGCGCGTGCCACGCGCGGCGTTCCGCCACCGCCTGCCGCAGCGCCGTCACCGCACCGGACAGCACCGTGGCGGCGATGACCGCGGCGACCAGATGGTCCGGCCAGCCCTGCCCCATCGACCAGGCGCCCGCCGCCGCCATCATCACCGCGGCGTTGGCCAGGACGCCGTTGCGGGCGCACAGCCAGACCGCGCGCAGCGACACTCCGCCGCGTCGTCCGGCGAACAGCAGGACCGCCACTGACAGGCTCGCCCCCATCCCGAGCAGCGCGACGAGGCTCATCACCGGCGCGTCGGGAACGGTGCCGGCGGTGGCGCTCCACGCCGTCGCGGCCACCACCGCCAGCCCGAGCATGGTCAAAGCCACGCCTTTCGCCAGCGTGGCCCAGCCGCGGTACTGCAGCCCCCGCCCCATCATCCACAGGCCGACGCCGTGGGTCAGCGCGGCCGCCAGGAAATCCAGCGCGCTCGCCCGCAAGGCCATGGACTGCGTCTCCAGCCCCGCGGCCAGCGCGACGGCGGCCATCAGCCCGTTGACGAGCAGCGCCATGCGCAACGTGCGGCGGTAATCGGCCTGCCGCCCACCGTTTGAACGCCCCCCGCTCCCGCAGGAGCCTCCGCAACAATCACCGGCCATCCCGCCGCCCTCCGCCCGCGCCACGCGCTCCGTTTATCAAGGGTACTCTAATGTACGCGGCCCGGACCGTCCACCGGACCGGCCGTCATTCTGCCCACTCCGGGTCGCTGGTGAAGACGATGGTGAGCCAGCGGTCCGGACCCTCCCCGCCGATGGCCGCCCCGACCTCGTCGCGGATCCCGTCCCACACCTCCAGCGTGCGCGGCGGCCAGCCACGCGGGACGATGAAGAACAGCTCGATCTGCCGCCCCCGGCCCACCCGCGCGACGTAGGCGCGATAGGAAATGAAGCCGTGCCGCCCCACGATGTCCGACGCGACGGCGTCGACGTGCCGCTTGAGGTCGGCGGGGGTGACCAGCAGGACGTCGGCCAGCGCCCGCCGCATCGTGCCGACCGGGATCGGGATGACCACCAGACAGACCAGGGCCAGCGCCGCCGGGTCGATGTAGGGCGACATCCATTGAAGCCGGGTGCCTTGGATCAGGTGACCGAAAACGAAGGCGACGAGCAGGGCCGCGGTGAGCGCCGCCGACATGATCCAGGCCTTCGCGTCGAGGGCCAGGAAGTCGGAGCGGACCGTCCGGTTCGCCCGCGTCGCGAAGACCGCCATGCCGGCCGCGACGAGAACGGTCACCGCCGCGTAGACGATCGCGTGGTCGAAGGCGAGATCACGCCCGCCGGCCATCAGACTGCCCACGGCGTTGATGAGCGCATAGATTGCCGCCCCCATCAGCAGGGTGGCGTTCAGCCCGAGGACCATGGGTTCGAGATGCCAGAAGCCCATGGTGAAACGCTCGGCCAGCTTGCCGCGGCGCGGGCCGCCAGTGCTTAAGGTGGCGGTCGAGGCGGCGATCAGGTTGGACACCAGCAGCGTCACCATCGTCATGCTGGCGTCCACCAGCGAATAGATGCCGTCGAAGACGATGGCGAAGGAGCCCGACAGCAGGCCGAACAGAATGCCGGCGCCCGCCAGCAGCACCGTGACGGCGATGGACAGGCGAAGAACCTTCTGCTCGGTGGTCATGCGCGCTCTCCCTTCCCCGTCCACACGTCGCTCGGCGTCAGCCATTCATGCATAGCGGCCCTGACGGGGCGGCAAAACCGGTTTTCCAATCCGGACCGCCAAGCCCTTGCCGGAACCGCCGGCCGCTCCAGGCTCATTCCGAATCGGACCCCGCCGATTCGCCAACCCCAAAGAGGGAGGGTGGACATGACCGTCGTTTCCGAGGTTCTGAACCGCAAAGGCCATAACGTCGCATCGATCCTGCCGTCCGAATCCATCCGGGCCGCCGCTCGCACCCTGACCGACCGGCGCATCGGCGCCCTGGTGGTATGCGACCGCCGGGGCCGGCTGGCCGGCATCCTGTCGGAACGCGACATCGTCCGCGCCGTGGCGATGCATGGCGCCGACGCGCTGGACATGCCGGTGGAGGATCTGATGACCCGTCAGGTCAAGACCTGCCGGCCGGAGGACACGATCAAGGACCTGATGCAGATGATGACGCTGCGCCGCCACCGCCATGTGCCGGTGTGCAACGAGGCGGGCGACCTCGCCGGCGTGATCTCCATCGGCGACGCCGTGAAGGCCCGACTGGACGAGCAGGCCCACGAGGTGGCCGTTCTGAAGGATCTCGCATTGGTCCGCTGAAGCGGATTGCAATCCGCTATGGACCGCGACGGCGGTCCCGGCCGCACATGCGGCCGAAGCCCATCTGTCGCGGGAACATCGTTCCCGCTGGCGGCAGGCGGATGCCATCGGCATCCGCTGAGAGCCGGCGAATGAGATGATGTGAATCCAAAGCGAACGGACGTTCGCTTTGGAGGCACTCCAGACCTCGACCAAGTCCCCGGACGGGGGAGCCGAAGACCAGGCGCACTCCATGAGGCGAAGAGGCTCCCCCGGTCGTGCGCCGATTGGCGCTAATACGTCTCCGCGTCCTGAAATCCCAGGGCGGCGTTCGGATATTCGGTAACGCTTCGTTCCCGAACCTTCGGACCCGACATGCCCCGCCGCTACCCGACCCACCTGAAGATCCTGGTCGTCGAGAACAACCCGCTGCTGCTGCGGGCGCTACGGGACATGCTGGAGCATTGGGGCGTCGGTCAGGTCGCCTCCGCCGCCAACGGGCAGGAGGCGATGGAACTGCTGCGCCGGGAGCCCTACGACCTGATGGTCACCGACTGGGTGATGGAGCCGGTAGGCGGCGGGCAGCTCGTCCGCTGGGTCCGCGGCTCCGCCAGCTGCCTCAGCCCCGATCTGCCGATCATCGTGCTGACCGCCAACGCCGACGTCGCCACCGTGCGCGCCGCCTGGGACGCCGGGGCCGACACCGTGCTCGCCAAGCCGGCCTCCGCCGCGACCATTGCCCGGCGAATCGAAACCGTACTGACCAACCCGCGCCGGGGCAGCCGCTCTCAAGCCGAGGCGGGCACGGCGAAACCGACGAACAACAACACGCCTCCACCCTCCCGCCCGGCGCCGGCCCGGCCGTCGATCTCCTCCGCTCCGGCCCCCCTCCGTCTGCCGCCTCCGCCGCCGCGCCTGCCCGGTCCGCCCACCACGGGAACGGGTCCGTTGCGCTCAACCGACCCGAAGATGGTCCGTCTGGTGCTGGCGCTCGACCGGATGGAAAGGGCACTGGCCAACCCCGACGCGCTGGGCACGCGGCTCCGCCACGCGGTGTCCGACCTGCAACTGGCCGCCGCCGGCAACGCCGCGGCCACCGCCATCGTCGCATCGCTGTCCACCTGCGTCACCTGGGTGGAGCATGATGGGGAAAGCTTCCAGGAAGCGGTGCAGGCTCACATGGACGCCCTGCGCTGGACCATCAGCATCGGCGGCGGGGCGGACTCCTCCGCGGCCCTGCGGGTGATGATCGGCGCCCTGCGCGCCATGGTGCGCAGCCTCAGCCTGCGCGACGGCAACGGACCCACCCTGTGGCCGGACGAGGCCTTCGGGACGCCGGATCACGGGGGCGAGGCGGGTCAATCTTCCCTGCCGCCGGTCTGAAGACTACCCATATCCAATAAGTGGCCCCCACCCTAACCCTCCCCCGCTAACGCAGGGGAGGGCCGGGGTGGGGGTAAGGTTTCGGCACCAATGGATGCGAGCGGGAATGTCCCGCAGAAGGGCGATTCCCGCCCGTCCGTTTCACAGCGCTGCGAGCGCCGGACCATTCCTTGCTTTTTGCAGGAGGAGGCCCGGCGCCGGTTGCCGAATAAGACAGCCTTCGTTACCTTTTTGCTTGTCGAACAAACACAAGAAGCGGCGCGGCGAACGCGCCCCGAACAGCGCTTTTCAGGGCGCCACAAAGGGGATGGAACAATGGCTCTCGCAACCGTGACCCTTGACGACAAGTACGCGCTTGAACAGGGGCGCGTGTACCTGACGGGAACCCAGGCGCTGGTGCGCCTTCCGATGATGCAGCGCCAGCGCGATCTTGCCGCCGGGCTGAACACCGCCTGTTTCATTTCGGGGTACCGCGGATCGCCCTTGGGCGGCTTCGACCAGAATTTGTGGAACGCGCGCAAGTTCCTGGAGAAGAACCACATCCAGTTCCAGCCCGGCGTGAACGAGGAGCTGGGCGCCACCGCCGTCTGGGGCAGCCAGCAGGTCGGCATGTTCCCCGGCGCCAAATACGACGGCGTCTATTCCATGTGGTACGGCAAGGGACCGGGCGTGGACCGGTCGGGCGACGTGTTCAAGCACGCCAACGCCGCCGGCACCTCGCGCAACGGCGGCGTGCTGGTGCTGACCGGCGACGACCACAACGCCAAGTCCTCCACCTTCCCGCATCAGTCCGAACACGCCTTCATGCACGCGATGATCCCGGTGCTGAACCCGTCGGGCGTGCAGGAGATCCTGGATTACGGCCTGATCGGCTGGGCGATGAGCCGCTATTCCGGCTGCTGGATCGCCATGAAGACGATCGCCGAGACGGTGGACACCTCCGCCTCGGTGTATATCGACCCGCACCGCGTCAGCCCGATCGTCCCCGCCGACTTCACGATGCCGCCGGGCGGCCTGAACATCCGCTGGCCCGACCCGCCGCTGGAGCAGGAATACCGGCTGATGAAGCACAAGCTGTACGCCGCCCTGGCGTTCGCGCGTGCCAACCGGCTGGACAAGGTGATGGTGTCCTCCCCCCGCCCGCGCTTCGGCATCGTCACCACCGGCAAGAGCTATCTGGACGTCCGGCAGGCCTTCGACGAGCTGGGCATCACCGAGGAGATGGCCGCCGACTGGGGCCTGACCGTCTACAAGGTCGGCATGCCCTGGCCGCTGGAGCGCGACGGCGTGCGCCACTTCGCCGAGGGGCTCGACGAGATCGTCGTGGTCGAGGAGAAGCGCGCGGTCATCGAGAACCAGCTCAAGGAGCAGCTCTACAACTGGCACCCTGACGTCCGCCCGAAGGTGGTCGGCAAGTTCGACGAGCATGGCGAGTGGATTCTCCCCTCCGCCGGCGAACTCTCCCCAGCCCAGATCGCCGTGGTCATCGGGCGCCGGCTGGAGCGCTTCGTGGACAACGAGAATCTCAAGCGCCGCGTTGCCTTCCTCGACGCGCAGGAAAAGCAAAAGGCCCATCAGGCCCGCGTCATCCGCAAGCCGACCTTCTGCTCCGGCTGCCCGCACAACACCTCCACCCATGTGCCGGAGGGCAGCCGGGCGCTGGGCGGCATCGGCTGCCACTACATGGCGACGTGGCTGGACCGCAAGACCGACACCTTCACCCAGATGGGCGGCGAGGGGGTGCCCTGGGTTGGCCAGGCGCCCTTCACCGAGGAGAAGCACATCTTCGCCAACCTCGGTGATGGCACCTACTACCACTCCGGCATCCTGGCCATCCGGCAGGCCATCGCGGCGAAAGCCAACATCACCTACAAGATTCTGTTCAACGACGCCGTGGCGATGACCGGCGGCCAGCCGGTGGACGGCACCCTGACCGTCCAGTCGCTCGCCAACCAGCTCCGCGCCGAGGGCGTGGGCCGCATCGTCGTCGTCTCCGACGAGCCGGAGAAGTATGGCATCGGCGACGGCCTGCCACAGTACACCAGCGTCGAGCACCGCGACGACCTGGACCGTGTGCAGAAGGAGATGCGCGAGGTTTCGGGTGTCAGCGTCCTGATCTACGACCAGACCTGCGCCACCGAGAAGCGCCGCCGCCGCAAGCGCGGCAAGATGGTCGACCCGGCCAAGCGCGTCATCATCAACGAGCTGGTCTGCGAGGGCTGCGGCGACTGTTCCGCCAAATCCTCCTGCGTGTCCGTGGTGCCGCTGGAGACGGAATTCGGGCGCAAGCGTCAGATCGACCAGTCGAGCTGCAACAAGGACTATTCCTGCACCAAGGGCTTCTGCCCCAGCTTCGTGACGGTGGAGGGCGGGCAGCTCCGCAAGCCGAAACCGGCCGCGGCCAAGGCCGGGGCCGACCCTTCGGACCTGCGTACCCCCACCCTGCCCACGCTCAACCGGCCCTGGGGCATCTACGTCACCGGCGTCGGCGGCACCGGCGTGGTGACCATCGGCGCCCTGCTCGGCATGGCCGCCCACATCGAGGGCAAGGGCGTCGGCGTGCTCGACATGACCGGCCTCGCCCAGAAGGGCGGCGCGGTGACCAGCCACATCCGCATCGCCGCCACGCCGGAGGACATCCATTCCGTCCGCATCGCGGCCGGCGGGGCCGACGCGGTGGTCGGCTGCGACCTGATCGTCGCCGGGGCGGGCGACGCCCTGTCGAAGATGGCGCACGGCCACACCCGTGCGGTCATCAACACCCACGACACCATCACCGTGGACTTCCTGAAGAAGCCGGACTTCACGGTTCCGGTCCGCGATCTGGTGGCCGACATCCGCAAGGCCTGCGGCGAGGGGGCGGTGAACGCCTTCGACGCGACCAAGCTGGCGACCGCGCTGTTGGGCGACAGCATCGCCACCAACCCCTTCCTGATGGGCTACGCGTGGCAGAAGGGGCTAATCCCGATCACCGCCGAGGCCATCTTGAAGGCCATCGAGCTGAACGGCGTGGCGGTGAAGATGAACACCGACGCCTTCAACTGGGGCCGCCGCGCCGCCGTCGATCTGGCCGCGGTGGAAGCCGCCGCCAACCCGCCGCAGGAGCAGGCCGCCGCCAACGACCTGTTCATCCTCGACCAGCGCCGCCCCTCGGCCAGTCTGGACGAGGCCATCGCCCGTCGCACCGCCTTCCT
This sequence comes from Azospirillum brasilense, assembly GCF_001315015.1. Taxonomy (NCBI): domain Bacteria; kingdom Pseudomonadati; phylum Pseudomonadota; class Alphaproteobacteria; order Rhodospirillales; family Azospirillaceae; genus Azospirillum; species Azospirillum brasilense. The sequence continues at coordinate 1,178,887 of NZ_CP012914.1, read as the reverse complement.
AACCGACTATCAGGACGCGGCCTACGCCAGCCGCTACCACGCGCTGGTCGACTGGACGCGGCGCGTCGAGGGCCAGAGACTCCCGGGCTCCACCGCCCTGACCGAGGCCGTGGCCAAGGGCTACTTCAAGCTGCTCGCCTACAAGGACGAGTATGAGGTGGCCCGGCTCTACACCGACACCGGCTTCGTCGAGCAGGTCGGGCGGATGTTCGAGGGCGACTACAAACTGGTCTTCCACATGGCCCCGCCGGTGATGGGCGAGAGCGGCGAGGACGGCGGCGAGCCGAAGAAGAAGCGCTTCGGCCCGTGGATGCTGAAGGCCCTGCGGCTGCTCGCCAAAGGCAAGCGCCTGCGCGGCAGCCCGCTCGACCCCTTCGGCTGGCTGGCCGAGCGCCGCATGGAGCGCCGCCTGATCGCCGACTATGAGGCCATCATGGGCGAAATCCTGCACGGCCTGACCCGCGACAACCACGCCACGGCGGTGGAGATCGCCCGCCTGCCGCAGGAGATGCGCGGCTACGGCCCGGTGAAGGCCCGCAACGTCGAAGCGGCCAAGGCGAAGGAGGCCGCCCTGCTCGACGGCTTCCGCCAGCCCGCCGCCCCGCAACCGATGGCGGCTGAGTGACCGACCGGGTGCGGGCGGCTTGCCTCCCGCACCCTCAGCGCGGCTGCAGGACGCCGATCTCCGCCAGGGCGGCGCGGTTGCGGGTGACGGCAGCGGCGAGATGGCGCAGATGCTGTTGCTGAAGGGCCGGATTGGCGAAGGTGCGCAGATAGCCCTTCAACACATGTTCCCCGAAGTTCAGCGCGAGGTCGGCGTCCAGGTGATGCCCCTTCCGCGATGAGGCGTGAACGGCCATGACGGACCGCCCGTCGAGCACGAAGTCGTGACGATCCCGCGGGTCCGGCATCGTCACATCGGCCAAAGGCGCGTCGTAGACCTGCCACAGGCGCGCGTCGAGCACCTCCACGCAAGCGGGATCGGGCAGAACCAGCGCGTTCAGCACATTCTGCTCCCACAGCGCGTGCTGCTCCACGCCCCGGCAGGTCATCGCCCATTGCGCCAGCAGCCCGCGCGATACCCACAGCATGAGGCCCGACGACAGGTAGGGCATTCCCAGGTCGACTCCGCGGCCTCCCAGCAGACGCTCCGCCGGTGAAACGTAATGGCCGCCGTTGCGCAGTTCCTCCATCATTCCGCCGACGGTCATACGGTCCACCGTACCGGTGAGCGCGAGCGCCTTGCCGCCCACCCGGAGCTCCTCCGCCAGCCGCTCGGCCATGGTGAGGTCAAGGGCTCCCACCATCATGTCCGCGTCCAGCCACAGCAGGCTGTCCCACGCCTCGCCCGAGCAGTATTCCGACAGGTGCCCCTTGCACAGGTAGGGATGCGCATCCGCCGGCAGGATCTTCGGGCGGTCGAGCAGCAGGCCGGCGGCGCGCAGGTAATCGCGTTGCCCATCGGTCAGGCCGAAATCGCAGACGCGCACCCGCTCCAGCGGAAAACGCCCCGTCAGCCCCTCCAGGAAGGCCAGCGTGGTGATGAAGTAGCGCGCGTTGGCGCCGGTCACGCACAGTGTGCTCATGATCGATCCTGCAAGGGTCCGTTCAGCGCCGCCAGATCGCGGCGCAGCCGCTCCACCGGCTCCGTCCAGTCGCCGAACAAGGCTTGGCGGTAGAGGCGCGCGGTCGGGTACCAGGGCGAATCCACCCGTTCATGCATCCAGCGCCACTCTGCCCCCTGGTCGAGCAGCACCGCCACCGGCTTTCCCAGCGCTCCGGCGAGGTGGGCCACGGCGGTGCAGGGGCTGATCACGATGTCCAGCGCCTGGATCGCCGCGGCGGTGTCCGCGAAATCGCGAAGCTCCGTCCCCAGGTCGAGGAACGGGCCGAGTGGAGTGTGGCGCTCAAGGTCCGCACGCCCGTTGGCGACCTGGAGCAGGACGGTGGTCACGCCGGGAAGGCCGGTCAGCGGCAGCACCGCCTCCAGCCCCGGCGAGCGCTGGCGGTGATAGGGAAAGGCGACCGAACCGTGCCAGACCAGCCCGGCCTTCATCCCCCGAAGGCCGGCCAGCCGATCCACCCAACGCCGCGCCGCCGTATCGGGCACCCGCAGATACGGAACGGCGGAGGGCACGTTGTCCAGAGTTGTGCCCATCCGATGGATCAGGCTCATGATGGGGACATGGACGTCATGGGCCGGCGGCGGTCCGTCGAGTCCGGACAGGTCGTCCACCACATCCGACGCGCGGAACAGGTCGAGCAAACCTTCCGGCCCGTGAAACACCACGCGCATCCCCTGCGCCCGCAGCAGCGGGGCGTAACGGATGAACTGGATGGCGTCACCATAACCGCGGTCGGCGTGGATCAGCAGCGTCCAGCCCGGCTTGACCCGACCGTCCCAGACCGGCCGGCTGTAGGATCGCGACGGCGTGAAGGTCGGCAGGCTCAGCCGCGCCTCGTAATCCGCCGCTCCGTCGCGCAAGCGCCCGGTGAGCATCCGCAGCATACCGAGCCCCGCCCGCGCCGCGTCCATCCCCGGCGACAGACGCAAGGCGCGGTCGAAGGCGGCCTCCGCCAGGACGACCGCGTGCCGTCCCAGCCCGGCAAAACCCAAATTGGCCCAGTGCTCGGACGCGGACGGATCGAGCACGACGGCCCGCCGCAGAGCGATGCGCGCCTCGTCCTGCCGCCACGCCGCCAGCAGCGCCGCCCCCACCACCCCCCAGGCGGCCGCCGTGCCACGCAGCACCGCCAGCCGGGCCAAGGCGTCGGCCGACGCGTCCGGCCGTTCCGCCGTGCCCAGCGCCTCCGCCAGATTGTTCAGGCTGCGGGCGTGGCCGGGGGCCAGCACCAGCGCCAGCCGGTAGAGCGCCGCCGCCGCAGCGACATCCCGCATTCCCAGCCGCAGATTGCCAAGGTCGCAGACCAGATCGGGCGACAGCACGCCGCGGCGCACGGCGCCGGCCAGCAGGGCTGCCGCCCGATCCGGCCGCCCCTGGCGCTTGAGGCATTCCGCTTGGCTGCGCGGGTAGTTGGGGTTGTCCGGCGCACAGGCGGACGCCCGGCGGAAGCGCGCCTCCCCTCCGGCGGCGTCGCCCGCGGAGACGGCGAGCACACCCAGGACGTTCCAGGCCTCGCCATGGCCAGGGGCCAGAGCGAGGGCGCGGACGACTCGTCGCTCCGCCTCCGCCCGGTCGCCCCGCTGAAGCGCGGCAGCGCCCGCGCGGAGGAAGTCCATCGCGTCGGTCACGCGACCTCCCAGGATGACAGTCGGATCCGGATCATGGCAGGTCCAGCGCGTTCAGCGCCTCCGCCCAGACCTCGGCGGCGCGGATGGGATGCAGATGGTGGTCGCCGGGGTTCGGGCTGCGGAACGCCTCGGCGACCAGCCCGCTCTCCGGGTCGGTGATGCGCGGCGTGATGTCGATGAAAGGCAGGCCGCGCGCCGCCGCCTCGTCGCGCAGGCGGGCATTGTAGCGGTGGGTCAGTTCGGTGCGCTGGCGCAGCGTGGCGGTGACCTCATGACGGGCGCGGGCGACCTTGCCGCGGGTCTCGCCGTCGCGGATGGTTGGCAGCACCGCCCCGGTCAGCACCAGCGTGGGATAGCCGCCCTCCAGCAGATCGTCCACGAAGGCGGCACAGGCGGCTACCGATTCTTCCAACTGCCGCTCAACGCCGTCGCCGTGCGTCTGCGCCCGCCACCAGATGACAAACCCGCAATCGACTTCGCCAATCTGGATCACCGGAAGGGCGTTCGGATCGGCGGGCAGCAGCGCGTCTTTGAAGAGAGTGACCGCGTGCGTCTGGCTTTCCGGGTTGCGCAGCCCGATCGAGGTCGCTCCGGGAATCAGCAGACAGCGTGCCGGCCGGTTGAGCAGACGCAACGTCGCGGCGATCTCGAAGGCTTGCACATGGCTGTCGCCGATGAAGAACCAGTCCCGCATGCCCCACGATCCACGCCGTCACGAACGCATTGTGGAGCGGCAGCGGGGCAGGAGTAAACCGGGAAACGAAAAGCGGGGCGCCATCTCAACTTGAGCGCCCCGAGTGTCCCGTTATCTTGGAGAAGCGCGCGAGGGGCCGCGCCCCTCGCGCGCTTCTCCACCTCAGCTGTCCTTCGGCTTGTGCGTATCGCTGATCGGCTGGACGCCGGCGGGCGGCTGATCCTGCTGCTGCTGGGGCTGCTGGTCCTGTTGCGGCTGCGGGTTCTGCTGGTTCTGCTGGTTCTGTTGCTGCGGCTCAGGGGGGCGCGGACCGGCCTTGACGTCGTTGTAGACGGCCTCGGCGACGCGCAGCAGGTCCTCCTTGGACATCCTCCCGGCCAGCGCGTAGGCCAGCGGGCCCTCCACCCAGTAGATGGTTGCCACGTCGCCGTTCTGCGAGAAGCCGAACTTGGCCGGGTTGCCGGAGCGCGGGGCGCCGACGAACAGGGTGACGCGCTTGTTCGCCTCGTTCACGTACATGTACTGGGCGCCGGCCCCCAGCTCGGTGGGCAGCGACCGCCCGCCGATCAGCCGCAGGCCGACCTTGCCCAGGTCCGGGCCGAAGACGTCGCGCCCGACGCGCTTGGACAGCCAGCTGTTCAGCTCGTCCTGGTTGTCGGCGCCAAGCTCGACCTGGAAGCGCTCGTCGGAAGTGTAGAAGCGGTGGGCCTGGGTGGCCTCCTCCGCAAAGGTCTGGAGCGTCTGGCGCTGCTGGACGACCGGCGACTGGTCCACCGCGCCGCGGCCCAGCCAGCCGCCGCCGGCCCCGCCGACGATCAGCATCACCGCCGCGGCCATGCGCACCCAGTGGCGGGCGTGCCAGGGGGCGGCGTTGTCGTTGCCGGGCATCCGACCGCGCAGCTTGCCCGTCAACTCCTCGACCGGGCCGCTGGCCGGCTCGCGCAGCACCGGGTCGAAGAGCTCGTGCAGCAGCGCGGCCTGGGCGCGGTAATCCTCGGCCCGGCGGGCGGCATCCGGGTCGTCGGCCAGCCATCGCTCCACGAAGAGCCGGCGTTCCGGAGCCAGTTGCCCATCCACGTAGGCGTGCAGTTCGTCGTCCGTTACGCAATGCGCGTTCATCACTTCACCCGCCTGAGGGCCACCGAGCCCTCGTTCGCCAGCTTCGCCCTGACCGCCTCGCGCGCCCGCGAGAGGCGCGACATGACGGTCCCGATCGGAACGCCGAGCGTCTCGGCGACCTCCTCGTATTTCAGGCCCTCCAGCGCGACGAGGAGCAGCACCTTGCGCTGTTCCTCCGGCAGGTCGTCGAGCGCGCGCATCATCTCGCGCAACTCCACACGTTCCTCCTGCCGGGCTGGCGTCACCAGCTTCGACTCGACGCTGTCCACATCGACCTCGTCGGGCCGCGACGCTTTGGAGCGGACCTGATTGACATGGACGTTGTGCAGGATGGTGAAAAGCCACGCCCGCAGGTTCGTCCCCGCCTTGAAGGTGTCGGCGCGCGCCACCGCCCGCGTCAACGCCTCCTGCACCAGATCCTCGGCATCCGAACGGTTGCGCAGCAACGCGCGCGCGTAGCGGCGCAGCGACGCAATGTGGACTTCCAGCTCGACCCCGAACGTGCTCAACCGCGCACCCGATTGTTGCCTCGAAGGCTCCACGGACCGCCGGGTGGCGGATCATGGCACTCCTTCAGGTAGGAACGGGTGGCGCGGCCTCCCAGGGCCGAGCCCCATTCAGGACCCGGTACGCCAGGATGAACGCCCCCCGCTCATCGTTTATTCCAGACTTTGATGCCCGTGCAGCAAAAATTCGGCGGAAAGGTGGCGGGACCGAAAACGGCCACCCTGGAGCGCCGCCTTGTGGCAAATCGCCGCTGCGCGCGGATGAACCGCCTGTTCCGGCACGCGGCTTGGCACAATCCACCGCACTGCGTCATAAGGGCGGGGCCATGGCACGCCATCACGACACCATCGAGATCCTGGTCACCGCCCGCCATCTGGAGGCCCAGGGCATCCGTCCGACCACGCGCATGCTGCGCTTGGCGCTGGGCGGCGGCAGCAACGCGGCCATCGCCCAGGCGCTGGCCATGGCGGAGCTGACCCCTCTGGAAGACCTGATCCGGCGCCGCCGCGACCAGCTCGACCTCGACATTGCCAACGCCCGCCGCGCCCTGGCCGAGCTGGAGGCCGAGCAGGCCCGGCTGGACGAGCTGGACGACTCCTTGAGCGCGCTGGACAGGGCCTAGCCGAAAAAGAAAACCCCTCCCCCGGACGGCGCCGGGGAAGGGGCTTCGAACGCCGGATCGGTCAGCCGGCCTGATGCGTCTTGGCGTAGCCGAGCGACTGCAGCGCCTCGGCGATCTCCGGCAGGATGCCCGGATCGTCGATGGTCGCCGGAGTCTTGTAGTCCTGGTTGTCGGCGATCTTCTGCATGGTGCCGCGCAGGATCTTGCCGGAGCGGGTCTTCGGCAGGCGTTCCACCACCACGGCGCGCTTGAAGTCGGCAACCGGCCCGATCTGCTCGCGCACCAGCTGGACCACCTCCTTGACGATCTCCTCGTGCGGGCGGGTCACGCCGGCCTTCAGGCAGAGGAAGCCCAGCGGCACCTGCCCCTTCAGGTCGTCGGCGACGCCGATCACCGCGCATTCCGCCACGTCCTTGTGGCTGGCCAGAACCTCCTCCATGCCACCGGTGGACAGGCGGTGGCCGGCGACGTTGATGATGTCGTCGGTACGGGCCATGATGTAGACGTAGCCGTCGTCGTCGATGAAGCCCGCGTCACCGGTCTGGTAGTAGCCGGGGTAATCGGACAGGTACGACGTCCTGTAGCGGTCGTCGGCGTTCCACAGCGTCGGCAGCGTGCCCGGAGGCAGCGGCAGCTTCACGCAGATGGCGCCGATGTCGCCGCGCGGCACCTCCTTGTTCTCGGCGTTCAGGATCTGCACGTCCCAGCCCGGCATCGGGCGGGTGGCGGAGCCGTACTTGATCGGGAAGAGATGCACGCCCAGCGGGTTGCCGGAGATCGCCCAGCCGGTCTCGGTCTGCCACCAATGGTCGATGACCGGAACGTTCAGATTGTCCTCGGCCCAATGCAGCGTGTCGGGGTCCGACCGCTCGCCGGCCAGGAACAGGGCGCGGAAATGCGACAGGTCGTACTTCTTCAGCAGTTCGGCGTTGGGGTCCTCGCGCTTGATGGCGCGGAAGGCGGTCGGGGCGGTGAACAGCGTGCCGATCTTGTGCTGCTCGATCACCCGCCAGAAGGTGCCGGCGTCCGGCGTGCCCACCGGCTTGCCCTCGAACACCACCGTGGTGCAGCCGTGCAGCAGCGGGCCGTAGACGATGTAGGAGTGGCCGACGACCCAGCCCACGTCCGACGCCGCCCAGTACACCTCGCCCGGCTCGACGTTGTAGATGTTCTTCATCGTCCACTTCAGCGCCACGGCGTGGCCGCCGTTGTCGCGGATCACGCCCTTCGGCTGGCCCGTGGTGCCCGAGGTGTAGAGGATGTAGAGCGGGTCGGTCGCGGCCACCGGCACGCACTCCACCGGTTCGGCCTTGGCGACGGCCTCCGCCCAGTCCACGTCGCGGCCTTCGACCAGGGTCGCGGTCTCCTGCGGCCGCTGGAAGACGATGACGCTGGACGGCTTGTGCTCCGCCTGCTCGATGGCGGCGTCGAGCATCGGCTTGTACTTGACGACGCGGTTCGGCTCGATGCCGCATGAGGCCGAGACGATGGCCTTCGGCCGGGAGTCGTTGATGCGGGTCGCCAGCTCGTGCGGGGCGAAGCCGCCGAACACCACCGAATGCACAGCACCGAGACGCGCGCAGGCCAGCATGGCGACCAGCGACTGCGGGATCATCGGCATGTACAGGATGACGCGGTCGCCCTTCTCCACGCCCTGGGCGCGCAGCGCGCCGGCGAAGCGGGCGACCTGATCCTGAAGCTCGGCGTAGGTGATGGTCTGCACGGTCTTGGTGACCGGGCTGTCGTAGATGATCGCCGCCTGGGCGCCGCGTCCGGCCTCCACATGGCGGTCGACGGCGTTGTAGCAGGTGTTCAGGACGCCGCCGGTGAACCAGCGGTAGAAGGGCGCGTTGCTGTCGTCCAGCACCTTGTCCCAGCGCTTGATCCAGGTGATGTCTTCCGCCGCCTCGCCCCAGAATCCGTCGGGATCGGACAGGGAACGGGCGTGGATCTGGTTGTAGCGATCGGCCGAGCTTTGGCTCATGGGGGGCGTCCCTTATATTTTGTTTGGTTCGCGTTTCTCCGCAGCCGCGCAATGAACGTTCACGCAGCGGCCCCAATCTGCGTCAGATCTGCATCGTTTGGCAAACGGCATTCCGGAAGGTGCGGCGGGCTGTCGCACCACTTTGGTGAGTGCCGAACCCGCCCGCCGCCCTTCCGGCGGGTGTTACTGTTCCAGTTGCAGGAAGCCGGCGGCCAGCGCCGCGCCGCAGAGGCCGACATCCTCGATGTAGGTCTTCGTCTCCGACACCCGCACCCGCCCGCAGGGGCGCTGCGGGTTGCCGGTGTCGATGGGCATGACGTGGCCGACGTCCTTCAGAAGCACCGTCTCCACCCACAGGGCGTTGGCACCCGCCGGGGCGTAGCCCTGCCGCACGGCGCGCGCCGGCCAGGACGGCTCCTGCCCGATGACCACGGGGGCATCCGCCTTCAGCCCATGGAAGGCCGTCCATTGGTTGGTCAGATAGAGGGCGTTCTGCGGGTCCACAGTGCAGTCCGCCGTCCCCTGGACGATCAGCACGCGCGGACGCCCGACGGGGTGTCGGGCGCGCTGGACCGCCTTCGTCCATTCGCGGCTGTCATAGCCGCCGGAGCGCGCCTTCACCTCGGCGCAGGCGCGCATAACCGAGATGCCGCAGAGCGACGCGGCCGACTGCATGCTCTGGGCGCACAGTGCCGGAACGCCAGCGAAGAGCGCCCCGCCCGCGAAGAGCTGCGGAAAGTCGGCCAGCAGGGTCGCCGCCATCCCTGCCCCCGCCGACAGGCCGGTGACGGACACCCGCTCCGCGTCCACCACCGGACCGTTGGCGCCCAGCCCCTTGCCGGAGACGACCGCCCCGACCATCGAGGCGATGGCCGCCGCCTCGCTCGGCACAAAGCCTTTCAATGGGCTGTTCAGCCGGTCGGCGAAGTTGAAGCAGCCGAGCGGGTTGCCGTAACGCCCGAAGCCCCCGGTTCCCACCATGGACAGCAGATTGTGCTTCTGCGCCGGCAACAGGGCGACGAAGCCATGGGCGTCGGCCATATCCTTCCAGCCCGAATCCTCGAAGAAGGTGCGGGCATCCTGCTCGCAGCCGTGCAGCAGGACCAGCAGCGGCGCCTTGCCGCGCGCCCGCGCGCTGTCCGGCACATAGACCAGGGCCGACAGGGCCGTGCCCTGCGCGTCGTAGCTGCCGGCGGGCAGTTCGACGGGCATGGCCTGCTGCGGCTGGGCCGCGGCGACGGGAAGAAGCCACGACAAGAGGAAGAACGCCGCCAAAACCGGCTTTCGTAAGCGCACCAATAATGTCATCGCCGCCCCCTTCCCACATCGGGAGAATTGATTCGCAGGGCATCAAATTGCCTCACCAATTTCCATTGAAGACGCGCAACAACCACTTGTGAACTGCCAATTTTTAAAAGGCCGTCCCGATCGCATACTTGCGTATGGCTGCGTTCATTTTACACAGGCCGCGACGTCCCGTCCGTCATCGGGTTCCCTCGGTGGCGGCCTTGTCTCTGGCCTATTGGAGATTGGAACGCTATGCATGTCGCCATGAGCAGCGACCCGCCCGTCTTCGGCATCCGCCCGATCCTGACCGTCGTCCACCCGAACGGCGAACGGCTGATCGTGGCCCGGCTGACCAGTCTCGGCGGGTCCAGCCAGTCCAACCGCTTCGTCCTGCGCCGCGCCGATTTCCGCGCGCCGTGGGAGCAGCCGGACAAGGGCTATTTCGGTTATGCGGAGGTCGCCCGCGCGCTCGACGCTAACGGCTGGCGCGGCTGTACCATCGAGGCGATGCCGACAACCGACCTCGAGGAGCGGCGGACCCGTCAGCTCGCCCGCAAGAAGCTGCACCTGCAATGCGTGGAGGCGGCCATCCGCCGCGCGCAGGAAAGCCAGGCTCCCTGAGCGGGTCCCGCAGCGCAGCCTTCCCCCGGACCCGCGCGGCGCTTATATCCGGTTCCAAAGCTCACGACGGCCCAAGCCCAGAACGGCAAAAGCCCAGAACGGAGGGACAGATGACCCGCAGCGCCACCCGGCACCCGATTGGCGTTCCCCTTGGCGGTCCGCAGACCGGCATGCCCGACACCGCCCTGGCCGCCACGGGGGACGGGCCGGACCTCGGCGCCCTGCCCTCCTGGGACCTGACCGACCTCTATCCGGGCATGGAGTCGGCGGAACTGAAGGCCGACCTGGAGCGGATGGAGCGCGCCTCCAAGGACTTCTATGAACAATACGCGACCAAGCTCGCCGGGCTGGACGGCAACGCCTTCGCCGCCGCCATCCGCGAGTACGAACACATCGACGAGGTGCTGTCGCGGGTGATGTCCTACGCCGGGCTGGTCTACAACGGCAACATGACCGACCCGGCCATCGCCAAGTTCTACCAGTCGGCGCAGGAGCGGGTGAACGGCATCTCCACCCACCTCGTCTTCTTCACGCTGGAGATCAACCGGCTGGAGGACAAGGTGCTGGACGCCAAGGTGAAGGCGTCGAAGGAGCTTGCCCGCTACGCCCCCTGGCTGCGCGACGTCCGCCTGTTCCGCGAGCACCAGCTCTCCGACGAGGTCGAAAGGCTGCTCCATGAGAAGCATGTGGTCGGGCGCGCCGCCTGGAACCGCCTGTTCGACGAGACGATCGCGTCCTTGCGCTTCCCCATCGGCGGCAAGGAGCTGACCTGCGCGGAGGCGCTGAACCGCCTGTCCGACCGCCGCCAGGAGGTCCGCAAGGAGGCTGGGGCGGTGATCGGCCGGGTGATGGGCGACAACATCCGCCTGTTCGCCCTGGTCACCAACACGCTGGCCAAGGACAAGGAGATCGACGACAAGTGGCGCAACTACAAGGCGCCGACGTCGGCCCGCAACCTGTCCAACCGCGTCGAGGACGAGGTGGTGGATGCTCTGGCCGCGGCGGTGAAGGACGCCTACCCGGCGCTGTCCCACCGCTACTACGCGATGAAGGCCAAGTGGTTCGGGCAGGATCACCTGGACTACTGGGACCGTAACGCCCCGCTTCCCGACGACACCGACCGCAGCATCCGCTGGGACGAGGCGCGCGATCTGGTCCTGGGCGCCTATGGCCGCTTCTCGCCGGATCTGGCGGCGCTCGGCAAGCGCTTCTTCGACAACGCCTGGATCGACGCGCCGGTGCGCCCCGGCAAGGCGCCGGGCGCCTTCGCCCACCCGACGGTGCCAAGCGTCCACCCCTATCTGCTGGTCAACTACCAGGGCAAGACGCGCGACGTGATGACGCTGGCGCATGAGCTGGGCCACGGCGTGCACCAGATCCTGGCCGGCGGCCAGGGGCACCTGCTGTCCGACACGCCGCTGACCCTGGCGGAGACCGCATCGGTGTTCGGCGAGATGCTGACCTTCCGCGCCCTGCTCGACCGCGAGACCGACCCGAAGCGCCGCAAGATCATGCTGGCCTCCAAGGTCGAGGACATGCTGAACACGGTGGTCCGCCAGATCGCCTTCTTCGACTTCGAGCGCCGCGTCCACACCGAGCGCCGCGAGGGCGAGTTGACGGCGGAGCGGCTGGGCGAGATCTGGATGGCGGTGCAGACCGAAAGCCTCGGCCCGGCGCTGCGCTTCGACGAGGGCTACCGGAACTACTGGTCCTACATCCCGCACTTCATCCACTCGCCCTTCTACGTCTACGCCTACGCGTTCGGCGATTGCCTGGTGAACTCGCTCTACGCGGTCTACCAGGAGTCGGAAAAGGGCTTCGCGGAGAAGTATCTGGCGATGCTGTCGGCGGGCGGCACGCTGCGCCACCAGGAGCTTCTGGCTCCCTTCGGGCTGGACGCCAGCGACCCGGCCTTCTGGCAGAAGGGGCTGAACGTCATCCGCGGCTTTGTTGACGAGCTGGAAAATCAACCCTGACCGGAGTTTCCCACCGGGTTTTCTTGACGGACGTCAAGAATCCCTAATCGTGGGATGGGTATGGTGCCTCCAACGATCCCTTCGGAGAGCACCATGCCCACCCTCTCGATCCCCGCCTGGAGCCCATCCCTGGAAGTCGGCAACGCCATCATCGACGCCGACCACAAGGAAACCGTTGAGCTTCTGGCCGAAGCCGCCAAGGCGTCGGACACCGACCTGCCCGCCCATTTCACCGCCTTCGCCCAGCACCTCCGCGACCATCTGGCCCGCGAGGAGGAGCTGATGCACCAGTACGGCTTCCCGCCGACGCCCATCCACGTCCACGAGCACAACCGCGTCCGTCTGGAGCTGGAAGGCATCGCCAAGCGCATGGCCGCGGGCAATCTGGCGCTGGTCCGCGGTTACCTGACCGAGGTCGTGCCGGAGTGGTTCATCAACCACAAGAACACCATGGACAGCGCCACCGCCGCCTGGATCCGCAGCCAGGGCGGCTGATCCACCGCCCTCCACCGTGAAAGCCGCGCGAACACCGAATTGAGGGGTGGCTCCGTCCGGAAGAACACCGGAGGGAGCCCTTTCCCGGATGGCCTGAACACGGGCGAAAATTTACCCTTGTTGCGCCAATCCGCTCCGAATGTTCGCGAAAATTGCTGCTTTGACGTGGGAGGTGCTTGATGGGCGATTTCACGCTTCGCACCGCCGACCGGCGGGACGCGACCCTTTCCCAGGAAGCCGTCAACGATCTTGCCGCCCGTCTGCGCGGCCCGCTGCTGACCCCGCAGTCGCCGGGCTATGACGAGGCCCGGACGATCTGGAACGCGATGATCGACCGCCGGCCCGGCCTGATCGCCCGCTGCGCCGGGGCCGCCGACGTCATGCAGGCGGTGCGCTTCGCGCGGGAGAACGGGCTGCTGGTCTCCGTGCGCGGCGGCGGTCACAACATCGCCGGCAACTCCCTGTGCGACGGCGGCCTGCTGATCGACCTCGGCGCGTTGCGCTTCGTCCATGTCGACCCGGTCAGCCGGACCGCGCGGGTGGCGCCCGGCGCCACGCTGGGCGATCTCGACCGGGAAACGCAGGCCTTCGGGCTGGCCGTGCCGGTCGGCATCAACTCGACCACCGGCATCGCCGGGCTGACGCTGGGCGGCGGGTTCGGCTGGCTGACCCGCAAATACGGGCTGACGGTGGACAATCTGCTGGCCGCCGACGTGGTCACCGCCGACGGGAAGTTCCTGCGGGCCAGCGCCGACGAGAACGCCGACCTCTTCTGGGCCATCCGCGGCGGCGGCGGCAATTTCGGCATCGTCACCTCCTTCACCTTCCGCCTGCATCCCGTGGGGCCGATGGTGTTTGCCGGGCTGGTCGTCCATCCCTTCGCGGGGGCCGGCGACCTGATGCGCCGCTACCGCGACGCCACGGCGGCCCTGCCGGACGAGGCCACCGCCTGGATGGTGCTGCGCAAGGCGCCGCCCCTGCCCTTCCTGCCGCCGGACGTGCACGGCAAGGAGGTGGTGGTCATGCCGATCATCTGCGCCAGCGACGACGAGGCGGCGGCCCGCAAGGCGCTGGAGCCGGTGCTGTCGCTGGGCACGCCGGTCGGCGAGCATGTCGGCCTCATGCCCTACGCGGCGTGGCAGGCGGCCTTCGACCCGCTTCTGGTGCCGGGCGCGCGGAACTACTGGAAATCGCAGAACTTCACCGGGCTGGAGGACGGGTTGATCGACCTTCTGGTCGAGGAGGCCGCGAGGCTGCCCTCCGACCAGTGCGAGATCTTCGTCGGTCTGCTCGGTGCGGCGGCCAACCGCGTGCCGGCGGACGCCACCGCCTACCCGCACCGCGACGCCCTCTTCGTCATGAACGTGCACGCACGCTGGAACACCCCGCCGGAGGACAGCGCCTGCATCCAATGGGCGCGCGGCGTTTCCGACCGGACCGCCCGCTACGCCACGGGCGGAGTCTACGTGAACTTCGTCACCGACGACGAACAGCGCGTCCAGGCCGCCTACGGGCCGAACTACGAGCGCCTGCGGGCGCTGAAGGCGACGTACGACCCGACCAACCTCTTCTGCGTGAACCAGAACATCGCGCCGGGCGGGTGAGCGCGGTGCTTCCTGCGGAACAGTGGCGCCGGCTTGCCGGCGTCACGCCGCGTGCATCTGCTGCAGGAAGCGCTCGATCTCCACCCGCAGCGTTTCGCTCTCCTCCTGCACCTCGCTGGCGGCCTTGAAGACGTCACCGGCCATGCGCCCGGTGTCGGAGGCCGCCCGGGCGACGTCGATGATGTTGTCGGCCACGACGCGCGTCCCCTGCGCGGCTTCGTCGACGTTGCGGACGATCTCGGTCGTGGCCGCTCCCTGCTGTTCTACGGCGCCGGCGATGCTCGTGGTCAGTTCCCTCATCCGCACGGTGGTCGCGGAGATGCCGCGGATGGCCGCCACCGCCACGGCGGTTTCGGTCTGGATGGCGGTGATCTGGGCGGCGATCTCCTCGGTCGCCTTGGCCGTTTGGTTGGCGAGGCTCTTCACTTCGGAGGCGACGACGGCGAAGCCCTTGCCGGCCTCTCCGGCCCTGGCCGCCTCGATGGTCGCGTTCAGTGCCAGCAGGTTGGTCTGCGAGGCGATGTTCTGGATGAGGCTCGTCACTTCACCGATCCTCGCCACCGCGTCGGCGAGGCTGCCGATTTTGTGATTTGCCGCGGCGGCGTCACGGTCGGCGGTCGTGGCGATGGCGCTGCCGTCGGAGACCTGCCGGGCGATCTCGTGGATCGACGCGGTCAGCTCATTGCCGGCCGCCGCCACGGTTTCAACGTTGGCCGTCGCCTGTTCGGCGGCCGACGAGACGGTGGCGCTCTGCCGCTGGGTTTCCTCGGCGGTGGCGGACAGGCTGTCCGACGACGTGTGCAGGGTTCGCACGGAGGCCGTGACCCGGTCGAGCAATCCGGTGACGATCCCATCGAAGCGGCGGGTGAACTCCTCGATCCGGCGCTGGCGTTCGCCGCGGCGGGCGGATTCCTCCTTCTCCGCGGCTTCCAGACGGCGCTTTTCGATGGCGGAGTCCTTGAACACCTGGAGAGCCGTCGACATGCCGCCGATTTCGTCGCCGCGGCCCTGTCCCTCGACAATCGTGTCGAGATTGCCGTCCGCAAGCGCCCGCATCGCACCCGTAAGCCTCTCGATGGGGCCGGCGATGGTGCGGCGGGTCAGCAGGACCGCCAGCCCAAGGCAGACGACGATGCCCACGGCGCCGATGATCATCGTCCACAGGCGCGAGTCCTGATAGCCGGCCGTTGCCATGTCGGCAGCGCTGTCGAGATCCTTGTCCGCCCTTTCCAGAAGTGCGCGCATGCGGGACAGAAGATCGAGGAAAGCGGGTTCATACCGCTTTCCCATCACGGCCATCGCCTCCTGGTCCTTGCCGCCCAAGGTCAGAGAGCGGACCTCTTCCGCGATCTTGGACATGACGCCGGTTTGCTGGTGCGCGGCGGCGATATCGGCAGCCAGCGACGGGAGCGTCTTGCCGGCCATGTCCAGCCGTTGGTCGAGCAGTTTTTCCTGCCGGACGATCTCCTCGGCCAGACTGCGCATGCGCGCCGGGTCCGCTTCGGAGATCATGGTGTAGAGCAGCCGCCCGGTCTCGTTGAGCGTCGAGGTGCCGCGGGCGAGCCACAGGCTCGCCTTGGCCTCGCCGTTGATCAGGTTGGTGTAGCTCTGATCGAGGCTTCCCATCCGGACCAGCCCGTTGGTGCTCAACGCAACCGCAAGCACGGCCATCAGGCCGATCACCAGAAGCACCTTGTTGACGATCCGGAAGTCCTGAAACCGCATCTGTTCCCCCGTTGCACCGGGCTTCGCGCCACATACTCCGGTATGCGGCCCGATTGATTATGAAAGAATTAAAACACATTCTCTGTCGCCTGAATTTAATGAAAAGAAGATAAATGCGTTAAAAAAGGAAATATTCAATCTTTGATAGCGTGCTTTTATGATTCCGATCCATTTGAGTACAAAGGAAACCGGAGACCAGAGGACGCCGCCGCGCTTCTGAGATTCGGCGCGACGAGCGCCGGGTGCCGATGGCGATGTCCGGTCCGCGGTGCCGGAACGTCGCCGGGGGACTCGCCTTTCGGCCCCGCCGCACCCACCTATTCGGCATGCCGAACACGGATGAGAACAGGCTTGGCGGCCGGATCGCGCGGTATGCGCGGGTCGGGACCGCCGTGGGGGGCCTTGCGGCCCGTTTCGCCGGAGAACGGGTGCTGGGCATCCCCCTGGAGCGGGATCGCCACGCCGCCGAACTGCGCGCCGCGCTGGGCGGGCTGAAGGGACCGTTGATGAAGGTGGCGCAACTGCTGTCCACCATCCCCGACGCCCTGCCCCGCGAGTATGTGCAGGAGCTGTCGCAGCTCCAGGCCGACGCGCCGTCGATGGGCTGGCCCTTCGTCAAGCGCCGCATGGCGAGCGAGCTGGGCCCCGCCTGGCACAAGCGCTTCCGGCACTTCGAACAGACCGCCGCGGCAGCGGCCTCGCTGGGGCAGGTGCACCGGGCCGTCGGGCTGGATGGGCAAAGCCTCGCCTGCAAGCTTCAATACCCGGACATGGCCTCCGCCGTGGAAGCGGACCTGCGCCAGCTCGGCCTGATCTTCGCCATCTTCGAGCGCACCGACAGCGCCATCTCCACCAAGCAGATCCAGGCGGAGATCGGCGCCCGGCTGCGCGAGGAGCTGGATTACGAGCGCGAGGCCAAGCACGCCCGCCTCTACCGCGCCATGCTGGCCGACACCTCCGGCGTTCATGTGCCGGCGGTGGTGCCCGACCTCTCAACCCGCCGCCTGTTGACGCTGGAATGGGTGGAGGGGCGCAAGATCCTGGACTTCGTCAAGGATCAGCCGGACGCCCGCGACACGCTGGCGATGAACATGTTCCGGGCCTGGTACGTGCCCTTCTACGGCTACGGCATCATCCACGGCGACCCGCATCTGGGGAACTACACGGTGCGGCCCGACCGCTCCATCAACCTGCTGGATTTCGGCTGCATCCGCGTCTTCCCGGCCCGCTTCGTGAAGGGGGTGATCGATCTCTACGACGCGCTGCAGACCGGCAACCAGGACAAGGCGGTGGAGGCCTACCGCACCTGGGGCTTCGCCAACCCGACCAAGGAGCTGGTGGACGTGCTGAACATCTGGGCGCGCTTCGTCTACGCCCCGATCATGGACGACCGCAGCCGCCGCATCGAGGAGACCAACTCCGGCCATTACGGCCGCGAGACCGCCGCCAAGGTCCATGCCGAGCTGCGCCGCGTCGGCGGGGTGGAGGTGCCGCGGGAGTTCGTCTTCATGGACCGCGCGGCCATCGGGCTGGGCTCCGTCTTCCTGCATCTCCAGGCCGAGGTGAACTGGTACCGGCTGTTCCAGGAGATGATCCAGGGCTTCGACGTGGACGTCCTGCACGCCCGCCAGACCGCCGCCCTGACCGCCCAAGCCCTTCCTTTGCCCGAATGAACCCCGACTCGTAATGCTTCCCCCCTCCCACCGCTTTGGTCTATACGAGCGGCTCCCATGAAGACCGCCGATTTCGACTTCGACCTTCCGCCGGACCGCATCGCCGAGCATCCGGCCAAGCCGCGTGACGCCGCCCGTCTGCTCGACGTGGCGGAGCGCCTGCACGACCGCACCGTGCGCGACCTGCCCGCCCTGCTGGAGCCGGGCGACCTGATGGTCGTCAACGACACCCGCGTCATCCCTGCCCGGCTGGACGGCCGGCGCGGCGAGGTGCGGGTGGAGATCACCCTTCACAAGCGCGAGGGCGAGCGGGAGTGGGCGACCTTCGCCCGCCCCGGCAAGCGGCTGAAGCCCGGCGACGTGATCGCCATCGCCGACGACCTCAATGCCGAGGTGGTCGCCAAGGACGGGATGGAGGTCCGCCTGCGCTTCTCCAAGGGCGGGCCGGCGCTGATGGAGGCGCTGCACCGCCACGGCCGAATGCCCCTGCCCCCCTACATCCGGCGCGAGGCGGACGAGCAGGACGCGGCGGACTACCAGACCGTCTTCGCCGCGCGCGAGGGCGCCGTCGCCGCTCCCACCGCCGGGCTGCACTTCACGCCGGAGCTTCTTGCGGCGCTCGATGCGCGCGGCGTCCGCCGCGTGCCGGTGACGCTGCATGTCGGGGCCGGCACCTTCCTGCCGGTCAAGGTGGACGACATCGCCGAACACCGCATGCACAGCGAGTGGGGCGAGATCTCCGCGGAGACCGCCGAGGCCATCAACGCCACCCGCGCGGCGGGCGGGCGGATCGTGTCGGTCGGCACCACGGCGCTGCGCATCCTGGAAACGGCGGGGCTGGACGACCGCAGCATCCGGGCCTTCAGCGGCGACACCGACATCTTCATCACCCCCGGCTACCGCTTCAAGATCGTGGACCTGCTGTTGACCAACTTCCACCTGCCCCGCTCCACCCTGTTCATGCTGGTCTGCGCCTTCGCCGGCATGGACCGGATGAAGGCGGCCTACGCGCACGCCATCGGCCAGAACTATCGTTTCTTCAGCTACGGCGACGCGTCGCTGCTCCGGAGGGTGTGATGACCGGGATCGGGTTCGAGCTTCTGAAGACCGACGGGCGCGCCCGGCGCGGGCGGGTCTCCACCGCGCATGGCGCCATCAACACACCGGCCTTCATGCCCGTGGGCACCGCCGCCACCGTCAAGGCGATGACCAGCGACGCGGTGAAATCCACCGGCGCCGAAATCCTGCTCGGCAACACCTACCACCTGATGCTGCGCCCCACGGCGGAGCGCGTCGGGCAGTTGGGCGGCCTGCACCGCTTCATGAACTGGGACAAGCCGATCCTGACGGACAGCGGCGGTTTCCAGGTGATGTCCCTGTCGGACCTGCGCACCATGACCGAGGAGGGGGTGACCTTCAAATCCCACCTCGACGGCAGCAAGCACCACCTGACGCCGGAACGCTCGATCCAGATCCAGCACCTGCTGGACAGCAACATCACCATGTGCCTGGACGAGTGCACCCCCTTCCCGGCGACGGAGGCGCAGGCGGCCAGTTCCATGCGCCTGTCGATGCGCTGGGCGAAGCGCAGCAAGGACGCCTTCGTCGAGCGGCCCGGCTACGGCCTGTTCGGCATCGTGCAGGGCGGCGTCTACGCCGACCTGCGCGCGGAGAGCGTGGCCGCGCTGTCCGACATCGGCTTCGACGGCTACGCCATCGGCGGGCTGGCCGTGGGCGAGGGCCAGGAGACGATGTTCACCGTGCTCGACTTCACCGAGCCGCTGATGGTCAAGGAACGCCCGCGCTACCTGATGGGCGTCGGCCGCCCCAGCGACCTGATCGGCGCGGTGCGGCGCGGCGTCGACATGTTCGATTGCGTGATGCCCACCCGCTCGGGCCGCACCGGTCAGGCCTTCGTGCGGCGCGGCACCATCAATATCCGCAACGCCCGCCACGCCCACGACGAGCGGCCGCTCGACGAGGAATGCGGCTGCCCGGCGTGCCGCAACCACAGCCGCGCCTATCTGCACCACCTGTTCAAGGCGGGCGAGATGCTGGGGCCGATGCTGCTGACCTGGCACAACCTGCATTACTACCAGGACCTGATGGCCGAGCTTCGGCAGGCCATCGAGGACGGCCGCTTCGAGGAGGTCGCAAGCGCGCTGGAGGCCCGCCTGAACGAGGGCGACGTCCCGGCCACCGAGGACCCGCTGGCCCACCTGAAGGTGAAGCCGGCCAAGCCCGCAAAGCCCGCGAAAAAGGAATCCGCCGATGTCTGAGAACATCTATGCCGGCCTGACGCAGCTCGGCGGCGCCACCGTCCAGCCGAAAACGCCGGAAGAGGCGGTGCTGGAGCGCGTGCCGAACCCGAACCCCGGTGAGAATTACGTCGTGCGCTTCACGGCGCCGGAATTCACCTCGCTCTGCCCGATCACCGGCCAGCCGGACTTCGCCCATCTGGTCATCGACTATGTGCCGGGCGAGTGGCTGGTGGAATCCAAGTCGCTCAAGCTGTTCCTGACCAGCTTCCGCAACCACGGCGCCTTCCACGAGGCCTGCACGGTCGGCATCGGCAAGCGTCTGGTGGATGAGCTGAAGCCGGTGTGGCTGCGCATCGGCGGCTACTGGTACCCGCGTGGCGGCATCCCCATCGACGTGTTCTACGCCACCGGCGAGCCGCCGAAGGGGGTGTGGATTCCGTCGCAGGACGTCCAGACCTACCGCGGCCGTGGTTGAACCGGGAGTGTAACCCTCCTAAATCCCCTCTCCCCTCTGGGGAGAGGGTTAGGGTGAGGGGGCTGCGCTTTTGCCGAGCCTCACGCCATGCGCATCCTCCTCACCGGCCCTCCGGGCCACCCTCTCCCCAGAGGGGAGAGGGCTAAGCGATCAAGCCATCACCATGCCCGACCCAGCCACCTCCATCCGCGAAGCCATCCGCGACCGCGCCCTGTCGCTGGGCTTCGACGCGGTCGGCTTCGCACGGGCGGAGCTGGGCGAGGAAGCCAAGGCACAGCTGGCCGAGTTCCTGCGCCAGGGCCGGCACGGCGACATGGGCTGGATGGAGGACAAGGCCGACCGCCGCGTCCATCCCCAGGCGCTGTGGCCGGAGGCGCGCACCGTCATCGCGCTCGGCACCAGCTACGCCCCGGCGGAGGACCCCCGCGCCCTGCTGGCGCACCCCGACCGCGGCATCGTGTCGGTCTATGCGAGGAACCGCGACTATCACGACCTCATCAAGGGCCGCCTGAAGACGCTGGGCCAATGGATCGCCCACCGCTTCAAGGCGGAGCTGAAGGTCTTCGTCGACACCGCCCCGGTGATGGAGAAGCCGCTGGCCGAGAAGGCCGGGCTGGGCTGGCAGGGCAAGCACACCAACCTCGTGTCGCGGTCCCACGGCTCCTGGCTGTTCCTGGGCGAGGTCTACACGACGCTGGAGCTGCCGCCGGACCCGCCGGGGGTGGACCGTTGCGGCCAATGCCGCCGCTGCCTGGACGCCTGCCCGACCGCCGCTTTCCCCGCTCCCAACCAGTTGGACGCGCGGCGCTGCATCTCCTACCTGACCATCGAGCACAAGGGACCGATTCCGGAGGAGCTGCGCCCGCTGATGGGCAACCGCATCTACGGCTGCGATGACTGTCTGGCCGCCTGCCCCTGGAACAAGTTCGCCAAACGCTCCCGCGAGGCCGCCTTCCTGCCGCGGGCCGAGCTGACGGCACCGCGGCTGGCCGATCTGGCGCAGTTGGACGACGCGGGTTTCCGGCAGGTCTTCAGCGGCTCGCCGATCAAGCGGATCGGCCGCGACCGCTTCGTGCGCAACGTCCTGGTGGCTCTGGGAAACAGCGGCGACGCCCGCCACGCCGCAGCAGCCGAAAGGGCGGTCGAGCGGCTGCTCGAGGACTCCAGCGACGTGGTGCGGGACGCCGCCGGCTGGGCGCTGGCCCGGCTCAGGGCCGCGCAGAGCCCTTCAGGCTGAGCCAGAGCAGGCCGCCGGGCAGCGACGAGAGGGTGACCGACAGGCCGATCATCAGCGACAAGGCCAGCGCGTCGGTGCCGCCGAGGCCGTAGAGCGCGAAGCCGGCGACGAAGGCCCCTTCCCGCACGCCCCAGCCGTTCAGCGAGATGGGCAGCGCCGCCGCGAAGATGGTCATCGGAACGACGGCCAGCGCGTCCGGGACCCGCAAGGGAATGCCCAGCGCCTGGGCGTAGGCGATCACCGCGAAGACGGTGCAGGCGTGCACCGCCGCGCTGTGCAGCAGACCGGCCAGCGCCGCCCGGCTGACCAGCGCCGCGCGCAACCGTGCGACCTGCGCCTGCATCGCCCGGACCGGCGGACGCAGCAGGACGCCCGGCAGCGGCAGGCGGTCCGCCTGGAGCCCCACCACCATGGCGACGGCGAGCAGCGCCACCGCCACGGGCCCAGCCCAGGCAACCGAGGGCGGCGCGGTGGCGACGAGGTGCGGCAGGCCGAGGAACAGCAGCAGGATGCAGCCGATCAGCGCCAGCAGCCGATCCAGCACCAGGGCCAGCACCACGGCGGCGGAGGACGCCCCGCCGCGGTAGGTCAGCCAGCCGCGCACCACGTCGCCACCCAGCGCCCCCGGCAACACTTGCCCGAAGAACAGACCGGTGAACATCAGCCGCATCGCCAGCCCGTGCGACACCCGTTCGCCCGCAGCCCACAGGGCGTCGCGCCAGCGTTCCCCGGCGCAGACCACGGCGAGCAGCTTCGCCATGAAGCCGGCGGCCAGCCAGACGGGGTCCGCTCCGGTGACGCGCGTCAGCAGGGCCGGCCAGTCGGCGTTGACGCCCAGAACGCCGAGAACCGCCAGGGTCACCGCCAGCTTGGCGAGCAGCATCAGGCGCCCACCCGGCTTTCCGGCGGGCAGGGTGACCGCGTCGGCGGGCATGGCGCTGACGTCCTGACTGCTCAAAACCTTCACGGCTCCTGCAAAACGATCGGCGGCACTCTACCGGCTCGACGGAAGAGCGTCCATCGCCGCCAGCACCCCCCCAACGTCCATGTCAGCGAAGGATGGCCGGTGGTGGACGACCATGCACGGCCCGTTGGCCTGGATCGGGACGGAGGCATCGCAATAGAGACCCAGTGTGGGACAACCGACGGACGCCACCAGATGTGTGGGGCCGGTGTCGTTCCCGACCGCCGCCCAGGCCCGGCGGGCCAACCCGGCGATCTCCGGCACGCTGGTGCTGCTGGTCAGGTCCACCGCCTGCGGACAGGCGGCGGTGATAGCCCGCGCGAGGTCCGCCTCGATGGCCGTGCCCAGCACGACCGGCGTGACCCCGCGGGCCGCCAGCAGACATGCCAGCTCACCGTAGCGTTCGGCTGGCCAGCGCTTGTCGGGGCGCCCGGGGGAGGAACCGGGAATCAGCAAGGCGTAGGGTGCGGTAAGGCCGAAACCGCCGGTGTCGGCGTCGAGCCAGGACAGGTCCGGCACCGCCTCCGGCACGATTCCGAAGGGGGCCAGTTGCCGGGTGTAGCGCTCGATCACCGGCACCTTGCGGCGACCCGGATACTGGTCGCGGTGCGAAGCGCCCCAGGCCGTGCCCGACCATTCCGGCCAGGGGCCGGGGGCGAGCAGCCAGAAATAGCGGTCGATGCGCGGCTGCGCCTGAAGGTCGTAGACCCGGTCGAAGCGCCCGGCGCGCAGCAGGCGGCGGACGCGCCGATAGGCCCCGAGCGACCGCTCGCGCGGATCCTCCAAGACCTCGTCGAACAGGCCGCTGAGGCGGGCGAGCGGGGCCAGGGACGGCAGGGTCATCAGCGCCAGATGGTCGGCGGCGTGGTGCCGCCGGATGGCCGAAAAGGCGGTCTGTGCCAGGAAGAAATCTCCGAAGGCACCCAGCTTGATGACCAGAACGCGGCGGGGTTCGTTGCCGCTCTCCACCGTCATTCGCCCCCCGCCGGGGTGCGCGCGGCCAAGCGGAGCATCAGGCCGGCGGCAAGCATGCCGCCCATCCACCACGCCTGCCAGATGCCGTAGGCCGTGCTCGCCATTGCCAACGCCGATGCGAAGAGAGCCAGTGCGAAGGGTTGCAGCCGCCGCTCCATCCGCCCCGTGCCGAACAGGAGCAGCAGCGCCGCCGCCAGGGCCAGCGCGGCGCCGAAGGCGCCAAGCTCCAGCCAGACCTGAAGGAAGGCGTTGTGGGGGTGCAGCGGCAACAAGCTGTCGGTCAGCGTGCCGAAACGGGACACCGCCCCCTCCGGCTCCAACGCGCGGGAGGCGTCTATGCCCTGTCCGAAGAAGGGAGTCTCCAGCGCCCGATTGGCGGCCATGCCCCAAATCTCCACCCGGTGCTGCGCTGATCGGAACAGCCAGTCGGCGCCGTCCAGGTTCAGCACGCGATCGAACAGCAGCACCAGCGGCAAGACGAAGGTGAAGGCCACCGCGAGGACCGCCGCCAGCACCCCGCGGACGAGACGCGGCGACCAGACGGCGAGCGCGAAGACCGCCCCGCCCGTGACGATGCCCAGCATGGCCGAGCGGCTGGTCAGCAGCAGGCAGGCCGCTGCGAAGACCGCGGGAAGCGCGACGGCCAGCCCCCGCCGTCCGGCCCGATCGAGCGCCATCGCCGCCGGCCAGACCAGCAGACAGAGCAAAACCGCCGTGCGCTTTGGCACGTTGGTCTCGGCAATCTCGACGCCCGCCGGCACGTGGTTCCACCAGCGGTGCAGCGGGAAATCCAGCGCGGCCTCCACCGCGAACAGCAGGACCCCGGCGAACACGCCGATCAGGAACAGGCCGATCAGCCGACGCGCCTCCACCCCCGGCAGCGAGGACAGCCACGCACCGCCGGCCAGCGCGCCGAGGCCGATATAGGCGATCTCCACCACCGTCAAACCGGCGCGCGGCGACGGGCTCCACAGGATGGAAAGGGAGGCCAGGGCCAGAAAGGCCAGAACCAAGGCGGTGCCGGGCATCGCCCGTTGCAGCCGCCCCAGGGCGCCACGGCGGGCCAGACCGGCCAGTCCCACCAGGGCGATCAGAACGGCCCAGACCGGCAAACCGCGCGGCGCCATCGAGGCCAGCGGGCCGAGAGACGCCACCGCGACGCCGGCGACACCCGCCAGAATCGCGTCGGGTGTGCCCCGGGCGGAGTCGCGCTGTGACAAGGAGAAGTCCATGAGATCTCGCGTCCGTGAGGCTCGGCGCGGCTTAACAGATGCCCCGTGCGAAAGCAACGGGGACGGGTCGGGGGATTTTTCGGCCCCCGGCCCCCCGGCGGACCGCGATCAGGCGGTCCGCACCTTATTCAGGAAGCCCTGCACCTCGGACCGCAGATGCTCGGCCTGACCAGCCAGCGTCCGGCTGGCGCTCAGCACCGCGTCGGCGGCGCCGCCGGTCTTGGTGGCGGCGTTGGTCACTTCGGCGATGTGGTGCATCACCTCCTGAGTGCCCTCGGCGGCCTGGTTGACGTTCTGGGCGATCTCGCGGGTGGCGAGACCCTGTTGCTCCATGGCGCGGGCGATTTCGCTGACCGTGCTGCTGATGGTGCCGACCGCGTCGGAGATGGTGCGGATGGCGCCCACCGCCCCGCCCGTCGCCGCCTGCATCTGCGCCACCTGGCTGGAAATCTCCTCGGTCGCCTTGGCGGTCTGGCCGGCGAGGTTCTTCACCTCCGTCGCCACCACCGCGAAGCCCTTTCCGGCCTCCCCGGCCCGCGCCGCCTCGATGGTCGCGTTCAGGGCCAGCAGATTGGTCTGCTCGGCGATCTCGCCGATCAGGTCCACCACCTGCCCGATGCGCTGCGCCGCTTCGGCCAGCCCTTCGACGATGCCGTTGGTCTCCGTCGCCTTGGCCGCCGCCCCCACCGCCACCTGCGAACTGCTGTTGAGCTGGCGGGAAATCTCGGCGATGGACGAGGACAGTTCCTCTGCCGCCGCCGCGACGGTCTGCACGTTGCTCGACGCCTGTTCCGACGCCGCGGCGACGGCGCTCGACTTGGCCGTGGTCAGGGCGGCGTCGGACGACATCTCCTGCGCATCGCGGCCCAGATTGCCGGCGGACTCGGTCAGCGACAGGACGACGCCCGACACCGCCTGTTCGAAACCGTTGGCGAACTCGTTCATCGTGCGGCGGCGGTCTGCGTCGATCTGCCGGCGCATCTCCTCCCGCTCGCCCTCCATGCGCTGCATCTCCAGGGCGTTCTCCTTGAAGACGCTGAGCGCGTCGGCCATGGCGCGCAATTCGTCCCGGCGGTCGCCGCCGGGGATGTCCACCGTCAGGTCGCCTTCGGCCAGCCGGCCCATCGCCTTGGTCATGGCGTGCATCGGGTGGGTGATGGCGCGGTCGATGATCCAGGCCATGACCATGCCCAGAGCCAACGCCACGGCGGCACCGATGATGATGATCAGTTCCGCCCCGCTCCGCCCGTTCTCGCGGTCGTCGCGCTGGATGGAGACGAGACGGGCCACCTGCTCGCTGACATCGCCCGCGGCCTTGGCCATGGTCCTGGAGGCGGTGCGTTGGTTCTCGCTGGCGGTGACCAGGGCGGCGAACTCCCCGTCGAAGGCCTGCGCCGCCTCGGTGATGGCGGCAATCAGCGCACGCCCTTCCGAATCAACCAGCACGGCTCCGGCCTGGGTGGCAAGCGCCAGCGTCTCCTTCACCGCGCCGTGCACCCGCCCGCGTGCGTCCTCCCCGCTCATCAGGATGAAGTCGCGCTGGCCCAGCATTGCAGCCTGCGCGCCCTGGATCAGGCGCATGGCGATGCCGCGCAGTTGAACGGCCTCGTTCACCTCGCTCTGGGCGAAATTCGCGGCTTCCTGGAGCGCACTGGAGACCATCGCCTGGTTCTCCTGCATCTCGTGGGCGAGGTTCTGGATCTCGTGCGCATGGCGATCCAGCGCCTGGATGCGGCCGCTGGCCGAATCGCCGACACCTTCGGCGCCAGCCTGCTCGAACACCATCCGGTAGGCGCCGGCGATGGTGACGATCCGTTGGGCCAGCTCCTCGTCGTTGGTGCCGACGAGATCCTTCTCAATGGTCTCCGCGTTGGCCAGCAGGGCGGCGATGGCCTCCCCGGCGGCGGCCATGGTCGCGGGATTGCGTGTGTGGGCGAAGTCGGACTGGAGGCGTCGCGCCTCCAACACCATCTCGATCAGCCGGTCGGCGCGGTCGGAGGTGTCGCGGCTCTGCCGCACGGCGTGTTCCGCGTCCTTCAGGCTGACCATGTTCTGGTCGTAGCGGTCGGACTGCTGGTTGCCGATCTTCTCCGCGATCTCCCGCAGGGCCTGGGCACGCGTCTCCATGCTCTGGGTGCGGGCGCGAGCCTCCTTGTCCTGGGCGACGAAGTTGGCGAAGGCGCTGCGATAGCCGGCGATGCCCGACAGGATCTCGTCGACCAGCCGGATGCTGCCGGCGTCCTCCAGCGCAGACCGCGTGCCCTGCGCCTCGTCGCGCAGCCGGTCCAGCATGCCGGGCACGTTGTCGGCGGCCTTGGAGTCCCGCTCGGTGACGAAACGGGCTTCCTCGATCCGCACGGTTTTTAACCGGGCGTCCAGTTCGGCGGTGTGGGCTGCCAGATCGACGCGTCCGGCGTAGGTGCGCAGGCTGTTCCAACCAACGAACGCCACGGCAACCGTCATTAGAAGGACCGCTGCAAAACCGAGCGCAATCCGCGTTCCAATCGTCATGAAATCGGGCTCCCCCGGATCGTACGGCCTTATGCTTTGGCCGTCGTCATGCCTTTGTCGCTAAGGGATACATCAGAAAGGGTTAATTTCTGGTTTGATAAACGCAACTGGTATCACCGCTTCAGAAACGGTCCGGCATCCAGGGCGCCGGCCCCGAGAAAAACAGCGCCGCCAGCGCCAACGCCTCATCGTTTCCGCGCAGAAGGCCAACCTGACGGAGAGCGTGCGGCCCCTTGTGCCCGCTGTAGAGGCTGGAGAGCGCGGCGATGGACAGAGACAGCACCGCTCCATCCGTCTTTCCGCCGGCCTTTTCAGCGCTGTTCGGAGCCCTCGGCAACCGGCGCACGGCGGCTCTCCCATCGGACAAGCACAACCGGAAGCAGCCGGAATTCTCCGGAATCAGCGCATCCGATACATCAAGGACCAATTCTCCCACAACCCTTGATGGGTAGCCGCGGCTTTCCAGAGCGCACGGCACGTCAAGAATACGCAGCAACCATTCGTCGCAGGCTTCCGTACGCACCCCGCGTTCCGGCGCCAGCAGAACCAGCGGATCGTCGGGTCCGCCGCGCCACGTCACGCGGTCGATCTGCGCCCGGTAACCGGCCAGGAACCCCTGGGCCAGCCGCACCGCGCGCGGGCTGATGAGGCAGAGATCCGCAACATGGAGTTTTCTATCAGCGGGTGGCGCCACCGCAACGTAGCCCTCGGGGCCGCCAGAACCACCAAAAGTGTAAACATCGGACGGAACTCCGTCCGGGCAGAGGGCGAAGCTCCAAAGCCCTTCATTGCGCTCCACCAGACCGTTGTTGGTGGAGAGCAGGCTGCGGCGTAGCGCCGCAAGGGGGCTGGCGTCGCTGGCCTCGGTCCGGCGAATCCATCCGTCTCCCGGCGGCGGCCCGGCGGAAAGGACGGCCGGCGGGGCGCTCCAGTCGAAGGACACCCCACCCCGCCCGAAGCCGAGGCGGGTGTAGACCGGCAGGGTCGCCGGATAGAGCACCGACAGCGCGGCGCCCCCGGCCCGCGCCTCCTCCAACAGGCCGCGCATCAGTGCGGTGCCGTAGCCGCGCCCGCGCTCCGCCGGATCGACAGTCACCGCCGCCACGCCGCAGGACGGCACCGGGCGCCCGCCGAACCACTGGTCCATCGGCCAGACGGCGGCGCAGGCGACGAGCCCGCCGGCGCGCCCCGCCTCCGGTCCGGCACGCAGGCCGCGCATCACGTCCGGCCCGAAGAGCTCCACCGACCGGTCGAAATACTCGCGGGGAATGCCGAAGCCCTGGCGGACCAGGGTCGTGGCGTCCGCCCGCTCCTCGGGCAGAAGGGGGCCGAAGCCCCCGGTCATAGCGGTCACGCCTTCTCCCCGTTGAGCGCACGGGCCTGATCGCGCAGCACGTATTTCTGGATCTTGCCAGTCGAGGTCTTCGGCAGGGCGGTGAAAACGACGGTGCGCGGGCACTTGAAGTGGGCCAGATGCTCGCGGCAATAGGCGATCACCTCGGCTTCCGTCAGCTGCTTGCCCTCCTTCACGGTGACGAAGGCGCAGGGCGTCTCGCCCCACTTCTCGTCCGGGCGGGCGACCACGGCGGCCTCGACGATGTCCGGATGCTTGTAGAGGACCGATTCGACCTCGATGGTCGAGATGTTCTCGCCGCCGGAGATGATGATGTCCTTCGACCGGTCCTTCAGCTCGATGTAGCCGTCGGGATGCCAGACGCCGAGGTCGCCGGTGTGGAACCAGCCGCCGGAGAACGCCTCCTCGGTGGCCCGCGGGTTCTTCAGATAGCCCTTCATGACGGTGTTGCCGCGCATGAAGATCTCGCCCATCGTCACGCCGTCCTTGCGGGTCGGCTGGAGCGTGTTGGGGTCGGCGACCATCAGCCCTTCCAGCGTGGCGTAGTTCACGCCCTGCCGCGCCTTCAACGCCGCGCGCTCCTCCAGCGGCAGGTCGTTCCAGTGCTCGTGCCAAGCGCAGATGGTCACCGGGCCGTAGACCTCGGTCAGGCCGTAGACGTGGGTGACGTCGAAGCCCATCCGCTCGATCTTCTCGATCACCGCGGCGGGCGGGGCGGCGCCCGCGGTCATCATCTTCACACCGCGCGGGATCTCTCGCTTCTGGTCCTCCGGCGCGTTGACGATCAGGCCCATGATGATGGGGGCGCCGCACATGTGGGTAACGCCGAGGTCGGCCAGAGCGTCGTAGATGCCCTTGGCGGTGATCGTGCGGACGCAGACGTTGGTGCCGGCCATGGCGGTGACCGTCCAGGGGAAGCACCAGCCGTTGCAGTGGAACATCGGCAGAGTCCACAGATAGACGGGATGGTGCGGCATCGCCCAGGTCAGCACGTTGCCCATGGCGTTCAGGTAGGCACCGCGGTGGTGGTAGACGACGCCCTTTGGGTTGCCGGTGGTTCCGCTGGTGTAGTTCAGCGCGATGGCCTGCCACTCGTCGGCCGGCATCGGCCATTCATAGGCCGGGTCTCCGGTCTCCAGGAACTGCTCGTAGGTCTGCTCCCCGATCAGTTCGCCACCCTTGGCCTGCGGGTCGTCGATGTCGATGACGATCGGGCGGCGCTTCGGCTCCAGCATATGGACGGCCTTGGAGATGACGCCGGAGAACTCCCGGTCGGTCAGCAGCACCTTGGCCTCGCCATGCTCTAGGATGAAGGCCAGCGCCTCGGCGTCCAGGCGGATGTTCAGGGCGTTGAGGACCGCGCCGGTCATCGGCACGCCGAAATGCGCCTCGAAGGATTCCGGGGTGTTGGGGGCCATGACCGCGACCGTGTCGCCCAGCCCGATGCCGCGCTTCGCCAGCGCCGAGGCGAGGCGCACGCAGCGCTCGTAGGTTTCCGCCCAGGTGCGGCGGACCGGGCCGTGGATCACGGCAATGCGCTGCGGATAGACGGCGGCGGTGCGGCGCAGGAACGAGAGCGGCGACAGCGGCACCGTGTTGGCGGCGTTCTGGTCGAGGTCGGTCTCGTACGGGTTGTGCCGGGCGTCAGTCACGGGGGGCCTCCCTGATGCGTCTCTGTTCAAGAACTCGTTGGGAAGAGTCTTGCCAGAGAATCCAGAGGCTTGGAAGAGGGGTGGCCCGGCGATGCGCGGTCATGCCGCGCTGCGGCATCCTGCCCGGTTGACCGGCTCGCTTGTCGGGCGGTCAGTCCTTGCGGATGGCTTCGACCCGCCCGCCGGTGATGGCGACGAGTTGCGCCGGGGTCAGGCGGAAGACCGCGTTGGGAGTGCCGGCGGCGGCCCAGATGGCGTCGAGGCCCATCAGGTCGGCGTCGATCAGAACCAGCGGCGGCACGGCGTGGCCGATGGGCGGCACCCCGCCGATGGCGAAGCCGGTGGCCTCGCGAACGAAGTCCGGATCGGCCCGCTCGATCTTTTCGCCGATCAGCCGGCCGACCGCCTTTTCGTCCACCCGGTTGGCCCCGCTGGCCACCACCAGCACCGGCCGGCCGCTGTCCTTCGCACGGAAGATCAAGGACTTGGCGATCTGCGCCACGGCGCAGCCGACGGCGTTGGCCGCGTCTTCCGAAGTGCGGGTGCTGCCCTCATGCTCCACCACCGCGTGGCCATGGCCGAAGCCGTCCAGCAGGGCCTGGACGCGTTGGGCGGAGGGGCTGAGGGCCGCCATGACGCCTTACTTCGCCAGTTCGCGGGAACGGTTCGCGGCGGCGGCGACGGCGCGGTCGAACAGCGGCTGCATGCCGTCCCCGGCCATCAGCACGTCGAGCGCCGCCTGGGTGGTGCCGTTGGGACTGGTCACCGCCTTGCGCAGGTCGGCGGCGGCGATCGGGGACTGGTGGAGCAACTCGCCCGCCCCCGCAACGGTGGCCCGCGCCAGACGCATGGCAAGCTCGGCGGGCAAACCGGCGGCCTCGCCGGCCTTCGCCATCGCCTCGACCAACAGGAAGACGTAGGCGGGGCCGCTGCCCGAGACGGCGGTCACCGGATCGAGGAGCGACTCGTCCTCAACCCAGGCAACGTCGCCGACCGCGCGCAGCAGCGAATCGCACAGCGACTTCTGCACCTCCGTCACCACCGGGTTGCCGACGGCGACGGTCATGCCGCGGCCGATGGCAGCGGGCGTGTTGGGCATGGAGCGGACGATGGCCGCTCCCTCTCCCAGCGCCGACTCGAAGGAGGCGATGGTCTTGCCGGCGGCGACGGACAGGAACACCGTGCCGGGGCGGACCAGCGCCCGGTAGGCCGGAAGGACCGAATCCATCACCTGCGGCTTCACCGCAAGAACCACCACGTCCGGCGTGAATTCGGCGGGCACGCTGTCCGGACCGCTCGCCAGGATGACGGCGGGGTTGCCGCGCAGGGACTCCGGCAGGCCGGACGGTTCGACCACGGCGACGCTGGACGCGATACCGGCCGTCAGCCAGCCGTCGAGCATCGCCCCGCCCATCTTGCCGCAGCCGGCCAGCAGCAACGTGCAACCCTGCGTCCCAACTTGCGCCATGGCGGTCACGCCTCCCCTGCGGTGTCGAGGATGGCGGCGGATACCGCCTCCGACGCGGACTTGCCGCCCCAGATCACGAACTGGAAGGCGGGGTAGAAGCGCTCGCACTCCGAGAGGGCGATCTCGACAAGGTCCTCAAGCTGCTCCACCGTCGCGCCACGCGAACCGCGCAGCAGCATGGTCTGGCGGAACATCGGGGTGTGCTCCTCGGCGCAAACGTCGAAATGGCCCAACCACATGCGCGCGTTCACCTCCGCCAGCAGGTCGTTCACGGAGGACCGGCGCGCCGCCGGGACCTTCATGTCGAACTGGCAGGAGAACTGCATCGCACTGACGTCGGATTGCCAGACGAAATAAAGACGGTAATCGCACCAGCGCCCGCCGATCTCGACGATCAGCTCGTCCTCGCCGGCCCGCTCGAAGGGCCATTCGTTGGCGGTGACGATCTCCTCGACGATGTCCAGGGGATTGTGCGCGGATGAGGGGGTGTCGACGGCAACAGCCGACATATCGGCGTCCTCCTGTAAAGGCGCGGTGGACGGAACCGCCCCGGGGCCGGTCCGCCTTCGCGCAAGAAGGTGAAGCCCCGAGATGTTGTGGCTGGCAGACGGATGCATACCACCCAATGCACCGTGCCAAAAGGGTCTGGCCGGCGCAACTGGTTTTCGGCGGTGCATCCGTGAAGGTTCGGAGACGTTGACGAAGGACCGGATCAGACCGGTCCGGTGCCTCCTCCGGCAATGGGGCCGACCGCGGGGGCGGCGGTGCCCGACGCCGGCTTCGCGTCACGACCGGCCTGCAGTCCGGCCACCGTGGCCTCCAGCGCGGCGAGGCGCTCGGCCATGGCCTCCTGCTCCTCGCGGGCCTTGGCGGCCATGGCGCGGACGGCCTCGTACTCCTCGCGGCTCACCACATCCATCCGCGACAGAACGCGCTCGAACTGCTGGCGCATCTGCGCCTCAGCTTCCTCGCGCAGGGACGACAGCGCGCCGAGCGCACCGCCCGCAACGCGGGCCAGATCGTCCAAAATCTTATTGTCCACCTGCATCGACTCAAAATCCGCTTCTTGTCTGCCGCATTATGGGACCCGCCCCACGGAACTTCAACGGGCTTGGACGCAATGCGTCACGGGGCTTGCGCCACGTGCGTCCTCACTCTCAACGCCGCAGCCCGTCGATCAGCCCCTTCAACAGCGCGTCCGGCTTCGGGGCGTTGCCGCCGCCGGGAATCGGCAGATCCTTCGGCACCACCTTGTTCAGCAGCCCCTCGGCGGCGCGGCGGGCGAAATACTCCTGCACCTCCTGCATCTCGAAGGAGCGGGTAGGCTTGTCGAGCGCGCCGGTCATGCGGACGGTCAGCGGGGGAAGCGACTGGTCGGACTGCACGGTCAGGCGGACGCGCATGTCGATGGTCTGCGCCGGCAGGTTGACCTGCCCCGCCGCCACCGCCTCGCCCAGGTCGGAGGTCAGCCGCGTGTCCTCGGTGCGCGCCACGCCCTTGTCGATGGCGAAGCTGCCGTCCAGCCGGGCGAAGCGGGTTTCCCCGCCCTGAAGGCCGCCCATCACCGCGCCCAGCAGCTCCTGCGGGCGTTCCAGCTTGGTCAGCCGGTCGCGCAGAACGCCGAGATCGAAGCCGCGCAGCAGACCGTCACGGGCGCTGATCCGGCCCTGGCCGGCCAGCGCCTTGAGCATGGCGTCGCCGCCGGCCCCGCTGGTCGTCAGGTTGGCCTCGGCGTCCAGCACGCCGCCGGCGATCTCCAGCGCTCCGCCGCCCAAGCCGCCGCCCACCGCCTCGGCCAGCTTGGCCTTGGACAGCGTGATGGTGGCCTCGGCGGTCGGCGTCTGGTTGCCCGGCGCGGCAAGCCGCCCTGTGGCGCCGAGCTGGCCACCCATCAGGGTGCCGTCGAACCGCTCCACCGTCAGCACGCCGTTGGTCACGGTGGCGCGCAGAGCCGGATTCTCGATTCGCGTACCACCCTTGACGAGGGCGGAGGAGGTCAGCGCGAAGCGCCCGTCGAAGCGGCGCAGCCCACTGAAATCCCCCGCCGCGGCGGCTGAGGCGCCCGGCGGTGTCACGGCTGCCGGAGAAGTGGCGCCGGCAGGGCGGGCGGCGGCGGGAAGCACCGCCAGCCGGTCCAGCTCCAGATCGCCGGTCTGCAGGTCGGCTTCCACCCGCGGCTTGCTGCCGTTCAGGTCGGCGCTGGCCTTGCCTTTGACCGTAACACCGGCCAGCACGCCCTGGATGTTGCCCAACGTGAAGGCTTTCCGCGTCCCCGCCAGCTCCGTGTAGAGGTCCATGGGGCCATAGGAGCCGGACACGGCATCATCGGCGAACAGGCTGGCCAGCCGGGCCAGCTCCGGGTGCTTGGCGCGCAGTTTCAGATCGACGGATGGATTCTTCTCGACGCTCAGCACCGTGCCGCCCACCTCAAGCGAGCCTTCGGCCGCCTCCGCCCCCAGCTCGACCGCCAGACGCTCGGCGTCGCCCGAAAGGCGGGCCTGCGCCTTCACCGCGCCCAGCCGCTCCGGCGCGGGGGCACCCTCCGGCCAGGGAACGGCGCGCGCCACCCCCTCCAGGCTGGCGGCCTCGGCGTTCAGCGTCAGATGGGCGCCACGCAGCGGCTCCAGCCCGGCGATCTGCCCGTCCAGGCGGAGCTTCACCCCGGCGGCGTCCTGCACCGTCGCCTCCTTGATCGACAGGGCGCCGCCCGCGGCGGTGGCGTCGAGCCGAAGCCCCTGGACCGGCGTGTTGCGCACGGTCAGTTGGCCGACCGACAATTCCAGGTTCGCGTCGACACCGGCCAGCAGCCGGGCCGGTGACATGGATGAACGCCCGTTGCGCGCGGATGTCTGGGCGGCACCGTTGGCCGAAGCGGGAGCCGCGGCGTTGCCCCCGCCATTGGCGGCAGGTGCGGCCTGGGCCGCCGCACTGTCGCCCGCTTGGGGCAGATAGGCGTCGAGGTTCAGCCGGTCGAGGTCAAGCCGCGCGCCGAAGGCGGGCCGCCCGCGGTCGACATAGGCGACGGCGCCGGTCAGGCGGCTGGCGTCTACCCGCAGGTCCAGGCCGTTCACGTCCAGCCTCCCGGGGCGTCCCTGCAACTGCGCGGCAACCGAGGCCCGGCGCAGCCGGTCCGCCGGAACGGCGCGGACGTCCACCCGCAGCCATTCCAGCACAGCGCGCAGGTTGTCGGCGTTCGCCTCCATCCGCAGATTGAGATTCGGCTGGCCGTTGGCCGCTGCCAGCTCCCCCGCCGCCACGATATCGGAGCCGCCGGGCAGCAGTGCGCTGACACGGTCGATGTTCAATGTGCCGCCGGTCAGGCTGGCTTCCACCCGCCCCTGACGGATGATGCCGCCGTTGTAAGTGATGCCGTCCACCGCGAGGTCGAGCTTGGCGTCCAGCGCGTCCGGCAGGGAGAAGCCGCCGGGCTGGGTCGCGCCGCCGGTCGGGGCCGGGGCGCCGCCGGATGGAGCGCTGGGCGGCGCGCTTTTGACCGTGTTTCCATTGCGGGCGGCGGGCTGGGCGCCGGCATCCGAACCCCCGCCGGCGCCCGCACGGTCCAGCCAGGCGTCAAGGTCGAGCCGGTTCAGGGCCAGCGTCAGTTCTGCCCTTGCCGGCGTTCCGCTGCGCAGGGTCGCCGTGCCGGTGGCGCGCGTGTCGCCGAGCTGCGCCTCCAAATTGGTGAAGCTCGCCGCGGTCGGGGACGCCTCGACCGCCGTGCGGATGCCGAAGGACTGGGCGAGCAAGGCGGTCGCCTTCCTGTCCTCGCCCGCGGCCGAGCCTTTGCGGACCAGAGCCAGCGCGCGGGACAGGTCGCTTCCTTCGACGCGCAGGTCACCCTGGGCGCGCGATCCGCCGCTGCCCGGCGGGTTGGTCACGATTCCCGCGAAGCGCAGCGTGGCGTCGGTGTCGGCCATCGACAGCGTCGCCCGGACCTGGACGGCGGCGCCGTCGATCAGGCGGCTGACGAACATCTCCCCGCGCAGCGGCACGCCGCGCGCCCGGAAACCGCCCTGCCCCTGGAACGGCCCGGTGAAGCTGCCGGCGACGATCCGCGCATCGATCTGGTCGATCACCTCCGACTGACCGGTGCGGGCGTCGCGGTAATGGATGGTGCCGTTCTGCACAGTCACCTGATCGAAGCTGACCGCAGAGGCCAGCCCATCGCCCGATCCGCCCGGCCCGGCACCCGCCGTACGGCCGGTGCCGGCACCCGACAGATCCCAGTTGAAGCGCCCGTCGGGCAGCGTCTCGAACAGGAAGGTCGGGTCGATCAGCCTGATGCTCTGCACCTGGATGTGGCCGCCGAGCAGCGGGCCGAGGGCCACGCGGACGTCCAACTCCTTCAGGCGGGCCATATCCTCCTCGGACCCGCCGGGCGCATTGGCCAGACGCGCGTCGCGCACCGTCAGCGCCGGGGCCGGCAGCAGGGACAGGCCGATGTCGCCCTTCAGCTCCACCTTGCGGCCCGTGGCGGCGGACACCTTGTCCGCGATCTGGGCCTTGTAGGCGTTCCAGTCGATCACGCTCGGCACGATCAGCACCGCGGCCACCAGCAGGCCCAATAGAATCAGCGCCGCGATCAGGAGTTTCTTCACCGGTTGCCCCGCCTTCCCCACCGTTCGGCTGTTAAGTCGCCGTGTTCCTGCCACAAGATGTCCGCCACAAGCCGCGGGAACCCCCGGCGCCCGCTCCGGTCTTCCGGGTGGCACGGGGTTCCGCTAAACTATCGTCCCGAAAGAAAACAAGCAATTTGGGCATTCCAACGGCCGAGTTGTCCAAAAGACGATATGCCCCGCCCTCAGGAGACGCGCCCCATGGCCGATGTCGTGAACCTGAACCGCTTCCGGAAGATGCGCCAGAAGGAAGAACGTGAAAAAACCGCCGAGGCGAACCGCATCCGCTTCGGGCGCACCAAGGCCGAGAAGCTGCGCGATCGTCAGGACGCCGAGCGCCGTGAAGCGGATCTCGACGGCAAGAAGGTTGACGGCGAAAAGGCTGGCGAGTGACGGCCAAGCCCGTGCTTTGGTATCGCTTTTGTGACAATTAGGTATTCAAACAATTCGTCCGTAAGACAATCTGGAACGCTGCGGACCGCTTTGCTACACTCCCCTCCTCACGAGAGGCGCAATGGGCAAAGGGGAGGACCATCATCATGGTCGACATGTCGTCTCACCGCGGTGCGTCCCAATTCCATCGGCCGATCCGGCGCAAGGAACCCTCCGAGTTCCACAAGCCGGCCCCCTATCTTCCGCGAATCCGCAGCGTCGACGTCGACCGCCCCTGGGTGTGGCTGAGCGCCGGCTGGCGCGACATGTGCGCCAGCCCCACGATCAGCGCCGTCTACGGCCTGCTGGCGGTGTTGTCCAGCCTCGCGCTGGTGGCCGTGCTGTCGATGCAGGACATGCAGTATCTGGTCCTGCCGATGGCGGCGGGCTTCATGCTGCTGGGACCGGTCTTCGCCGTCGGCCTCTACGAGACCAGCCGCCTGCTGGAGCGGGGGGAGACGCCGACCCTGATGAAGGTCGCCGGGGCCTACCGCCGCAACGGCGTGCAGATCGCCGGGATCGGGCTGGCGCTGATGCTGGCCATGCTGGCCTGGATCCGCATCGCCTTCCTGATCTTCGCGCTGTTCTTCGCGACGGAACCGCCGGCCTTTGACCAGCTCGTCGACCGCGTCTTCTTCTCGGCCCAGACGATCCCGTTCCTGCTGACCGGCACCATCGTCGGCGGCGTCATCGCCACGGCGGTCTTCGCCATCAGCGTGGTGTCGATCCCGATGCTGCTCGACCGCGAGACCGACAGCTTCACCGCCATGGCGACCAGCGTCGCGGTGCTGCGCGAGAATCTGCGGACCATGGCCGGCTGGGCCTTCCTGATCGTGCTGTTCACCGCGGCGGGGATGGTCACCGGCTTCCTCGGGCTGGCGCTGGCCCTGCCTCTGATCGGCCACGCCTCCTGGCACTGCTACCGCGATCTGGTCGGCGCGGACTGAGATTTCACGGACCGATGCCCCTCTCCCATCCCGGGCGAGGGGCTTTTCCCATTATCAGGACGGCTTCTTGAAGAAGGCCTCGGCGGCGTTCTTCTGCGCCTCCTTGCTGGCGATGGCGGCGCGGGCGCGGGCGATCTCCGCCTCCAGCCCGGCGATGTAGTCCTTCAGCTCCGCCACGCCCAGCGCGGTCAGGTCCTTTAGCGCCGGCTTGGCCTTGCGCGGCTCCAGATCGTCAATGTCCATAGGGCTTCTCCTCCCGCGTGCGCATCCCTGCCCCGCGCCGTCCGCTTCCCGCCCGTCGGAAAGGCCGGCGGGGCGTGCTTGTCAGCGCCGGTGCGGAATTCTAACTTTGGACGCCTGCGGACACAAACGGCCCGGCCGCCCGGAACGGCGACAGCCGGAACGGTGGACACCGCGTCAACGAGGAATGGGGGAGACACCATGGGCATCGCCCTGCCGGACAGCATGACCTGCGTGGAGATTTCGCAACCCGGCGGCCCGGAGGTCCTGCGCACCGTGCAGCGTCCCGCCCCGGTGCCCGGCCCCGGCGAGGTGCTGGTGGCGGTGGAGGCGGCGGGCGTCAACCGCCCGGACATGCTGCAGCGCCAGGGCCGGTACGACCCGCCGCCGGGCGCTTCCGACCTGCCGGGCCTGGAGATCGCCGGGCGCGTCGTCGCCCTGGGCGAGGGCGTCACGGAGTGGGCCGCCGACGACGCGGTCTGCGCCCTGATCTCGGGCGGCGGCTATGCCCAGTATTGCGTGGTTCCGGCGCTGCAGCTCCTCCCCGTGCCGAAGGGCTATGGCATGGTCGAGGCCGCGGCCGTTCCGGAGACTTTCTTCACCGTCTGGACCAACGTGTTCGAGCGCGGCGCGCTGAAGCCCGGCGAGACGCTGCTGGTCCATGGCGGCTCCAGCGGCATCGGCACCACGGCCATCCAGCTCGCCAAGGCCTTCGGGGCCAAGGTCTTCACCACCGCCGGCAGCGCCGAGAAGTGCCGCGCCTGCGAGGAACTCGGCGCCGACCGGGCCATCGACTACAAGACCGAGGACTTCGCCGCCGTCATCCAGAAGGAGACCGGCGGGCGCGGCGTCGACGTGGTGCTGGACATGGTCGGCGGCGACTACATCGCCCGCGACATCGGCATCATGGCCCCGGACGGGCGGCACGTCTCCATCGCCTTCCTCCAGGGACCGAAGGTCTCCATCAACATGTTCCCGGTGATGACCAAGCGCCTGACCCTCACCGGCTCCACGTTGCGCGCCCGCTCGGTCGAGGAGAAGGGCCGCATTGCCGCCGCCCTGCGCGAGAAGGTCTGGCCGCTGCTGGAAGCCGGCACGGTAAAGCCGGTGATCCACAAGGTCTTCACGCTGGAGCAGGCGTCCGAGGCGCACGCCCTGATGGAATCCAGCGCGCACATCGGCAAGATCGTCATGACGGTTGGCGGCTGACCGTCACCGCACCCGCGAACCGTTGGATTGCGAAGGGATCCCCGGATTCACAGCCGGGAATCCCCTTTCAAGCATTTTTTTCGCTTCATTCTTGTTCCCGAACAGCCGGGTGGGCTTGCTAAAGCGCGCCAAGACGGTTAGCAGAGGGATCG
Organism: Azospirillum brasilense; assembly: GCF_001315015.1. Lineage (NCBI taxonomy): Bacteria > Pseudomonadati > Pseudomonadota > Alphaproteobacteria > Rhodospirillales > Azospirillaceae > Azospirillum > Azospirillum brasilense. The sequence goes on along the minus strand of NZ_CP012914.1, from coordinate 1,139,602 downwards.
GTGTCCGGGTTTTCCCGGCCGCCTGCCCGAGCACGCTTACATCGACCGGTTCCGGCCCTATATGGAGGGCGAAGCTCGGGACCATCCGGTAAAGTATGGCCGATCGCGCCACCCGCCAGCGGGTGCGGTCGGGTTGGAGTTGTCAGGAGGGACGATGGCACTGCCCTTGATGCCGAAAGCGACGGCCGTCTGGCTGGTCGAGAACACATCCTTGACCTTCGAGCAGATCGCAGCCTTCTGCGGCCTGCATTCCCTGGAGGTCCAGGCCATCGCCGATGGCGAGGTGGCGGTCGGCATGGTCGGGCTGGACCCGGTGGCCAACGGTCAATTGACCAAGGGCGAGATCGAACGCTGCGAGCGCAACCAGGATCTGCGCCTGAAGCTGCTGGTCCCCGACCTGCCGCTGCCGGCGGCCCGGTCCAAGGGGCCGCGCTACACCCCGATCACCAAGCGCGGCGACAAGCCGGACGCCATTTCCTGGCTGCTGAAGCACCATCCGGAGCTGTCGGACGCCCAGCTTTGCCGCCTGATCGGCACGACCAAGCCGACCATCGCGGCCGTGCGTGACCGCACGCACTGGAACGCCCCGAACATCAAGCCGCGCAACCCCGTGCTGCTCGGCCTGTGCACCCAGCGCGAGCTGGAGGAGGCCCTGGCCCTGGCCGTCCGCCGCGGCGGCGTTCCGCTGTCCCAGGAAGAGCGCGAGGCGCAGGACGGCGAGGAAGGCTACGGCGACGAGTCGCCCTATTCGGAACGGCAAGAGGCGCGCTGACGCCGCTTACCCGGCCCCTCTCCCCCGGCGGGAGGGGGGCTTTTTGCTTGTGTGCGCCGGGAGCGGCCCGTCCCACCGCCCCCGGCTTCCGGTCCGTGAAGACCGCGCTCTGGACGACGCCCAGCCCGCGCGCTACTTCTTCGGAATGACTGCACCCTCCCGTCTTGTCGTCGGCATCAGTGGAGCCTCGGGCGTGATCCTGGGCATCCGGCTGCTGTCCGTTCTGCGCCGGATCGGCGTCGAATCGCACCTCGTCGTCAGCCGCTCCGCCGAAGTCACCCTGGCCCATGAGACGGACATGAAGGTGGCGGAGCTGCGCGCTCTCGCCGACGTGTCCTACGCCGCCGCCGACATTGGCGCGGCCATCGCCAGCGGCAGCTTCCGCGCCATGGGCATGATCGTCGCCCCCTGCTCCATCCGCACGATGAGCGAGATCGCCACGGGCGTGACCTCCACCCTGCTGACCCGCGCCGCCGACGTCACGCTGAAGGAGCGCCGCCCGCTGGTGCTGATGGTGCGCGAGACGCCGCTGCATCTCGGACACCTGCGCACCATGACCCAGCTGGCCGAGATGGGCGCGGTGATCGCCCCGCCGGTCCCCGCCTTCTACAGCCGCCCGCAGACCATCGACGATCTGGTGGACCACGCCGTCGGGCGGGCCCTGGACCTGTTCGGGCTGGACGCGGGCATCGTCCGCCGCTGGGGCGAGCCGGCGCCTGCGGAGGTTCTGGAAACATGACCCGGCCTGGGCTATACCGCATCCGCTAAATCCCGACCGAAGAGGGGTATCAGAACGATGCCACACACCCGCGACCAGGACGTTCCGATTCGTCAGCTTCTCGCCGGGATGAAAGGCTTCCGGGCGCGCTATTACGAGCGCCGGCCCGACAGCATGCGCCAGCTCGTCGAGGAGGGGCAGAAGCCGAAGATTCTGATGATCGGCTGCTCCGACAGCCGCGTCGATCCGGCGCTGCTCACCCAGGCGGAGCCCGGCGAGATGTTCGTCGTCCGCAACGTCGCCAACCTCGTCCCGCCCTACCAGCCGGACGGCAGCTACCACGGCACCTCGGCGGCCATCGAATACGCCGTGCGGGTGCTCCAGGTCAGCCACGTCATCGTGCTGGGCCACGCCCTGTGCGGCGGCATCCAGGGGCTGATCCGCCTGCGCAAGGGCGAGCCGGACCAGAACGACTTCGTGTCGCCCTGGGTGTCGATCGCCAGCGCGGCGCTCGATCCCTACATCCCGCCCGCCCAGGGAGAGACCGACGAGGACCGGCGCAAGGCCGAGTTCGAGCGCCTTCAGCAGAAGCCCGACGTCATCGAGCGCGCCGCGGTCCGCACCTCGGTCGACAATCTGATGACCTTCCCCTTCGTCCGCGAGCGGGTCGAGGCCGGGACGCTGGAGCTGCACGGCTGGTGGTTCGACCTCGACAGCGGCGACCTGTGGGCCATCAACTCCCAGACCAAGATGTTTGAACCGGTCGATTGAGGCCGGTCGATTGAGGGTGCCGGGTGGGCGAAAGCTGCCCAGCGGACGGTGAGAAGCCAAGTCCGCCGGGAAATTTCTGCCCATCCCATCGCCCTGAGGCCCGCACACCCCCCTCCTCTGCCTTCTGGCACAGTGGTTGCATTTCTCGGTTCGGCGTGTTCCGACGGACGCGCACGGACGGAAATGAGGCGGCCGGACCATGGGCATCACCACGATCTTCAACAATGGCGTTCTTGGGCTGACGGCGCAGAACCGCGCCCTGGGCACCATTTCGAACAACATCGCGAACGCCTCGACGTCCGGTTTCAAAGCGTCGGAAACCCAGTTCTCCGACTTCGTTCTGAGCGACCGCACCGGCAACAAGGACCCCGGCAACGGCGTGCGCGCCTTCGAGCGGCTGGACCACAGCGGCGGCACCGTCACCCGCACCGACATCACCACCAACGCGGCCATCGTCGGCAACGGCTTTTTCCTTGTCCAGGACTTGGACGCCCAGGCCGGCACGACCGCGACCACCACCCGGACGAGCGACGATTCGGTTTTCCTGACACGGTCCGGCGACTTCTCTCCCGACAAGGAAGGCCGTCTGGTGAACGGCGCCGGCAAGGCACTGATGGGGTTCAAGCTCGACCCCGCCAGCGGCACCGGCTCCTTCGGCAGCCTGAGCAGCATGACTCCGGTCTCGCTGAGCGGATTGCAGGACTACCGAGAAGCCTCGACCCAGGCGTCGCTGAATCTCAACCTGCCCTACGACCAGGAGCCGGTGACCGGCCAGATCACCACGGCGAACACGACCGGCGTTGTTCTGAACATGGTGGACAAGAACGGCGCCGACGGGGCGATGGCCTTGCGCTTCCTGAAGACCGGGCAGGCGGAGGACGGCACCTCGACATGGCAGGTCTTCAACGCCGGCGTCATCGGCGCGGACGGCAAGCCGGTGGGCAACGGCAATGTGAACGACCCGACCACATGGCAATCGCTCGGCACGCTGAACTTTGCCCGCAACGGCACGCTGACCGGCGGCGCCACCGGCGCCCCAGTGACACTGACGCTGAATCCCGGCGGCGACTTCGCCCAGACGACGCTGGATCTCGGCTCCTATGGGAAGATGAGCAATTCCATCACGACCATCGCCGGCATGGATCTGGGCATCGTCCAGGGCAACAACGGCATCCGCGCCGGCACCTACCAGGGGGCGGAGCTGACCGCGGACGGCTTTGTCGCCGCGAACTTCCAGGGCGGAAAGCAGCGCTACATCTACCGCATCCCAGACGCGACGGTGGTCAACCCGACCGACCTGGAAAGCGTGTCCGGCACCATGTTCCGGACCACCGCCAATTCCGGCGCCATCCGCCTGAACTCCTTCGGCAACCTGACCAACGAGACCGGCACCAGTGCGCCGAAGACCGTCGGGGCGTCGCTGAACACGGCCAGCGTCGAGGGTTCGAACGTCAAGATCGAGGAGCAGTTCACCACGCTGATCCAGGCGCAGCGCACCTACTCCGCCGCCTCCAAGCTGGTGTCCACCGCCGACGAGATGACCACGACGACGATCACGCTGAAGTCCTAAGGGCCGCATTCCGCAACGCGTCGGCGACGCGCCCGGCCACCTCCGCCCAATCGCCGACGCGCGTCTGACGGAACAGCCGGGCGTTGGGGTACCAGGGGCTATCCTCCCGCTCCAGCAGCCAGCGCCAGTCCGGCGAGTGCGGAAGCACCACCCACACCGGCACGCCCAGCGCCCCGGCCAGATGCGCCGGTCCGGTGCAGGAGGAGATCACGAGGTCGAGGTTGGCCATGATCGCCGCGGTGTCGGCGAAATCGGCGATGTCCGGGCCGAGATCGGTGAAGGAGGACGGCATCGGCACCCGATCCAAATCCTCGCGCCCCGGCCCCTTCTGGAGCCCGTAAAAGCGCACGCCCGGCACGTCCAGCACCGGCCGCAGCCCGGCCAGCCGGGGCGAGCGCAGCGCGTCGCCGGGAAAGCGCGGGTTGCCCGCCCAGACCAGCCCGACCCGCAGGCCCGGCCCGGCCGCCAGCCGATCGCTCCAGGCGGCAGCGCGTTCCGGGTCGGGGTGCAGATAGGGCACGGTGGCCGGTACGTCGTCCAGCCTGGTCCCGAAGGCGCGCGGCAGGCTCATCAGCGGGCATTCCAGATCGAAATCCGGAAGCGGGTCGCCGCGGGCAATCAGTTGCCCCATCCCCGGCAGGCCCGACAGAACGCTCATCAAGGGCCGTTGCACCTCGACGATCACCCGCGCCCCGCGCGCCGCCACCAGCGGGACGTAGCGGACGAACTGCAGGGTGTCGCCCAACCCCTGCTCGGCGTAGAGCAGGACGGTGTGCCCGGCGATGTCGCCGCCGGTCCAGGTGGGCTGGGCGAAGCGGCGCCAGGGGGGTTCCGCCCGTGCGTCGTGGCGGCGCCAGTCGAACTCCGGCCAGCCACCCTCGCAATCGCCGACCAGCAGCCGGGCGAAGCCGCGGTTCCAGCGCATCCCGGCATCGTCGGGGCGGACCTCCAGCACCCGGTCGAAGTCGGCCAGAGCCTCCGCCGGTCGGGCCATGGCGAGCCACGCGGTGCCGCGCGCCGACCATAGGGATGGGCCGCAAAAGCCGCGTTGCTCCGCCGTGGCGAAAGCCGCCAGCGCCTCGTCGAACCGCCCCTGCCCGGCGAGCAGCGATCCGAGATTTCCCCACGCCGCGCCATAGCCGGGGGCGAGGTCCAGCGCCGTGCGGTAGGCGGCCTCCGCCTCGTTCCAGCGCTTCCGCGCCGCGCGGGCGGAACCGAGCATCATCCAGGCCGCCGACGATCCCGGCGCCAGCGCGGCGGCGCGGCGGGCCGTCCGCTCCGCCTCCTCCGCTCGCCGTCCGGCCAGGGCCGTCTCGGCAAGGTTCACCAGGGCATCCGCCGAGGCCGGGAGCAATGCCAGCGCCCGCTGTGCCGAACGGGCGGCCTCCGACACCCGGTTCAGGTCGCGCAGGGCGCCGGCCCGGCTGGCGTGGGCGTCGGCCAGCAGTGGGTCCAGCCGCAGGGCGCGGGCGTAGCCGGCCTCTGCCGCCGCCGCGTCCCCCATGGTCTGAAGCGCGCCGGCCAAATTCGATTGCGCGCCCGCCGAAACGGGACGCAACGCCAGCGCCCGGCGCAACAAACGCGCCCCTTCCGCCGGACGCCCCGTCTGCGCCTGAAGCACCCCGAGAAGCTGGGCGGCGTCGGGCTGTTCGGGGTCGGCCTCCAGAATCCGTCCGTAGAGCGTCGCCGCCTCGGCCAGGCGGCCCGACTGGTGATGGTCGATGGCGGCCAGAAGGGCCTCGATGATCGTCGCCATAGGAAGTGCTCGACGGCTTGAGAGGTACCGGAGGCCGGTGGTTCATGCGGGCCTGCGGCCGGATTTGTCACAAGTCCTGCCGTTCCCGCAACCCACCCACGAGAAGCCCCGCGTTGCGTTTCACTTTTGCTAAAATTATGCTGCATCCATCGCCCCGAAACATACTGGGGTATTCAGCGCGAGGACCGCGTCCCGCCCATGAAAAGCACCTTGCCGATGAAAAGCACTTTGAACATCTGCGCACTCGCCTTGACCTGTGCCCTCGTCCCGGCGGTCCTGACCGTGGAACCGGTTGCGGCCAGCGACAAGCCGGCCGGTGGCGGCGGGTGCCCGTGGGCGCAGGATGTCAAGCTGGACCTCAACGGCAAGACGCTCACGCTGAACCAGGACGCCTTCTCCGCGAAGGGGGAGCCGTTGGACCTCGAGGGCTATCAGATATTCCCGCTGCTCGACCAGTTGAAACTGCGCATCCTCGGACCGCGCGGGCAGGAGTGGGAGGCCGGACTGACCCGCCTGTCCGGCGGCAAGCGTTGCCAGGCCTTCTACGTCGGCAAGCCCTTCCAGGTCTCCGACGAGACGAGCGACCGCAACAGCCTCATCCTGGTCCGCTGACACCAATGCCGATCCCATCCTGCCAGCGGTTACGTCCGATCCGGTAAAGGACGTGCCGCTTCAGGCGATGCCCGTCGGGTACCCGCGGGTGGTCGAAGTCGCCCGCCGCGTCACGCTCCATGCCCAACCGTTCCATGACCCGCCGCGACCGCCGGTTCTCCGGTACGGTGAAGGCCACGATCTCGTCCAGCCCGGCCACGCCGAACCCGTAGGCCAGCGCCAGCCCGGCCGCCTCGGTCGCCAGCCCCTGCCCCCAATGGGCGGGATCGAGCCGCCAGCCCACCTCCACGGCGGGGGCGAAGGGCGCCTCCCACGTCACGTGGGCCAGACCGACGAAGCCGATGAAGGGGCTGTGGCCGGGTCGCTCCACCGCCCAGAAGCCGAAACCATGCCGGTCGAAATGCGCGCCGATGCGCTGGATCACCGCGTCGCTGGTCGCCCGGTCGGGTAGCGGCAGCAGATGCTCCATCACCGCGGGGTTCTGCGACAGCGCGTGGAAGGCCTCGCTGTCCCCGTCGCGCCAGGGGCGCAGGATCAGCCGGGAGGAGGTGAGGACGGCGGGAGTTGTCATCGCACCGGTTCTGTCAGGGCTCGGGCGGCGTGCCGAGCGCCGCCAGCAGCGCCATCACCGCCGGGTCCCCCTCCGGCACCAGCCGGTAGAGATTGGCAGCGGCCAGCGCGGCGCCGTCGCCGCCCGGCGCGGGAGTGAGCCCGGACAGGGCGAAGAGACGGTCTTGCTGGACGCGCTCCGCCTCCAGTTCCGCCGCCTTCAGGCGCTTGTAGAGGGTGTCGTCCTCCCCCTTCGCCCGGCGGCGGATGGCGCGCAACGGGCGGACCATCCCGTCCCGCCAGGGAGCGACCGCGGTGTCGATCCGCGCCAGCTCCTCCGCCGGCAGGTCGGCGTTGCAGGCCATGCCCGCCCAGGCGGCGAACAGCAGAAGGTTCACGTCCTGGCCGAGCCGGTCCTGAAGGTCAAGGCAGGCGGCGGGCACGCCGGGCCGTCCGTAGACGGCGAGCGAGAAGTCCCAGAGCGGGTTTTCCGACATCGCCGCGCCTGCCTCCCCATATGGCCTCCCCACAGGCCTCCACTCAGTCGCCCAGGCTGATGCCCAGGCCGCGGGCGGTCTTGACCATGGCGCCGTCCAGCTCCACGCAGGCGTATTTGGCGATGGCCTCGGTGATCGGCACATCGATGACGCCGCGGTCCGACCAGGCGACCATGCGATCGAACTTGCCTTCGGCGATCAGGTCCACGGCGTGCACGCCGAAGGCCGAGGCGACCAGACGGTCGCGCGGGCTGGGCATGCTGCCGCGCTGGACGTGGCCCAGGACGGTGACGCGGGTCTCCGCCCCCGTCGCCTCGGCGATCTTCTCGCCGATGTAGTCGCCAATGCCGCCGTAGCGCTTCTGGCCGCCCTGGAACAGCTTCTGCACGCCGGTGCCGTCCACGGTCTTCACCGCCTCCGACACCACGACCAGGGCGAAGTTGCGGCCCGTCGAGCGCACCTGCTTGATCTTTTGGGCGATCTTCTCGATCGAGTAGGCGATCTCGGGAATCAGCACCACGTCGGCGCCGCCGGCGATGCCCGCGGCCAGGGCGATGTGGCCGGCGTCGCGGCCCATCACCTCCAGCACCATGACGCGGGCGTGGCTCGCCGCGGTCGGCTGGAGCCGGTCGAGCGCCTCGACCGCCACGCCGACGGCGGTGTCGTAGCCGACCGACACCTCGGTCAGGCCGAGATCGTTGTCGATGGTCTTGGGGATGCCGACCATCTGGAAGCCGCCCTTGTCGGCCAACTTCTTCAGGATGGCGAAGCTGCCGTCGCCGCCGATGCCGATCAGCGCGTCCAGCCCCAGCTCGCGGTAACCGCCGATGATCTCGTCCGACCGGTCCTTCTGGGTGCCGTCGGCCATCGGGTAGGCGAAGGGGTCGCCACGGTTGGTCGTGCCGAGGATCGTGCCGCCCATGCGCATCATGTTGCCGTCAACCTGCGGCAGGTCGAGCACCTGATACTGCACTGGACGCTGCAGCAACCCCTGGGTGCCCTCCTTGATGCCCAGGACCTGCCAGCCGTAGGTCAGGACGGCCCGGTGGACCACCGCGCGGATGACCGCGTTCAGCCCGGCGCAGTCGCCGCCGCTGGTGAGAATGCCGATGCGCTTGCCTGCTGTCATGGAGACTGTCCCGTGTCGTCTGGAACCGCTGCGAAAGGTAGTCATACCAGAACGTTGCTCCACCGCAATGGTTCTGGTCCTCCGAGTATATTACATTCCGGCGACCGGATTATAACCCTGCGAAGAATGAGTGGTTTCGCACTGCCGTTGCGCCGGAAATCTGGTATAGTCCCCGCCGCTCAGCCAGCGGGCCCCGCGCGTATGAACGAACAAGAGATGCTGAAGGAAAAACTGGCCACGCTTCGCAGCGAGCATCGCGACCTCGACGACGTGATCGCCCGACTGCACGAACGTGCGCCGTTCGACCAGCTTCAGATGCAACGTCTGAAGAAGCGCAAACTCGCGCTCAAGGACCAGATCATGGTTCTGGAAAGCCGTATGCTGCCCGACATCATCGCCTGAGGCGGTTTTTCGGCGGAGAACATGGCCCGGCGCATCGCGTCGCGCTGGACTCCGCGTGCGCGCTTTCTATAATGCGCCGCTTTCCGGACCTAGAGGAAAGCGCGCGCCGTGTCCGCATCCATCGCCGCCACCACCGACCGCAAGCCGCTGGTCGGCATCATCATGGGCAGCCAGTCGGACTGGACCACCATGAAGCACGCCGCCGAGACGCTGACCGCGCTCGGCGTCCCGCACGAGGTCCGGATCGTCTCCGCCCACCGCACCCCGCAGCGTCTGGTCGAATACGCCACCACCGCCCGTGAGCGCGGCCTGAAGGTGGTCATCGCCGGGGCCGGCGGCGCCGCGCACCTGCCGGGCATGGCCGCCTCCATGACCCCCCTGCCCGTCTTCGGCGTCCCGGTGGAAAGCCACGCGCTGAAGGGCATGGACAGTCTGCTGTCGATCGTCCAAATGCCCGGCGGCGTTCCGGTGGGCACGCTGGCCATCGGCAAGGCCGGCGCCATCAACGCAGCATTGCTCGCCGGCTCGGTCATTGCCCTGATGGACCCGGCAGTCGCCGAGGCGCTGGACGCCTGGCGCGCCCGCCAGACCGCCGCCGTCGCCGAAGCCCCTGTCGACGAGCCCGCCTGAACCATGGCCCACCGCATCCTTCCGCCCGGTTCGACCATCGGCATGCTCGGCGACGGCCAGCTCGGCCGCATGACCGCGCTTGCCGCCGCCCGGCTGGGCTACAAGACGCACGTCTACGCGCCGGGATCGCAGGGCAGCCCCGGCGCCCAGGTCGCGGCGGCCGTCACCTCCGCCGGCTGGGACGACCTCGACGCGCTGGAGGCCTTCGCCCGCTCCGTCGACGTGGTGACGCTGGAATGGGAGAACGTCCCGGTCGCCGTGGTCGAGCATCTCGGCCGCTTCACCCCCGTCCATCCCGGCGGCACGGTGCTGTCGGTCGCCCAGGACCGGGTGGAGGAGAAATCCTTCGTCAACGCGCTGGGCATCGGCACCGCCCCCTGGCGCGCCGCCCGCAACGCCGACGAGGTGGCGAAGGCCGTGGCGGAGATCGGCCCGCGCTGCATCCTGAAATCCACCCGCCTCGGCTATGACGGTAAGGGGCAGGCCCGCATCGAGCCGGGCAGCGACCCGGCGGAGGCCTGGGCGGCCATCGGTTCCGACGCCGGCATCGTGGAGGGCTTCGTCTCCTTCACCTGCGAGGTGTCGGTGATCGTCGCCCGTGGGCTGGACGGCAGCATGGCGGCCTACCCCGCCGTGGAGAACCGGCACAAGGACGGCATCCTCGACAGGACCATCGCTCCGGCCCGCGTTCCCGCGGAGACGGCGGCCGAGGCCGAGCGGGTCGCCCGCCGCATCGCCGAGGCGCTGGACCTCGTCGGCGTGCTGGCGGTGGAGATGTTCGTGACGCCGGACGGCGGCGTGCTGGTCAACGAGATGGCACCGCGCCCGCACAACTCCGGCCACTGGACCATGGACGCCTGCCATTCCTGCCAGTTCGAGCAGCTCGTCCGCGCCGTCTGCGGCCTGCCGCTCGGCTCGGTGGAGCGGGTGGCGGACGCCGAGATGGAGAATCTGATCGGCGCCGACGCGGACCGCTGGCCGGCGCTGATGGCCGAGCCGGGCGCCCGCCTGCATCTCTATGGCAAGGCGGAGTCCCGTCCCGGCCGCAAGATGGGCCATGTGACCCGGCTCCATCCCCGCTCCTGACCCTTCCGGTCGATTCTCCGCTTTTGATCGCTGCGGCGGGCCGTTTCCTGTTCGGAAATGGCCCGCCGTCGTTTTTTTCTCGCGGCGGGTGCGATAATCCGGCGCGGCTCAAAACCATATTTCTCTTTAAATCATTGAAAATTCTAGGTTCCGAACTTTTCTTCGGAATGGCGGGGCAAATCTTGCTGCTTTTTTCAGAACGGGAACACGGCTAGTCTCCATTCAATGAATGACGCAATTCGATAAACTTTTTCTCAATTTCGGGCTATTGCCGATGCAGCTTGCGCATGACTCGATCAGACGCCCGGTGCCGCAGACCAGCACGCAGGTCCGACGCCCGTCGCACCGCGAGCGTGACCGCTTCGTCGGCTTTGCCTTCGCCGCCGCGGATCTGCTGATCGAGACGGATGCGCGGGGAAACATCCTGTTTTGCGCGGGTGCGCGCTGCCGCCTGACCGAAGGCGACGTGGCGGGTCTGGTCGGCACCAGCCTGCTCGATGTCGTGGCGCCGAACGACCGCAAGTACGTCACCGTCCTGTTCAAGCGCATCCAGGACAAGGGCCGCATCAAGCCGGCGCGCGTCGTGTTCCAGGGATGCGACGGCAACCGCTTTCCAGCGCTGCTCGGCGGCTGCCGGCTCGATTCCTGCCCCGGATCGCTGTTCCTGACCGTTCTGCTGGCCTCCGGGCCGCGCAACACGAACGAGGCGCTTGCCGCGGCGGGGCAGCTTCTCGATGGCAATGCCTTCAGCCACATCCTGGAGGATCGCATCATCAAGGCGCGGGAGAAAGGGCTGGACAACGCCCTGACCCTGCTGTTGATCGACGGGCTCCAATCGATGGTGGACGCCCTGCCCGAGGGGGCGGCGAGCGAGGTGATGCAGGGGATCGAGGCCTATCTGCGGGCGATCTCCGCCAACGGCGACAGCGCCGGTCAACTGGCCACCGACCGCTACGGCGTCGTCCACGCCTCCGACATCGACGGGCAGGAGGTGCAGGCCCACATCACCCAGATCATCCAGAGCGCCGGCGGCGAGCTGCCCGGCGGCATCCGCACCTGGTCGCTGGACGTGTCGGACGAACGGCTGGACCCGGCCGACGCGGCGCGCGCGCTGGTCTACACGGTGCAGGCCTTCGCGTCGGCCCAGGGCGGCGAGTTCACCATCTCCAGCCTGGAGGACGGCGCCAAGCGCATGCTGTCCGACGCGGTGGACCGCATCGGGCGGCTGCGCGCGACCATCGAGAAGCGCGACTTCTTCGTGGTCTATCAGCCCATCGTCGATATCGGGACGCGGACGGTTCATCATCTCGAAGCGCTGACGCGGGTGGAGGGCACGCTGTCCCCGGCGGACTTCATCACCTTCGCCGAGGATGTCGGGCTGATCTACGATTTCGACCTGCTGCTGACGCAGTCGGTGCTGGACACCATGCACGCCCACCGCAAGGAGCCGACCCTGCCGGACGTGGCGATCAACCTGTCCGCCAAGACGTTGATGAGCCCGATCTTCCTGCGCCAGTTCCTGGCGGTGACCGAGCCCTATGGCGAGCTTGCCCGCAAGCTGCTGATCGAGGTGACCGAGACCGTCGTCGTCACCGATATCGCCAAGCTGAACGAGGTCCTGCAGAAGCTCCGCGCCGCCGGGTTCCGCATCTGCCTGGACGATGTCGGGGCCGGATCGACCTCCTTCCAGTCGCTCTACGGCATCCAGGCCGACTTCGCGAAGATCGACGGGCACTTCGTCCGCGGCGCCGTGCACAACGGGCGCGACATGGCGATGCTGCGGTCCATGGTGGACGTGTGCCGCCAGCTGGGACTCGGGCTGATCGGGGAGCAGGTGGAAGGGCCGGAACACGCGCAACTCTTGACGGAGCTGGGCGTGTCGCTGGCCCAGGGCTACCTCTACAGCCGCCCGTCCCGCGACTTCGCCTATTTTGCGAAGGACTGGACGAAGATGGCCGGCACAGGCGGCAAGGTTCTCAGAAAGGGCTGACGCGCGGCGGGAACCGGCCACTCCCGCCTGTTGTCAGGCGGACATCAGGCCAGTTCGTGCGCCGCATCGATGCAATGGCGCGCCTGATCGAGCAGCTCGCGGTTGCGGTCCATAAACTCCTTGGCGGCGCCGCAGGCCCCCGGATGCAGCCGGACCTCCGCCAGAAGCCGTTCCGCCTCGTCCAGCGAATTCAAGACCGATACCGCTGTGTCGATGTCCATGGCCGATCCCCTCAACATGGCGTGCTGCAGCGCACGCATCCATCAAGCGGCTATGACAAAAGCATCAATTTGCACTGCAGCGTATTGGCCATAACGTCGCAGATTTAGAACATTTTAACATATTTATCGCCAAAAACGTGCATCAACGCCGCTCGCGTCTCTCCAGCGCATCCACCTGTACGCGGATGACCTTTTCCGTTGCCGAGAAGCCCTGCCGACGGGTCAGGACGACGATGACCGCCGCGGTGGACACCATGAAGAACCAGGGGCCGAGCATCCAGGCCAGCGCCGCCATGGCGAAGTAATAGGCGCGCATGCCGCCGTTCAGCGCCTTGACGGCCAGCGTCATGGCGGCGGCGATGCTGTCCGCCATCGCCGTCTTCTCCTCCGCCGGCACCGGGGGCAGCGGGGCGGAGCCGATCAGGGCGCAGCAGTAATTGTACTGGCGCAACGCCCAGGTGAATTTGAAGAAGCCGAAGGTGAAGATCGCCACGAGCAGCAGCATCTTCAGCTCGAAGAACTCGCGGCTGGTCGGCACTGTGAAGGACAGCGTGCCGACCAGCTTGTGGGCGTTCTCCACCGCGCCGAAGGCGCCGACCAGACCGGCCAGCACCAGCATGTTCGTGCTGGCGAAGAAGGTGCAGCTCTGCATCGTGTGGCCGACGAGCTGCGAATCCATGATGCGGTTGTCGCGCTCCAGCATCCGCTCCATCCAATGGCGGCGCACCTTCTTCAGATGCTGGTTGACGACCATGCGCCCGCCCAGCATGTGGTCCTGGACCAGCGTGAAGCCCGCCCAGCAGGCCAGGAACCACAGGAAGGCGACGATATCGAGAAGGGTGATGTCGGGCGTCACGGGCGGACACTCTGGCACGGGGGGAAGGGGGCGGTCCGGCGCAAGGGTGTAGCCGTCCCCCCGCCGCCTGTCCAGGGGCGCCCCCGGCGGGGGCAGGATGCTCCTACCCGCGCCCCTGCACCGCGTTCAGCACATGGACGCGGATCGCGCTCGACAGGTTGCCGCTGCGGGTCGAATCGATCTCCTCGATCAGGGCGTTGACCGACATGCCCCGCGCCTGCGCAAGGCCCTTCAGCGCCTCCCAGAATTCCTCTTCCAGGGAGACGCTGGTCGGGTGCCCGGCGATGAGGACGGAGCGCTTCTTCATGGACGGCGCGCAGCCCCGCTCACCGGGGCTTCACCATGGTTTCCGGCTTGACCCACTGATCGAACTGCTCCTCGGTCAGGAGGCCCAGCGCCACGCCGGCCTGTTTCAGGGTCGTTCCCTCCTTGTGGGCCTTCTTGGCGATCTTCGCCGCGTTGTCGTAGCCGATGTGCGGGTTCAGCGCGGTGACCAGCATCAGGCTCTCGTTCAGCAGTTGGCCGATGCGCTCGCGGTTCGCCTCGATGCCGACCACCGCGTTGTCGGTGAAGCTGTTGCAGGCGTCGGCCAGCAGCCGGATCGACTGGAGCACGTTGTAGGCGATCACCGGCTTGAAGACGTTCAGCTCGAAATGGCCGGTGGCGCCGGCGATGCTGACGGTGGTCTGGTTGCCCATCACCTGGGCGCAGACCATGGTCATCGCCTCCGACTGGGTGGGGTTCACCTTGCCGGGCATGATCGAGGAGCCGGGCTCGTTCTCCGGCAGAGCGATCTCTCCGATGCCGCAGCGCGGGCCGGAGCCGAGCAGGCGGATGTCGTTGGCGATCTTCATCAGCGACACCGCCAGCGTGTTCAGGCTGCCATGCGCGTCCACCAGCGCGTCGTGGGTCGCCAGCGCCTCGAACTTGTTCTCGGCGGTGACGAAGGGCAGCCCGGTGATGGCGGCCACCTCCTCGGCGAAGGCTTCGGCGAAGCCGGTCTTGGCGTTCAGCCCGGTGCCCACCGCCGTGCCGCCCTGGGCCAGCCGGTAGAGCTGGGGCAGCGACGCCTTCACCCGCTCGATCCCATAGGCGATCTGGGTGGCGTAGCCGGAGAACTCCTGCCCCAGGGTCAGCGGCGTGGCGTCCTGGAGGTGGGTGCGCCCGATCTTCACGATGTCGGCGAACTCCGCCGCCTTCGCCGCCAGCGCCGCGTGCAGGTGCTCCAGCGCCGGCAGAAGCTCGTGGTGGATCTGCTCGGCCGCGGCGATGTGCATGGCGGTGGGGAAGCTGTCGTTGGACGACTGCCCCATGTTGACGTGGTCGTTGGGGTGGACCGGCTTCTTCGAGCCCATCTCGCCGCCCAGCGCCTCGATGGCGCGGTTGGAGATGACCTCGTTGGCGTTCATGTTCGTCTGGGTGCCGGAGCCGGTCTGCCAGACCACCAGCGGGAAATGATCGGCCAGCGTGCCGTCGATCACCTCCTCCGCCGCCTCGACGATGGCGCGGCCCAGCCGGGGGTCGAGCACCTCCAGCGCCATGTTGGCGAGCGCCGACGCCTTCTTCTGGATGCCCAGCGCGCGCACCAGCGCCGGCGGCATGCGCTCCCCGCCGATGCGGAAGTTGCGCAGCGAGCGCTGCGTCTGGGCGCCCCAGTAACGGTCGGCGGCAACCTCGATCGGTCCGAAGCTGTCGGTCTCGGTGCGCATCCCGGTCTTGCCGGTCATGGTCAGGTCCTCGTCGGTTCGAACATCGTTCCGGTCAGCGAATTTTTTCCCGAATCGCCCGCCGGGCAAGGGGAATCAACGCGGAGTCCCCTTTGGGCAAGGGGCCGGCCGAATTTGTTCTTGTTGCGTTCCGTTTCCTGCGTTACCGTTTCTGCGTGACCGGCCCTGCTGTCCCATCCCGCCCCTCTTCCGCTGCCCCTCTCCAGCCCTGGGAGATTCGAATGAGCGACTTCGCCATGGACCATGTCCGCGCCTTCATCGCCAAGACCCGCGTCGCCGAGATGACGGCGAAGGGCTGGTGCGTGGTCGGCCCTGGCGAGGAAGGCTCCCTGCTGATGGAAGGGCCGCAGCTTGGCGGCGCGCCGGTGCGCCTGTCGGCCTTGGTCAACGATCTGTTCGACGATCTGGTCGCCCAGGCGCTGGAGCGCGCCGACCGCATCGACCATGCCGCGGGCCGGCTGCCGCGCGCCGCATAAGGAGCTACGCTCTGCGCACCAGGCCCCGCAAAGGATGTACTCCGCCCGGCGAGGCGGCCTGTTAACATCCCGCCGTGGCGGCTTAAGGCTTGCGGACGCCGCCGTTAAGGCTCCGCTTCCCTCCCGCCTATGACGGTCCGGCCGCTACGACCTTCGCCGGAAGTCCTTGAAAAGTCTCGCAGCCTCAAAAAAGGCGCCCGTTCATTTCAAGAAAAGTGGTAATCCTTCCGGGTAAAAGCTCCCTATATTTGTCGGTCGCGGGGTTACCCCTCAAGACACCAGCCCCGCGGAGCCCCCGTTAGTAAGTCGTTAACCGGGCCATGGCCAAATAGAGACATCACGAACACACAAGACAAAACGGAGTTTTAAAATGCTGATCGCCACCACCACCGAACAGATTACCTCGTCCTCTCGCGTTCACATCGCCCTGGTCGATGAATTCATCCAGCTGGCGCAGAACCGGATCGACGGCCAGAACGACCCCTTCGTCCGCGAAAGCCTCGCCGACCTGCTGTCCACCCTGCGCGAGGAGCGGTCCGGCTACCTGGACCTGCTGAACGCGGTGATGCCGGCCAAGGCCGCCTGAGGGTCCCGCAGGACCAAGGCATGAGTACCGCGTGGTGGCGATGAGGTCGGGGCCTTCAACAAGCCCCGACCGTCAGCCCACCGAAACAGTCAGATGCTTACGCTCCCTCAAGCCTCATCCGCCTGCGCGGCCAGTGCTGCGATCGCATCGCCGGTGAGACGGTAGGGAAGCCACTCCTCCATCTGTTTGAAGCCGATGCGCAGATAGAAATCGCGCGCCGGGTTCCAGTGCAGCACATTCAGGTCGACACGGCGGCAGCCCCGCTCGTCCGCCAGTTTCGCCACCGTCGCCAGCAGCTTGCGGCCCACGCCATAGCGCCGCGCTTCCGGGGTGACGTAGAGATCCTCCACAAACAGACCGGCCCGCCCTTCCCAGGTGGAATAGTTGCGGAAGCACAGCGCGAAGCCGACGGGCTCCCCGTCCAGTTCGGCGATCAGCGCCTCGAACACCGGACGCTCGCCCCAGCCGTCGCGCCGGAAGTCCGCCTCGCTCGCCTTCACGGCGTGGGGTTCGTTCTCGAACACGGCGAGTTCCCGGACGAAGCGGAGGATGGTCGGGCAATCGGCCTCGATGGCCGGACGGACGGTCACGGTGGGCATGGCAACTCCAAGTCTCACGATGGTGCGACGATAGCCGCGCCGGCCACACGGCAACAACCGCTTTGCCATCCGCCGCAGGTGGGCCTAGGCTGCGCGCCATGCGGGACATCCAGACCATCGGTGGCTTTACCGTCCGCGAAGCCCGGCCCGGCGAGCGCCACGCCCTGCTGGCCCTGGTCGCGCGGATCGATGCGGAAAGCGATTTCCTCCTGCGCGAGCCCGGCGAACGGCCCTTCTGGGCGCGCGATCTCGCCGCCTTGCAGGCGTCCGGCAGCTCCACCATCTTCGTCGCCGAGGCCGCTGGCAACCACCCTCCGGACCTTGTCGGCTATCTCAGCGCCCATGGCGGACGGTTCCGCCGCAACCGCGGCGCGGTGACCCTGGCGGTCGGGGTGCGGCGCGACTGGAACGGTCGCGGCGTCGCCACAGCGCTGTTCGATGCGGCGGAGACCTGGGCGCGGCGGACCGGCGCGCACCGGCTGGAACTCACCGTGGCTGACAGCAACAGCCGCGCCCTGTCCCTTTACGAACGTCTCGGCTTTCTCGACGAGGGGCTGATGCGCGACGTCCTGCGCGTCAACGGCGCGTGGCGCAGCGAACGGCTGATGGGCAAGATCATCGGGGCGGATGGCGTTCCCGAATGGCCCGTACCGGCCCCCGACCCGACCGTCGAGGCGCCACACCAAGAGCGGATCGGGCGGCTGGATATCCGCCCCGCCCTGCCGACGGACGCTGCCGCCTACCTCGCCTACGACCGCACGGTGCGGAGCGAAACCCACTTCCTGATGCGCAGCGCCGCCGAATCCCTGCCGGACGTTGCGGCGGCCCGGCGCTTTCTCGCCGAACAGAGGATCGGCGACCGGACGGCGACCCTGCTGGCCATCGCGGACGGCACCATCGCCGGGTCGCTGTCGCTGTGGACCGGCGCCTACGCCCGCACCGCGCATGAGGCCGGTCTGGGGCTGGCGGTGCGCCGGGACTTCTGGGCGCGGGGGGTTGGTGGACGGCTGATCGCCGCGGCGGACCTCTGGGTGCGGGCGCGGCGGCTGCACCGGCTGTCGCTCTGGGTGTTCAGCCACAACGGCCGCGCCCGGCGCTTCTACGCCAAGCACGGCTTCGAGGAGGAGGCGGTGGCCCGCCGCCACAGCCTGATCGACGGGCGGCTGGCCAACCAGCTGTCGATGGCCAAGCTCTATGGAGCCAAGCCGTAAAGGAAGGGGCGCTACGCCACCCCCGCCGCTGCCGCCGTCCCTCCCGCGACGAGTTCCTCGAAGCGCGCCAGATAACGTTCCGTCATGCCGTCCAGCGAGTAGCGGGCGCGGGCGACGGCGCGGCAGGCGTCGGGGTCCAGGCCCTCACAGTCCTCGATAGCGCGGGCCATCTCCTCGGCGTCCTTGACCAGGAAGCCGGTGACGCCCGGCTCCACGAGGTCGGCCAGGGCGCCGGTCGGGAAGGCCACCACCGGGGTGCCGCAGGCCAGCGCCTCCAGCGCTGCGACGGGGGTCGGCTCCGACAGCAGGCTGGGCGCCAGCAGGCAGCGCGCCGCCCCAAGCATCCAGCGCTTGCGCCCGAAGCCGATCCGCCCGAGGAAGCGGCGCTTGGGGTCCAGCCGGGGCCGGATCTCCTCCTGAAGGTAACGCTGCTCCTCCGCACCGCGGGACAGGCCGCCGCAGAGAAGGAGTTGCATGTCGATTTGCCGCGCCGCGTCCAGCGCGATGTGGAAGCCCATCTCCGGTTCGATGTCGCCCAGGCAGACGGCGAAGCGGCGTTTCGGCACGCGGATGTGCAGACGGTCGACCGCCACCCCGATCTCCAGCGGCGGCAACAGGGTCAGCTCCGGCGAGGCCCCCCGCACCTGCGCGGCGGACACCGGCTGGAGGTGCAGCTTCGCCCGCCGCGAGATCAGGGCCTCCGGCCGGTAGCGGTCCAGCGGCAGATAGAGCGTCGCCAGGACCGGAACGTCCTGCGGCGGCAGCAACACGTCGAAGTCCCGGACATGGATGTGGACGAGGTCGGGCGCGTGGTCCTCCACCGCTCCGGCGACCACGGTGGCGACGCGCCTCAGAACGGCGGCCTGCGCCCGCTCGTCCGGCGCCTGCCCATGCGCGCCGCCATGGACGCGCGCCAGAGGGATGAGCGTCCCGGCCACAGCCGAATCCTCCGGCGCGATGACGACGGAGCGGTGCCCGGCGCGGACCAGGGCGGCGTCGATGGCGCCGGCCACCTGCTCCGCCGTGCCTTCATTCTCCGGATCGGCGCCGACCGGCGCGAAGGGGGAAGCCACGGTGAGAATGGTCAATGCCATCGCGCGGCCTCCGGCAAATGAAGGCCCAAAGGGGCGCCGACGCTTGGGTGACGTTCTCCTGCCGGTCTGTTCCTACGCATCGCCGCTTCGTTCATCCCATGTCCCTATGGTGTTATTCATTGGAACTTATTGTCTGACGCACGCTCTTCTTTCTCTCCGACATCTTGGCGGCCTGGAGAAAAGCTGGAATCGGGACAGTCCTGTTGCCATTGCCCCGTTATTGTTTTCTACGAAAATGCGCCGCCGGTAACCGGGGTATTGGAAGTGGATCGACTCGCGGAAGGGATAGCCGTCCTGCACCGGGTTGCCGACCTCGGAACCGGGAACCCGACCGGACGGTCAGGACGCCAAGGGCGGCTTACTTCCAACAGAGGCAAGCCGGGCAACCGGGGAACGTCGGATCAATCGTCGCCGCCCCCCTTGATGTCGAGGATGGAGCGCAACTCCCGCACCCGCCGTTCCGCCGTGTGCTCCTCCAGAACGCGCGACCGCGCGCGCTGGGCCAGCGTGGCGAGATGGCCGCGCGGCAGCATCATCGCCGTGGTCACGTCGTCGGTTTCCCGTGCGACCAGGATGTCACGCCCCGGTTCGAAGAAGGCGCCGATCCCCTCCCATTCGTCGGAGATCACCGGAACGCCGCAGGCTGCCGCTTCGAACAGCCGGACGGACGGGCACCAGCCCATCGCCTTCAGCGGTTGGCGCGTCACGTTCAGCGTCAGGGTGGAGGAGCAGAAGAAGGCCGCATGCTCCGCCGGGGGCAGATGCCGGACGCGCTGGATGTTGGCGCCCCAGGACGAATCGTCGGGATAGCCGCCGCCGGCCAGGATGAACCGCCGCCGCCCCAGCCGCCGGGCCGGCTCAAAGAACAGCGCTTCCAGCGCCGCGCGCCGGTCCTCGACCCAGGCGCCGAGGTGGCAGAGGTCGCCGAGATAGCGCCGCACCGGTTCGGCGGGACGGTGCAGATCCGGGTCGACCCAGGCGTAGAGCGGCGCCACGAACCGCGCGCCCAATTGCGTCTTCAACGCCTCCAGCGCCTGCCCGCCGGTGCTGCTCAGCACGGTGTCGAATCCGCCCAGCCCTTCCGGCGGCAGATAAGCCGGCCGCTCCCCCATTTCGGAGCGGGACAGGGTGATGTGCGTGTCGAGGTCGTAATAGACGGTGCGCTGCGCCTTCGACCCCAGCACGAGGTGGGAGGCCGCTGCCCCGTCCGCACAACCGGAGGTCACCATCGCAACGTCCGCCTCGTCGGCGTGACGCTGCGCCGCCTCCGCCACATTCTCCCAGCGGTCGTAGAGCAGAAGCTCCCCGCCGGGGATGTCCCACAGGTCGCGGTGCTCCGCCCGCTCGGGCGTGTCGCGCTCCAGGAAGACGACGCGGTTGCCCCGCCGCGCCAGGGCCTTGACCAGCCCCCGCCACAGCGTGGCGTGCCCGTTGCTCCAAGAGGAGCTGATGGATTGTCCGAAGATGATGATTTTCATGATGTTGGCGCCCTGCCTCCGCCCCCGAGCCTCCATCCCGATGGCCCTTCCGGAACAACGTGCCCCGTCCGATCGTGTTCCGGGAGCCGAACCCACGCGGAGGGGGTGCCCCAAAGGTCCGCCATCGCGGCCAGCAATCCGGCTCCTTCGCCGGCTCTGCACGCTTTGCGTGTTGTTTGCAGAAAGGACCCGACTATGAACGAATTTGTATAAAAATGTCGTTTAACCACCTAAGCGGGATATGGAATAATAAGTTCGTGAAAAAAGAAAATCATTCACTTGTGTGTCAACCAAACGTCAAAGCTCAAAAAGCAATCCCAACGCGAAGGACACATCATGCGTAAGGCTCTTTTCACCGCCGCGCTTGCGATGGCAAGCGGCATGGCTCTGTTCAGCACGCCCGCCGCTGCCTGCAATGACGAGTCGTACATCGGCACCATCTGCACCTTCGCGTTCGACTGGTGCCCCCGCAACTACATCCCGGCCGATGGTCGGACGTTGGCGATCCGCGAGTATCAGGCGCTGTTCGCCCTGGTCGGCTTCCGCTACGGCGGCGACAACGTGAACACTTTCGGCATCCCCGATCTGCGCGGCCGCGCCGCCATCGGGTCCGGGACCGGCCCCGGCCTGACGAACATCGCCATCGGCGCCAAGGTCGGCCAGCAGGAGCTTCTGCTGTCGGCGGCGCAGGTCCCGCTGCAGCCGCACACCCACACCGCCACCTTCACAGGCACGGGCGGCGGGTCGGGCGGCTCGACCACCGTTCCCTTCACCGGCACCGTCAGCGTTCCCATCACCAACGGCGGCAGCCCGGTGTCCGCCCCGACCTCGGGCACCGTCTATCTCGGCGACGCCTCGATCGACGACGGCGGCGCCGGCATCACCCTGAAGGGGCCGTACAACACCAGCGGCCCGGGCACGGGCGCCAAGGTCGCCGGCACGGCCAGCGGCTCCATCACGGTGCCCAACACCGGCATCACCGGCGGCACCGTGGCGGTCGCGCCCGCCTCGGCCGGCGCCACCCAGAAGGTTTCCACCCAGTCCCCGGCGATCGGCCAGACCGTCTGCATCGTGGCCAACGGCCTGTACCCGAACCGTCCATAACGGATCGCAGCAACAGAATCCGCTTCTCCCAACGCCGAGGACACATCATGCGCAAGACTCTCCTCTCCGCCGCCTTTGCGATGGCTGGCGGCATGGCCCTGTTCAGCACCCCCGCCGCCGCCTGCAACGTGGAGCCCTACATCGGCACCATCTGTACCTACGCGTTCGACTGGTGCCCGCAGGGCTATGTGGTGGCCGACGGCCGCACGCTGGCGGTCCGCGAGAACCAAGCGTTGTTCGCCCTGATCGGCTACCGCTACGGCGGCAACAACGCGGATCTCTTCGCCGTCCCCGACTTGCGCGGCCGCGCCGCCATCGGGTCCGGCACCGGCCCCGGCCTGGCGAACATCGCCATCGGCGCCAAGGTCGGCCAGCAGGAGCTTCTGCTGTCGGCGGCGCAGGTCCCGCTGCAGCCGCACACCCACACCGCCACCTTCACAGGCACGGGCGGCGGGTCGGGCGGCTCGACCACCGTTCCCTTCACCGGCACCGTCAGCGTTCCCATCACCAACGGCGGCAGCCCGGTGTCCGCCCCGACCTCGGGCACCGTCTATCTCGGCGACGCCTCGATCGATGACGGCGGCGCCGGCATCACCCTGAAGGGGCCGTACAACACCAGCGGCCCGGGCACGGGCGCCAAGGTCGCCGGCACGGCCAGCGGCTCCATCACGGTGCCCAACACCGGCATCACCGGCGGCACCGTGGCGGTCGCGCCCGCCTCGGCCGGCGCCACCCAGAAGGTTTCCACCCAGTCCCCGGCGATCGGGCAGACCGTCTGTATCGCGACGACCGGCCTGTACCCTAACCGTCCGTAACACCAGTGAGGGCGTCCCCTTCCCACAGGAAGGGGCCGCCCGCCGCTGCGCTTACCAATAGGTCATGGCGTCGGCGTAGAGCTCGCGCAGGTTCTCCTCCGTCACCGGGCGGGGGGCGATGGTCAGCAGCCGTTGCTGGGCCAGCGCGCCCCTCACCAGATCCGGGATGTCCGCCGCGCCGTAGCCCAGCGCCGACAGGCCGTTGGGCAGCTGGGTGGCGCGCATCATGGCGATCAGCCGGGCGGCCAGAACGGCGCCGCCATCCGCCGGGGACACGTCGCGCACCTCCGCCCCCAGCGCCTCCGCCGCACGCAGATGGCGCTCGGGCTCGGCGGAGCCGGTGAAGCGGAAGGCGGCCGGGGCGTTCAGCACCACCGAAATGCCGTGCGGCACCATCGGGTTCGCCTTCTCGTAACCGCGCGCCGTGAAGCGGTGGTTCATCCCGGCGACGGAGTAGGACATGGCGTGCGGGATGTGCACCCCGGCGTTGCCGAAGGCCAGACCGGCCAGAGTCGCCGCGAACATCAGGGCGTCGCGCGCCTCCTCGTCCGCCGGGTCGTTGACGGCGCGCTCCAGATACTGCCCGCCGAGCCGGATCGCCTGGAGGCTGCCGATGTCCGACCAGGGGTTGGCGCCCTGGTAGGGCGGGCGCGGGTTGGCCGCGTCGGGCTTCGGGCGGGAGCGGTAGGAGCGCGCGGTGTGGCTCTCGATGGCGTGGGTCAGCACGTCGAAGCCGGTGGAGGCGATGACGCCCGGCGGCAGGCTGTCGATGGTCGCCGGGTCGACCAGCGCCAGATTGGGGCGCAGGTAGCGGGAGGAGATCCCGGTCTTCACCCGCATCTCCACATGGTCGAAGATGGCGACGCCGGTCGTCTCGCTGCCGGTGCCGCAGGTCGTCGGGCAGGCGATGTGCGGCTTGACCGGGCCGGGCACCGGGCGCCCCTCGCCCAGCGGCTTGTTGACGTAGGCGAGGAAGTCCGCCGGGTGGGTGGCGTAGAGGTTGGCCGCCTTCGCTGTGTCGATCACCGACCCGCCGCCGACCGAGACATAGCCGTCGAACCGGCCGTCGCGGGCGAAGTCCGCCGCCTCCAGGAAGGACGCGCTGGTCGGCTCCACCGCGCAGCGGTCGAAGACGGCGACGTCCAGCCCGGCCGCCTTCAGCGAGTCCAGCGCCGCCGCGAAGGGCGCGATTCCGGCCACATGGGGGTCGGTGAACAGGGCCACCCGGCGCATGCCCATGGCCTTGGCGTCGTTCCCCGCCTCCGCCAGCATGCCGCGGCCGAACTTCATCGAGGCGGCCTCGACCGTGAAGCCGCTGTCACCGTTCGGCAGGATGGGATGGGCGATGGGGCTGGTCATGGTTGCGGGCCTCCCTGGTTTTTCTGTGTTCGTTTCCACCATCGGAGCGCGAGAGGGGCCGCCTGTCAACCCGACCGTTCGCTCAGGCGACTGTTTGCCCTCCCTGCGGCGCAGTGCCTTGGAGCCGGCGGTAGAGATAGCCGACGCCGATCAGGCTCAGCCCCAGCCCGAGGAAGGAGGCGACGCGGTACAGCCCGCCCAACTCGGCCATGTCGCTGAGGAAGACCTTGGCGACCACCGCCAGGATCAGCGCCATCGCGGCGTGGCGCAGCCAGCCCAGCCGGTACCGCAGGGCGGCGACCAGCATCAGCACCGCCGCCACCAGGAACCCGACGGAATAGCCGTACCATTCGGCGTCCGGCAGGTCCGGGCCGGAGAGGACCGGCCCCTGGAAGGCATGGCGGATCTCCAGTGCCAGATTCATGCCGAGCAGCATCAGAGGCAGCAGCGCGACCCACGGGCGCAGACGGGCCGGCAGCGGCTCCACCCACAGGAACAGCAGCCCGAGCAGGGCCGGAAGCCCATAGGCGAGCAGCAGCGTGTTCGCCACCGGCCACGCGCCCACCGCCTCGTCGCTCCACAGCGGGTTCAGGGCAACGAGATGCAGCGCCGCCGCCTGAAGCGCCGCCAGTCCGGCCAGGATGCGCCGTCCCCACACCGCCACGGGCCGCGCCCGCCAGCGCCGCCCCGTCGCCAGCAGCAGGGCCAGCGCCAGCCAGACCAGCGTGTGCAGCGCCACTTCGCGCAGCGTGTCGGGCGGCTCGTCCAGCGTGCCGCGGGTCAGCGCCTGGATGCCGAGCGACAGCAGCAGCGTGACGAAGGCCAGCCCGCCGGCCTCCAAAAGCGCGACCACCCCGTCGTCGCCCTTGCCGTCCGGCGCGGAGCGCAGCCAATGGGCGGCCAGGAAGAAGCCCGCCGCCGGCAGGCCGTAGCCGTAGACGACCCAGCCGAGCCCGTCCTCCCCATACTCCAGCACAGACGGATTCAGCGCCAGCCTCACCAGAACGGCGCCCGCCACCAGCAGGATCACCGCGCGCAGCGAGCGCAGGCCCATCCGCCGCTCCAGCCACGCCAGAACCGGCACCTGAGCGGCCAGCGCCACGGTCAGCCACGCCTCGCGCAGCATCATGACGGCGCCGAGGCTGAGCGCCCCGACAGCCCCGGCGGCGAAAGCGGCCAGCCCCAGACCGACGCCCGGCTGGTGGCGGTGGCGGGCCAGTGGGCCGGTTCCGGCGACCAGCAGCGCCGCCAGCGCCAGGCTGGCCATCGGCCACAGCGTGTCGGCCTGCGACGGGTCCAGCCGCCAGTAGGCGAGCGCCAGAAGCACCACCGGCATCCAGGCCGCCAGCGACGACCACAGCGCCGCCCGCGTCGACCGCCACAGGGCGATGAAGCCACACATCCCGTACAGCAGGGCGAAGCCGCCCACCGCCCACAGGAACCGCCCGGACTGGAATGGCAGCCCCGCACCCGGCGATGGAACGATGGGATGCCCATCGGCGGTGACGGCGGGCGGCGGCAGGGGCCAGCGCGGCACCGTCCAGCCGGCGAAGGCGAGCAGAACCGCCAGCGCGCCGATCCAGGCGACGCCGGCGATCCGCTCGATCCGCCGCCCCGCCGCGACGCAGAGCAGCCCGAACAGGGCGAGCATCACCAGCGAGCCTGTGCGATGGCCGTCCACGGTGACGAGCATCGCCATCAGCAGCCCCAGCACCGCCACCGCCGCGACGGCCAGACGGTCGGCGCGCGGGCGCCCCCTCCAGCGCAGCATGTCGAACAGGGTGGTGCGCGGCATCGCCTCGACCGGCCCGGCCAGCAGGGCGGGCATCAGGAACAGCCCGGCGGTCAGCAGCAGGTAGATCCCGACCGGCAGGGCGTCGCCGGGGTTCCAGCCGCCGACGTACCAGACCGGCACCCAGCCCGCCGCCCCGACCAGCGTGCCCAGCCCCAGCCAGCGCCAGCCGCGCCACAGCACCACCGTCATGCCGGCGCCCGACAGGGCCAGCAGATAGGCGAACAGCCCCCAGGCCGATCCCCCGATGGACGAGACCAGCAGCGGCGTCGCGAAGCCGCCGAGCAGCCCCAGCGCCGCGATGTAGGGACCCTGCAACAGCGACAGCGCCATCCCCAGCGCCGCCAGCCCGCCGAGCAGCGCGAAGGCCAGCGGCGGGGCGAACAGGTCGTAGAGCACATAGCCGCCATAGACGCTGGCGAAGCCGGTGAACAGCCCGGCCGCGGTCAGGGCCGGGGGCACCGGATCGCGCCCTCCCGGCTCCGCCCCTCCGCCGCGCTGCCGCAGCCATTCGCCGCCGACCATCAGCGCCGCGGCGGAAAGCAGGCCGAGCGTGACGCGCACGCCGGGGCCGAGCCAACCCTGCTCGATCGACATCTTGATGAAGAAGGCCGCCGCCAGGGCGACCGTGGCCCCGCCCAGCCAGATCAGCCAGCGCCCGGCCAGCGCGTCCTCCAGCCGGCTCCACACGGACAGCGGGGGTGGAGAGGGCTCCGGTGGTGGTTGGATGGGCGGCGGTTGGATCGGCGGCGGCTCCGGCGGAGCCTCCACCATGACGGCGGTGTCCGCGGCGGGAACCTCGACCGGCGCAGCGTCGACCGTCACCGGCCCCTGCACCCGCTCCAGCGCCTGCCGCAGCCGGGCGATCTCGCGCTCCTGCGCCGTCAGCCGGCGGTTGAACCGGTGAGCGACGATGGCTCCGATCAGCACCAGAAGAATGACGTCCATGCCCGACCGCCCCGGCTGCGCTTGCGTTCGCGCAACGATAGCGGTCAGACGCCGGGCTTGTCTCTCTGACCTGTGGAGGCACCCAAACGGCTCATCAGCGTCAGCGCGTCGTCGACCGCGTGGAAGTCCGCTGTGTTGTCGAAGACACACCAGACCGGCCGCTCCCGCGCCTCGTCGCGGAAGCGCCGGGCCAGCCGGTCCAGAAGGTCCAGCGGGTAGGCGCTGCGGTACATCACCGGCGAGCCGTGCAGGCGCCAGTAACGGAAGCCGTCCCAGCCCGCCGGCTCCGCCGCCGCGGGCACCGGGGCCGGGTCGGCGGCGGCGCGGGCCACGGCGTGATCGACCAGCAGGCGGTCCGGCTCCGCCGCGAACCAGCTCGGGTGCCGCGGCTCGCAGACGACGGGGCCGGCGAAGCGCTCGCGCAGGGCCGCGAAGAAGGGACCAGCCACCGCCGGCTCGAAGCGCAGCGTCGGCGGCAGTTGCACCAGCAACGGCCCCAACCGGTCGCCGAGATGCCCGACCTCGTGCAGGTAATCGTCCAACGGGCCGGCACAGTCCTTCAGGCGCTGCTCATGCGTGATGGCGCGTGGCAGCTTGACCGCGAAGCGGAAGTCGGGCGGCGCCGAGGCCGCCCAGCGCTCCCAGGTCTCCGGCTTGTGCGGGCGGTAGAAGCGGCTGTTGACCTCGGTCATCGGGAAGACGCGGGCGTAGCGCTCCAGATGCGTGCCCTCCGCCGGGAAGGCCGGGGCGGAGGGTTTCGGGATGCTCCAGCCGGCGCAGCCGATGCGGATTCTGTTGATGGTCCCTTCGGCCAAACCTCTGCTCTCCCTGGGCGTGTGCGTTCCCGCCTTAGAACAGCGTCGGCTGCCGCTCGTCCCGGCGTGCGGCGCCACCCGATCGGTCCGCGTCCGCGATCAGCCGGGCCATCTCCCGGCGCGCCTTCTCCACCTCGTAGCCGCCGCGGTAGCGCCCGATGAAGCCTTTCCGGCAGGCCCGGCTGAAGCGCTGCGACGCGGTTTCCCAGTCGTCGCCGGGGCGCAGCCAGCTCACATAGGTGGTGCCGGTCCGCGGGTCGGTGCGCAGGTAGCGGCCATGCCCCTTCGGACCCCGCACCCACTGGCCGGGATTGAGGCGCAGAGCCCCCCGCGCCAGCAGCAGGGACACCTGCGGGGTGAGTTCGATGGTCGGAAAATACGGCATGGCGAACCCTCTCGGCGGCGCGCC
The DNA here is from genome assembly GCF_001315015.1 of Azospirillum brasilense. Taxonomy (NCBI): domain Bacteria; kingdom Pseudomonadati; phylum Pseudomonadota; class Alphaproteobacteria; order Rhodospirillales; family Azospirillaceae; genus Azospirillum; species Azospirillum brasilense. The sequence goes on along the minus strand of NZ_CP012914.1, from coordinate 1,111,630 downwards.
AGGGGGCGGGCCGCGAACGTCTCTTTTCTGGTTTCGGAATGCCCTGGATATGGGGATTTCAGCCCGTTTGTTCAAGTTTTGTTCATGATTAAGCCCGCACTGATTGGGCGTCGCGTCACTCCGTCGGATGACAAAATCCGACACGGATTTCACGGATTTCCGAAAGCCCTCAAGCGCACGGCTGGTCGAGCCGCATCGCTCCGTGAAATCCGGTTTGATCCGTGCAATCCGTGTCGATTCTTGCCTGCGTCTCCCGCGCGTGGCGGGTGAGCGTTGCTTCCGGAACCGGAACTTGTCCGTTGAGTGAACGGGCCGTCCGTCCTAGGCTCCGGCACAGCTTTTCCCTGTTGGTCACGAGAGCGCATGCGCCCCCTGCTGTCCCTTCCCGTCCGCCTCCTGCTCGCCACCACGATCCTGGCCGGTTGCCAAACGACGGGCGCCCCGCCCGTGTCGGCGACCACCACGTCCGGAACCGCAAAGGCGTCCGCCGCCGCCCCGGCCAGTGTGGCGCCGGTCCAGCCCGCCGTCAGCTTCGCCGACTGGCTGAAGTCCCTGCGCGCCGAGGCGCTCGGCCAGGGCATCCGCGCCCAGACTTTCGACCGCGCCTTCGCCAACGTGAAGCTGTCGGACCGGGTGGTCGAACTGGATTCCTCCCAGCCGGAGTTCAACCGTCAGCCCTGGCAATATCTGGACAGCGCGGTCAACGACCGCCGCGTCCAGGCCGGGCGCCAGCGCATCCAGGACAACGGCACGCTGCTGCGCCGCGTCAGCCAGCGCTCCGGCGTCCCGGCGGAGATCCTGGTGGCCTTCTGGGGCGTGGAGACCGATTTCGGCAACTTCACCGGCGGCTTTTCCGTCGTCGACGCGTTGACCACGCTGGCCTACGAGGGCCGCCGCGCCAGCTACTTCCGGACGGAGCTGCTGGCCGCCCTGCGCATCCTCGACAGCGGCGACATCCCGCCGGAGCGGATGAGCGGCTCCTGGGCCGGCGCCATGGGCCAGACCCAGTTCATGCCGACCATCTTCCTGAAGCACGCCACCGACGAGGACGGCGACGGGCGGCGCGACATCTGGGGCAGCCTGCCCGACGTCTTCGCCTCCACCGCCAAGTTCGTGCAGGCCAACGGCTGGCGCGCGGGCGAGCGCTGGGGCGAGGAGGTCACCCTGCCCGCCGGCTTCCCCTACGAGCAGGCCGAATACAACATCGCCAAGCCGGTGTCCGAATGGCGCCGCCTCGGCGTCCGGCCGGTCGGCGGCGGCGAGCTGAGCGGCGGCGAGGAGGAACGGGCGGCCGTCCTGATGCTCGCCGGGGCGCAGGGGCCGGCCTTCCTGGCCCGGGAGAATTTCCGGGCGATCATGAAGTACAACCCCTCGACCAGCTACGCGCTGGCGGTGGCGCTGCTGTCCGACCGTCTCGCCGGCCGCTCCGGCGTGCAGGGGAGCTGGCCGCGCCACGAACCGGCGCTGAGCCGCGACGAGCGGATCGAGCTTCAGGAGCGGCTGGCCTCGCTGGGCATGGAGCCGGGAACGGCGGACGGCATCGTCGGCGCCAACACCCGCAACGCCGTGCGCCGCTTCCAGCAGTCGATCGGCGCCGTGCCGGACGGCTTCGCCACCAAGACGCTGCTGGAACGGCTGCGCCAGTCCGCCGCCCCCGTCCCGGCGGCGGGTTGACGGCAGGCCGGATGCTGGCGACGGCGAAGGGTTGGGCGCGGCGGATCAAGCGCGACGTGATCGCGCTCTATCTGGCGGCGCGCGACCCGCGGACGCCCTGGTACGCCCGCGTGGCCGCCGCCGCGGTGGCGGCCTACGCGCTCAGCCCCATCGACCTGATCCCCGATTTCGTGCCGGTCCTCGGCTATCTGGACGACCTGCTGATCGTGCCGCTCGGCATCCTGCTGGTCATCCGCCTGATCCCGGCGGCGGTGCTGGAGGAACAGCGCGCCACCGCCGCCCGGCTGGCCGACCGGCCGGTCAGCCACGCCGCCGCCGCGCTGATGGTCGGGATCTGGCTGATCGCCGCCGTCGCCCTGTATTGGTGGCTCGAACCCCATGTCGCGGGTTGGCTGGGGTAGACGCGCGGGCGCTTGGCCCTCATTCGCCCAGCAGATGCAGCGCCAGGGTCCGCTCGTGGGGCTGGCGGCGGTGCTCGAACAGATAGATCCCCTGCCAAGTGCCCAATGCCATTCGCCCCTCCAGCACGGGGATGGACAGTTGCACGGTGGTCAGCGCGCTGCGGATGTGGGCGGGCATGTCGTCCGGCCCCTCCAGGATGTGGTCGTAGAGCGCCGGGTCTTCCGGCACCAGCCGCTTGAAGAAGCGCTCCAGATCGCCGCGCACGCTGGGGTCGGCGTTCTCCTGGATCACCAGGGAGGCCGAGGTGTGCCGGCAGAAAACGGTCAGCAGACCGGTCGCCATGCCCTGGTCGGCGACCCAGCGGGCCACCGGCTCGGTCACCTCGACCAGGCCCTGGCCGCGGGTTCGGGTGGTCAGCGTCGTGACGGCCTGCCGCATGATTGTCGCCCTCCGTGCTCGATTGCGCGTCTTGGAAGCGGGTCATCCATACACCAAATCGCTTGGCATTTCCGGCCCGACAACTGGCCCGACCAACAACAGGTGATCCATGGAACTGAACGGCCAGTACCGGATTCCGGCGGCGCGCGAGCGGGTCTTCACCGCGCTCTGCGACCCCGCCGTGCTGCAACGCTGCATCCCGGTGCTGGAGGAGATGGACCGGCTGTCGCCCACCGAGTACAGCGCGCGCGTGCGCGCCACGGTCGGACCGCTGAACGCGCGCTTCGCCGGCAACGTCCGGGTGGCGCCGGAGGACGCGCCGCGCTTCTACATCCTCTACGCCGAGGGCAAGGGCGGCCTCGCCGGAGCGGTCAAGGGCGAGGCCCGCATCACGCTGGAGGAGGTGGACGGCCACACCCACCTGTCCTTCACCCTCGCGGCGGCGCTGGGCGGGGCCGTCGGACGGCTGGCGGTCAAGCTGGTCAAGGCCAAGGCCGACCGCGTCATCGACGGCTTTTTCGAGCGCTTCACGGCCGAGGTCCTGAACGGCTGAGGCGGATGCCGGGCATGCCTCGACAGCGCACCCGCAAAAAAACCACTTCGCAGTTGCGGAAATTTGATCCACCATCATGGTCATGACCGAACAACCCCCCGATGCGGGAGTTCGCCGACCATGATTGCCGACATCGCCGACCCCGCGGTCTTCTCGCTCCACCCGCCCGCCGACGCTCTGGACGGCGTTCCGGATGGCCCGGCCCTCGACCGGTTGTTGTTCAGCCGCATCGTGGGTCTGGCCGCTCAGCATCCCGGCGGCGCCACCGCCTCCCTGGGACTGGCGCGCGAGGCGCTGGCCGAACTGATCCGGCGGCACGCGGCGGGCTTCGCCCATCTCCTCCCCACCCTGCCGGACCACAGCGGCGAGGACGCCATCGAGGAGGAGGATTTGCGGGCCTTCCTGCTCGACCACCGCGCCGCCGGAACCGTCGAGGAGGAATGGCTGGCCGCCATCGTCGCCCGCCGCACGCTGGGGCCGAACCATCTCTGGCAGGACATGGGCTTCGCCAACCGGCGGGAGCTGAACGCCATGTTCCGCCGCCATTTCCCGTCGCTGGTCGCGCTGAACAGCGGCGACATGAAGTGGAAGAAGTTCTTCTACCGCCAGCTCTGCGAGCGCGAGGGGCTGATGCTCTGCAAGTCCCCGAACTGCGAGGTGTGCGACGACTTCAGCGCCTGCTTCAGCGCGGAGGACGGCGACCCGCTGAGCACCCTGGCCCGCGTGGCCCGTGGCGAGGGGGCCTGAACAAAGATGCCCGGCCGATGAAGAAAGCCGCTTGACCGGAGCGCCGCTACCCGTTAGATAACGCCACCCGCCGGACGGAAGGCCAAGCAAGGCCCGATGAACGGCAGGTCTCCGATGGTCGCGTCAAGCATCAGCGGAAGGGTGGCCGAGTGGTTAAAGGCAGCAGACTGTAAATCTGCCCGCGTAAGCGTACGCTGGTTCAAATCCAGCCCCTTCCACCATCTGACGCGGCCGGTTCATGACAGGGTCATGACCGGCCGTTTCCTTTTCCAAACAATGTTGAATTGTCAGCGCGGCTGCGCGCCCAGATCCTCGAAGGTCAGGCCTTTGTCGGTGCGGGTGAAGCGGCCCTTGCCGTTGACGGTCATCGCCGTCGCGCCCGGCTGCGGTGCGAAGGTCGCCGCGTAATAGCAATCATACTGCTTGTCGTCCGGCTTCGGGGCGCCGTTCCGGTATTTGGTGTCCACGCAGCCCTGCTTGCGGAAGCCATCGAACCCGCGGAAGCCGCCCTGCCCCTGGCCGTCCAGCGCCCGCTTGGTGTGGGTTTCCACCAGCTTGCGCATGTCGGACTCGCCCGGCTCCCCCGAACAGGCGGCCAGCGGCAGCACCGCCAGACCGCACAGCACCACACGCCGCAGGCCCCGCATCTCCTCTCTCACTTGCCGGCCAGCAGGCGGTCCACCCGCTCCTTCAGGGCGCCGAAGGACGGCGGCTTCACGACGAAGCCGTTGACACCCAGGGACATGGCCTTCTTCACGATTTCGGATTCCGTGTGGTTGGTCAGGAAAACCACCGGCGTGCGGCGGTTCCGCACCTCGGCGCTGGCCCGCAGCTCGGCCAGGAACTGCAGGCCGGACACCGGCTTCATGTCGATGTCGCAGACGATCACGTCGGGGGTGGCGCGGATGCACTCCCGCATGCCGGTCTCCCCGTTGTCGGCCTCGGCGATCGAGCGGAAGCCGATCTGCGAAAGGATCTGCATAATGGTCCGGCGCACGAAGGGCTGATCTTCGATGACCAGGATGCTGTACTGCCCGTAATCGACCGGCTTCCTGTCCATCGCCGCACCCTCCTTCGCCCGAGCCCGGGAAACTGGCCAAGCACTGGTGGGACCAGCCCATGGTCATACAGTCGAACACTGATAATGCGAGTTCGCCCAACGAGCAACCAAAGGACGGTTACAACTTTTAAAGAATGGGGGATTCTCCCCAGCAGGGCACGGCGAAGGGCCGCGCGAAACGGCACGGCCCCTGATTTTCCGTAGGGATGGAGCGCATTTCCGGCTCCCGCCGATGCTACCGTCGACTGGACCCCTGCAACCCCAGGAGGGTGGAGATCACACCGGCGACGAACCGACGTTCCGGGTGCAACTCATGCACCGCCACCGCGCGCCCGGCGAAGGACAGAGCCGCCTTCGCCATGCCCGCCGGGTCCGGGCAGGCTTCACCGTCGATACGGAAACGCGTGATAGTCTTGGTCAGCTCGTGCATTGCCGTCAACGGCGGGATGCACATCAGGAAACGGGCGCTGGCGACCGGCGTGAAGCCGCAGCGCTCGAACATGGTCTGCACGGTCACCGGAGCCCCCTCCGGCCCTTCGGTCCCGACCTGATAGCGGAGCAGCCGCTGCGCCCGTTCCTCCACCGCCTCGGACCAGCCGGCGGTGGCCGTAATCATAGGGTTGATCAAACCTGCCTCCAAATGCACCAGCCACGGGCCGCGCAGGCGCCAGGAACGTTAAATTGTTCGCTGAACGAACAAGGTCAAGAACATCCCGCATGGTGGAAACCTGCATCCGTTTGCTCACGAAGCAACCGGCGTGCCAGCGCAGGGCGGCGGCAACGCAGAGCCGCCCCTTTCCCTCGCCGGATTCCCGCATCGCCTTAAAACTCCACCTGATTAGCCTGTGGCGTCGCGGGATTTAACGGCGCAGCTTTCGTCCCAGTGCCGCCGGCTGCGCTTTCTGGGCAACCAGGACACGTTACATATGCGACAATCTGCCGCTCTTTTGGGCATAGGGTGTCGCTGCTCTGCAACCGACACCCTGAAAGCGATGATCAGGACCTTTGCACGCGCGTGAATCGTTATGTCCACGAAAAACAATTCCTGTTCTGCGCTGTTGTGATCTGACGCACGTGAATTCATGAGCCGGAAGTTGTTGTGCGGCGGTGAGCGGGGGCCATCGTGGAGACATATATGCCGAAACATGCGGACTCGGATGAACCGGGCAAAGGTGAATCAGCCACCAGCAAGGCCTTGCGGGACAGCCTGGAAACGCTGAACCGCAACCTTGCCGAGGGGGTCCGGACCGCGGAGCGTCTTCAACGCGACGCCGGCCGCCTGGTCGAGGAAAGCGCGCGCCTGGCCGCCGAACTGTTCGAGCAGCGCCGCGCGATGGAGTTGCTCCGCGACCGGCTTCATCGCGCCGAAGACCGCCGCGCCGCGCGGGAGGAGGAACTGCGCCGCGCCCATGAGACGGCGGAGCGCGCCGACCGGGCCAAGGCGCGCTTCCTGACCGCCGCCAGCCACGACCTGCGCCAGCCGATCCAGGCGGCGGCGCTCTATGCCCACATCCTGCGTGGCGCCATCGGTTCCAACCCCTCGGCCAGAGAGGCGGCGGATCTGCTCCAGGCCTCCATCGACAACCTGAGCGGCATGCTGAGCGGCCTTCTGGACCTTGCCCGGCTGGAGGCCGGCGCGGTGGACGTCGCGGTCACGGAATTCCGCCCCGACGCGCTGATGCGCCGTCTGGCCCAGGAATTCCGGGAGAGCGCAACGACCGAGGGGACAAGCCTGCACGTCTACCCCTGCGGCTTGGCGGTGCGAACCGACCCACGGCTGCTGGAACGGATACTGACCCATCTGCTGTCCAACGCCATCCGCCACGGCGGGGGAAACGGACGGCGCGTCCTTCTGGGTTGCCGTCGTCGCCCCGGGGCACTGGAATTTCAGGTGTGGGACGATGGACGGGGCATTCCCCCCGACGCCCGCGCCGCCATTTTCGAGGAGTTTCACCAGCTCGACAATCCGGAGCGCAGCGCGGCCAAGGGGTTCGGCCTCGGTTTGCCGCTGGTGGCCCGCATGGCGCGGCTGCTCGGCCTGACGCTGGACCTAAGGTCGCAGGTCGGTCGGGGCACGGTTTTCATGGTGACCGTTCCGCGTGCCGCCCTTCCGCCCGACCCCGACCGCCGCCTCACCGCCGCCGCGCGCGCCATGGCTGCGGCCGCCACCAGCGTGGCGGCGGCATCCCCGACGGACCGGATGAGGGGCCGGCGGGTGTTGCTGGTGGAGGACGACGAGCGGGTGCGCCACGCCATGACCATGCTGCTGAAACGCTGGGGCGTCCAGGTGATCGCCGTCGGATCGGTGGAGGAACTGGCCGCCCGCCTGCCCCGGATGCGCAGCCGGCCCCACGTGGTGCTGGCCGACCATCGCCTGCCTGGCGGCCAAACCGGCCGCACGGTGGCCGAACTGGTGCGAAGCCGCTGGGACGTGCCGGTCGTCATCATCACCGGCGACACGGCGCCGGAACGGCTGCGCGAGGCGCGCTCCATCGGTTGCCGCCTGTTGCACAAACCGGTGGAGCCCGCCGATCTTGCCACCACGCTGGGCGACGTCATGGATTCGTAAGCGGCAGGAGCGGCAGGCGGCCCCTCCAGATCCATAAACATATTATTTTCATGGCTTTTTTTGATCCGGGAGGGCCGCCTGGGTGCGTCCATGTTGCCTCCGCCCTCTCATCAAGTGAAGCCCATGGCCTGGCATCCTCCTTCGCAGAAGGAGAGGGAACCGACCGAGACGATTGGCTTTCCCACCCGTCATCACCGCACCTTCCGCCGATGCAGCGGATAGCAAACTGGGGACTTTTTTTACTACCACAATTTCTTATTGCACTACCTTTGCTGGCCCTACCCTCGAAACCATCCAGATCACCACAATGAATCCATAATAAAAATACCGAATCACCTTCCAAGACCGGATATTTAACAAAGAATTAATCTACGCAAAAGATGCAATATGCTGCAATTTGAAACATTGCAATGAGCATCTATGCTTTCCAACAGCCCAAATATGCTGTGTCAAATGCTCATTCCATGCTTGACCCGTATTGACCAGGATGCCCAATTCTGGATATGTGAAATCTAAAGGGGTACCCATTTCTTAAGTGGAGTGCGTACTCCGGATCGCACCCCATTCAGGATACGTCCGCCATGACCGAAGCGTCCGCCGTCGCCTTTACCACGTGCGTCACCACCTCTGGTCGCTTCTCACGCACCGCAACCGAGATCGCCATCATCGACACTGCCCTTTCCGGCTGGCGGGATCTTCTGGCGGGGCTCCCCGCCGGCGTGGAAGCCGTGCTGATCGGTGAAGGCCGCGACGGTGTGGCGGCGATGGCGCAGGCTCTGGCCGGGCTCCACGGCATCCGGGCGCTCCATGTGCTGTGCCACGGCTTCGAGGGCGGCTTGCAACTCGGCACGGCGCGGCTCGACGAGGCGTCGCTGACCGCGCGCGAGGCGGAGTTGACGGCCATCGGCGCCTGCCTCGCCCAGGATGGCGACATCCTGCTCTACGGCTGCAACGTGGCGAGCGGCCACGGCGAGTCGTTCCTCGACGCGCTGGCCGACATCACCGGCGCCGCCATGGCGGCCTCCCGGACCCTGACGGGCGCCGCGGAGTTGGGTGGCGATTGGGATCTTGCCTGGATGCGTGGCACGGTGCGGACCGAAGCCCTGCGGATCGAGCAGTATCGCGGGGTGTTGGCCGCACCGTTCTTCGACTTGGCGGTCGCCTACACCGGCGAGAACACCATCACCCTCAAGTACGAAGACACCCTGGACAGCACGAGCAACCCGCTGCTGACTCATTTCGTGGCGACCGATGGCACCGTGAACGCGGGCACCGGTTCCATTCTGATCAATGGAACGGCAGTCGCCCTGATCAGCGCCGTGGTTTCCGACAACCTCGTGACCCTCACCGTCGGCCAGCAGTTCCAGCTGAACGACGCCATCGCCTTCCGCTACGAGGACCCGGCGGGTGACGACCTGACCGGCGTCATCCAGGCCCCCTATGGCTTGGACACCTTTTCGGTGGACGTCTCCGTTACGGTTCTGTCCGCCCGCCCTCCGGCATTCCTCTCCTCATCCGCGCAAAGCGGAGGCAACAAGGTCGTCCTGTCCTTCGATCAGGCGCTGGATGAAAACAATCCCCCGTCCATCCAGCAGTTCTTCGGCTCCTCGACGACATCGGGACAGATTCGCATCAACGGCGTCTACTACACTGTTTCCGGCGTCGACGTCATTGGCAGCAACGTCATCGTTGAGGTTGGAAACGGCTACATTTTCCAAAGTGGGGATGCTGTCTCCCTCCGTTACTACGACGGCGATACTGTGGACAGCACCACCGCCATTCAGAACCAAGGCGGCGTCGATATTCCGGATTTCAGAACCAGCTTCACGGTTCAACTCCATGCCCCCACCTTGACCGCCGCGGGCGGCACGCCGACCTACAGCGGTTCCCAGACGCAGCCCCTGTTCTCATCGGCCACCGCCAGCACCAACGACAGCGGGCAGATCTTCACCGCCATGACGGTTACCGTGACCGGCATGCTGGACGGCGTCAACGAAGCGTTGTACTTCACCGTGCCCGGCATGATGGGTTCGCTCGAACTTTACTTGGTCGATGGCGCGTCCCACTTTATTGACCCCGTGCAGATGAGTGGGACAAGGGTCACCGGGACGGTGTCCGTCAGCAACGGCACAGCGACCATCCGAATCACCGGCATGGCCCTGTCGGATGCCGAAATGGCCTCGCTCATCAACGACATCACCTATTACAACGCGGCCGGAACTCCGTCCGACGGCCAGCGCATCATTGCCGTCACCGGCCTCACCGACGACGGCGGCAGCGTCGACACAGGCGACATCACCGGGGTCTCCGCAACCATCAACGTCGGCACGCCAGCTTCGAGCCTGCCTACCCTGACGGCGACGAGCACCGCGCCGACCTATATCCAGAACGCTGCGCCCGTGGACCTGTTCTCCGGTGTGGCCGCCGACACCAACGACATCGGACAGGTCTTCACCGGCCTGATCCTGACGGTCACCAACGTCGTCGACGTCGAGTGGCTGTCCCTCGACGGCATCATCCCCATTTCCCTGTCCTCCAACGCCGCCGGGACGCCTGTGACGGCGCCGGGCCTGACGGGGGCGGTCCTCACCACGTCGTACAGCGGCACGACGGCGACGGTCACCCTGAGCGGGTTCAGTCTCACCGGCACCCAATTGGCGGCACTGATCGACGGCATCGCCTACGTCAACGCCGGCGACGCGGTCAACGGCATCGTCACGCCCGGCAACCGTGTCGTCACCATCACCAGCGTCACCGACGACGGCGCCAGCAACAACACCGCCCCCCTCACCGGCGTCTCCGCCACCGTGAGCGTCGCTGGCGCTCCCACGACCTCCGTCGCGCCGACGGTGACCCTCACCACCGAGGACACCTACGGCCAGTCGGTGGCTCTCGGCACCGTCACGGCCGATCTGTTCGACGGGGTGACCGCCTCCACCGTCGACGGCGGGCAGACCTTCACCGGCATGGTGCTGACGGTCCACGGCGTCCTCTTCGGCGCCAACGAGCGTCTCACGGTCGGCGGCAGCTCCATCACGCTGACGGCGGGGACAGGCGTCTTCTCCAAGGGCAACTATGCGGTGACGGTGGTGAACGGCGTCGCCACGGTGACGCTGTCCGGCATGAGCCTGACCGACGGCGAGATGAACGCGCTGATCGACGACCTCGGCTACGCCTGCGACAACGCGGGGCTCGGCATGGCCCCTTCCGACCAGTTCGCCCTCACCGACACGCGCTCCATCGTCCTGCGCTCCATCACCGACAGCGGCGCCTCCAACAACACCACCATGGTGAACAAGGTCGCCACGGTGTCGCTGGGTCAGAAGGACTCGCAGTCCCCGATGATCACGGTGACGCCGAACAATCCGACGGTCACCTTCGCCCCAGGCACGACGACCGCGGTTTCGTTCACCGTGACCGTCGCCACCGCGGCGACCGTCGGGGACGGAGCCCTCTTCTTCAACGTCAAGGCGCCGGACGGCTTGACGATCTCGAACGTCAAGATGAACGGCGGCATGCCCGTCTTCGCCTTCGGAGCCTCGCCCGGAACTTACACCCTGACCTTCAACGTGACGACCACGGGCACGACCACCAGCGGTGCGTTCCCCATCAGCATCACCGCGGGGTACAGCGATAGCATCTCCCCCATCCCGACGATCGCGGTCAAGTCCGGTTCCACGATGGTGACCATCGCCGAGCCCGCCCCCGTCCTGCAAAGCGCGGCGGTGGACGGCACGGCGCTGGTGCTGACTTACGACATGGCGCTGGACGGAACGAACATCCCGGCGGCAAATGCCTTCGCGGTCCAGATCGGCGGCAACACGGTCTCCGTCACCAACGTCGCGGTGGACGGGGCCAACAAGACGGTCACGCTGACGCTCGGTCAGGCGGTCGCCCACACCGACACGGTCACCGTCGCCTACACCGACCCGACCGCCGGCGACGACACCAACGCGGTCCAGAGCACCACGGGCGCCGATGCCGCGACCTTCGCCGCACAGGCGGTCACCAACAACACGCTCGACCCGAACGGCACCCCGCCCACGCTGACGCTCACGCCGGTCGACGGCTACGGCCAGCTCATAATGGGCAACCCGGTCTTCGACCTGTTCGATGCCGTCACCGCCTCCACAGTGGACAGCGGGCAGACCTTCACCGGCATGGTGCTGACCGTCCACCATGTCGCGGGCACCGGCAGCGACGAGTTCCTGACCATCGCCGGAACCGACATCACGCTGAGCAACGGAACCTCGGGCAGCTTCACCGGCGGCAACTACGCGGTGACGCTGGTGAACGGCGTGGCCACGGTGACGCTCAGCGGCATGGCGCTGAGCAACAGCGCGATGAGCACGCTGATCGACGGAATCGCCTACAAGACCACGGCCTTCACAGTCTCCAGCCTCGACCAGTTCAACATCGGGTTCAGCGAAACGCGTCCCATCGTCCTGCGCTCGATCACCGACAGCGGCGCCGCCAACAACACGACCGAAGTCAACAAGCTCGTCACCGCATCGTTCGGGATGCAGCCGGGCAGCCTCTCCCCCATCACCATCACGCCGGACAACCCGACCGCCACCTTCGCCAGCGGCACCCCGACCCAGCTTTCCTTCACGGTGAACATCGGTACGGCGCTGACCCTGGTGGGCAGCACCCTCCACTTCGACGTGGCCGCGCCCAGCGGTTGGACGATCGCGAATCTCCAACTCGACGGGTTTGCGAACAACACCCTGGCCGGCATCATTCCGATCGGGGTCCATACGCTGACCTTCGACGTGACGGCGTCCGGCACCGACACCTCCGGCCACTTCCCCATCAGCATCTTCACCTCCACCAGCGGTCTGATTCCTCAGGCGTCTGTTTCGTCCGGCTCCGTCCTGGTGGCGCTCGCCCCGCCCGCCCCGGTCCTGCAGAGCGCGGCGGTGGACGGCACGTCGCTGGTTCTGACCTACGACGTCGCGCTGGACGCCGCGAACGGCCCGGCAGCGGGCGCCTTCGTGGTCAAGGCCGGCGGCAACACCGTCACCGTCACCGGCGTCGCGGTGGACAGCGCCGCCAAAACGGTCACTCTGACGCTGGGTCAGGCGGTCCAGCAGGGGCAGACGGTCACCGTCAGCTACACCGACCCCACCAGCGGCAACGATGTGGCGGCGATCCAGAACGCGACCGGCGGTGCGGACGCGGCCACTGTCACCGACCAGTCGGTGACGAACAACACCCCGGACACGACGCCTCCCTCGATCACCAACGTCACCATTCCCAACCAGCCGGCCAAGGTCGGCGACACGGTGACCGTGACGATCACGGTGGCGTCGGACAGCGACACCTACACGCTGGGCAACGGCAGCACGGTCGGCGGCTTCGCGCTGGGCAACCTGACCAAGGTCAGCGCCACCACCTACACCGCCACCTTCACCGTCACCGCCGACGGCCTGCGCACCGGCGACCGCGCCGCCGCCGACGACATTCCGGTCAACATCGTCCTGGTCGACAGCGCCAGCAACGCCAACACCCCCTACACCACCGCGATCAGCCAGACCAACGACCGCATCGACACCAACGCCCCGCCGACGCTGGTGGTGCCGACCACCCCGCCGACGCTGGTCGACACCGCCGCCGACGACAGCTTCCCGATGGTCGACGGACAGCTCTCCGCGAGCGACCTGGAAGGCGACACGCTGACCTACTCCATCGCCGGATCGCAGGCCTCCCCGCTCCAGTACGGCAGCGTCACGCTCAGCAACGGCGTCACCTACGACACCTGGTCCACCGGGCCGGGCGGCACCTCCTACGTCAACAGCCAGACCGGCCACTACGCCTACGTCTTCGACGCCGCCTTCCTCAACGGCGTGCCCGCCGGGCCGATGCAGGGCACCAGCACCTTCACCGTCTCCGACGGCAACCGCACCGTCTCGCAGCAGCTCACCCTCAACTTCACCGGCGCCAACGACAGCCCCATCCTGTCCGGCGACGTCCGCAGCTTGGCCACCATCGACCAGGGCATCGCCGACGCCGCCAACACCGGCACCACCGTCACCGCCCTGCTCGCCTCCGCCGGCACCGCCACCGACGCCGAGTACGACAGCCCGGTGCCGATGGTCCCCGTCCTTCCGCTGGGCATCGCCGTCACCGGGGTGACCAACACCAACGGCACCTGGCAGTACAAGGTCGGTACCGGCGCCTGGACCGACATTCCCACCGGCTCGTCCAACGGCGCGGCGCTGCTGCTCGCCGGGTCGGACCGCGTGCGCTTCGTGCCGAGCGGCTCGGGCTTCACCAACACCGACACCGGCGGCCTGACCTTCAAGGCGTGGGACCTGACCAGCGGCACGGCGGGCGGCACCGCCGACACCAGCGCGGACGCCTACAGCACGGGCAGCGCCACCGCGACGATTACCGTCGACGCCGTGCCGACCCTGACCGCGACCGGCGGAGCCAAGACCTTCGGCGTCGGGGTGGATGCGTCGACCAGCCTGTTCAGCGCCGTGGCGGCCTCCACCGTGGAGGCCGGGCAGAGCTTCCGCGGGGTGGTGTTCACCGTCAGCGGCGTGGTCGACGCCACCGAGGTCCTGAGCATCGGCGGCATCGACGTCGCCCTGACCAACGGCGCCACCGCCACCCTGAGCGGGCTGGGCGTCGCGGGCGGCGACGCCGGCGTCACCGTGTCGGTGGTCGGCGGCGTCGCCACGGTGACGGTCAGCGGCCTGGAGCGCAGCGACGCGCAGATGAACGCGCTGCTCGGCGGCGTCACCTACACGAACACCAGCGCGACCGCGACGCTGGGCAACCGCACGGTGGCCATCGCCAGCCTGACCGACAGCGGCGGCGCCACCGGCAGCGCGACCATCTCCGGCGTCAGCACGGTGGTGAGCGTGGCCGACGTGACGCCACCCGCGGCTCCGGTCGTCACCAGCGCGGCGCTGACCAAGAGCGCCACGCCGATCATCGCCGGCACGGCGGAAGCCGACAGCACGGTCACCGTCACCATCGGCGGGGCGACCTACACCACCACCGCCACCGGCGGAAACTGGAGCGTCAATCTCGCCACGGCGACGCCGGCCTCCGGGGCGCTGAACCTCAACGCCAACGGCGCCAACCCGGTGTCGGTCACCGCCCGGGACGCGTCCAACAACACCTCCACGGCCGGCACGCAGACGCTGACCATCGACACCACGGCGCCCGACGCGCCGGCGGTGACCAGCGCCGCGCTGACCAAGAACGCCACACCGATCATTGGCGGCACGGCGGAAGCCGGCAGCACCGTCACCGTCACGGTGGGCGGCGCCACCTACACCACCACCGCCACGGGCGGAAACTGGAGCGTCAATCTCGCCACGGCGACGCCGACGACCGGCTCGCTCAGCCTGAACGCCAACGGCGCCAACCCGGTCTCGGCCACCGCCACCGATGCGGCGGGCAATACGTCCGCACCGGGCACGCAGTCGCTGACCATCGACACCACCGCTCCGAACGCTCCGACCGTCACGACGGCGCTGAGCAACAGCACGACGCCGATCCTGACCGGCACGGCGGAGGCCGGCAGCACGGTGACGGTCACCATCGGCGGCGCCACCTACACCACCACGGCGACGGGCGGAAACTGGAGCGTCAATCTCGCCACGACGACGCCGACCTCCGGCGCGCTGAACCTGAACGCCAACGGCGCCAACCCGGTCTCGGCCACCGCCACCGATGCGGCGGGCAATACGTCCGCACCGGGCACGCAGTCGCTGACCATCGACACCACCGCTCCGAACGCTCCGGCGGTGACCAGCGCCGCGCTGAGCAACAGCACCACCCCGGTAATCGGCGGCACGGCGGAGGCCGGCAGCACGGTGACCGTCACCATCGGCGGCGCCACCTACACCACCACGGCGACGGGCGGAAACTGGAGCGTCAACCTCGCCACGGCGACGCCGGCCTCCGGCGCGCTGAACCTGAACGCCAACGGCGCCAACCCGGTCTCGGCCACCGCCACCGACGCGGCGGGCAACACGTCCACGCCGGGCACGCAGTCGCTGACCATCGACACCACGCTGCCAAACGCCCCGGTGGTGACCAGCGCCGCGCTGAGCAACAGCACGACGCCGATCCTGACCGGCACGGCGGAAGCGGGCAGCACGGTGACCGTCACCATCGGCGGCGCCACCTACACCACCACGGCGACGGGCGGAAACTGGAGCGTCAATCTCGCCACGACGACGCCGACGACCGGCGCGCTGAGCCTGAACGCCAACGGCGCCAACCCGGTCTCGGCCACCGCCACCGATGCGGCGGGCAACACGTCCGCACCGGGCACGCAGTCGCTGACCATCGACACCACCGCTCCGAACGCTCCGGCGGTGACCAGCGCCGCGCTGAGCAACAGCACCACCCCGGTAATCGGCGGCACGGCGGAGGCCGGCAGCACGGTGACCGTCACCATCGGCGGCGCCACCTACACCACCATCGCCACGGGCGGAAACTGGAGCGTCAATCTCGCCACGGCGACGCCGGCCTCCGGCGCGCTGAACCTGAACGCCAACGGCGCCAACCCGGTCTCGGCCACCGCCACCGACGCGGCGGGCAACACGTCCACGCCGGGGACGCAGTCGCTGACCATCGACACCACGTTGCCCGATGCTCCGGCGGTGACCTCGGCGGCGCTGACCAGAAACACCACCCCGGTGATCACCGGCACGGCGGAAGCGGGCAGCACCGTCACCGTCACCATCGGCGGCGCCACCTACACCACCACCGCCACGGGCGGAAACTGGAGCGTCAATCTCGCCACCGCCACACCGGTCACCGGTTCGCTCAGCTTGAACGCCAACGGCGCCAACCCGGTGTCGGCCACCGCCACCGATGCTTCGGGCAACGTCTCGGCGCCGGGCACCCAGTCGTTGGTCATCGACACCACCGCCCCCAACGCTCCGGCGGTGACCTCGGCGGCGCTGACCAACAACGCCGCGCCGACCCTCACCGGCTCGGCCGAGGCCGGCAGCACCGTCACCGTCACGGTGGGCGGCGCCACCTACACCACCACCGCCACCAACGGCGGCGCCTGGAGCCTCAACCTCGCCACCGCCACACCGGTCACCGGTTCGCTCAGCCTGAACCCCAACGGCGCCAACCCG
Source organism: Azospirillum brasilense (assembly GCF_001315015.1). Taxonomy (NCBI): domain Bacteria; kingdom Pseudomonadati; phylum Pseudomonadota; class Alphaproteobacteria; order Rhodospirillales; family Azospirillaceae; genus Azospirillum; species Azospirillum brasilense. Next base: position 1,095,074 of record NZ_CP012914.1, on the reverse strand, counting down.
GTGTCGGCCACCGCCACCGACGCGGCGGGCAACGTTTCGGGTCCCGGCACGCAGTCGCTGACCATCGACACCACCGCGCCCACGGCCACCGTGCTGTTCGAGGACGACAGCATCGACGCCATCGAGCAGTCCAGCGTCGCCTTCACCATCAGCGGCGGCGAGGCCGGGACCAGCTTCACCTGGACGATCACCTCGGCGGGCGGCGGCCAGGTCACCGGCTCCGGCGTGATGAGCGGCCCGACCATGCGGGTGACCGGGCTGGATCTCTCCGGCCTGGGCGACGGCACGCTCACCCTGACGCTCGGCCTGACCGACCCGGCGGGCAACGCCTCGGCACCCTTCACCGCGACGACGCAGAAGCTCACCGCCACGGTGGAGAAGCCCGCCCCCATCGCGCCGCCGCCGGTCGCCACCGTGGACGGCGCCACCGTCAACGGCTCGATCACCACCGGCGACGACGGCAAGCGCGTCACCACCGTGACCATCGCGGCCAGCAACGAGGAGCGGGTCGAGGACAGCAGCACCGCCAACGCCGACCTCGCCGACGTGCCGGTGGTGCGCGAGCAGGTGGTCGACCGGCAGACCGGAGCGGTGTCCACCGTCACCACCCTGACGGTCAGCGTTGCCAGCGGGGTGGCCGTCACCACCTCGGGCAGCGCCGAGCGGCAGACCGCCGCGGAGGCCCAGACCGGACTGAGCGGGCTGATCGCCGCCATCGAGGCGCGCACCGACACCGGCACGGCCTCGCGCGGCAACCTGACCGGCGGCGGTTCGGGCTTCCTCTCGGTGCTGTCCGCCCAGGCCCAGCTCCTGGTGCGCGCCATCGACTTCAGCGCGCCGGGGGTGGCCGCCGGCCAGGCGGTGCAGACCAAGGTGACCGGCAACACGCTGGGCGGCACCGGCACCGCCAGCACGGCGCCGACCGCGGTGGTGCTCAACACCACGGCGGTGGCCGGGCCGGTGACCATCCAGCTCGACAACGTGGAGTTCGCCGCGGTGGTCGGCGCCGCCACGCTGGTCGGCGGCGACGGCGAGCAGATCGTCTACGGCGACGACCACGAACAGTTCATGTATCTGGGGGCCGGCGACGACATCCTGCACGGCGGCGGCGGCAACGACACGATCGCCAGCGCCGGCGGCAACGACACGCTGTACGGCGACGACGGCGACGACGTGGTGATGGGCGGCGAGGGCGACGACTGGCTGTTCGGCGGGGAGGGCAACGACCTGGTCGGCGGCGGGGTCGGCAACGACGCGCTGTTCGGCGGGACGGGCCAGGACATCCTGTTCGGCGAGGACGGCGACGACACGCTGAGCGGCGAGGAGGGCGACGACACGCTGTCCGGCGGGTCGGGCAACGACCTTCTGTTCGGCGGGGAAGGCAACGACTTCCTGATCGGCGACGAAGGCGACGACACGATCAGCGGCGGCGACGGCAACGACGTGGCACTGGGCGGGGCGGGACGCGACCTCATCGGGCTCGGCGCGGGCGACGACCTGGCCAGCGGCGGCGACGGCGACGACACGCTGTTCGGCGAGGCCGGCAACGACACGCTGTTCGGCGGGGCGGGCAACGACCTGCTGAACGGCGGGGCCGGCAACGACGTTCTGTTCGCCGACGGCGGAGCGGACACGCTGTGGGGCGGCGAGGGCGCGGACGTCTTCGCCTTCGGCCGGTCCTCGGGCGGGTCGGTGGTGATGGACTTCCAGGCCGGGGTGGACCGTCTGGCGCTCTACGACGCCGGCATGGACCTCGGCGCGGTGATCCGCTCGGCCCGGGTGGAGGGCGGCAACACCACCCTCGACATCGGGTCGGGCAACCGCATCACCATCCTCGGCCAGACCGGAAACGTCGCCGCCTGGTTCGGCTGAGCGGGCATAAACGCCGGCCGGAACGGCGGGTGCCGGGGCCTTCGGGCTCCGGCACCCGCCGTTTCCGTTTCTAGGTGGCCGTGGGCTGGGATGCGAGCCGCAAGCTGTGGGGGCGGTCTCCGGAAACGCAGGCCCGTTCAATCGCGGAGAATGGCACAACCCTGGTGAGAACTTGTTGAGGCGCGCCCCGCAGGTTATCCTGCAATTCCGCGCAGGCATCGCTACACCACTCTCGCTCGCCGCCCTCATCCTTCGTGCCGAGGCGAGTCCGCCCACTCCCAGCATCCGTTCAAGGACGTCTTCCAAAGTGGACATTCCTCGAATATTCACCATCACTGAAAGCGCCCACCGCATTCACAACCCGATCACACCGGAAAAGCTCGCCACGCTCGGCGCGGCGCTGCGGTTGGAGTCCGGAGCCCGGGTGCTTGACCTCGGCAGCGGTTCGGGGGAGATGCTGTGCAATTGGGCACGCGATCACGGCATCACCGGCACCGGCATCGACATGAGCCGGTTGTTCACCGAACACGCGAAGCTCCGTGCCGTTGAACTCGGCGTCGCCGATCAGGTCGCGTTCATCCACGGCGATGCCGCCGGATACGTGTCCGACGAGAAGGTCGATGTGGCCGCCTGCGTCGGTGCCACCTGGATCGCCGGTGGTGTCGCCGGCACGGTCGAGCTTCTGGCGCGGAGCCTGCGCACCGGAGGGATCATCCTCATCGGCGAGCCCTATTGGCGGCAGCTGCCGCCGACGGAAGAGATCGCCAAGGGGTGCCTCGCCACCGCCATCGCCGACTTCCTCACGCTTCCGGAGCTTCTCGCGTCCTTCGACCGCCTTGGCTGCGACGTCGTCGAGATGGTTCTGGCCGACCAGGACGGCTGGGACCGCTACGAGGCGGCCAAATGGCTGACCATGCGCCGCTGGCTGGACGCCAATCCCGGCGATGACTTCGCGAAGGAGATTCGAGCCAAGCTGACCTCGGAACCGGTGCGCTACGCCACCCACACGCGGGACCATCTGGGCTGGGGCGTGTTCGCGCTGATGCCGCGGTAACGCCTCGACTCACCCCTGACGGGACGCCCTCGGCGACGCGCCGTTCCGCGCCCGCAGATGGTCAATGAGCGCGCGCAGCCGCAGCGGCACCGTCCGGCGGCTGGGATAGTAGAGGTGGAAGCCGGCGAAGGGCGGGCAAAACGCCTCCAGGACCGCCTCCAGCGCGCCGCGCTCCAGATGGGGCCGGAACGTTTCCTCCATGCCGCAGGTGAGCCCGGCGCCGGCCAGGGCCAGCCGGACCATCATCCCCATGTCGTTGGTGGCGACCCGCGGATTGACCGCGATGTCGAAGTCGCGGCCGTCCTCGGTGAACTCCCAGCGGTAGGGTGCCACGTCCGGCGCCGGACGCCAGCCGATGCAACGGTGGGCAAGCAGGTCGCGCGGATGGGCTGGACGGCCAAACTCTGCCAGATAGGTCGGTGAGGCCACCACCAGCTGCCGCTGCGGGGCGGAGACCGGGATCGCGATCATGTCCTGCTCGATGGCTTCGCCCAGCCGGACGCCCGCGTCGAAGCCCGCCGCGACGATGTCGAACTCCTCGTCGGTCACCAGGATGTCGACGCCGACCGACGGGTAGGCGGCCAGGAATCCGGCCAGCGCCTCGCCCTCCAGGATGCTTTCCGCGATGGACGAAACGGCCAGCCGCAGCGTCCCGCCCGGTGCCCCATGCGTCGAGGCGATGACCTCCAGCGCCGTGCCGATCTCCGCCAGCGCCGGCCGCGTCGCGGCGAACAGATGCGCGCCGGCGTCGGTCAGCCGAACGCTGCGCGTCGTCCTTTGAAGAAGCGGCACGCCGATCCGGTCCTCCAGCCGGCGGACCGCCTGGCTGACGGCGGAACGGGTGACGCCCAGGCGCTCGGACGCCCGGCGGAAATTAAGCGTCTCGGCCACCGCCAGAAACGCCGCCATGCCTTCGAAGGGATCGCTCATTGGTTAGAGAAGCTAACCAGCTCGTTCAGGATTGGCAACTCGAACGATCGGCCATCGGATCATAGCTTTCTCTCCGTCACCGCAACGATCGACAGAGGAGCAGACCATGACCGCGATCACCGACAAGACGATCCTCATCACCGGCGCGTCCAGCGGCATCGGCGAGGGCACCGCCCGCGTCCTCGGTGCCGCCGGGGCGAAGCTTGTGCTCGGCGCCCGCCGGACTGACCGGCTGGAATCCCTGGCCGCCGACATCCGGGCCGGGGGCGGAACCGCCGAGGTCCGCGCGCTGGACGTGACGAGCCGCGAGGACATGGCCGCCTTCGCCGCCTTCGCGCAGGAGCGGTTCGGGCGCATCGACGTGCTGGTCAACAACGCCGGGGTCATGCCCCTGTCCCCCATGGCCTCGCTGAAGGTCGAGGAATGGGACCGCATGATCGACGTGAACATCCGCGGCGTCCTCTACGGCATCGCCGCGGTGCTGCCGGTCATGAACGGCCAGGGCTTCGGCCAGATCATCAACATCGCCTCCATCGGGGCGCTCGCCGTCTCACCGACCGCCGCCGTCTACTGCGCGACGAAATACGCGGTGCGGGCTATTTCCGACGGGCTGCGCCAGGAGAACGAGCGGCTGCGCGTCACCTGCGTCTGCCCCGGCGTCGTGGAATCGGAGCTGGCCCACACCATCACCGACCCGGAGGCCGAGGAGCTGATGCGCAGCTACCGCGCCGTCTCCATCAAGCCGGACGCCATCGGGCGGGCCATCCTGCACGCCATCGAGCAGCCGGATGACGTGGACACCAACGAGATCGTGGTCCGGCCCACGGCCAGCCATTGAGAGGGAGAATCAGCATGACCCACGCCACCGACACCCTCACCCGTCATCCTGTGCGCCTGCGCACCCTCGTCACGGCGGGGCTGCTCGCCGCGGTTCCCGCGATGCCCGCCCCCACCCTGGCCAGCGCCCTGACCACCGAGGAGCGCGCCAAGCGCGGCGGCGAAGTGATCCGCAGCCTGAACAACGGCCATCCCCAACCCACCCTGGAGCGGATGCGCGAGGAGTTCCCCTTCCTGGCGGAGGCCACCGAGGCTTACGCGCTGGGCGACGTCTGGTCGCGGCCGGGGCTGGACACGCGGACCCGCCAACTGGCCGCGGTCGCCGCCTTCGCCGCCATCGGCGAGACGGCCTTCATGAAGATCCACGCCGGCTACGCCCTCAACGCCGGCGTCTCCGAGGACGAGTTGAAAGAGATCGTCTACATGGTGACCGTCCCCGCCGGCTTCCCCCGCGCGATCACCGCCGCACGCACCCTGTCGGAGCTGTTCGCCGAGCGCCGCCCGCCGACGGAAGGAGGCACGCCATGAAACGCGCGTTCGCCAGAACCGCCACCCTGACCGCCGCCCTGCTCGCCTCCGGCGCCGAGGCCCTGCCCGACCGCAAGGCGCTGGCCCAGACCGCCGACCGGCCTGAAGTGCAGCAGGCAGATCACCCCTATGTCGGCCTGTGGGTGACCGAAGACGGTCGCGTCCGCCACGAGCTTCTCCCCAACAACCGCTACGTCGAGGCGCGGGGCAGCCGGGAGAAGGCGTACCAGGGCCGCTATCGGGTCACCGGCGACCACATCGACTATTGGGACGACACCGGCTTCACCGCCGACGGCGACTTCATCGACGGGGTGCTGCACCATGGCGGGATGATCCTGCACCGGCGGCGCTGACCGCCGGGTCTTTTTCCCTCCTTTTCAAAATTGTGAAGTGGACAACAGTGCCGGATGCCCGATCCGGGAAGAATGGCTGTGCAAGGGCGAGGTCTTCGGAACGAACCAGCAAAAGGAACGCCGAAGAACACCCCTCCCCCTTGCATGGCACAATCCCCTGATCCGAAGGAAACGCATCAATGGCAAACGTCTATGGCACCAACAACGCCGACTATCTCGACATGATCAAGTACGGCGTCAGCAATGACTACGTGCAGGGTTATGACGGCAACGACACCATCCTCGGCTGGTCCGGCAACGACACGCTGGACGGCTGGAACGGCAACGACGTGCTGTACGGCGAGTCGGGCAACGACCTGCTGATGGGCTATTACGGCACCGACACGCTCTATGGCGGAAGCGGCAACGACCAGCTCTACGGCGAGAGCGGGTACGACAAGCTCTACGGCGGCGACGGCAACGACACGCTGAGCGGCGGCGACACCTTCGACGACCTCTACGGCGGCATGGGCAAGGACCAGATGACCGGCGGGGCCGGGGCCGACTGGTTCTTCTTCGAGACGAAGGACAGCGGCGACATCTACGCCGGCAACGCCGACACCATCACCGACTTCAAGGACGAGGACCAGATCTGGCTGAAGGGCAGCTACAGCTACGCCGGCTCGACCAGCGCGCCCGCCGACGGCCAATACAGCATCTGGCAGAAGGACGGCAACTACGTCGTCACGTGGAACGCGGCGAACGACACCGGCTATCACGACCTGATCGTGAAGGGCGACAACCCGATGGGCGACATCTCCTTCTACTGAGCCGCCTGACTGAGGTCCCGGGCGCGCCGTCCTTCCCGGCGCGCCCCTTTCCCTTCTCCGGACGACAGGAGCGCCCTTCCCATGGCCGCACGGGAATCCCGCCGCAGCCCATCCACCGGCCCATCCGCCCACCCATCGGCCCACCCACCGGCCCTGCGCGCGATCCGCCGGCGCATCACCACCGGCCTCGCCGCCGCGGGCGGGTTCAGCGTCTTTCTCGCCCTCATCCAGCTGGCGATGCCGCTCTACACGATGCAGGTCTACGACCGCGTGCTGGGCAGCCGCAGCGTGGAGACCCTGGTGGCCCTGTCGCTGCTGGCGCTGGGCTGCTTCGCCGTGTTCGGGCTGGTCGAGGCGATCCGCGGGCGGCTGACCCAGGCCATGGGGCATCTCGCGGCGCGCAGCCTGACCATGGACGCGCTGGAGGCGTCGATGGGCGGCCTGCTGCGCGGCGGCGCCAGCCGCCCGTCCCAGGTGCTGCGCGACCTCAACGAGCTGCGCCAGTTCCTCTCCGGGCCGAGCCTCACCGCGCCGCTCGACGCCGCGCTCAGCCTCGTCTTCCTGCTGTTCCTGACGCTGATCCACCCGCTCTACGGCCTCGTCTGCGGCGGCAGCATCCTCTGTCTGGTCGGGGTGAGCCTGCTCGGCCGGATGCTGACCATGCCGGGTGCGGCGGAGGCCAACCGCGCCCTGTGCCGCCATGGCGCCGAGGTCGAGGCGGCGTCGCACGGCGTGGAGGCCGTCGCCGCCATGGGCATGATGGGCAATCTGCGCCGCCGCTGGCAGGCGGTCCAGGACGACCATCTGCGGCTGGTCAACCGGACCGCGGGACGGGCGCAGGCCGTCGCCTCCCTCGCCAAGGTCTGCCGGATGACCGCCCAGGTGGCGATCCTCGCCGCCGGAACGATGCTGGTTCTGGACCGGCAGGTGTCACCGGGCAGCATGCTGGCCGCCTCGATCCTGATGGGCCGCGCGCTGGCGCCCTTCGAGCAGTTGATCGACTCCTGGCGCAACTGGTCCTCGGCCCGCGAAAGCCTGCGCCGCCTGCGCGGCCTGTTCACGGCGGACGCGGCGCCCGCGCCGGGCGTCCCCCTGCCCCGCCCCAGCGGTCCTCTGCTGCTGGACCGCGTAACCTACGTCCCGCCGGGGTCGGACCGTCCGACGCTGCGCGGCCTCTCCTTCTCGGTGGAGCCGGGCGAGGCGGTGGGCATCGTCGGCCCCTCGGCGGCGGGCAAGTCGACGCTGGCCCGGCTGCTGGTCGGCGTGCTGGAGCCGACCCAGGGTGGCGTCTACCTCGACGGTCACAATGTGTGGCGCTGGCACCGCGACGACTGCGGCCGTCATGTCGGCTACCTGCCGCAAGGCGTTGGCCTGCTCGGCGACACCGTGGAGGACGCCATCGCCCGGCTGGGCGAGCCCGACCCGGCGCTGGTCACCGCGGCGGCGCGGCGGGCCGGCGTGCATGAGATGATCGGCCGCCTCCCCGACGGCTACCGGACGGCGATCGGCGAGGGCGGCGCCCTGCTCTCCGGCGGGCAGAGGCAGCGCATCGCGCTCGCCCGCGCCCTCTACGGCGACCCCCGCCTGCTCGTTCTCGACGAGCCCAACGCGAACCTGGACCAGGCCGGCGAGGCGGCGCTCCTGCGCGCCATCGCCGAGGCCAAGGCCGGCGGCGCCGCGGTGGTGGTGATCGCCCACCGCCGCTGCGTCCTCGACGCGGTGGACCGCATCGTCGTGCTGCGCGACGGCATGATCGACCAGACCGCGACGCGGGCCGAGATGGTCCGGCGGCTGGGAACCACCACCCCGCAGCCGGCCGCCGCTGCCGCCACCCCTTGATTGGAGACATCGAGATGACGACGACCGACACGCTGCTGGGCCGAAGCGCCATTCCGGCGGAACCGCGCCGCGCCGAGCCCTCCATTGGCGGAGCCGTGCGGGCGGGCTGCGCGGTGATCGCCCTGGCGCTGGGCGCCGGGCTCGGCTGGGGGTTCCTCGCCCCGCTGGACAGCGCCGCCCACGCGCCGGGCACGGTGGTGGTGGACGGCAACCGCAAGACCATCCAGCATCTGGAAGGAGGCATCGTCGCCGAACTGGCGGTGCGCGACGGCGATACGGTGGCCGCCGGCCAGACCCTGCTCCGGCTGGAAGGGACGCAGAGCCGCGCCACCCTGGAGGAGCTGACGAACGAGCAGGCCGCCGCCCTGGTCCGCATGGCCCGCCTGCGCGCCGAATACGCCGGGCAGCGCGCCTTTTCCGTCCCGGCGGAGTTGGTGGATGGGAGCGCTGCCGCCCGGCGCGCCCTGGCCGTGCAGCAACAGTTGTTCGCCGCCCGCTGGACCCGCCATGACGGCGACATGGCCGTGCTGCGCGAGCAGCGCCTCCAGGCCGAGCGCGAGGTGACTGCCCACCGCGCCCAGGAGCGCGCGGCGGCCGAGCAGATCGTCTACATCGAGGAGGAACTGGCCGGCGTGCTCGATCTCTTCAACAAGGGTCTGGAGCGCAAGCTGCGGGTCCTGTCGCTGAAGCGCGCCATGGCCGACCTGGCCGGCACCCGCGATCAATCCCACGCTCGCGCCCTGCTGGCCGAGCAAGCGGTGACGGTCGCCGACACCCAGCTCCACGCCAAGGAGACGGCCCGCCGCTCCGAGATCGCCGGGGAGATGGAAGAGGCGCAGAACGCCCTGGACCAGACCGCCGCCCGCCTGAAGGCCGCCCGCGACGCGGTGGAGCGCACGGAGATCCGCGCCCCCGTCCCCGGCCGCGTGGTCGGTCTGATGGTGTTCACCGTGGGCGGCGTGGTGAAGCCGGGCGAGCCGCTGATGGACATCGTTCCGGACAGCGGCCCGCCGACCATCGAGGCGCGGATCGACCCTCTGGACATCGACGTGGTGAAGGCTGGCCAGACCGCGCAGGTCCGCCTCAGCGCCTTCAAGCCGCGCCGCACCCCGTCGATCGACGCCACCGTGGTGGACGTCTCCGCCGACCGCCTGACCGACCCGACGACCCATGCCCCCTACTTCGTGGCCCGCGTCCGCCCCCTGCCCGGCGCGCTGAACCGCCTCGGCCCGGCGGCCCTGCATCCGGGCATGCCGGCCGACGTGCTGATCGCGACCGGCCAGCGCCGGGCCATCGATTACGTGCTGGCGCCGTTGCAGGACGCGATGGCGCACGCGTTGACCGAGGATTGAGGAGCGCCCCGCCCATCGGCAAGTCGTTGCAGTTCCCGGACGACTTCAGACACGGGGCCGGACCAGTCGCCCACACGGCTTTGCCGGAACAGGCGGACCGTCGGGTACCAGGGGCTGTCCGTGCGTCCGAGCATCCAGCGCCAGTCGGGGGCGAAGGGCAGCAGCACCCAGGTCGGCCTGCCCAGGCTGCCAGCCAGATGCGCCACGGCGGTGTCCACGGTGATGACGAGGTCGATCGACGCCAGAGCCGCCGCCGTCGCCGCGAAGTCGGTCAAGAGGGGCGAAGCGTCGAAGGAGGCTTCAGGCCAGGACGCCAGATCGGCCGCCGCCGGGCCGACCTGCAAGGACACCAGCTGAACACCGGGCACCTCCCGAAGCGGCGCGAGGGCGGCAAGAGGAAGCGAGCGACGGCGGTCGTTGGCGTGCTCGCGTCGTCCGGCCCACACGAGGCCGCAACGAATCCGGGCGTTCGGCGCCACGGCAGCCAGACGATCCGTCCAGATGGTCGTCGCGGCTTCCGATGCCCGCAGCATGGGGACGGCCGGCGCGGCGGGAAGGCCGCGGTTCAGCAGCAACGGCAGGCTCATCAACGGCGCGTGCACGTCGAAGGGCGGCAGGGTGCTCCCGCCCGGGAAGTCGGCGGCGCGCGGGATCACCTCCACACCATCGACGGCTGGAGACGCGCGCAAGAGGGACAGAAGGGGCGGCTGGACCTCCAGCAGGACACGTGTCGGCCCCGCTTCCCGCACCAGAGGCACAAAGCGCAGGAACTGGAGCGTATCGCCAAGCCCCTGTTCGGCATGGAGAAGGATGGTCCGGCCGATCAGCGGCCCACCGTCCCACGCCGGCCGGTCGAACCGGCGACGCTGGTTTTGCATGGCCGGCGCTTTCCAGCGCCATTCGAACTCCCGCCATCCATTCGCGAAATCGCCGAGCAGCAGCCGCGTCAGCGCGCGATTCCAATGGGCGTCGGCGTTCCCGGGATCGAGGGACAACGCGCGACCGTAACAATCCAGCGCCTCGTCCACAGCGCCGAGTTCACCCAGCGTATTGCCCAGGTTGTTCAGCGCGCCCCTGTGTCCTGGCACCTCGTCCAGAACCTCGCGGTAGCGGCGGGCGGCCTCCTCGAGCCGGTTCGCCCGCTCGAACGCGACGCCGAGGTTGAACAAAGCGTCGGGGGCGCCCGGCGTCAGGCCGAGAAGCCGCTCGAAGCAGGCGATGGCCTCCTCCGCGTCGCCGCGCTCCGTCAACGACACGCCCAGATTGTTGAGCGCGTTGGCGGAGGTTGGCGCGCCATTGAGCGCCTTGCGATGGCACGACACCGCCTCGTCGAGACGGCCACGCCCACGAAGCGCAAGCCCGAGGTTGCCGAGCACGCCGGGGTCGTTGGGCGCAAGCCGCAGGGCCGCACGCAGGCTTTGCTCCGCTTGTTCCAGCTGTCCTTCGACCAGATGGATGGCGCCAAGGTTGCCATGCGCATGCCGTGTCTCGGGGGCGCGGGGATAGTGGCGGATCATGTCCCGGTACAGCGCCTCGGCACCACGCAGATCCCCAGCCATATGCTTGGCCAACGCAGCTTGCAGGTTCGTCTTGGCGCTCATGGTGGGATGAGGGTCTCGATTTCCGGGGAGCGGTGGCGGCATGTGCCCGCTCGCCAACCCTACTCGAACGGCAACCCCGACGCCACCCGCTGCCCGGCGCGACATGCTCGCGCAGTTCCTTCAGACCGCTCCGCTCCGAAGCCCATATTGTCGGTGCTGGATGAGCCAGCACAAGCGCGCGTGGAACCGCCTAAACCATGCAGGAAGGCACAGCGAAGAAGCCATACGAGTGACCGCGACATTCAGGCTGCACCTGATCAGTGGACGGCGGACATTACGAAGCTGGAGGACACCCGGAAAAGTGAAACGGCGGGCGCATTTCGGGAACAGCCCGGCAACCTGTGATGCCCGACTGAATGTCTAACTTGGCATGAAGAGTCGTACTTGAGAAATGAAAAAGGCCAGCCAACCCATTGGATTGACCGGCCTTCATGATGGTAGCAGCGGAGGGATTTGAACCCCCGACCAAGGGATTATGATTCCCCTGCTCTACCACTGAGCTACGCTGCCATCGTGCTTACCATCATCTCCCGGCGCGGTCCGTTTCGGTGTTGGCCGCCGCGGTTCGTGCCGGGGCCGCTTATGTATTCCAGGGGGGCCGGGGTGTCAACGCTGAAATTTCACTTTTTGCGAAGTTTTCGTCAGGCCCCTGTTCCGGCGATCCAGCCGCCGCCCAGCACCCGGTCGCCCTGGTAAACGACGCAGGCTTGGCCGGGCGCCACGCCGTATTGCGGCTCGTGCAGTTCGGCCTGCGCGGTGCCGTCCGCACCCAGCCGCCACACCGCCGGGGCCGACGGCTGGGCGGAGCGGAGCTTCACCTCGACCTCCAGCCCCTCGCCGGGGGCCAGGGCGGGGCCGAGCCAGTTCACCTCGCGGATCGTCACCACGCGGCGCGCCAGCTCGCGGCGCGGGCCGACGACGACGCGGCGCTGGCCGGGCTCCAGGCGCACGACGAACAGCGGCTCCTCCTCGCCCCGGATGCCGCCGATGCCCAACCCCTTGCGCTGGCCCACCGTGTAATGGACCACGCCGCGGTGGCGGCCCAGGACGCGCCCGTCGACATGGACGATGTCGCCGGGCTCGACCGAACCGGGGCGCAGCTTGGCCACCACGTCGGCGTAGGAGCCGTTGGGGACGAAGCAGATGTCCTGGCTGTCCGGCTTGGCCGCCACCTCCAGCCCATGGCGCTCGGCCAGGGCGCGGGTCTCCGGCTTGGTCAGGCCGCCCAGCGGGAAGCGCAGGAACTCCAGCTGCTCGCGCGTCGTGGCAAACAGGAAGTAGCTCTGGTCGCGGCCGGGATCGATGGCGCGGTGCAGTTCCGCCCCCGCCGCCCCCTGGACGCGGCGCACGTAATGGCCGGTCGCCAGCGCATCGGCGCCGAGGTCGCGGGCGGTGTTCAGCAGGTCGCGGAACTTGACCCGCTGGTTGCAGCGCACGCAGGGGATCGGCGTCTCGCCGCGCAGATAGGTGTCGGCGAAGTCGTCGATCACGTCCTGGGAGAACTTGCCCTCGTAATCCAGCACATAGTGCGGGATGCCGATGCGGTCGGCGACCTGCCGGGCGTCGTAGATGTCCTGCCCGGCGCAGCAGGCGCCCGGCTTCTGCAGGGCGATGCCATGGTCGTAGAGCTGGAGTGTGATGCCGACCACGTCGTAACCCTCCTCCCGCAGAACGGCGGCGGTGACGGAGGAGTCGACGCCGCCGGACATGGCGACGACCACCCGGGTGTCCTGGGGACGCTTGGCGATGCCGAGGGAGTTGGCGTAGGAGATCATGGCGCCCTATATGGGCTGGTTCCCAAAAAATTCACCACCGGAGAACCGGTGCGCTCCAGCCCCGCGACGGGGGCGGCGCGCCGGTTTCCCGGTGGCGGGTTCAAGCCGTGGCAGCCCCGCAAGGCGCCGCGGCGGCAGGTCAGCGCATGGCGTTGTTGGTGCCGCCGGGAAGGCGCACGGCCAGACCGTCCAGTTCCTCGCTGATGATGATCTGGCAGCCCAGGCGCGAGGTCTTCGTCAGGCCGAAGGCGAGGTCGAGCATGTCCTCCTCGTCCTCCGAGGCCTCGTTCAGCACGTCGAACCACTCCGGCTCCACGATGACGTGGCAGGTCGAGCAGGCGAGCGAGCCCTCGCAGGCGCCTTCCAGGTCCAGGCCGTGCTTGTGCGCGACCTCGAGCACGGACAGGCCGAGCGGGGCGTCCACCTCGTGGCGGGTGCCGTTCGGCTCGATGAAGGTCATCTTGGGCATTGGGGTGCTCTCCTGAACAAAGGCGTCGGTGTGCGGTGGCAATGGTTAGGGTGACTTCGGAGCAAGGCCGGAACGCCGCGTCCGGGATTCGGCCGCCAACACTTCCAACCGCTCCAGCCGCGCGAGGATGCGCGCGGCGTTGTCGGTCTGCCCGTTGCGGAAGGCAATGGCAAGATACTTGATGCAACTTTCCACGCGTTGCCCGATGTCCTGGGCAAGCCGGTCCACCGCGGCGGCGTCCGGGACGCCGTCGAGCCGGTCGACGAGCGCGGTCACCTCCTCGTCCTCCTCGGCGGACAGGACGGCGGCGGGGGCGTCCAGCAGGTCCAGCAGATAGCGGGCGCGGCGCACCGGGTCGTGCAGCGTCTCATAGGCTTCGCCCAGCGCGTCGGCCTGGGCGCGGGCGTTGGCCTGCTGCCGCGCGCCGCGCGCCGCGAAGCGCTCCGGGTCCATGGCGCGGGAAAAGCCGGCGTGCTGGCGGGCCAGAGCCTCCGGCTCAATGTCGAAGCGGCGCTCCAGCCCCAGCCGGGTGAAATGGTCGAGCGCGCGCGGCGCCTGCACCGCGCCGCAGGAATGACAGAACATCGCGCGCGCCGCGACCGAACGGCCGCACAGCCAGCAAGGCTCCAGATCGCCGTCGATGGCCCCGGCGATGCCCTTGGGAGCCTCGCCCTTGGGAAAGCGTGGCGGGCCGGAATCGGATGTCGTCATGCTTGCCGTCCGTTGAAACGCTGCACAGGTCGGCCGCGAGGGCGGCGGGTCGCCGTCCCTTCGGCCGGGTGATACCCAGAAGCGGGGCGCCGCGCAACCTTACACGGCCCGCGGCGGGAGGGGGAGGTCATGGAGAGGCGATTACGCCGCAGGGGCACGGGCCAGCCTTGCCGCCATGGCGGCGTAGGCGGCGGCGAAACGCTCCACCGCCGCGTCGTCGCTGTCCCAGCCCAGGCTGATACGGATGGCGCAGGCCGCATCACCCGCGCTCTCGCCCATGGCGGCCAGGACGTGGGACGGCTTCACCTTGCCGCTTGAGCAGGCCGACCCGGCGCTGACCGCCACCCCGGCAAGGTCCAGCGCCATCACCTGCGTCTCCCCCGCCACGCCGGGCAGCAGCAGGTTGCTGGTGTTGCCGACCCGCGCCGCGCCGGCCCCCATCACCCGCGCAGCCGGAACGGCGGGGAGCGCTAGCGCCTCCAGCGCGTCGCGCAGGGCGGTCAGGCGGGCGCTGTCGGGAAGCTCCTCCCGTGCGAGGCGGGCGGCGGCGCCGAAGCCGGCAATGCCGATGACGTTCTCGGTTCCGGCGCGGCGGCGCTTCTCCTGCCCGCCGCCGCGGATCAGCGCCTCCGGCTCCAGCCCGTCGGCGAGGATCAGGGCGCCCACCCCGGCGGGGCCGCCGATCTTGTGGGCCGACAGGGTCAGCAGGTCGGCGCCGAGCGCCCCGAGGTCGAGCGGCAGGCGCCCCGCCGCCTGGACGGCGTCGCAATGGAGCAGCGCGCCATGGGCGTGGGCGACCCGCGCCGCCTCGGCCACCGGCTGGATCACGCCGGTCTCGTTGTTGGCGAGCATCAGGGAGACGAGCGCGGGGCCGCATCCGTCGCTGAGCAGGCGGTCGAGCGCGGCGAGATCGGCGACGCCGTGGTGGTCCACCGGGATGCGGGCGGCGCCTGGCACCGCCTCCAGCACCGAATCATGCTCGATGGCGGAGGTGACCACCGCCCGGCCGGGAAAGCCGCGCAGCGCCAGATTGTTGGCTTCCGTCCCGCTGCCGGTGAAGAAGACCTGGGCGGGCCGCACCCCGGCCAGGGCGGCGACCTGGACGCGCGCCTCTTCCACCGCGCGGCGGACCGTGCGGCCGAAGCCGTGCACCGACGACGGGTTGCCGGCGAGATCCATGGCCTGGATCATCGCCGTCTTCACCGCCGGCTTCAGAGGCGCCGAGGCGTTGTGGTCGAGGTAGACGCGGGTCATCGGGACGAAGGGCCGAAGGGCGCTCCCTTACTCCGCCGCGACCGCAGCGCCCTCGTCCGCCGGCTGCGGGCCGCGGATGGTCAGGCTGCTGGTGCCGATGATCCGGCGCTCCACCACGTCGGCCACGGTGACCGAGCTGAGATACATGTGGATCTGGTTGCCCAGTTCCTCCCACAGGTCGTGGGTCAGGCAGCGCGAGCGGTTGGTGCGGCAGCCCTGCGGCGTGCCGTTGGCGCAGCGCGTCGTGCGGATCGGCTCGTCCACCGCCAGGATGATGTCGGACACGCGGGTCGCGTCCGCCGGATGGGCCAGCAGATAGCCGCCGCCGGGGCCGCGCACGCTCTTCACCAGACCGCCCTTGCGCAGCTTGGCGAACAGCTGCTCCAGATAGGAGAGCGAAATCTCCTGCCGGTCGGCGATGTCGGCAAGGGCGACGGGGCTCCCCTGGCTGGTGGCAGCAAGATCGACCATGGCCATGACGGCATAGCGTCCCTTGGTGCTGAGTCTCATTTTACCCTCCTTACCCTTCCTTCACCCCGGCCCGACCGTTCAGCGGATCGGCGCCAAGCCTTATGTTTGTGTTTGGTTCAACAGGACGCCGCCGGACCGCCGTCGGCGGACACCGGCTCGCGCACCCCATTGTCGGGCCGGGCGCTCCCGTTGGGAACGCCCGATGTTTCGTATACGGATGAATTATGCGCGTCACCGCGCTCCGATTCCAGTTCCTCGACGCGCCGGCGCAGGGTCGACACCTGATCGAGCAGGCCGTTCAGCGCGCGCGCCACCGGATCGGGGATGTCGCCGCAGGGCGTGCCGTAGGGCATGAACTTCTGCGTCTCGACACGGTCGCGCGTCACCACCGCCTTGGCCGGGATGCCGACCACCGCGATGCCCGGCGCCACGTCCGCCACCACGACGGCGTTGGCGCCGACGCGGGCGTCGCGCCCGATGGTGATGGCGCCCAGCACCTTCGCCCCCGCGCCGACGATCACGCCGCTCTCCAGCGTGGGATGGCGCTTTCCCTGGTTCAGCGAGGTGCCGCCCAGCGTCACTCCGTGATAGAGCATCACGTCGTCGCCGATCTCGGCGGTCTCGCCGATGACGACGCCCATGCCGTGGTCGATGAAGAAGCGGCGCCCGATGGTCGCCCCCGGGTGGATCTCGATCCCGGTCAGCGCGCGGGCGATCTGCGAGACGGCGCGCGCCATCAGGTGCCAGCGGCGATCCCAGCAATAGCGCGCGACGCGGTGCAGGACGATGGCGTGGAAGCCCGGATAGCACAGCGCGACCTCGGCCCGTGACCGCGCGGCCGGGTCGCGGGCCATGATACCGTCGATCTCTTCGCGAAGATGCTTGAACACCGGAACACCCGCCGTGGTATAGTCCGCCCTCTTGCCGGAAGAGGTGATCTTTCGCAAGAGCCCTCGACCCGTGCCTCGCCGGTCGCGCGGGTTGCCCTGTAAGGACGCATCGACGCATATATGATGACCAAGCAAAACGGTCAAGAATTGTGTGCGAAAAATCCATGCTTGTCCATGGGCAACCACGTCCGCTTGCCGTGGCGTCCGCCCGCCGCTCCGCCGGTGGTCCGGATCACCTTATATTCGCGTCAGGATCGCCGTTCCCATGCCTGAAGTGATGATCAACGGACCGGCCGGACGTCTGGAAGGGCGCTACACACACGGCACGATCCCCAACGCGCCGATGGCCTTGCTGCTGCATCCGCACCCGCATCACAACGGGACCATGAACAACAAGGTGGTCTTCACCCTGTTCCAATCCTTTACGAAGCGCGGCTACTCGGCCCTGCGCTTCAATTTCCGGGGGGTCGGCCGCAGCCAGGGCACCTACGACAAGGGCGAGGGCGAACTGGCCGACGCGGCGGCGGCGCTGGACTGGCTGCAGACCCACAACCCCAACGCCCCGGTCTGCTGGATCGCCGGCGTGTCCTTCGGGGCGTGGATCGGCATGCAGCTTCTGATGCGCCGCCCGGAGATCGACGGCTTCGTGTCCGTCTCGCCGCCGGCCAACCTGTTCGACTTCTCCTTCCTGGCGCCCTGTCCCTCCTCCGGCCTGATCATCCACGGCGACAAGGACGAACTGGTTCCGGGGGCGGCGGTGAACAAGCTGGTGACCAAGCTGTCGCACCAGAAGGACATCCGGATCGACCACCGCGTCGTGCCCGGCGCCAACCATTTCTTCGCCAACCGCAGCGACGACCTGGCGGTGCAGGTGGACGACTATCTGGACCGCGCGATGGGCAACCCCGTCGCCGCCGTGGCGGAGTGAGCGCCGTGGCGATTCTTCGCCTTGCCGTCGTTGCGGCTGTCGCGGCGGTTCTGTTGTCTGGCTGCAGCAACGCCCAGATTGCCAGCACCTTCGGCAACTGGTGCAAGCACGCCGACAACTGCACCGACAACAGCCGGACGCGCCCGTAGCGGTCCCAGCCCTCACGCCACTGGGTGGAAGCGCCCGCCGCTCATCGGCCGCGGGACACCCGTGGTGGCCGGCAGGCTGAGCGGCAGCCCCTTGCGGCTGCGCACCGCCAGATAGGCGAAGGCTTCGGCCTCCAGCGCGTCGCCGTTCCAGCCCACCGCCTCGACCGGATCGACCGGCACGCCCAGCCGGTCGGTCAGCATGCCCATCAGCGTCGCGTTGTGCCGCCCGCCGCCGCAGACCAGCCAGCGCAGCGGCGCCTCCGGCAGATGCGGGACGATGCGGGCGACCGACGCGGCGGTGAAGGCGGTCAGGGTCGCCGCTCCATCCTCCACCGACAACCCGCGCACGGGCGCCGGATCGAAGGCGTCGCGGTCCAGCGACTTCGGCGCCGGCTGGTCGAAATAGGGATGGGCGAGCAGCGCCGCCAACGCGCCCTCGTCCACCTTGCCCCGCGCCGCCAGCGCGCCGCCGGAATCGTAGCGGGCGCCTTGGCCGGACAGCACCCAGTCATCCACCAGCGCGTTGCCCGGCCCGGTGTCGCAGGCGATGACCGCGTCCGCGCCCTCCCCGATCCAGGTGACGTTGGCGACCCCGCCGATGTTCAGCACGGCCAAGGGGCGCGGCAGGGCTTCGGCCAGCGCGCGATGGAACAGCGGCACCAGCGGGGCGCCCTGCCCGCCCGCCGCCACGTCCGCCGTGCGGAAGTCGTTGACCACGGCGACGCCGGTCGCCCGCGCCAGCCGCGCGCCGTCGCCGATCTGCCAGGTGCGACGCTGCGCCGGGTCGTGAAAAATCGTCTGGCCATGGAAGCCGATCAGGTCCACCGCTGCGGCCTCCGTCCCGGTCTCCGCCAGCAGGCGGCGCACGGCGTCGGCGTGGGCGTCGGTCAGGGCGCGCTCCACCGCCTCCACCGGCCCCTTCCCGCCGAGGCAGGAGCGCAGGTTGGCGCGGAAATCATCCTCGTAGGAAACGGTGACGAAGGCCAGCGGCTCCACCCGACGCTCGCCGTCGGTGCGGACCAGCGCCGCGTCGATCCCGTCCATGGAGGTGCCGCTCATCAGCCCGACGACCGTCTGCATTCTTTACCCCAATCCCCAATCGAATCAGCCCCGAGAATTGTGGGGCCGCGCGTTCCATGCTAACAGACGCGACCCTGGACCCTACCACGACAGCCGGATCGCGGCCATGACGACGCTGACATCGGATTTCCTCCGCACGCTGCAGGAACGCGGCTTCATCCACCAGTGCACCGACCTCGCCGGGCTCGACGAGCGCGCGGCGAAGGGGCCGATCATCGCCTACATCGGCTTCGACTGCACGGCGGACAGCCTGCATGTGGGCAGCCTGCTGCCGATCATGATGCTGCGCTGGCTGCAGAAGACCGGCCACAAGCCGATCGTCCTGATGGGCGGCGGGACGACCAAGATCGGCGACCCCTCCGGCAAGGATGAGGCGCGCCAGCTCCTCACCGACGAGGCCATCAACGCCAACATGGCGGGCATCAAGCGCATCTTCGGGCGCTACCTGTCCTTTGGTAACGGGCCGACCGACGCGGTGATGGTCAACAACGCCGACTGGCTGGACGAGCTGAAATACATCCCGCTGCTCCGCGACATCGGCCGGCACTTCACGATCAACCGCATGATGACCTTCGAATCGGTCAAGCTGCGGCTGGATCGCGAGCAGCCGCTGACCTTCCTGGAATTCAACTACATGATTCTCCAGGCCTATGATTTCGTGGAGCTGTTCCGTCGCGAGAAATGCATGCTCCAGATGGGCGGGTCGGACCAGTGGGGCAACATCATCAACGGCGTCGAGCTGGGCCGCCGCACCGACGGGGCGGAGCTGTTCGGCCTGACCACCCCGCTGCTGACCACCTCGTCGGGCGCCAAGATGGGCAAGACCGCCGCGGGTGCGGTGTGGCTGACCGCTGACAAGCTCAGCGCCTATGATTTCTGGCAGTACTGGCGCAACACCGAGGATGCCGACGTCGGCCGCTTCCTGCGCCTCTACACCGAGCTGCCGCTGGACGAGGTGGCGCGGCTGGAAGCCCTCGAAGGCGCCAGCATCAATGAGGCCAAGAAGATCCTCGCCCACGAGGTGACGAAGCTGGCGCATGGCGAGGAGGCCGCCCTGGAGGCCGCCGAGACCGCCCGCCGCACCTTCGAGCAGGGCGCCGCCGCCGAGGGGCTGCCGACCATCGACGTGCCCCGCGCCGAGCTTGAGGGCGGCGTCGCGGTGGTGGACCTGCTGGTCTCCGCCGGGCTGGCCGCTTCGAAGGGCGAGGCCCGCCGTCTCATCAAGGGCGCCGGCGCCAGGATGAACGACGCCGCCATCCCCGACGAGGCCGCCAAGGCCACCACCGCCGACCTGAACGCCGACGGCGTCATCAAGCTGAGCGCCGGCAAGAAGCGTCACGCGCTGGTCAAGGCGGTGTGAGAGACCAATGCTCCCTCTCCCCTCTGGGGAGAGGGTTAGGGTGAGGGGGTTGCGCGTGGCGGAGCGTCCGGCAAAAGCGCAACCCCCTCACCGGCCCTCTGGGCCACCCTCTCCCCGGAGGGGAGAGGGTTAGATTGCCCCCGTCCGCCCCCTACTTCACGAAAGTCCCCGGCGAGGGCGCTTCCTTGCCGTCGCCCCCCTCGCCCAAAAAGAACAGGTTGCGCAGGAAGCCCGGCGCCAGCATGGCGAGCGGGTTCACCGTCACGTCCGGGTCGGCCAGCGGGCCGCGGACGTGCCAGGTGGCGCTGAAGATGCCCTGCCCCTCGCCGCCGCTCAGCGCGTCGCCCAGCAGAGGAATCTGGCCGATCAGGCGGTTCAGCCCGTAGATGGGCACGATGGTGCCGCGCAGGTTGGCGGTGTCGGTCTCGATGTCCACCTCCCCCGTCAGCGTCAGGCCGAGTGCGGAGCCTGAGGTGCGCAGGTCCTTCACGGTCAGCAGGCGCCCGTCCTTGCGGTAGTCGCTGACCGCCCGCCCAAAGCGGATGCCCTTGCCGCCGCCCATCAGCTCGGCAAAGCCGGAGGGGGAAATGGAATTCAGGATACGGGCCAGGACCGGCGGATCGACCAGCGCGTAGTCGGTCAGTTCCAGCCGACCTTCGATGGCCGCATCCGCCCGCGGCTCCACCGTGCGGCCGGTGATCGTCAGCGCACCGCCCTGCACCCGGTCGTTGATATCGAGCGCGCGGAAGGTTGCGCCGGCGTCGCTGGCCGAGATGGCCACGTCGTAGAAGCCCTGGGCACCCGGCAGGTACCGCAGGGACACCGCCCCGTCGCGCCCCGCCTTCGCCGTCACGTCGAGCGCCGTCCAGGACAGGCGGTCGCGCTTGATCCGCCCGGCCACGTCGGACAGGTGGCGGCCATCCCCGAAGACGACGCGGTTCAGCGTCAGGTCGAAATCGAGCGGCAGCGGTTTCTCATCGCTCGGCCCCTGCTTCTTGCCGCCGGGCGGGTCGGCCTTGCCGGCCAGGACGCGGGCGTCCAGGCTCTGGCCGGTGATGGTCCCGGAATAGCCGCTCTTGCCGCCGTCATGCACCGTCACGTCGGCCTTCAGGTCGGTCTTGCCGACCGACATCTGGCTGACCGCCACCTTGGTGACCGCCATGGTCTGCGGCGCGAGGTCGACGACCGCCTGGGCGCGCAGCCCACCGGCATCGACCGACAGGCCGGTGATGCGGGTCACCCGGTCCTTTTGGAACTCCAGCGCCAGCTTGCCGGTGCCCGGCACGCCGGGCTTCTTCTCCCAGCCCAGCTCGTCGATGCGCAGATGGGTCTTCTCCAGGTTCAGCCCGGCGGTCAGCCCGAAGCGGCGGCGCTGGTCCACGGTGAACAGAACGTCCGCTCCCAGCGGCCCCGCCACATGATCGCCGAGGTCGATGCCGTGGCTGCGCAGGTCCTGGGCGTCCACGTCGCCCTTCACGGCGATGCGGGTGCGCGGCCCCTTGGCGGTGGAGGTGAACTGCTCCTTCCAGTCGATGGTGACGGGGATGCCGTCCAGCTTGGTGTTGCCCTTCACCGTCATGGCGTTCATGTCGAGCGCCAGCGTCAGGTCGCCCTCGGTCGCGGTCAGGCCGGCGGCCACCTTCTCCACCCCGACTCCGCGCAGCTTGGCCGCGACGTCGAGGTTCAGCTGCTCCACCTTCAGGTCGACCAGCAGCGGGAACTGGAAGTGGAGCTGCGCGTCGGCCTGCCCCTGGGTGCGCTTCGGGTCGAGGTCGAGGCGGCTGGGATAGCCCAGCGGCGGGCTGTCGAGAACGGTCAGGATGGTGCGCACCGGCCCGCGGATCGGGACGCGGATGTCCATGGTCTCCTTGCCGGTGTCCAGCCCGCCGATGACGATCGTGCCCTCGCCAAGCTGGACGTCGTCGATCCGCCCGCCCTTGGTGTGGATGGTGAAGGTCTTGCCGTCGGTGGACACCTCAGCCCCCAACCCGGTGACCTTGGGCAGCGGGTGGAAATAATCCACCGTCATGTCCTCGGCCTTGATGCCGGCCTGGAAATGCGTCACGTCGATCGCCGCCAAGTCGGACAGCGGCCCGCTGGCCCGGACGGTCGCCGTCGCCTCCGGAACGACGCCGCGCGAGAGGTTTTGGGTCACCCACTCCCGCGGGTTCTTCCCCACCCCGAGCGGCCACAGCCGGGGCAGTTCGTCCGCCGGCACCCGCTTGGCCTTTACGGCCGCCTCGACCGACAGGCGGGCGTCCGGCGTGCCGAACTCGGCGATGGTGGCGTGCGCCGTTCCCTCCACGGTCGGCCCACCGAGATCGATGGCCAGCCGCTCCACCTCCAGCTTGCCCGAGGAGCGGTCGCCGGCCACTGTCAGGGCCGCGGAGGCGACGGGCAGCGGCTCCGGGAACAGGTCCGGCCGAACGACGCGCCCGGCGCCGGCCTTCAACTCCGCACGGCCGTTGCGCGGTTGCCCGTCGGGGTCCAGCTCCACGCTGGCCGTGCCGGACAGGGGAAGCTGCGCCGCGGCGAGCGGCGCTAGCGCCGGGGCGAGACCGGCCAGGGTGGCGGGCACCAGCCCGTCGAGCGTTGCGGCGACCGACGCGCCCTTGTCGGGAACCTGCGTACCGTCGAGGGCGAGCGAAGCCCGCGTGCCATCCGCCGTCAGGTCGAGCCGCAGGCTGCCGCTGCGCTGCCCGCCCTGCTCCCGCAGGTCGCCCCGCCCGGTCATCGCCATCCCGTCGAACGCGAGGTCCAGCCGCTCCAGCTCCGCCCGCCGGCCCGGCACGTCCAGCCCGCCGCGCAGCCGCACACGCTCGACGCGGTAGGGGTCGGGCCGCAGCGCGGGCAGGCTGACCTCCCCGGCGCCGCCCTGCAGGTCGAAGCTGAAGCGCACCGGCTCGAACCGCGAATCCAGCGTCGCGTCGATGCGCCCGCCCAGGGGAACGGTCACCGCCGACAGCGGCGCCAGCAGCGGGCCGATCTTGGCCAGCGCCGCCGGCTGCAGCCCGTCGAAGCGGGTGGACAGCGCGGTTTCCGCGTCGGCCATGCGATGGACGCCCGACGCCTCCACCGCCGCCGTCCGCCCGTCGAGGTCGAGCAGCAGCTGCGCCCCGCCGACGATCTCCGTCCCGTCGCGGGTCAGCACGATGTCGGCGCGGTTGGCGTGCCAGGACAGGCCCAGCATCCGGTTCGTCACCGTCAGGTCGGCGCCGATGATGGTCAGCCGCCGCAGCAGGCCCAGCGGGCGGGCAATATCCGGGGGCTGCATCAGGGTGGAGACGATCTCCCCCGCGAAATCAGGGCCGCCGTCCGGCTCCTCCTTCTCCGGCGCGCCGGGGGACGGGAGCGAGCGCACGTCGAAATCCAGGCTGCCATCGGCCCGGCGCACCACCTGGAGGCGCGGCCGCACGAGGTCGAGCCGGGTCGGCGACAGCTTGCCCTGGAACAGCGCGCGCACGGAGAAGCCGACGCCCAGCTCCGGCACCGCCGCAAGCTCGTCGCCCTCGGCGTTGACCGCGTGCACGTCGATGGCCCGCAGGTCCAGGCGGGTCAGCCCGTCGCTCTCCTCCTCATCCACCCAGGACAGGACGAGCTGGCCGACATCGACGCTGTAGCGGCCCTGCGGGTCGCTCAGCGCCCGCTCCACATAGGGGGTCAGCGGGTCGAGGGCGATCGGCCCCTGGGCCAGCCGCCAGGCGAACAGCCCGCCGGCGGCGCCGACGACGACGACCGCGCCCGCGGTGGTCCAGGCGAGAATCTTTGCGGTGCGCCGGATCACGGTCGGTGTCCCGGCGACGATGCCCGCGCGTTGTCACAGTTGACCGGACCCTCGCGACCGCGCACCTTCCTGCTCAGTTCTTGTGCAGGGATAGCCGCGACCATGACCACCACGCTGCCGAAACCCTTCGACACCGGCCTTGCCGAACGCGGCCTGGAGCGCTGGCGCGCCGAGGCGGCGAACGCCGCGGACAATGACGGCAACAACGACGGCGACAGCACCGGCGACGCCTTGCGCGCCTGGGCCGAGGCGTACGCCGATTCGGCCGAGGGCCGGGCTCTGATCGACGCGGTGTGCGGCAACAGCCCGTATCTCGGCCAGATCCTGACGCGCGAGTTGCCCTTCGTCCGCGAGATGGTGACGCGGGGGTACGACGACGCCTTCGCGACGCTGCTGCGCCGGCTGGAGGCGGACTGCGCGGAGGAACGCAACATCGACCGGCTGATGACCGCCCTGCGCATCGCCAAGCGGCGGGCGGCGCTGCTGATCGCCATCGCCGACATCACCGGCGCGTGGGAGCTGGAGGCCGTCACCGGCGCGCTGTCCGACATCGCCGAGACGTCGGTGCGGATGGCGGCAAACCACCTGCTGCGCCGCGCCGCGGAGGCGGGCACGCTGACGCTGCCGGAACCGCAGCGGCCATGGGTCGGGTCGGGCCTGATCGTGCTTGGCATGGGCAAACTTGGTGCGCGCGAGCTCAACTATTCCAGCGATATCGACCTGATCGTCCTGTACGACGACGCCGTCGTTCAAACGCCCCAGCCGGACAACCTCGCCCGCACGTTCATTCGTATCGCGCGCGATCTTGTCCGCATTATGGATGAACGGACCAAGGACGGCTACGTCTTCCGTACAGATCTGCGGCTGCGCCCCGATCCCGGAGCCACGCCGCTGGCGGTGTCCGTCTCGGCGGCCGAAATTTACTACGGCAGCGTCGGGCAGAACTGGGAGCGCGCGGCCATGATCAAGGCCCGCCCCATAGCCGGCGATCCGGAAGCGGGGGCGCATTTCCTGCGTTTCCTCGAACCGTTCGTGTGGCGGCGCCACCTCGACTTCGCGGCCATCCAGGACATCCATTCCATCAAGCGTCAGATCAACGCCCACAAGGGCCATCGTGAAGTGACGGTGAACGGCCACGACATCAAGGTCGGCCGTGGCGGAATCCGCGAGATCGAGTTCTTCGCCCAGACCCAGCAGCTGATTTTCGGCGGGCGCGACATCCGCGTGCGCATCGCCCCCACCCTGCTGGCCAACAAGGCGCTGTGCGCGGTCGGCCGCGTGCCGGAGGCGGCGGTGGAGGAGCTGGAGGAGGCCTACCGCTTCCTGCGCCGGGTCGAGCACCGCATCCAGATGACCGACGACCGCCAGACCCACCAGATCCCGGCGGACGACGAAGGGGTGGCGCATCTGGCGACCTTCCTCGGCTACGCCCAGGTCGAGGATTTCCGCGCCGACCTGCTGGCCCAGCTCGGCCGGGTGGAGGACCGCTACGCCGAATTGTTCGAGGAGGCGCCGTCGCTGTCCGGTCCCGGCAACCTCGTCTTCACCGGCACCGACGACGACCCCGGCACGGTGAAGACGCTGGCCGGCATGGGCTACCGCGACCCCAGCCGGGTCATCGCCGTGGTTTCCACTTGGCACCGCGGGCGCTACCGCTCCACCCGCTCGGGCCGCGCGCGGGAACTGCTGACCGAGCTGGTGCCGGCCATGCTGAACGAGCTGGCGAAGACCCCCGCCCCGGATGATGCGCTGGTCAAGTTCGACAGCTTCCTGGAGCGGCTGCCGGCAGGAGTCGGGCTGTTCTCGCTGTTCATCGCCAACCCCTGGCTGCTCGCCCTGGTGGCGGAGATCATGGGCACGGCGCCGCAGCTGGCCGAGACGCTGTCGCGCAACCCGTCGCTGCTCGACGCCGTGCTGTCGCCCGATTTCTTCGACCCGCTGCCCGACGCGGCCGGGCTTACGCCGGAGTACCAGCGATTCATCGCCGGGGCGCACAACTTCGAGGACGTGCTGACCCTGTCGCGGCGCTGGACCAACGACCAGCGCTTCCGCGCCGGGGCGCACATCCTGCGCGGCATCACCGACGGCGACCACTGCGGCCCCTTCCTCGCCGATCTGGCCGACGTGGTGGTGCCGGAGCTGGCCGCCCGCGTCGAGGAGGAGTTCGCCACCCGCCACGGCCGCATCCCCGGCGGCGCCTGGGTGGTGGTGGCGATGGGCAAGCTGGGCAGCCGGCAGCTCACCATCACCTCCGACATCGACCTGATCGTCGTCTACGAGGTGCCTCCGGGAACGCGCCAGTCGGACGGGACCAAGCCGCTGGCGCCCAACGAGTATTACATCAAGCTGACGCAGCGCCTGACCAACGCCATCACCGCCCCGATGGCCGACGGGCGGCTGTACGAGGTGGACATGCGGCTGCGCCCGTCGGGCAACGCCGGCCCCCTCGCCACCGCGCTGGACGCCTTCACCGCCTATCAGGCCAAGGACGCCTGGACGTGGGAACACATGGCCCTGACCCGTGCCCGCGTCATCGGCGGCGACCCGCCGCTGGGCCATAAGGTCGAGTCGGCGATCCGCGGCGTGCTGACCGGGCCGCGCGACCCGGCCAAGGTGCTGCGGGACGTCGCCGACATGCGCCGCCGCATCGACAAGGAGTTCGGCACCGCCAACCCGTGGAACGTCAAGTACGCCCGCGGCGGCCTGATCGACATCGAGTTCACCGCCCAGTATCTCCAGCTCCGCCACGGGCACGCGCATCCGGAGATCCTGTCCATCGCGACCAGCCGCGCCCTGCTCAACGCCGCCGCGGCCGGGCTGCTGGCCCCGGAGGTGGCGGAGGAGCTGGCGGCGACGCTGAAGCTGTGGCGCCGCGTGCAGGGTTTCCTGCGCCTGACCACCGACGGCGTGCTCGATCCGCGGCAGGTTTCGCCCACCCTGCGGGAGGGTCTGTCCCGCGCCGCCTTCCCGGACGAGGAGCCGGCGGTTGACTTCGCCGCGCTCGACAGCAGAATCCGGGACATCGCCGCCCGCGCCCACCGCCATTTCGTGGCGCTGGTCGAGGAGCCGGCGTCAAGGCTGCCTCCCCCAGAGACCAACGAAGAAGCCAAACTCCCATGAGTGATATCCAGACGCCCGCCATCGAGGCCGGCACCCCCGCCCCGGACTTCACCATGCCGACCGACGGCGGCGGCAGCGTCACGCTGTCCGCCCTGCGGGGCAAGCCGGTGATCCTGTACTTCTACCCGAAGGACGACACCTCGGGCTGCACGTCGGAGGCCTGCGGCTTCCGCGATCAGCTTCCGGACTTCAGCGGGCTCGACGCCGTCATCATCGGCGTGTCGAAGGACAGCGTGGCCAGCCACGACAAGTTCAAGGCGAAGTACGAGTTGCCCTTCACGCTGGCCTCCG
This sequence comes from Azospirillum brasilense, assembly GCF_001315015.1. NCBI lineage: Bacteria > Pseudomonadati > Pseudomonadota > Alphaproteobacteria > Rhodospirillales > Azospirillaceae > Azospirillum > Azospirillum brasilense. Next base: position 1,067,617 of record NZ_CP012914.1, on the reverse strand, counting down.
ACAAGGAAACCGGCGTCGCCGAGGCCTACGGCGTCTGGGTCGAGAAGAGCATGTACGGCCGCAAGTACATGGGGCTGGAGCGCGCGACCTTCCTGATCGACAAGGACGGCATCGTCCGCAATGTCTGGCGCAAGGTGAAGGTCACCGGCCATGTCGCCGCGGTGCTGAAGGCTCTGCAGGCGCTGTAGTCGTTTCGCGATGCGGTGGGGGACACCATCCCTCGCCGCTTCAGCGGACGCCAACCCCGGCAAGGCATTCGCGCAACGCGTCGAGCGGAACGACGTAGTCCCGCTCGATGATGTCATGATGGCTGTCGGGCCGTTCCGGACAGGCCAGATCGAGATAGCGCATCCCCCGCTGGGCGGCGAGATTTCCAAAGAAGGGTTGGAGAACGCGCCCGCGAAGTTCGATCAGGGTGGCGCCCTGCGGCGCGAACAGGATGTTGGTCAAGGCTGCGCCGTGGCTGCCGACGATCAGTTCCGCCCCGCTGAACAGGGCGAATTGTTCCTCGAACGTGAGGCTTCCCGGATCGACGGCCAGAAAGCCCAGCGGCTCCAGCGCGTCGGCCACCTCGTCCTGGTTCACGGCAAAGCGCTTGGTCGTGTTCCTCCGCAGGACGAACAACCGCTTCACTCCGGATGGCGTCGGCAGGACGTCGCGGGCGTGGTTCAGAACCACGCTCCAGATCGCCACCGCCTGCGACCGCAACGGAAGCGGCACGAGGCAATCGGAATAACCGCTCCAATCGCTGCGGCTGACATGCAGATCCAGCGTGTCGAGCTTGAGCCCGGCCATGAAGAGGCGCAACGAGGCCGCCTGCCACGGGTTGGGCGGGCCGTCCATGATGACCCGCCGCTCCGCGCCATCCGGAGCGATCGCGCCGAAGACCAGACGCGGCAGGTGATCCAGGCACCAGTGGAAATAATTGTCGTTGCCACCCATCGCCAGATATTTGCCGGGCGGCTCGGGCTGGGCGAGCGCCTTCAGGAACACCGGCGAGGGGGGCTGCCCCACCATCCCGTAGGCAATCTCCTGGAACATGCCGAAATGCGGCCGGAAGCAGCGCAGATCCGGCGTCACCGGGAACATCAGGTGGTTGTTCAGAACACAGCGGTCGAAGACCGCCGCGACCGGGTCGCCGTCGCCGCCCCGCAGGATGCGGCCAAGATGCGGGTTGGCCGTCAGATGCTCGACGAGATCAACGCTCTGTATCGTGCCGTCCATGCAAGCCCCCTGCGTAAGCGCCTCTGCCAGCGACCAGAAACTTACCCGGCGCGCCGCAAGATCTCCTCGGCCAGCGCCTGCATCTCCGCCGCCGCCTGGGTCTTGCGCGCCGCCTCGGTTACCGACAGGCCGGACAGCAGGGTCCCGGCGTAGGCGGTGCGGTTGCCGATCTGCGACTCCGCGATGTCAACGGCCGGCGGGTTGACCAGCTCGCGCACCCGCCCGATCAGTTCGTCGGCGATGCGGGCGCGCGGCGGCACACGGTTCAGCACCAGCAGCAGGCGGCGCTTCTCCTGCGCGGCGAGGTCCAGCGTCGGCTGCACCGCCCACAGGTCCATCGGGCTGGGCTGCACCGGGGCGAGGACGAGGCTGGCGGCGCGCACGGCGATGCGCGCCTCCGTCTGGGCGTGGGGCGGGCTGTCGATCAGCACGATGTCATGGTCGCGGGCCAGCTTCTCGACCTCGGTCTGGGTGCGCCAGCCGGTGATCTGGACATGGGTGAAGCCGGGCTGCCCACCCGTGGCCTCCGCCCGCACCGCCTGCCAGCGGGTCAGGCTGCCCTGCGGGTCGATGTCCACCGTGGCGACCGAGCGCCCAAGCTGCATCCAGGCAATGGCGAGGTGTGCCACCAGCGTGGTCTTTCCGGCCCCGCCCTTCTGCTGAGCCACGGTGAAGACCTTGCCCGCCATGCCCACACCCATCATTTGGTTGTTTATCGCGCACACCCGTCATAAGGCTTGGACAGAGACGGCGCAACCGCGCGAATTGACTTCATCCTCCCACGCTTTACAAATCGCCCCGTGACCGACAAGCATCCCGACATCATCCCCGCCACGCCCGCCGGCCTCGCCCGCGCCGGCGAGGCCCTGCGCTGCGGCGAACTGGTCGCCTTCCCGACCGAGACCGTCTACGGCCTCGGCGGCGACGCCACCGACGACCGGGCCGTGGCCGCGATCTTCGCCGCCAAGGGCCGCCCGCAGTTCAACCCGCTGATCGCCCATGTGCCGGACCTGGAAGCGGCCGAGGCCATCGCCGTGCTCGACGAGCGCGCGGTGGAGCTGGCCCATCAGTTCTGGCCCGGCCCGCTGACCCTAGTCCTGCCCCGCCGCCCGGAGGCCGGGCTGTCGCTGCTGGTGTCCGCTGGGCTGGACAGCGTGGCGGTGCGCGTGCCCGCCCACCCGGTGGCGCAGGCGCTGCTGAAGGCCGCCGGCAAGCCGATCGCCGCGCCCAGCGCCAACCGCTCCGGCGCGGTCAGCCCAACCGCCCCGCACCACGTCATCGAGAGCCTGGGCGACCGGGTCAGCATGGTGGTGGCCGGCGGCAAGTGCCAGGTCGGGGTGGAATCCACCGTGCTCGACCTGACCGGCGACACGCCCGTGCTGCTGCGCCCCGGCGCGGTGCTGCGCGAGGAGATCGAGCGGCTGATCGGCCCCATCCAGGTCTCCGCCGGCAACCCCGACGCCCCGAAGTCGCCCGGCCAGCTGGAAAGCCACTACGCCCCCAACGCCCCGGTGCGGCTGAACGCCACCAGCGCCGAGGAGGACGAGGCGTTCCTGACCTTCGGCCCCGACCGCTTCATCCGCGGCGGCAAGGCCCGGCTGAACCTGAGCCTGCAAGGTGACCTGAACGAGGCGGCGGCGAACCTGTTCGCCCATCTCCGCGCGCTCGACCAGGAGGGCGCCCGCGCCATCGCGGTGATGCCGATCCCGGACGAGGGGCTGGGTGTGGCCATCAACGACCGGCTGCGGCGGGCGGCGGCCCCGCGGGCATAGTGGAAAAACGCACGGCGAGGCGATAAGAGTCTCGCAACGAGCCCCCACCCTCCCGCGTCGCGGGTCCCTCCCTCCCCCGCTGTCGCAGGGGAGGGACAGAAAGCCCCCTCCCCTGCGACAGCGGGGGAGGGTCGGGGTGGGGGCAATGCTCTCTCCAGCCCCCGGACCGTCCGCCCATGACCTCCGCCAGCCCTGCCTCCAGCCCTGACGCCGCCAGCCTCTCCGCCGCTCTCGACCGGATCCGCGCCATCGTCGGCCCGAACGGCCTTCTCACCGCGCCGGAGGACATGGCCCCCTACCTGTCGGAATGGCGCGGGCGCTTCAAGGGCAACAGCCCGGCGGTGGTCCGCCCGGCCAGCACCGAAGAGGTCGCGGCGGTGGTGAAAATCTGCGCGGAGGCCGGCATACCGGTCGTCCCGCAGGGCGGCAACACCAGCCTCGTCGGCGGCTCCATCCCCTACGAGGAAGGGCGCGAGATCGTCATCAGCCTGTCGCGGATGAACAGGATCCGCGGCATCGACACGCTGAACTACACCATGACGGTGGAGGCCGGCGTCGTGCTGAAGACCGCGCAGGAGGCCGCGAAGGACAAAGACCGCCTGCTGCCGATGAGCCTGGGGGCGGAGGGCACCTGCCAGATCGGCGGGCTGATCTCCACCAACGCCGGCGGAATTAACGTGCTGCGCTACGGCAACATGCGCGACCTCGTGCTGGGGCTGGAGGTGGTGCTGGCCGACGGGCGCATCTGGAATGGCCTGCGCAGCCTTCGCAAGAACAACACCGGCTACGACCTGAAGCATCTGTTCATCGGGGCGGAGGGCACGCTGGGCATCGTCACCGCCGCGGTGCTGAAGCTCTACCCGCGCCCGCGCCAGGCGGAGACGGCCTTCATCGCCGTGCCCAGCCCCGCCGCCGCCATCGAGCTGCTGGCCCGTCTGCGCGAGGCGTCGGGCGACGCCGTCGCCGCCTTCGAGCTGATGTCGCGCCGCTGCCTGGAGTTCGCGCTCAAGCACGTCGCCGGCACCATCGACCCGCTGTCGGAGCCGTCGCCCTGGTACGTGCTGACCGAGCTGACCGCCGGCACCCAATCCGACGCCTTCCGCGAGACGGTCGAGGCGGCGCTGGGCGAAGCCTTCGAGGCGGAGCTTGCCACCGACGCCACCATCGCCCAGTCGGAGACCCAGGCCAACCAGCTCTGGTTCATCCGCGAGGCCATCGTCGAGGCGCAGAAGTTCGAGGGCGGTTCGATCAAGAACGACGTGTCGGTCCCGGTGTCGCGCGTCGCCGAGTTCATCGAGCGCGCCGAGGCTGCGGTAGCCGCAGCCTGCCCCGGCATCCGCCCCACCCCCTTCGGCCATGTCGGGGACGGCAACATCCACTTCAACCTCAGCCAGCCGGAGGGCGCCGACACCGCCGCCTACCTCGCCCGCTGGGACGAGATCTGCCACGTCGTGAACGAGGTCATCTTCGACCTGGACGGCTCCATTTCCGCCGAGCACGGCGTGGGCCGCTTCAAGAAGGACGAGATGCCGGTCATCAAGAGCCCGGTCGAGTTCGACCTGCTGCGCGCCATGAAGGCGGCGCTCGACCCCAAGGGCCTGCTGAACCCCGGCAAGATGCTGCCGTAAGGGGCTGCCGCAAGAGGTGCCCTGCCCGCCTCGGGCAACCTTTCACGGTTCCGGCCTGTTCGTCGTCGTGCAGGTCGGTAACCGCGGAACGGAGGCGGCGATGCTTCTCGCGATGTCGGCGTGGATGCGCCTGATGCTGGGCGAGGCCGAGATGGCGCCGGTGCCCGGCACGTCCAGCACATGCGCCCTGCCGCCGGAGCGGGAGCGCATCCGGCGGGCGGTGCATGACGCCGTGACCGCCCATCCGCTGCACCGCGAGCTGGTCCACACCCACCGGCTGGGCGGCTGCCAGTATTACGCCTTTGCCGGGGCGATGCTGCTGGAGGCTCTGGGCCACGGCCGGGCCGAGGTCGCGCTGGGCCGCGTGGCGTTCCGCAAGTCCGAGGCCCATGGCCGGGGGCGCTGGCTCGGCTATCCGGCGGCACCCGCCGACGTCCGTCCTCCCGATCCGGCGCAACGGCGACAGGAGGCGGAATCCTTCCCGTTCCATGCCTGGATTTGCCTGACCGGCCCCGGCGGGCGGCGGGTCCTCATCGACTTCGACCTGACCAACGTGCTGCGGGAGGTAAGGCTGCGCGAACCGCGCCATGCGGCGGGCCTGCGCTATCGGTCGCCGGCCTTCTGGGGAAGCGCCGCGGCGGCGCACCGGGCAGGGTTGCGGTTCGAGCCGCACCGCCGCCTGACCGCCGACGCGCTGCTGCCCGGCGACCGCCGGGTCTTCGCGGCCATCGCGGCGGATGCCCGCGATCGGCTCAAGGGCGCGTAGCCCGGCGTTCAGCTGATCAGGCCGCCTTCGCCGTTGTCGTGTCCGATGTCCCGGCCGCAATCCCCTGGCCGACCACCTTGGACAGGCCCAGCCCGAGGCCCAGCCCGGTGTGTTCGTTCTGATCCGTGCGGACCGGCTGGTCGCGCATGCGGCGGTTGTCCTTGTCCTCGCCGTCCGGGCGGCGGCCGCGGGCGGGCCTGCCGGAGATGCTGTCCACCTCGTCCGGCGTTTCCAGCGCGTTCAGGGCCAGCACATGGTAGATCGACAGCGGCGTGCCGTTCAGCGCCTTCTGCGGCATGCTGGGTACCTGGACGGTGAAGCCGTCCGGCATGTCCTGGCGGCGCACCCGGTCGATGGCGGTCTGGGCGGGGGCGAAGTCGGCGTTGGGCGACTCCGCGAACTTCGTCGCGAAGCGGTCGTAGATGTCCTTCAGCGACTTGGCCCGGCCGGTGTCCTTGTCGAAGAACACCGCCTTGTTGGCCGAGGCGGCGTCGGGGAACAGCTCCTTGGCGGCGCGGTTGGGGTTGTCCCGCATGGCGTTCAGGAACTTCGACGCCCCGCCGGCCCCGAGGAAATGCGCCATGTAGAGTTCCGTGGAGCCGACCTTCCCTTTGACCGTGTCCTCCAGATACTCCTTGTTGTCGCGGGTGTACTCCGCCGCCATCAGGGCCGAGGCGTTGGGGTCCTTGCGCAGGTCGAGGATCTCGCGCTTCAGGTCGGGATCGGTCACGTAGGGGCGCCCGTCGCCGCGCGTCTGAATCGCATTGGCGTACTTGGCGTAGCCGTGGTCCGCCCCATGGTCGCGCATCGTCGCCAGCCATGTGCTGTCGATGAACTGGTAGAGCCCGGTCGCCGAGGAGGAAGAGGACTTCACGTCCGTCCGGTACCCGCTCTCCACGGCAGCTTTTTCCATGAGGTAGGAAAAATCGACCCCGGTCTTGGCGCTGGCGTTGCGGACCGCCGCCTCGACGTTCTCCGGCCCGCGGCTGGTCTTCGCGGCCTGGACGGCGGATTCGGCCTGACGGGCAAGGGCGGCGGCGATGGTCATGGGTGGAACCCCTGTGAGCGGTGCTGCCCCACCCCTGCAACTGGGATGCCAAGTCCGGGACCCTCTCCTGCGTCGCAGCCGCGCTGTTCGCACCGCAACCCAGATGCCAATATTCCTGTCCGACGGTGAGGCTCGCCATGCACCATTCGGTACGGTATGGTGACGCGCACGTAAACCGCCCAAGACGCGTCACGGACCATCGGGCACGCGCAATCGGGCACGCACAATCGGGTCACGGGAGGCCGCTCCATCCATGATTCCCTACACCGCTCCGGTCGATGACCTCCGCTTTGTCCTCAACGAGGTGGTCGGCCTCGAAACGGTCGCCGCGCTTCCGAACTGCGATTCGGCGGCCCCCGATCTGGTGGACGCCGTGCTGGAGGAAGCCGGCAAGTTCGCCTCCGGCGTGCTCGCCCCGCTGAACCGGGTCGGCGACAAGGAAGGCTCGGTGCTGGAGAACGGCGTGGTCCGCACGCCGACCGGCTGGAAGGACGCCTACAGCCAGTTCACCGAGAGCGGCTGGAACAGCCTGCCCTTCGAGCCGGAGTATGGCGGGCAGGGCCTGCCCTGGACCGTCGCCTTCGCGGTGAACGAGATGTGGCAGGCGGCCAACCTGTCCTTTGGCCTGTGCCCCCTGCTGACCCAGGGCGCTGTCGATCTGCTGACCGAGCACGCCAGCGCGGAGCAGAAGGCGCTCTACCTGCCGAAGATGATCGCCGGCGAGTGGAACGGCACCATGAACCTGACGGAGCCGCAGGCCGGCTCCGACCTCGCCGCCGTGCGCACCCGCGCGGTGCGGGCCGAGGACGGGACCTACCGCATCACCGGCCAGAAGATCTTCATCACCTACGGCGAGCATGACCTGACGGACAACATCGTCCATCTGGTGCTGGCCCGCCTGCCCGACGCGCCTCCGGGCATCAAGGGCATCAGCCTGTTCATCGTGCCGAAGTTCCTGCCCAACGCGGACGGCACGCCGGGCGCGCGCAACGACCTGCGCTGCGCCAGCCTGGAGCACAAGCTGGGCATCATGGCCAGCCCCACCGCCGTGATGGCCTTCGGCGACGACGGCGGCGCCACCGGCTTCCTGGTCGGCCAGGAGAACCGCGGCATCGAATACATGTTCACCATGATGAACAACGCCCGCCTCGGCGTCGGCATCCAGGGCGTGGCGATCGCCGAGCGCGCCTACCAGCAGGCCCGCGACTACGCCAAAGGCCGCGTGCAGAGCAAGGATCTGGCCGACCCCAAGGGTTCCGGCGTCGCCATCATCCGCCATCCGGACGTGCGCCGGATGCTTCTGGACATGCGCGCCAAGACGGAGGCCGCCCGCGCGCTGGCGCTCTACGCCGGTACACAGCTCGACGTCTCCCGCCACCACGAGGACGCCGCGGTGCGCGCCGCCGCGACCGCCCGCGTGGACATCCTGACCCCCATCGTGAAGGCGTGGAGCACCGACATCGGCTGCGACGTCGCCTCCACCGGCGTGCAGATCCACGGCGGCATGGGCTTCATCGAGGAGACCGGCGCCGCCCAGCATTACCGCGACGCCCGCATCACCCCGATCTACGAGGGCACCAACGGCATCCACGCCAACGACCTGACCTTCCGCAAGACCGGCCGCGACGGCGGCGAGTCGGCCCGGACCTTCATCGCGGAGATGCGCGCCACGGTGGCGGAGCTGGAGAGCATCCCCGGCGACGACATGGAGGCGATCCGCACCAACCTGTCCGCCGGGCTGGACGCGCTGGAGCAGGCGGTGGCCTGGGTGGTCAAGACCCAGGCCGACGGCGACCTGCGCGCCGCCGCGGCGGGGGCCGTGAACTATCTGAAGCTGTGGGGCACGGTGGCCGGCGGCTGGATGCTCGCCCGCTCTGCCGCCAAGGCGCTGGAGGGGCTGCGCCAGCCCGGCGCCAACGCACCCTTCCTGGAGGCCAAGCTGGTCACCGCCCGCTTCTACGCCGAGCAGATCCTGGCCCAAGGGCCGGGCCTGCTGCTGCCGATCCTGACCGCCCACCGCACGGTCATGGCGCTGAGCGAGGACCAGTTCTGAACAGGGTTATGATCCGACATTGTGACGATTTTGTCACAGTCAGCTGAAACGCGGCCGGCGACTCATGCCGGCCGCAACCTTTGCGGTTGGTCCGCGTTCCCCATTCGATCGAGACGTCCCAGGGGAAACGCCGCATGCGCACCGCCGCCCTTCTCGCCTTCGCCCTCGCCGTTGCCGGAGCCTCCGCCGCCACCGCCCAGACCATGGATGGTCCGGTCGAGTCCCCCTTCCATGTCGGCGCGCAGGCCAGCACGCTCGGCCTGGGGCTGGAGGCCGGCTACCGGATGAATCCGATGTTCGGGCTGCGGCTGGGCGGCAACATGTTCACCTTCAGCACCGACCGCAGCATTTCCGGCGTCGATTACGATCTGGATGTGAAGCTGCGCAGCTTCGGCGCGGTGCTGGACGTCTATCCGGTCGCAGGCACCGGCTTCCGCATCAGCGGCGGCGCGCGCATCAACTACAACAAGGCCGACCTGACCGGCACCCTGTCCGGCCCGCGCAGCTTCGGCGGGGTGGTGGTCACGCCGCAGCAAGCCGGCCAGCTCGACGGCGAGGCCAAGTTTGACCGCTTCGCCCCCTATGCCGGCATCGGCTACAACGGCACGGTGTTCAGCCCCAACTTCAGCGTGGGCGTGGATCTCGGCGTGCTGTTCCAGGGCAAGCCGCGGGTCAGCCTGAGCGCCCCCGGCGTGGCGACCACGCCGGCCATCGCCGCCGTGCTGGAGGACCAGCGCCGCGAGGTCGAGGATTCGATCCGCGCCGCCCGCTTCTGGCCGGTGGTCGCCATCACCGCCTCCTACCGCTTTTGAGGAACGCTCCCCTTTTGATGGAGAGCGGGCACCAAACGCCCCCGTGAACCGTTACGCCTCCATGGATCAATTGTGGAGACCATTCCATGGCTCGTCGTAACGGGATTCGCACCGCCGTCCTTGCCCTTCCCCTCCTGGCCCTGCCGCTGCTGGCCGCCTGCGACGACCAGCAGTCGGCGGAAAGGACCGGCCAGGAAATCGGACGCGCGGTGGACCAGACCGCGGAGCGCGTGGGCGAGGCCGCCAAGGGCATCGGCGCCGAGGCCGGCCGCATGATGCAGGACGCCGGCGCCGCCATCCAGCAGAAGGCCCGCGACGCCAAGGACGACGTCAACCGGGAGACCACTCCCGAAAAGCCCTGAGGCGCGCCTTACGCCTCGACCGGCCCGCGCAGCGTCCGCCACAGGCAAACCGCCGCGTAATAGGCGCTGCTGGCCAGCCAGACATACCAGACGGCGTCGGGACGGTCCGGATAGAGGACCACCAGCGCCGCGCTGGAGGCCAGCCACGCGCCGCTGACCAGAAGATTTAGGCGCATCCAGCGGCGCACCCGGAAGGGATGCAGGAACTTGACCGTCGTGAAGGTCAGCAGGCCGAGGACCAGCACCACCGCGGTGTTGATCCACGGTTCGAGCGCCAGAATCCACAGATAGAGCGCGACCACGTTCCAGATCGCCGGAAAGCCGACGAAATAGTTGTCACCGCTCTTCATCCCGGTGTTCGAGAAGCAGTAGAGCGAGGTCATCATGATGAAGGCGGCCAGCGCCACACCCAGCCCGTCGGGCAGCAGGCCGAAGCGGTACATGAAGACCGCCGGAACGACGACGTAAGTCAGATAATCGATCACGAGGTCGAGCGCCGACCCGTCAATGCCCGGCAGCACCTCTTTCACCGAGGCGCGGCGGGCCAGCGTGCCATCCACCCCGTCGACCACCAACGCCAGCCCCAGCCAGCCGAGACACGCCTTGGCCTCGCCGTTGACAGCGGCGAGCAGGGCCAGCAACCCCAGCACGACGCCGCTGCCGGTGAAGGCGTGCACACCCCAGGCCGACAGCCGCCGCAAGACTCCGTACCCGCCGTCGCTGTCGTCCTTGAACCCGCTGTCCACTGAGCGCCTCATCATCCCGTTGGCGCCAACCTAGCCATACGCCGCAAAAAGTCCAAGGGGGTCGGTGGGTCCCCTCGCAAGGAGGCCGGATGAGCCAAAATAGCCCTCTCCCCTCTGGGGAGAGGGTGGCCCGAAGGGCCGGTGAGGGGGTTGCGCATGGCGGTACGTCCGGCACAAGCACAACCCCCTCACCCTAACCCTCTCCCCGGAGGGGAGAGGGGATATGGCCGACCTACTCTGCGGCGCGCGGCGCAGCACCCGGCGCCTGGGCGGGACCGGCGAAGGCCGGGCTGTCCCTCAGCGCGTCGGGTTTCGGGCCGCCGGTTGCCCAATCCAGCAACTCGACCGTGTGGACGATGGGCAGCCCGGTCCCGGTGGCGATCTGGGTGATGCAGCCGAGGTTGCCGGCGGCGATGGCGGCGGCTTTCGTGCTTTCGATGTTGCGCACCTTGCGGTCGCGCAACTGAACGGCGATCTCCGGCTGGAGCATGTTGTAGGTGCCGGCGGAGCCGCAGCAGAGATGCGCTTCGGGGATTTCCTTCACCTCGAAGCCGGCACCGCGCAGCAGATGGCGCGGCGGGTCCTTGATGCGCTGGCCGTGCTGCATGGAACAGGCGGAATGGTAGGCGATGGCCTGCCCCGTCTCGATCACCGGAGCGGACAGGCCGATCTCCGCCAGGAACTCCGTCACGTCGCGGGCGATGGCCGCCACGCGCAGCGCCTTGGGCGCGTACTCCGCGTCCTCGCGGAATTGGTAGGCGTAGTCCTTCACGGTGGTGCCGCAGCCCGAGGTGTTGACGATGATGGCGTCCAGCCCTTCTCCGTCCATCTCGGCGATCCAGGCGTCGATGGTCTTCTTCGCAGCCGCGTCGCTGAGGCCAGTCTTGCCCATATGATGGGTCAGGGCGCCGCAACAGTCGGCCCCCTTGGCCACCACCACCTCGACCCCCTGGCGGTTCAGCAGGCGGATGGTCGCCTCGTTGATCTGCGGGGCCAGCACCTGCTGGGCGCAGCCGACGAGCAGGGCGGCGCGCTTGCGGCGCGGCCCGACCGCCGGATGGCTGCCCGCGCGGTCGCTGTGGCTCGGCCCCGGCACCGATTTCGGGGCCAGCGCCAGCAGCGCGCCCAGCCGCCCCGGCAGCAGCCCGGCGAAGGGCTTGCCGAACCAAGCGGCGATCAGGGCCAGGCGGAACAGCCGCGGGTTGGGCAGCACGCGGGCCAACAGATCGCGGATGGCCCGGTCGGCGGGCGGGCGGGCGTGGGTCGCCTCGATATGGGCGCGGGCGTGATCGACCAGATGCATGTAATTGACGCCCGACGGGCAGGTCGTCATGCAGGACAGGCAGGAGAGGCAGCGGTCGACGTGCTTCACCTGATGCTCGGTGGGCGGCCCGCCCTTTTCCAGCATGTCCTTGATCTGGTAGATGCGGCCGCGCGGGCTGTCCAGCTCGTCGCCCAACAGGACGTAGGTCGGACAGGTCGCCGTGCAGAAGCCGCAATGGACGCACTTGCGCAGGATCGCTTCCGAGTCCCGGTAGTCGGCGTTGGCGAGCTGGGTGAGCGTGAAGTTGGTCTGCATGGATGCCTTACACTCCCGCGTACATGCGGCCGGGGTTCAGGATGCCGCAGGGGTCGAAGCTCTCCTTCACCCGGCGGCTCAGCGCCATCACCGGTTCGGGCAACGGGTGGAACACCTCCGCCGTGATCCGCACATCCTCGGGCGCGCGCACCAGCGTCGCGTGGCCGGCGGTGCCCAGCGCGCCGCGGATCGCGGTCGCGGAGTCGGCGGTCGGCGCCACCGCCGCCCAGATCAGCCCGCCGCCCCAATCGAAATACAGCTCCGCATCCAGCGCCCAGCGGATCGACTCCGCCACGCGCGGCCCTTCGGAAGGCTGGACGGAGATTTTCCAGACGTGGCGGGAGTCATCGCCCCCACCCCGGCCCTCCCCCGCTGACGCAGGGGAGGGGCCAAAATACGCCACGTCCCGAACCTCCTTCCACACCGCCCGCGACTCGTCCCGGTCCAGCACGGCGTCGGCGCCAAGCTCCTCCGTCAGCGCGGCGACGCGGGCGGTGACGGACGGGCCGAAGCCCTCCACCCGCACCAGCGTGACCGCGCCGCCCGCCGCCGCGACCGCCCGCACATGGGACCGCGCCGCCACCGCGGCCGGCAGATGGGCGGCGCCGGACACGTCGTAGGGGCTCTGCAGCGCCGCGGTCAGCACCGCGACAGCCCCGGCGTCCTCGCGCCCGGCCAGCAGCAGAGTCCGGACATCCTCCGGCGCCGGCAGCACCTTCACCGTCAGCTCCGTCAGGACGGTCAGCGTGCCGAAGGAGCCGGCCATCAGCTTGGGCACGTCGTAACCGGTGACGTTCTTCACCACCTTGCCACCGCCCTTGTAGAGGTCGCCGCGCCCGTTCACCCCCTCGATGCCCAGCGTGTGATCGCGGGCGGAGCCGGCGCTGATGCGCCGCGGCCCGGCCAGCCCGCAGGATATCACCCCGCCCAGCGTCCCCTGCCCCTCCGGCTGCCCGAACAGCGCCCCGAGGTCCTGCGGTTCGAAGGCGAGCTGCTGCCGCCGTTCGGCCAGCATCGGCAGGATTTCGGCCATCGGCGTGCCGGCCCTGGCGGTCAGCACCAGTTCCTCCGCCTCGTAGGCGACGACTCCGGACAGGCCGGACAGGTCGAGCGTGCAGGCGGTCTGGATCGGACGCCCGAGGCCGCGCTTGGACCCTGAACCGGCGACGTCCAGCGGCGTCCCCTCCGATAAGGCCCAGCGCACCGCGTCGGCGGCCTGAACCGCCGAGTCGGGCTTGACGGTGGTCACGGTCATACGGACGCCCTCAGAATCGGGGGATATCGGGGAAACGCAGTTCCCCCTTGTGGATGTGCACGCGGCCAAGCTCGGCGCAGCGGTGCAGCTTGGGGAAGACCTTTCCAGGGTTCAGCAGCCCGTCGGGGTCGAAGGCGCATTTGATGCGCTGCTGCTGATCGAGATCGACCTCGTCGAACTGGTCGGTCATCAGGTCGCGCTTCTCCACGCCAACGCCATGCTCGCCGGTCAGCACGCCGCCGACCTCGACGCACAGGCGCAGGATGTCGTTGCCGAAGGCCTCCGCCCGCTCCAACTCGCCCGGCTTGTTGGCGTCGTAGAGGATCAGCGGGTGCAGGTTGCCGTCCCCGGCATGGAAGACGTTGGCGACCCGCAGCGCGTAGCGGTCGGACATCTCCTGCATGCGGTGCAGCACCAGGGGCAGCGCCTTGCGCGGGATGGTGCCGTCCATGCAGTAGTAGTCGGGGCTGATGCGCCCCACCGCCGGGAAGGCCGCCTTGCGCCCGGCCCAGAAGGACAGCCGTTCCTCCTCCGAGGTCGAGACGCGGGAGTAGCAGCAGCCCTTGGACCGCGCGATCTCCGCCACCTGGTCGATCAGGTGGTCGACCTCCGCCGCCGGGCCGTCCAGCTCGACGATCAGCAGAGCCTCCACGTCCAGCGGATAGCCGGCGTGGACGAAATCCTCCGCCGCGTGGATCGCCGGCCTGTCCATCATCTCCATGCCGCCGGGGATGATGCCCGCGGCGATGATGGCGGCCACGCAGTCGCCGCCCTGCTCGCTGGTCGGGAAGCCGATCAGAACGGCGCGGGCGGTGGCAGGCTTCTTGAGGATGCGCACCGTGACCTCGGTCACCACCCCCAGCAGCCCTTCGGAGCCGGTGACGATGCCCATCAGGTCGTAGCCGCCGGCGTCGAGATGCTTGCCGCCCAGCCGCAGGATGGTGCCGTCCATCAGCACCATCTCCAGCCCCAGCACGTTGTTGGTGGTCAGCCCGTATTTCAGACAATGCACCCCGCCGGAATTCTCGGCGATGTTGCCGCCGATGGTGCAGGCGATCTGGCTGGAAGGATCGGGCGCATAATAGAAGGCCTCATGCGCCACCGCGTTGGAAATGCCGAGGTTGGTCACCCCCGGCTGGGTCACCACGCAGCGGTTGGCGAAGTCGATGTCCAGGATGCGGTTGAACTTGCCCATCCCGAGCAGCACGCCGTCGGCCAGCGGCAGCGCCCCGCCGGACAGGGAGGTGCCGGCGCCGCGCGGCACCACCTTCACCCCCATTTCCTTGCAGGTCCGGAGCACCCAGCTCACCTGCTCCGTCGTGCTGGGAAGAACCACGACCATGGGAAGCTGGCGGTAGGCGGTCAGACCGTCGCATTCATAGGCGCGCAATTCGCTTTCGTCGGCGATCACCCCCTCGCCGGGCACGATGGCCCGCAGCGCTGCGATGATCTCGCGGCGGCGCGCGATGACGCCGTCGTCGGGCGCGGGCATCCGCATGATCGGCCGTCCTCCCCCATGATTCGCACCGGTTGGCTCCGGATGCATTCCGTAACCAGTGGTATCATTGCCGGTGGGACGCGCACAAGCCGGTGAGGGATCGGCCAATGGGCGAGCCGATCCCCCAAAACGCAAGAGCCGCGCCCGAAAGGCGCGGCTCTTGCGAGAAACCCGAAGCTGTCGGCCGGGCGGACCCGGCCGCCGGTCTCAGCCCTGGCGGGCCTTGAAGCGCGGGTTCTGCTTGTTGATGACGTAGACGCGGCCCTTGCGGCGGATCACGCGGCAGGCCTTGTGGCGCGTCTTCATCGACTTGAGAGAGTTAACGATCTTCATAGTTCTTCATCCTGGTCGGTCGGCGGCTCGATCGAAGGCGCGCACCATAGTGCGGCGCACCCCCGCTGTCAACGGCCCCCGTCGCGGTTGCGTTTCCCGCCGGACGCGGCCGTTTCGACGCTACTCCGCCGGTTTCAGCGCGTAGAAACGGCACACCTTCATGCCCGCCTCGATGGCGGACACGCGGCGGACCCACAGTTCCACCTCGTCCATCACGGCGAGCTTGGTCTCGTGGTCGAGATGATGGCGCTCCAAGTGCTCGACCAAGCCCTGGATGGCGCTCACGATCAGGCCGCGGTGGGTGTCGGTGATGTCTTCAGCGATTCGCAGGTCCAGGTTCCGCTGGGCGAAGGCGGCGGCCATCTGGTCCTTGGACCACAGATGCGGCTGCATCGGCTCCTTGTCGCACCAGACCTGGACGGCCTTGGCTCCGGCCAGCGCCGGGTCGATCACGTAATCGGTCATCAGCAGATGGCCACGCGGCTTCAGCGCCAGCTCCATCCCGTCGAACAGCTGGTCCTTGCCGTGGACGGAGAACATCCCCTCCTTGTAGACGATGGCGTCCACGCGCTTGGGATAGCTGAAATTCTCCGGGTCGTAGGATTCGATCGGGGCCTTCTTCTCCAGCCCCTCCTTGAAGGAGCGGATCATCCCCTCCTTCGCCAGAACTTCCGCAGCTTCCAGCCCGGTGACCCAGCAGCCGTACTTGCTGGCCATGGTGCGGCTGGTGCCGCCCAGACCGGCGGACAGGTCCAGCACGCTCATCGCCGGATTGAGGCCCAGCGGCTTCACCAGATAAGGGATGTGGTCGTGGCCACCCGGCGTGTTGAAGCCCTCGCCCCACAGCTTTTCCGCCACCTCGATCCGCGTGGCGCTCCACAGCGGCTTGCCCCAGCGGTTCACGCCGGGACCATGGCCCCGCGCGGCGGGCTGGGCTGGGCCGGCGGTCGGCGGCTTGCCGTCCTCCTCCCCGCCCCTGCCCTTCAGGCCGGAAAGATCATATCCCTCCCACCAAGCGTGAAGGCGGGTCTTGAGCTTGATGCGGGGAGCGCCCGCGTGATCGTTTCCGCTCTTGTCGCTCATCGCCTTCGCGCCTGCCCCGTTGCCTGGACCGCCGGACGACTGGTTCGTTCCGACTTTCACAGTATCCGGGTGCCCTGCACGTGCAAGCGCAAAATCCGGCGTCACGTTACCGCACCGTCTTCTCCCCGTGCGCATCGTCCATGGCGGCGACCCGAGTCCCGGCGGCGCGCAACACCGCGGTGCAGGCGGGCGGCATGCTGACGTAGCGCGGCTGCGGCTTGCCGTTGTGCTTCTCCACCACCGGATAGACGGAGCCGAGCCAGGATTCGACCTCGTCGCCGCAGCCATCGCCGTCGGGAATGTCGCGTTGGTCCTCGCATTGCGGGCTTCCCGCCGGGCAGCCCAGGCGGATGTGCATGTGCCCGTCATGGCCATGCCATGGCCGCAGCTTGCGCAGGAAGGTCCGGTCCGGCCAGGAATGGCGGCACATGGCGAGCTTGATTGCCGGGTTGACGAAAACACGGGTCACCCGCGGATCGCTGGCGGCGATGCGGACCAGTTGGGACTGCCGCTCCGACCAGTCCTCGGTGACGCGGACACGGTCGTAATCGACATACTTGATCTCGGTCAGGCTTTCCCGTGCGTTGCGGCCCATCGGCGGGTGGTCGAGCCGCAGCCAGACGTCGGCGTCCAGCCCGATCTGGTGGCTGGCGTGGCCGAAGCTCATCGGGCCGCCGCGTGCCTGCCCCATGTCGCCGATCAGCGCGGTCCCCAGCCCCGCCGCCGCAACCTTCCGCCCGAAGCCCTTCAGATAGTCGATCAGTTCCGGATGGCCGTAGAAACGCTGGCGGGACATGCGGATGACCTGATAGCCGGTGCCTTCCCCCGGCAGGGCCTGCGCGCCCGTGATGCAGCCCGCGGCGTAGCCGCCGATGGACTGGGCCGGCCCCAGGGCGGGGCCGCTCACCTGACTCCAGGCAATGGAGTTGGGGGCCGGCGGCGCGGGCTTCTTTTTCTTGTGCGATCCGGCCTCGGCCGGACCGGCGAGAGCAGCGGCGATCAAACCGGCTGCGATCAGGGCCACCGCGAGAATCCCAACCGTCGGGCCAACCGCCAAGCGCCGCATCATCTTCCCCCACGGACCGCCAATCGGGAAAGATTAGAGCCAATGATCCTTAACGAAAAGTGAGGCTCACGCTCATGTCACAGCCAAATTCGACTTGGCGGTAACGATGACGGGCAACACCCAGCCCCTGTTTACTGCTCAGTCCAAGGTCTGCCGGTACCGCTTCAGCGCGACGACCGTGACCACCGCAAGGAAGGCCAGCAGCGCCGCCACCTCCCCCACGATCTCCGCCGGGCCGTTGCCTTTCAGGAGGATGCCGCGGACGATGCGCAGGAAATGGGTCAGCGGCAGGATCTCCCCCACCGCCTGCGCCCAGCCGGGCATGCCGCGGAAGGGAAACATGAAGCCGGACAGCAGCATCGACGGCAGAAAGAAGAAGAAGGACATCTGCATCGCCTGAAGCTGGTTCTTCGCCACGGTGGAAAAGGTGAAGCCCACCGCCAGATTGGCGGCGATGAACAGCACCAGCACCGCCGACAGCAGGGCCAGGCTGCCGACGATGGGCACGCCGAACAGCAGCCGGGCGGCCAGGACGATGATGACGACCTGGATGTAGCCGACCAGGATGAAGGGCACGATCTTGCCCAGCATCACCTCGAACGGGCGGACGGGCATCGCCAGCAGGTTCTCCATCGTCCCGCGCTCCCGCTCGCGGGTGACGGCCAGCGCGGTCATCATCACCATGGTCATGGTTAGGACCACCCCCATCAGTCCGGGCACCACGTTGTATTGGGTGATGCCCTCAGGGTTGTAGCGGCGGTGGACCCGCAGCTCGACCGGGTCGGGGGTGGAGCGCAAAGGAGCCAGCGGACCGATCAGATCGGGGTCCAGCGCCTGCCGCGCGAGGGTCGACAGGGCGGACAGCGCGTTGCTGGTCGCCGCCGGGTCGGTCGCGTCCGCCTCGACCAGCAGCACCGGCCGCTCCCCCCGCTGCAGGTCGCGGGCGAAACCGGCGGGGATGGTGACAGCGAACTGCACCCGTCCTTCGGCCAGCAGACGGTCCAGCTCGGCCGGGCTGCCGGCGCTGCTGGTCACATCGAAGTAACCGGAATTCGCCATGGCCGACACCAGCGTGCGGGCGAAGGGGCTGGAGTCGGCCGCGTGGACGGCGGTCGGCAGGCTCTTGGGGTCGGAGTTGATGGCGAAGCCGAACAGCACGAGCTGGAGCACCGGCACCCCCACCATCATGGCGAAGGTCAGCCGGTCGCGCCGCATCTGGATGAACTCCTTCACCATCACCGCGACGAAGCGCGAGAAGGAAAACCGCGCCATGATGCCCCTCCAAGACCGTGCATTTCAAGAAAGAAACACAACTTTTTACTTCAACGCCCCATCGGGCAACTTGGCTCCCATTGACATATCGAAATTGCTTCCAGCACCGTCCAAAAGGATTAATTCTTATGCGGGAGAATTGCCATGACATCTATTTTTGCCAAGGGTGCCGCCGCCGTGGCCGCCCTGTTCCTGCTTCATGGCGCCGCCCTGGCCGGGCAGCAGGATTTCACCATCGCGAACGAGACGGGCTACGCGCTGAAGCACATCTACGTCAGCGAGTCCGCCAACGAGAAGTGGGACGAAGACATCCTCGGCCGTGACGTCCTCGACGACGGCGAAGAATTCGAACTGAGCTTCGACAAGGCCGAGAAGACCTGCAAGTGGGACATGAAGGTCATCTACGACGACGGCGAGTCGGCGGTCTGGCAGAACCTGAACCTCTGCAAGATCTCCAAGCTGACGCTGCGCTGGAACAAGAACACCGGCGTGACCTCCGCGTCGATCGAGTGATCGCGCACCGTCCCCGCACCGGCTGTCGCGATGGTGCGGGGACGGTTCTGCCCTGCCCTGCGGCGGCTCGGTCATGCGAAGTTGTCCGTGCTGCGATTCATCAGATGGATGAACACATCCTCCAGCGTCGGCTCCGTCCGTCGCACCAACAGGGCCGGGTCGCCGGCCCAGGGGCGCAACGCCTCCTCCAGTTCCGCGCCGTCGCCGCCGCTGACATGCAGCCGGGTACCGAAGGCGGCAACCATCTCGACGCCCGGACGGTCGCGCAACTCCGCCGCGACGCGCCCGAGGTCCGGTCCGTCCGCCCCCCGCGCGCCGACTTCGTAGGTGACCAGACCCGAGTTGGCGATCACCTCCTCCACGCTGCCCTGGGTCATCAGCCGGCCGTAGGCGAGATAGGCGATGGCGTGACAGCGTTCCGCCTCGTCCATGTAATGAGTGCTGACCAGCACGGTCAGCCCGTCGCCGGCCAGCCGGTGAATCTCGTCCCAGAACTCCCGTCGCGCCTTGGGGTCGACGCCGGCGGTCGGCTCGTCGAGCAGCAGCAGCTTCGGCTCATGCAGGATGCAGGCGGCCAGCGCCAGACGCTGCTTCCAGCCGCCGGACAATTCCCCGGCGAGCTGCGCCCGCCGGTTGCCCAGCCCAAGCCGTTCCAACGCCCCGGCGACCTTGGTCCGCCGGTCCGGCAGCCCGTACATGCGGGCAACGAAATCCAGATTCTCGGCGATGCTCAGATCCTCCCAAAAGCTGAACTTCTGGGTCATGTAGCCGACCTGCCGCTTGATGGCGGCGCTCTGGCCGCGGATGTCGAGCCCGAGGCAGGTCCCCACCCCCGCATCGGGTGTCAGCAGCCCGCAGAGCATGCGGATGGTCGTCGTCTTGCCCGACCCGTTCGGCCCCAGGAAGCCGTAGATCTGCCCGCGCGCCACTTGGATGGAGAAGCCGTCCACCACCGTCTTGGCGCCGAAGCGCTTGACCAGACCGCGCACGTCGATGGCGGGCTCCCCGGTCATGGCGGCAGTTCCACGTCCACCGGCAGGCCGGGGTTGAGCGTCGCCCCGTCCTCCAGCCGCGCCTCGACGCGGACGACCAGCTTCTCGCGGCTGCCGACGCTGTAGATCACCGGCGGGGTGTATTCCACCCGCGGCGCCACATAGGTCACGCGCGCCGACAGGCCGGGCGGGCAGCCGTCGCAGCGCACCGTCACCCGGTCGCCCGGACGGACGCGGGCCATCAGCAGTTCCGGAACGAAGACCACCAGCTTCCGCTTTCCCGGCGGCAGCAGCGACACCACCGGGGCGCCCGCCGGCACCCATTCGCCGGGGTTGAACAGCGTGTCCTCGACCAGCGCCGCCTCGGGCGCCGGCGGGGCCAATTCGGTGAGGCGCTTGTCCGCCTGGGCCAGGGCCGCCTCGGCCTGGGCGACGGCGTTCTCGGCGGCGCGGATCTGCTCGGGACGGGCCGGCAGGTTGGAGACGGCCAGTTGCGCGGTCAGCTCCTCCAGCCGCGCGCGGTCGCCGTCGCGGCTGGCGCGGGCGGCGTCCAGCCGGTCGTCGGAGCTGACCTTGCGCGCCACCAGCGTCTGCTGCCGCGCCAGTTCCACTTCGGAATAGCGCAGCGCCGCCTCGGCCTGCGCGCGCTGGGCGGAAACCACCGCCAGCTCGTCGGGGCGCCGGCCCGTCCGCAGGTCGGCCAGCTCCGCCCGCGCCTGCCCCAGCGCGGCGGCCAGCCGGTCGCGCTCCGCCCGCGCGCTGGTGCGGTCGAGCGCGAAGAGGGGCGCGCCCGCCTCAACCCGCCCGCCGCGCGTCACCGCCAGCGTGTCGAGCGTCCCGGCCACCGGGGCGGCGATGCGGAGATATTCCCCTTCGGCGTAGCCGTGGGCCAGCGGCACGGCGTCCCCGCCGCCCAGCCCGAGGACGGCCAGGGCCGCCGCCAGCGTTTCGGCGATCCAGCTCATGACGGCGACCCTCCCTCCGGGGCGAGCGTCCGGCGCAGCGCGTCGAGATGGGCGGCCAGCAGCGCCGCCACGTCCGGCGGGCGGCCCTCCAGCGCTTCGAAGGAGGAGCGCCACAGCGCGCTCATCAGCATCGGTGCGACGATCAGGCGGACGGTCGAGTCGACGTCCACCGGGCGGAACTCCCCGCGCGCCATGCCGCGCTCCAGCACCGCCGCCAGCAGGGCGAAGGCGCGGCGGATCACCTCGTCGTAATAGAAGCGGGCGAGATCGGGAAAATTGCCGGCCTCGGCGATGATCAGCTTGGGGATGGCGCCGGCGCGCGATTTCAGGATGCGCGTCGCGAAGAGGGTCAGCAGCGTTTCCAGAACGGCGAAGCTCGGCCCCTGCGCCCCGGCCAGCAGACGCTCGGCCATGTCCAGGTTGGGCAGGATGGCCTCGCGGACCACCGCCTTGAACAACTCCTCCTTGTTCGGGAAGTAGAGGTAGAGCGTGCCCTTGCTGACCCCGGCCTGCGCCGCGACATCCTCCAGCCGGGCCGCCGCGAAGCCGCGCTCGCCGAAGACGGTCAGGGCGGCGTCGACGATCTCCCGGGGGCGCGCCTCCTTGCGGCGGCGCCAGCGCGGAACGGCGGGATCATCCTCCGGCATACCGTCCTCCAGGGTGGAGAAAATATTACTGACCGGTCAGTTATTAGATGTTCAGCGGCAGAAACTCCAGTTTTCTCAAGGGTTGCGCCGTTCTGCCGCAGCCATAAGTCATTGTGCGCCGCAGCAACTGATATGCAAAAGGGCTTGCCTTTCGACCGAGAGTTTCCGAAACTTTCGACAGTCCGCAGCGCGAACGGCTTGTCACGGAAGCACGCGCGGCGGGCGCACCGGTGGTCAAAGGCGCCGATCAGCAACGAGCGCACACCCCACCCCGGGAGGAACGGTTCAAGGCGCCGTGCCGGGATCAATTCGACGAGCGCGCCGGTGCGCGGCGTCCGGAGTCCCGGTTGAGCAGGGGGTGTCGATCATGCCGGGTGCAATGCGCCAGTCCACGTCGAACCTGGAACTGCTGACCATCTATGAGGTCAGCAAGATCCTCGGTTCCTCTCTCGACCTCCAGCAGACGTTGCGCGAAGTGCTTCGCGCGCTGGCCTACCAGCTTCAGATGCACCGCGGGCGCGTCTATCTGGTCGGCGAGGACAATGTGCTGCGTCTCGTGGCCGCGAACGGCCTGTCGAACGAGGCCGCGGCGCAGATCGAATTCCGCGATGGGGAAGGCATCACCGGCCGCATCCTGAAGACCGGCATGCCCGCCGTCGTCCCGAATCTGGCGGAGGAACCGCTGTTCCTCAACCGCACCGGCGGGCGCGAGGACCTGGACGAGCAGGTGGCCTCGCTGGTCGGCGTGCCGATCAAGGCGGCGGGGGTGGTCGTCGGCGTGCTGACCATCGACCGCATCTCCGACGAGGGGCCGCAGGGCCATTTCGGCAGCGACGTGCGCTTCCTGACCATGGTCGCCAACCTGATCGGCCAGACCGTGCGGCTGCACCGCACCGTGGCCGAGGAGCGCCGCTTCATGATGCGGGAGACCTTCCGCATGCAGAAGGAGCTTCGGCCGGTCGCCGCCCCGATCAACGACGTGGTCTGCACCAGCCCCAACATGCTGGAGGTGATGGCCCAGGTCCACCGGGTGGCGCCCTTCAAGTCCACCGTGCTGATCCGCGGCGAGAGCGGCACCGGCAAGGAGCTGATCGCGCGGGCCATCCACAACATGTCGCCGCGCAAGGACGCCCCCTTCATCCGCGTGAACTGCGCCGCCCTGCCGGAATCGCTCCTGGAATCGGAGCTGTTCGGCCACGAGAAGGGCGCCTTCACCGGCGCGCAGAAGGACCACAAGGGCCGGTTCGAGCTGGCGTCGGGCGGCACGCTGTTCCTCGACGAGATCGGCGACATCTCGCCCAACTTCCAGGCCAAGCTGCTGCGCGTGCTGCAGGAGCAGGAGTTCGAGCGGGTCGGTGGGTCCAAGACCATCAAGACCGACGTCCGGCTGATCTGCGCCACCAACCTGAACCTGGAGGAGGCGGTCGGCCACGGCAAGTTCCGCGCCGACCTGTATTTCCGCATCAACGTGGTGACCATCCACCTGCCGCCGCTGCGCGAGCGCCGCCAGGACATCGGCCCGCTGGCCCGCCATTTCGTGGCGAAGTTCGCCAAGGACAACGGCATGGCCCTCGTCATGGAGGACGAGGCGCTGGAGGTGCTCAACCGCTGCACCTGGCCCGGCAACGTGCGCGAGCTGGAGAACTGTATCGAGCGCGCGGCCACCCAGTCGCGCGACGGCATCATCCGCACCGAGTCGCTGTCCTGCAGCCTGAACCTCTGCAACTCCTCGGTGCTGTTCCAGTACCGCACGTTGGGCGCGTCGGTCGGTGGCCTCGCCCCGTCGATGGGGCCGGGGGCCATCAACCGCGTTCCTCCCGGACGCCCCGGCGGTCCGGCGGCGGCCAACGCGCCGAAGACCCCGGCCATGCCCGCCCCGGTGCCGGAACCGGCGGGTGCCGGCGGCGGCGCGTGGCCGGCCTGCGCGTCGGGTTGTTCCGCCGGCCCCTCGCCGGTCTGCGGCGCCGCCCAGCCGGTGGTTCCGGTCCCCCTGATCCCGCTGCCCCTGCCCGAGCCGAGCGCCCCTGCCGCCGCGGCCCCGCCCCCCTCCCCTGCCGCCGCTCCGCCGCCCGCCGCGGAGGTGCCGCTGGACGAGCCGGAGTCGGGATCGCTGCGCGATCGCCTGCTCTGGGCGATGGAGCGCACCGGCTGGGTGCAGGCCAAGGCCGCCCGCCTGCTGGGCATGACGACCCGTCAGGTCAGCTACGCCCTGCGCAAATACAACATCGAGATCAAGCGCTTCTGAGGGACGGGCGACAGCAGGCCGATCAGTAACGGGCGGCCAAACCGATCATGTACGCGCGATCCACCGGCTCTCCCTGAGCGATGGCGGTGCCCGCTGATGAAGGCGTGGGGAGGTCCTGGGGGCGCTGGATATGGTCGGGGGGACGGTCGACCTGATACACCGTGTGCCCTCCCAACTCACCGACCTTGCGCATTTCCGCAAAGGACGCCTGGAGAAACTCGCGCAGCGTCCTGCCGTAATCGAGGGGATTCGAATAGTCGCGGGCATCCGGCGGCGAAGCGCCCGGCAGCGCGGTCAGGGGCTTCACCAGGGCGTCATCCACCGAATAGTCCTGATCGGCCGCCACCGTTCGGGAGGTCGGCACGCCCGCCCGCTCCGACAGGATGGCGGCGGCATCCTCTTCGCCGGTCTTGCGCAGCGCCTTGTCGATCGCGTCGAGATCGACCCCCAACGCCTTCAGACTGTAGGTGGCATCCCCCTGCTTTTTGGTGGAGTTCAGGCGGGAATCGGAAAAGTCCATGGAGAAGAAGCCCGGCATGATGTGGCGCGACATCCCCATCCGGTCCTTCGCCAGGAGCGGATTCATCGTCCTCGCCGCCAGATCGTTCGACGCCGACGCCCGTTCGTCCTCGCTCATCGCCGCGGTCAGCTTGTCCATCAGCGACGACCGCCGGGCCAGCGTCTGGGACAAGGCACCGCGCAGATCGTCGACGCTGGTCGCTTCATCGAAGAAAAGATCGGCGTGATCGTTGTTGTACATGCGCTGCGTCGCGCCCATCGCGCTGACGCGGGCCTGCTTCAACCGCTGCGTGAGGGCATCGTTGACCGTCTCGCCACTGATCTTTCCGCTGTCGACGAGATCGGCCAATTGCTGACGCTGAGCGTCCGAAAGCGCGCCGAAGGCGGCCAAGCCGTCACCGCGAAGCGCCCCGCCCAACCCGCTCAGCGCCACGCGATCGGAGGCGGCGCCGCCACTCGCGGCGACCGCCTCGGACGATGAGGGCGCCCTGGTGGATCGGGACAGGACCGGAAACGACGAGGCCGCCGACGCTACACCCGATACTGTCATGATTCCCTCCGTGAGAGCCACGCCGGCGGCGCGCAGACAACACCCCTGACCTGCATCTTATGAGGGAAAAAATAAACACGCAACATAACCCTTGAGGGCCGGTCGGCGCTCGGGCTGCGGCAAGGCGCCCGCGCGGCACGCGGGTCCCAACGTCTCTGTAACCGTTACGAACGGTTGTGATATGACGGTGGAACATCGGCTGTACGCTGTGCCCCGCTTTCCGCAACCTCCAGCTTCGGGCCATTGCACGGGATGGAAAAGCCCCTCGCGCTCCTCTTCGTGGACATCGCCGACAGCACGCTGCTCTATGAGTTGGCGGGCGACCGCAAGGCGGCGGCGCTGACCCAGCGGGTGCTGGAGGACCTGCGCCGGATCGTCGGGGAGAACGGCGGTACGGTGGTGAAAAGCCTGGGCGACGGGCTGTTGGCCTGCTTCCCCATGAGCGACAGCGCCACCCGCGCCGCGCTCGCCATGATGGAGCGGCAGGGGGAGTTCGGGCTTCGCCTGCGCGCCGGGCTGCATTTCGGCCCGGTGATCGCCGGCCCCGGCGACCTCTACGGCGACGCCTGCAACGTCGCCGCCCGGCTGGAATCCATTGCCCGCCCCGGCGAGATCCTGGCGACCGACGATCTGGTGGATCGCCTCTCCCCGCCCCTGCGCGAACGGGCCCGCCTTCTGAACAGCGTCGCGGTGAAGGGAAAGGCGGCTCCGGTCCGCGTCCACCAGATCCGCGACGGCGACGCCGCGCCGGAGGCAGAGGACAACGCCACCGTCGGTCTGCCCCTGTCCGAACCCGGCAAGGGGCGCGGCCTGCCGTCCCTGCGCCTGTCCGGCCGCCGCGCCGACACGACGCTGACCCCGCTGCTGCCGCGGATCACGGTGGGGCGTGACGAGGGCTGCGGCCTGCGCATCCCCTCCCGCCGCACTTCGCGCCAGCACGCGGTGATCGACTTCAGCCGCGGCGGCTTCCTGCTGACCGACCATTCGACCAACGGCACCTTCATCCGCACGGGCGACTCCCCCTCCCTGCTGCTGCGCCGCGATTCGACGAAGCTGACCGGCAGCGGGCTGATCGGGTTCGGGGGAGAGCCGCTGCGGCCGGACGAGGATCATGTCCTGACCTTCCAGGTGGGGAGCGCGTGACTCCCCCCCTTGTCATAGGGCAGTGCAGGCGGCCTTCTTAACCCTCCCCCAGGGGGAGAGGGTGGCCCGTAGGGCCGGTGAGGGGGTTGCGCTTCTGCCGGACATAGCGCCAAGCACAACCCCCTCACCCTAACCCTCTCCCCGGAGGGGAGAGGGGACTTCAAACACGATTGCCGCCCCATGTCGGGTCCCCGACAGGCGGCGTGTTTGTCGGCCATTGTTGGGCTTTGTCCGCCTTTGTCGGATTGCCGACATGGAGCACAGGGCCGACACTGCCGTCTAACCCTCTGAAACTCCACACTTCACCCGGTTGGCCCCGAACTTGCTTTTAACGACCCGACCAAGGGCGCCGACGGCGCGGCTGGGAAGGGAGTGGACGATGGCCAACGTTATTTCGCTCGACAGCATCCTGGGCGTGGGTGAGCTGAAAGCCGCCGCCGAGGCGCCGCCCACCGCCGCCGCCTCCGGCTGCGCGTCCTCCTCCTGCGGGTCGTCGGACGGCCCCGCCGACATGGCGCCGGAGGTGTGGGAGAAGGTGAAGAACCATCCCTGCTACTCCGAGGAGGCGCATCACTACTTCGCCCGCATGCACGTCGCCGTGGCGCCGGCCTGCAACATCCAGTGCAACTACTGCAACCGCAAATACGACTGCTCGAACGAGAGCCGGCCGGGCGTGGTCTCCGAGAAGCTGACCCCCGATCAGGCGCTCCGCAAGATCATGGCGGTCGCCAAGGAAATCCCGCAGCTCTCCGTCATCGGCATCGCCGGCCCCGGCGACAGCCTCGCGGCCGGCGGCAAGAACACCTTCAAGACCTTCGAGATGCTGGCGAAGAAGGCGCCGGACCTCAAGCTGTGCCTGTCCACCAACGGTCTGGCCCTGCCCGACCATGTGGACACCATCGCGAACTACAACATCGACCACGTCACGATCACCATCAACATGGTCGATCCCGAGGTCGGGCAGCATATCTACCCCTGGATTTTCCACGACCACAAGCGCTGGACCGGCCTGGACGCCGCCAAGATCCTGCACGAGCGCCAGATGCTCGGGCTGGAGATGCTGACCTCGCGCGGCATCCTGGTGAAGGTGAACTCCGTCATGATCCCGGGGATCAACGACGAGCACCTGATGGACGTGAACAAGGCCGTGAAGTCGCGCGGCGCCTTCCTGCACAACATCATGCCGCTGATCTCCGACCCGGCGCACGGCACCCATTTCGGCCTGACCGGCCAGCGCGGCCCGACCGCGCAGGAGCTGAAGGTCCTGCAGGACCAGTGCGAGGGCGGGGCCAAGCTGATGCGCCACTGCCGCCAGTGCCGCGCCGACGCGGTCGGCCTGCTGGGCGAGGACCGCGGTTCCGAATTCACCATCGACCAGATCGAGGCGATGGGCGAGGTGGAATACGACCAGGAGGCCGCCCGCACCTACCGCGAGCATGTCGAGGGCGAGCGCGCCGGGCGCCACGCCGCCAAGGCCGCCGCACAGGCCGACGTCGCCGAGACGGTGGGCACCGAGGTGCAGCCGATCCTGATCGCCGTCGCCACCAAGGGCGGCGAGCGCATCAACGAGCATTTCGGCCACGCCAAGGAATTCCAGATCTACGAGGTCGGTCCGAAGGGCGCCAAGTTCGTCGGCCACCGCCGCGTCGACCAGTATTGCGAAGGCGGTTCGGGCGACGAGGACGCGCTCGGCGGCGTGCTGTCGGCGATCAACGACTGCACCGCGGTCTTCGTCGCCAAGATCGGCGGCTGCCCGTCGCAGAACCTCAAGGACGCGGGCATCGAGCCGGTTGACCGCTTCGCCTTCGAATACATCGAGGAGTCGGCATTGACCTACTTCAAGGACTACGCCGAGCGCCTCGGCCAAGGTGCGATCAACGCCCGCGAGGGGCAGGACGCGGTGATCCGCACCGGCGCCTTCACCGCCCGGCGCGCCTGACACCCAAGAGACCGACCAGAACCCACGGATTTACCCGGCGGCCCACCGCAACAGCCGCCCCACCTGCAAGGAGAGTGTCATGGCTTACAAGATCAAGGCTTCCGACTGCACCGCCTGCGGCGCCTGCGAGGCCGAGTGCCCGAACAACGCCATCAGCTTCAAGAAGGGCGCCTACGCCATCAACGCGGACCTGTGCACCGAGTGCAAGGGCCAGTTCTCCAGCCCGCAGTGCGCCTCGGTCTGCCCGGCTGACTGCTGCGTCCCGGCCTGATCGCCCGAAACCCCTCTCCCGCCCCATCACGGGAGAGGGTTTCCATGGAGCGCACCGCCATGCTGGACGAGGTGGATGAAGGCTGGCTCAACCGCCGTTACTACGGCGGCGACCTGCCGCCCGAGGCGGAGCGGTTCCTGCATCTCGCCGCCGCCAACCACGCCGACGCCGAGGCGGCGGAGCGTCATCTCGCCCGCGCCGCCGAGTTGGCGCCGGGGCACCGGCTGGTCGATCTCGGCCATTACAAGTTCCACTTCTACAAGGCGAACCTGGACACCGCCCTGCTCTACGGCGAGCGGATGCTCGGCCACGCCATGGCCGCCATCGGCCTGAACCACACCGACTGGCGCACGGTCGGCCCGGATCACGGTGACTTCGCCGGTCTGGAGCCGGCCCCGCGCCTGTTCCTGTTCGCCCTGACCGCGGTCGGCTACCTGCATCTGCGGCTGGGCCGTCTGGCCGAAGGGCGCGAGGCCCTGAACAAGGTCCGGGACCTGGACCCGAAGGACCGCTTCGGAACCACCCGCCTGCTCGCCGCCGCCGACCGCCATGAAGCCGGCCCGGAGGACGACGCATGAGCGACGACATCGACAAGGCGCTGGACTGGCTGGGCAACCCCGTCGATTGCGACGGCTGCGCCCACCGCGCCCGTCTGGCCGAGGGGCGCTGCGAACCGCTGCGCGCCTGCGTGCAGGACCGCTACGCGAAGCGCATCCAGCGCTTCTTCCAATGGAACGACGATCTGGCGGGCGAGCATCTCGACCATCCCTATTTCGAGGTCCGCGCCAACGCCGCGCGCTTCGCGCCGATCTTCATCGTGCCGCGGCTGATGGACGACCCCGACGAGACGGTACGCGCCGCCGTCGCCCGCCGCCTGCCCCGCCGCCTGCTGCTGAAGATGCGCGGCGACCCCGACCGCGAGGTGCGCATCGCCGTCGCCTCCCGTTTGGAGGACGCCGACCTCTCGCCGCTGATGCGCGACCCCGACTATTCCGTGCGCCTGCGCGTCGCCCGCCGCGTGCCCGAGGGCATGCTGCCGGCGATGATGCACGACGAGGACCCGGAAATCCGGCTGGAGGTCGCCAACCGCATCGGGCTGGAGTGGCTGATGAGCATGGCCTGGGACGACAGCGCCCGCGTGCGCATGGTCGTCGCCCGGCGCCTGCCGCCGGAAAAGCTGGCCGCGCTGATCCGCGACGCCGACTGGTGCGTGCGCTTCGTCGTCGCCAGCCGCCTGCCGCCCGAAGACCTCGCCCCGCTGACCGAAGACCCGGTGGACGACGTCCGCACCGTGGCGCAGAAGCGCCGCGCCGGACTGCCCGCCACCGGCGACCTGATCCCCGACTGACGCCCCCGCACCAAGGAGCATCGAATGCGCGAGCGCGCCCGCGATCCGAACGAGACGATCGAACTGGAAGACCGCCCCGCCTTCGAGGAGGGCCAGAAGGTCCGTGCCCTTCGCGACGTGCGCAACGACGGCACCTATCCCGGACGCCCGATGGGCGACTTCCTGATCCGCACCGGGGACATCGGCTATGTGAAGTCGATCGGCACCTACCTGCAGATGTATTACATCTACGGCATCGATTTTTACGAGAAGCGCATCATCGTCGGCATGCGCGCCAAGGAACTCGAACTGGTCGACGCCCGCTGCAACGACCCGCAATGACCGTCTTGCCCAAGGAGCACCCGATGAGCGACGCCGTCACCGAAGCGAAGAAGCCCGGCTTCATCCCGCCCCGCGAACCGCTCTACGACTGGGGCCTGGCGGTCACCGCCGCGGTGGACCTCCACAACGACGGCAGCCACCCCAACGCCGAGGACGGCGCGCTGCTGGCCCCCAAGGGCACGCCCGGCATCATCGTGCGCATCGGCCATGCCGAGGGCACGCAGATCCCCGTCTATCTGGTGGAGTTCCCGGCCGGCGTCGTCGTCGGCTGCCTGGAGGAGGAGATCACGCCCGCCGACGGCCGCCGCCGCGGTGTCCCCGGCGTGATGGACTGACCGCCCCCTCCCCGCCACGGCCCGCGATGGACCCATGATCTATCTCGACAACAACGCGACGACCCCGCTGGCACCCGAGGTGCGGGAGGCGATGCTGCCGCACCTGTCCGGGGAGTTCGGCAACCCCTCCAGCCCGCACGCCCCCGGCATGGCCGCCAAGCGGGCTGTGGGCGAGGCGCGCGCCCGGGTGGCGGCGCTGGTCGGCGCGAAGGCGGCGGACATCCTCTTCACCGCCAGCGCGACGGAGGCCAACCACACGGCCCTGCTCGGCACGTTGCGCGCCGTCGCGGCGGAGCGTCCGGAGCGCCGCCACCTCGTCACCACGGCGATCGAGCATCCCTCGACGCTGATGCTGGCGCATGAATTGGAGCGGCAGGGCTGGCGGGTCACCGTCCTGCCGGTGGACGGCACCGGCACCATCGCGCTCGCCGACCTGCGCGACGCCGTGACGCCCGACACGGCGCTTGTGTCCGTGATGTGGGCGAACAACGAGACCGGGGCGATCCAGCCGGTCGGCGCCGCCGCCGACATCGCCCAGGCGCGCGGCGCCCTGTTCCACACCGACGCGGTGCAGGCCGCCGGGCGGCTGCCGATCAAGGTCGACGCGGTGAACGCCGACCTGCTGACCCTGTCCGCCCACAAGATGCACGGGCCGAAGGGCATCGGCGCCCTCTTCATCCGCAGGGGCGTGCCCTTCGCCCCGCTGATCCACGGGCATCAGGAGCGCCACCGCCGCGGCGGGACGGAGAATGTGCCGGCCATCGTCGGCTTCGGCGCCGCCGCCGCCCGCGCCGCCGCCACCGTGGCGGAAGCCGGAGGCATGGCGATCCTGCGCGACCGGCTGGAGCGCGGCGTGCTCGCCGCCTGGCCGGGCAGCCGGGTCAACGGCGAGGGGGCGGTCCGCCTGTCCAACACCAGCAACATCCGCTTTGCCGACCCGCAGGGCCGCCCGCTGGACGCGGAGGAGCTGCTGATGCGGCTCGACCGCGCCGGCATCGCTGTCTCCATGGGGTCGGCCTGCGCGTCCGGCGGCAACGAGCCGAGCCACGTCCTGACCGCCATGGGCCTGTCCCCGGCGGAGGCCGCGGCCAGCCTGCGCTTCTCCCTCAGCCGCTGCACCACGGCGGAGGAGGTGGAATCGGTCCTCAACGAGTTTCCCGCGCTCTACGCGCGGATGGCGGCCTGACACCCGCGAGTGCCCAAAACGAACGACGACTGGAGAGTGACATGAAGGTGATGGTGCGCAAGGCCGGTGAGCAATACACGATCTACGTCGCCAAGAAGGACCTGGAGGAGCCCATCACCGAGATGGAGAAGCCGGGCCTGTGGGGCGGCTGGGTCAAGGTCGCCAACGGCTGGACGCTCGATCTGCCGGAGATGCCGGCGGACACCCGCCTGCCCATCACCGTCGAAGCCAAGAAGCGCGGCGCGGAGTGACGGCCATGGCGCTGACCCCGGAACGGATCGATGCCATCGCCGCCCTGGCCGGCCGCCTCTTCGCGGACGGCACCCGGCTCGACGCCGTGGTCCGCGCCGTGCGCGAGGCGCACCCGGACCTGTCCAACGTCACCGGGGCGCACGCCGCGGTGATGGCGGAGGACGCCTTCCGGGAGGAGCCCGGCTTCAACCTCTACCTCGTGGACGGCACCAACCATTGCTGGCTCATCACCAACAAGCCGGAGACGGCGACCGGCGTGGTGATCGCGCAACGGGACGAGGACGACTGAATAAGGATCGCGGAATGACGATGCCCGAAGAAGACGCAGGCGGCGAGCTTGGCGATTACATCCCGCTGATCGACCCGGACATTTCGGAGGCGGAGGTGGCGGTGCTGGGCCGCATCCTCACCTCCGGCAGCCTCGGCGACGGGCGGATGACGGAGGGATTCGAGCAGGCCTTCGCCGCTTGGCTCGGCCGCGCCCACGCGGTCGCGGTGT
Source organism: Azospirillum brasilense (assembly GCF_001315015.1). Classification (NCBI taxonomy): domain Bacteria; kingdom Pseudomonadati; phylum Pseudomonadota; class Alphaproteobacteria; order Rhodospirillales; family Azospirillaceae; genus Azospirillum; species Azospirillum brasilense. The sequence continues at coordinate 1,035,395 of NZ_CP012914.1, read as the reverse complement.
CCAGCGGCACCCTCGCCACGCTGATGGTGCTCAAGGCCTATGGCATCGGACCGGGGGACGAGGTTCTCTGCTCCCCCTTCGGCTGGCACCAGGTGCAGCACGCCATCGCGCTGGCCGGCGCGGAGCCGGTCTTCGTCGACATCGACTATTGGCAGCACACCATCAACCCGGCGAAGGCCGAGGCGAAGATCACGCCGCGGACCAAGGCCATCCTCGCCGGCAACGTCAACGGCCACCCCGCCCATTGGGACGAGCTGCGCGCGCTCGCCGCCGACAAGGGGCTGATCCTGATCGAGGATTCGACCGAGGCCATTGGCTCCTCCTACAAGGGGAAGCTGGTCGGCAGCTTCGGCGACTGCGCGGTCTTCGACTTCTCCGAGCCCGGCGTGCTGGTGACCGGCGAAGGCGGGATGATCGTCACCGACGACCGCAACCTCGCCCACCAGCTCCGCTACCTGCGCCGGCGCGAGATGGAGCACCGCAACACGGTGGTCATCACCCGAACCATCCCCTTCCAGGCGGGCATGAGCAACCTGACCGCCGCGCTGGGCCTCGTCCAGTTGAAGCGCCTGCCGGAAATCCTGGCGAAGCGCCGGGAGGTGGTCAGCCACTACGAGGCGGCCATGGCCTCCTTCGAGGGCATCAAGCCGCCCTACAAGGGGCCGGGCGCCGACGACGTGCACCCGATGGTCTACGCCGTCCACCTCGGCACCCGCTTCACCGCCTCGGGGCGCAAGGCGGTGCTGGAGGACTTGGCGACGCACGACGTCGAGGCGTCGGACTACGGGCAGGCGCTCTACACCCAGCAATACTACCAGGAACGCGGCGCCAGCCGGGCCGACTGCCCGGTCTGCCAGAAGACGGTCGACCGCGTGCTGGCCCTGCCGCTGCACCACAAGGTCACCGCCGACGAGGTGCAGTTCATCGTGGACACGCTGAAGGACGCCACCGTCAACACGGGGGCGGGCGCGGCGATCTATTTGTGAAACGCTTCCCCTTTATCCCCTCCCCCGCCCGGCGGGGGAGGGCCAGGGAGGGGGCAAACGCCAGCCGAACGGGGTTAAGCATGACCGACACCGCCGTCATCGACAGCACGGACACCGATACCATCATCGCGGAGATCGCCACGGCGCTGAAGGCGCGGGGCGCGGTGCCCTATCTCGGGCCGGGCGCCTTCGCGCTGCTGCCGGAGGCCGACTGCCCGATCCCGCACACCTCGCTGGAACTGGCGCAACGGCTGAACGCCAAGGTCGCCGCACCGGGCCGCATCCGCAGCCAGCTGACCGCTGTCGCCCAGTTCATCGAATCGCGGCGCCACCGCAAGACGCTGGACGGCATTTTGAACGAGATCTTCAAGCGCGAGGTCCCGGCGACGCCGGTTCACGCGTGGCTGGCCACCCTGCCCGCACCGCCGATGATCGTCGATGTTTGGTACGACAACACGCTGGAAAGCCTGCTGACCGCCGCTCCGGACCGGAGCTGGGGCCAGATCCAGGGACTGTCCCACCCGCAGGGCGTCGGCGAATGGGTGAAATACTACGCGCCGGGCGGCGCGGAGGTCGAAGCCGCCGCGGCATCCGGCTGGGAGACCCTGCTCTACAAGCCGTCGGGCAGCGCCGCCCCGGCGGGGAACTACCTGATTTCCGACAGCGACTTTGTCGAGATCCTCACGGAGATCGACATTCAGACGCCGATTCCCGCCGTCGTGCAGGAACGACGGGCGGGCCGGAGCTTCCTCTATCTCGGCTGCCGCTTCGACCAGGAAATCCAGCGCACCTTCGCCCGCCAGATCGCCAAGCGCTCGTCGGACAAGCACTGGGCGGTGATCGAGGGCGAGCTGTCGAAGAACGAGGCGCGCTTCCTGGAGCTGCAGAACATCACCCGCCTCGACCTGCCCCTGGACGAGGCCGTCCGGCGGATCAGCGAGGCGATGGGGGCCAATTAAAGCGAGCGCGTCGCGAAGCTCCCCTCTCCCCTCTGGGGAGAGGGTGGCCCGAAGGGCCGGGTGAGGGGGTTGCGCTTGTGCCGGACGCTCCGACACGCGCACCCCCCTCACCCTAACCCTCTCCCCGGAGGGGAGAGGGGACAGTCACCTTTTACGCCGCGACCGGGGTCGCCAGGGCGTCGATTTCCTGTTGGGCGGCGGCCAGCGCCTTGGCGCGGGCGTCCGGACCCATGCCGACGCCCTCGGCGCGGATCACCGTCACGTCGGTGACGCCCAGGAAGCCCAGCACCGTGCGCAGGAAGGCCTCCTGATGATCCAGCGCGCTCATCGCGGCGTTGGTCGAGTAAACGCCGCCGCGCGTCGAGGCGATATAGACCTTCTTGCCGCCGGCCAGGCCGACCGGGCCGGTCTCGGTGTAGCGGAAGGTGCGGCCCGCCTGGGCGATGCGATCGATCCAGGCCTTGAGCTGGGTCGGGACCGTGAAATTGTACATCGGGGCGCCGATCACCACGACGTCGGCGGCCAGGAACTCGTCGACCAGCGCGTCGGTCAGGGCCAGCTCCTCTTGCTGGCGGGCGGTCAGGCCCTCCAGATTGCGGAACTTCACCACCTGCATCAGCTCGCCGGTCAGGTGGTCCGGCGGAGCGACGGTGAGGTCGCGGACGGAAACCTCGGCGTCCGGAGTCCCCTGGCGCAGCGCCGCGACGATCGAGGCGGTGAGCTGGCGGGAAACGGAGGCGTCGCCCAGCGGGCTGGAGTCGATGCGAAGGATCTTCATGGTCACGTCTTCCTGTCCGGGAAGCGGGGCGCCGGGCCGGCACCGTCACCGCTTCGGTTTGTCTCGGGAGTGACCATAAGCCCGCTTACGCCAATCGATTGAGCCCCGATTTCGCCAATCTTCGTTGCACGGAACAGAACAATCCCCGGTCAGCGCACCCGATTGCCGCCCTTGAACACGACCATCTCTCCCCCCTTCATGACGGTCCAATTCTCGTCGCGGGTCAGGGGGCGGGTGGCGACGACCGTCACCACGTCGTCGGGCGTCGTCTCCTTGGCGAAATCGACGCTCATGTCCTCGTCGATCAGCGTCGCCGGGCCGAAGGGGGCCTTCCGCGTCAGCCAGGCGAGGTTGGTCGCGCAGTGGCACCACAGGTACCGCCCGTCGCTGAGCAGCATGTTGAAGACGCCCAGCGTGCCGAGGTCGGTGGCGAGGTCGCGGATCAGCCGCATCAGGGCGCCGCTGCTCTTGGGCGGCTCCGGATACTGCATGCGGATCTGGTCGAGCAGCCAGCAGAAGGCGTGCTCGCTGTCCGTCGTCCCGACCGGCTCGTAGAAGGTCAGCGTCCGGTCCTTGATGCCCTTGAGCTGGCCGTTGTGGGCGAAGGTCCAGACGCGGCCCCACAGCTCCCGCGTGAAGGGGTGGGTGTTCTCCAGCGACACCCGGCCGCGATTGGCGCGGCGGATGTGGGAGATCACCACGCAGGACTTGATCGAATAGCTGCTGACCAGCCGCGCGATCTCCGACTCGCAGCTCGGCGCCGGGTCGTGGAAGGCGCGGCAGCCCTTCCCCTCGTAGAAGGCAATCCCCCAGCCGTCGCGGTGCGGACCGGTCTGCCCGCCGCGGCGCATCAGGCCGCGAAAGCTGAAGCAGATGTCCGTGGGCACGTTGGCGCTCATGCCCAGGAGTTCGCACATGGATCGGCCCCCATCGCTGAAATGTCGGGTTTCAAACAGGACGGGGGCAAACCTACGACAGTCCGGGTTGTCCCGTCACCCCTTTGCGGGTGGTGGACTCAGTGATCGCCTGAACGCAGCGCGCGGCAAAGGCGGACAAGAATCGACACGGATTGCACGGATAGAGACACGGATTTCACGGAACCGTCCGATCGCGGGATGCGCAACGTAAGGCCACATGCGCCGATCCGGCGGATTCCGTGAAATCCGGCTTTGATCCGTGAAATCCGTGTCGGTTCTTGTCCTCCAACGGAGCAGCAAAATCGTCAATCGGTTGTCTTGGGTGGTGGGCAGGGCGGCATCCCGGCGCGGGCGCAGCCTTCCAGCTTGCCCTCCGGCGCTCCGGCGGCCAGCCCGATCCAGGCGTCCACCCGCTCCGCCTCGAAGCCGCAGTCGCGGCGGTCACCCACCTGCATCAGCGGACGGCGGATCAGCAGCGGCGTCCTCAGCATCAGCGCCAGGGCGGCAGCCTCGTCCAGCGCGTCCGGATCGACCTCCCCGCTCTTCACCGCCGGGGCGGCGCGGTTGAACCACTCGGCCACCGGACGGTCGCCGAAGAAGGAGCGCAGACGGTCCGCCGTCCAGGGTTCGGACAGCAGGTCGCGGGCGTGGACGGTGTGCCCGGCCTCCGCCAGCAGCGCCTTCTGGCGATTGTTGCCGGCGCAGCCGGGCTTTTCGAAGAAGATCACGTCGGCCATGGTCGCGGTCACCCCTGCTTGAGCGCCGGGGCGCGGGCGAGCAGCCCGTCCACCTGGGCGCAGATTTCGTTGTAGACGTCGCGGTCGAGCTTGCGCAGCCAGCGCGGCGGGATGGTCTCCACCCCGTAAGTGGCGCCGGCCAGCATGCCGGCGATGGCGCCGGTGGTGTCGGCGTCGCCGCCCTGGTTGACGGTCTCGACGACGCAGGATTCCACGGAATCGGTCTGGAAATAATAGTGCATGACCGTCTGCATCGTATCGACGATGTAGGCGGTGGCGAGGCCCCGGTAGGGCTGGAACTTGAACTGCCGGTGCTTCGCGATGAGCTTGTTCGACTCGTCGCGCACGTCGCGCACATCGCCCCCCAGCACCAGACGGCGGACCATATGGCCGAGCGTCAGGGTCGCCGCGTCGGACATCGCGTTGCAGTGGGTGATGTGCGCCTGCTCCACCGTCCAGCGCTCGAAGGCCGCGTCGTCGCCCAGCGTCGCCAGGGCGACCGGCAGGTTGCGCATCGCCGCCCCGTTGCCGGCGTGATACTCGCTCTCCGGCTCCGACAGGGTGCCGTGCATGATGAAGCGGCGGATGCCGCGCCGTGTCGTGTCCCCGACATCGACGGGAACGCCCTTCAGCCAGACGGCGAACTCCTCCGCCGCGCGGCGGGCGTCCCACTCCGGGGCGGCCAGGATGGCGCGGCCGAGATGGATCGACATCTCGGTGTCGTCGGTCACCTGCCCGGCGGGCAGCTTCAGCCAGCCGCCGCCCTTGATGTGCTTGTGCACGCCGTATTGGTGGGCGATCTCGCCCTTTGTCAGAAACTCGACGGTGGCGCCCAGCGCGTCGCCGCAGGCCAGCCCGAGATAGGCGCCCAGCGCGCGCGAGCGGATGGAATGGTCAGTCATGGGCCGGATCTGTCCCGTGATCGGTTGTCAGAGAAGCGACACCCCCACCCTGTAGTCCCCGCCGACGACCAGATACTCGCCCTCCCCCTTGAAAGGGTAACGGGGCAGGATGTCGCGGAAGAAAACCACCTTGGTGAGCGGCACCCAGGTTTCGAGGATGTAGTCCCCGAACTGGCCGGCGATGTCGCGCTCGATGGAAAAGGAGCTGAGGTTGTTGAGGCGCAGAACCGCCGTGCGCTTGTCGGGGCGCGCGACGATGTGGTGCTCCTCGAAATCGTTGACGCCGCGGTAGAGCCGGATGTGGCTGGCGCGGGACGGCATCGGCGCGTCCGGCCAGCCGCGGCGCATCCACCACTGGCAATACTCGTACAGCAGGTCGAGCTGCAGGTTGATGTTGTTGTTGTGGAAGCGGGTGGCGACCTTCTCCTCGCCGTAGGTCCGCCACGCGTCGGAGGCGAAGCGGAGGATCGGTTCCTTGTGATAGGTGGGCAGCAGGCCGAAGCGGCTCTCCACCCAGCCCTTCAGCACCGCACCTTCGGCGTTGTTGCTGTCGAACAGCCAGCCCTTCAGCAGGCGCAGGTAGCTGGCGCGGTAGCGCCGCCGCCCGTCCGTGCCCTCGGCGCCGGAGAAGTCCGGGTTCAGCCCGAAGGTGAAGGCCATGTAGTGCTGGAATATGTCGGCGGCGATCAGGCTGTTCGGGCTCTCGTCGAGCGCCTCGAACAGCACGGCGTGTTCGCTGCGCGTGCCGCCGATGCGCAGGCGCCGCGGCTCGTCGTTGAAGGACTCCGCGCACAGCGTGTCCGCCGTCACGTTCAGCAGGTTGGTGCGATGCGCCTTCAGCGCCAGCGGCGAATCCGGATCGATCAGCCGCCCCCGCGCATCCCTCAAGCCACCGCTCGCCGAACCGTCCGCCATCGCGCTCTCAAATCCACAATTCTTTCATGGATACCGCGAACCGGCGCGTCCGCCAAGGGTTCGCGTCACCGCAGGGCGATGCCGCGCAACCCGCAATACATTTCGAATTCAAAAACAATTCGATTAAACAGCAGAAACAACTTTTGGCTTACTCCAAATATCTTAAAAATATCCGTTTGAACGGATTATGAGACGACACCATAGTTCTTCAATCGGGATTCAGTGCACCGCAAGACGAGGCAAGGCCATGTGGCCGATGAAGCGTAAGGAACAGGAGACGCGCAACCGGGCGGTACAGCCTCCGCGCGTTCTTCTTCCTTCCGCCGTCTCGGAAAAGATGCCGATGCGTTCGGGGCGGGCGCCGGTTCCGCTGCGTGGCGCCAAGGAAGCCCGCGACGCCGTGACGCTCGCCCGGCTGCTGCGCGGCACCATCACCCCACTGCGCGGCGACGAGGTGCTGGCCCTGCTGGAACCCCACCGCCCGCGTCTGGTGCCCAAGCCGGTCAACCCGCTGGCCGCCATGCTCGGCCAGCCGCAGGGCCGCCTGCTGGAAGCGCTGCTGCGCCCGACCGCGCCGATCATCCTGGACGTCCTGCTGCCCCGCCTGCGCGACCATCTGATCGACCGCGTCGTCCACAACAAGGGCACCGCCGAGGATGGGCTGCCCGGCGCGCTGGAGGTGGCCACCGCCCTGCGCGCCCTGGTCGCCCTGCTGCGCGGCGCCGGGCGCGGCGCCGTGCTGTCGGTGGTGTCGGCCATCGAGGCGGACGCCCGCGCCGACGCCGACCGGCTGGTCCGCGGCGAAGCGCCCGTCGCGGTCGCGGAAGAGGACCCGGCAGGCGCCACCGCCGGCGCCATGGACAGCCTCGCCCACGCTCTGCTGCGCTTCGAGGCGCGGCGGCTGATGCTGGAGACGCTGGGCGCCACCGTCGCCCTGCGCGACGTCGTCTACCAGTCGCGCCGTCTCACCCGCCACGCGCTGCGCCGGGCAGCGGAGGCCATGGACGGCTTCGGCGCCGACCGCGGCATCAAGGCGCTGCACGCCAGCCTCGCCGCGCTGGCCTCGGTGGACGGGCTGCTCGTCGTCGCCCTGCGGAACCTGGACGATCAGGAGGAGCACCGCGAGGAGGCCAACGCCTTCGTCGAGCCCGCCGACCGCAAGGCGATGAACGATTGCCTGTCGGCGGCGTGGCGGCTTTCCGACACGCTGTTCGATCTTGTCGGAAAGGCGGCCAACGGCGGCGACCTCGACGAGCTGCTGTTCGAGGCGCTGCTGCGCCAGCTCCGTTCCCTGCACCAGTTCTGCACGGATCTCGACCATGCCGGGCGTCCGGCGGTGCTCGACACGCTGGAACGCCGTCTGGCCGAACGCAGCCGCGCGCTGGCCGGCATCGCCGGGGAGCGCCTCGTCGGCATCCTGCTGGCCCGCCCCGCCGACCCGGCCAAGGCGCGCCGCCTGCTCGCCCGCGGCCAGTCGCTGGCCCAGCTTCTCTATGACATGGGCCAGGACGGCGACGAGTTGGAGGCGTTGGCGCTGCGCCTCGTCGTCGCCCGCGACGCGCTGAACCACGCCGCCGCCTGACGCTGGCTCTGACGCTGGCGGACGACATTCGTCCATCCCTTCCTTTTCATTGCGAGAGACCCGACAAAATGTCGGGCTTTGTCGGGTATGTCACAGGCCCGACAAAGCGGACCGCGCTCGTCCGCAATCAATTTTCTTGTTCAATTTCAATGATTTAAAAATTTTTCGCGAACTGGCACGGGGGATGCAGAGAAGGGGTCGAAGCGGCCGCTGGGCAGGCCGCCCCGGAATTGAAGACACCCTGTAGACCCAAGCAAAGGAGTAACCTCCCATGTCTTTGCGCCAGATTGCGTTCTACGGTAAGGGCGGTATCGGCAAGTCCACCACCTCCCAGAACACCCTGGCCGCGCTGGTCGAGCTGGATCAGAAGATCCTGATCGTCGGCTGCGATCCGAAGGCCGACTCGACCCGCCTGATCCTGCACGCCAAGGCGCAGGACACCGTGCTGCACCTCGCCGCCGAAGCCGGCTCGGTCGAGGATCTGGAGCTCGAGGACGTTCTCAAGATCGGCTACAAGGGCATCAAGTGCGTCGAGTCCGGCGGTCCGGAGCCGGGGGTCGGCTGCGCCGGCCGCGGCGTGATCACCTCGATCAACTTCCTGGAAGAGAACGGCGCCTACGACGACGTGGACTACGTCTCCTACGACGTGCTGGGCGACGTGGTGTGCGGCGGTTTCGCCATGCCCATCCGCGAGAACAAGGCCCAGGAAATCTACATCGTCATGTCCGGTGAGATGATGGCGCTCTACGCCGCCAACAACATCGCCAAGGGCATTCTGAAGTACGCCCACAGCGGCGGCGTGCGCCTCGGCGGCCTGATCTGCAACGAGCGCCAGACCGACAAGGAAATCGACCTCGCCTCCGCCCTGGCCGCCCGCCTCGGCACCCAGCTCATCCACTTCGTGCCGCGCGACAACATCGTGCAGCACGCCGAGCTGCGCCGCATGACGGTGATCGAGTACGCGCCGGACAGCCAGCAGGCCCAGGAATACCGCCAGCTCGCCAACAAGGTCCACGCGAACAAGGGCAAGGGCACCATCCCGACCCCGATCACGATGGAAGAGCTGGAAGAGATGCTGATGGACTTCGGCATCATGAAGTCGGAGGAGCAGCAGCTCGCCGAGCTCCAGGCCAAGGAAGCCGCCAAGGCCTGATAACTGGGTCCCCCACGGGGCGCAGTTCTGAACTGGCCCCCTCCCCAGCCCACCCCGCCCCTGTGCGCGGGGTGGGAGAGAGGGGGCTCGGTCCCGCGCTGCAGTAGCGCGGATAATGAGTGCAGCAGGAGACTGGCACCATGAGCCTGTCCGTGAACGAAGGCGTCGACGTCAAGGGTCTCGTCGACAAGGTTCTCGAAGCGTATCCCGAGAAGTCGCGCAAGCGCCGCGCCAAGCACCTGAACGTGCTGGAGGCCGAGGCGAAGGACTGCGGCGTCAAGTCGAACATCAAGTCGATCCCCGGTGTGATGACCATCCGTGGTTGCGCCTACGCCGGTTCCAAGGGTGTGGTGTGGGGTCCGATCAAGGACATGATCCACATCTCCCACGGCCCGGTCGGCTGCGGCTACTACTCCTGGTCCGGCCGCCGCAACTACTATGTCGGCGACACCGGCGTGGACAGCTGGGGCACGATGCACTTCACCTCCGACTTCCAGGAGAAGGACATCGTCTTCGGCGGCGACAAGAAGCTGCACAAGGTGATCGAGGAGATCAACGAGCTGTTCCCGCTCGTCAACGGCATCTCCATCCAGTCCGAGTGCCCGATCGGCCTGATCGGCGACGACATCGAGGCGGTCGCCCGCGCCAAGTCCGAGGAACTGGGCAAGCCGGTCGTTCCGGTCCGTTGCGAAGGCTTCCGCGGCGTCTCCCAGTCGCTGGGCCACCACATCGCCAACGACGTCATCCGCGACTGGATCTTCGAGAAGACCGAGCCGAAGGAAGGCTTCGTCTCCACCCCGTACGACGTCACCATCATCGGTGACTACAACATCGGTGGCGACGCCTGGGCCAGCCGCATCCTGCTGGAAGAGATCGGCCTGCGCGTGATCGCCCAGTGGTCGGGCGACGGCACGCTCGCCGAGTTGGAGAACACGCCGAAGGCGAAGGTGAACCTCATCCACTGCTACCGCTCGATGAACTACATCGCGCGCCACATGGAAGAGAAGTTCGGTATTCCGTGGATGGAGTACAACTTCTTCGGCCCGTCGCAGATCGCCGAGTCCCTGCGCAAGATCGCCGCTCTCTTCGATGACACCATCAAGGAGAACGCGGAGAAGGTCATCGCCAAGTACCAGCCGATGGTCGACGCCGTCATCGCCAAGTTCAAGCCGCGGCTCGAAGGCAAGAAGGTGATGATCTACGTCGGCGGCCTGCGTCCGCGCCACGTGGTCGACGCCTACCATGACCTGGGCATGGAGATCGTCGGCACGGGTTACGAGTTCGCCCACAACGACGACTATCAGCGCACCCAGCACTATGTGAAGGAAGGCACGCTGATCTACGACGACGTCACCGCCTTCGAACTGGAGAAGTTCGTCGAACTGATGCGTCCGGACCTCGTCGCTTCGGGCATCAAGGAAAAGTACGTCTTCCAGAAGATGGGCCTGCCCTTCCGCCAGATGCACTCCTGGGATTACTCGGGTCCGTATCACGGCTACGACGGCTTCGCGATCTTCGCCCGCGACATGGATCTGGCCATCAACAACCCCGTCTGGGGCATCATGAAGGCTCCGTTCTAAAGCGGCCTCTGGAAGATAGGAGTAATGAGCATGTCCCACCCCGTTTCCCAGAGCGCCGACAAGGTCATCGACCACTTCACGCTCTTCCGTCAGCCCGAATACAAGGAGCTGTTCGAGCGCAAGAAGACGGAGTTCGAGTACGGCCACTCCGACGAAGAGGTCGCCCGGGTTTCCGCGTGGACCAAGACGGAAGAGTACAAGGAAAAGAACTTCGCCCGTGAGGCGGTCGTCATCAACCCGACGAAGGCCTGCCAGCCGATCGGCGCGATGTTCGCGGCCCAGGGCTTCGAGGGCACCCTGCCCTTCGTCCATGGCTCGCAGGGCTGCGTCGCCTACTACCGCACGCACCTCACCCGCCACTTCAAGGAGCCGAACTCCGCGGTTTCCTCGTCGATGACGGAAGACGCGGCGGTGTTCGGCGGCCTGAACAACATGATCGACGGCCTGGCCAACGCCTACGCGCTGTACAAGCCGAAGATGATCGCCGTGCTGACCACCTGCATGGCCGAGGTCATCGGCGACGACCTCTCCGGCTTCATCAACAACGCGAAGAACAAGGAAAGCGTCCCGGCGGATTTCCCGGTTCCCTTCGCCCACACCCCGGCCTTCGTCGGCAGCCACATCGTCGGCTACGACAACATGATCAAGGGTGTTCTGACCCACTTCTGGGGCACGTCGGAGAACTTCGACACCCCGAAGAACGAGACGATCAACCTGATCCCGGGGTTCGACGGTTTCGCGGTCGGCAACAACCGCGAGCTGAAGCGCATCGCCGGCCTGTTCGGCATCCAGATGACCATCCTGTCGGACGTGTCGGACAACTTCGACACCCCGGCCGACGGCGAGTACCGCATGTATGACGGCGGCACCCCGCTGGAGGCCACGAAGGAGGCCGTCCACGCCAAGGCCACCATCTCCATGCAGGAATACTGCACCCCGCAGTCCCTGCAGTTCATCAAGGAGAAGGGCCAGCAGGTCGCCAAGTACAACTACCCGATGGGCGTCACCGGCACCGACGAGCTTCTGATGAAGCTGGCCGAGCTGTCCGGCAAGCCGGTCCCGGCGGAGCTGAAGCTGGAGCGCGGCCGTCTCGTCGACGCCATCGCCGACAGCCACACCCACCTGCACGGCAAGCGCTTCGCCGTGTACGGCGACCCGGACTTCTGCCTGGGCATGTCGAAGTTCCTGATGGAGCTGGGCGCCGAGCCGGTGCACATCCTGTCCACCTCCGGCTCGAAGAAGTGGGAGAAGCAGGTTCAGAAGGTGCTCGACGCCTCGCCGTTCGGCAAGTCCGGCAAGGCCTACGGCGGCAAGGACCTCTGGCACCTGCGCTCGCTGCTGTTCACCGACAAGGTCGACTACATCATCGGCAACAGCTACGGCAAGTATCTGGAGCGCGACACCAAGATCCCGCTCATCCGCCTGACCTACCCGATCTTCGACCGTCACCACCATCACCGTTATCCGACCTGGGGCTACCAGGGCGCTCTGAACGTGCTGGTGCGCATCCTGGATCGGATCTTCGAGGATATGGACGCCAACACGAACATCGTCGGCGAGACCGACTACTCGTTCGATCTGGTGCGCTGATCTCCCCCGGCCGGCGCGGGGCCTCCATCCCCCCGCCCGGCCGCTTCCCCGGAGAGCCGGAGCCCACCGCAAGGTGGGCTCCGGCTTTTCCATGTCCGGCCTGCCACCTCGCCCATAAACTCGGATAAACATTATCCGCGTTTTCCGTCTTGCGCTTGGGAACGCGGACTGATACGGTCTGTGTTGTCGAGACCGTTGGACGGGCCACGCCATGGCACACCTCACCGCAAGCGTCGAATACGGCATCCACTGCCTGCTCTGGCTGGCCGCCGCCGGCGACACGCCGCTGAGCAGCCGGGATCTGGCGGAATTGCAGGGAATCTCCCCCTCCTTCCTCGCCAAGATCTTTCCGAAGCTGGAGAAGGCGGGGATCGTCACGGCCAGCGAAGGGGTGCGCGGCGGTTACCGCCTCGCCAAGGCGCCGGAAGACATCAGCTTCCTCGTCATCGTCGACGCCATCGAGGGCGAGAAGCCGCTGTTCGAGTGCCAGGAGATCCGCGGCCGTTGCGCGGTCTTCGACGACAGACCGCCGGACTGGGCGACCTCCGGCGTCTGCGCCATCCACGCCGTGATGCTGAAGGCCGAGAAGGCAATGCGCGACACGCTGGCCAAGGAGACTCTGGCCAGCGTCGGCGAAACCTTTGGGCGCAAGGCCCCGCCGGAATTCCAGGGCGACGTCCAGACCTGGATCGACGCGCGCCTCAGCGCCCGCGCCGCGTCACGGACACGGCATACACCGTAGCTGGCCACCCTAGCCGGCCCAACCATCACGCCTCACCCGATGCCCTGAAACACCTCCCGGACCTCCGCCGGACGGACGGGATGGCTGCCGCGCACCCGCGCGCCAGAACGCCTACTCCTGTCCGGCTTTCAGAAGGACACACAGTCATGACCCAGCAGATCGTCATCGCCGGTTCCGGTTTCGCCGGATTGTGGGCCGCCTTGTCCGCCGCCCGCGCCGTGGCGCTGGCCGGCCGCGACGGCGACGTCGCGATCACCGTCGTCTCGCCGACCCCTCAGCTCCACATCCGCCCCCGCCTCTACGAGGCGGTGCTGGAAGGCATGGCGCCGGACCTCGCCGCGCTGTTCGAGGCCGTGGGTGTCCGCCACGTCCCCGGCGTCGTGACAACGATCCACGCCGACCGCCGCGCGGTGGACGTCACCGGCACCGACGGCGCCCGGTTCACCCTGCCCTACGACCGCTTCGTCCTGGCCGCCGGCAGCCGCCTGTTCACCCCGCCCATTCCCGGTCTCGCCGAGCACGCCTTCAACGTCGACCAGTTGGACAGCGCGCACGCCCTGGACGCCCATCTGAAGGCCCTGGCCGCCCAGCCGGAAACGGCGGCGCGCAACACCGTGGTGGTGGCCGGCGGCGGCTTCACCGGGATCGAGACGGCGGCGGAGATGCCGGACCGGCTGCGCGCCATCCTGGGCGCGGACGCCAAGGTCCGCGTCGTGGTGGTCGAACAGGCGCCGGCCATCGGACCCGATCTCGGCCCCGTGCCGCGCCCCGTCATCGAGCAGGCACTGGCCGAATGCGGCGTGGAGATCGTCGCCGGCACGGCGGTCGCCACCGTCGACGCTGGGGGCGTCACCACCTCCACCGGCGAGCGCATCGCCGCCGCCACCGTCGTCTGGACGGCGGGAGCCCGCGCCAATCCGTTGGCGGCGCAGATCACCGGCGAGCATGACCGGTTCGGGCGCGTTCCCGCCGATCCGTTCCTGCGGGCGATCGGCAGCGACGGCATCTTCGTCACCGGCGACGTGGCGCTGGCCGCCACCGACGACCGCGGCAACGTCGCCGCCATGTCCTGCCAGCACGCTTTGAGCCTGGGGCGCGTCGCCGGGCACAACGCCGCGGCGGAGCTGGTCGGCCTGCCCACCCACCCCTACAGCCAGCCCAAATACGTGACCTGCCTCGACCTCGGTCCCTGGGGGGCGCTCTTCACGGAGGGCTGGGACCGGCAGGTCCGGCTGACCCGCGAGGAGGGCAAGGCGGTTAAGCGCGAGATCAACACCAAGTGGATCTACCCGCCCCAGCCGGACCGCGACGCCGTCTTCGCGATCGCCAACCCCGACTATGTGATCGTTCCCTGACGATGGCCCTGTGGAGCCGCGCCCCTTGCCATCGCAGGGACGCGGCTCCGCGCAGGCATTTCTTCCGGTGGAACATCCAAGCCACCTGTTCCCACTTTCTTTGCGGGCGCACTCTCACCACAGCTTTTCATGGAAATGTGGCAAGGCGTATGATTTTTCTTTGCTTCTGCGCAGACTCACGCGATGCCCGTCGATTGAAGAAAGTCATCACTGAAATCTTTGAGCCATAAGCACCCACTACCGACAAAATACCCACAATATCAACAAAAAATTGCACCCGATTACCTATCGACAAAACGGCGTAACTTAGCGAATACAATCATCGCCGAAACGATACGGCACTCCACGGTGCCGCATGAACGCCAATTAATTGTTTTTTATGCAAATTGACGATAACCTCAAATCATCATTCCCTTCTTGCCCCATAAGGACAATCAACATGCCCTTTAAAGCCTTTCTAAGGTCGGCAGACACGGAAGCAACGGAAATAACCGCCGCATTAGACAAATCTAATGGCATCATCACCTTTGACACATATGGCAACATATTGTCGGCGAATGATCAATTTCTCCGATGTATGGGCTACAATCTTGAGGAAATCAAAGGGAAGCACCATCGCATCTTCGTCGACCCGAAACTCCACGGCAGCTTGGATTACGAGGATTTCTGGGAACGCCTGCGCCGCGGCGAGTTCCAGTCCTCCCTCTACAAGCGCATCGGTAAAGGCGGGCGGGAAGTCTGGATCGAGGCCTCCTACAACCCGATCAAGAACCGCCAGGGCGTCACCCACAAGGTGGTGAAGGTGTGCACCGATGTCACCGAGCGCCATCTGGAGCACATCGATCTGCGGGGCAAGGCGGAGGCCATCTCCAAGTCCCAGGCGGTGATCGAATTCACCCCCGACGGTACGGTCATCACCGCCAATGAGAATTTCCTGTCCCTGCTCGGCTACACGCTGCGGGAGATCGAGGGGCGCCATCACAGCACCTTCGTCGATCCGGCGGAGCATGGCGGCGCGGACTACCGGGCCTTCTGGGAGAGCTTGCGGCAGGGCCGGTTCCAGGCCGCCCAATACAAGCGGATCGGCAAGGGCGGCCGCGTTGTGTGGATTCAGGCGTCCTACAACCCGGTGTTCGACACCAGCAACCGGCTGTCCAAGATCGTCAAGTTCGCCACCGACATCACCCACCAGGTGGAACTGCTGGACCAGTTGAAGGCGCTGATCGACAACAACTTCACCGAGATCGACGCCGCGCTCTCCGCCGCCGGCCGGCAGGCCGAGGACGCCGCCCAGCGGTCCGGCGCGACGCAAGGCACCGTCCAGACCGTCGCCGCCAGTGCCGAGGAACTCGCCGCGTCGGCCCGGGAGATCGCCGACAGCATGATCCGCTCCCGCCAAGCGGCGAGCACCGCGATGGACGAGACGGGGAACGCCGACCGGGCGGCGGCACGCCTGACGGAGGTCGCCAAGGCGATGGGCGGCATCGTCGATCTGATCAGCTCCATCGCCAGCCAGATCAACCTGCTGGCGCTCAACGCCACCATCGAGGCGGCGCGGGCCGGCGAGGCCGGGCGCGGCTTCGCGGTCGTCGCCAACGAGGTCAAGAACCTCGCCAACCAATCGGCCAACGCGACCGCCCAGATTTCCAAGGAGATCGAAGGCATGCAGGCCGTCTCGTCCGACGTGGTCGCGTCGCTGGGCAACATCCGTCAGGCCACCAGCAACCTGATGGAATTCGTCACCGTCTCCGCCGGAGCGGTGGAGGAGCAGAGCGCGGTAACCGGAGACATGTCCACCAACATGCAGAACGCGTCGGCCTCGGTCAGCGCCGTCGACCACAACATCGGCGCCATCAACTCCGCGATCACCCAGATCGCGTCGGCGGTCTCGGAAACCAAGGAAGCCGCCAAGGTGTTGGCCCGTTGACGGCACGCGCTGCGCGCGTCCGGCCATCGCCCCGGGCTGTGCGATACCCGACAAAGTCCCCGATTGTCGGGTATCGCACACGAGGCCGATCTGCTTAACTTATTGAATATAAACAAATCACTCCTTGGCACACCTCCTGCATATGACTGACCCACAGGCGCCGATGTCGGCCAATGGCGGGAGAAGGTCATGCTCCAGGAAAAGCTCCAGGACGTCTTCAACGAGCCGGGTTGCTCCACCAACCAAGCCAAGTCGGAGAAGGAGCGGAAGAAGGGTTGCTCCAAGGCTCTGAAGCCGGGAGCCGCCGCCGGAGGCTGCGCCTATGACGGCGCGATGATCGCGCTCCAGCCGATCGCCGACGCCGCCCACCTCGTGCACGGGCCGATCGCCTGCCTCGGCAACTCCTGGGACAACCGCGGCACCAAGTCGTCGGGCTCGCAGCTCTACCGCACCGGTTTCACCACGGACATGTCGGAACTCGACATCATCCACGGCGGCGAGAAGAAGCTCTACAAGGCGATCAAGGAGATCGTGCAGCAGTACGATCCGCCGGCCGTCTTCGTCTATCAGACCTGCGTCCCCGCCATGATCGGCGACGACATCGAGGCGGTCTGCAAATTCGCCGCGAAGAAGCTGGGCAAGCCGGTGATCCCGGTGATGGCGCCGGGCTTCGTCGGGTCGAAGAACCTGGGCAACAAGCTGGCCGGCGAGACCCTGCTCGACCACGTCATCGGCACGGTGGAGCCGGAGGTCACGACCCCGACCGACATCTGCATCGTCGGCGAATACAATCTGGCCGGCGAGCTGTGGCTGGTGAAGCCGCTGCTCGACGAGATCGGCATCCGCATCCTGTCCTGCATCTCCGGCGACGGGCGCTACAACGAGGTGGCGCAGGCCCACCGGGCGCGGCTGACCATGGTCGTCTGCTCGCAGGCGCTGGTGAATGTCGGGCGCAAGATGCAGGAGCGCTGGGGCATCCCCTATTTCGAAGGCTCCTTCTACGGCGTGTCGGACATGTCGGACACGCTGCGCACCATGGCCCGCATGCTGGTGGAGCGCGGCGCCGACAAGGCGATCATCGACCGCACCGAGGGCGTCATCGCCCGCGAGGAAAGCCGCGTCTGGCGGCGGCTGGAGCCTTACAAGCCGCGCTTCGACGGCAAGCGCGTCCTGCTGTTCACCGGCGGCGTGAAGAGCTGGTCGATGGTCACTGCGCTGGAAGGCGCCGGGCTGACCATCGTCGGCACCTCCACCAAGAAGTCCACCAAGGAGGACAAGGAGCGCATCAAGAAGATGAAGGGGGAGGAGTTCCACCAGTGGGACGACCTGAAGCCCCGCGACATCTACAAGATGCTGCGCGACAGCGAGGCCGACATCATGATGTCCGGCGGCCGGTCGCAGTTCATCGCGCTGAAGGCCAAGGTGCCGTGGCTCGACCTGAACCAGGAGCGCCACACCCCCTACGCGGGCTATGACGGCATCGTCAACCTGTGTGAGGAAATCGACAAGACCCTGTCCAACCCGATCTGGCGGCAGGTGCGTCTGGCCGCCCCCTGGGACATGAAACCGGATGCCAAGCCGGACGCCCGGCCGGTGGGAGCGTAACCGCCATGGGCACCATCCAGCGCTTCCCCCACTCCGCCAAGGCGGCCGCCACCAACCCGCTGAAGATGAGCCAGCCGCTGGGCGCAGCGCTCGCCTTCCTCGGCGTGGACCGCTGCATGCCGCTGTTCCACGGCAGCCAGGGCTGCACCGCCTTCGGGCTGGTCCTGCTGGTCCGCCATTTCCGCGAGGCCATTCCGCTCCAGACCACGGCGATGGATCAGGTCTCCACCATCCTCGGCGGCTACGAGAATCTGGAGCAGGCCGTCCGCACCATCCACGAGCGCAACGCGCCCGCCCTGATCGGCGTCGCCACCACCGGCGTGACCGAGACCAAGGGCGAGGACATGGCCGGGCAGTATTCGCTGTTCCGCCAGCGCAACCCCGCCCTGGCCGGGCTGAAGCTGGTCTTCGCCAACACCCCCGACTTCTCCGGCGGGTTCGAGGACGGCTTCTCCGCCGCGGTGACCGGCATCGTCGAGGAGGTGGTCCAGCCGTCGGAAACGACCGTGAAGGGCCAGATCAACGTGCTGGCCGGCTGCCACCTGTCGCCGGGCGACGTCGAGGAGCTGCGCGACATCATCGAAAGCTTCGGCCTGTCGCCGATCTTCCTGCCGGACCTGTCGCTGTCCATGTCGGGCCGCCAGCCGGACGACTTCACGGCGACCTCGCTGGGCGGCGTGACGGTGGAGCAGATCGCGTCCATGGGCGCGTCGGAACTCACGCTGGTGGTGGGCGAGCACATGCGCGTCGCCGCCGCGGCGCTGGAGCTGAAGACCGACGTGCGCAGCGTCTTCTTCGACCGGCTGACCGGGCTGGAGGCGTCGGACCGCCTCGTCCGCACCCTGTCGGAACTGTCGGGCCGCCCGGTGCCGGCGAAGCTGCGGCGCCAGCGCGAGACGCTGGTGGACGGCATGCTCGACGGGCATTTCTTCTACAGCCGCAAGCGGATCGCCGTGGCGCTGGAGCCGGACCTGCTCTACGCCGTCACCAGCTTCCTGGCCGACATGGGGGCGGAGGTGATTGCTGCGGTGTCGCCTACCCAGACCGCCGTGCTGGAGAAGCTGAAGGCCGCGACCGTCATGGTCGGCGACCATTCCGACGTGGAGACTCTGGCCCGCGACGCCGACCTGATCGTGTCGAACTCGCACGGGCGGCAGGGGGCGGCGCGCATCGGCGTGCCGCTGCACCGCATGGGGCTTCCCATGTTCGACCGGCTGGGCGCCGGGCTGAAGGTCCATGTCGGCTACCGCGGCACCCGCGAGCTTCTGTTCGAGATCGGCAACCTGTTCCTGTCCCGCGAGATGGACCACGACGAGCATGGCCATGCTCACGGTCATCCTCATGGGGACGGGCATGAACACGGCCAGCACTGCGGGAGCGGATCATGCGGATGCAGCGCCGGCTGAGTGTGGTGGGCCAGGCCGAGGAGGGCCGGCCCCGCAAAGGAGGTTCCATGAAGGTCGCTTTCTGCACCCAGGACATGCAGCACGTCGACGCGCATTTCGGGTGGGCCAAGAACATTGTGGTCTACGAGGTGGACAAGGCCGGCTACACGATGGTCGAGACCTGCCAGTTCGGCGGCTCGATGTTCGAGGACGGGAATGAGGACAAGCTGATCCCGAAGCTCGACGCGCTGGCCGACTGCGCCATCGTCTACCTGTCGGCCATCGGCGCCTCCGCCGCCGCCCGCGTGGTGGCGAAAAAGATCCACCCCGTGAAGGTGGAGGCTACGGAGACCATCACCGCCCTGCTCGACCGTCTGGTCGAAACCATCAACGGCAACCCGCCGCCCTGGCTGCGCAAGGCCCTGAACGCCGGCCAGCCGCAGGAGCTGGCCTTCGACGAGGAGGATTGAGAGCATGACCGACACCACCGTGGCCGCCGGGAGCGATCTCGCCGAGGCCTTTCTGAAGACCCTGGTCATGCTGTTCCGCGCCGAAGACAGCTACGGCGCCTGGGAAGGCAAGAGCGACGAGACGATCCTCGCCCCCTTCATCCTCGACAAGGAGGCCCGCGCCGCCATCCCGATCATGGGCGACCCGGACCCCGACACGCTGTGGCGGCTGGAGCTGTTCTACAAGGCCGTCGGCATCACGGTCGAGAAGCAGACCGGCCACATCGCCTCCCCCATCATGAAGATGAGCCACGAGGGCTTCGGCCGCATGGTGCTGACCACGGGCCGGCTGGTCGTGGTGTCGAAGCACCTGCGCGACGTCCACCGCTTCGGTTTCCCGTCGCTGGAGAAGCTGGCCGCCGACGGCGCGAAGGTCGTGGAAGAGGCCGTGGCGCTGATCCGCAAATACCCCGACGTCGCCGATCTGTGAGGATTCCGCCATGTCCGACATCGACGCCCTGAAGGACGAGGTCAAGAAGCTCAACGCCCGCGCGACCCAGAAGAAGATGGACCTGCACGACCTGTCGGAGGAGTTGCCGCAGAACTGGCAATCCATCCTCCAGGTCGCCCAGGAGACCTACGACGCCTACAAGACCCTGACCGAGAAGCGCGCCGCGCTGAAGGCGCTGGAGACGGCGTCCGCCTGAACACACCTTGCCCCCTCCCCGACCCTCCCCCGCTCTCGCGGGAGAGGGTGCCGTTTGCGAAGCGGCGGCAGTCCCCTCCACCGCCAAAGGCGGGGGAAGGTTAGGGAGGGGGCAACGGCAATGCCCATTCCCACCAAAAACCCCAACAACAAGCCCGATTGAGGAGCAGACGATGGCTGAGTTCGTGACCGGCACCACCCGCGGCGGCGCCGCCTGGACGCCGAAATTCGTGGAAAGCATCGACCAGAAGATGTGCATCGGCTGCGGCCGCTGCTTCAAGGTCTGCGGCCGCGACGTGCTGGAGCTGATCGGCATCACCGAGGACGGCGACATCGTCGACGCCTTCGACGACGAGGCCGAGAAGAAGGTCATGAGCGTCAAGAACGCCGGCAACTGCATCGGCTGCGAGAGCTGCGGCAAGGTCTGCTCCAAGAACTGCATCACCCACTTGCCCCAGGCGGCCTGACGGCCGCCCAACTTTGCTTGAGACGGCCTGACCGCCCCCGGAGAACGGAGCCATGGGCATCCTGCACGCCGCCCCGCCGGGGGCGGGCGATACCACGCGGCTGTACCGCTGGCTGACCGACCGCCAGGGGCGCAGCAACGTCTTCGACGCGCATCTGTTCGCCTGCATCCTGTCCCGCCGCTGGTCGGCGGGTCCGGGCGCGTTGGGATTGGACGACCGGGCGCTCGGCCAGCTTCTCGACCGCTATTTCCCCGGCGCCTTCGCGGCTGGTCTGCCGGTTCCCGACAGCTCCCCTACCCCCTTGCCGCCGCTTCTCCGGAGCGAGGCGGACGACATCGCCACCCTTCTGCTCGCCCACCGCTCGCTGGGCATCGAGGAGGAGGCATGGCTCGCCGCCATCGTGGCTCGGGCCATGCTCGACGAGGGTGAACTGTGGCGGGATCTCGGCCTGGCTGGACCGAGCCATCTCGCGGCGCTGATGGAGCGCCATTTCGACTCGCTGGCCCTGCTGAACGCCACCGGCACCCGCTGGAAGGCCTTTCTCTACCGCTTCCTCTGCGCGCGGGACGGGCTGATTCCCTGCGGCGCCCCGGTCTGCCGCGATTGCGGCGCGGAGGCCGTGTGTTTCGGGTCGGGTGACTGACGAACCCGATCCGTCAATCACCTCCCTTCCCAAGTCATTCCTCCCCCAGGCCCTTCGCCAGCGCGGCGATGACGCCGTAACCGACCCGGTCCTGCGGGTCGATCTCCGTCAGCTTGGCGAGGATCGCCCGCGCCTCCTCCACCCGCCCGCTGCGCAGGCTGATGAAGGCCAACGCCTTCAGGGTGAAGAGGGTGAAGCGCGGCGGCCCCTCCGTCGTCCAATCCGTGCTGTCCGCGCGCAGGCTCCGCCAGTCACCGGCATAGCCGCCCTCGCGCGCCGCCGCGTCCAGCCCGATCATCGCCACCCGCTCCGCGTCCGCGAAACGCTTGCGGTTGAAATAGAATTTGTAGAGCGCGTAGAAGACCGGCAGCACGCGCGGCCCCATCCGGTGGGCCTCCCACAGCAGGGCCTCGCAGGCCGCGGCGTCGGGGCGCGCCTTCACCGCCTCCTGCAGCGTTTCGTCGATGTGCTCGGGCACCTCGCCGAAGGCCATGCGCCCGTTGGACATCCGCAGTTCGACCGGCCGCTCCATCACCCGTCCCCTTCCGTTGTTTTGCAAAACCGTGCGCCCGACCGACAATCCTGTATGGCTCGCAAGCCGCTTTCGCAAAAGCCCATAATCAAATTGTGCGTCCTTTCGTCGCAGGATGTCGCAAAGCCGACATGGTCCCGACCCGACAATTGTCGGGAAAACACCAGCCGCCCGACCTGACAATCATTTAAAATCAAAGACTTAAAATTTGGCACGCTGCTTGCTGATCCTATGACCAGGAACGGTCGGCATGCCCGACAGAGCATTTGGAGGCGGCAGACATGGTGACCCTGACGGATGCGGCGGTGAACACCCTGGAGCGCGTGCTGGCGAAGTCCGGCGGCGCCGCGGCCGGCCTGCGCATCGCGGTGGCCGACGGCGGCTGCGCCGGCATGAAATACCAGATGGGGCTGGAGGCCACGGCGGGCGACGAAGACGCCGTGCTGACCTTCGGCCCGGTGACGATCTTCGTCGATCCGACCAGCCAGCCCTTCCTGACCGGCGTGGTGGTCGATTTCGTCGAAGGGGTCGAGGGCGCGGGCTTCAAGTTCGACAACCCGAACGCGACGGGCAGCTGCGGCTGCGGCAAGTCCTTCTCGGCGGGTCCGGGGGGCAGCTGCTCCTCCGCGCCGGCGGCCGGCGGCTGCGGCACCGCCCACTAACCCCGAACTCTCTCCCCCCACCCGGTAATGCGGGAAAGGCAAGGCGTCATGTGGAACTACACCGACAAGGTCAAGGAACACTTCTTCAACCCGAAGAACGCCGGCGCGTTGGATGAGGCGAACGCCGTGGGCGAGGTCGGGTCGATCACCTGCGGCGACGCCCTGAAGCTGATGATGAAGGTCAACCCCGACAGCCAGGTCATCGAGGACGCGAAGTTCCAGACCTTCGGCTGCGGCTCGGCCATCGCGTCCTCGTCGGCGCTGACGGAGATGATCATCGGCAAGACGGTGGACGAGGCGCTGGCCGTCACCAACCGCGACATCGCCGAGTATCTGGGCGGCCTGCCGCCGGAGAAGATGCACTGTTCGGTCATGGGTGCCGAGGCGCTCCGCGCCGCCATCGCCAACTTCAAGGGCGAGGACTGGGTCGACGACCACGAGGAAGGCGAGTTGGTCTGCAAGTGCTTCGGCATCGACGCGGCGATGATCGAACGCGCGGTGACCGTCAACAGCCTGACCACGCTGGAGGAGGTCACCCACTACACCAAGGCCGGCGGTTCCTGCCAGACCTGCCACGAGAAGATCGAGGAGGTGCTGGAGGCCGTGCTCGCCAAGACCGGCGCGTTGGCCCCGCCCAAGCCCCACGCCCCCGGCACGGTCGGGCTGGACGCCATCAAGCCGCTGGCCCCGAAGGCCGAGGCCGCCCCGGCCAAGCTCACGAACGTGCAGCGCATGCAGAAGATCATGTTCGCCATCGAGGAGCTGCGCCCGCAGATCCAGCGCGACGGCGGCGACGTGGAGCTGGTCGACATCGACGGCAAGGACATCTACGTCCGGCTGACCGGCGCCTGCTCCGGCTGTTCGCAGTCCGCCGGCACCATGATGGGCGTGCAGGCCAAGCTGGTCGAGGCGCTGGGCGAGTTCGTCCGCGTCAAGCCCGCCTCCCTCCTGCCGGTGGGGGCCTGAGCCATGACCGCACAGGGAATCTACCTCGACAACAACGCCACCACCCGCGTCGATCCGGACGTGCTGGCGGAGATGCTGCCGCTGTTCACCGAGCAGTTCGGCAACCCTTCCTCCATGCACGGCTTCGGCGCCGCGGTGGGCGGCAAGATCGAATGGGCGCGCAAGCAGGTGCAGGCGCTGCTCGGCGCCGCCCATGACAGCGAGATCGTCTTCACCTCCGGCGGCACGGAGAGCGACAACACCGCCATCCTGTCCACGCTGGAGGCCTATCCGAAGAAGAAGAGCATCGTCACCAGCGTGGTCGAGCACCCCGCCGTCCTGGCGCTGTGCGACTATCTGGAGAAGAAGCGCGGCTACACCGTCCACCGCATCGGCGTCGACAACCGGGGCAACCTCGACCTCGACGCCTACAAGGCGGCGCTGGGGCCGGACGTCGCCATCGTCTCGATCATGTGGGCGAACAACGAGACCGGGACGATCTTCCCGATCGAGGAGCTGGCCCAGCTCGCCAAGGCGGCGGGGGCGGTGTTCCACACCGACGCGGTGCAGGCGGTCGGCAAGATCCCGATGACGCTCGCCACCAGCGCGGTGGACATGCTGTCGCTGTCCGGCCACAAGCTGCACGCGCCCAAGGGCATCGGCGCGCTCTATGTCAAGCGCGGCCTGCGCTTCCGCCCGATGCTGCGCGGCGGCCACCAGGAGCGCTCGCGCCGCGCCGGCACGGAGAACGCGCCGGGCATCGTCGGGCTGGGGGCGGCCGCACAGCTCGCGCTCATGCACATGACCGACGAGAACACGCGGGTGAAGGCGCTGCGCGACAAGCTGGAGCAGGCCATCCTGGCCGCCGTTCCCAACTGCTTCGTCACCGGCAACCCGGCCAACCGCCTGCCCAACACCTGCAACGTCGCCTTCGAGTACATCGAGGGCGAGGCAATCCTCCTGCTGCTCAACGAAGCCGACATCGCCGCCTCGTCGGGGTCGGCCTGCACCTCCGGGTCGCTGGAGCCGAGCCACGTGATGCGGGCGATGGGCGTGCCCTACACCGCCGCCCACGGCGCCACCCGCTTCTCCCTGTCGCGGGAGACGACCGAGGAGGAGATCGACCGGGTGATCGCGGTGGTTCCCGGCATCATCGCGAAGCTGCGCTCGCTGTCGCCCTACTGGTCGCAGGCGGGCGCCCCGAAGGAGTTCGCCCCAGTCTATTCGTAGAAATATTTATTCGTAACACCGAGATCGCAGGCCGGGCCGGGCCCGCGCCCCGGCAACCCGCCCGACGACACCCGCCGGGACGCGGTTCCCTGGCCCGGTCTGCGACACACCTTCTGGCTCCGATGCCCCCACCCTCCCCACTGCGTGGGTCCCCTCCCTCCCCCGCTTCGCAGGAGAGGGCCTTGATCCCCTCCCCTGCGAAGCGGGGGAGGGTTAGGGTGGGGGCAAGACCCACCGCCGATTACGCTCAGATTGAGGATGTGACCGAATGCCGATGGCCGGTTCCACCATCATCAACGACACGACGCTGCGCGACGGGGAGCAGACGGCGGGGGTCGCCTTCACGTTGGACGAGAAGATCGCCATCGCCCGCGCGCTCGACGAGGCCGGCGTGCCGGAGCTTGAGATCGGCATCCCCGCCATGGGGCCGGAGGAGCGCGAAGGCATCCGCGCCGTGGCCGCGCTGGGGCTGAAGGCGCGGCTGATGGTCTGGTGCCGCATGCACGACACCGACCTGAAGGCGGCGCTCGACTGCCGGGTCGGCACCGTCAACCTGTCGATGCCCGTCTCCGACATCCACATTACCAAGAAGCTGAAGCGCAGCCGCGCCTGGGCTCTCGCCGAGATCGAACGCAAGGTCAAGACGGCCCGCGACCACGGGCTGGAGGTCAGCCTGGGCGGCGAGGACTCCTCGCGCGCCGACATGGATTTCCTGATCGCCGCCGCGACCGTGGCGCAAGAGGCCGGCGCCCGCCGCTTCCGCTTCGCCGACACGCTGGGCGTGCTCGATCCCTTCCAGACGCGCGCCTGCATTGAACGGCTGCGCCGGGCCACCGACCTGGAGATCGAGATCCACGCCCACGACGACCTCGGCCTCGCCAACGCCAACTCGCTGGCCGCCGTGCTGGGCGGGGCGACCCACGTCAACACCACCGTCAACGGGCTGGGCGAGCGCGCCGGCAACGCCCCGCTGGAGGAGGTGGTGGTGTCGCTGAAGGTGCTCTACGGGCAGGACTGCGGGGTGGACACCCGCGCGCTGGGGGCGATCTCCGACCTCGTGGAGCGCGCTTCCAACCGGCCGGTGGCGGTCAACAAGTCGATCGTCGGCGACGCCGTCTTCACGCACGAGGCGGGCATCCACGTCGACGGGCTGCTGCGCGACCGCGCCACCTACCAGAATTTCGACCCCGCCGAGGTGGGGCGCGAGCACCGCATCGTGCTGGGCAAGCATTCCGGCACGGCGGGGGTGAAGATGGCCTACGGCCAGCTCGGCATCGCCTGCGACGACGCCACCGCCCAGGCGGTGCTGCCGCGGGTCCGGGCGCTCGCCACCCGCGCCAAGCGCGCCCCGACGGCGGAGGAGCTGCGCGCCTTCCACGACGACGCTACCCGCTGGAGCGTCGTCACTTCGTGATCCGGAGGACCCCATGGCCGCCATCGACGCCCACCCGGACCTCGCCATGAATGAGACCAGCCTCTGGCGGCTGCTGCGCGAGGATGTCGCCTGCGTCTTCGACCGCGACCCGGCGGCGCGCAACGTCCTCGACGTGCTGACCTGCTATCCCGGCATCCATGCGCTGGTGGTCCACCGGCTGTCCAACGCCGCGTGGCGGCGGGGGCTGCGCTGGCCGGCGCGTTTCCTGTCCTATCTGGCCCGCGCCCTGACCAACATCGACATCCACCCCGGCGCCACCATCGGCCGCCGCTTCTTCATCGACCACGGGGCCGGCGTCGTCATCGGCGAAACCGCGGAGATCGGCGACGACGTGACGCTCTACCACGGCGTGACGCTGGGCGGCACCTCCTGGACCAAGGGCAAGCGGCACCCGACGCTGGGCGACGGCGTGCTGGTCGGGTCCGGGGCCAAGATCCTGGGGCCGATCACCGTCGGCGCCCAGTGCCGCGTCGGCGCCAACTCCGTGGTGACCAAGGACGTTCCGGAGGGCATGACGGTGGTCGGCATCCCCGGCCGCGTCGTCCGTCCGGACACCCAGCGCCGGCTGGCCGCCCACGGCATCGACCTTGACCACCATCTGATGCCCGACCCGGTCGGCAAGGCCATCGCCTGCCTGATCGACCACATCAACCGCATCGAGGCCCGGCTGGAAGCCCACGCGGCGGAGGAGGCCGCGCGCCCCTCCACCCCCCATTCGGCCCCGCCGTTAAGCGCGATCCGGCTGGACGACCTGCCGCTCGACGGCATCGTCTGCCGGAGCTGCGGCAACCTGTGCGATCAGGACACCTGCGGCGACCGCAATCACGCCCCCCATTCTCCCGACACCGGCGCGCGCGCCGATCATTACGTCATCTGAACGGAAAGGACCCCGCCATGAGCTTCAAGGACGATCTGGAGGATCTGGAGACCGCGGAGGACTTCCTGCGCTTCCTCGGCGTCACCTACGAACAGCGCGTGGTCAACGTGAACCGCCTGCACATCCTGCAGCGCTTCCACGACTACCTGTCCGCCGACACCGGCATGGAGGGGCTGGACGACGAGGGCATGGCCGCGCGCTACAGCGCCCATCTGGAGCGCGCCTACCAGGACTTCGTGGCGTCCAACGCCATCGCCGAGAAGACCTTCAAGGTTCATCAGGAGGAGGCGCGCAAGATGGCCGACCGCTTCGTCCCGCTGGATGCCCTGCTGCCGACCTGATCCGTTTTATCGTTCAATTCCAGGACGGCCTGCGGACCCGCCTTCCGGCGAGCGTCCGCAGGCCGTTCCGCTTTCCGGCCATCCATCGCCGCCGGGCGTTGTCGGGTTTGTCCGGTAGGCGACAGAGGCCGGACCGGGGGCGGAGATCGGGCCGGACCGCCCCAACTCCCCTGTTGAGAAGCCGACACGTCCGGTCTTTGTCGTTTTTGCGACAATCTCTCAACAGCCATAAAATCAATAAAATACAATAACTTACCGCATCCGCTCAGAACTGGCACGCCGCTTGCTGGTAGGACCATAGCCACGCCGCGCGACAGGCGGCGGAATGTCAAGGAGACCGGGATGCACATCGTTGTCTGTATCAAACAGGTGCCCGACAGCGCCCAGATCCGCATCCACCCCGTGACGAACACGATCATGCGTCAGGGCGTCCCGGCCATCATCAACCCCTTCGACCTCTTCTCGCTGGAGGAGGCGCTGCGGATCAAGGACAAGGTCGGCGCCCGCGTCACCGTCCTGACCATGGGGCCGCCGATGGCCGAAACCTCGCTGCGCAAGGCGCTGTCGCTGGGCGCCGACGATGCGGTGCTGCTGACCGACCGCAAGTTCGCCGGATCGGACACGCTGGCGACCTCCTACGCCCTGACCTCCGCCATCAAGAAGCTGTCGGAAGAGGAACAGGTCGATCTGGTCTTCTGCGGCAAGCAGACGGTAGACGGCGACACCGCGCAGGTCGGTCCGGGCATCGCCACGCGGCTGGGCTTCCAGCAGCTCACCTACATCACGAAGATCGAATCGATCGATCAGGGGGCGCGGGAGATCGTCGTGCACCGCCGGTCCGAAGGCGGCGTGCAGGTGCTGAAGACCGCCCTGCCCTGCATGATCACGATGCTGGAAGGCACGAACACCATCCGCTTCGGCAAGATGGACGACATGTTCCGCGCCGCCCGCTACGGCCTGAAGACGTGGAACAAGGACACCACCGGCGCCGAAGAGACGAAGGTCGGGCTGAAGGGCTCGCCCACCGTCGTGTCGAAGGTCTTCGTGCCGAAGCCGCGCGCCCAGAAGGCGACGATGGTCGAGGCCGAGGCCCCCACCGCCGAGGCCCAGGCCGCCGCCGCAGTCGAAGCCATCTTCGGCGCCCAGCCGAAACTCGCCGACGAGCTGCTCGCCCGCGCCGCCGCCGGCCTGTGACGCGCTGGCCTTGACGCGCCGTTCCTGACGAATCCTCCGCCGGAGACATCCCGATGAGCGAACCAAGCAAGCCGCAGGGACGCAAGTTCCAACTGCCCGAGCACCTGAAGGAATACAAGGGCATCTGGGTGATCGTGGAGCAGGAGCGCGGCTCCGTCCATTCCGTGTCGTGGGAGCTGGTGGGCGAAGCCCGCAAGCTCGCCGACAAGCTGGGGGTCGAGGTGGGGGCCGTGGTGCTGGGCGCCGACAGCCCGGAGCTGAACGCCATCTGCGGCGACGCCTTCACCTACGGCGCCGACGTCGTCTACAAGGTGACCGACCCGGTCCTGGCCGACTACCGCACTGATCCCTACACGCGGGTGATGACCGACGTGGTCAACACCTACAAGCCGGAGATCGTGCTGCTGGGCGCCACCACGCTGGGCCGCGACCTCGCCGGCGCCATCGCCACCACGCTCGCCACCGGCCTGACCGCCGACTGCACCGAGCTGGACATCTACATGGACAACCGCTCGCTGGCGGCCACCCGCCCGACCTTCGGCGGCACCCTGCTCTGCACCATCCAGACGCTGGCCTACCGCCCGCAGATGGCCACGGTGCGTCCGCGCGTGATGTCGATGCCCGACCGCGACGACAGCCGCAGCGGCCGCGTGGTCGAGGTGTTCCCGAACCTGCGTGAGACCGACGTCATCACCAAGGTGCTGAGCTTCATCGCCGACCGCGAGCAGAACGAGGCGCAGCTCGCCTTCGCCGACATCATCGTCGCGGCGGGCAAGGGGCTGGGCAAGCCGGAGAACCTGAAGCTGGTCTTCGACCTCGCCAAGGTTCTGGGCGGCGAGGTCGGGGTGACCCGTCCGCTGGTCCAGGCCGGCTGGACCGGCTTCGACCGCCAGGTCGGGCAGACCGGCAAGACGGTGCGCCCGAAGCTCTATATCGCCGCCGGCATCTCCGGCGCCATCCAGCACCGGGTCGGCATGGAGAAGTCCGACCTGATCCTGGCCATCAACACCGATCCCAACGCGCCGATCTTCGACTTCGCCCATCTCGGGCTGGTCGGCGACGCGCTGACCATCCTGCCGGCCCTGACCGACGCTTTCGGCAAGCGCCTCTCGGTCAACCGGCTGGCCGGCTGAACATCCGGACGAACAGGAGCCACAAGGACCATGGTCGAAAAGTTCGACGCCATCGTCATCGGTGCCGGCCCGTCCGGCAACGCGGCGGCCTACACTCTGGCCAAGCAGGGCCTCAACGTTCTTCAGCTCGAGCGCGGGGAGTATCCCGGCGCCAAGAACGTCCAGGGCGGCATCATGTACGCCGCCGAGCTGGAGAAGATCATCCCGGACTTCCGCGAGGATTGCCCGACCGAGCGCCACATCATCGAACAGCGCGTCTGGCTGCTCGGCGATGACAACTACATCGGCACCAACTACCGGTCGGACGCCTTCAACAGCGACAAGCCGAACCGATACACGATCATCCGCGCCAACATCGACAAGTGGTTCTCCGAGAAGATCCGCGAGGCCGGCGGCCTGCAGATCTGCGAGACCACGGTGACGGAGCTGATCCGCGACGCCTCCGGCAAGGTCATCGGCGTGCGCACCGACCGCGAGGGCGGCGAGATCCACGCCGACGTGGTCATCATGGCCGACGGCGTGAACGCCCTGCTCGCCCGCCGCACCGGCTTCCAGCAGGAGCTGGCGCCGCAGAACGTCGCGCTGGCGGTCAAGGAAATCCTGTTCATCGATCCCGAGCTGATCCAGCAGCGCTTCGGCCTGAAGGACGAAGAGGGCGTGGTCATCGAGATCATGGGCAAGGTGACCAAGGGCATGGTCGGCACGGCGTTCCTCTACACCAACAAGGAATCGCTGACGATCGGCATCGGCTGCCTGATCTCCGACTTCAAGCAGGGTGCCATTCCGCCCTACAAGATGCTGGAGGACCTGAAGAACCACCCCGTCATCAAGCCACTGATCGAAGGGGCGGAGATGAAGGAATACGCCGCCCACATGATCCCCGAGGGCGGCTACAAGGCGGTTCCGCAGCTCTACGGCGACGGCTGGATGGTGGTCGGCGACGCCGCCCACTTCAACAACGCCGCCCACCGCGAGGGCTCCAACCTCGCCATGGCGTCGGGCCGCATGGCGGCGGAGACGGTGATCGAGCTGAAGCAGGCCGGCAAGCCCTTCAACGCTGCCAACCTCGCCGCCTACAAGAAGAAGCTGGACGACAGCTTCATCATGAAGGACCTGAAGAAGTACCGGAACCTGCCGGGCATCATGCACGAGAACAAGCAGTTCTTCGGCGCCTACCCCGACACGCTGACCGCCGCCGCCCACAGCTGGTTCACCGTGGACAGCGTGGACAAGAAGACGAAGGAGAAGGAGATCATGAAGTCCTTCGTCAAGAAGCGCTCGATCATGGGTCTGGTCGGCGACGCAATCAAGCTGGTGAGGGCCGTGCGATGAGCATCGTGGTCAAGATCGAAGAGAAGCTGTACCAGAACCGCTACATCGTGGACGAGAGCCGGCCGCACATCCAGATCCGCAACGACGCGGTCTGCAAGTCCTGCGAGTCCCAGGCCTGCACCATCTGCTGCCCGGCGGCCTGCTACAGCAAGAACGAGACGGGCAGCGTGACGCTGGCCACCGACGGCTGCCTGGAATGCGGCACCTGCCGCGTGGTCTGCCAGGACAAGGAAAATATTCAGTGGGACTACCCACGGGGCGGCTACGGCATCAGTTATAAGTTTGGTTGAGGAACGCACCGGCGGTCCTACGGCCTTCGCCGCTGGTCCGCCGGTCGTCTCCCTCTCCTATCCGCCATGACTGAAACCCCTTCCCGCTCCGCGGGGAGGGGTTTTCTTTGTCGCCGGGGATCGTCGCTCCCATCCGAATTTTCAGCCCGCCCGACGGGTGCAGAAGGGACGAAGGCTGCACATATCCGTTGTATC
Source organism: Azospirillum brasilense (assembly GCF_001315015.1). Lineage (NCBI taxonomy): Bacteria > Pseudomonadati > Pseudomonadota > Alphaproteobacteria > Rhodospirillales > Azospirillaceae > Azospirillum > Azospirillum brasilense. The sequence goes on along the minus strand of NZ_CP012914.1, from coordinate 1,003,851 downwards.
GAGACCCGCGGAACGAGGGAGACGGAACATGCAGCTTCGTGTCTGCTTCGAGAACATGAAGTCGGTCAACGTCAACGACGCGTCCATGATGCGACATTACGCCGAAAGCTACCTCGCTGACTTCCGGCCGGAATGGGCAGGCTTCATCATGCTGCCGCACAACGAGACGCAGCGCGCCACGATGGAGCCGGCTTGGCAGATGCTGATCCGCAACGCCACACCGGACATGGAACGCCGTCTGCTGGAGTATGTCCGGGGCAATCCGATGGCCGCCTACCATGTGCACATTTATCGCCGGGATCACGGCAACGAAATAAAGGTTCACTGAAATTTTCCAAACCCTCCCTATGACAAAGACCAATACAAAGCATAACGCAGGATAGATATCAAAAAGGCCGCCGCTTGATGTCCAACATATGACCGCTTACAACGAAGGAATGGCGGCGGCCTTTTGAATTTATTTACTTATTGAAGCTCACATTGGCGCTCGAAAAGAAACGGACGCAGGCGGATCCGAATCCGCTGCACAAAGGGAGCGCTTTATGAGATTCACCATCAAATTCATTTTGCTCTCGGTTCTCAGCCTGCTGGGCGCCCTGCTGGCGCTGAGCGATCTGGCAGGGTTGCGCGCGCTCAACGTGGCGAACGGGAATCTCCGCACAGTTCACGATGAGCGCGTTCTGCCCTTGCGAGACCTCAAGATCATCTCCGACGCCTATGCCGTCTTCATCGTCGATGCCTCGCACAAGGCGCGCAATGGCAACTTCACCTGGAACGAAAGCCTGTCTTCCATCCGCAAGGCCAAGGATGACATTCGCGAGCGCTGGAACGCCTATCTCGGCACCAACCTCGACCAGGAAGAGACGGCGCTGGTGAATGGGATCAAACCGGAAATGGCCAAAGCCGACGCGGCGGTGGAACGGCTGATCGGCGTCCTGTCGGGTCGGGACGCCGCTGCCCTCGACGCCTACGTGAAGAACGAACTGTACCAGACGATCGATCCCGTCACCGATGGCATCAGCCAACTCATCGACCTTCAGGTGCGCGTCGCCGGGGAGCGCTATGCGGAGGCTCAAGCCACCCACGCCACCGCCAATGTAACCTCCCTGGTGCTCCTGGGGATCGGCGCTGTGATGGTGATCCTGGGCATGGCGGTGGTGGTGCTCCGCGTCGTACGGCCGGTGGCGCGGCTCACCGAGACGATGCGGCGCATCGTCGGAGGCGATTATGACACCATGGTGCCGGCCACCGACAGGCGGGACGAGATCGGCGCGATGGCACAGGCGGTGGAGGTGTTCAAGGCCAACGGGTTGGAGAACCAGCGCATGCGCCGGGAGCAGGAGCGCCAGCGCGAGCAGGCCGAGATCATCAAGCGCGATGCCCTGGAGAACATGGCACAGACGGTGGAGCGCGAAACCCGCAACGCCGTGGATCAAGTGTCCGAACGCACCGGGCAGATGGAACGCAACGCCGCGGCCATGGCCCAGTCGGCGAGCGCGGTCGGGGCGAACAGCCAGTCCGTGGCCACCGCCGCGGAGCAGGCTCTGCGCAACGCGCAGACCGTCGCCGCCGCCTCGGAGGAGCTGACCGCCTCGATTCGCGAGATCGGCGCCCAGGTGGCGCAGGCCAGCAGCATCACCCGAATCGCCGTGGAGAAGGGCGATCTGGCGCGCGGCACCATCCAGTCTCTGTCCGACGCCGTGCAGAGGATCGGCGACGTTGCCCAGCTCATCCAGAACATTGCCAGCCAGACCAACCTTCTGGCGCTGAACGCCACCATCGAGGCCGCAAGGGCCGGCGAGGCTGGCAAGGGATTCGCCGTGGTGGCCAGCGAGGTGAAGAATCTGGCAAGTCAGACCGCACAGGCGACCGAGGACATCGCCCAGCAGATCGGCGAGATCCAGGCGGCGACCAGCAGCGCCGTGGCCGTCGTCTCCACCATCACGGGCAGCATCACCGAAGTGGATCAAGTGGCGGGAGCGATCGCCGCCGCGATGGAGGAACAGGCGGCTGCGACCCAGGAGATCAGCCGCAGCGTCAGCCAGACCGCCGACGCCGCGCGCGAGGTCTCCCGCCGGATCGCCGAGGTGTCGAGCGAGGCGAAGGCCACCGGTGACCACGCCGCCGACGTGCGCGTCATCGCCGACGACGTCTCCGGAAGCATCGACGAGTTGCGCGGCATCCTGGTCCGTGTCGTCCGCACCTCGATGAGCGAGGTGGACCGCCGCCGCGAGGCCCGCTACGCGGTGGAACTGCCCGCCCGCGCCGACACGTCCGCCGGCAACCGGATCTGCCGCGTGCAGAACCTGTCCTCCAGCGGCGCCGCCCTGCAAGTTTGGAACGACGCCACGAACGGTTCGCGCGGCACGCTGCACATCGACGGATTCGGCATGCCCCTGCCCTTCACCGTCGTGACGGCCGGGGCACAAAGCTGCCACGTCCGTTTCGAGGTGCCGGATGAGGCGAAGGCCGGATTTGAACAACGGTTCAACGCGCTGGTCCGTGACCGCGCCCTGCGGCCGATGGCGGCTTGAGGAACCGTTTGGGAGCCGCGTGATCGACTGATTGGGCCGGCGCCGGTTCGCTACGCCGGCGCCATCCCATGAATGTAGGCGGCGGCGCGCCCAAGCTCATGGTCGGCGCGGGCGACCAGTGCGCCGACGCCGTCCAGCCGCCGGTCCACGCAGGCCAGTTCGATGGCGTCGCTCGCCGCCGCCAGATCGCGCGCCCCCACCGTGCGCGAGGACCCCGCCAGCTTGTGAGCGGCCTGGCGCACGCCGTCCCAATCCTCCACCGCGTGGGCGGCGACCAGACGGTCGCGGCTGGCGCTGTTGGAGACAATGAACTCCTGCAGCAGTTGCCCGACAAACTCCATATCCCCGTCGAACAGCGTCGCCAGCACGCCCACGTCGATGGGTGGCGCGTCGGGACGGGAGTCCGGCGTCGCGACGGATACCGAGGAAATCGGGGCCGGTTCGGACGCGGACATGGACGGCAGATGGCGATCCAGCAGGCGGCGCAGCTGGCCGATCTCCACCGGTTTCGACACGGCGTCGTCCATTCCCGCGGACAGACAGCGCTGCGCCTCGCCGGCCATGGCGTTGGCGGTGACCGCGATGATGGGCAGGCGGGGCCGCCCTTTCGCCGCCTCCTCGGCGCGGATCAGGCGTGTCAGCTCGAAGCCGTCCATCTCCGGCATCTGGCAGTCGGTCAGCAGCAGCGCGTAATCGCCGTCGCGCCACAGGGCCAACGCCTGGACGCCGTCCTCCGCCAAATCCACCGTCTGCCCGAGCAGGGCGAGCTGCCGCTGGATGACCTGCCGGTTGGTCGGATGGTCCTCGGCCACCAGGATGCGGGGTGGAGACGCTGCTCCATCCTCCGCCAAGGAAACCGCCGTCGGTCCGGGATGACCCGCCTCGGCCTCGACCACCGGCCCACGGCCCGCGGCGGCCAGCACGGCGCGCACCAGGTGGCCGCGCCGCACCGGTCGGGCGAGCCCGACCGCATCGATCAGGGCGCCACGCCCCCCCAGCAGCACCCGCCCGCGCGCCAGCCCCGGCGCTGCGGCGTCCAGCGCCTGCAAATCCGCTTCCGAAGTGGTGAGCACGACGTCGCAGGCCCCCCCCGGCGGCAGGGCCTGCATCCCCGCCGCCGCGTCCGGCGCGTCCAGCAGCACGGCGCCGTCGGTGTTCAGGTAGCGGGCGAGGAACCGCCGCTCCTCCCCATCGGCGGCCAGGAGCAGCACCGACAGCCCGGCCAGCGGCGGAGCCGAGACGCCCGCGGCGTCGCCATCCGCGGCGAGATCGGCGGTGAAGGTGAACCAGAAGGTGGACCCGCGGCCCGGTTCGCTCGCCACCCCGACCTCGCCACCCATCAGCTCGGCGAGACGGCGGCAGATGGACAGCCCCAGCCCGGTGCCGCCGAAGCGCCGGGTGGTCGAGGCCTCCGCCTGGGTGAAGGGGCGGAACAGCTGGACCTGCGCCTCCGTGGCGATGCCGATGCCAGTGTCGGTCACGGTGATCCGGATCGTCGCCCGCCCGTCCTCGAAGCGCGCCAGCTCGGCGCGGATGCGGACCGAGCCGGAGGGGGTGAATTTCACGGCGTTGCCGGCGATGTTGAACAGCACCTGCCGGATGCGCACCGAGTCGCCCATGACCAGCGGCGGCAGGTCGGGATCGACGTAGGTGACCAGCGTCAGGTCCTTCTGCCGCGCCGCCGGGGCCAGCGTCTCGGCCACGCCCTCCACCACCGCGGACAGCGACACCGGGGCGTGCTCCAGATCCAGCCGTCCAGCCTCGATCTTCGAGAAATCCAGAATGTCGTTGATTATGGTCAGCAGCGCCCCCGCCGAATCGCGCACGACGGTGACCAGTTCCTGCTGCTCGGGAGTCAACGGCGTGTATTCCAGCAGCTCCAGCATGCCCTGGACGCCGTTCATCGGCGTGCGGATCTCGTGGCTCATGGTCGCCAGGAACAGCGACTTGGCCTGATTGGCCGCCTCCGCCTCCGCCCTTGCCGCCTCGGCCGCCTCGGTCGCGGCCACCAGCTCGCGGGTGCGGTCGGCCACCTGATTTTCCAGGTTGCGGTTCAGCGCGGTCAGTTCCTCGTACAGATGCACGTTGTCGAAACCGACCGCGACCTTGGAGCAGAAGACCTCCAGCAGCCGCCGCTCGTCCTCCGTCAGGGGGCGCCGGTGGCTGATGTGGAACACCGTGTCGTGGTGCCGCGAGGTGGAACGGAAGACCAGCAGGCTGCGCTCCCGCTCATAGCGGTTCCGCCCGTCGGCCAGCGCCTGGGTCACCGCCTCCGCCGCCTCCGCCGGCAGGGCGGCACGCACCGGCTTGCCCTCCGCCGCAGCGTGGATGCCGCCGGCCCCAAGCACCAGCGGGTCGCGCGCGGCACCGCCGGTTTCCTCCTCCGTCCAGCGGCTGCACAGGGCGATGCCGTCGCAGGGAGGGCAGATCTCGGCGATCTTCGACACCGCGCCGCGGACGAACTCCGCCATGGTCCGCTTGTCGAGCAGGGCGGAGGAGGCGTCCAGGATGCGCTCCAGCCCCAGGCGGTGGTCCTCGATGGCGGTGATGTCCTGATAGCCGCGCAGAGCGGCGACGACCGAGGTGAACAGCTTCTGCGCCGTCAGCTCCGTCTTCGATTTGTAGTCGTTGATGTCGTAGTTCAGGATGACGTCGCGTTCCGGCGCCTGCCCCGGCTGGCCGGTGCGCAGGATGATGCGCACGCGCCGGTTGTTCAGCTCGCTGCGGATCATGCGCACCAGCCGCAGGCCGGCATCGTCCGATTCCATGACCACGTCCAGCAGCACCACGGCGATGGCCGGATTCTGCTCCAGCAGGCTGCGCGCCTCGGCCGCGGTGCCGGCGGACAGGAACTGCGCCGGGCGGCCTTCGAAAGTGAAGCCGCGCAGCACCATCTTGGTGGTCGCGTGAATGGCCGGATCGTCGTCGACGATCAGGATGATCCAGGGATCGGCGGGCTCCGGCACCGCTTCCTTCGCCGTTTCGGCCTCGATACCCGGCTCGTCGTCGGCGAAAAGAAACTCGTCGCTCATCGAACTCCCTCCGCGCCACCCGCAGCCTCCAGTCGCGGAAGGATATCACAGGGCCGCCGCGCGTGAACATGCAACTGCGGCCCGCCGCAACCCCTCATCGGCAAGGTGCCGCGGACGGTGACAACCCCAGACTGCGCTCCGCCCGTTCCGTCAACCGCCTTGCTCGCTGCCCCCGGAGTCCGCGTTGCAGAAGCGGCGCAGCGCGTCCAGGTCGGCGACAGACACCGTCCCGCCCTGCGTCTCCACCCCCACCCCGCGCAGCTTCGCCAGCGCGCGGGAGAAGGTTTCCGGCTGCATGCCGAGGCGCCGCGCGATCAGCGCCTTGTCGAACGGCAACGCGAAGCTGGTGGCGCCACCGCCCTCCGGGCAGAAGCGCAGCAGGAAGCTTCCGACCCGCTGGGCGGTCGGCTGAACCTGCAACTGCTCGATCTGCTGGACGAGATGGCGCAGCCGCACCGACAGCGACCCCAGCATCGCGAAGGCGATCTGGTCGTCCTCACGCAGACAGCGGGCGAAGCCCTCCGCCGTCAGGGTCATGACGCGCGAGTCGGCGACCGCCTCCGCGCAGACCGGAAACTTGCCGCTCGCGAACATGGCCGCCTCGGCGAAGGTCTCGCCGGGGGCGACGATGGTCACCACCGCCTCCGCCCCGTCGCGGGTCAGGCGGTAGAGCTTCACCCAGCCGTCGAGCAGCGCGAAGAAGCGGTCGGCATCCTCGTCCTGAACGAACAGGGTGGTGCCGCGCGGCACCGTGCGCACCTGCGCGGTGCTGACGAGAAGTTCCAGCGACCGGTCGGGCAGACGCCCGAACAGCGCGTTGGACCGCAACGTCGCGGCGTCCTGGGGCCGGTAGCCCGGCGGATCGTTCCTCATGCCTTCCCTCACCTCGTCACCTCCCCACAACCCCGGTACAGGTACCCGGTCGCCAGGACTTTCCGCCGCGCCGGCGATGATCGCTCCGCGCCGCCGGCAAGCCCCCGGATACCGCCGCGGTCCAGGACCCGCCGGGTCCAAACCGCCCAGGCACTGTCGCAGCATGCACAAGGTTTGGGCAAGATGGGGATTCACCGCAACGATGCGGATGCCTTTGGCGTTGCCCTCGGGAGCCCGAAATGAATCGGGGCGCTTCCTTGCGGAAGCGCCCCGACCGTTCTTCAGAGGCTGAAGACGGTTTAGCGGTACTCGACCTTACCGGCCTCCGGACCCTTCTGGCCCTGGCGGACGGTCACGCGCACCTGATCGCCTTCCTGGAGCGTCTGCATGCCGGAGCGACGCAGAACGTTCACATGGACGAACACGTCCTTGCCACCAGTGCTCGGCGTGATGAAGCCGAAGCCCTTGTCGGCGTTGAACCACTTGACGGTGCCGTCGACCTCTTCGCCGCCGCCGGCGTCGTTGCCCCAGCCGCCGCGGTCGTAACCGCCGCCGCCGCCGTAGCCGCCACGGTCATAGCCGCCGCCGCCAAAGCCGCCGCCGGCGCCCGTGCGGGCCGGACGGGCCGGAGCGCGGGAGGCGGTGGACGTGTCCACGGATTGAATGGAAGCAACCTGCGGACCCTTGGGGCCGCGGGCAAGGTCGCAAACGATGGTCGCGCCTTCGTCGAGCGCGTCATAGCCGGCGGCCTGAACCGCGGAGACGTGCAGGAAGGCGTCGGGCGAACCGTCCTCGGGGGACACGAAGCCGAACCCCTTGGTGGGGTTGAACCACTTCACAGTGGCGGTGACGTTGGCCTTGGTGATCTCGGGAGCGCGGTAGCCCTGGCGGGGCGGGCGGTCGAACATGTGTCTTCAAGCTCATAAAGGATGCCGAATTATCTTTGTCACAGGGTACGAGCCGTCCGTCAAGCACGCCAAAGGCCAGACGCCCTTTCCTGCGACATTCGGCCAGGGGAAATCCGCCCGTTCGGAAGGGGTGCCGGTCCCGAAGACGCCCGGTGCCGCCCTTGGCGGACGAGGGGTGCTCACTCCCACCCCAGCCCCGGAACAACAAAGTTTTCTTTTGCGAATTGAACAGCTTAGAACATTTTCTACAGCGCGCGACGGAGGGCGCTCCGCACACCGGGGCAGGCATCGCAAACGGCGCGCGCATACGTCTGTGATAAAATCCCGACATGGTTGTCTTTCGCCAAGGGTCATAGAGGCGTCAGCCATTCCCCCAGTTTCGTCCAGCGCCGCCGCCCCTGTGTCCCACGCACCGCCATGGCGAGCGCGCGGCGCTGGCCGAGCATGACCACGAGCCGTTTGCCCCGCGTCACGCCGGTATAAATCAGGTTGCGGTGGAGCATCGTGTAATGCTGGGTCACCACCGGAATAACGACCACCGGGTATTCGGACCCCTGGCTCTTGTGAATCGTCGTGGCGTAGGCCAGGACGATCTCGTCCAATTCTCCGAAATCATAGGTTACCGGACGGCCGTCAAAGGTGGCGGTCAGCACACCTTCTTCGGCGTCAACGGCGGATACGATGCCGAGATCGCCGTTGTAGACCTCCTTGTCGTAGTTGTTCTCGACCTGCATGACCTTGTCGCCGGGGCCGAAGGTCCAGCCGAATCGCTCGACTCGGGACTCGCCCGGCGGGTTCAGCACCCTCTGCAATTCGATGTTCAGCGACCGCGCGCCGAGGCCGCCGCGGTTCATCGGGCAGAGGATCTGTACGTCGCGCACCGGGTCGGCGCCGAACCGGCGGGGAATGCGGTCGCGGACCATCTCGATCAGCTTCGCCACCCCGGCCTCCGGAGTTGCCGCCTCGACGAAGTAGAAGTCGCTGTCCTCCCCGGCCTTGGGCATCTCCGGCATCTGGCCGGCGTTGATGCGGTGGGCGTTGACGATGATGCGGCTGGTCGCCGCCTGCCGGAAGATCTCGGTCAGCCGGACCACCGGCACCGCGCCTGAGGCGATCACGTCGCCCAGCACCTGCCCCGGCCCAACCGAGGGCAACTGATCCACGTCGCCGACCAGCAGCAGCGCTGCCCGCCCCGGCACGGCGCGCAGCAGGGCGTTCATCAGCGGCACGTCGACCATGCTGGTCTCGTCCACCACCAGCAGGTCGCAGTCCAGCGGGTTGGTCTCGTCGCGCTTGAAGCCGCCGGCCTGCGGGTCGGTTTCCAGCAGGCGGTGGATGGTCCGCGCCTCCATGCCGGTGCTCTCGCTCAGCCGCTTGGCGGCGCGGCCGGTGGGGGCGGCCAGCGCGATTGAGACGCCCTTGGCCTTCAGCATGGTCAGGATGCTGTTCACCAGCGTCGTCTTGCCCACCCCCGGACCGCCGGTGATCACCAGCAGCTTCGACGTCGCCGCCTGGCGCAGCGCCTCGCGTTGCCCCTCGGCCAGCGTGATCCCGGCCTTCGCCTCCACCCAGGGAATCGCCTTCTCCGCGTCGATCTCCGGCCAAGGCACGGGGCCGCCGGCCAACCGGCGCAGCCGCTCGGCGATGGCCCGCTCCGCCCGGTGCAGGCTGGCCAGGAACAGGCAGGGCTCGCCGCCCAGGCTGTCGGCGACCACCGCGCCGTCCTGCCGCTCCAGCTCCGCCGCGGTCTCCAGGATGGACGCGTCGATCTCCAGCAGCTTCACGGCCATGGGGATCAGCTCGGCCACCGGCACGCCGCAATGGCCCTGGTCGGTCGCCTCGGCCAGCGCGTAGGCGATGCCGGCCCGCGCGCGGATCATCGCGGTCTTCTCGATGCCCAGCCGGGCGGCCACCGCGTCCGCTGTCTTGAAGCCGATGCCACGGATGTCGCGGGCCAGCCGGTAGGGGTTCTCGGTGATGAGCTGGATGGCGTCCGGTCCGTAGGTCTTGAAGATGCGCACGGCGCGCGAGGTGCCGACCCCATGGCTGTGCAGGAAGACCATGATCTCGCGGATCACCTTCTGGTCGGCCCAGCCGGCGATGATGCGCTGGGCCCGCTTCGGCCCGATGCCGGTGACCTGCCGCAGCCGGTCCGGCTCCTGCTCGATCACGTCGAACACCGCCTCGCCGAACGCCTTGACCATCTTCTTCGCGTAGACCGGCCCGATGCCGCGGATCAGGCCGGAGCCGAGATACTTCTCGATCCCCTCCACCGTGGTCGGCGGCGTGGCGCGCAGGAAGTCGGCCTTGAATTGGAGCCCGTGGTTGCGGTCGTTCACCCAGGCCCCGCTGGCCTGCACGAACTCCCCCGCCCCGATGGTGGCGGCGTGGCCGACCAGCGTGACGAGGTCACGCTGCCCGCGCACCTTCAGCCGCAGCACGCAGAATCCCGTCTCCGGGCTGTGGAAGGTCACCCGCTCCACCAGCCCGGACAGTGGTTCCCGCGGGGGGCCCGCCGCGGTGGAAGCATCGCCGGATATGCTCATGCCACCCAACATAGGCGCTGGCAGGCCTTTGGAGGAGTTCCCCGCGCAACCGCCGCAGCGCGGCAATTCGCCAGGACAATTCCGAGGAAGACCGCAGCGCCGCGAATGTGTACCTTGTCGCGCGAAACCCGCGCCGGACGCCGGACCGAATGGACCGTGCCGGAGCGGGATTGCGGTGAAAAAACGTCAGCCAAAGAACGACAAACCGAAAAACCGCGGTGTCTACGACTTCGGAAGGAAAGAGCAGCAATGGTGACGGAACGCATTCAGGTTGGCGGCTTGCAAGTTGCCACGGAGCTTCACCGCTTCATCGAGAACGAAGCCCTGCCGGGAACCGGCGTGACGCCGGAGCAATTCTGGTCGGGCCTTGATGCCATTCTCCACGATCTGGCCCCGCGCAACCGCGCGCTGCTGGCCAAGCGGGACGCGCTCCAGGCCCAGATCGACGAGTGGTACCGCAGCCGCCGCGGCCAGCCGCTGGACCGCGCCGCCCACACCGAATTCCTCAAGGAGATCGGCTATCTCCTGCCGGAAGGCCCGGACTTCGCCGTGACGACCGAGAACGTCGATCCGGAGATCTCCACGACCGCCGGCCCGCAGCTCGTCGTGCCGGTGATGAACGCCCGCTACGCGCTGAACGCCGCCAACGCCCGCTGGGGCAGCCTGTACGACGCGCTCTACGGCACCGACGCCATCCCCGACACGGACGGGGCGGAGCGCACCGCCGGCTACAACCCGAAGCGCGGCGAGAAGGTCATCGCCTTCGCCCGCGACGTGCTGGACCGCGCCGCCCCGCTGTCCGACGGATCGCACGCCGACGCCGCCGGCTACACGGTGGACAACGGCCGCCTCGTCGTCGCGCTGAAGGACGGTCGCGCCACCGGCCTCGCCGAGCCGGAGCGTCTGGTCGGCTACAACGGTGCGCCGTCCGCCCCGACAGCCATCCTGCTGGCCGACAACGGCCTGCACATGGAAATCCGCATCGACCGCAGCCACCCGATCGGCAAGACCGACGCGGCGGGCGTCGCCGACCTCGTGCTCGAATCCGCCCTGACCACCATCCAGGACTGCGAGGACTCCGTCGCCGCCGTGGATGCCGAGGACAAGGTGCTGGCCTACCGCAACTGGCTGGGCCTGATGACCGGCAGCCTGACCGCCAGCTTCCCCAAGGGCAGCGGCACGGTGGAGCGCCGGCTGAACCCCGACCGCAGCTACACCAGCCGCAACGGCGAGACGATCACCCTGCCGGGCCGCAGCCTGATGCTGATCCGCAACGTCGGTCACCTGATGACCAACAGCGCGGTTCTGCTGAAGGACGGCAGCGAGGCGCCGGAGGGCATCCTCGACGGCATGATCACCTCGCTGATCGCGCTGCACGACGTCAAGGGCGCCCGTCTCAACAGCCGCGCCGGCTCGGTCTACATCGTGAAGCCGAAGATGCACGGGCCGGAGGAGGTCGCCTTCGCGGACGAGCTGTTCGCCCGCGTCGAGGACGCCCTGGGCATCGCGCGCAACACGCTGAAGATGGGCATCATGGACGAGGAGCGCCGCACCACGGTGAACCTCAAGGAGTGCATCCGCGCCGCGGCGGCGCGCGTGGTGTTCATCAACACCGGCTTCCTCGACCGCACCGGCGACGAGATGCACACCGCCATGGAAGCCGGCCCGATGATCCGCAAGAACGACATGAAGTCGTCCGCCTGGATCAAGGCCTATGAGGACTGGAACGTCGACACCGGCCTGCTTTGCGGGCTGAAGGGCCACGCCCAGATCGGCAAGGGCATGTGGGCGATGCCCGACCGCATGGCCGACATGCTGGCCGCCAAGGTCGCCCACCCGCAGGCCGGCGCCAACACCGCCTGGGTGCCCTCGCCCACCGCGGCCACGCTGCATGCCCTGCACTACCATCAGGTCAACGTCGCCGCCCGCCAGGAGGAACTGGCCCGCCGCGAGCGCGCCAGCCTGGACGCCATCCTGACCATCCCGCTGGCCGACCGCCCCAACTGGTCGGAAGAGGAGATCCAGCAGGAGCTGGACAACAACGCCCAGGGCATCCTCGGCTACGTCGTGCGCTGGATCGACCAGGGCGTCGGCTGCTCCAAGGTGCCGGACATCAACAACGTCGGGCTGATGGAGGACCGCGCCACGCTGCGCATCTCCAGCCAGCACATCGCCAACTGGCTGCTCCACGGCATCACCACCGAGGCGCAGGTCATGGAGACGATGAAGCGCATGGCCGCCGTGGTGGACAAGCAGAACGCCGGCGATCCGCTCTACCGCCCGATGGCCGCCGACTTCGACGGCAGCGTCGCCTTCCAGGCTGCCTGCGACCTCGTCTTCAAGGGCCGCGAGCAGCCGAACGGCTACACCGAACCGGTGCTCCACCGCCGCCGCATCGAGGCCAAGGCGAAGGCCGCCGGCTGAGCCGACACGCCATCCGGCGCGCATCGGAGGCCCTTCCCCGTTCGCGGGGGAGGGCCTTTTTCTTTGCGTGCCCGCAAGAAAATGACCCAAGCTTGGACATAAAATCAGGCGCGTCCGGTTATAAAACCCATATATTCGGTCATAAATATGACCAGAAACCCCTAAAATATTCTTCCCAGCACACCCACGACTTCAAACACCCAATCACCACGCATGGCATTTTCACATGGAATACAACCGTTACTCATAACGAGAGCGCACATCAGGGCTTCGTAATAGGATAAACGGTAAACTTGATTTCAAGTTTGATTGGATGAATTGTCCATTCGACACATCTGACAGCGGCAAGTCCGCAGCAGAAATATATGGAATGGAGCATTGTTATGAATTTCTTGCACGCCATGACGATCAAACGAAAGACAACGCTGGTCTCTGTGTTTGTTTTTTTCGTCATGGCGATCGCAACTTTCCTCGTCGGGACCGAAACATCGCGGCAGGAACAGCACCTGTCCCATGTCCGCCAGACCGCCGATGAGGTGAGCCGCAAGGTGGTGCCGCTGAGCGAGCTGATCGCCAACATCCGTTACGACGTGGCGCAGGTGCAGCAGTGGTTGACCGACGTGTCGGCGACCCGTGGGCTGGACGGGCTGGACGATGGTCCGGCGAAGGCGGACGAGTTCGCAAAGGCCTTCGCCCAGCATGCCGAGAACGCCCATGCCGTCGCCCGCGAACTGGGGCTGTCGGAGATGGTGCGGAGCATCGCCGCCACCCAGGCCGCCTTCCCCCCCTTCTATGAGCTGGGCCAGCGCATGTCCCGCGCCTACGTCGACGGCGGCCCGGTGACGGGGAACGCCATGATGGGTCAGTTCGACGCAGTGGCCGAAAGCATGGACAAGGAGATGGAGCGGCTCCTCTCCACTATGGAGGAGGTTCGCGGGGAACGGCTGAACAGCCTCGACGCGGCGGTGACCGACATCGAAGCCTCCGCAGCCACGCTGAAGACCCTGCTGGTCACGACGGCCACGGTCACGCTCCTTCTGATCGCCGCCTCCATCGTCTTCCTGCGGCTGGCGGTGGTCGGGCCGATCGACCGGATGCGGCTGACCATGACCCGCATGGCCACCGGCGACTTGCGGGCGGAGGTCGGGTTCGAAAGGCGCGGCGACGAGATCGGCCAGATGGCCGATGCCGTGCGCGTCTTCCGCGAAGCCGGCCTGGAGAACGAACGCCTGCGCGCCGAACAGGAACGCGCCCGCGTGGCCGGCGAGGAGGAGCGGCGCCAGTCCCTGGCCGCCATGGCCGACACAGTGGAGCGCGAAACCCGCACCGCCGTGGAGCAGGTCGCCCGGCACGCCGGACAGATGGCCAGCAACGCCGAGGCGATGGCCGCCTCCGCTGGAATGGTCAGCGACAACTCCCAAACCGTCGCCGCCGCGGCGAACCAGGCGCTGGTCAACGCCCAGACCGTTGCCGCCGCAGCCAATGAACTGTCCGCCTCCATCCGGGAGATCGGCCGGCAGGTGACGGCGTCGGTGTCGGTGACCGGGCAGGCCGTGGAAAAGGCCGGATCCGCCAGCGCGATCATCGGGCATCTCTCGGAGGCGGTCGAGCGCATCGGCGCCGTCGCCCGCCTGATCGGCGACATCGCCAGCCAGACCAACCTGCTGGCGCTGAACGCCACCATCGAGGCGGCCCGCGCCGGCGAGGCCGGAAAGGGCTTCGCGGTGGTGGCGCAGGAGGTCAAGAACCTCGCCAACCAGACCGCCCGCTCCACCGAGGAGATCGCCACACTGATCACCGACGTGCAATCCGTCACCAGGCAGGCCGTGGACCGGGTGGGCGAGGTCGCCGCGACCATCGATCAGGTTTCCGACATCTCCTCGTCGATCGCCGCCGCGGTCGAAGAGCAGGATGCCGCCACCCGGGAGATCGCCCGCACCGTCAACGAGACCAGCCACGCCGCGCAGGAGGTGTCCAGCCGCATCGCTCTGGTGTCCGACGAGGCCAACCAGACCGGCGAACGGGCCGACGGAATGCGCGCCGCCGCCGGCGACGTGGCGCAGAGCATCGACGATCTGCAAAGCGTTTTGGTGCGCGTGGTCCGCACCGCGACCAGCGACGTCGACCGCCGCCGCAGGGCACGCTTCCAGATCGACCTGCCCTGCACCATCGACGGCGCCGTCGCCGGTACGGACTGCAAAGCGCGGATCGCCAACCTGTCATCCGGCGGCGCGATGATCGTGGACGCGCCGATGATCGCGGCGGGCACCCCCGGCACCCTGCGCGCGCCCGGCCTGTCCCGCCCCGTGCCCTTCACGGTGAAGTCCTGCGAGCCGGGACGGCTGCATGTGAAGTTCCACGTGCCGGAGGCCGACCAGCCGGCGCTGGACCACGATCTGGAAACCCTGGCGCGCGGCATGGCGCCGAACCGCAGCGCGGCCTAGAAGCGCCTTCGGTCACTCATCGAACCGTTGCTCCCCCCGGCAAAACCTAAAAGGGGGGCAACGGGCGTCCGTGCGTGAAGGCCGGCATTTTCCGCGAGCACACGACCGTGGAGTCGGCCGGTGGTTCGGGTACGACGCGCCGGTGGCGGTGGCTGGGCTGTCCGGAAGCGTGCGTCCACGACCGGCTTTTGCGCGCGCTCCGGCAGGAGCCGGGCGCCACGGAACACGGCCGGCCTCCCGGCGAAAGTGGACCAGACGAACCGGCCGCCCCCGGCGGTTGCTGGCCGGCCTCGCCCCAACGTCACATCCCCACGGCCCCACGCCCCTTTGAAACCGAAGCGGTCAGGCGGCCCGGATCTTTCCCAGGAAACCATGCACCACGCCACGCAGGCGTTCCGATTCGACGCTCAACTGGCCGGAGACGGACAGCACTTCCTGCGCGGAGTGGCCGGCCTCGGTGGCGGCCCCGCGCACGCCGGTGATGTTGGCCGACACGTCCTGGGTGCCGGTCGCGGCCTGCTGGACGTTGCGGGCGATCTCCAGGGTCGCCGCGCTCTGCTCCTCCACCGCGGCGGCGATGTTGGTGGCGATGCCGTCGATCTGCGCGATGATGGTGCCGACGCCCTTGATGACCGTCGCCGTATCGCCGGTGACACGCTGCATCTCGTTCACCTGGAGGGCGATGTCCTCGGTCGCCTTGGCGGTCTGGTTGGCGAGATGCTTCACCTCACCCGCCACCACCGCGAACCCTTTGCCGGCCTCGCCGGCGCGGGCCGCCTCGATGGTCGCGTTCAGCGCCAGCAGGTTGGTCTGCGCCGCGATGTCCTGGATGAGTTGGACCACCATGCCGATCTTCCCGGCGGCCTCGGTCAGGCCGAGAACCTGATCGTTGGCCCGCTGGGCCGCGGTCACCGCGTCGCGGGCGATTTCGGCGGACCGGTTGACCCGCTCGCCGATTTCGCGGATGGACCCGGAAAGCTCCTCCGTCGCAGCGGCCACGGTCTGGACGTTGACATTCGCGTCGTCGGCGGCGCTGGCCACCACCGCCGCCTGCTGGCTGGTCTGCGTGGCCGTGGAGGTCATGGCCTGGGCGGTCACGCCCATCGCCTTGGCCGCGGTGTCGACGCCTTCCACCACGCTCATCACATTGGACTCCAGATCGTCGGCCAGCGTCAGCATGGCGGTGCGGCGCTCCGCCTCCGCCTGCCGCTGGTCGGCGGCCCGCTGCGCGATCATGCGCTGCAGATCGGTCAGCATCTTGCGCAGCGCGTCGGCCAGGGTGCCGATCTCATCTTCCTGCCGAACCTCGAGCGTCTGGTTGAAGTCGCCGTCGGCGATCCCCTCGGCGAAGCGGACGCAGGCGCGGACCGGACGGGCGATGCGGCCGGCCATCATCCACATCAGACCGACGGCCGCGACGATGACCAGAAGCCCGACGCCGACCTGCCACAGCATGCCGGAATCGGCCCGGTCGTTCAGCGCGCCGCCCAACGCGTTGGCGTCGGCCAGGACGATGTCCTTCGGCACCTGGATCAGCACCGACCAGGGCTTGCCCGTGCGGCCCATCGGGATGGGGGCGAAGGTGCGCAGCAGGCCGCTCTCAGCCTGCACCTCGACGTGGGCGGTCCCACCCCGCACATAGGCGAGATCGTCTTGCCACGCGGCGTCGAAGGACGAGATCGACTGGCCGATCAGGTTCGGTTTGCCGCTGTGGGCGACGATCAGCCCCATGTTGCTGATGATGACGACCTCGCTTCGCCCGTCGAAAACCGCCTTGCTGACCTTCGCGGTCAATTGCTGGACGAAGTCGAGGTTGAAGTCGGCGCCGGCCACGCCCTGGAACTTGCCGCCGACGACCACCGGAACGGACAAGGTGGCCAGGAAGACCTGCTTGCCCTGCACGACGTAGGGCAGCGGGTCAAGAACGCTTTCCTTTCCGGTCTCCTTGGGGCCGATGTACCACCCGCCCTTCATGACGCCGTTGGGATGCAGGTCGCGGCTGTCGTATTCGACAAGCGGCTGCATGGCGATCCGGCCGTTCCGGTCGCGATTCCAATAGGGAATGAAGCGCCCCGTCGCGTCGTTTCCGGATTCCCGATGCCCATTGAAGGCGGCGTCGTCCCCGTCCAGCGCGTTGGGTTCCCACGCGGTGTAGGTGCCGTTGAACAGCTCGTTGTTCTGCAGCACGTTGAGCAGGATGCCGTTGATGGCGTCGCGCCGGGTGGCCACCGGGGCGCTCCCCGTGTTCCCGGGATCGACGATGGACGCGAAGCTGTGGGCCATGGTCCGCGCCGCGTTCAACGCCGTGTCGAACTCCGCCCGGATCAGCCCGGCTTGTGAAGAGGCGAGATTGAGCAGTGATTCCTTGGTCTTGCGCTCCAGGATATCGGCGACCTGGGTGTTGACATAGGTGTTGGTGGTGTTGGCCGACAGAACCCCGAAGCCGACCAGGACACCCACCGTTCCAATCAGGCACAGCCCTGCCAACCCGGCAATCTTTTGTTGAATGGTTCTTATTTTCATCGGGAGTTCCGCCTTGCGCATGATGCGTTCAGGCGGGATAATTCCCTAAAAATTATAATGACATGTTAAATATACCCTACAATTTGCGTCATAGTACTTATGAATGATATGGAAACTATTTCCAAAATTCTTTGCCTGATTTTCAACCTCCGATCTCTGGCATCGGAGATGCTATCAGAGCGAAGCATTCATTGCAGCGCGACTGGGTTCATATCTGTCGTGACTGCATAATGTTTGAAACAGGTTGGCAGGTTTTGCCGCTCCCAATGCTGATCGACATCGTCGCCCTGGGGAGGAGAAACGCTTTTCCAGTCCCGATGGTTGTCGGGAGCTCAAAACTCTCGGAAAGCGGGGAGAGGCACCGTCGCTCGTCGCGAGCTCGACCGAATTGAACGGGGCCGGATATAATTGAACGGGGCCGGATATGGAGAAGGCCGGACACCCGTTGGGGTTCCGGCCTTCGAGGATGGTGGGCGCGACAGGGATTGAACCTGTGACCCCTACGATGTCAACGTAGTGCTCTCCCGCTGAGCTACGCGCCCATCCGTGCCGCCGGTCGGTTCGGGGTTCGGCATCCGTCTTGCGACCCGTCCGGCGTGGGCGTGGGGTGTACCATCATCCTGTAGGCCTGGCAAGCCTCGATTTCACTTTTTTGCCGCCCGGCAGCGGACACCGTCGTTTTTTTCCGCCGAGGGAACGGGCCGCGCTTCACATCTGTCGAGACGCGAGCGGGACGGCGCGTGACAGAGCCGTCCGGGTCCACTACATCACAATGCCATGGATGCTTCCGTCGACGCCGCCACTCCGGAGCCGGCCTTCGAACTTCTGGCCCCGGACGAACAGACCAAGCCGCTGGTGCTGGCCTCGCCGCACAGCGGCAACCGCTATCCGGCCGAGTTCCTGGCGGCGGCCCGCCTCGACCCGCGCGCCTTGCGAAAGTCGGAAGACTGCTTCGTCGACGAGATTTTCGCCGGCGCCCCGGCGCTGGGTATACCGCTGATCCGCGCGCTTTTTCCCCGCGCCTTCCTGGACGTCAACCGCGAAGCCTACGAGCTGGATCCCGAGATGTTCGCGGACCCGCTGCCGCCTTATGTGAACACGCGCTCGCCGCGCGTGGCCGCGGGGCTGGGCACCATCGCCCGCGTGGTTGCCAACGGGGAGGACATCTATCGCGGCAAGCTGCGCTTCTCTGAAGCGGTGCGGCGGGTGGAGCAATGCTACACCCCCTACCACGCCGCGCTGCGCCGTTTGGTCGAGGACACGCGTGCCCGCTTCGGCCACGCGGTGCTGATCGACTGCCATTCCATGCCCTCTCCCGGGCTGGGCGACCGCGACAACCGGCGCAGCGACATCGTGCTGGGGGACTGTTTCGGCAATTCCTGCGCCCCCGCGGTCACCGAGACGGCGGAGCGATTCCTGCGCGGCCTGGGCTACACGGTCAGCCGCAACGCGCCCTACGCCGGCGGATACACCACCCGCCATTACGGACGCCCCCGCCAGGGCATCCACACGCTCCAGATCGAGATCAGCCGCGACCTCTACATGGACGAAGCCACACTGTCGCGCCTGCCCTTCCTGACCGTCCTGACCCGGCACATGCACGAGATGGTGGACAACATCGCCCACCTGCCGTCCGACCCCCTTGCGCCGCGCTGACCAGCCTTCCGCGCGCCGAACGGCGCACAAAAAAAGGCCGGGGCAAAGGCCCCGGCCCGAGTCTAGGGAGGAAACGCCCAAGAAGTGCGTTACGGCATCGCCCGCATCGCAGATACGACCGATGCCGCACTGCACAATATGATGAAGCCCCGCCCAGGGATCAAGAGGGAAAATGTTTTTGCATGTCAGTCAATGGTTTAACCAAAGTTAAGACAAAGCTTCGACGTGGCGCAAACAGCCGTTTATGCTGCATTGCACACAAAATCCCGGCCCTGCTCCCACACAATCTGGGGCTGGCGGCGCGTCCGCCAACCCACCCCGGTCCTTCGGCATAACCCATCCGACCGATGGGGAACCAACCCCCCACACGGTCGTTTTGTCCCTGCGCGTCCCGGGGTCCGCCCCGACACGCGCCATTCGGCCGCCCCACCATGCGGCCGTCCGGCACCGGAGAACCACCCACGTGAGCAGACTGGTCGTCGTATCCAACCGCGTCGCCCCCATCGATGAAGGCAAGCAAGCCGCCGGGGGCCTCGCCGTGGCCGTGCTGGCCGCGCTGAAGAAGACCGGAGGCATCTGGTTCGGCTGGAGCGGCACGGTGGTCGAGGAGGAGTCGCAGAGCGAGCCCCGGCGCACCGACGTCGGGCGCCTGACCTACGCGACGCTGGACCTCAGCCGCCGCGACTTCGAGGAATATTACAACGGCTTCGCCAACCAGACCCTGTGGCCGCTGTTCCATTACCGCGTCGGCCTGATCGAGGTCAGCCGCCGCACGCGCGAAGGCTACAAGCGGGTCAACGGCTATTTCGCGGAAAAGCTGGTTCCGCTGCTCAGCCCCGACGACATGGTGTGGGTCCACGACTACCACCTGATCCCCTTCGGCGAGGAATTGCGCCAGCGCGGCTGCACCCAGCGCATGGGCTTCTTCCTGCATACGCCTTTCCCCGCCCCGGAAATCCTGGTGGCTCTGCCGAATCACCGGGAGCTGATCCGCGAGCTGTGCGCCTACGACCTCGTCGGCTTCCACACCCATGTGGATCTGCGCAGCTTTGCCGACTACATCCGGCAGGAGCTGGACGGCGAGGTCGAGGACCGCGGCCCCGAGGGCGGCATGCTGATCCACGCCTTCGGGCGCACGCTGCTGGCCCGCGCCTTTCCCATCAGCATCGACACCGAAAATCTGGTGGGCATCGCCGAGACCGCCATGCGCTCCCGCCACACCCAGCGGCTGAAGGAAAGCCTCGTCGGGCGGCGGCTGATCATCGGGGTCGACCGGCTGGACTATTCGAAGGGCCTGCCACAGCGCTTCCAGGCCTTCGAGCAGCTCCTGGCGACCTATCCGGAGCATTGCAACCGCGTCTCCTTCCTCCAGGTGGCCCCGCCGAGCCGGGAGGACGTGCCGGAATACATCGCCATCAAGCGCGAGCTGTCGGAGCTGTCGGGCCGCATCAACGGGCGCTTCGCCGAGTTCGACTGGGTGCCCATCCGTTACTTGAACAAGAGCTTTGGGCGGCGTGTGCTGGCCGGCTTCTACCGCACCGCCCATGTCGGGCTGGTCACCCCGCTGCGCGACGGTATGAATCTCGTCGCCAAGGAGTATGTCGCCTGCCAGGACGCCGACGACCCCGGCGTGCTGGTGCTGTCCACCTTCGCCGGGGCGGCGCGGGAACTCGATTCGGCGCTGATCGTCAATCCCTTCGACATCGAGGCGGTGGCCGACGCTCTGCAGCGCGCCCTGACCATGCCGCTGCCCGAGCGCAAGGAACGCCACGCCGCGATGATGCGCATCCTGCGCAGCCACGACATCGGCTGGTGGCGGGAAAGCTACGTCGATGCCTTGACGCGCGCGCCGTACGGGTGAAACTGATTCTATGACCACAGACAGCAATGCCGTTTCCGGCCCCGTCACCCTGGTCGCCGACATCGGCGCCACCAACGCCCGCTTCGGCCTGATCGACGGCACGGGCATCCACGGTTCGCGCGTGCTGCGTTGCGCCGACTTCCCGTCGCTGGAGGCGGCGGCGCTCGCCTATCTGGGCGGCGTGGCGCACGACGCCCGGCCCAGCCGCGGCGCCTTCGCCATCGCCGGTCCGGTGACCGGCGATGCGGTGTTGATGACCAACCGCGGCTGGTCCTTCTCCACGGCCGCGGTGCGCGGCACGCTGGGGCTGGAGCGGCTGGCCGTCATCAACGATTTCACCGCCGTCGCCCTGTCGGTGCCCCGCCTCACCGCCGCCGATGTGCGCCAGGTGGGCGAAGGCGCGCCAGAACCGGGCCGCGTCGTCGGGGTGATCGGGCCGGGCAGTGGGCTGGGCGTGTCGGGGCTGGTGCCAGGACCCGAGGGCTGGACCGCACTCGCTGCGGAGGGCGGTCACGTCACCATGGCCCCGGTCAGCGACCGCGAGAGCGCCGTTCTGGCCCAGCTCCGCAAGAGCTTCGACCATGTGTCGGCGGAGCGGGTGCTGTCCGGGCCGGGGCTGGTCAACCTCTATCAGGCGCTCTGCGTCCTCGACCATCAGGAGCCGGAGCCCTTCACCCCGGCCCAGGTGTCGGACGCCGCGACCGCCAACACCAACCCCCATTGCGTGGAGGCGGTGGAGATGTTCTGCGCGATGCTCGGCACCGTGGCGGGCAACCTCGCGCTGACGCTGGGGGCGCGCGGCGGCATCTACATCGCGGGCGGCATCGTGCCGAAGCTGGGCACCCTGTTCACCCACTCCCGCTTCCGCAAGCGCTTCATGGAGAAGGGCCGGATGCGCGACTTCCTGGCCCCCATCCCGACCTACGTCATCACCCACGAGCTTCCCGCCTTCCTCGGTCTGGCCGAGGCCGCGGATCGGGCGTAACGGCGCTTACGCCGTCAGCCGCGAGGCGGCCAGTGTCAGGTCGGCCAGGAAGGTCGGCTGCTCGGCGAGCTGGCCGCGCAGGATGTAGCTGGGGTGGAAGGTCGCCACCACCTCCGCCCCCGGCACGAGACGGCAGGGCTGGACCGTACCGCGGAGCTGCATGATCCCGTTCAGCCCGGTCAGCGCCCACAGCGGCGTGCGGCCCAGCGCGACGATGACGCGGGGGGCGAAGCCCTCCAGCGTCCGCTGCAGATGCTCGATCTCGCCGGAGAATTCCCCCAGCACCCAGTCGGAGGTGCCGAACGGCCCCCAGCGCTCGTCCAGCGCCCGCCCCTCCTTCTTGGCGCGGGTGCGGGAGGCGAAGAAATGCCCCACCTTGTTGCCCGGCGGCTGGTAACGGAAGACGTTGGCGACGAGGCATTCCGCCCTCTCCACCCCGGCGGCCTTCAGCGTCTCGTCGAGGAGCTGGCCGCTGCGCCCGACGAAGGGCACGCCCCGCCGGGCCTCCTCCGCCCCCGGCGCCTCTCCCACGATGGCGAGGCGCGGCCCGGCGGCGGTCTTCGTGGGCTGTTGGTAATCGGCAAAGGGCAGGTCCGTCATGCGCGCGTCCATGGCTGGTCGTGAGGCTTGCCGCCGCGAGGCTTCGGCCCCAGCATTGTTCGAAACAAGGAGTCCGAACCAACAACACAGGAGGACGCGAGATGGCGACACAACAGGAACTGGCGGGAAAGAGCTGCGAACCCTGCCGCGGCGGCATCCCCCCGATGGACCGCGCCATGGCGGAAACTTATCTGGTGCAGGTGCCCGGCTGGTCGATCAGGCCGGACCCCGACCGGCTGGAGCGCGACTACCGCTTCTCCAATTTCCGCGAGGCCCAGCATTTCGCCATGCGCGTCGGCGACCTCTGCGAGGCGGAAGGCCACCACGCCGAGATCCTCTACGGCTGGGGCCATTGCACCGTCACCTTCTGGACGCACAAGATCAAGGGCCTGCATGAGAACGACTTCATCATGGCCGCCAAGGTCGAGGGGCTGATGGACGAACCCTACGCCCCGGTCTCGGAGTCCATGGGCGACGTCTCTCCCACCGCGCGGCACAGGTGATTTTTCCCCTCTCCCCTCAACTTTCTCCCCTCTCCCCTCCGGGCAGAGGGTTAGGGTGAGAGGGTTGCGCGTGGCGGTACGTCCGGCTCAAGCGCATCCCCCTCACCCGGCCCTTCGGGCCACCCTCTCCCCGGAGGGGAGAGGGTTACGCCACCACGCCAGCCCGAAGGACGAACCATGCCCACCGCCCAGCCCGCTGTCATCCAATGGGGCCTGTCCAGCTACAGCGGCTGGGGAGTCAACGGGCTGCAGCTGGCGCTGAGCTGGACGCGCAGCGGGCGGCTGGTGCCGGTCTGCTCGCTGCCGCTGCGGCTGGAGGACATCGCGCTGTCCCCGCTGGAATGGCGGCGCATGGCCGGCTTCGTCCGCGAGTCCGAGGCGCTCTGCCGGCAGATCGCGCCCCATGCGGGCCAGGAGATCGGGGTGTCGGTGCCGGTGCTGCGCGGGCTCGGCAACAACCTCGTCGGCAGCCGGTCGGCGGAGGGCGTGACGCTGAAAGGCCAACCCACCGTCGGCGTCTGCTATCTGGAGGACAGCGTCATCGACGCGGAAGGCCGGGCGCGGGCGGAGCCATGCGCGGCCATCGTCGCCGGGTCCAGCTTCGTCGAGCGGGTGCTGACCAGCGCCGGCATCGGGCGGGTGCAGACAGTGCTGCAAGGCGTCGATCCCACCCACTTCCACCCGGCGCCAAAGGTCGGCTGGTTTAAGGACCGCTTCGTCGTCTTCTCCGGTGGCAAACCGGAGTTCCGCAAGGGGCAGGACCTCGCCCTGCTCGGCTTCCGCGCCTTCGCCGAGCGCCATCCCGAGGCGCTGCTGCTGACCGCCTGGCACAACCCCTGGCCGGAGAGCGCCCGCTCGCTGGAGGCCAACCCCGCCGTGGCGCCGGTGCGTTTCCACGAGAACGGGCAGTTCGACGGGGCCGGCTGGGCCGCCGCCAACGGCTTGCGCGCCGATCAGGTGATGGACCTCGGCCCGGTGCCCAACGCCGATATGGCCCGCATCCTGCGCGAGGTCGATGTCGGCCTGTTCCCCAACCGCGGCGAGGGCGGGACCAACCTCGTCGCCATGGAATGCATGGCCTGCGGCGTGCCCGCCATCCTGTCGGCCAACACCGGGCACCTCGACCTGATCGGGGCGGACCGCTGCGTCCCGCTGACCCGACAGGGCGCCGTCACCACCTCCTTCGGCACCGACGGCTGGGGCGAGAGTGACGTGGAAGAGATCGTCGCGGCGCTGGAAGGCCTGTGGACCGACCGCGCCCGCGCGGCGGCCATCGGGCGGGCGGGCGCCGCCTTCCTGGCCGAACTGACCTGGGACCGCTACGCGGACGGCGTGGCCGACGTCGTTGAGTCGGTTCTGTAGCGCCTACAGCGCCTTCACCGCCGCCAGCAACCGCTCCACCTCCGCCTCGTCGTTGTAATAGTGCGGAGAGGCGCGGACGACCTCGGTCAACCCGCGGGCGTCCATGTCGAAAGGGGTCGACGGCGCGGAGGACACCGACAGGTTGATCCCCTGCCCGCGCAGCGCGGCCTTGATGGCGCGCGGGTC
Organism: Azospirillum brasilense; assembly: GCF_001315015.1. Lineage (NCBI taxonomy): Bacteria > Pseudomonadati > Pseudomonadota > Alphaproteobacteria > Rhodospirillales > Azospirillaceae > Azospirillum > Azospirillum brasilense. Next base: position 979,414 of record NZ_CP012914.1, on the reverse strand, counting down.
GTGGCCGTCCACCGTGAAGGTGACGATGGCGCAGCGCTCCGCCCCGAGATCGCGCACCGTCACGCCGGGAAGCGCGTCCAGACCGTGCCGCAGCCTGTCGGCCAGCGCGAAGGCGCGGTCGCGGATCGCCTCCAGCCCCCAGGACAGCGCGTAATCCACCGCCACCCCCAGACCGAGCCGGGCGGCGATGTTGCTCTCCCACATCTCGAAGCGGCGGGCGTCGGGGCGCATGGTGTAACGGTCCGGCCCGGCCAGCGCGCCGCCGCTGTGGTCGAGCGTGTACGGCTCGATGCGGTCGAGCCAGTCCTTGCGCACATAGAGGAAGCCGGTGCCCCGCGGCGCGCGCAGGAACTTGCGCCCGGTCGCCGACAGGAAGTCGCAGCCCAGTTCCTCGACGTCCACCGGCATCTGCCCGACCGTCTGGCAGGCGTCGAGCAGATAGGGAACGCCGTGCCGCCGCGCCACCCGCCCAATGGCGGCCGCCGGGTTGACCAAGCCGCCGTTGGTCGGGATGTGGGTGATGGCGATCAGCTTGACCGGCCCCTTTCCCGGCTCCCCGATCATCGCCTCCAGCGCTTCGACGGAGGTCTGACCGGTCTCGTCGCTGGGGATCACCTCGACCGCCACGCCGGTGCGCCGGGAGGCTTGCAGGAAGGGGATCAGGTTGGCGGCGTATTCGGCGCGCGCCGTCAGGATGCGGTCGCCGGGCCGGAAGCCCTCCCCCGGCAGGGCGGCCAGCGCGTTGAAGGCCATTCCCCAGGCCACCGTCGCGTTCTCCGCCAAGGCCACCTCCTCCCGCGAGCAGGCGATCAGGCGGGCCACGGAGTCGTAAACACCCTCCAGCCGGCCGTTGGCGTGCTCGGCCGCCTCGTAGCCGCCGATGGTGGCCTCCAGCGCCAGATGCGCGGTCACGGCGTCCAGCACCGGCTGCGGCGGCAGGGCGGCCCCGGCGTTGTTGAGATGAACGACGTGCCGGGTTCCCGGCGTCTCCGCGCGGGCGCGGGCGATGTCTATGGTCATTGGTCCTTCCCCTGCCCCGGTGTTTCCGGTGTCTGTTTCTCGCCGATGTGCACCGCCAGCCAGACGGTCTGAGCGGTCGGATCGGTCCAGGCGACGCGATGCCGCCGCCGGGCCGGGATCATCAGCCAGTCGCCGGGCCCGAGCGCGCGCTCCGCCTCGCCCTCAAGCTGCAGCCGGGCGGCGCCCTGGACGACGAGCACGAACTCGTCCCAGTCCTGATCGTACCAGAAGCCGTCGGGGGACGCCTGACCGGTGGACAGGATGCGCTCGATGCGCACCGTCCCCGACGACGCCGACTCCGTCAAGGTGGTGAACAGCTCGTTCGGCAAGGAATCAAGGGGCAGGCCCGCCAGCAGGTTGCCGGCCGGGACGGTCATCCCCAGAGTTCGGGGGCCGGCGGACACAGCGTGCCGCCGTCGTAATGCAGGGCCGGCGTGCGGTCCTCGGCCAGAAGCAGCGGCCCGTCGAGGTCGACGTAGCGCGCGCCCTGGGCCAGCAGCACGGCCGGCGCCATGGCGAGCGAGGTGGCGACCATGCAGCCGACCATGATGTCGAAGCCAGCCTCCTGTGCCGCCCGCTTCAGCAGCAGCGCCTCGGTCAGGCCGCCGGTCTTGTCCAGCTTGATGTTGACCACCCGGTAGATGCCCTTCAGACGGTCGAGCGAGTCCAGCCCGTGGCAGGATTCGTCGGCGCCCAGCGGCACCGGGCAGTCGATGCCGCGCAGCGCCTCGTCCTCGCCGGCGGGCAGCGGCTGCTCGATCAGTTCCACCCCCAGATCGGCCAGCACCGGGGCGAAGCGGTGGAGCATCTCCAGCGTCCAGGCCTCGTTGGCGTCGACGATCAGGCGGGTGGTTGGGGCGGCCTCGCGCACCGCGCGCACGCGGTCGAGGTCGCCCTCCCCGGTCAGCTTCATCTTCAGCAGCGGATGGTCCGCCGCCCGCGCCTTGGCGGAGGCAGCCATCGCCGCGGGCTCGTCCACGCTCAGCGTGTAGCAGGTGGTCAGCTTCCTCGGCGCGTCGGGCAATCCGGCGAGCCGCCATGCCGGTTTGCCCGCCTGTTTGGCCTCAAGGTCCCACAGCGCGCAATCCAGCGCGTTGCGCGCGGCCCCCGGCGGCAGAAGGGTGCGCAGCCGCTCGCGGTCCAGCCCGTCCGCCACCGCCCCGGCCAGGGACTCCAGCGTCCTGACGGTCTCGTCCAGCGTTTCCCCGTAGCGGGCGTAGGGCACGCATTCCCCACGGCCCCGCTTGCAGGATTCAACCACCTCGGCGACCACGACCTCGGCCTCGGTCTTGGCGCCGCGCGATATGCGGAAGGTCCCCGCGATGGGGAAGGTATCGCGGCGGACATAAAGACGGCGGGCGGTGGACGACATGAAACTCTCCAGCAACGCGGCGGACCCGAAGTGTAAGCAAACCCGCCGCGATGACCAGAGCAGGGTGCGAATGCCAGCCTTACCCGTGAAGCCCGGCGCCGTTCATTCCTATTCGCCCACCCATACCGGCGGTTGCAGGCGCCTGCTGCTGGCGCGGGTCCGGGTCCTGCACGATCACCCCGTACCAGCCCAGCCCCTTGTAGGTTTCGTAACCCGGCGTCAGCGCGTAGCCGTAGGTGCGTCCGGACCCGTCGGCGTAATGGCCCATGCTCTCGCCGCTGCGGCGGAGTTGGACGGTCTCGCTGAGGATGCCGCGCCCGTCGGACGAAGCGATCACCCGGTGCCGCGCGTCGAGCAGAAGGCAGCGCGAGCGGGAGCGCTCCTCGTCCTCCAGCCGCACGCCCTGGACGACGGCGGCGGCCTGGGGTTCCCAGTCGAAGAAGATGCCCAGCACGCCGATGGGATCGCCATCCGCCTCGCCGCCGCGCCGGATCGCGGTGGCGTAGGTGGCGACCACGCGGTCCTCCAGGCGGCCGTTGCGCGACACGTCGCCCACCGTGAACTCGCCGCCGTTGCGCGTGGCCAGCGCCTGACGGAACCACCCCTCGTCCCCCACGCGGGCGCCCTGGGCGCCGGGGTAGCGGCCGGGACGGCCGGTGGCGATCACCTCCCCCTTCAGGTCGGCGATCCACAGGTCGAGATAGACGGTGTAGGATTCCAGGATGACGCTCAGCCGGTGCGAGGCGTGCTGGCGGTTCACCTCCGTCGGGTCGGCGGCGCAGTCCACCACCGCGCTGTCGGTCGCCCACCAGCGCACGTCGCAGGACCGCTCGTACAGGTTCCGGTCGATGATCTCGATCATGTTCAGCGACAGGTCGGCCAGACGCCGCCCGTGCATTTCCTGCACCATGGCGCTGCCGGTGGTGGTCAGGTGATCGACGCGCGAGACGATCTCCGACCGCAGCTCCTTGGTGATGGTGTTCACCTGCTTGGAAATCTCGGAAACCTCGTTCGCGACAACCGCGAACCCGCGCCCGGCGTCGCCGGCCCGCGACGCCTCGATCAAGGCGTTCATCGCCAGCATCTTGGTGCGGCGGGTGATGTCTTCGATCAAAGACACTTTCCGGGAAGCGACATCCAGGACGCCTCGGGAAAGCTCGAACAGTTCGTTTCCGGCCACACTCATCCCGAACACCTCTGTGAGTTTGGGTGGGATATCTTTTTTAGACGTCTAACCATCAAACGCTGTGCCAAACGCCCTTTCGGAACCATCGGAACGCGCAAAGCCGCGGAACGCCTGCGTTTAGGGGCGGCGCTCCGGGTTCAGCCTCAACGTTTCTGAGATGTCAGTTTCGAAATTGTGATGAATTCGGCGTCATATTGGAGTCCGAACAATCACACGCGGCACCATCCTCGCTGCGCCGCACCCCGCGCACCGCGTGCGCCGCAACAAAAGCACCGGTTTCTCCTAAAAAATGAGGCAAAAGGTCGCACGACCTCCGTCCGCCGCTCCGGCGCTGCTCAGCATACAAGCAAACGCCCAGCGGCCGATCAATGCCTACCGTATAAGCAAGCGCAAAATCCGGGACAAAAAAGCGGCGGATCGCACAAGATCGCGTCAGGCGACCTTGTGCATCTCGTCCAGGAAAAGCTGAACCTCGCGGGTCAGGCGGTCGGCCTGGACGGTCATCCGCTCCGACGCGGCGAAGACCTCGTGGGCGGTGCCGCTGGTGCGTTCAGCGGCGGTGGTGACGTCCTGGATGTCCACGGTGACGGCGCGGGTGCCGGCGGCGGCCTGATCCATGTTGCTGACGATCGAGCGGATCGCCGAGCCCTGCTGTCCGATGCCCGCGGCGATGCCGCCGGCGATCTGGTTGATGTCCTGGATGGTGTGGCCGATGCCGACGATGGAGGCGACCGCCACGTCCGTGGAGGACTGGATGCCGGCGATCTGTCCGGCGATGTCGCCGGTGGCCTTGGCGGTCTGGTCGGCCAGCCGCTTGACCTCCTGCGCCACCACGGCGAAGCCCTTGCCGGCCTCCCCGGCGCGGGCGGCCTCGATGGTGGCGTTCAGCGCCAGAAGGTTGGTCTGGCTGGCGATGTCGTTGATCAGGGTGACCACCTCGCCCACCGTCTTGGCGGCGCCCGACAGCTCGGCGATCAGCGCGTTGGAGCGCTCGGCCTCGCCCGCCGCGTTGGCGGCAACCTTGGCGACCTCCTCCACCTGCCGGGCGATCTCCCGGATCGACGCCGACAACTCCTCCGTCGCAACGGCGACACTGCCGACCGAGGAGCCGGTCTGCGACGCGGCGGCGGCGACCGAGGACGCCTTGCCGGTGGCGGTCTGGGCGTCGGACTCCATGGTGCGGGCCGACATTTCCAGCTGGTGGGCGGTGCCGGACACCTGTTCGCACACCGCGCGGATCTGCGTCTCGAAGCGGTCGGTCACCCCGGCGAAGCCCTTCACCTTGACGGCGATGGCGTCGGTGGCGGTGTTGATGGTGCGCGACGCGTGCAGGAAGTTGCCCTGCATGCCCTTCAGCACGATCCGCCGGAAATACTTGTTGGCCGACACGTAGCTCATCGAGGCGGTGGCCTCGCGGATGAAGGCGTCGGTGCGGTCGATCGAGTCGTTCAGGGCGTGCATCAGCTCGCCGAGGTCGCCTTTCTCCCGCACATTGACGACCCGCGCCTCGAAGTCGCCGCGCGACACCGCTTGGCAGACGGCCACCGCCTGCCCCACCGCGGCGCGGGCGCGCACCATGCACAGCATGACGCCGACCAGCGCGGCCAGCGCGGCGGCGCCGATCCCGATGCGCAGCGGCGCGCCGCCGACGTCCAGCGCATCGGTCACCAACAGCGCTGCGACGAGCAGCGCGGCGACCGCCCCGAGCGCGAACGCCTTAGAGAGAGAAGACGAATTCGTCATACCCGATCCCCTTCTCCGTCAGCAGCCCGACAACGGTGGCGAAGGCCTCGTTCATGCCCTGCTTGCGGTCTTCGTGGCGGTTTTCGATGTCCAGAAGCGTGCGGTAGAGCGGCACCACCTTGTCGATGGCGCTGCGGTCCGGCACCCGGCGCGACGAGTGGTAGCCGACGAGCCGACCGTTGACGTCGTAGCTGGGGGTGACGTGGGCGAAGACCCAGTAATGGTCGCCGTTGCGCGCCCGGTTGACGACGTAGGCGAAGATCTCCTGCCCCGCCCCCAGCGTGTCCCACAGCAGCTTGAACACGCAGCGCGGCATGTCCGGATGGCGGACGATGGAGTGCGGGGCACCCATCAGCTCCGCCTCGCTGTAGCCGGCCACGCGCTGGAACACCCGGTTGGCGTAGGTGATCCGGCCCTTCAGGTCGGTCTTGGAAACGATCACCTCATCGGCGTCGAAGAACCGCTCGACCCCGGTCAGGGTCCGGTCGCGGGGGCCGGGACTGAGAACAGCGCTGTGTGCCATGTGCCTGCGGTCGCGGGCCGAGAGCCCGGCGCCCCCTTATTGGTTCGCGGTCGGTTACAGGGCGTACATCTCCCCATCCGCGCGTTCCCGTCGGGCACTGGCGGACGCCGCAAAATAAAGACCATGCAGGTTATACAAAAGATTAAATTTGTTGCCGGACGGAAATATGATTCAGCTCAACCGTCCGCCCGACATCGCTCAACCCTTGACCGGACGCAAGATTGTGCCTCGCCTCACTCCGGCGGATAGGGGACGGTCAGCAGCCGGCCGATGGGCGGGTTCTCGACGATGGCCGTCATGCCGTCCGGCCAGCGCACCTCCAGCCGCTCCACCCCGCGGGCGCCGCCCAGCCCGAAATGGGCCACCGGCTCCATCTGGCAGAGATAGCCCGACCCGGCGCAGACGGACCGCACCTGCCGCCGCCCGTTGGCCGTGCAGGTGACGACGGCGCCACGCGCCGGCGCGCCGTAGGGGGTCAGCGGCAGCACGCGCAGCCACCCGTTGTGGTTCGCCGCTGTGCGGTAGAGCGACAGGGGCTGCGGCGATCCGCCGCCATGCCCGCCGCCATGCCCGCCGCCCACCCCATTGCCATGGGCGATCAGCAGTTCCAGCCGTCCGTCGCCGTCGATGTCGGCCACCGCCGCCCCGGTCCCCAGCCCCTTGGGCTCCAGCGCGTCGCCGATTTCGATGGCCTGCCAGCGGTCGTCGCGCCAGCCGAACAGGCGGTTGGGCTCGCCGTGCAGGTTGAAGAACAGCTCCTCATAGCCGTCGTTGTCGAAATCGGCGGCGATCACGCTGGACACCCGGCCCGGAAAGGACATCTCGGGATCGGCCTCGTCCACGAAGCCGCCGCCGGAGCGCTGGACGAACAGGCGCTGCGGCCCCTCCCAGGCGCCGACCAGCAGCCCGAACCCGCCATAGCCCGGCCCGTCCACCGCGGTCACCGCCCGTCCGGCGAATCGCGAATCGGCGACCCCCCGTTCCTCGGCGATTTCCTCGAAGGTACCGTCGCCCAGATTGCGGAACAGGAAGTTCGGGCCACCCTCGTTGCAGGCGAACAGGTCGACGCGGTCGGAGAGGAACGGCAGCGCGAGCAGCCCGCGCCCGGCGCCGATCAGGTCGATGCCCGCGTCCTCTGCCGCATCCTCCAGCCGCCCGCGCCGGCTCAGCTCGAACAGGCGGAAGGGGCCGCCGTCCGCCGCAACGACGAATCCGTAGCGGCCGTGGCCATGCCGGTCCATGGCGATCACCGAGCGTCCGGCGACGCGGTTCGCCATGCCGGCGTTCTCCGGCTGGGCCAGCAAGTCGAGCCAGTGCTTGCCGAAGCAGGCGAACAGCCGGTCGCCCATCTCCTTCGGCCCGCTCGCCCGGTCGGAGTTCAGGACATACAGTTCCTCCCGCCCATCGCCGTCCACGTCGGCGGCAGCGATGGCCACCGCGCAACCCGAGGCGTCGGCCAGCAGCGGCCCGGCGATGTCCACCAGCCGGGAGCCGTCCCATTTTAGGATGAGGTTGTTGGTGGCGTAGCCCGTGACCACCAGTTCGAATGCCCCGTCACCGTCGACGTCGGTCACGGTGATGCCATTGGACAGGCGCGGCTGGTTGCCGTCGATCAGCCGCGAGCATTCGAAGAACATTGGCCGCCACTCCCTCACTGCCGCGACGACGCCCGGGGAGGGTTTGACCCGTGAGGGCCGGTCCCTGACGGGCTCTCATCCGTTGATACCTCTTCGAACGGCGGAGGTAAACCCGCACGGAAGTCCAGCCCGGCAAGGAGCTGCGGCCTATGACCGCGCAGGCAGCGTTCCGGCGGGCATGAAAAATCCCGCCGCAGCGGGCCGGCTGCGGCGGGATTGGTCTCGGATCGCGCGACTCTCAGCGACGCTTCTTGACGCCGCCGTTGGTCAGCGAGCCGCCGGCAGCCAGCTTGACCGCATCGGACTCGTCGCCGTCCTTGGCCGCCGGACGGTTGCCGGCCACCGCCAGCTTGGCGCTTTCCTTCAGCGCCTTGGCGGCGGCCTCGCGGGCCGGCAGCTCGATGTTCAGCTCCAGCGTCGAGCAGTCGCCGCCGCGGTCCAGCTTCACCTCGACCTTGTTCTGGTCGATGTCGATGTACTTGGCGATGACCGCCAGCAGCTCCTGCTGGAGCATCGGCAGATAGTCCGGCCCCGTCCGCCCGGCGCGCTCGTGCGCCATGACGATCTGGAGACGTTCCTTGGCCTGGACCGCCGACGCGCGCGGGGCGGAGCGGAAAAAGCTGAAGATGCTCATGCGGACCTCCGGAGGAGGCGGCTGAACAGGCCCTTCTTCTGCGGCGTGACGAAGCGGTGCTCGACGTCCTCGCCCAGGAAGCGGGAGACCGCGTCCAGATAGGCCTGGCCGGCGTTGGACGCCTCGTCGAGGATGACCGGCATGCCGACGTTGGAGGCGCGCAGCACGGCCTGGCTTTCCGGGATCACGCCGAGCAGCTGGATCGCCAGGATCTCCAGAACGTCGTCGACCTTCAGCATCTCGCCGCGCTCCACCCGCTCCGGGTCGTAGCGGGTGAGGAGAAGCTGCTGGGTCACCGGCTCCAGCCCCTGCTCCGCCCGGCGCGAGCGGGAGGCCAGCACGCCGAGGATGCGGTCGCTGTCGCGGACCGACGAGACTTCCGGGTTGGTCACGATCACCGCGTGGTCGGCGAAGTACAGCGCCATCAGCGCGCCCCGCTCGATGCCCGCCGGGCTGTCGCAGACGATGTAGTCGAAGTCCTTAGACAGTTCGTTCAGGACCTTTTCCACGCCTTCGCGGGTCAGGGCGTCCTTGTCGCGGGTCTGCGAGGTCGGCAGGATCGACAGGTTGTCGATGCGCTTGTCCTTGATCAGCGCCTGGCTCAGCTTCGCTTCGCCGTTGATGACGTTGATGAAGTCGAACACCACGCGCCGCTCGCAGCCCATGATGAGGTCGAGGTTGCGCAGCCCGACGTCGAAATCGATGACGACCGTCTTGAAGCCGCGCAAGGCGAGTCCGGTCGCGAAAGCGGCGGAGGAGGTCGTCTTGCCGACGCCGCCCTTGCCGGAAGTCATGACGATGATCTTGCCCAACGGAGCTTCTCCCACGTTCCTAAATGTTGCCGCCAAGGTCCGGTTACCGGTTTACGCAGATCAGGGTCTGTGCCGGGCACGCTTTGCGTGACACCGTCCTCGCACAGAGGGCCGTTCGACAGAAAGCGCTCAAAAGCGTCATCATTGGGGCTCCATGTGAAGATAGCCGTCGCGCAGGAAGATCTGCACCGGCTTCTTCAGCACGTCGTTCCCGAAATCCTCGCTGACGCGGTACAGCCCGGCCACCGAGACGACCTCGGCCTCCAGGCTGTGACAGAAGATGCGCGCGTTGGTGTCGCCGGACACGCCGGCCAGAGCCCGGCCGCGCAGCGCGCCGTAGACGTGGATGTTGCCGTCGGCCACCACCTCCGCGCCGGGGGAGACCGGGGCGGTGATGACCAGATCCGTCTTCTCGGCGTAGATCTGCTGGCCGGAGCGCACCGGCTCGGTCACCAGCAGCGCCGGGCGGTAGACCGGCTCGGGCGGCGGGGCCGGGATCGGAGCGGCGCCGGCCTGCGGGTCGGCGGCGGGGGGAGCCGCGGACTCCAGCTTGGCGGCGCGGCCGGCGGGCATCGGGGTCAGCCCGGCGGCGAGCGCCCCCTCGTGGACCGCGCGCGGCCCGCCCCGGAAGCCGACCGGCAGCAGGTACAGCGCGCGCAGGTTGGTCACCAGGGCGGCGATGTCGAAGCGCGGGGTGTCCTCCGTCAACTCCTCGAAATCGAGGACGACGGGGGCGTTGCGGAAGAAATTGGGCGCCTGCCGCACCTTGACGGCGAGCTGGGTGAAGAAGTCCGGCGACGCCGGATCATTCACCTTCAGCACCATCATGGTGAAGGAATTGCCCCGCAACTGGAACGGACCGTCCCGATCGGCACCCTGCCTGGCGCTGCTCACCGCTGCCATCCTGCTTGTGTTCCTGCCGAATCCGTGTCGTCCGCATGTCTGGGGCCATCGGCCAGGCACCAGGGCGGAAGGGTCAACCACCCGGGTTCTAGCGGCGCGGACCCCATCCGTTCAAGCCTTTCCCGGCGCCGATGGAGTGACAACCACCGGACACACGCGCCATGGGCCGGAACAGGGGGTCCCCGTCCGGGCTGGAGGTCCATGTGTTGCGTCAGCGGAAGGTCTCACTACAAAGTATGGTAATGGAACTGGATTCGCCGGGCAAAGGGTTTTGCGGGGATATGCCCTTTTCGCGCTGCGGCATCTTTCCCTCGTGGCGACACCCGCAGAGATGGTTCGCGCGCCCTCGGCACATCCCCTTGTCGCGGTGCCGGCGGGTTCCCTCCGCCTCTGGCGGTAGTCCGTTGCCGCTGCGCTCCCACCTGCGACTCATCCACAACATCTTGTGTGAATCTTTTGCGATGCCCGCAATTCCGCCTGACGTTCGTCGCCGCACGCCCTATGTTTGTGATGTGAGGTTCCTATTCTGACGAAGAGGTTCCGCTTGCATCCTGCTTCGTTCCCGAGCGTCCGAATGTCGCCGGCACCCCATGACGGGCGCAGCCGACGGGACGCACGCCTCGCACCGGCAAGCCAGACTCCGGCCATCCTGTTGCACAGCAGCATCGACGACCTCCCCCTTGCGGGAGGTTTTTTTGTGCCCGGAGCCGCCGCCCACCAACGTGACGTTAGGAGAGCGATATGGCCAGACGCCAGACCAAAGGCAGCGCCGTTTCAGCGTCCGAGTCGACGGTCCACCCACTGTTCCCCGCCGCCGGCTGGGACCCCGTGGGCGGCGACGACCGCCGCGACCAGAGCTATCTCCGCAAGGTCAAGCCCCAGAGCCCCAACCAGAAGAGGCTGATGGAGGCGATCAAGGACCATAACCTCGTTGTGGCGCTCGGCCCCGCCGGCACCGGCAAGACCTACCTGGCGATCTCCTCCGCGGTGGAGGCGCTGGAGGAGGGCAAGGTCGACCGCATCGTGCTGTCGCGCCCCGCCATCGAGGCGGGCGAGAGCATCGGCTATCTGCCGGGCGACATGCACGAGAAGATGGCCCCCTTCCTGCGCCCGCTCTACGACGCGCTGAGCGAGCGGCTGGGCGCCAAGCGTCTGCGCGCCCTGATGGCCGACGGCACCATCGAGATCGCGCCCGTCGGCTTCATGCGGGGGCGCACCCTGAACAACGCCTTCGTGGTGATCGACGAGGCGCAGAACTGCACCTACGCCCAGATCAAGATGCTGCTGACCCGCCTGGGCTGGCATTCCACCATGGTCCTGACCGGCGACCCCGACCAGACGGACCTGCTGGACAACCTGTCGGGTCTGGCCGACATCGCGCGCCGGCTGGAGGCGGTGGAGGGCATCGCCGTCGTCCGGCTGAGCGACACCGACATCGTCCGCCACCCCCTGGTCGCCAGCATGCTGACCGTGCTCTGACGCCATCGGCAAACGAAGGGCATCGACGCGCAACCGCCCCACCGGTTCGCAACTGCGGGAGGCCTTCGGGCCTCCCCTTTCTTTTTCACGGCGCCGCGTTCTTTCTCTTCCAAACTTTTGAACGGCAGCCCGCGACCTTTTCTCACCCCAGGTTGATCCGCCTTGACGACGATCAGGCCCCCGGAGCAAAAGTAACAAAAAATTTAGCAGAATTTTCGGACGGTCGTTGCGCCGCCCGGAACCGGCGCCGGTGTGCCGGACATAAGGAAGATTCCGGAGGAACGTCAGGTGTTCGAGCGCATCAGCATCAAGGGTAAGATCTCCGTCATCCTGGGCGTCGCGGCCGTCGGCCTCGCTCTGATCGCCGCCGTCAGCCTGTTCGGCCTGCGCGCCGAGATGATGAAGGACCGTCAGGACAAGACCCGCAGCGTGGTGGAGGTCGCGCACAGCCTCGTCGCCCATTACGAAGAGATGGAGCGCAAGGGCGCGCTGACCCGCGACGCCGCCCAGACGGCGGCCAAGGACGCGTTGCGCCGGCTGCGCTACGCCGGTTCGGAGTATTTCTTCGTCATCGACCGCGCACAGCGCATGATCATGCACCCCATCCGCCCGGAGATGGACGGGCAGGACCAGTCGCGCACCGCCGATCCGAACGGCAAGCTGCTGTTCGTCGAGATGACCCGCGTCGGCGTCGCGGCGGAGGGCGGCTTCGTCGATTATCTGTGGCCGAAGCCGGGCCAGGCTGAACCGGTGCCGAAGATCTCCTACGTGCGCGGGTTCGAGCCCTGGGGCTGGCTGATCGGGTCGGGCATCTATGTGGACGACGTGGCCGCCGCCTTCCGCGAGGCCGCCCTGTTCCTCGGTGGGCTGGGGCTGCTGATCGCTCTCGTGGCGACGGGCATTGCCCTGCTGGTCAGCCGGGCCATCGTCAGCCCGCTGCACGCCATGACCGGAGTGATGCAGACGCTTGCCGGCGGCGACACGGCGGTGACGGTGTCCGGCACGCGGCGCAGCGACGAGATCGGCGTCATGGCCCGCACCCTGGAAATCTTCCGCAAGAACCAGATCGATCTGCAGCGCCATTGGGAGCGCCAGCAGGTGGAGCACCGCGTGACCGGGCAGCGCGCCCGCGCCCTGGAAAGGCTGACGGAGCGGTTCGACGCCACGGTCAGCGCCATGGTCGGCACGGTCGGGCAGGCGGTGCAGGCGCTGGAGAACACGGCGCGCTCCCTGTCCGACACCGCCGACCGCAACATGCGCGAGGCGGCATCGGTCGCCGGGGCGTCGCAGCAGGCGTCGGTGAACGTGCAGACCGTCGCCGCCGCCGCCGAGGAGCTGAGCAGCGCCATCGCCGAGATCGGCACCCAGGTCGCCACCTCCTCGCACATCTCGCTGGAGGCGGTGACCGCCTCCCGCCAGGCCAGCGAGCGCATCGACGGGCTGGGCCACGCCGCGCAGAAGATCAACGAGGTCGCCGACCTCATCACCAGCATCGCCAGCCAGACCAATCTGCTGGCGCTCAACGCCACCATCGAGGCGGCGCGGGCCGGCGAGATGGGCAAGGGCTTCGCCGTGGTGGCGGGAGAGGTGAAGAACCTCGCCGGCCAGACCGCCAAGGCGACGGAGGAGATCGCCGCCCAGATCAGCGAGGTCCAGCACGCGTCCAACGGCGCCGTCACCGCCATCCGCGAGATCGCCGGGATCATCGCCCGCAGCGACGAGATCGGCACCTCCATCGCCGCCGCGGTCCAGCAGCAGGGTGCGGCGACCGGCGAGATCGCCCGCAGCGCGGGTGAGGCGGCGCAGGGTACGCGGCAGGTCTCCACCAGCATCGACGAGGTTTCAGCCTCAGCTTTGGAGACCGAGAAGGCCGCCAACAGCCTGCTCGACGCCGCGGAGAGCTTGGCGCAGCAAGCCGGCGCTCTGCGCGCCCTGGTGGACGCCTTCCTGGTCAATGTGGAGGCGATCAACAGCGCGGAGTTGGCCACCCTCTTCGCTCCCGCCGGGGAGGAGGTCTTCATGCCCTGGAACGACACGCTGGCCGTCGGGCAGGAGGACATCGACAACGACCACATGATCCTGGTGGCGCTGATCAACCGGGCAGCCCGGCGTATCAGGGGTGGCGAAGTGCCGCAGGCCATCGGGTCGGCCATCGACCAGCTCGTCGCCTACACCATCCTGCATTTCGAGGAGGAGGAGCGGGTGATGCAGCGGTCGGGCTATCCCGACTTCGTCCAGCACAAGGCGCAGCACGACGCCCTGCGCAAGCGCGTGGCCGAGCTGAAGCAGCGCTTCGAGGCCGGAGAGGCGCGGGTCGGCGACGACCTGCTGGCCCTGTTCCGTGACTGGCTGACCGGCCACATCCAGCGCTTTGACAAGCGCATCGGGCATCATCTGACTCGGCCGGTTGAGCCGACGAGCAAGGCGGCTTGAGGAGCCGGGAACGAGGGGCGTCCGGATGGAGATGAGATGTTAGCCGATGCCCTTGTGGAGATCGTGACCCAACCGCTGGCCAAGGCCACGGTCGACTTCGTCGCCTGGAAGCCCCGCCTAGCCTGGCTGTTCCTTGCCTTGGTGCCGGGCGGCATCGCCGCCACCGGTACGTTGACCGGCACTGCGCTCGCACTTATTGCACTCGCGTCTGCCCCTGCGGCGCTGGCGCTGCGCTGGGCCGCGCGGCGCCTCTGGTGAGCGCGCGACGCTCTCGCCTTGGGCAGATTGTCCTCTTGACCTGGACCGTGCGCCGCCCCATTCCAGTCGGTCATGAAAGCCCGACTCATCCGCATCGCCGCCGCCTCCGTCGTGGGGCTCGTGATCGCCGCCGGCATCGCCTGGTGGCAGGTCGACAACGCCTCCAGCACGGTGCAAAGCAGCGTGCCCATCGGCGGCCCCTTCACCCTGACCGATCAGGACGGCAAGACGGTCACCGACGCCGAATACCGCGGCAAGTACCTGCTGATCTATTTCGGCTACACCTACTGCCCCGACGTCTGCCCGACGGAACTGGGCACGATGGCCCGCGCCATGGATCTGCTCGGCGTGCAGGCGGACAAGGTGCAGCCGATGTTCATCTCGGTCGACCCGGAGCGCGACACGGTGGCGCATCTGAAGGACTATGTCGGGCTGTTCCACCCCAATCTGGTCGGGCTGACCGGCACGCCGGAGCAGGTCAAGGCGGCGGCCAAGGCCTACCGGGTCTATTACGCCAAGGCGCCCCAGGAAGGCGGAAAGCCGGAGGATTACTTGATGGATCACTCCAGTTTTCTTTACCTGGTGGGCCCCGACGGGCGCTTCCTCGGGGTTTATCCGGCCGGCACCACCGCCGACCGCGTGGCCCAGGATCTGGGCACCCGCATTGCCGGCTGACGGAAAACATGAGCGGAGCCGCACCCTTTGACCCGGTAATACCAAGGTTTCGGCGCGGTTTTGTTGGGTTTTCAAGCACTTGTATTAAGGGTTTTGCGACTTGACAGGGTTGTGCCCTGTCCGTATGGTCTCGCCGCTTTCGCGTGGCTGCGAGACAACGGGGACAACGAAGCGACATGAGCGACGAAAAGCCCCCGCCGTCTCTGGCAGAGCTTGACGCCCGACTGAAGAAGGCGCGTGAAGGGAAGGAATCGCAGAGCGGTCCGGGGAAATATCACCGGCTGCCGCAGAGTCCTCTCGGCATCGCCTTTCGAATCGGGACCGAGCTGGTCGCTGCCATGATCGTTGGCGTCGGTGGCGGGCTCCTGCTCGACCGCTGGCTCGGAACGGCGCCCTGGGGATTGATCGTCATGTTCTTCCTCGGCGCGGCGGCCGGAATTCTGAATGTCTACCGGGCCATCACCGGGCTCGGATTAGCCCCCGGCTACCGCCGGGCCCGTGAGGATGACAACGAGCGTCCCAACGGCGACGCACACTGAGCGAGGACGACCTTGGATCCGCTGCACCAGTTCCAGATCAACCCGATCCTCCAGATCGTGATCGCCGGGTATGACGTGTCCTTCACGAACTCGGCCTTCTTCATGGTCGTGGCGGTCGCGCTGATCTACGCGCTGCTCGTCTTCGGCATGTCTGGCCGCGCCCTGGTTCCGGGCCGCCTGCAGTCCCTGGCCGAGATCTTCTACGAATTCGTCGCGAACATGGTTCGGGACAACGCCGGGCACGACGCCCGCCCCTACTTCCCGTTCGTCTTCGCGATCTTCATGTTCGTGCTGTTCGGCAACCTCGTCGGCATGATCCCGTTCACCTTCACCTTCACCAGCCACATCATCGTGACCTTCACGCTGGCGGCGACGGTGTTCGTGTTCGTGACCGTCCTGGCCCTGATGAAGCACGGCCTGCATTTCTTCAGCTTCTTCATGCCGCACGGCGCGCCGCTGGCGCTCGCCCCGATCCTCATCCCGATCGAGGTGATCTCCTACCTGATGCGCCCCGTCAGCCTGTCGATCCGACTGTTCGCCAACATGATGGCCGGTCACACCATGCTGAAGGTGTTCGCGGGCTTCACGGTTATGATGATCAGCGGCCTGGGCGCCGTCGGCTTCCTCGCCGGCCTCGTTCCGCTGGCCATCAACATTGCGCTGACCGGCTTCGAGTTCCTGGTCGCGTTCCTGCAAGCCTACGTCTTCTCGATCCTGACCTGCCTCTACATCCGCGACGCGCTGGAACTGCACTGAGCCCCAGCGCCGACCCGGATCACCTTGTTACCTTTTCCACCACAGTTCACCCTTACCTAGAGGAATGAGTACCATGGAAGCTGAAGCCGCCAAGTACGTCGGTGCCGGTCTGGCCGTTATCGCCCTCGCCGGCGTCGGCCTGGGTATCGGCAACATCTTCTCGACCCTGATCGGTTCGATCGCCCGCAACCCGGCCGTCCAGCCGAAGGTCTTCCCGATCGGCATTCTGGGCTTCGCGCTGACGGAAGCCGTCGCGCTGTTCGCCCTGCTGATCGCCTTCCTGATCCTGTTCGCCTAAGGCCAGAGCGAACTTTCAATTTCGCTCTGACGCGGCGCCGGGCTCTCGAAGTTTCGGCGCCGCATTCTTGCCTAGGGGGACCGATCCATGCCGAACCTGTTGGCCAAGCGACGGCTGGTCCGCTGGTCGGGTGCTGCGGGCGCCTCGCTCGCCACTCTGACCGTGCTTGCCGGTAACGTCCTGGCGGCGACGGCGGAGCACGCGCCGGAAGCCGCCCATGGCGGCGAGCACGCCGCCGGCGGCCTGCCGCAGCTCAATCCCGCCACCTTCCCCACCCAGATCTTCTGGCTGGCGCTGACCTTCATCACCCTCTACTACCTCCTGTCCAAGAAAGCGCTGCCGCGCGTGGCCGAGGTTCTGGAGGAGCGCCAGGAGCGCATTTCGCGCGACCTGAGCAAGGCCGCTTCGCTCAAGGAAGAGGCCGAGGCCGCCATGGCCCAGGTCGATCAGTCCCTCGCCGGGGCCCGTTCCGAAGCCCAGGCCCTGATCGCCCAGGTGGCCGCCGAGATCGACGCGAACAACCACGCCCGTCAGGCCCAGTTGAACGCCGAGAACGCCGAGCGTCTGCGCAGCGCCGAGGCGAACATCGCCGCGGCCAAGGAGCAGGCGATCGCCAACGTCCGCTCCATCTCCGCCGACATCGCCCGTGACGTCGCCGGCCGTCTGGCCGGGCTGAACGTCGACGCGGCTCAGGCCGACGCGGCGGTCGCCGCCGTGATCGAGGAGCGCCGGTCATGAACACGCCCGAAATGTGGGTCGCCATCGCCTTCATCATCTTCGCCGCCCTGGTGTGGAAGAAGGCGGCCGGCGCGATCACCGGTCTTCTCGACTCCCGCGCCGAGAAGATCCGTGCGGAGCTGGACGAGGCCCAGCGCCTGCGTGAAGACGCCCAGGCGCTGCTCGCCAACTACCAGCGTCGCCAGCGCGACGCGCTGAAGGAGGCCGAGGCCATCATCGCCCACGCCCGCGAGGAGGCCGACCGCCTCCGTTCGCAGGCCGGCGCCGACCTCGAAGCGTCGCTGAAGCGCCGCGAGGCCCAGGCCATGGACCGCATCGCCCAGGCGGAAGCCGGAGCGCTGGCCGAGGTCCGCAACCTGACCGTCGACATCGCCATGGACGCCAGCCGCCGCATCCTGGAAACCGGCATCCAGCCGGCCCAGGCGGACAAGCTGATCGACCAGTCGATCGCCGAGCTGCCGAAGCACCTGCACTGAGATCGTTGCTCCACCGGCAACGGTCTTTCGAAAAACCCCGGCCTAGGCGCCGGGGTTTTTCTTTGGTCGAATGGTCCGGCAACCCGGAGCCCATTCCATGACCACGATCCAGCCGGCCACCGCCCTGCCCTCCCCCATTCCCAGCGTCTTCGTCTCCCACGGCGCTCCCACCCTCATCATCGAGGATTCGCCGGGCCGCCATTTCCTGGCCGGACTGGGCAAGCGGCTGGGCCGCCCGAGCGCGGTGATCGCGGTGTCGGCCCACTGGACGACCCGCAGCCCGTCGATCAGCGGCGCCGCGCAGCCGGACACCATCCACGACTTCTACGGCTTCCCCCGCGCCCTCTACGCGATGCGTTACGCTGCCCCCGGCGCCCCGGCGTTGGCCGACCGCGTGCGGGCGCTGACCGGCGCCGCGGTGGATCCCAGCCAGGGGCTCGACCACGGTGCCTGGGTGCCGCTGATGCTGATGTACCCAGAGGCCGACATCCCGGTCGCCCAACTGTCCGTCCAGCCCGGCGCCACCGCCGCCGATCACATCGCGCTGGGCCGCGCCCTAGCGCCCCTGCGGAAAGAGGGCGTTCTGATCCTGGGCAGTGGCGGCGCCGTCCACAATCTCGGCGACTTCCGCTTCGGCCAAAGCGACGTGGCGGGCTGGGCGGAGGACTTCGCCGGCTGGCTCGACGGGGTGCTGACGGCGGGCGACGAGGCGTCGCTGGCCGGCTGGAAGACGCTCTGCCCGCAGGCCAAGGCGGCGCACCCCACGGACGAGCATTTCCTGCCCCTGCCCGTGGTCTTCGGCGCCGCCGGGAACGCGGTGCGGACGGAGCGGCTTCACAGTGGATTCGAGCATGGCAGCCTCGGCATGCACGCCTACGCCTTCCACGGCACGGTCTGAAACAGTCCCGGAGATGTTTAAAGGGGGTTGAACCCGACGCACTTGTCTGTTTGCGCCGTTGCCTCGCCAAGCTACAATCCGCGCCACCCGTCCGTGCACACGGAGGGGTTTCTGACAACGTCGGGCTTTTCCCGCCCGCAACCTTCGGCCGGATCTCGTGGCTTACCAACGACAGCGCGTACGGGACGTGGCGTGAAGCGGAACGGAACCCTGCCCCGGTCCGGCGACGCCCCCTCCTCCCCCTCCGGTGCCCCGGCCCGGCCCACACGCTCCCGTCCGGGGCTCGGTTTCCTGCGCCGCCTGGACGAGCTGACGCTCGCCGCGCGCGTCGGGCTGGGATTCGGCGTGGTCCTGGCTCTCGTCCTTCTGCTGGCGCTGATCGGCGTGGCCGCGCTCTACGGGGTCAGCCGCGAGGTCGGCACCTTCTCCGGTTACGCCGACGCCTCCCAGACCGCCGCCGACCTGGACATCGGGCTGCGCGACCTGGAGGTCTCGGTCCGCGACCATCTGGCCGAGGGCGACCAGCAGAGCCTGCTCGACGCCGGGCTGCGCCGCGACGGCCTGCTGGAACGGCTGACCGCCCTGGCCGGCATGGTGCAGGACAACGCCGACCACCGCTCGGTGGAGAGCGCACGAACGGCGCTGGACGCCTATTGGAGCGGCTTCGAGGCGCTGGTCGCCCTGCGCGGCGAGCGCGCCCGGCTGACCGAATCGGTGCTGGAGCCGCAGATTTCCCAGATCCGCGCCGGGCTGGGCCGGCTGAAGGACGCGGGCGGCGTCGATTCGGCGGCGCTGGCCGGCGATGCGACCGTCGCCATCCTGATGATGCAGGACCATCTCGGCCGTTACGTGGCGCGGCGCGACGACCGCGACTCGCTGCGCATGCGCGCCGAGCTGGGCAACGCCCGCGCCAAGCTGGCCGAGATGAACCGCTATCTCTGGGTCCCCGGCACCCGCCAGACCATCGACGAGGTGGAGGCGGCGCTGGCCGGCATCGACGGGGTGCTGGACAACATCGAGGCCTCCCTGACCGACGAGGATGGGTTGCGCGCCGAACGGCTGACGCCCAACGCCGCCGCCGTCGCCGCCCACGCGGCGGAGATCCGCCAGCGCAACGACGCCGTCGCGGCGGAGCTGCGCGGCGGTCTGGCCGACCAGTCCTGGCGCACGCTGCGCATCGCCCTGTGGGCGGCGCTGGCCGTCACGCTGGCCGGTCTGGCGATGGTCTGGTTCGTCAACCGCCGGGTCGCCCGCCCGGTCTCCGGCATGGCCGCCGCGGTGACGTCGCTCGCCGCCGGGCGGACCGACGTCACCCTGCCGCCGGACGACGGGGCCGACGAGGTGGCCGCCATGTCCCGCGCCGTCCGCGTCCTGCGCGACAACACGGCGGAGATGGAGCGCCAGTGCCAGGAGGCCGCCGAGCGGCACGGCCAGCTTCTGCGCGACAAGGAGCGCGCCGACGCCGCCAACGAGGCGAAGACCCATTTCCTGGTCAACATCGGGCAGGAGCTTCACGCCCCGCTCAACGAGATCGTTGCCTCCAGCCAATCGCTGATGGGCGAGTTGCACCGGCTGGGCGCCGGTGAGCTGGCGACCGACATCGAGCAGATCCAGTGGACCGGCGAGCAGATGCTGACGCTGGTCGACGCCATCCTCGACTACGCCCGGATCGAGGCCGGCAACATGGACGTCGTGCTTCAGGATTTCGACGTGCACCGGCTGCTGATCGAGGCGCGGGAGCGCACCCTGCCCGCCGCCGACCTCAACGGCAACGAGGTGACGCTCCAGGCCGAGGCCGCGACGCTCGGCCAGATGTACTCGGATTTCGGCAAGGTCCGTCAGGCGCTTCTCAACCTGCTGGACAACGCCTGCAAGTTCACCCAGGGCGGCGCCGTCCGATTGACCGCCGAGCGGATCGAGCGCGATGGCGAGCCCTGGCTGCGCTTCACCGTGACCGACAGCGGCAGCGGCTTCGCCACCGCCCAGACCGCCCGGCTGTTCCAGCCCTTCGTCCAGGGCGGCAGCGGTACCAAGCGGCGCGGCGCCGGGCTCGGCCTGACCCTGGTCGGCCATTACGCCGCCATGCTCGGCGGCGACATCGAGGTGGCGAGCGAGCCCGGCCAGGGCACCCGCGTCGCGGTGGCCCTGCCTGCCTATTACCAGCCTCCGGCGGAGGAGCGCCCGCTCCAGGTCGGCACCGCTGGGGCGGCCAAGCGTCCCCTGGTCACCGTCGCCCCCCTGCGCCCCGTCGCCCAACTGGCATCCTGACGCCGGGCGCCGCGGTCCGTCAGGTCTCGCGCGGGCGGGCGGTGTCCTCCGGTGCGGCGTCCTCGTCGGGCGGCAGGCCGTACTTCATGCGGCGCATCTTTTCGGCGACGCGCGCGATCTCCTCGGGCGGCAGGATGACCGGCTCGCCCAGCAGATGGGCGTGGAGATACTGACGGGCCAGGGTCTCCACCTCCACCGCCAGCGCCAGCGCGCCTTTCAGCGTCTTTCCCAGCACGATCATGCCGTGGTTGGCCAGCAGGCAGGCCAGCCGCCCCTCCAGCGCCGCCAAGGCGTGGTCGGACAGTTCCTGCGTCCCGAAGGTGGCGTAAGGCGCGCAGCGGATCGAATCGCCGCCGGCCAGAGCCACCATGTAATGGAAGCTGGGAATGCCCCGGCCATGGACGGCCAGCGCCGTCGCGAAGGTCGAATGGGTGTGCAGCACCACGTCCACGTCGGAGCGCGCCTTCAGGATGTCGCGGTGGAAGCGCCATTCCGACGAAGGCCGCCGCCGGCCCACATAGGTCCCGTCGAAGCCCATCTCCACGATGTCCTCGGGCGCCGTCTCGTCATAGGGCAGGCTGCTCGGCGTGATGAGGAAGCCGCCCTCCACCCGCACCGACAGGTTGCCCGAGGCCCCCTGGTTGATGCCCGCCCCGTTCATGGCAAGGCAGGTCTCGATGATGGCGCGGCGCTGCGCCGGGTGGGATAAGCTGGTCATGGGTGGAGGTCTCGTTTGCGGAACGGCGGAGTGGCGAACGGGCCATGGGTGGGAGCAGCCTGTCAAGGACGCTCGGCGCCGGCCTTCCCCATCAGGTCCCAATGGCGGACCACCGCGTCGTAGCCGGCGGACAGGGCACCCTGCCCGTCCGGGGTGAAGGCGACCGCCAGGACCGGCTTCTCATGGCCGCGGAAGGAGGCGAGTTGCCGACCGGTGGCGATGTCCCACAGCCGGACGCGGCGATCGCCTCCCCCGCCGGACAGCAGGGTTCTGCCATCGGGCGAGACGGCGACGGAGGTGACGAAGCCGCTGTGCCCGTAGAGCGTGCGCAGGAGCGCGCCGGCCTCCAGGTCCCACAGCCGCACCGTCTCGTCGCTTGACGCCGTGGCGGCCAGCCGTCCGTCGGGGGACAGGGCCAGACCGTTCACGCTGCCCTCGTGCCCCTCCAGCACCGCCTTCTCCTGGCCGCTCGCGGCGTCCCAGACGCGGATCTGGAAGTCGTAGCCGGCGGAGACCAGCCGACCGCCGTCCGGGGTGTAGGCCACGGCGTTCACGTTGGCGCCATGCCCCTCCAGCACCCGCAGCGCGGCGCCGCTTTCCGGGTCCCAGACGCGGATGGCGAAGTCCCATCCCGCGGAGGCGAAGCTCCGGCTGTCCGGGGCTACAGCCAGACCGGCGACGGTGCCGGTGTGGCCTTCGAAGCGGTGGAGCGGCCGGCCGCTCTCCAGGTCCCAGAGGATGATGGCGGCGTCGCGGCTGCCGGTCAGGGCCCGCTTGCCGTCCGGCAGAAAGGCCACGGCGGTCACCCCGGCGGCGTGCTCGTGGAAGGACGCGATTTGCTCGCCGGAGGCGAGGCTCCAGAGGACGGCCGAATAGTCCCAGCTCCCCGTCAGGACGCGGGCGCCGTCGGGCGACACGGCGACGGCGTTGACCATGGCGCCATGGCCGATCAGGTCGGCGGCGCGGGACAGCAGAGGGGTGGCAAGGACGGGAGCGGCGGCGGCCAACGCGAGCAGCAGCCGGCGGGGGTGGAATGGCGGGTTCCCTGGATGATGCCCAAACCCCATGCCCGAACCACCTCCCGGAAAGGAAAAGACCGGCGGCCTCTCAGCCGCCGGTCAGGGGGTAACAGGTATCGGCGCTGGACGTTCTCAGCGCCAAGTGTGTCCGCGGGCGACCGCGGGGTTGTTGGAGGTCCGGTTCGGCTCGTAGCTGCCGCCCTGGGGCAGGCTGTAGCCCGCCGCGTGGTGGCGGAAGGGCGGCAGCGCGAGGCCGGTCGCCGCGTCCACGGTCAGATTGTTGACCATGAAGGCGGCGTTGCCGGCGGTCCCCGGCATCATGGCGGCGACCTTGTAGACGGCGGTGCCGTCCTCCAGCGCCGCCTCGGTCACGCGCAGGACCTGCACGTTGTAGGTCTGCTCGACGATCCGCTTCACCTCGTCCGCCGGTTTCGGAGCGGAGGCGGTCTGGGCGGCGGCCGGAGCGGCGACCGCCCCGGCCAGGAGCAGGCCGATCAGGAAAGAACGCATGACGGGTGTCCTCACTCGGCGGGCGCGCGGTGGCGGCCGTGGTGCGAACGCGGAGTCTCGCCCGTCACCTCCTGAACCCACAGCGAATGGTGCTCGCGCGCCCACTGGAGTTCGACGTCGCCCGTGCCCATTGCGTCGAAGGCGCCTTCCATGCCGACCGAGCCGATGTAGATGTGGGCGATGATGACCGCGGTCAGCACCACCGCCACCGCGGCGTGGATCAGCTGATAGAGCTGCATGTCGGCCATCGAGGCGAAGGAGAAGGGCCACAGGAGTTGCACGCCCGTGAAGCCCAGCGCCGCGCCGCCCAGCACCGTTGCCCAGAAGATCACCTTCTGGCCGGCGTTGAACTTCTTCGCCGCCGGATGCACGCCCTTGCTGAACAGGCCGCCGGCCTTCAGCGCCCAGGTGATGTCGTTGCGCTCCGGGATGTTGTGCTTCACCCACATCACGAAGATGAGGAGGATGCCCAGCATGAAGGCGAAGCCCAGGTAATTGTGCGCGAACTTGCCGTACTGGGTCATCGTGGCGAACGCCTCCGGCCCCAGCAGCGGCAGCACGGTGTAGCGCCCGTACAGCACGTTCAGCCCGGTGAAGGCCAGGATGACGAAGCTGCCGGCGGTCAGCCAGTGCACGCCCCGCTCGAAGGCGTTGAAGCGCTGGATGGTCCGGCCGGTCTTCTGGCCGTCGATCCGGATGCGCCCGCGCACCAGGAAGAACAGCACCAGCAGGCCCAGCATGCCGCCCAGCACCCAGCCGCCGTAGGTGGACAGCGGGCCGTTGCGGACCGAGCGCCACAGCTCCCCTTCCGACTGCACCAGCACGCCGGCGCTCTTGTTGGGAATGGAGACATAGCCCTGCTCGCCCGAGCGGACCCCGCGCCACATGTCGGTCTTGGAGGTGCCGTCGGCCGGCTGGCTGGCGACCGGCGGGAACGCCTCCGCCGCCGAAGCGGAGGAGACGCTGGCCATGACCAGCGTCAGCGCCAGCATGGCAACGCCCAGCAGAACGATGTGCAGCGTCCTGCCGACCCCGCCCTTGGAATGATTCGACGTCATTGCGTCAGCCCTTCCCTTGAGAACCGCGCCAATCAGAAACGCTGGCCGGCCGAGCGCTGCTGGAGCGCCTGGACCTGATCCGCGGACAGATGCGTGTCCGCAGCGCCGCGGTAGGCGCCCTTCTCCAGATGGATCGGGCGCGCCTGCTCCTCCTCGTTGCACCCCGCCAGAAGCGGGGTGACGAGAAGGAGCGCCATCGCACAGACGGTGCGGCGGATCACGGTCACGACCCCGCCTTCATCTGATAGGCGGTGCCCCAGCCCCAGGCGCCGGACCCGAAGCCGCGGGCGACCACGCGCTCGCGGTAGATGTCCGACACCTTGTCGCCGTCGCCGGCCAGCAGGGCCTTGGTCGAGCACATCTCGGCACAGAGCGGCAGCTTGCCTTCGGCCAGACGGTTGCGGCCGTACTTCCGGTACTCCGCGTCCGTGTTGTCGGCCTCCGGACCGCCGGCGCAGAAGGTGCACTTGTCCATCTTGCCGCGGGTGCCGAAGTTGCCGGCCTGCGGGTACTGCGGGGCGCCGAACGGGCAGGCGTAGAAGCAGTAGCCGCAGCCGATGCACAGGTCCTTGTTGTGCAGGACCACGCCCTGCTCGGTCTGGTAGAAGCAGTCGACCGGGCAGACGGCCTTGCAGGGCGCGTCGGAGCAATGCATGCAGGCGACCGAGATCGACCGCTCACCCGGCTTGCCGTCGTTGATGGTGACGACGCGGCGGCGGTTGATGCCCCAGGGCACCTCGTGCTCGTTCTTGCAGGCGGTGACGCAGGCGTTGCATTCGATGCAGCGGTCCGCGTCGCAGAGGAATTTCATGCGGGCCATGGTGATGAACTCCTAGCGTCTCAGGCCGCCGAGATCCGGCAGAGGGTGGTCTTGGTTTCCTGCATCTGCGTGACCGAATCGTAGCCGTAGGTCGTGGCGGTGTTCGCCGCCTCGCCCAGCACGATCGGGTCGGCGCCCTGCGGGTACTTGGCGCGCAGATCCTGGCCCTGGTAATGGCCGCCGAAGTGGAACGGCATGAAGGCGACGCCGCGGCCTACACGCTCGGTCAGCATGGCCTTGACCTTCACCTTGCCCTTTTCCGCACCCTCGACCCAGACCATCTGGCCGTCCTTGATGCCGGCGTTGTTGGCATCGAACGGGTTGATCTCGACGAACATGTCCTGCTGCAGCTCGGCCAGCCAGGGGTTCGACCGGGTCTCGTCGCCGCCGCCCTCATACTCGACCAGACGGCCGGAGGTGAGGATGATCGGGTACTCCTTCGACACGTCGCGGTCCTGGATGGACTTGTAGAGCGTCGGCAGGCGCCAGGACTTGGTGTCCTTGTAGGTCGGGTATTCGGCGACCAGATCGCGGCGCGGCGTGTAGAGCGGTTCGCGGTGCACCGGCACCGGGTCCGGGAAGTTCCAGGCGACGCAGCGGGCCTTGGCGTTGCCCGGCGGGTTCAGGCCGTGCTTGATCGCCACGCGCTGGATGCCGCCCGACAGGTCGGTGGTCCAGGACACCGCGCCGATCTTCTCGCCGCCGATCTTCTTGATGACGGCCATCTCGGCCTCGGTCAGCTCCCCGGTCCAGCCCAGCTTGTCGAGCATGGCGTAGGTGACTTCCGGGTAGCCGTCCTTGATCTCCGACCCGACCGGGTAGGAGCCCTCGGCGAGCAGCGTCACGCCGTTGCGCTCCACGCCGAAGCGCGCGCGGAAGGCGCCGCCGCCCTCGGCAACCGGCAGGGAGGTGTCGTAGAGGTTGGCGGTGCCCGGATGCTTCATCTCCGGCGTGCCCCAGCAGGGCCACGGCAGGCCGTAATAGTCGCCGTCGCACGGGCCGCCGTTGGCGCGCAGCGTGGTCTTGTCGAAGGTCGCCTGATGCTGCATGTGCAGCTTCAGCCGCTCCGGCGACTGGCCGGTGTAGCCGACCGACCACATGCCGCGGTTCCACTCCCGCGTCGTGTCCTCGATGTCCGGCTCGTTGCCGTGGAGCTTGATGTTCTTGAACATCGGCTCGGCGAAGCCGAACTTCTTGGCGAACAGGTACATGATCTCATGGTCCGTCTTCGCCTCGAAGAGCGGCTCCATGATCTTGTCGCACCACTGGACCGAGCGGTTGGACGCGGTGCGCGACCCGACGGTCTCGAACTGGGTGGCGGCGGGCAGCAGGTAGAAGTTGTCCTTGCGGTCGGACAGGACGGCGGTCATCGTCGGGAACGGATCGACGACGACGAGCAGCTCCAGCTTCTCCATCGCCTTCTTCATGTCCGGAAGGCGGACCTGGCTGTTCGGCGCGTGACCCCAGAAGACCATGCCCTTGATGCTCTCGGGCTGGTCCATGTTCTCCTTGGCTTCCAGGACGCCATCGAACCAGCGGGACACCGGGATGCCGGTGGCCTCCATCAGCTTCTTGTCCTTGAAGCGGGCCAGGACCTCCTCATACGGGACGTCCCAGACGCGCGCCCAGTGGCGCCACGCGCCCTCCGCCAGACCATAGTAGCCGGGCAGCGAGTCCGAGGTGACGCCGAAGTCGGTGGCGCCCTGCACGTTGTCGTGGCCGCGGAAGATGTTGGTGCCGCCGCCCGTCACGCCGACGTTGCCCAGAGCGAGCTGGAGCACGCAGTAAGCGCGGGTGTTGTTGTTGCCGATGTGGTGCTGCGTGCCGCCCATGCACCAGACGAGCGTGCCCGGACGGTTGGAGGCCAGCGTGCGGGCGACGCGCTTCAGCTGCGAGCCCGGAACGCCGGTGACCTTCTCGACCTCTTCCGGAGTCCACTTGGCGACCTCGGCGCGGATCTCGTCCATGCCGTAGACGCGCTTGGCGATGTACTCCTTGTCCTCCCAGCCATTCTCGAAGATGTGCCAGAGGATGCCCCAGATCAGGCCGACGTCGGTGCCGGGGCGGAAGCGGATGTACTCGTCGGCCTTGGCCGCGGTGCGGGTGAAGCGCGGATCGGCGACGATCAGCGGGGCGTTGTTCTGCTCCTTGCCCTTCAGGACGTGGAGCATGGAGACCGGGTGGGCCTCCGCGGCGTTGGAGCCGATGAAGAACATCGCGCGCGACTTCTGGATGTCGTTGTACGAGTTCGTCATGGCGCCATAGCCCCACACGTTCGCCACGCCGGCGACGGTGGTGGAATGGCAGATGCGGGCCTGATGGTCGACGTTGTTCGTGCCCCAGAAGGCGGCGAACTTGCGGATCAGGTAGGCCTGCTCGTTGCTGTGCTTGGCCGAGCCGAGCCAGAAGACCGAATCCGGGCCGGACTTCTCGCGGATCGCCAGCAGCTTGTCGCCGACCTCCTGGATGGCCTGGTCCCAGGAGATCCGGGTCCACTTGCCGTCCACCATCTTCATCGGGTAGCGCAGGCGGCGATCGCCGTGGGCGTGCTCGCGCACCGCCGCACCCTTGGCGCAGTGGGCGCCCAGGTTGATCGGGCTGTCGAAGCTCGGCTCCTGGCCGATCCACACGCCGTTCTGCACCTCGGCGGTGACCGTGCAGCCGACCGAGCAGTGGGTGCAGACGTTCTTGACCAGCTTGACCGGCGCGCCCGCGGCGGGGGTGGCGGTCACCGCCTCGGCCTTCTTCACCATGCCAAAGGGCATGGTGGCGGCGATGGCGGCGCCACCCGCGGCGATGCCCGAGGTGCGGAGGAACGAACGACGGTCGACGGTGTTACCGGTCAGGCCGGAAACCATCTTCGCCAGCGAACGGCCGCCGGAAGCAGCCGCCTTCTTCTTTGTCAGCATGTGCGGCGGTCCTTCTTAGAAGCGGCTCAGTTCGTAGACCGTCCGGACGTGGTCGGTCTCGCGGTAGCCCTGGGCGGGAGCGGGCTCGGCGGCCTGCACCGGCTCCGCCCCCGTCATGGCGCCCACGGCGGCGGCACCCAGCGCGCCGACGCCCAATCCAGCCGCGCGGAACAGGTCGCGCCGCGCCAGCGTGGTCTTTTCCTTCTTGTCCGTCATAGCTTCACCCTATTCTTCGCGGCTTCCCCGAGACTGAAGACCGATGGGACGCCCGGTTTCCGGGCCTTGTTTTGAGCGTTTCCGGACCGGCCTTGTCGTGGACCGGTCTCGTTGTTTTGGTGTCTGTTCGGCGGCGGTGCCGGTGTGCGGTCGGGCCGCCCCGTCACGCCGCCATGTCGAAGGCCTTGCCCTCGACCTCCAGATACCGGTGACCCAGCGTGCCCACCGCGCGGTAGAAGGCGGCGGACGGCGTGGATTCCAGATCGGTGAAGAACCGGCCGGCCCAGGAGCCGATGTGGCGGTCGAAGAAGCGGCGCTGCGCCTCCAGATCGGCCGGGGCGTCGAAAGCGCCGGTGATCAGACCCGCCATCATTTCGGCCAGGGCGGCGATGTGGTCTTCGGGTTCCTTGACCTCGTCGGCGCGGGCGATGCCCAGCAGCGCCATGTCGCCGCGCAGCTCGGCCAGCGGCTTTTCGTGAAGGAAACCCGTGAGATAGTAGGACCCGTAGGGGGACAGGATGCCGCCGCCGACGCCGATGAAGAGGGTGTTGAACTCCTCTTCCACCGCGGCGGCGTCCGTGCCGCGGGCGGCCTCGGCCAGACCGCGCAGCGCCTGCCCGAGGGGGCTCGCGTCGCCGTCCAGTGTCGACAGAGCGGCCAGGAATTCCCCGCCGGGCGGGCGGGCAAGCAGATGCGCCAGCAGCGCGTAGAGCTGCGCCCGCTGCATCTCTTCCGGCGGCAGGGCCGACGGATCGTGTTCACCGGTCACGGACACGGCGTTCATCCCTCCCGACACGACGAAAGGACCAGATCGGCAAAACTCCGGCACCCGGCCCCACCCGTCGCGACAACGGCGGCGCATTGGCTCGCCCGTTGCAGGCTCACGGCGTCATGGGCCGGCGCCCGAGACGCCCTGGACCGACAACCTCATATTGCACCTGCGAAAAGCCTCGCCATATCAGGAGCTTAACGTTCAGGATGGGGCTATTAAAGGGCAGATTCGCGGTGTTTGTCAACAAAGGTTGACTCAGAAGTGTGCTTACCGCGACTTGGGCTGGACTATCGCTATGCTCTTTTTATCATATCGATACCCGGTTCCGGCGAAGCAGAGGGGGGCTGCTCGGGCTCCGGACCTTCGGGAAGCGCCACAATTTCTTTCCCGTCTTCATCGGCATCGCCCATCTCGCCGGTCGCCTGCTCCGCCTTCTCCGCCGCTTCCTCGGCGGCGTCGAGGAAACCCTTGCCGACACGGTAGAGCGTCTTCACCGGCGAGGACCCGGTGAACAGGCTGGCGTAGTCGTCGGCGTAGTCCTTCAGCCCGTCGTCGTTGGCGAAGACCGGGTCGGAAGTCCACAGCTTGCGCAGCGCCTGCCGGTGCAGGTCCTCCGGGACCTCCGCCCGCAGGAAGGGGGTGAAGTCGGACTCCAGCGTCAGCTCCTCCACCGGGGGGAGGTCCTTCAGCGGGTCATCGGATTCCGGTGGGGCTTCGGGGGAGGCCTCAGCCGGCTCGGCCGTCGCATCCACCGGGAGTTGCGCGGTCGGTTCCTCAGGCGGAGGCTCCACCGGCTCCGGGGCGGGAGCGACGGGCTGCCGCTTCAGGCGGGACCAGCGGGAGAGGAAGGATTCGTCGGTCATGTCGGTGCGTCTCGGGGATCGCCGGACCTTGCCCCCACCCTAACCCTCCCCCGCTCCGCAGGGGAGGGAATCAGCTCCTCCCCCTGCGAAGCGGGGGGAGGCCGGGAGGGGGGCGCGGCGCCGGAGCCCCATCAAGAATTCATCACCCCTGCTTCGGAAAGTGCCGCTTGCGCTCGCGCTTCACGAAGGGGACATCCACATGGTGCTGCTCGGTGAAGTCGCGGACCAGCGCCGTGACCTCCGGCGGCATCGGCACCGTCTCCACCATCTCCACGCCGCTCACCTGATAGGCTTCGCATTCGTGCGCGGAGGCGGTGACGACGAAGGGCACGACGCCCCCCGGCTCGCCCGTCTCGTCCGGGCGCAGCACGACCCAGAGGCGCGGCGGCTCCTGCGACAGGTTGAGCTTGTAGCCTTCGGTGTCGCTGCGGAACAACTCCAGCGGCAGGGTCGCGGCGTGGAAGTGCGCCCAGCCCTCACCCTCGCGCAGAAGCCGCCAGGGGCCGTCGAGCGGCGGTGCGCCGGGAATCACCGAGACCGGACGCCACGCCCATTCCGCCCAGGCGCTGGTGCCCTTGCGGCGCTCCAGCACGATGCCAAGGGCCATCGTCTCGGTTCTGTTCAGCGCTTCACTCATCGGACCAGTCCCGCCGCCATCAGCCGTTCCGCCTCCGCCAGATCGTCGGGGCGGTTCGTGTTGAAGAAGGGGTCTACCGGATCGGTGGCGAAGTCGGCAACCGCCAGACGGTACCGGGCGGTCCAGGCGTCCACCTTGCGCATGTCCTCCTCCACCATGGCGCGGCGGAGGTCATCGGCGAGGTCCACCCGCCATAGCCCGAAGACCGGATGCTCCTGCCCGTCGGAGCGGGCGCAGGCGAGGTCGGCGCCCTCACGCTCCACCGCCCCCACCAGACGCGCGACCAGATCGCCGGGAATGAAGGGCGCGTCGGTGGCGAAGCTGGCCAGCAAGCGGCAGCCCGGCGCGTTGGCCCGCGCCCATTCCATCCCGGTCAGCACCCCGGCCAGCGGCCCGGCGAAGCCCTCCACCACGTCCGCCGCCACCGGCAGGCCGAAGGCGGCGAAGCGCGCCGGGTCGCCGTTGGCGTTGAGCACCAGCGGCCCGACCTGCGGGCGCACGGTGGCGACGATGCGCTCCAGAATGCTGCGCCCGCCGAGCGTGCGCAGGCTCTTGTCGCCGCCGCCCATGCGCCGCGACAGGCCGCCGGCCAGCAGCACGCCGGCAATGCCCTCAGTCCTCATCGCGGCTCCCCTTGCGCTGGTGGCGCCCGCCCTCATCCCCGACCGCGGCCGGGTCGGCGTCGAAGTCCAGCCGGTCGGTGCCGGCCAGGGCGAGGAAGCGCTTGCCCTTGGCCCGCCCGACCATGGTCAGGTTGGCCTGCCGCCCAAGCTCTACCCCCCAGGCGGTGAAGCCGGAGCGGGAGATCAGGATCGGGATGCCCATCTGCACCGTCTTGATGACCATCTCGGAAGTCAGGCGCCCGGTCGTGTAGAAGATCTTGTCGTGCGCCGGCACGCCGTGCAGGTGCATGTAGCCCGCCACCTTGTCCACCGCGTTGTGCCGCCCGACGTCCTCCATGTAGACCAGCGGGCGGTCATCCTGACAGAGCACGCAGCCATGGATGGCGCCGGCCTCCAGATACAGGCTGGGCGTCAGGTTGATCTTCTTCGACAGCGCGTAGATCCAGGAGGTCTTCAGCCGCGCGTCGGGGTTCAGCCGCACCGACTCGAAGGTCTCCATCACGTCGCCGAAGGCGGTGCCCTGGGCGCAACCGGAGGTCAGCGTCTTCTTCTTGAGCTTCTGCTCGTAGTTCGTCGCGCGCTCGGTGCGGACGACGACGGTGTCGA
Organism: Azospirillum brasilense; assembly: GCF_001315015.1. Lineage (NCBI taxonomy): Bacteria > Pseudomonadati > Pseudomonadota > Alphaproteobacteria > Rhodospirillales > Azospirillaceae > Azospirillum > Azospirillum brasilense. The sequence continues at coordinate 948,015 of NZ_CP012914.1, read as the reverse complement.
TCTCCTCGTCGTAGTCGATGCCGGTGATCCGGTCGTCGCGCTTCAGCATGTTCTGGTTGAGCAGATAGCCCACCGCCAGATAGTCGGGGTAGTCGGCGATCGTCATCATGGTGACGATCTCCTGCCCGTTCAGGTACAGCGTCAGCGGCCGTTCCACGGTGACCGACGCCTCCACCGGGCGCCCGTCCTGATCCAGCCCGGAAACGCGCTCCGTCAGCTTGGGATTCGCCGGGTCCGGCCTTATGGTGAATTCCGAGAGGTCCATGACCGGAAGAGTGGGGAAGATTGCGCGCCGGGGCAAGCGGCGGATGATCGGCTCCCGCAAGACGGAAGCGATGCGGCCCCGATTTGACGCGCGAGCGCTTGGTATGCACGAGTACTTTTATGCATGAGTTCGGTCTGGCCTTCGTCACCGCCTTCCATCTGATCGCCGATTTCGACCCCGGTCTGGTGGGGATCGTCGGCCTGTCACTGCGCGTCAGCCTGACCGCCGTTCTGCTGTCGGCCCTGATCGGCCTGCCGCTGGGCGCCGCCGTCGCCGCCTTCCGCTTTCCGGGACGGCGCGCGGTGACCCTGTTCCTGAACACGGCGATGGGGCTGCCGCCGGTGGTGGTGGGGCTGATCGTCTATCTGATCCTGTCGCGCTCCGGCCCGCTGGGCGTGCTGGGGCTGCTGTTCACCCCGACCGCGATGATCGTGGCCCAGACCGTGCTGATCGTGCCCATCGTCGCCGCCCTGACCCGCCAGATCGTCGAGGATCTGCTGATGGAGTATGGCGACCTGCTGCGGGTGATGGGGACCGGGCCGCTGACCACCCTGGTCACCCTGCTGTCGGAGGCGCGCTGGAGCCTGCTGACCATCGTGCTGGCCGGCTTCGGCCGGGCCTCGGCGGAGGTCGGGGCGGTGATGATCGTCGGCGGGAACATCGACCGGGTGACCCGCGTCATGACCACCTCCATCGCGCTGGAGACCAGCAAGGGCGACCTGCCGCTGGCGCTCGGCCTCGGAGTCATCCTGATGACGCTGTCGCTGTCAGTGAACCTCGCCGCCGCCATGGTGCGGGAGACGCGGCGAGCCTGAGCGGCCGCCCACGCGCCGGTTCCGGAAAATTTGCAAAGCCGTTCGAACTTTCCCATAGTCGCCGCCACAGCCCGCAACCAAGGCGGGCAGAAACATGGAGAGGGATAGTCCGATGCTGCGCCGTTCTTTCGTGCTGGGATGCGCCGCCGCGGCGGCTCTGCTGCTCGGCTCCGCTCAGCCGTCCACCGCCGCCGACCGCTTCATCACCGTGGCCTCCACCACCTCGACCGAGGATTCGGGGCTGTTCAAGTCGATCCTGCCGAAATTCACCGAAAAGACCGGGATCGAGGTCCGCGTGGTCGCCAAGGGCACCGGCCAGGCCATCGACATCGCCAAGCGCGGCGACGCCGACGTGCTGTTCGTCCATCACAAGCCGTCGGAGGACAAGTTCGTCGCCGAGGGCTTCAGCACCGAGCGCAAGCCGGTCATGTACAACGACTTCGTGATCGTCGGGCCGAAGGCCGACCCGGCCAAGGTCGGCGGCAGCAAGGACGTGTCCGCCGCGCTGAAGGGCATCGCCGCCGCCAAGGCCCCCTTCGTGTCGCGCGGCGACGACAGCGGCACCCACAAGTCGGAGCAGGCGCTGTGGAAGACCGCCGGCGTCGATCCCACGACGGGTGACGGCTGGTACCGCGCCATCGGCCAGGGGATGGGCGCCACGTTGAACACCGCCGCCGCGGTGAGCGGCTACGCCATGACCGACCGCGCCACTTGGCTCAGCTTCAAGAACCGCGGCGACCTCGACATTCTGGTGGAGGGCGACAAGCGCCTGTTCAACCAGTATGGCGTGATGCTGGTCAACCCGGCGAAGTTCAGCCACGTCAAGGCCGCCGACGGGCAAGCCTTCGTCGACTGGCTGGTCTCCGCCGAGGGCCAGCAGGCCATCGCGGATTACACGATCAACGGCAATTCGCTGTTCTTCCCGAACGCCAACGAGCCGGGCGTCTGACCGTCCACCGCTCCGCGGGCACGAAAAAAGGCGCAGCCCCGCGGCTGCGCCTTTTTCATAGGACGGAAAAAAGCGGGGTTACAGCTTCTCGTTCGGCGACACCGGAACGCAACGGTGTCCGTTGCGGGTCAGCTCCGAGCAGACCTTGCGGGCGGTCCCCTCGTCCAGCCCGACCATGCGGGCACGGTAGACGGTGGCGCCGTTCGCCTTCACCGGGGTCACCGCCGGCTTGGCGGCGCGCAGCAGGAAAGGCGCCTGCTTGGTCGCCTGGGTCAGCGCCCGCTTGCTGGCCTCCCGCGTCGAGAAGGCGCCGACCTGCACGCCCCACTTCGACCCGTCGGCTTTCGTCGTGTCGGCGTCCTCGTCGCGGGCGCGGGCCGGCGGACGGACCGCGGCGGGGGTGGAGACGGTGGAGGCGAGCTGCGCGATGGTTTCCGGCTTGGCCGGCGGCCTGCCCTTGGCGACAGCGCGCGGCGTGTCCTCGTCACCGGCACGGGCGACGACCGGCGCCTCGGAGCCGCGACTCGGCTTGTCGAACGCCTTGTCGAGGATCGCCTCCATGCGGGCGTCGCGCGAAGCCGCGGACTTGCCGCCCAGCACCACGGCGACCAGCCGCCGCCCGTCGCGCACCGCCGACGCCGCAAGGTTGAAGCCGCTGGCCACGGTGTAGCCGGTCTTGATGCCGTCCATGCCCTCGTAGCGGGACATCAGCCGGTTGTGGTTGTTCAGGCTGCGCCCGCCATAGACAAAGGCCCGGCGGCTGAAATAGGGGTAATAACGGGAATGGTCCGACAGCATCGCCCGCGACAGGATGGAGAAGTCGCGCGCCGTGGTCACCTGCTGCATGTTCGGCAGGCCGTTGGAGTTGCGGAACACGGTGTTGCGCATCCCCAGCTCGCGGGCCTTGCGGGTCATCATCTCGGCGAATTTGGCCTCGCTGCCGCCCAGCGCCTCCGCCAGAACGACCGAGGCGTCGTTGGCCGACTTGGTGACCAACCCGAGGATCGCCTGCTCCACCCGCAGCGTCTTGCCGGCGCGCAGCCCGAGCTTGGTCGGCGACTGCGCCTCCGCCCAGGCCGACACCGGAAGCGCCTGATCCAACCGCAGCCGCCCCTCGTCCAGCGCGTCGAAGGTCAGGTAGAGCGTCATCATCTTGGTCAGCGACGCCGGGTAGGTCAGGGTGTCCGCGTTCTCCTCGTGCAGCACCTCACCGGTGCGCGCGTCCACGACGATCGCCGCGTATTTCGCGGCCAGCGCCGGCAGCGGCGCCAGGACGGACACCGCCAGCACCGCCAGGGCGCCGCACAGCCCTCTAACGAAAGGGGTAATGCTGAAGGCACTTCCCAGAGTCGAACGTCCATTCGCCAAACGTTCTGTGGCCTGTTCCCCCTCCGTTTCACGCCCGCGCCAAGCGAACGCCAAATGCAGGCTTCGAACGGTCTGGCCCGTTACGTTCATGATGCCCCCGCCAAAGGCTAATACTTGCTGTTTGGCGCAATGGTAAATTCCATGGAAATCAGTGTCTAGCGACAATTCGTTAATTTGCCGCTTCGATTTCTTCGGCGGCGCTGTGACGAAATTGGATGAGGCACGGACCCGTACGGGGCGAACCGCGTTGAAGGAGCGCGACCGCCGATCCATCTTCCCGGAAGCGCAGGACCATTTCCCCTCCCGACTGGACGCGAGGCACCTCATGACCCGCCCGCCCGTGCGACGCCCGACGATTCCGCGCGCTGCCCCACGGGACGGACGAAGAGGGAGGTTTGCCGGGGTGGCGGGACTGGCTGCGGCGGGTCTCCTTGCCGGTTGCGCTTCGGTCGGGCCCACCGACAACCCGGTGGCGCGCAAGCTCACCTGGGTCAGCTACCTCAACGGCGACGACCTGCGCGCCGCCTGCACCAAGGGGGAGACCGACCGCTACCGGCTGGTCTTCAACGCCGACTACCAGAAGCATGTGAGGACCTACGACATCGTCGGTGACCGCGGCACCGGCGGCGCGATGGTCGAGGCGCGCGTGCTGGAGGCCACCGACCTCGCCCGCATCGATCTGGACGACCCGGCGGCGGTGGCCCGCGGCCCGGTGGCCAAGGCCCAGCTCTCGCCGCGCCAGTTCGCCCTGTTCGTCCTGCGCCTCTACGAGAGCGGCGCCTTCGAGCCGGCGCCGAGCGGGGTGCGCCTGCCGTCCAACGGCGTCTACTGGCTGATCAACGGCTGCCGGCGGGGAAGCTGGTTCTTCAACGCCTACCCCTACCCGTCCGACCGCTTCTCCGACATCCGTTTCGACGGGCCGCTGAAGGAGCTGGACGGCGGCGTCCAGGGGACCGGCGTGCCCTTCCCCGCCCTGCCGCGCCCTCAGGACGCGCCGCGCACCCTGCCGACCGGCGGACAGCGGGACAGCGCGGGCGTGGTGTTCGAGGTCCAGGTCGGCCGCAACGGGCTGGTCGGACCGACGGCGCCTTTCGGCAACTGGCTGTTCGCCGGGAAGTAGGGGGGATGGCAAGGTACTTGCCCCCACCCCGGCCCTCCCCCGCTGACGCAGGGGAGGAAGAACAGTCCCCTCCCCTGCGATATCGGGGGAGGGTTAGGGTGGGGGCAAAGGTTCAGACCACCTCTTCCTCAGCGACATCCGCCCGCGCGCCCGCGGCCAGCAGCGTGTCCACCCACGGACCGTCCGGCATGCGGCGGGCCAGTTCGGTGATGTTCCGGTTCCACCACAGGCGCTGCTCGACCAGATCGTCGTAGTCGAAGTTCGACTGGCGCCACAGCCGCTCCTGGGCGTTGAAGGTCACCATGTCGATGGGAAAGCCGACGTCGTTGGACGAGAAGCGCGTGCTGTCGAAGGACAGGTAGGCGATCTTCAGCGCCGTCTGCATGTCCGTGTTGTAGGACAGCGCGCGGTCCAGAATCGGCTTGCCGTAGGCGGTGGCGCCGATCGACAGGTAGGGCGTGCGTTCGTCCACCTCGATCCAGTTGCCCTCCGGATAGACCAGGAACATGTAGGGCTCGCGATCCTCGGCGAGCTGGCCGCCGATGATGGCGTGAAGGTTGAAGGCCAGCTTGGATGCCTCCAGCGACTCCTTGTCCTCCGCCGCCACCTGGCGCAGGCAGGCCGTGAAGGCCGACAGCGCGTCCAGCATGGTCGGGTAGGTCTCGCCACGGCGCCGGGACATGTCGCGGCGCAGGTAAGCCAGCGTCTTGTCGCGCACGCTGCGCAGGCCGGAATTCAAGATGAAGAAGCGGTCGCCGCCGCTGCCCACCATGGTCACCTTGCGCGCGGACGACAGCTGCGAGCCGCTGGTGATGCGCCCATCCGACAGGCCGATCAGGCCGTCGCGGGTCTTGATGCCGAGGCAATAGGTCATGAAAGAACGTTCCCGAACTGAAAGCTGCGACGTTCCGCCGCGGTTGGTCTGACCTTTGGCCGAAGCGCGTCCCTTCGGCGGGCAGGGTATGATTGGGCAGGATTGGCGGTAAAGCTTTCGTAAAGGCTCCGCCCAGTCGAGCCGAAGTGGATCGGATTTCCCATTGGGCGGAACGGTGGAGCTTGCGCCGTACCCGCCAAGCAAAGGGACCGGGCTCAACTGATATATTGTGCGGCGCACAAGATTCTTTGTTGACTCCACGGACATCTGCCCATAGTTTAGCCATTGCTGCACTGCAGCATTTTCGGGCCCGGAGCCGTCCGGGCCTCCCCAACGCAGCCGGTCTGCGCCCCGCAGGCGGACGGTCCGCCGGTCCGGGTTGATGCGCGCCGGGCTTCGACCAAGGAAGGAACGCAAGGCATGACGACCGTGACGAAGGCCAAGCCGGCCCCCGCCCCCACCCAGGCGTTCGAGAGCGCCGCCGCCCAGGCCAAGGAGCAGGTCGAGGGCTTCGTCAAGGCCGGCCAGGAGCAGGCCGCGAAGACGTTCGAACAGACCGCCTCCGCCACCAAGGAGCAGGTCGAGAAGCTGTCCGCCCAGCTCCTGAAGATCTCCTCCGAGCTTCAGGCTTTGAACAAGGCCAACGTCGAGGCGCTGATCCAGAGCGGCAGCATCGCCACCCAGGGCGCCGAGGAGCTGACCCGTGAGGTGACCGCCTACGCCCAGGCCTCCTTCGACAAGTCGGTCACCACCGGCAAGGCCTTGCTGACCGCCAAGTCGCTGAAGGAGGTCGTCGATCTCCAGAGCGAGTATGTGAAGGCCAGCTTCGATGCCTTCGTCGCGGAGTCCTCCCGCCTCCAGGGCATCGGCACCCGCGTCGCCACGGCGGCCCTGACCCCGCTGAAGGACCGCGTGTCGGTCACCGTCAGCACGCTCTCCAAGCCGATCGCGGCCTGATCCGCCACAACGGCGAAACCACGGAGCCCGGCCGTTTTACCGACGGCCGGGCTTCGCGCGTGAAGGGGCCGGCTGGAACGCGCCAAAGTTTTTGTGCGGTGCACAAAATCCCGTTGACAGGCGCCGAGCCCTGCCCTAAGTTTAGTCATGCTGCATTGCAGCATCGACCTGACGCCCGAAGCCACGGGGTCGCTGGTCGGATCATCCGCGCGGTCGCCAATCGGTGGGTCCGGCGCGGGTCAACCCGATGAAATTCGAGGAGCCGTTCCATGACCGACAAGTTCGCCGCCGCCACCAAGACCTTCGAAGACGCCGTGTCCGCCGCCAAGCAGAACGTGGACGGCCTGGTCAAGTCCCAGCAGGAGCAGTTCGAGAAGGCCTCGGCCCAGATCCTGAAGGGCTTCGACGAGCTGACCGCCCTGACCAAGGGCAACGTCGACGCCGTCGTGAAGTCGGGCACCATCGTCGCCAAGGGCGCCGAGGAAGCCGGCAAGCAGGTCGCCTCCTTCACCCAGTCCTCGCTGGAGAAGAGCGCCGCCACCGGCAAGGCCCTGCTGGCCGTCAAGACCATCCAGGAGCTGGTCGAGCTGCAGAGCAGCTTCGCCAAGGCGAGCTTCGAGACCTTCGTCAAGGAGAGCGCCAAGCTGCAGGAACTGTCGCTGAAGACCGCCAAGGACGCCTTTGCGCCGATCAACGACCGCCTCCAGGTCACGGTCGAGACGCTGTCCAAGCCGGTCGCGGCGAAGGCCGCCTGATCCAGGCCGGCCCCAGACATCTGCCTGAGACAAAATGACCCGGAGTCAGCAATTCCATAGACCCGGCCGCGAGGCCGGGGCGGCTCCCACCTCCATCGCCCCCGGGACGCTACCGTCCGGGGGCGTGGACGGCGCAAGGCGGTACCGCTTTAAATCCTGCCGCCTCACGGCATTGTGAAGTTCCGGGAAAGCCCGGCGGTGCAAACCGCCGGGCTTGTTTGTTTTCGGGCGAGGAGCATCTACAGGACGCCGGCACCGGGCGCCGGCCGTGCCATTTTTGGTACGCCGGTGCGGCAATTCTGCCGCAAAACGGTTGTTCTCCACCAATTCCGGGGTAGCCGGGCAGGTTTCGTTCCGAATGGGCCTCTCCCAAATGGGGACTCACCGAAAACGGCCCCTTCCCACCGCGCCCGGAGTTCTCATATCATTCATGCGACGTACATCGCGATGCTGACCTGTTGAGACCATGGCCGAAAACGACAAACACGGCGACGAGGGCACCACTACGGGCGTGGTCATCAAAACCAAGCCTAAGACTAAAAAGCCCTCGATGTATAAGGTCTTGATGTTGAACGACGACTACACACCTATGGAATTCGTCGTTCATGTCTTGGAGCGCTTCTTTGCCAAGTCGCGCGAGGAGGCGACACGGATCATGCTGCATGTGCACCGGCGGGGCGTGGGCTTGTGCGGCGTGTTCACCTACGAGGTGGCGGAGACGAAAGTCACGCAGGTTATGGACTTTGCGCGCCAGAACCAGCACCCGCTGCAATGTACGCTAGAAAAGGATTAAGGCCACAGATGCTGTCGCGTAACTTGGAACAGACGCTGCACCGAGCCCTGGCCCATGCGAACGAGCGCAGGCACGAATACGCGACGCTCGAACACTTGCTGCTCGCATTGACCGAGGATGCCGATGCAATGGCCGTCTTGCGCGCTTGTGGGGTCGATCTGGACCGCCTGCGCGCCGAACTCTCGGATTACCTCGACAACGAGCTTGCGAACCTGATCACGAACAGGCCCGATGATGCGAAGCCGACGGCTGGCTTCCAACGGGTGCTGCAACGCGCGGCCATCCACGTCCAGTCGTCGGGGCGTGAAGAGGTGACGGGAGCAAATGTGCTCGTCGCCCTGTTCTCTGAACGCGAAAGCCACGCGGTCTATTTCCTGCAGGAGCAGGAGATGACCCGTTTCGACGCGGTGAACTACATCTCTCACGGAATCGCGAAGGCCCCGGGCCGCTCGGAAGCGAAGCGCGTTACCGGAGCCGACGAGGACGCGGCGGCGGAGAAGGTCGTGAAGAAAGGCAGCGAAGCCCTAGAGGCTTATTGCGTCAACCTGAACAAGAAGGCGGCCAGCGGGAAGATCGATCCGCTGATCGGACGGGAGCAGGAGGTCGAACGGACCATCCAGATCCTGTGCCGGCGGTCGAAGAACAACCCGCTGTATGTCGGTGACCCCGGTGTCGGCAAGACCGCCATCGCCGAGGGGCTGGCCCGCCGCATCGTCCATGGCGAGGTTCCGGAGGTGCTGAAGGGCGCCACCATCTTCGCGCTCGACATGGGCTCCCTGCTCGCCGGTACGCGGTACCGCGGCGACTTCGAAGAGCGCCTCAAGGCCGTCGTCTCCGAACTGGAGGCCACGGAAGGTGCCGTCCTCTTCATCGACGAGATCCACACGGTCATCGGCGCCGGTGCGACCTCGGGCGGTGCGATGGACGCCTCGAACCTGCTGAAGCCGGCCCTCGCCTCCGGCTCGCTGCGTTGCATCGGTTCGACGACCTACAAGGAATACCGGAACTATTTCGAGAAGGACCGGGCGCTCGTCCGGCGCTTCCAGAAGATCGACGTCAACGAGCCGACGGTCGAGGATGCGATCAAGATCCTCCAGGGGATCAAGACCTACTACGAGAAGCACCACCGGGTGAGCTACACCAACGACGCGATCCGTTCGGCGGTGGAGCTGTCCGCGAAGTACATCGGCGACCGCAAGCTGCCCGACAAGGCCATCGACATCATCGACGAGGTCGGGGCCGCGCAGATGCTGCTGCCGGAGAACAAGCGGAAGAAGAAGATCTCCGTCAAGGACGTGGAGGCGGTGGTCGCCAAGATCGCCCGCATCCCGCCGAAGTCGGTCAGCCGCGACGACAAGGAAACGCTCCTCAACCTGGAGCGCGACCTGAAGACCATGGTCTTCGGCCAGAACAAGGCCATCGACGCGCTGGTCTCCGCCATCAAGCTGGCCCGCGCCGGCCTGCGCGAACCGGAGAAGCCGATCGGCAACTACCTGTTCACCGGCCCGACCGGCGTCGGCAAGACCGAGGTGGCCCGCCAGCTCTCCCTCACGCTGGGCATCGAGCTGACCCGCTTCGACATGTCGGAGTACATGGAGCGGCACACGGTCTCCCGCCTGATCGGCGCCCCTCCAGGCTATGTCGGGTTCGACCAGGGCGGCCTGCTGACCGACGCCATCGACCAGCATCCGCATTGCGTGCTGCTGCTCGACGAGATCGAGAAGGCGCATCCGGATCTGTTCAACATCCTGTTGCAGATCATGGATCACGGCAAGCTGACCGACCACAACGGCAAGACGGTGGACTTCCGCAACGTCATCCTCATCATGACCTCCAACGCGGGCGCCTCGGACATGGCCAAGCCGGCCATCGGCTTCGAGCGCGAGCGTCGGGTCGGCGAGGACATGGAAGCGGTCGAGAAGCTGTTCACGCCGGAGTTCCGCAACCGTCTGGATGCGATCATCCCCTTCGCACCGCTGACCCAGGAGGTCATCAACCGCGTGGTGGACAAGTTCATCATGCAGATGGAGGCGCAGCTCGAGGACCGCGGCGTCACGATCGAACTCGACGATCAGGCCCGCGAGTGGCTGGGCAAGAAGGGCTACGACCCGCTCTACGGCGCGCGTCCGCTGGGCCGCGTGATCCAGGAGCACCTGAAGAAGCCGCTGGCGGAGGAGCTGCTGTTCGGCAAGCTCGCCAAGGGCGGATTGGTCAAGGTCACCGTGAAGGACGACAAGCCCGCCTTCGACTACACCGAGGGCTCGCGCAAGCGGCGCTCCGGCGACGAGGACGAGGACGAGGTCGTGCACGAACTGGCGGAGTGACGCCGCTTCGCACGGAGCGTGAAGAAGAGGGCTTCGACAGCCTGTGTGAAAACCCCAGCCCGCTTGGGCTGGGGTTTTTCACGTTTACAGGGGGTGCGGTCAGATTGCCCTAGCCAGCGCAGGATCTACGGGCGTTGCTTCACGCGGGCCGCAAGCAGGGCTTTGGCAAAGCCGAGCGTCGCCAGATCCAGCGTGCCGACAAACATGTCCACCACCCGGACCATCGCATCCGGCACGATCAATCCGTCCAGCGTTTATGGGGAAAGCGTTGCCTGATAGCGCGACGCACCTTCAATCCGGCCTGACATGACAATGCCCGCAGCTTGCGCTGTGGGCATTGTTGCTTAGCCTTCAAGCGCCGGGATCCTGTTTTCACACTGGCTGGCAAGGGTCCTTTTTCGCTTGCCTCATCCACTTTTTCCCAGCGCCCTTCGGAACAGCCGCGGCCACGCTGCCGTTTCCCTCCGCAGATCCAACACGGCACACATCACGCCAGACCCATCACAGAGGAGATCAGCGATGAAAGCCCGTTTCCTGGTTCTCGGCCTCGCCCTGCTCGCCGCCGCCTGCGGAGTCAACACCGAGGAGAAGGCCGCCAGCGGCGCGCTGGGCGGGGCTGCGGCGGGCGCCGTGATCGGCGGGCCGGTCGGCGCGGTGGTCGGTGGCGCCGCGGGTGCCGCGGGCGGCACCGCCACCCAGAAGGTCGAGGAGAAGGAGGGCACCGCCGGTCCGTCCACCAACACCGCACCCTATGGCGGCACCCGCCCCAGCGGTAGCATCACCCAGTAAGCGGGCACGGAGTAGACGGGGAGACGCTTCCGGGATAGAAGGCTGTCGGGTTTCGGCCCACGCCGTTCGACATCACGGAAGCGATCCCCAGTGACGACGATCCAAGTGACGACGACTCCGAAAAGCCTCATCGGCTCAATCATTGGCAAACGCGTTCGCGGCGCGGCCTTGGCGGCAACGCTGCTCAGCCTGCCAGCCTTGATGAGCCTGACCAGCCCGGCCGGTGCCGCTCCGGTGCCGGAGGAGATGGTCAGCCGCCCCGCTGCCAAGCTGCAGGGGCTGGACAAGATCACCGCAAGGACCTCCACCTTCACCATCGCGGTCGGCGAGACCAAGGCGCTCGGCAGCCTGCGCATCACGCTGCGCGCCTGCAAGGAGAACCCGCCGATCGAAACTCCGGAAACCGCCGCATTCCTCGAAGTGATCGAGAACAAGCCCGGCGAACAGGCAGAGCCGGTGTTCAGCGGTTGGATGTTCGCCTCCAGTCCCGCCCTGTCGGCTATGGAGCACCCGATCTACGACGTCTGGGTCCTGTCCTGCGAGGGTGACTGAGCCCAGCCCAGGGCCCCACCCTCAGCCCTCCGCGCCCAGCAACGCCGCGATGGCCGTGCCTTGGTCCACGCTGCCGAAATTTGTCGGCACCGCCAGGGCGGCGGCCAATCGGCGGCGGTACTCGGCGCGCGGGATCTCCACGGCGCCGAACTGACTCAGATGCTCCGTCACGAATTGCGCGTCCAGCAGCGTGTAGCCCGCCGTCCGCAACCGAGCAACCAGATGCACCAGCGCCACCTTGCTGGCGTCGGTGACGCGGCTGAACATGCTTTCCCCGAAAAAGGCGCCGCCCAGCGCCACACCATACAGGCCGCCGACGAGTTGGCCGCCGCTCCAGCACTCCACGCTGTGGGCGCAGCCGCGCTCGTGCAGTTCGGTATAGAGGCGCAGGATATCGCCGTTGATCCAGGTCTTCGGGCGGTCCGGCGTCGGTTCCGCGCAGGCCTCGATCACTGCACGGAAGGCCGTGTCGAAGCGCAGGTCGAACGGGCCGCGCCGCACGGTCCTGCGCAGCTTGCGCGGGACGTGGAAGCCCTCCAGCGGCAGAACGCCACGCCGCTCCGGATCGAACCAGTACAGCTCCTCGGAGTCGGCGTTCTCCGCCATCGGGAAAATGCCGGCGGCGTAGGCGCGCAGAAGCAGCGATGCGGACAATTCGATCATCGCGGACACTATAGCCGTTTGCTCCCTCGCCCCCGCAACGTTATCTCAGCGCACCACTTCCGCGCGACAGGTGGCTCCCACCATGGTATGCAACGGAAAGAGGTGTTCATCGCAGGAGATCCAACATGAAGACGGTTCTGTCAGCCATCGTCGTATCGATGGTTGTGTTTCTCTCAATGACCGGCGCGTCATGGGCGCAGCGCAAGGCAGAGCCCGGCACCTTCGATTACTATGTGTTCAGCCTGTCCTGGTCGCCCACCCACTGCGCCAAGAATCAGGGCGACGCCGACCCCGACCAGTGCGGGGTGGAACGCAGGTTCGGCTTCATCGTCCACGGCCTGTGGCCGCAATACAGCAACGGCGGCTATCCGGCCACCTGCACCCGCGACCGCACGGTCCCCCGCGCCGTGGTGGACGCCACCATGCCGGTGATGCCCAGCGTCGGCCTGATCGTGCATCAATGGACGAAGCACGGCACCTGCAGCGGCCTGCCCGTCACCGATTACTTCGCGCAGGTCCGCAAGGCCTTCGCCAAGGTCAAGATTCCCGAGGCACTCCAGGCCCCGAAATCCGATCTGTCGATCCCCGCGACCCAGGTGGAGCGCCTGTTCGTCCAGGCCAACCCTGGGCTGGAACCGGAGTCGGTGGCGCTGATCTGCTCCAAGCGCGACGTGGCCGAGGTGCGGCTGTGCCTGAACAAGGATCTGTCCTTCATCCCCTGCGGCGCCAAGGTGGTCGACCGCTGCCGCCGCGACGCCCTGCTGACCGCGGCGCCGTGACGGGGTGTCGGATTCTCGCGGGCGACAGGTGCTTCACGGATTTCGCGGATTTCTTTGGGCTTGCTCAGCGCACGCTGATCGAACAGGCCTGCACTGGGCACGACTATAAAAATCCGTGAAATCCGTGAAGACCCTGTTGTCATCCGAGAATCCCGCACCCGCAAAAACGAAAAGAGCCCTTCCTCCCCATCGGGAAGGAGGGCTCTTTTCATTGAACCGCTTGGCGGATTTTACTTCTTCATGCCCATCAACTGCTCAAGCCAGTGGATGTCGTAGTTGCCATCGATGAAGGCCTGCTGCGCGATGATGCGCTGGTGCAGGGGCAGCGTGGTGTCGACGCCGCCGATCACGTACTCCTCGATCGTCCGGCGCAGCCGCATCAGGCACTCGTTGCGGGTGGTGCCGTGGACGACCAGCTTGGCGATCAGGCTGTCGTAGTGCGGCGGGATGCGGTAGCCGTCGTAGAGCGCCGAGTCGACGCGCACGCCCAGGCCGCCCGGCGCGTGATAGCCGTCGATCTTCCCCGGCGACGGGATGAAGGTCTCCGGATGCTCCGCGTTCACGCGGCACTCGATCGAATGGCCCTGGAAGCGGATGTCCGCCTGGCCGTAGCCGAGCGGGGCGCCGGTCGCCACGCGGATCTGCTCGCGCACCAGATCGATGCCGGTGATCATCTCGGTGATCGTGTGCTCGACCTGCAGGCGGGTGTTCATCTCGATGAAGTAGAACTGCCCGTCTTCGAACAGGAACTCCATCGTGCCGACGCCGCGGTAGCCGATGGCCGCCGCCGTCTTGGCCGCCAGATCGCCGATGAAGGCGCGCTGCTCGGCGTTCAGGGCCGGCGACGGGGCTTCCTCGATGACCTTCTGGTGACGGCGCTGCACGGAGCAGTCGCGCTCACCGAAATGCACGCAGTTGCCGTGCTCGTCGCCGAGAAGCTGGATCTCGATGTGCCGGGGCTTGCCGAGATACTTCTCGATGTAGACCTCGTCGTTGCCGAAGGCGGCGCGCGCCTCGCCGCGGGCGAGCTGGTAGGCTTCCTTGAGCTGGTCGGGGTTGCGGGCGACCTTCATGCCCTTGCCGCCGCCGCCCGCCGCCGCCTTGATGAGGATCGGATAGCCGGTCTCGCGGCCGATCTTCTCCGCCTCCTCCAGCGTCGGCACCGGGCCGTCGGAACCGGGGACCACGGGCAGCCCCTGCTCCATCACCGTCTTCTTCGCGGTGACCTTGTCGCCCATGATGCGGATGTGCTCCGCGGTCGGGCCGATGAAGGTGAAGCCGTGCTCCTCCACCATCTCCGCGAACTGGGCGTTCTCCGACAGGAAGCCGATGCCGGGATGGATCGCGTCCGCCCCGGTGATCGACGCCGCCGACAGGATCGCCGGAATGTTCAGGTAGCTTTCGCGGGCCGACGCGGGGCCGATGCACACGCTCTCGTCCGCGAGGCGGACGTGCATGGCGTCGGCGTCGGCGGTGGAATGCACCGCCACGGTCTGGATTCCCATCTCACGGCAGGCGCGGTGGATGCGCAGAGCAATCTCACCGCGGTTCGCGATCAGGACCTTCTCGAACATCGCCAAGGGATGATCCCCGCTCACTCGATGATCATAAGGACTTCGCCGAACTCCACCGGCTGGCTGTCGGAGATCAGAATCTCGACGACCGTGCCGCCCCGCGGGGCCTTGATGGGGTTCATGACCTTCATCGCCTCGATGATGAGGACGGTCTGGCCGGCCTTCACCGTGTCGCCGACGCGAACGAAGGGCGTGCCGCCCGGCTCGGCCGCGGCGTAAGCCGTGCCGACCATCGGCGAGGTGACGGCGCCCGGATGGCTGGCGGGCTTGCCCGCCGGGGCGGCGGCCGGGGCCGTGGCGGGGGCGGGAGCGGCGACCGGAGCGTGCACGGCCACCGCCTGGGCGGCCGTCGGGCGGGTGACGCGGATCCGCTTCTCGCCCTCGGCAAACTCGATCTCGCTCAAGCCCGTCTCACGCAGGAGATCCGCGAGCTTGCGGACCAGATCGCCGTCGATGTCGAAGCTTGCCATGGTGTTCGTTTTTCCCGTGTTCCTTAGTCGCGCTCGAGGATATTCGCCATGGCGTCCAGCGCCAGCAGATACCCGTGAGGGCCGAAGCCGCAGATCATCCCCTTGGCCACCGCGGAAATGTGCGAGTGGTGGCGGATGGCCTCACGCTTGTAGATGTTGGAGAGATGCACCTCGACGATCGGCAGCTCGGACAGGATCAGCGCGTCCATGATGGCGACGGAGGTGTGGCTGTAGGCGCCGGCGTTGATGACGATGCCGTCATGCTCCGTCCGCGCCTGCTGAATCCAGGAAACGAGTTCGCCCTCGTGGTTCGACTGCCGGAAGTCGATGGCCAGCCCAAGCTGTTCGGCACGTTCCTGGCATGCGCCTTCCAGGTCGTCGAGCGTCATGGAGCCATAAATGTGCGGTTCGCGCACGCCCAGCATGTTCAGGTTCGGTCCGTTCAGGACCAGAACGGAAGCGTCGATGGCCACGGGCCACGCCCCTTTTCCAAGATCGAGTCCGCGCGTTTATAGCACTTTGCGTCGCGCTGGCAATGGCGCATGGCGCGCATGTTGCGCCCAATCGGCGTGTTCTGCCCCCTTCGACGCCGATCGCCTCACGGCGAGGCGGACAAATGGCGGCGCAGGATCTCCTCGAAAGCGCCGCTATCCTTCAATTTTTTCAATCCGGCATTGAAGGCTGCCAGGATCGCCGTCGCCTCCGGCAGCGAACGGGAAAGAATCAGGTGCTGTCCGGCACGGGCGTAGGGCAAGGGCGCGATGCGGATCTCGTCCCCGACCATCGCCTTCGCCACCGCGCTCCGCCCGGTGAACTCGTCGATGACGAAGGCGTCCACACGGCCCGAGGCGACCATCCGAACGCAGGCCGGCAGGTCCCCCGGGCTTTCCCGCGTCAACGCGCCCGCCGCGGCCAACGTCGCCAGTTCCGCCGGCAAGGCGTGGCCGACCGGCGCGCAGACCGTACGGCCCCGGAAATCCTCCGGAGTGTGAAACACCATGCTGCTGTGGGCGGACAGATAGACGAGTTGCCGCACCTCCAGCAGCGGGTCGGAGAACAGCATCTCCATCTCGCGGTCCGGCGTGCGGACATAGGGAAAGGTGCCGAGGAACTTGCCCGCCCGCACGCCGTCGTAGCCGCGGCGCCAAGGCATGAAGCGCACACCATAACGCAACCCGACCTCGTCGAAGGCGCGGCGCACGATGTCGGTCAGCAGGCCGCCCTCCGACAGATCCTCCCCGGTGAAGGGGGCGAAGTCGTTGCCGGTGACCAGATCCAGGGCCGAATCGAGCGGTGCCGCCCGGACAGGACCGAACACCGCCAGCAGCAGGAGCATGGCCAGAAGACACCGCCGCCCCGCCATTGCCCGTCCCACGATGCTCTCCGGCGAACGTCCGCTTACTCCGCCGGGGCGCGGTTGCGCCGCCCGGCGGGGTCGGTGAACAGGTCGTTGATGCGCTGGACATGCTCCGCCACCGCCTCGCGGATGGAGAAGATGCGCTTCTCGGCGCCGCCGCTCCAGCCCACCGGCTTCTTGCGGAAGATCGAGCGAAAGAAACGGGTGTTGCGCAGGAAGCCCTGCTGGAGGTTCAGATCGACGTCGCCGTAGCGCTCCGGCAGGCTGCGGGCGACCCGCCGGGCCATGAAGGAGCGCAGCCAGAAATGGCCGGCGCCGAACAGGCCGCCCAGCACCACCAGCGCCGCCAGCACCCCGACCGGAAGGCCACCGGCCCAGGCCGGCTGCGACTGGGTCAGCCAGGTGAGGAAGGCCGACACCGTATCGCCGCCGGCGAGGCTGGCGATCCCGCCAAAGAACAGGGCCAGCAGGGCCAGCCACACCGCGTCGCCGATCAGCACCAGCTTGCGCCAGCGCTTCATCGCCGCGGCGAGCTGCGGGACGATCTCACCCTTCAGCTCCTTCACAAGGCTGTCGATCATGCCGACGATGCGGTAGGCGCGGGCGACCTCCACCTCGTTGATGCGCACCTGGAGTTCGGCGAGGTCGGAATCGCGCCGCGCCTCGTAGCGGGCGCGCACCGCGTCGTCGGCGATGGCGACCGCCGACTTGCTGTCGTAGAGCGCGTAGAAGCGGCCCGACACCAGACCGGCCTGAGCGATGGCGCGCTGCCACGCGCCAAACACCGCCTCCAGATTGTCTTCCTTCGCCGTGGTGTCGATCTGGTTCAGGATGTAGCAGACCTTGCGCGCGTCGGCGCGGTCCACCGTCTTCGCCACCAGATGCTTCAGCGTGTCCTGCATCGCCCCCGGCTCCGGGTGGCGCCCGTCGAAGAACACCAGCACGAGGTCGGACAGCTCGACGATGTGATCGACCAGCCGCAGCACCGAGCGGCGCTGGTCGTCGGCGTCGAAGCCCGGCGAGTCGATGAAGATCTTGCCGCGCGCCCGATCGCCGGACAGCGTCTTGAGCTGAAGGTAGTTGTCGATGCGCTTGCCCTCGCCCGCCGCAACCTTCTCGATCTCGTCGGCGATCCGGTAGAAGGGAAAGCGCGGGTCGGCGTTCAGCGCGGTGCCCGGCAGTGCCTCCCGCCGGGTTTCCGGCCCATGGCAGATCACCGTGAACTTGTCGTCCACCGCCTGGTTGCCGGTGTTCTGCAGCGGCGCACCGAGATAACCGTTGAGGAAGGTGGACTTGCCCGCGGAGAAGGTGCCCAGCACCGCGATCATCGGCCACCAGGGGATGCGCGTGGTCAGCGACTCGTACGGCCCCAGCAGGCCCAGCCGAACCAGCACCCGGTCGAAATTGCGAAAGGTCGGAATGACCGGGAGAAGGTTCGGGTTTTCCGCGCGGAGATGCGCGTCCAGGGCGGCGAGGCGCTGCTGGAGGGCTTGCCTGGGGGTCATGGCCGGCCGGGTCCCGTCTGCTGTGAAATGGGGTGACGTCTCGTGTCGGAGGCATTCTCTAGCACGAGGCGCCGTTGCGATGGACAGCGAAATCGCCATGACCGGAAACGCCGTGGCGGCGGTGCAGCACCGGCCGGCGCAGCATCGGCCGCCTGAGACCTTCTTTGGTGGTATGGATCGGAAACGGCGTCTGAAACGTTGTTTTCGGCATGGCTGCCGAAAACGACCCCGACACTGATTCCCTGCGCCTGACCGCGGAGGAACTCGCCTTCCTGCTCAGCGATCCGCAGAGCCGCGCGGACCGGGAGGAACGCAACGCCCGCGCCAATCGGAACCGCACCGAACGGCGGCGCAGCGATCCAGCCTATGCGGAGCGGCTGCGCAACGAAGACCGCTTGCGCCAGCGGAGACACCGCGCCAAGGCGGCCATCGGCCAGCCCGAACGGGAACCGGACCCGCCCGTTCCCCTGCCCGCCCTGTCGACGACGGACGCCCTCCGTCGCTTGGAAGCCCATTTGGAGGAGGCTGCCACCCCGCAGGCGGCCCAACTGCGCCGCCGTCCGGAAGCCTTGCGGCGCTACGCCGCGGCGTTCGAGCTGTACCGCGCCCTGTCGGTCCGCGGGGAGCGCCCCACGCGTGGTGCCCTCGCCGCCGCCTTCGCCACCAAGCTCGGCCTTACCCTCACCCCGTCGCAGATCCAGAAGCTGCGCGATCAGGTGGAAGGGTTCGCCCGTCCGGGCGGCCCCTGGCACGTCGGCTGACCGGCGGGGCGGAAAGGCCGATACAGCGCGTCACGCAGACAGACCGACGCAGCTCCTGTTCGGCTCGCAAACGGATATTAACTCGTTATTAACCATGAATTAAGGGGCTGTTAAGCCTTTTCGAGGGCTCCACCGCCCATCGGAAACCACATCGGTGCGCTGCGTGACAGGCTGTATCGGGCTTTGCCGCCGCCCTACAAGTCGGTCGGCGCATTCGGCACCGGGGGTTCGGACTTCGGCGGTGCAGGTTCGGCCGGTGCGGGACGGGAGCGGTCGAGCCGGCGGATCACGATGTCGCCCTCCGGCGTGACTTCGGGAGGAGCGAACATCGGCACCTGCCGCACCCACCCCTCCAGAGCCTTCATCAGCAGCTCCACACCCTGGCGGGCCTGTTCGCCCGGCGTGGAGGGCGCGCCGGGAGGAGGCGCGGCGCCGGGTGGGGGCGGCGTTTCGGCGGCCCCTACCGGCCCCGCCCACAGGGCGCTGGCAAGAACCAGGGGCACCATGATTTTCATGAAGTTGAGGCGGCGCGCGGTCATGGGTTCGTCACTCCTGGTTGGTGTGATGGCCTTCCCTGACAAACGTCCGCGCCGCCTTTTTCATCGCACGCTTTTTTCAGCGCGACCCGGTCAGAACTCCTTCCAATCGTCCTCGTCGGCGGAAGCGCGCTGGAGGGTCGCCGAAGCCGCCTTGCCCGCCGCCGGACGGGCCGGAGGCGCCGCCTTGCGAGCGGCGGGCTTGGCTGGCGCCGGCTTGGTCGGGGCAATGCTGCGCCGCAGAGCCGGAGCCCCGCCGCCTTGATGACCGGCGGGAGCCGCCATGAAGGCCGCGGCGTCCAGCTTGAAGAAGCTGACCAACGACCGCAGGTCCGTCGCCTGGTTGGCGAGCGACTGCGCAGCGGCGGTGGTTTCCTCGACGAGCGCAGCGTTCTTCTGGGTCATCTCGTCCATCTGCGAGACGGTGGCGTTGATCTCGTCGAGCGCCGCCGCCTGCTCGCTCGACGCCGAGGCCATCTCGGCGATCAGCCCGGCGACCTGCTGGACGCCCGACACGATGCCCTCCAGCGCGTCGCCGGCCTTTTTGACCAGCTCCACCCCGTCCTTCACCTGGCTGTCGCTGTCGAGGATCAGGCCCTTGATCTCCTTGGACGCCTGGGCGGAGCGCTGGGCAAGGTTGCGCACCTCCTGGGCCACCACCGCGAAGCCGCGCCCGGCGTCGCCGGCCCGCGCCGCCTCGACCGCCGCGTTCAGCGCCAGCAGGTTGGTCTGGAAGGCGATCTCGTCGATCACCCCGATGATGTCGGTGATCTTGCGGCTCGACGCCTCGATGCGCTTCATCGCGTCGATGGCCGAGTCCGCCACCGTCCCGCCAGACTCCGCGGCGGTGCGGGCGTCGGCAGCCATGCCGTTGGCGCGCTGGGCGTTGTCGGCGTTGGAGCGCACCGTGGCGCCCAGTTCCTCCATGCTCGCCGCCGTCTCCTCCAGCGAGGAGGCCTGCTGCTCCGTCCGCTCCGCGAGGTCGCTCGACCCCAGCGAAACTTCGGACGCGGCGCCGGAAATCGCGTCGGTGGCGCGCAGGATCTGGCCGACGATCTCCGACAGCTTGGCCGAGGTGGTGTTGACGTCGGTCTTCAGCGTCTGGAAGGCGCCCTGGTAGTCGCGCTCCACCCGCTTGTTGAGGTCGCCCTGGGCGAGCGCGCTGAGCACCGCGCCGAGGTCGGCGATGACCGCCTCCACCGTGTCGGTCAGGCGGTTGATGCCCTCCGACATCGTTCGATAGAAGCCGTCCTTGCCGGACAGATCGAGGCGGCGCGACAGGTCGCCCTTCGACACGCCGTCGATCAGCGCGGCGATCTCCTCGCCGATCGCCGTCTCGCGGGCGCGTTGCGCCTCGTCGGCGCGGCGTTCGGCTTCAAGGCGCTCGCGCTCGGCCTCGTCCATCGCCTTCTTCTGGATGGCGTTGTCCTTGAACACCTGAACCGCCTGCGCCATCCGCCCAATCTCGTCGCGGTTGGCCAGGGCCGGGATGGTCACCGTCAGGTCGCCGCCGGCGAGGTTGGTCATCGTCTCGGTCATCGACACGACCGGCTTCACGATGGACCGCGCCACCGCCCAGGCCAGCAGCAGGCCGAACAGGAAGGCCCCGGCCGCGATTGTCACGTTGGCCGACAGGGTGCGGTCCATGCTGCCGGTGGTTTCGGCCAGCACGCCGTCGCGGTCCTTGCCTTCGATCGCGACGGTGCGGTCGGAGAGGTCGGCGAATTCGACGCCGCGGGCGCCCATCACGTCGACCAGCCGGGTGTTTTCCAGCATGACGGCGGCGGTTTCGCGGAACAGCGAGACGTAGCGGTCGGAGAGCTGGTCAGCGGCCAGCGCCGCGGCCCGGCGCGCCGGGTTGTTCAGCCGCTCGGTCGCCCGGCGGATGGCCTCGCCGAAGGCGTCGTCGCGGGCCGACACCTCGGTGATGATCGACTCGTTCGGGCTGGTGAAGAAGCGCGATGCGGCCAGCCGCGCCATCAGCAGCTGCTCCTGCGCGAGGGCGGCGTTGGCCGCCGCCTCGTGCTCGCCGTCGGCGATCAGGGTGGAGACGAGCTGCGACACGGTCTCGCGCGCCTTCTCGCCCGCCGGGACGAGCTGCTCGGCGTAGAGGCGGTCGCGGCGCAGGCGAAGCTCCGCCAGCGTGTTGAAGTCGGTCACGTAGCTGGCGAAGACCTGGTTCATCCGCTCCAGCAGGGCGCGGCGCTCACCGGTCGTTCCGTCCAAGGCGCTCCGCAGATCCTTGACCAGGGTCGCCTGGACGGCGCGCACCTGGTCCGCCACCTTCGGGTCGCCGAACGTGTTGAAGGTCAGAGCGAGGCGGCGCATCTGGGCGACCTGCGCATCGATGGAGCTGACCTGGATCGAGTGGTTGCTCACCGCCGCGTAGGATTCGAAGCCGTCCCGCGCAACCCCAAGGCCCCGGACGCCGATGGCGACCACCACCGCCAGCAACAGCAGAACCACGAGGAAACCGAAGTAAATGCGGGTTCCGACCTTGAAGCGTCCCGCCAGACTGCTTGTCTGCATCGACCTGATCCTTTGCATGCGATCCGACGACGCAGAGGAGCGTCGCCGCCAACCGCCGTCGCCGACCTATCGGCCACCGACCGGCAGCGCCGGCCCGATGCCGTCGGTCCGGCGCTGCCTGTGGCGCGAACTTTATCCCATGCGACCTATCCGAATTTGATTATCAAAGTGTTTCCACACCAACCGGCAGGCTCGAAATCACCACAATTCGATATGTTCAGCACGGTCAGCGCCCGGTTTCCCTCTGTTTGTTTCCCAACCGCCACCACCATCGGCCGCGCAACCGGCACGCGCGTCACCGGCAAAACACCGCAATCAGCGTTTTCAGTATCCTGGAGCCGCAAGGGTGCCAGAGAGTCCATATGCCGCTATGCCTGTCCAAGTCATGGCATCAGCGCAGTAATTTCAGAGATTCCGCTTGCCTGATGGAAAGTTCTGTGTGAACAATCCTAACGACATTCTCAAATCCTACATATTTATTCGCAAGCATTGGAGTCCCGCGTCCATGAGCGAACCTGCGGTACGCAAAAGAGGGCGACGCGGATCGCCTGAGTCCTGGTCGGTTGACGCTCATGTCGGACAGCGTGTGCGCATGCGCCGCACCTTGCTGGGCATGAGCCAGGAGAGGTTGGGCGAAGCCATCGGCCTGACGTTCCAGCAGGTCCAGAAGTACGAGCGAGGCTCCAATCGCATTTCCGCGGGAACGCTTTATCGCCTGGGACAGGTACTTGATGTCCCCGTCAGCTTCTTCTTCGATTGCTACGACGACCCGCAGGCCCCCGTCGGAAAAACGACCGCACCGGACAACACCAGGCTCAGCGACAGTTCGATCAGCCGCCGTGAGGCGCGCATGCTTCGCTTGTGGCGGGCGGCCCCCGAGGGCGTGGGCGACGAGCTTCTATCGCTCCTGAGCTGCTTGTCTCCCCATCTGCATGACACACGGGAAGAGGACGATGGCAGGCCAACAGACGCCGCGTCCTCAGCCGCCATACCGACAATGGCTTTTGCGCGAGAGGGGATCATACTGACGGCCCCGGTGTCGCCGAAGACCGTCCCGGCGGTGCCGGTCGGCAAGGCGATTCTGAAGGCCACCGTCAAGCCCCGCGCCAAGGCCGAGACGGCAACCGGCGGCAAACGGCGGCGTCACGGTGCCGTCTGGGACCCGGCGGACATCTACCGCGCGGGGAAGGCGCCCACCGGCAAACCCAGCAAGGCACCCACCTGACGGTGGAACGAGAACGGGGCGGCGCCACCGGACGCCACCCCGTCTGCCGGAAAACTTCAGGACCTCAGAATCAGAAGCGCAGGATCGCTGCGGTCGAGGCCCCCGACGGCAATTCCGCCTTGGTCACCACATGCACCTCTCCACCGCGCAGCAGCGTTTCGGTGGCAGCCTCCTCGACGAGGTCGATGGCGCCGTCCGTTTCATGGTGCAACGGGAAGGCCCGGTGATAGTCCTCCCGGAAATGCCCCCAGACCTTGTCCTTCTCGGCCACCAGAAGGACCCCGACCCGCCCCTCGCGTGCCGCCACCATCACGTCCTCGGCCCGCGTCGTCGTCCGCTCCGCCATGTTGCGGTCGCCGTAAAGGGCGTTGAACCGTTCCACCGCCGTCCGCCGGGTCGACTCGAACATCGGCCGGACCACCGCATAGGAGCGGCGATGCAGGTCGTCGATCTCCAGCGCGTCGGGGTTCGTCACGACCCCATCCTCAAGCATGCCCTGAAGATGCGCATCCTTGCGCAAATGCCCCTGGATCTCCTCGTCGGCCACCAGAACCAGCGGACCGCGGAAGGGCTTCAGGTGACCGCGCACGCGGTCGGCGACCCGCCCGAGATACTCGATGAGATGGGCCTTGCGCAGTTCCTCGGGGTCTTCGCCGAAGTTGTGCGTCTTGACCATCGACACGCCGCCGCGGTCCGTGCGGTCGGCGTGGCGGGCCGGCGGGGCGGAATGCAGATTGTTCTCGTAATTGGTTTCGGCATGGATTTCCGCAACACCCTGCGGCAGGCCGGCATCCTCCTCCGCGATGCCGTGCCGCGTGGCGCAGAACAGGCGGGCCCGCCCGGCGGTGACGGCCAAGATCATGAAGGCCCCGTCGTCCGCCAGCAGCGGCAGCAGCGGCCGCAGAGTGAAACGGGAGTTGACGACCACCTCCTCCGGCAGTTCGACGGGCACACGGTGAATGGCCGACACGCCCTTGGCCAGGAAAATCGCCAGACCACGGTCCATGTGGCGCCAGAACTCGTTCTGCTCCAGCAGATCGGAGGCCGGCTTGAGGAAGGCCTCGGCGTCGGGCCGGCGCAGGCCGTGCTTCTCGCACAGTTGGTCCTGGGCCTTGGTGAGCAGGTTGCGCAGCCGGATCACGTCTTGGCGGATGTCGCGCCCGGCGATGTGGGTGGGCAGGAAGATGGACACCGCCGGGGCGGCATCGACGGTCAGGAGTCGTTCCAGATCGTGTTTGCAGAACATCGCCTTCGTCGCCCTCCGTGTTGCTCGTTCGGGGAATTCCGATTGGAGCAACCGGTGCGCCGGGCCATGGTTCCGGGGTGCCTATCGACTGGGCAGGCGCCCGGAACAGGGCGTACGGCAAGTCAGCCTATGACGCCCGTGACCATGCCCTCACCGCACAAGGGGTCTTAAGGTCACCAGGTGCGGACCGGCCCGGTGTCGATGTGCACGAAGCCGCTGCGCGGGTAATAGCCGACGCCCCCGGCCTCCATGCTGCGGGCTGCGGTGGCGATCGCCTTCAACTCGACATCCGGCAGCATCACGTCGATGGCCATGCCGCGGGTGTGGTAGCTTTCCTTCGCCACCCCGCGCGAGCGGCGGCGGGCCATGGCGTTGGTGCGGCGCGAGCGGTAGCCGCAGATGACCCGGAAGGGCTCGTCGCTGTCCAGCGTCTGGTGCAGGCGGGCCAGCACGTCGAACAGGCGCGGATCGTAGCGGCCGACCTGCTTGGCCCGATGATCGCGCAGCAGCACGTCCAGCTTTTTCAGAGCGTCCGGTCGATAGGCACCATCGGCCCAATAGACTCCGCTGAACTGTTCGTTGGTGTTGATGTTGTGCAGGGTCAGGCGGCGGACGCCGCCGGCCAAGGGGGCCGCGAGGGCCGGTGCGGCAGGCACCAGGGCCGGAACGGCCAAAGCGGTCAGAGCGGCGGCGGCGAAGGTCAGAAACCCACGGCGGCCGGTCTCGCGCCCATTCATCGGCGCGGCACGGTCGTCATTCCCCAAAAGCATCACTCCCTATGCATTTTGGTGATCGGGCCGCACCGTTCCAGCGCCGGGCGCCCCCTATGGATTGTCCGAATAAGACCAAAATCAGTATGGTCATAGCGAACGACTATTCCCTATAGGCTAGGGCTTGACCGGGATCAACCCGAAAATGGCCCGAATCGGTCACAAATCGGCCTCCAGCGCCCCCACCCGCAATGGTTGCTCCCTGGCCGGAGGCCGTACGCCGATTTCCCGACCCTTTGGATTCGCCTCGCCGCCTCGCCGGACGGGGCCTCACGTACTACATTCGATAGAAAGGACGGGGGATCGGACCTCCTGCCAGACGAGGACGGATCATGCACACATCCCAGACGCTTCCCGACCAACGACACCGGCCGGCGCCGGTCCTGGCCGCGCTGACGCTGGCGCTGTCCGTGATCGCCGGCACGGCCGCCACCCAGGCCGCCGCCGAGGCGGCCCCCTACCGCGACACGCTGACCGGCTGGGCCGACCGGCTGGACGCCGTCGCCACGGTGCTGGAGGCGGAACCGGAACGTTCCATCACCCGCATCGGGTCCGGCCCGCTTCTCAAGAAGGGCAGCAGCGGCGAACGCGTGGAGCGGCTGACGCAGCGTTTGGCCGAACTGGGTTTCCTCGACCGGCTGCGCCGGGGCGATCTTTACGACGAGGAGGTGGACACCGCGGTGCGCGCCTTCCAGTTCAGCCAGCGCATGAAGGTGGATGGGCTGGTCGGCGGCGGAACGCGGGTGGCGCTGGACCGCAGCCCGCAGGAGGCGGCCGCCCAGATGCGGCGCAGCGCGCTGTCCATGCGCGCCTTCCGCGACACCGCTCCAGACACCGTGATCCTGGTGAATCTGCCCAGCCAAACCACCACGCTGGTCCGCGACGGGGAGGAGGCGCTGACCATGCGCTCGATCGTCGGACGCCCGTCGCGCGAGACGCCGCTGCTCCAGGACCAGATCACCCACGTCATCGTCAACCCGACCTGGACCGTGCCCCCCACCGTCCTGAAGGAAGACAAGCTGCCCCTGCTGCGGTCCAAGGGCACGCCGGGCATTGCGAACGCGGTGGTCTATCTGGACGGCGCCCCGGTGGAGCCGGCCGTCGTGGACTGGCGCAACGTCTCGCCGCGCCGCGTGCGGATCGTCCAGCAGCCGGGCGACCACAACGCGCTGGGCCGGTACCGGTTCAACATGACCAACCCCTACAACATCTATCTGCACGGGACCAATGAGCCGAGGCTGTTCGACCGCGAGATCCGCACCGTCAGTTCCGGCTGCGTGCGGCTGGAGGACGCCCGCGGCATGGCCGAGGCGCTGCTGGAGACCGAGCATGTGTCCACGGCGCGGCTGGACCGCATGCTGGACCGGCAGGAGCCGCAGTGGATCAAGCTGACCCAGCCGGTGCCGGTGCGCTTCGTCTATTGGACCGCGACGGTGGACGACCGCGACGCCGTCCGCCTGCATCCGGACATCTACGACCTGAACGAGGACCCCGTCCCCGCCGCGATGCCGGACCCGACCGGTCCGACCTCGGCGGACCCGATGCCCCCGGCCCAGAGAGCCTAGCCCAACGACAAAGCTCCCAAAGAAAAAGCCCCCGCCAATCGGCAGGGGCTTTCTCCGCAGAGGCCTTGTCGTCAGGTGGCCCGCAACTCGGTGTCGGACCCGGAGGCGCGCCAGACCTTGGCGGCGGTCGGGCCGGTGTCGCCCGTGGCTTCCACATATTTCACCGGATCGCCGGTCTTGAGCTGGTCCAAGTCCACGTTCAGACAGCTGTTCCGGTGGAAATAGAGCTGTGTCCCGGTGTTGGTCGTGATGAATCCGTGGTCCTCGGTCGGGTTGATCTGCGAGACACGGCCCGGCTGTTCCGGATCATGGACCTTCACATCGCGGCGCATCTTGTCCTTGTATTCCTTCAGTTGCCGCTCCGCGGCTTCGAAGGCGTCGCGGATCGAGGTGCGGGCGTCGGGATTGGCGTAGCGTTCCTTCGCCTTGTTCGGCTTGCGGCTGACCACGATGTCCTGGCCCGGCACCATCAGCTCGATATGGACGTCGAAGACGTTGCCGGTCTTATGCTGGCGGTGCTGGGCTTCCACGGCGACCCGCATGCCGACCAGCCGGTCGAACAGCTTTTCCGTCTTCTCCGCCCGTTCGCGGATGTAGGCCTCCAGTTCCGGCTGGGAGTCCATGTTGTGGAAGGCGATTTCCAGGTTCGTGTCCATGGGGAATCCTCTTTAAGCACGGCGTGAGAAAGCGGCGCAACGCGGGCCGCGTTCAGATGTCGCGGCTTTGGCCGGGAATGCGGAACTCCTCGCCCTGGTCGGCGATGCCCGGCATCTCGCCCTGGTTTTCCATGCTCAGCACGGGCTCCACCGGTTCGGTCCGCTCGGCCGTGTCGTCGGGGCCGCGGGCCGGATTCGGGCGCAAGGTGTCCCGGTAATTGTCCTCAATGGCGATTTCCTCGCGGGCCAGCGTCCAATGATCCGCGGCGCGGTCCTCCGGACGGCCTTCACGCTCCCAGATCTGGTGAGCGCGCGCTCTGATCCGGCTTTCCAAATCATCCGCCATCCGGGCTGCCTCCTTTCGGTTCTCGTTCCACGCCCGCCATGCCCTTGAACACCCCCGATGAGGTGAGGCATGGAGCAGGCGCGCTTCCCGTCAACCGTGCCGGAACAGCGAAGGTTCCTCCCTAAGGGTTTGCCGGAGCATCGAAACCGCCGGAGGTTGCGCCGTTTGAATTAATCCCGAAGGGGTGGTATTCGACGGGAGCGACGACCCGGAGGATAAACGCGTGAACCGGCCTGACCACGGACGCTCCCTCACGTCCTGCTTCTTCACGGGCCGTCTCGCCACGGCCCTGCGCCGCTTCCGTTCCCTCCTGTTCGCACTGCCACTGGCCGCGGGCGTGGTAACCGCTCTTCCGAACACCGCCGCCCAGGCCGCGGATGGTCCGTCGTTGCTGCAGCTTGGCCTTTTCCAAAGAGAAGGCGATGCCTGGTGGGCTTGGGACAGTCTGCGCCGCCGCTCCCCCGAATTGGCGGACGGGCTCAACCCTGCGGTCGTACCGCTCGACGCGCGGCGCCAGGGCGAAGGCGTCGCCCTGCGGGCCACCACGCCGATCGGGCTGGACGTGACGTCGCTGTGCCGCCGCATGGTCGGTGCCGGGTTCGGCTGCCTCGTCCTTGACGCCGCTCCCCTGCCCGCGCCATCCCAAGCCCCCTTGGAAAAGGCCCCGGCGGAGCGGGCACCTGTCGACAGCGCCCAGTCCGCCCCGGCCCGCTCCGGCGGCGAAGCCAAGCCGGACATCGCCATCACCTATCCGCCGGAAGCCGCCCGGACCATGGCCGCCATCGAGAAGTCCGGGCGCCGCAAGGGCCGGCTGGGCGCGGTGATTCCCGATACGGCGCTGGACGTCATGCCGGCGACGCTGAAGGAAGAGGGCTGGAACCTCTGCGCCCTCACCTTCGACGACGGGCCGCACCGGGTGGTCACCCGCCAGATCCTGGACGTGCTGAACCGCGAAAAGATTCCCGCAACCTATTTTCCGGTCGCCAGCGTTGCCGAGAACCAGGGCGAGGTGATCCGCGACTTCCTCGCCGCCGGGCACGAGATCGGCAATCACAGCCTGACCCACGCCGATCTGCGCGCCATGGCCCCCGACGCCCAGCGGCACGAGATTGCCGAGGCCAACCGCATCCTGCGCGGGTTCGGCGCCAACCCGGTGCTGTTCCGCCCTCCCTACGGGCGCTACACGCCCGATTTGCTGACCATCGCCCGCGAGGAAAGCATGAGCCCGGTCCTGTGGACCGTGGACACCCGGGACTGGCAGGTCCGCGACCCCGACCGCATCGTGCAGCATGTGAAGACCGAAGCGGGAACCGGCAGCGTGCTTCTGCTGCACTCCACCTACCCGTCCACCCTCAATGCCCTGCCCCGCGTGATTGCCGCGATGCGCGCAAAGGGCTGCGAGTTCGTCACCCTGTCGGAATGGATCGAGCGGATGCACCAGATCGCCACGCCGGCGACGGCCATGGCCCCGACCCTGGTGAATGCCGGGGTGAATGCCGGGTTAAAGACGGGTGCGAAGACCGGCGACGCGGCCCTCCGCACCGCCAATTGAGCCGCGCGGGCAGCCGGAGCCGGGCCAGCCCGACTACTTTCCGGTCTTCTGCTTACGGATCTGCAGATACTTGCGGATGGTCGCCTCAACCTCCGGCGGCAGCATGTTCCAGGCGCCGGACACCGATCCGCCCTTGACCTCCTCGATGGTCACGGTGGCGGCAAAGGTGAACTTGCCGCAGGCGTCGTCGACCCGCACCGTGATGCGGGCGGTCTGGCTGGGAATCAGGGACCCATCGAAGCCGGTCGCCACGAAGCCCTTGTGACTGACCCCGGCCAAGGGAAAGCTCTTGCCGTCGAACTCGATCACGTTCGACGGGCCAGGGGACGCGCTGGGACGGCGCGGTGCCGCCTTCTTCTCGTCCTTGACGGTCACCTTCAGAAAATCGAACAACCCCATGCACAGCCCCCGCCGAACAGCGCCGTCCATCGCCACGGCGTCATCACTTTATGCGCGGACTTACAAAAGGGGGCAACCGTGATTTCCCCGACCGGCGGCGCTTCAACCCTGCGGCGAAGCCGCTCTCCCGCGACGTTCCGATCCGGCGGCCAGAGCGTCCTGCGCCCGCCGGACGCACAGCAGGGCAAAGGGAAGCAGGACCAGAAGGACCGCCACCATGCCCAGCGCCACCGCCAGCACCCCCGCCATGTCGGCCCCGCCCAAATGAGCGGCGAGGGTCAGCAGCAGATGGAGGATCAACGCGGACAGCATCAACGCCCCCAACGCCGGAACGGCAAATCCCTGCACGCGCCGAAACCGCAACTCACCGGTCGCCGCGTGCCACGACCATCGCGGACGCGCCGCCGGGCAAGACGTCCCATAGACATCCAGCATGGGCACCCCTCCCGTCGTCGCTCATCCAGGGCCGGTTGATTTGGAGCAATACGGCAGGATGAGGCGTGACCACTATAGCGACAAAAACGCGCGAAGCCTAAAATCTGAAGTACTTATTCTGATTGGACGGGCCTCCCGCCAAAGGTTATGGGCTGGGGGCCGGCTCCCTCACCTCCCGCTTAGGCTCTCCACAGAGTCTGTGGATAACTGTGTTGACAAGGGCCGGCTTTTCCCGATTCGAGTCAAGCGCGACAAGGCCATAGCGCGATTTGCCCAAATTTTGAGCATGTCACACAAACCATTGAAATGCATTGCCTTTCCAGAATTGAGGGGGTGTTGCAGCGCTCACGCCTGTCAATTGGATTCTGATGCCGGACTCCCGGCGCGGCGATTTCGCGCGGGTCTGTGCCCTGTTGACAACTGAATGTTCGGATTCCCCGCATGGGGCACCCCGATCCCGCCGTCTCTCACCCCGGCGGCGGAAACGGTTCGGCTGACCATCCGTTTGCCGGTATTACAATCCGGCGCAAACCCCTCGGGTCAGGGTCACGGTGACCGCGGTTCCGCCGCCCGCCTTGCTGAAGACGCGGATGCCGCCCCCCATGCGCTCGACCAGAGCCTTGCAGATCAGCAGACCGAGACCGCTCCCCACCTCCCCATCGGCACCGGGGGCGGCGTGGTGCGGGTCGATGCGGAACAGATGGGGCTGCAGATCCTCCGGAATGCCCATCCCGTTGTCCTGGACCCGCACGGTCACCCGCCCATCCGCCAGTGCGGCGGACAGCATGACCATGCTTCCCGAGGGGGAGAAGCGCACCGCGTTCTCGACCAGATGCTTCAGCACGGTGCTCAGCGCGGACAGGTCGCCCAGCACCGGGGTGGCAACGATGCGGTTGACGATCAGGATGTCGCGGGCGCGGGCGCGCGGCGCCAGTTCCTCCAGAACGTCCTGAAGCAGGCCGCCCAGCTCATAGCTCCGCAGATCGAGCGGCACCTGATTCAACTGCAGGCGGGACCACAGCGACAGGTTCTCGATGGTCCGCATCATCTGCCGCCCGGCGTCGCTGCACAGCGCGGCATAGGCGCCAAGATGCGCGCTCCCCACCGCCGAGCCGCCGCCTGCCGGGTCGGGGAGCGCCACGTCGGAGGAGATCATCTGCGTCGCGCCGAGGATGGCGCTCAGCGGGTCCTTCAGCTCCTGGCAGATCTGCCCCAGGAAGCGGTTCATGCGCGCGACCGCGTCCGCCAGTTGGTCCACCCGCAGCGCGCGCTGCGTCTCTTCCTCGAAGCGGCGGGCGATGTCGGTAACGAAGATGCAGAAGCCCGGCGCCGGCCCATCGTCCGAGTCGGCGTCGCCGTCCAGCCACGAGTCGTTGAAGATCACGCGGAGCGGCATCCCGTCGGAGCGGATGAGGGTAACGTCGTAGCTGCGGTGCGGGGTCAGGTCGCGGATGGCCGCCTGCCGCTCCAGGACGCTCCGGCTTTCCTCGGCCACATAGGCCAGAAGATGGGTTCCGACCAATTCCCCGGCCCGGTAGCCGAGCAAGGCGCACAGCGCCGGGTTGACGCCGACGGTGACCAGTTCGCGATCCACCACCCAGCAGGCCTGCGCGCTCCGATCCAGAATCCGTCGGCTCAAGCGGTCCCAATCGACCGCCGGGCGCGTGGGCTTCGACAGCAGTGCCAGCATGACCCCTCCCGTCCTCATCCTGTGCGGGTCGGTCACACGGCCGTGTGTTCATCCGTTTTCTTTTCGACCCACTACCAATGATAGGCACGGGTGGCAGAAACCTTCAACAAAATGTGGGTTTCGCGAATGTTATAGCGCCGTCATCGATCCGCGCTTTTCCCACAGCGTCGCTTTCTGTTCAGTAACCGAACGGCCTTCGCACCCTCTCTGCTTAAGTTCTTATGACGCTTTTCATAGGCGTTGTGTTGGGAAGACCGGCGTCAGCGATCCTCCGCCGTCGCCGCCCAGCAGCGCAGGACTTCCGCCACGCTCCAGGCCTGCGAGATGCAGCCGCGCGGGCTGAAGGGCGGTTCGGCGTCGAAGATCTCGGAGATGGTCCCGATCCCCGCCTGGTCCAGATGCGGCAGGAAGCCCTGGAGCAGCTCCCGCGCCCCCGCCTTGTCCTCCGGGTGCAGTTTCAGCCATGAGTCGACGTAGGGGCCGATCAGCCAACCCCACACTGTGCCTTGGTGATAGGCGGCGTCGCGGGCGCGCAGGTCGCCGAAGTATTTCGGCTTGTAGTCGCGCTGCCCCGGCGCCAGCGAGCGCAGCCCGACCGGGGTCAGCAGGCGCTGCCGCACGGTCTCGACCACCGGCTCCCAGCGGGCGCGGTCGAGCACCGGGTTGTCGAGCGAGACGGCGAAGATCTGGTTGGGCCGGCAGGCGTCGTCGTCCCCCCGCTCCCCGTCCACCACATCGTAGAGGTGCCCGGCGTGGGCGCACCAGAAGCGCGCGTTGAAGGAAACGCGGGCCTGCTCCGCCAACTCCGCCAGCGGGCGGGCGGCCTGGGTGTCCCCCTCCTCGGTCAGCCAGCCGGCGGTCAGGCACAGGGCGTTGTACCACAGCGCGTTGATCTCCACCGCCTTACCCCGGCGCGGCGTGACCACCCAGTCCTCGACCTTCGCGTCCATCCAGGTGAGTTGGTAGCCCTCCCGCCCCTGGCGCAGCAGCCCGTCGCCGGGGTCCACGGCGATGCCGAAGCGGGTGCCGCGCCGGTGATGGTCGATCACCTCGACCAGCCGCGGCAGCAGCAGTTGCAGCGTGTGGCGGTCCCCGGTCGCCTGGACGTAGCGGTTCAGCGCGTGGAAGAACCACAGGGTGGCGTCGGCGGTGTGGTACAGCCCCTCGTCCTTGCCGTCGGGGAACATGTTGGGAATCAGCCCGTCGCGGATGTAGTGCGCGAAGGTGCGCAGGATCCAGCCGGCCTCCATGTGGCGCCCGGTGGTCAGGGTCAGCCCCTCCAGGCTGATCATGGTGTCGCGGCCCCAGTCGGTGAACCAGTGGTAGCCGGCGATCACCGTGCGCACCTCGTCGCCCTCGGCGCGGGCGCGCATCTGGTCGGCGACGCGGCCCGCCGGCACGAACAGGAAGCTGTCCGCCGACAGCACCAGCTCCGCCATCGCCCCCTCGCGCAGCGACGGATGGGCCGTCCCGACGATGCGCCGCCGCCGCTCCTTCTCGAAGCGCAGGACGTCGGCGGGCGGCAGCGCCCACAGCCGCTGCCACGGCTCGGTCGCCGCGACGAAGCTCAGCGTCTGGCCCTGGCTGAGGGGACCGCTGAAATAACCGGGCGTCCACAGCGAGCCGCGGGATTCGTAGCCGCGCTCCGCCTCCACCGGATAGACGATGTCGCGCCGCGCCCCGCCGTCCAGCGTCAGGGGAAGCTCCGCCCCCTCGATGGTCATGCGCAGCACCGGCAGTTCCGGCCCGGCCCATATCTCATACTCGTGGCCGCGGGCGGTGACGCGGTAGTCGCGGGCCAACGGCTCGTCCACCGCGGATTCCAGTTTGCGGAAGGCCATCACCGGGCGGAGCCGAAGGCAGATCGGCTGCGGCGCCTTCACCACCCGGTAGGTGACATGGACGATGTTTTGCAGGTGCGGCAGCACGATCTGCTTTTCGATCACCACGTCGCCGATCTCGTAGCGCCAGACCGGCAGCCCGGATTCCATGCGGAATTCGGCGAGGCCGGAGGGCGCGGCATCGGACGGGTAGTTCGGGTCGGGCCACTGGTCCGCCTGCGGGTTGTGGCCGGTCAGCCGCCGCTCGGTCCCGTCGCGCTCGATCAGCACGTCGTTGAGCTGGCTCAGCATCACCACCCGGCCCAGCGGCGCCGGCAAAGCCGCCACCAGAAGCCCGTGATAGCGCCGCGTCACCGCCCCCGAGAGGGAAGAGGAGGCGTAGCCGCCCAGCCCGTTGGCAACCAGCCATTCGCGGGACAGCGCGGCGTCCGGCGCGGATCGCAGGGCGTCGCGGGTGATCTTGCGGATGAAATCAACCATGGGTCTCCTGAGCGCTCGCGCCGTTGTCTTCGCCCCGTTCCTCGTCCGGAACTCCGTCCTTGGCGGCCAGAACGACCGTGGCATGGCCGGGAAGCCGCCAACCGCCGTCCGAGGATTCCAGCGGGGCGATGCCGCAGCCGCCGTAGCGGGGGTCCTCGCTGGACCACAAAGGCGTCCAGTCCCTGCCAACCGGCGGAGCCAGCAGCGGTTCCGGCAGGATGTCCAGCCGCAGGTCGCGGCCCAGATTGACCAGCAGCAGCCGGTCGTCCCCCGCCCCGCCCTCCTTCGACCCGAAGAAGCGCAGGACGAACGCCTCTTCGCCCAGCACGGCGCCGTCCAGCCCGCCGTCACCCTGCGCGCGGAACACCGGGTCCTCGCGGCGCAGGCGCAGAAGGTCGCGGTGCAGCGCCCAGACCTCGGCGTGGGTCTCCCGTTCCGCGTGGTCGAGCTTGCAGCCCCGGAAAGTCTCCTCGTCCTGCGGGAGCGTCAGATGGGCGCGCATGGCGGGGGTGGCGAGGCTGGGAAATTGGGACAGGAACTCCGCCCGTCCCGCCTCCACCTTGGCGGCCAGATCGGGTTCGTGGTCGGCGAAGTAGTGGAAGGGCGCGCTGGCCGCGAACTCCTGCCCCTGGAACAGCATCGGCGTGCCGGGACCCAGCAGCGTCAGCGCGGTCAGCGCCCGGAAGCGCCCCGGCGTGGTCAGGGCGTGGATCCGCTGGCCGCGGCCCGAGTTGGCGATCTGGTCGTGGTTCTGGAGGAA
Source organism: Azospirillum brasilense (assembly GCF_001315015.1). Lineage (NCBI taxonomy): Bacteria > Pseudomonadati > Pseudomonadota > Alphaproteobacteria > Rhodospirillales > Azospirillaceae > Azospirillum > Azospirillum brasilense. The sequence goes on along the minus strand of NZ_CP012914.1, from coordinate 913,315 downwards.
GGTGACGAAGGCCGGGCGCGGCAACCCGTAAGCCGGCAAGCCCCGCCGCTTGCCCTGCCAGCGGTACCATTGCCCCTGGTAGAGGAAACCGTGCTTGGTGGCCGACAGGAGTTCCTGCGGCGTGCCGCGGTAATCGGTGTAGTAAGCCTCGTTCCGCCCGGTCAGCGCGACCCGGGCCGTATGGTGGAAATCGTCGTTCCACAGGGCGTCGAGCCCGCAACCGCCCCGCTCCACCGGTGTGGCCATGGTGGCCAGCTGGGGTTCGTTCTCCCCGATCAGCAAGGTGCCGCGCCCGCGCGCCGCCTGACGGACAGCCTGTCCGAACTCCTGGATGATGTGCGGGGTGGAGCGGTCGAATATCTGCTGGGTGGCGTCCAGCCGCAGCCCGTCCAGATGATACTCGTCGACCCAGAAGGCGGCGTTCGCCCGGAAGAACTCCCGCACCGGGCCGCAGTTCGGGCCGTCAAAGTTGAGCGCGTCCCCCCACTCGTTCTTGTAGCGGGTGGTGAAGTAGTCCGGGGAGAAGCGGGACAGGAAGTTCCCGCTGGGGCCGAAATGGTTGTAGACCACGTCGAGGATCACCGCGAGGCCCAGGACGTGGGCGCGGTCCACGAAGCGCCGCATGTCGTCCGGTCCGCCGTAGAGCCGGGTCGGGGCGAACAGGTCCACCCCGTCGTAGCCCCAGCCGAAGCGGCCGGGAAACTCGGCCACCGGCATCAGTTCGAGAACCGTCACCCCGAGCTCCGCCAGACTTGGCAGTTCGCGCGCCGCCGCCGCCCAGGTTCCCTCCGGTGTGAAAGTGCCGATGTGCATCTCATAGACCACCTGCCCGCGCAGGCCGCACCCCGTCCAGCCGGCGTCGGTCCAGGCGAAGGCGGACGCATCCACCACCTGCGACGGCCCCTCCGGCCCGTCGGGCTGGAAGCGGGACGCCGGGTCGGGGAAGGCCGGGCCGTCGTCGAGCTGGAACCGGTAGAGGCTGCCCACCGGCACCCCTTCGACCATCGCAGAGAAATAGCCGTCCCCCTCCGCGTCCAGCGCCAGCGCGCGCTCCTCCGGCCCGACCAGCAAGCGGACGTTGCGGCAGGCGGGCGCCCAGACCCGCGCCAGCACCCGGTCGCCGGGCGCCGGTTCGACGCCTATGGGGCAACGGCGGACGGCGAAGGCCGAACCGCCGGTGTGCGCTGCATCGGGAGGACTCGACACGGGACGTTTCCACCGCACTGTTTCGACCATCGCCCCAACAGGCGCCGACCGGCTTCGTCCCATGAACGATAAGGGTGATGGCGAACATCTTCGGCGTCACCGAGGGGAGCGCCACGAGATGTTGTGCGCGGTCTTGGTCACCCGCCCCTCGGGCGACTCCGTGGGAGACCATCCCGCCGCCGTTGCACGAGGCTTACACCCGCTCCCCGAAGCTCTCCGCCGCAGCGTCGATCACCGCAGGGTGGGCGCGCAGCCGGTTGAGGGCGGTATCCCGCTGGGAATCGTCCAACTCCAGCGTGACGATGACATCGACGGCGCCGCCACGCTCCGCGTCGCGTTCCTCGCGTGCGGTCTGGACGACATGGCCGCAGCGGTCGCGCAAGCCCCCGACGATCTCCGCCTCGACACCGCGCCCCTTCTCCGCCGGGTAGGCGTAGACGATCTTCATGGCCTTCCACCCTTCACTCTGGCCCGCCGTCAAGGCGCGAAGACGACCCGCATGCAGTCGTCGGCCTTCTCCTTGAACATGCGGTAGCCCTGGGGCGCGTCGTCCAACGCCCATTTGTGGGTCAGCAGGTAGGCGGGATCGAGATCGCCCTTCTCGATGTGCTCGAACAGGCGCTTGACGTAGCGCTGGCCGTGCTGCTGCCCCATGCGGAAGGTCAGCGCCTTGTTCATCGCCGCCCCCATCGGGAACTTGTCGATGAGGCCGCCATAGACGCCGACGATGGACAGGGTGCCGCCCTTGCGGCAGCACTGGATCATCTGGCGCAGGACGGCGGGCCGGTCGCTCTCCAGCCGCAGGACCTGCTTGCCGCGGTCGTAGAGATCCTCGATCGCCGAGGCGCCGCTGTCCGCTTCCATGCCCACCGCGTCGATGCAGACGTCCGGCCCGCGCCCGCCGGTCATCGCCAGCAGGGCGTCGTAAATGTCGACGCGGCTGTAATCCAGCGTCTCCGCCCCCGCCTTCATCTGGGCGGCGCGCAGCCGGTCCGGAAAGCGGTCGATGCCGATCACCCGCTCCGCCCCCATCAGGAAGGCGCTCTTCATCGCCATCTGGCCGACGCCGCCGCAGCCCCAGACGGCCACCACGTCGCCCGGCTTGATGTTGCCCATGTCGGCGGCCATGTAGCCGGTCGGCACGGCGTCGGAGACGAACACCGCCTGCTCGTCCGTCACCCCCTCCGGCACGCGGAAGCAGTTGGTGTCGGCGAAGGGGACGCGGATGTATTCGGCGTGGCTTCCGGCGTAGCCGCCGAAGGCGTGGCTGTAGCCGAAGATGCCGGCGGTGCAGTGCCCGTAGGCCATCTCCTCGAAGGCCGGCTGCGGGTTGGAGTTGTCGCAGAGCGAGAACTCCTCGTGCTCGCAATGCCAGCATTTGCCGCAGCCGATGATCGACACGGTGATGACCCGGTCGCCACGGTTCAGCCGCGTCACCTCCGGCCCCTTCTCGACCACCTCGCCCAGGAATTCATGGCCGATGATGTCGCCGGCCCGCATGGTGGGGACGTAGCCGCCGATCAGATGCAGGTCCGACCCGCAGACCGAGGACAGGCCGACCTTGATGATCGCGTCCTGCGGGGCGAGGATCGTGGGGTCCGGCACCCGCTCCACCCGCAGGTCGTTCACGCCGTTCCAGCAGAGCGCTCTCATCCCGTCACCTCCCGCAATCGTGCGTCGGCCCCGCCCCGCTCGGCCCGCCCGCTCGGCTGGCCCTTGATGGTGGGAAGCTCGCCGACCTCCATGATCCGCTTCAGGCGGCGCAGCGCCTCGCGCGCCTGTTGCTCCGGCGCGGCGCCGAACAGGCGGGACACGGCGTTGCCGCCGGTGCCGCCCGGCGGATGGTAGGCCAGCGTCAGGCTGACCTCCGTCCCGCGCCCACCCGGCGCCGGACGGAACAGGACGGTGCCGCGATGCGGCAGGTCGGCCCCCTCCAGCGTGTGCCAGGTGATGAGTTCGTTCTCCCGGACCTTGTCGAGCCGGCTGTTCCAGACCACCGGAACGCCGCCGGGGCCATGGGCCTTCCAGCGGCTCTCCGTGTCGGACAGGATCTCCACGGCGTCGAGGTGGGGGAACAGCGCCGCCAGATGGCGGACGTTGCGCCAGTGGCGGAACAGCTTGTCGGCCGGGACCGCGATGGTGACGTTCGCCTGGGTAATCGTCGGCTCCCGGCGCAGCGCCGGCAGCGCGGCCTGCCGCAGCGGGCTGGACAGCGGAACCCCCGCCGCCCCGGCGAGGAACAGCCCGCCGCCGAGCGCGGCCAGCGCCCAGCTTCCCCGCCGCGCTCCGGCGAAGCCCAGCGCCGTGCCGCCGAGGATGGCGGCCCAGCGTTCGAGCGTCCCGGCGGAGCCCTCCGGGCGCCGCCCGCCGTCCCGGCCCCTGGTCATTGCCCGTCCTTCTTTTTCAGCAGGTCCAGTTCGTACAGCCCCTTCATCAGGTCGCGGTGCAGGTCGATGCGCTCCGCGATGTCGGTGTAGTGGGTGGCGTCCGGGGCCCGCCCGGCCTCGTCCAGCGCGCGGTCCCACTGGTTTCCGGCGAAATCGCCACGCCCGACGAACATAACGGCGCGCAGTTCCATCCGCTGTTCGGGGGTCAGGTCCTCCAGCATCTGGTTCAACTGGCTCAACGCTCCACTGGCGTCGGAAGACAGGATGCTGAGGGCGTCGAGATCGGTCGGGTTCCGCGAACCGCGTTCGCTGGTCTGCTCCCCGAGGTCGATGTTGCGCATTCCCGCGAGGAAACGCTGGCGGTCGGCCACGGCCTCGTACGCGAGGTCGGCGGCCTGCTTCACGGTATCGACCGAAATCTGTTTGAGCATGTGTCGCACTTCTTTTCAGTTGCACGGCTTTGCCCGACGCCAACAGCCGGGCTGGGGAGGCGCCGGAATGCGGCCCGTGTCGCGGACCGCCTCTCGGCACAACCGGAGACGGTGCGGCGAGGTTCCGAACCAACACGCCGGAGCAACAGAGATGCCCGGTGACGTGTTAATCCCCGCAAGACCTTGGCAAGCCGGAGAACACCCATGCCGCTCCTGTCGGCGCAGATCGGTGACACTGTGGACGAGGGGTTCGCCCCCGTGCGTCTGGACACCGACCGCGGCACCGTGGACGCCCGCCTCTACGCCGCCCCGGACGGGCACAAGGCGGCGGGAACGCTGGGGGTGATCTGGCTGGGCGGGGTCGGCGGCGGCTTCGACACGCCGGCCCGTGGGCTCTATCCGCGGCTGGCTGAGGATCTGACACCGGACGGGATCGCCTCGCTGCGCATCCGCTACCGCAACCCCCGCGCGCTGGACGAGGCGGTTTACGACACGCTGTGCGGCCTGACCTTCCTCGGCCGGATGGGCATCCACCATGTCGCCCTGGTCGGCCATTCCTTCGGCGGAGCGGTGGCGATCCAGGCCGCGGCCTCCAACCGCGGCGCGGTCTGCACGGTGGTGACACTGGCGACCCAGGGGCTGGGCACCGACGCGGTGGGGGACCTGAGCTGTCCGGTGCTGCTCGTCCATGGCGAGGCCGACGAGGCACTGACGCCGATGTGCTCCATCCACGTCCACCGCATGGCGCGCGAGCCGAAGAAGCTGGTCCTGATGCCCGGCGCCGGCCACTGTCTGGACGAGACCGCCGAGGCTGTCTGCCGCGAGGTGCGCGACTGGCTCAAGGCTCAACTGCTGGAGCGGTAGGGCATATCCTCTCCCCCCGCGGCACCGTCCGGGATTAGGCTGCGGCCACCGCCCTGAAAGCCCGGAGCCTGCCGATGCTCGGCACACTGACCCTTCTTCTCTGCTGCCAACTGGCGGGGGAGCTGACCGCCCGCCTGCTGCATCTGCCCGTGCCGGGGCCGGTGCTCGGCATGGTCCTGCTGTTCGTCGGCCTGCTGGTCCGCGGCGGCGTGCCGGAGCCGTTGCAGGAGACGGCGGGCGGCATCCTGCGCCACCTGTCCCTTCTCTTCGTTCCGGCGGGCGTCGGGGTGATGGCGCACCTGAACCGGCTGGAGGCGGAGGCCCTGCCCATTGCCGCCGCCCTGCTGGGCAGCACGCTGATCGGCGTCGCGCTGACCGCCTGGGTGATGAGCGTGCTGAGCCGCCGCGGCCCCGACGCCGAGACCGGCAGTGGAGAGGACGCGTCATGAGTCCCGATTTCCACGAGATCTGGGTCTATCTGTCGGCCAGCCCGCTCGCCGGCCTGACCCTGACGCTGGCCGCCTATCAGGCGGGGATGTGGGTGTTCGAGCGGTTCGGGCGGCGCCCCGCGCTGAACCCGGTGATGATCGCGGTGCTGCTGATCGCCGCGACGCTGATGGTGGCGGGGATCGACTACCGCACCTATTTCGACGGCGCCCAGTTCGTGCATTTCCTGCTCGGCCCCGCCACGGTGGCTCTGGCGGTCCCGCTCTACCGCCAGTTCCAGCAGGTCCGCCGCTCCGCCGTGGCGCTGCTGGTCGCCCTGCTGACCGGCTCCGCCGCCTCGGCGCTAAGCGCGGTCGCCATCGCCTGGGCGCTGGGCGCGTCGGAGCGGACCATGCTGTCGCTGGCGCCGAAGTCGGTGACCTCCCCCATCGCCATGGGCGTGTCGGAGCAGATCGGCGGCCTGCCCTCCCTCACCGCGGTCTTCGTGATCCTGACCGGGATCATCGCCGCGTCCTTCGGCACCTGGGTGCTGAACCTCGTCCGGGTGAAGGACTGGAGGGCGCGCGGCTTCGGCATGGGGGTGGCCGCCCACGGGATCGGCACCGCCCGCGCGCTCCAGGTGAACGAGGTGGCGGGGGCCTTCGCCGGGCTGGGGATGGGGCTGAACGGGCTGGTGACGGCCATCCTCCTGCCGGTCCTCTACCGCCTGTTTTTTGGCTGACCGTCCGGTGGGCGGAGCAACATTTCCGTGAATCGCGGCTTGACAGAGCAAGCCTGCCTGCGCAGAGTGTGGCCCATGATCCGCATCGACCACACGAACGCCCTTCTGCGACTTATCACCCCGGCGCTTTGAGCGTCCGGGTCGTCCGCGTTCGTCTGCCCTGTTCCCTGGTCGAAGTGTCTGTTTTCCCATGAGCACCTATTGCACGCGTCCTTTCGGCACGCGCCCTTGCGGGGTGAAGCGTGTCTCCCGGCTGGGGCCGGGGCTGCGACTTAGGAACGGTCGCTGAGCCGCCCGGCAGCTCGGCGACCGTAGTCCCGCCGGTCCCCACACGACACGAGACAACGCCCCGCAGCAAAAAACCGGGGCTCCCAAGGGATCACGAAGCGTCATGAACCACATCGCTACCCCCGCCGCCGCCTCTTCCGCTGCCAAGCATGAGAAGTACGTCCCCTTCGCCCCGGTGAAGCTGACCGACCGCCAGTGGCCGAACCGGACCATCGAGAAGGCGCCGGTCTGGTGCTCGGTGGACCTGCGCGACGGCAACCAGGCGCTGATCGAGCCGATGGGTCCGGACCGCAAGCGCGCGATGTTCGACGCGCTGCTGAAGATGGGCTTCAAGGAGATCGAGATCGGCTTCCCCGCCGCCTCGCAGACCGATTTCGACTTCTGCCGCGAGATCATCGAGGGCGGCAAGATCCCCGACGGCGTGACCATCCAGGTCCTGACCCAGGCCCGTGAGGAGCTGATCCGCCGCACTTTCGAGGGCATCAAGGGGGCCAAGCGCGCCATCGTCCACCTGTACAACTCGACCTCCGAGCTGCAGCGCCGCGTCGTCTTCGGGCTGGACCGCCAGGGCATCGTCGACATCGCCGTCGCCGGCACCAAGCTGATCAAGCAGCTGGCCGCCGAGCATCCGGAGACCGAGATCGTCCTGCAGTACTCGCCGGAGAGCTTCACCGGGACCGAGCTGGAGTTCGCCCTGGAGATCTGCGAGGCGGTGATGGAGACCTGGGGCGCCGACGCCGCCAACAAGGTCATCCTGAACCTGCCGGCGACGGTGGAGATGTCGACCCCGAACATCCACGCCGACCAGATCGAGTGGTTCTGCCGCAACATGAAGAACCGCGACGCGGCGATCATTTCCCTGCACCCGCACAACGACCGCGGCACCGGCGTCGCGGCGGCGGAGCTGGGCATGCTGGCCGGCGCCGACCGCGTGGAAGGCACCCTGTTCGGCAACGGTGAGCGCACCGGCAACGTGGACGTCATCACGCTGGCGCTGAACCTGCTGACCCAGGGCGTCGATCCGGAGCTGCGCATCGACGACATCAACGAGATCGTCCGCGTCGCCGAATACTGCACGCAGTTGCCCGTCCATCCGCGCCACCCCTACGCCGGCGAGCTGGTCTTCACGGCCTTCTCCGGCTCGCACCAGGACGCCATCAACAAGGGCCTGAAGGCGCTGGCCAAGTCCAACCACGGCACGTGGGAGGTTCCGTACCTGCCCATCGACCCGCAGGACCTGGGCCGCAGCTACGAGGCGGTGATCCGCATCAACAGCCAGTCGGGCAAGGGCGGCATCGCCTATGTGCTGGAGAAGGATTACGGCATCCAGATCCCGCGCCGCCTGCAGATCGAGTTCTCCAAAACGGTGCAGCGCATCGCCGACGAGACCGGCAAGGAGCTGGCCCCCGCCGACATCCACAACGCCTTCAAGGCTGAGTATCTGGACGTCGACGCCCCGCTGGCCCTGATCGAGCATTCGACCGAGCCGCGCGGCCCGAACTCCGGCGCCCGCGTGCTGAACGTTGTGGTCTCGCGCGACGGCGTGGTCAGCACGCTGAAGGGCTCGGGCAAGGGTCCGATCGACGCCTTCCTGGACGCGCTGCGCCAGGGCACCGGCATCGACCTGCATGTGGTGGACTACCGCGAGCACGCCGTCGGCGAGGGTGAGGACGCCCAGGCCTGCGCCTATGTCGAGGTGAAGACCAAGGACGAGCGCACGCTGTTCGGCGTCGGCATGGACGCGGACATCGTGACCGCCTCGCTGCGCGCCCTGGTCAGCGCCGCGAACCGCGCCTCGCGGTAAGGCGTTTGGGGGAAAGAGAAAGGGGCGCCCGGCTGGGGCGCCCCTTTTTTGTTGGGGTGGTGGGGAGTGTTCGCGACGGGCCCCCACCCTGACCCTCCCCCGCTGCGCAGGGGAGGGAAACTTGGCCCTCCCCTGCGCAGCGGGGGAGGGAGGGACCCACGCGCAAGCGTGGGAGGGTGGGGGCAACCAGAACAGCCCCCTCCCCATCACCCCTCGATGCGCGAGAAGTCCGCCACCGCGTTCAGCGTCGCCCGGATCTGGCTGAGCAGCCGCAGGCGGTTGGCGCGCAGGTCGGCCTGTTCGGCGTTCACCGTCACCTTGTCGAAGAAGGCGTCCACCGGGCCGCGCAGGCGGGCCAGCGCCGCCATGGTGCCGGTGAAATCCTCCTTCTCCAGCAGCGGCCGGGCCGTCTCGCCGGCAGCGGACAGGGCGCCGTAGAGGTCCTTTTCCTCCGCGAGCGTCAGCAGGGCCGGATCGACCGGCTGGTCGTAGGCCTTGCCGTCCTTCTTCTCCTCGATGCGGACGATGTTGCTGGCGCGCTTGTAGGCGGCGAGCAGATTCGCCCCCTCCTCCGACCCGACGAAGGTCTGGAGCGCCTTCACGCGGGCCAGCAGCCGGACGAGATCGTCCTCGCCGCCCAGCGCAAACACCGCGTCCACCAGATCATGCCTCACGCCCTGGTCGCGCAGCGTGACCTTCAGGCGGTCGGCGAAGAAGGCCATCAGGTCGGTGGCGACGCCGTCGGCGGCGGCAAAACCACCGACCGTGTAGGCGCCGTGCGCCGCCTTGAAGAGCTGCGTCAGGTTCAGCCGCAGCCCGTTCTCCAGGATTAGCCGGATGATGCCCAGCGCCGCACGCCGCAGGGCATACGGGTCCTTCGACCCCGTCGGCTTCTCGTCGATGGCGAAGAAGCCGACCAGCGTGTCGAGCTTGTCGGCCAGCGCCACGGCGACCGACACCGGAGCGGTCGGGCAGGAGTCGGACGGGCCGAGCGGCTTGTAATGCTCGGCGATCGCCTCGGCCACCGCCGGGTTCTCGCCCTCGCCCAGCGCGTAGTAGCGGCCCATGATGCCCTGGACCTCGGGGAACTCGCCGACCACTTCGGTCACGAGGTCCGCCTTGGACAGCAGGGCGGCGCGGGTCGCGGCGTCCACGTCAGCGCCGATGGCGCGGGCGATCTCGGCGGCCAGCACCTGGACGCGGGTGACCTTCTCCGCCACCGTGCCGAGTTTGGCGTGGAAGGTGATGGCGCCCAGCTTGGACACGCGGTCTTCCAGCTTCGTCTTGCGGTCCTGGTCCCAGAAGAACTTGGCGTCGGACAGGCGGGCGCGCAGAACGCGCTCATTGCCGGCGACGATGGCCTTGCCACCGTCCGCCGTCACCGTGTTAGCGACCACGACGAAGCGCGGTGCCATCTTCCCGGCCTTGTCCAACAGGGCGAAATACTTCTGGTGCGTGCGCATGGAGGTGATGAGAACCTCCGACGGCACGTCCATGAATTTCTCGTCGATGGTACCGACCAGGGCGACCGGCCATTCGACGAGGCCGGCGACCTCCTCCAGCAGCCCGTCGTCGGGGGAGAGGGTCAGCCCCTCCTGCGCGGCGAGCGCCTCGGCGTCGGCCTTGATCTTGGCCTTGCGCTCGGCGCGGTCCAGAACGACGTGGGCGTCGCGCAGCTTGGCCTTGTAGTCGGCGAAGTCGGTGACCGTGAAGGCGTCCGGCGACAGGAAGCGGTGGCCGCGGGTGCTGTTGCCGAACACCAGCTTGCCCTGCGCGCCGCCCAGGTCGAACGAGCCCTCCAGCACCGCGCCGCCGAACAGCGCGATGATCGAGTGCAGCGGGCGCACCCAGCGCACCGTGCCGGTGCCCCAGCGCATCGACTTCGGCCAGGGGAAGTCGCCCATGACCACCGGGATGATCTCGGCCAGCACCTCCGCGGTGGCGCGGCCCTTCTTCTCCGCCACGGCGAAGTAGAAGACGCCCTTGCCGGTGTCGCGCTGCTCGCACTGGTCGAGGCTGGTCAGGCCGGCGGACTTCAGAAAGCCGGCGACCGCCTGCTCGGGCGAGCCGACGCGCGGCCCCTTCTTCTCCTCGCGGACGTCGGCGGTGCGCTCGGCCAGGCCGTCGATCACCAGCGCGAGGCGGCGGGGGGTGGAATGGGCCTCGGCCGTGTCGAAGCTCAAGCCGTTGGCGGCCAGCTTCTCGGTGACGAGGCGCTTGAGGTCGTCCGCCGCGCGCGCCTGCATGCGGGCCGGAATTTCCTCGGAAAAGAACTCGATCAGAAGTTCGGGCATGATGTTACTTGGCCCCCCCGGCGGTCCACGCCTCGCAGCAGGCTTTCGCCAGCGCGCGCACGCGGCCGATGTAGGCGGCGCGCTCCACGACGCTGATGACGCCGCGCGCGTCCAGCAGGTTGAAGAGGTGCGACGCCTTGATGCACTGGTCATAGGCCGGCAGCGCGACGCCCTTGGCGATCAGCGACTGGCACTCCGCCTCGGCGTCCTTGAAATGCTGGAGCAGCATGTCGGTGTTGGCGTGCTCGAAGTTGTGGGCCGAATACTCGACCTCGGCGCGCTTGAACACGTCGCCGTATTTGACGCCCTGCCCGTTGAAGTCCAGATCGTAGACGTTCTCCACGCCCTGCACATACATGGCCAGACGCTCCAGCCCGTAGGTCAGCTCGACCGCGACGGGGTCGCACTCGATGCCGCCGACCTGCTGGAAGTAGGTGTACTGGGTGACCTCCATGCCGTCGCACCAGACCTCCCAGCCGAGGCCCCAGGCGCCCAGCGTCGGGCTTTCCCAGTCGTCCTCGACGAATCGGATGTCGTGCAGAGACGGGTCGATGCCCAGCACCTTCAGGCTTTCCAGGTAAAGCTCCTGCGGGTTGGCCGGCGAGGGCTTCAGGATCACCTGATACTGGTAGTAGTGCTGGAGCCGGTTCGGGTTCTCGCCGTAGCGGCCATCCTTCGGGCGGCGCGAGGGCTGCACATAGGCCGCCTTCCACGGCTGCGGGCCAAGCGCGCGCAGCGTCGTCGCCGGGTGGAAGGTGCCCGCACCCACCTCCATGTCGTAGGGCTGGAGGATCACGCAGCCCTGCTCCGACCAGAACTGGTGGAGCTTGAGGATCAGGGCCTGAAAGGACAGGCCGCGGCTGTCTTGGGAAGACCCGCTCGGGGAGGCCATCGGCGGTCACTTATGATTGGTGTGGAAAAACGCGCCGCACGATACGCGGCGGTATCCCCGGAATCAAGCGCCCGCCAGGGGTTGCGGCTCAACGCCCGTAGGGGCAGACCGGCCGGCCGCAGGCCACGGCGGAGCGCGGGGCGACGTAGGCGCCGCATTCCGGGCACTTCTCCATGTCCTCCGCAGCCACCTGGGGCGACCCGCCGCCGCTGGTGGAGGTGGGCTTTCCGGAGCCGCGACGCTCCCGCTCGCGCAGGCGCTCCCGCCCGACCGCGCCGACGCGGTTGTACCAGCGCCAGCCGAACCACACGGCGCCGATCACCAGGATCAGGAACAGGATTTTGGACAAGCTGAACATGGACGCAGGATTAGGGGGTGCGAGGCCACCCGGTCAAGAGCGGCCTTCACCCCGAACGCACCTCGAACGGTTGAACCATCGAAAATGGATCGAACTTCGAAAGAAGCGCCCGTCCAGCGCAAAGAATCCTTGTCGTCCGCAGCGGAAGCGGCACCTAATGGATGAAAACCGCGCGCAGAGGAGACGCAACGTCATGAACGCCAGCGCCTATCCGGTCATCGTCCGCCCCCTGCCCCCGGAACAGGGTGTCGGCTATGTGGCCGAGGTGCCCGACCTGCCGGGCTGCACCGCGGGCGGCGCCACCCCCGCCGACGCCAGCACGGCGGCGCTCGACGCCATCGCCGCCTGGATCGAGAACGCCCGCCGCACCGGCGCGCCGGTCCCGCCCCCGTCCGAACGCCTGCGTGAAGTCACCCAGTGAGAGTCCGGAGCCCCGGTAAGAGGGAATGAGCCCTCGAACCGGGCCTCACGGCGACCACAAACGGAAAACTCAGAGGCCGTAGCGCGACCAGAGCGCGCGCTCCTCGACGGCGGACAGAGCCGCTGCGGGAAGCGCCGCCGCAAGATTGTCCAGAGTGTTCGCCCCCACCGGCGCATCCACGCGGAAGCCCATGCGGCGGAACCAGCGCCGGTCCTCCTGCACCACGCGCAGCCGGACCTTCTCGCCGAAACGGCCGCGCAGCACGCTGCGCAGGTCGCCGATGCCGTCGATCAGCCCCAGTTCCAGAGCGCGCCGCCCCGCCCAGAAGGCGCCGGAGAACAGCTCCTCCTCCGCCCCGGACAGGCGGGCGCCGCGACGATCGCGCACCATCGCCTTGAAGGCGTCGTGGATCTCCGCCTGGATCGCCTTGAGATGGGCCACCCCGTCCTCCCGCTCGGGCGAGAAGGGGTCGAGAATCACCTTCTTGTCGCCCGCGGTGTAGAGCCGCCGCTCGATGCCGTAGCGCTCGATGAACTCGTGCGCGCCGAAGCCGGCGGACACCACGCCGATGGAGCCCAGGATGCTGCTCTCGTCCGCCCAGATCTCGTCGGCCGCGCAGGCCAGCCAATAGCCGCCGGACGCCGCCGCGTCCTCGCAGAAGGCGAACACCGGCACCTTCTTCTCGGTGGCGAGGTCGCGGATGCGCTTGGCGATCAACGCCGACTGCACCGGCGACCCGCCCGGCGAGTTGACGACCAGCGCAACCGCCGCCTGACCCTTCGGCGCGAAGGCGCGTTCGATCAGCCCGGCCATGCTGGACATGGTCAGACCCTGGCGGAAGGCTCCGGCCTGACCGATGACACCGGACAGGCGGAGGACGGACACGATCGGCCCGGCGTCGCGCCAGGGGCCGAACGGGAGTTTGGCGAGCAGCTTCGTCATGTTCATCGCCGGTTGAAATGGTGCCGCTGAGGCTGGATTGAAAGCGCCGACTTAAGGGATCAGCGGGCCCATGTCGCGCAGAATCCGTTGCGCCTGCCCGCCATAGGCGCCATCGGGGCCGTGCAGCACCAGCCCGGCGGTGAATCGCGCCGGCGAGCGCCCCCCCTTCTGCACCGCCAGCAGGATGCGCCGCGCCTCCTCCCCCGCCTTCGGCCAGAGCGGGACGAGCGTCAGTGAGCCGAATCGGGCGCCGTGGAGCGCGGTCAGGATCTCGTCCACCCGGTCGGCCCGGTGGACCATGGTCAGCGTGCCGCGCGGCTTCAGCATCGCGGCGGCGAAGCGCACCCAGTCGATCAAAGCCGCCTCCCCCTCCACGTTCGCCGCGGCCTTCCAGGGGTCGGGCGGCACGCTGGCCGCCCCCGCGCGCAGATAGGGCGGATTCATCATCACCCGGTCGAAGCTCCCGGGAATCAGCTCCGGCGGCGGGGCGAGCAGGTCACCCTCAAGGACGCCCACCCGGCCATCCAGCCCGTTGAGGGCGGCGTTGCGCCGGGCGAACGCCGCCGCCTCCGCCCGCTTCTCCAGCCCGACGACCATGACGCCCGGCACGCGGGCGGCGATGCACAGCGCCGCCGCCCCGGTGCCGGTGCCGACGTCCAGCACCCGCTCCCCCGCCCCGGCGGCGGTGACGGCGGCGAGCAGCACCGGGTCGATGGCGGCGCGGTAGCCGGCCTGCGGCTGGTGCAGGCGGACGCGCCCGTCGAGAAGCGTGTCGAACGCCGCGTCGCTTTCCATCGTCACGCCCCCAGCTCCTCCCCGGCGTCGCGCAGCAGGCGGCAGGCGGCCGCATGATCCTCCTCCGCCACCATCAGGCGGCGGGGGATGGCGCCGATGGAACCCTCCAGGATGCTGGTGTGGGTGTCCAGCACGATCCCCTCGATTCCCGCGTCGGTCAGCAGGGCGAGAAGCCAGCTCAGACGGACCGGATCGGTGGTGCGCAGAAGTTCCTTCATGAAATCCCGGCTGTTCTGTGCCCTTATTCGCCTTGCGGACTTGACCGAAGAGGCTATGCCGTTATGCTCCCTGCCGGAATTCGTCACGTCAATCATCATTGGAGTCGACCTTGGCGGTCGTGACCAACCTCGAGCCGAAACGGCGGAAGTCCACCCCGCTCGACGATCTGACCGCCCTGGTGGCCGATGACCTGAGCGCGGTGAACGAGATCATCGTCCAGCGGATGCATTCGTCCGTCGATATGATCCCGCAACTTGCCGGCTATCTCATCGCCGCCGGCGGCAAGCGCCTGCGCCCCGTCCTCACCCTCGCCGCCGCCGAGCTGTGCGGCTACAAGGGCGAGGATCACAAGATGCTGGCCGCGGTGGTGGAGTTCATCCACACCGCCACCCTGCTGCACGACGACGTCGTGGACGAGAGCGACCTGCGCCGCGGACTCGCCTCGGCGAACGCGGTGTTCGGCAACAAGGCCAGCGTGCTGGTCGGCGACTTCCTGTTCTCCCGCAGCTTCGAGCTGATGGTGGAGGTCGGGTCGCTGGACGTGCTGCGCATCCTGTCCAAGGCGTCCGCGGTGATCGCCGAGGGCGAGGTGCTGCAGCTGCGCACCACCAACGACACCGAAACCAGCGAGCAGGCCTATCTGGAGGTCATCAAGGCCAAGACGGCGGAGCTGTTCGCCGCCGCCTGCCGCGTCGGCGCCGTGGTGGCCGACCGCCCGCAGGCGGAGGAGCTGGCGCTCTACGACTACGGCATGAACCTGGGCATCGCCTTCCAGCTCGTCGACGACGTGCTGGATTACTCGGCCTTCCAGGCGAAGCTGGGCAAGACGGTCGGCGACGACTTCCGCGAGGGCAAGATCACCCTGCCGGTCGTGCTGGCCTTCCGCCGCGGCAACGACGAGGAGCGGGCCTTCTGGCGCCGCACAATGGAGGAGCTGGACCAGCAGGAGGGCGACCTGGAGCGCGCCCAGGAGCTGATGGCCAGGCACAACGCGCTGAAGGACACCGTGGAGCGCGCGCGCCACTACGGTTCCATCGCGCGCGACGCGCTGGGCCTGTTCCCGGACACGCCGGTGAAGGCCGCCCTGCTGGAGGTGCTGGATTTCGTGATCGAGCGCGATTTCTAAGCCTCGGGAACTTTTTCGCCGCGGGGGGTGATTTTCACGTTGCAGCCCCCCACTCAAGCGGCTATATACGCGGCCCACGGTGACGCCGGCCACGGCGCCACCGACGGACCGGAGAGTAGCTCAGCCTGGTAGAGCACTGCTTTCGGGAGGCAGGGGCCGGAGGTTCGAATCCTCTCTCTCCGACCAACACGAAAGGGCCGATGCGGCGACGCATCGGCCCTTTCGCTTTTCCGGCCCGGCAACCAGCCGTTGCGGCGGCCTTCCCGCCGGCTTTCGCGGCCCGGCAAAAAAAACATTCCGCAAATGCCGCTTATTCCCATTGCAGCCCGCGGGCAATGGGTCTATACACCCGCTCCACGGCGACGCTGGCAACGGCGGCACCGATTGGACCGGAGAGTAGCTCAGCCTGGTAGAGCACTGCTTTCGGGAGGCAGGGGCCGGAGGTTCGAATCCTCTCTCTCCGACCAGTATGAAGGGGGCCGATGCGGCGACGCATCGGCCCCTTTCGCTTTTGGCTCTTTCGCTTTTCCGGCCCACCGCCGCGGCACAGGCCGCGCTCCCGCCTGTTGTCCCTGATAAGCGACACAAGACGGGGAGCGGACCCATGGAACAGGCGATCGGACAGGAACCCCAGGCGGCGGGCGGCCCGGTGGGGACGGAGATCGACCCCAAGGCGGTGGTGGTGTCCCGCACGGTGCGCGACCTGCTCCAGCCCCACGGCTTCCGCCCCCGCGACATCGGCAGCGGCGTGGGCGGCGGCATGGCCTGGAACCGGCGCGGCGGCGACGACACCCACGAGATGATCACCTGCAACGGACGGTTGTCCGGCGACCCCGAGCGGGCGGAATGGACCGCCGGGCGCTACGGCAACCGCGGCGGCTTCGTGGAGGTCACCGGCCTGACGTTGCGCGGCGCGCTGGACGCCGTGGCGGTCCTGCCCCGGCCGGTGCGGGTGGACGGCTCGCTGGCCGAGGGCATCTACCCGTCGCTGGAGGACGCCCTCGACGACATCGCGTGACGGGCTATTTCAGCGCCTCGTCGATCTCCACCTGATAGCCCTTGGCGAGGCGGTTGGTCTCGTTGGCCATGCCGATGACGGCCATCAACTCGCCGAACTGGGCGTCGGTCATGCCGGCGCGGCGCGCCGCGGCCTCGTGCGAGCGGATGCAGTAGTCGCAGCCGTTGGTCACGCTGACCGCGACGAAGATCATCTCCTTGACCAGCGGGTCCAGCGCGCCGGGGGCCATCACCTCCTTCAGGCTCTCCCAGGTGCGCCTCAGCGTGGGCGGGTGATGGGCGGTCATCTTCCAGAAATTGTTGACGTCCGGCACGTTGCGGGTCGCCTTGATGTCGTCGTAGACGGCGCGCACCTCGGGAGCGGCGTCGGCGTGTTCGATGGGCTTCAGGGGCATGGTTGATGGTCTCCGCGGCTGGGCTGGCATCGGTGAAAAGCACCGGCTGTGCCTCATTGTCGCCGCATCCGCACGGCTGAGCCATGCGGAATGGTCCAGGCTGCACATCCCACCTCCTGAAAGTCATAGGGCTGCCGGAAAGTTCAGGTTGCCCCGGCTGTCGCGGACCGGCATAGCTACCTGATCGCGGTGGCCCGCGCATGCGCCCCGCCCCATCGCCACCTGCGATCGCCCCCCCGCCGTCAGCCCGCAGCCCTGCAGCCCATGCCTCTTCGTTACCTCGACGCCCTGGCAACCGAATCGGCGGGAATGGTGCGCCTTCTGCGCATCCTCCTGGTGGCATCCGTCGTGCTTCCCACGCTGCTGTTCACGGCCATCGCCTGGCGCGACTTTCACGAGGAGGAAGCGCAGGCCGAGCGCAACATCCGCAAGACCGTGCTGATCCTGCACGAGCACATGCAGAAGGTTTTCGACACGGTCGAACAGGTCCTGGACCGGTTGGACGAGCGGACCGCCGGCATGAGCTGGGACGAGATCGGCCGTTCCGATGATCTGCATGGCTATCTGAGGACTCTGGTCGAAGAGGTCCCACAGATCGGCGTCGTCGGGCTGGTCGATCCCAACGGCGCGCTGCGCAACGACAACCGCCTGTTCCCGGCCCCGTTGGTCAACGTCGGCGACCGGGAGTATTTCCGCACCCAGGCGGCCAGCGACGCCGGCATCCTTGTCAGCGAGGCGATCACCGGGCGCGGATCGGGCAAGCGGCAGTTCAACGTCACGCGCCGCCGCGCCGCCACGGGCGGCCCGGAGGGGCCGTTCAACGGCGTGCTGCTGACCGCGGTGCTGACCGACTATCTGGCCGATTTCTATCAACTCGTCGTCGCCGGTCCGAAGGAGGCGATCTCCCTCGTCCGCCACGACGGCTCGGTTCTGGTCCGTTTCCCTTCGATGGGCGATCGGCAGGCCCGTCATGCCGCGGACAGCTTCCTGCTCGGCGCCATGGCGGCCGGGAAGACCGAAGGCGTATTCCGCACACGGGGCCGCCTCGACGGCGTGGCGAGACTCAACGGCTTCATGCAGGTCACGCCCTACCCGATCTACGTCACCTACGGCATCCCGATCGCCGAGATCCGGGCTGGCTGGGCGCACAACGTCCTGACATACGCCGCTTTCACCGTGCCGGCGATGCTGGCTCTGATCGGCATCACCCTGTTGGCGCTGCGCCGCGCGCAGAGCGAGATGCGCGCCGTCCGCCGCTGGACCGAGGAGGCCCGCGCCCGCGAGTCCCTGGAGAGCGCGCTGCGCCAGTCGCAGAAGCTGGAGGCGCTGGGCCAGCTGACCGGGGGCGTGGCCCACGACTTCAACAACTTGCTGACCGCCGCCCTGGCCAACCTGCATCTGATGGAACGGCATCTGCCGGCGGAGGGCACGTGCTATCTGGACGGCACCCGCACCGCGCTGGAACGCGCCCGGACGCTGACCGGGCAATTGCTGGCCTTCTCGCGCCAGGAGGCGGTGGACCCCAAGGTGATCGATCTGGGGGATGCCTTGCGCGCCATGGCCGATCTGCTGGAACGCTCCATCCGCGCCGACATCGCGCTGGACTGGGCGCTTCCCGCCGCTCCGCTGCCGGTTGAGGTCGACCCGGTCCAACTGGAGCTGGCGGTGCTCAATCTCGTGGTGAACGCCCGTGACGCGATGCCGACGGGCGGACGAATCCGCATCGCGGCCCGACCGGAGGAAACGCCCGACGGCCCGCTGGCCGTTCTGGAGATCACCGACACCGGCGGCGGCATGCCGCCGGAGGTTGCCGCCCGCGCCTTCGAACCCTTCTTCACCACCAAGCCGCACGGCAAGGGGACTGGCCTGGGGCTGTCGATGGTCTACGGCTTCGCCCGGCAGTCGGGCGGCAACGCGACCATTTCCAGCGCGCCGCACCGCGGCACGGTCGTCCGCATCACACTGCCGGTGTCCAGGCGGGTGCCGGAGCCGGAAGCCGTGCCGGACGCGGCGGAGGCGGTCCCGGCCGGCCCGGTGCGCCTGCTGGTGGTTGAGGACAACGCATTGGTCCTGATGGCCACCGTGGAGGGGCTGACCCGGGAGGGCTTTGAGGTGGCGACCGCCGATCACGGCGCCGCCGCGCTGGAGATCCTGGAGCAGGACAACGCCTTCGACGTGATCGTGAGCGACGTGGTAATGCCCTACGGCGTGTCGGGAATCGATCTGGCGCGGCGGGTCCAGGAGCGCTGGCCCGACATCCGGGTTCTGCTGATTTCCGGCTACAGCCCGGAATCCCTGACAGGCCTGAAGGCCGACACCGCCGTCCTGCCCAAGCCCTTCACCCCGGACCAGCTCGCCGCCCGCGTCCGCGCCCTGCTCCGCTCCGCGAAGACCGCCTGACCGGGGCTGTTCCGAGCGGACGGGAGGGTCAGAGCAGAACGCTGATGAACATCGGCGCCCACAGCACCGCCGACCAGACCAGCCCCAGGAAGATGCCGTGGGTGAGGTCGGTGAAGGTCGGTTCCGACAGGCAGTGCATGCGCCAGAACGCTTCGCGGTCGTTCATGCCCTGACGCTGCCCCTGACGCTGCGGGGTGTGGTTCTGAGCGTCCTTCATGACCGTTTCCTTGCTGGGGCCAAAAGGAAGGAACCGGCGAAGAGCGCCGCGGTTCCGCACCGCGACGGGAACAATGGTGGGACAGGATGGGGCATGCCGAAAAGAGAAAGGCCTCCCTGTCCTTTCGGACGGGAGGCCTTCCGGTCGGATGGGATGAGCCGCTTACTTGGTGCGGATCATCGGGGTGAGCTGGTCGCCCCAGTTGCCCGTCGCGTTGTGATAGCGGGCCGTGCGCATCAGCTCGACCGTCACGCCGGCTTCCACGGCCTTGACGACGGCGTCGTTCAGGCGGTGCAGGCTGTTGGCGAGGACGCGGATGGCGCTTTCCTGCTCGTCCGTGAGGTTCGAACGCTCGTCCGGCGGCGCATCCTGGAAACCCGACTGATTCGTCATGCGGCTATCCTTCCCTTGTTCTCCGGCCCGGGTCTTGCGGCCCCGGCTCTGCCCTGGTTCACCGGCGCCGTTGCGCCGGCATGGCCGGGTGCTGCGCTGCAAACCCGGCATTTACGTCTTAACACATCACGCGCCGGTAGCAAGGGCGCGGCAAGACAACCTCGTTCGAAAGAGTCATGCCTCCCGCGGCAGAGTGCCGCTGCCTGGGGATGCCGGATGGGGGAAGGGCTGCGGCGCTCTTCAATCGCGCGGCACTCGGCGCACGGCGTTTGATCGGGACGCGCAGCGGGCCTAGCTTGGCGGCACAAGGGCACACGCCGACAAAAACGATCCGCAGCCGATACAGCAAAGAAAGACAGGACCATGGCCGACACCGCGACCGATTCCCGCTCCGTCGCCTTTCTGGGGCTTGGCACGATGGGCTTTCCCATGGCCGGCCATCTGGCCGTCCGGGGCGGCCACCGGGTGACCGTCTTCAACCGCACCGCCGCCAAGGCCGACGCCTGGACCGCCCGCTTCGGCGGCGCCAGCGCCGCCACCCCGGCCGAGGCCGCCCGCGAGGCCGAGCTGGTCTTCCTGTGCGTCGGCGGCGACGACGACGTGCGGGCGGTGGCCGGCGAGGCGATGACCGCCATGAAGCCCGGCACCATCGTCGCCGACCATTCCACCGTCTCCGCCACCGTCGCGCGTGAGATGGCCGAGCTGGCCCGCGAGCGCGGCCTGTTCTTCCTCGACGCGCCGGTGTCCGGCGGGCAGGCCGGGGCGGAGAACGGGGTGCTGACCGTGATGGTGGGCGGCGACGCCGACGCCTTCGCCCGCGCCCAGCCGCTGATGGCCTGCTACGGCCGCTCCGTCACCCACATGGGGCCGGCGGGCGCCGGTCAGCTGACCAAGATGGTCAACCAGATCTGCATCGCCGGCCTGCTGCAGGGTCTGGCCGAGGGCATGGCCTTCGCCCAGAAGGCCGGGCTGGATGGCCACAAGGTCGTGGACGTGATCGGAAAGGGGGCGGCGCAGTCCTGGCAGATGGACAACCGCGCCAAGACCATGCTGGACGGCAAGTTCGACTTCGGCTTCGCCGTGGACTGGATGCGCAAGGACCTGGGCATCGTCCTGGGCGAGGCCCGCAACAACGGCGCCAGCCTGCCCGTCACCGCCCTGGTGGACCAGTTCTACGCCGAGGTGCAGGGGATGGGCGGCAACCGGCTGGACACCTCCAGCCTGATGACGCGCCTGACGCGCTGAGCGGAGAGGACGGGGCGCTCGCTTGAACGCGACGCGCGGGACACGCGGGCAAATATCGACACGGATTTCACGGATCGAAACCGGATTTCACGGAACCGTTCGGCTTGGTGCGTTTGAGACGCAGCCGGATCGAAGAGCCCGTGAAATCCGTGTCCAAATCCGTGAAATCCGTGTCCAAATCCGTGAAATCCGTGTCCAAATCCGTGAAATCCGTGTCGATCTTATCAGGCAACCGCGCGGCGCACCTCGTCAAGCGAGAGCGCCGCGGTACACCCGCCCCGCCCCGACTTTACACCCGGACGACCTTGCCGGGGTTCATCCGGTTCTCCGGGTCGAAGGCGCGCTTCAGCTCGCCCATCACCGCGAAGGCGTCACCGGCTTCCTTCTCCAGGAACTCCATCTTGCCATAGCCGATGCCGTGCTCGCCGGTGCAGGTGCCGCCCATGGCGAGCGCCCGGTCGACCATGCGGTCATTCAGGCGCTTGGCCTCGGCCAGTTCCTCCGGCTTGTCGGGGTCGATGACGTAGACGAGGTGGAAGTTGCCGTCGCCGACATGGCCGACCAGCGGGGCCAGCATCGAGGATTCGGCGATGTCCTTCTTCGTCTCCAGGATGCAGTCGGCCAGCCGCGAGATCGGCACGCAGACGTCGGTCGGCCAGCCCTTGGAACCGGGGCGCAGCGCCAGCGCCGCGTAATAGCCGTCGTGGCGGGCCTGCCAGAGCTTGGAACGGTCCTCCGGACGGGTCGCCCAGGTGAATTCGCTGCCGCCGAACTCCGCGGCGATGGCCGCGACCATCTCCGCCTGCTCCTTCACGCCGGCGGCGGTGCCGTGGAACTCGAAGAACAGGGTCGGGGCGACCTTGTAGTCCAGTTTGGAATACTTGTTCACCGCGTCCATCTGGACCTCGTCCAGCAGCTCGATGCGGGCGACCGGGATGCCGGACTGGATGGTCTGGATCACCGTGTCCACGGCGCCGCGGATGTCGTTGAACGGGCAGACCGCCGCCGAGATCGCCTCCGGAATGCCGTAAAGGCGCAGCGTCACCTCGGTGATGATGCCGAGCGTGCCTTCAGCACCGACGAACAGGCGGGTCAGGTCATAGCCGGCGGCGGACTTGCGGGCGCGCCCGCCGGTCTTGATGATCCGGCCGTCGGCCAGCACCACGGTCAGCCCCAGCACGTTCTCGCGCATGGTGCCGTAGCGCACGGCGTTGGTGCCGCTGGCGCGCGTGGAGGCCATACCGCCCAGCGAGGCGTCGGCGCCGGGATCGATGGGGAAGAACAGGCCGGTGTCGCGCAGATGCTCGTTGAGCTGCTTGCGGGTCACGCCGGCCTGGACGGTGACGTCGAGGTCCTCCGGGCTGACCCGCAGAACCTCCTTCATGTTCGAGACGTCGATGCAGACGCCGCCGGCCAGCGCCGCGACGCCGCCCTCCAGCGAGGTGCCGGTGCCGAAGGGGATGATCGGCAGCTTGTGCTTCGCGCAGAGTTTGACGATGGCGCTGACCTCCTCGGTGGAGGCGGCGAAGGCGACGCCGTCGGGCGGGAAGTTGGGGTGGTAGGACTCGTCCTTGCCGTGATGCTCGCGCACCGCCGCGGCGGTGGTGAAGCGGTCCCCAAGCAGGGCCTTGAACTCGGCCTTCATCTCGTCGGTGAAGGCGACGCGAGGCTGGGCGGCGGGTACGGCGGTCATGGACGAATCTCCCCGGGGGTCCTTTTGGCACGATGCCGTGCGGTGGTAGGACCGGAGAAGCTAAGCCCCGCCGCCCGCGCAGACAAGCGACTCGCGCGCATGGGTGGGGGGCTTGCCTTGTATCGCCCTCGCCCCTCCGGGGAGAGGGAGGGGACCCGCGCCACAGGCGTGGGGAGGGTGAGGGGGTTGAGCTTTTGCCGGACCTACGCCATGCACAACCCCCTCACCCTGACCCTCTCCCCGGAGGGGAGAGGGAATTGGCGCCGTTACGCCTCCTCGTAGCCGCCGCCGCCCGGGGTCTCGACGACCAGCACATCGCCCTCCCCCATGGCCGTCTTGTCCTGGGGACCGAGTTCCTCCACCGAGCCGTCGGTGCGCTGGACCCAGGTGCGGCCGATCTGGCCGGGGGCGCCGCCCTTCAGGCCGAAGGGGGGAACCCGGCGGTGGTTGGACAGGATGGCGGCGGTCATCGGCTCCAGGAACTTCAGGCGCCGCACCACCCCGTCGCCGCCGCGCCAGCGCCCCGCCCCGCCCGATTCGCGGCGGATGCGGAAGCTGTCCAGCAGCACCGGGAAGCGCCATTCCAGCACCTCCGGGTCGGTCAGGCGCGAGTTGGTCATGTGGGTGTGCACTGCGTCCGTCCCGTCGAAGCCGGGACCGGCGCCGGAGCCGCCGCAGACCGTCTCGTAATACTGGTAGCGCTCGTTGCCGAAGGTCGTGTTGTTCATCGTCCCCTGGGCCGAGGCCAGCACGCCGAGCGCGCCGTACAGCGCGTCGGTGACGCACTGGCTGGTCTCCACATTGCCGGCCACCACCGCGGCGGGGTAGCTCGGCGACAGCATGGTGCCCGGCGGAATGACGATTTCGATGGGCTTCAGGCAGCCCTCGTTCATCGGGATCTCGTCGTCCACCAGCGTGCGGAAGACGTAGAGCACCGCCGCCCGGCACACCGCCGTCGGGGCGTTGAAGTTGCTGGTGAGCTGCGGGCTGGTGCCGGTGAAGTCCACCCGCGCCGACCGCTCGTCCTTGTCGATGGTGATGCGGACCTTGATGACCGCGCCGTTGTCCAGCTCCTGCACGAACTCGCCGTCGGTCAGCACGTCGATGACGCGGCGGACCTGCTCCTCGGCGTTGTCCTGGACCAGCTTCATGTAGGCGTTGACTGTCTCCAGCCCGAACTGGGCGACGATGCGGCGCAACTCGCGCGCGCCCTGCTCGTTGGCGGCGATCTGGGCCTTCAGGTCGCCCAGGTTCTGCGCCACGTTGCGCGCCGGCTGCGGCCCGGCGGTGAAGAGGGCGACGACCTCCTCCTCCAGGAAGCGGCCCCGCTCGACGAGCTGGATGTTGTCGAGGAGGACGCCCTCCTGGTCGATGGTCGTGCTGTCCGGCGGCATCGAGCCGGGGGTGATCCCGCCGACGTCGGCGTGATGCCCGCGCGAAGCCACATAGAACAGCACCCGCTCGCCGGCCTCGTCGAAGACCGGGGTGATGACGGTGATGTCCGGCAGATGCGTGCCCCCGTGATAGGGGTCGTTCAGCATGTAGACGTCGCCAGGGTTCATCTCCCCGTGGCGCCGCTCGACGATGGCGCGCACGCTCTCGCCCATGGAGCCGAGGTGCACCGGCATGTGCGGGGCGTTGGCGATCAGCCCGCCGTCCGCGTCGAACAGGGCGCAGGAGAAGTCCAGCCGCTCCTTGATGTTCACCGAATAGGCGGTCTTCTCCAACGTGAAGCCCATCTGCTCGGCGATGGACATGAAGAGGTTGTTGAAGACCTCCAGCATCACCGGGTCGGCCTTGGTGCCGATGGCGAGGCGCTGCGGCAGCTCCTCGAAGCGGGTCAGCACGAGGTGGTTCTTGCGCGTGACCTCGGCGATCCAGCCGGGCTCGACCACCGTCGTGGCGATCTTCTCCTTGATGACGGCGGGGCCGGTCACGCGGTTGCCGGGCTGGAGCTGGTCGCGGTCGTAGACCGGCGCCTCGCGGTCGGCGCCGCCGGTGTGCAGGGTGACGGTGGCGAGGCGGCGAGGCAGCGCGCCGGTGACGCTGGGCAGGTCCTGGTCGTCGGCGCTCTCGGTGCGGCCCACCGCCTCCACCGACACGGCCTCGACCACCAGGGCCTTGCCCTCCATCATGAAGCCGTAGCGCTGGCGGTGCGCCGCCTCGAAGGCGGCGGCCATGGCGTCGAGCGGCCCGAAATCGACGACCAGCGGGCTGTCGGAGCCCTCCACCTTGATGTGCGCCTTGCGCAGGACGGCGAGACGGTCCTCCGGCACGCCCTGGCGGGCCAGCTCCATGCGCCCCTCGGCCTCCAGCGCGGCGAGCGTGGCGGTCAGCTCGTCCACCAGGGCGTCGTCGAGCCGGGCCTCCACCGCGCGCTCGCGGATCGCCACCGTGTCGGCGAGGCCGATGCCGTAGGCGGACAGCACGCCGGCGTGCGGGTGCAGGAAGACCTTCCGCATGCCCAGCGCGTCGGCGACCAGACAGACATGCTGCCCCGCCGCCCCGCCGAAGCCGTTCAGCGTGTATTGGGTGACGTCGTAGCCGCGCTGGACCGAGATCTTCTTGATGGCGTTCGCCATGTTGTCCACGGCGATCTTCAGGAAGCCCTCGGCCACCTGATGCGGGGTCATCTCGGTGCCCAGCGCCTCGTTCACCTCCTCGGCCAGATCGGCGAACTTCTCGCGCACGATGGCAGCGTCGAGCGGCTGGTCGGCCTCCGGCCCGAAGACGTGCGGGAAGAAGTCGGGATGCAGCTTGCCGACCATCACGTTGCAGTCGGTCACGGTCAGCGGCCCGCCGCGGCGGTAGCAGGCCGGGCCGGGGTTGGCGCCGGCGCTCTCCGGCCCGACGCGGAAGCGCGCCCCGTCGAAGAAGCAGACCGAGCCGCCGCCCGCCGCCACGGTGTGGATGTGCATCATCGGGGCGCGCATCCGCACCCCCGCCACCACCGTGTCGAAGGCCCGCTCATACTCCCCGGCGTAGTGCGACACGTCGGTGGAGGTGCCGCCCATGTCGAAGCCGATGACCCGGTCGAAGCCGGCCATGCGCGCGGTGCGCACGGCGCCGACGATGCCGCCCGCCGGGCCGGAGAGGATGGCGTCCTTTCCCTGGAACCAGCGCGCGTCGGTCAGCCCGCCGTTCGACTGCATGAACATCAGCCGCACGCCGTTCAGCTCGCCCGCCACCTGCTCGACATAGCGGCGCAGGATCGGCGACAGATAGGCGTCCACGACGGTGGTGTCGCCGCGCCCGACGATCTTCATCAGCGGGCTGACTTGATGGCTGACCGAGACCTGGGTGAAGCCGATGGAGCGGGCCAGCGCCGCCACCTGCTTCTCATGATCCGGAAAGCGGTAACCGTGCATCAGAACCACCGCGGCGGCACGGAAGCCGTCCTGGTAGGCCTGCTCCAGCTGGACCCGCACGGCGCGCAGGTCCACGGCCTTCAGCACCGTGCCGTCGGCCTTGACCCGCTCCGGCACCTCGGCCACCCGCTCATACAGCAGCTCGGGCAACACGATGTGGCGGGCGAAGATCTTCGGGCGGGCCTGGTAGCCGATGCGGAGCTGGTCGCCCAACCCCTCGGTGATCAGCAGCAGCGTGCGCTCGCCCTTGCGCTCCAGAAGCGCGTTGGTGGCGACGGTGGTGCCCATCTTCACCGCCTCGACCGCCTCCGCCGGAATCGGCTGGCCGGCGGCGAGGCCCAGCAGGTCGCGGATGCCCTGGATGGCGGCGTCGCGGTAGCGTTCCGGATTCTCCGACAGCAGCTTGTGCGTGACCACCGACCCGTCCGGGCGTTTGGCCACGATGTCGGTGAAGGTGCCGCCGCGGTCGATCCAGAATTGCCACCGGCCCGGCTGTTGGGGCGCCATATCCCACTCCCTGATGTCTTGGCTTTACGGGGAGTGTGACCATACGCCGCCGCCGGTCAAGACGGGGTGCACGAAAGGGTGGGATGCGCCCCCTCCTCCTGCCCGTCCGGTCAGGCCGCCTTGAGCAGCGCGGGCAACCCGTCCAGCACGGCGTTCACCGCACCCGCTCCGTCCTCAAACGCCTCCAGCGCCAGCGAGAATTGCGAGGGACGCGGCAGGTCGATGGTGATGGCGAACTCCCCGCCGTCGCGCTCCATCGTTCCGCCGAAGCGGCGCGACAGGGCGCGCATGCGGGTGTTGTCGGACAGGCACATCAGGTGGACCTGCCGGATGCCCCGGTTGGCGGCGATGGACAGCGAGCGGCGGACCAGGGTGGAGCCGACGCCCCGCCCCTGAAACCCCTTCTCGACGCTGATCGCCAGTTCCGCCGCGCCGGGCCACAGCAGCCGGTCGAAGCACAGCTCCACCGCGCCGCGCAGCGTGCCGCGGTCGAACAGGCCGAGCAGCGTGGTCCGCGTCCAGTCGAGCGATTCGCAACGCTGAGCGATGACTGCGTCGGAGACGGTGCCGGTGAAGCGGGCGTAGCGGTCCGCCTTGTCCAGCCGCAGCAGATGCGCGCGGTATTGGCCGCGTTCGGCGGGGAGAAGCTTGCGGATGGCGGACATGGGGGGACTCGTGGCGCTGGTGATTCGGGACATCGCACCGCTTCGCGTCGTCCGCTTCCCCCGTCGACGGCCTGAACCGGCCGCCCTCTTTTGTTGCGGCGCAACATGGAGAAGACGGGAACCAAGGGCAAGGCCCCTGGCGATGACGGCACGACTCTACGGCACGACTCTGTTGCAGCGCAGCAACATCCCGCCTCGCCGGAAAATCCCATACCCCCAACGGATGAAAAGGGCGCGGCGCGCGAAGATTTTGGGAAACAACGAAAAAGTATGGACTGGTTGGCGCGGTGTCGGACTGCCGGTATGCTGATCCAGCGGTCGAAAGGCGGATAAAAATGAGCATCTGGGGCAGCGTCCTGGGCGGGGCGGCCGGTTTCACCATTGGCGGCCCGATCGGGGGCCTGATCGGTCTTGCCGCCGGCTACGCGGTGGGGCGCGGCATCCGCGGCCTGTGCGGCCCGGCGGATGGGACCAAGTCCATCGCTTTCACCATCGGTGTGATCGCCCTGTCGGCGAAGATGGCCCGCGCCGACGGCGTGGTGAAGCGGGTTGAGGTGGATACCTTCAAGCGCCTGTTCCGCGTCCCGCCGGAGGAGCTGGACACGGTGGGCCACGTCTTCGACCTCGCCCGCAAGGACACCCACGGCTTCGAGGAATACGCCCAGCAGATCGCCGGCCTGTTCGAGGACCGCCGCGCCGTGCTGGAGGAGTTGCTCGACAGCCTGCTGGCCATCGCCGAGGCCGACGACGAGTTGCACGAGACCGAAGTCGAGTATCTGCGCACCGTCGCCCACATCTTCGGCTTCACCGACGAGGAGTTCGAGCGCATCGTCGCCGGCCACCACATCGCCGGCACGCCGAACGAGACCGATCCCTACGGCGTGCTCGGCGTCTCCCGCCGCGCCGGCGACGAGGCGATCAAGGCCGCCCACCGCCGTCTGGTGCGCGAGCATCACCCGGACGTGCTGATCGCCCAGGGCATGCCGCAGGAGTTCGTGGATCTGGCGACGCAGAAGATCGCCGCCATCAACGCCGCCTTCGACCGGATCGAGAAGGAGCGCGCGCGCGGCTAAAGCCAGGCGTCGCGCCTTCCTTCCCGGCCGACGCATCCCCGCCCCGGCGCAATCGGGTGTCGCGAGCCTGCGGACCGCACGCTATATAAGCACACCTCCGCACACCGTACCGTTGGGTCATGGCTCCTCCCGCTCCGATCACCGCGCTCCAGGGCGTGTCCGTCACCTTCGGTGGCCGTCCGCTGTTCGAAACCATCGACCTGTCCATCGGACGGGGCGACAAGGCCTGCCTGGTCGGGCGGAACGGGTCCGGCAAATCGACGCTGATGAAGGTGCTGGCCGGCATGATCCAGCCGGACGGCGGCACCGTCTTCACCCAGCCGGGCGCCCGCATCGCCTATCTGCCGCAGGAGCCGGACTTCACCGGCTGCGCCACGGTCCACGACTACGTCGCCGCCGGCCTGCCCGCCGACGAGCGGGACGAGACGCACCGGGTGGACGCCGTGCTGGACCGGCTCCAGGTGCCCGGCCATCTCGACCCCAACACGCTGTCGGGCGGCGAGGCGCGGCGCACGGCGCTGGCCCGCACGCTGGTCGGCGCCCCCGACGTGATGCTGCTCGACGAGCCGACCAACCATCTCGACCTTCCCACCATCGAGTGGCTGGAGGAGGAGCTGCTGGCCTACCGCGGCGGTCTGCTGCTGATCTCGCACGACCGCAGCTTCCTGAACCGGCTGGCCAAGCGCACGCTGTGGCTGGACCGCGGCACGGTGCGCGCCACCGACCGCGGCTTCGCCGAGTTCGAGACCTGGCAGGCCGAGGTCTTCGAATCGGAGGAGATCGCCGCCCAGAAGCTCGACCGCAAGATCGAAGGCGAGATGAAGTGGCTGCGCGAGGGCATCTCCGCCCGGCGCACCCGCAACATGGGCCGCGTGCGCGCCCTGCTCCAGCTCCGCACCGACCGCGCCGAGCGAATCAAGGGCGGCCAGCAGGCCAAGCTCGCCGTCGCCGAGGCCGAGCGCGGCGGGCGCCTCGTCATCGAGGCCGAGCGCATCTCCAAGGGCTTCGACACGGCGGACGGCCGCAAGACCATCGTCAACGACTTCTCCACCCGCATCCTGCGCGGCGACCGGGTCGGGCTGATCGGGCCGAACGGCGCCGGCAAGACCACGCTGCTGAAGATGCTGACCGGCCAGATGGAGCCCGACGAGGGCACGGTCCGGCTGGGCACCAACATGGAAACCGCCTATTTCGACCAGCGGCGCGACGGGCTGGACCCGGAGGACACCATCCGCAAGGTGCTCTGCCCGTTCGGCGGCGACAGCGTGATGGTCAACGGCCAGCCGCGCCACGTCGCCGGCTACATGCGCGACTTCCTGTTCGACACGCGCCAGCTCGACAGCCCGGTCAAGGCGCTGTCCGGCGGTGAGCGCAACCGGCTGCTGCTTGCCCGCCTGTTCGCGCGGCCGAGCAACATGATGATCCTCGACGAGCCGACCAACGACCTCGACATGGACACGCTCGACCTGCTGGAGGATGTGCTCGGCGATTATCAGGGCACGCTGCTGCTGGTCAGCCACGACCGCGACTTCCTCGACCGGCTGGTCACCAGCACCATCGCGGTGGAGGGGGACGGCGTGATCGCCGAGTATCCCGGCGGCTATTCCGACTATCTGGTGCAGCGCCCGCCGCCCAAGGAGAAGGCCGCCGCCCCGGCCAAGGCGAAGCCCGCCGCCGCCCCGGCGGCCGCCAAGCCGAAGGGCAAGCTCAGCTACAAGGACCAGCGGGAGCTGGACGACCTGCCCGCCCGCATGGACAAGCTGACCGCCGAGGTGGCGAAGCTCGAAGCGGCGCTGGCCGATCCCGACCTGTTCGCCCGCGACGCCGCCAAGTTCCAGAAGACGTCCGATCAGTTGCAGGCG
The DNA here is from genome assembly GCF_001315015.1 of Azospirillum brasilense. Lineage (NCBI taxonomy): Bacteria > Pseudomonadati > Pseudomonadota > Alphaproteobacteria > Rhodospirillales > Azospirillaceae > Azospirillum > Azospirillum brasilense. The sequence goes on along the minus strand of NZ_CP012914.1, from coordinate 883,285 downwards.
AAACAAAACGAGCTGGCCGCCGCCGAGGAGCGCTGGCTGGAGCTGGAGGCCCTGCGCGAGGAGCTGGAAGGCGGCCGCGGATGAGTCTGCGCGACTCGCTGCTGGCGCTCCTGGTCATGGCGACCTGGGGCCTGAACTTCGTCGTCGCCAAATGGGGTCTGGCGGAATTCCCGCCGCTGTTCATCATGGCGCTGCGCTTCCTCGCGGTGGCCGCGCTGATCCTGCCCTTCAAGCGGATTCCCTGGAGCGCGGTGCGCCCCATCGCGATCCTGTCGGTGACGCTGGGGACCGTGCATTTCCCGCTGATGTTCACCGGGTTGAACGGCATCGACGCGGCCACCGCATCGCTGGCCGCGCAGGCCCAGGTGCCCTTCTCCTCCCTGCTGGCCGCGCTGGTCTTCAAGGACAAGCTGGGCTGGCGCCGCGCCGCCGGCATGGCCGCGGCCTTCGCGGGCGTCGCGGTGATCGCGGGCGAGCCGCGGCTGTCCGGGTCGCTGGTGCCGCTGTTCATGATCCTGGGCGCCAGCTTTGCCTTCGCCGTGGCCAGCATCCAGATGAAGCTGATCGTCGGGGTGGACGGCTTCGCGCTGAACGGCTGGATGGCGCTGTTCGCCGCCCCGCAGCTGCTGCTGCTCTCCATCCTGTTCGAGGAGGGGCAGATGGCCGCGCTCACCGACGCCACCCTGTGGGGCTGGGGCGCCATCGCCTACATGGCGGTGGGCGTGACCATCGGCGCCTATGGGATGTGGTACCCGCTGCTGCGCAAATACTCGGTCAACCAGACCATGCCCTTCCTGCTGACCGTTCCGGTTTTCGGCGTTCTGGCGGGCGTTCTGCTGATGGACGACCCCTTCACGCTCCGTCTGGTCCTGGGCGGGCTGTTGACCGTGGGCGGCATGGCCGTCATCGTGAAGCGGCGCCCGACGACGTTGGCGGAGAAGGTGACGAATCCGACCTGAGGAAGCCCGACCCGAGGACACCATGACGCGCACGGGCACCGGATGCATTGACCGCCCCTCCCCCAACCACGGGCCGCGGCCCGAGGGGGTGGGGGTGGAGCTGCTGATTCTCCATTACACGGGGATGCCCACCGCCGAGTCGGCGCTGACCCGGCTGTGCGAGCCCACCGCCCAGGTCAGCGCCCACTACACGGTGGACGAGGACGGCACCGTCTACGCCCATGTGCCGGAGGACCGGCGCGCCTGGCACGCCGGCCTGTCCTCCTGGCGGGGCCGGGCCGACGTCAACAGCCGCTCCATCGGAATCGAGATCGTCAATCCGGGGCACGAGTTCGGCTACCGCCCCTTCCCCACCGTCCAGATGGCCGCCGTGGCCGATCTCTGCCTGGACATCATGGGCCGGCATGGAATCGCGCCGGCCGATGTGATCGGCCACAGCGACATCGCCCCGTCCCGCAAGGAGGACCCCGGCGAGCTGTTCGACTGGCCAGGGCTGGCCGCGCGCGGAATCGGGCTGTGGCCCCAGCCCACTCCGGCGGACGATTCGCCGCTCGACTCGGCGGAATCCGCAGAGGATGTGGCGGCGCTTCTGGGACGCTATGGGTACGACACCGCCGAATCGCGGGTCCTGCTGTCCTTCCAGCGCCATTTCCACCCCGAGCGCCTGACGGGGGAGCCCAATCCCGAAACGCTGCGCCGCCTGCGCGCGCTCCTGCGGATGACCGGGCGCTGAGAATCCGAATCGCCCCTGAACACCGTTGCGAATCGAACGGCGACCCTATACACAGTGCCGCGCCAGATGGCCGGATGGCCGCCTTCGACCTTTTGGATCGGGGGAGGAAAGTCCGGGCTCCACGGAAACACGGTGCCGGCTAACGGCCGGCGGGGGCGACCCTAGGGAAAGTGCCACAGAGAGCAAACCGCCACCGGCCTCGTGCCGGCGGTAAGGGTGAAAGGGTGCGGTAAGAGCGCACCGCGCGCCTGGCAACAGGGGCGGCACGGTAAACCCCACCGGGAGCAAGACCGAATAGGGGCGGCACGGCCCGCCATCTCCCCTGATCCTTGATCGGTTGGGATGGTCTGGGGCCAAGCGCGTTTCCGCGCCGCCGCCCGGGTTGGTTGCGTGAGGCGCCGGGCAACCGGCGTCCCAGATGAATGGCCATCCATCAGGGTAACCTGAGGACAAAACCCGGCTTACAGGCCATCTGGCGTTTATCCCCACCACCTCCGGACAACGGACCACCCCTTTTCCGCAGCGCGGGACTGGGATGGCGTCCCCTTGTCCACAGATGTCCCCAGCTTCATCCACAGCCGGTGGATAACTGTGGGGCAAATTCCCATGCCGTCCCATGCCTCACCACAGCAGGTTACCCCAGCAGGCTATACCATTCGTAGGGTGCGATTCGCCTTTATGGAAAGCCACATGGTGGGAACCATTCGCGGGACTCACGGAACATCCTGCGAACTCTGTGGGGCAACGCCGCGTAATCGCTCATTAGCGCGCTGGTATATTGCCGATTCTCGCCGATTCGGTTCACCTATTTGCACGCTGGCAACACATCGCCCCAAAAGTCTTGACAGCACCATATGAATACTGGAGGGGGCGTTGACGCCCAAACTGTCCCATGCTATCCCATGAAAGCCCAGTTCGGAGGGGGAACTACCCAACCAAGGTAGCCAAACCGGGCGCGTTCAGCGGCAAGAGCGGATAGGGCTTCGCGACGGCGAAGACCGGCAACGGGATAAGGGGGGCGTTCGTCAGGCCGATGGCCATTTTCCTGTCCACATACGTCAACAAAGTTGACAGGAAAGGCCGCTGCTCCATCCCGGCGCAGTTCCGGCAGTCGCTTGCCAAGACGTCGGCTCCCGGTACCGTCTATCTCTGGCCTTCGCTGAATCATCAGGCGCTGGAAGGCGCCGATCAGGATTATCTCGACGTGCTTTCCGAAAGCTTGGAATCCCCCGATCTGGATTCGGACGAGCGCGACATGATCGAGACCTTCATCTTCGGCAAGCTGATCCCCGTCTCGCTGGACACCGAAGGCCGGATCGTCCTGCCCAAGGAACTCGCCGAATTCGCTGGAATCGATGAGGAAGCCGCCTTCATCGGCCGCCGCAAGACCTTCCAGATCTGGGAGCCCGGCGCCCTGAAGGCCCATGAACAGACGCTGCGCGACCAGGTCGTGCGCAAGGACATTTCGCTGAGCCAGATCGTCGCCAAGGCGTCCCGCGCCGCCGCCGGCCGGGCAGGGGAGGGCGCATGATCACCCCCGCTCCCACCTCCGCCGCCCCGGCCTCCCCGCACATTTCCGTCCTGCTGAACGAGGTCGTGGACGCGCTCTCCCCGCGCGACGGCGGCGTCTATGTGGACGGCACCTTCGGCGCCGGCGGCTATGCCCGCGCGATTCTCGACCGGGCCGACTGCCGCGTCTGGGGAATCGACCGCGATCCCGAAGCCATCGAACGCGGCCGTAAGCTCGCCCTCGCCTATCCGGGCCGGCTGGAGATCGTCGAAGGCCGATTCGGCGACATGGACCGGCTGCTCGCCGAGCACGGCGTCGAATCGGTGGACGGCGTGGCGCTGGACATCGGCGTCTCCTCCCCGCAGATCGACGAGCCGGAGCGCGGCTTCTCCTTCCGATTCGATGGCCCGCTCGACATGCGGATGGGACGCGATGGGCCGACCGCCGCCGACGTGGTGAACACCGCCACCGAAGCCGAGCTGGCCGACATCGTCTTCCATTACGGCGAGGAGCGCATGGCCCGCCGCGTGGCCCGCGCCATCGTCGCCGCGCGTCTGGACACCCCGTTCGCGCGCACCAAGCAGCTGGCCGACGTGGTACGGTCGGTGGTGCCGAAGGGGAAGGGCGACGCCATCGACCCGGCGACCCGCACCTTCCAGGCGCTGCGCATCCATGTGAACGACGAGCTGGGCGAGCTGCGCCGCGGCCTCGCCGCCGCCGAATCGCTGCTGAAGCCCGGCGGCCGCCTCGCCGTCGTCTCCTTCCATTCGCTGGAGGACCGGGAAGTGAAGACGTTCCTGAAGGAACGCTCCTCGCCCCCGCCCTCCCCGTCCCGACACGCGCCGAGCCTTGCGGCGGACGCGCGTTCCCCATCCTTCCGGCTCCTGTCGCGCAAGCCCATCGTGCCGACGGACCAGGAAGCCCACAGCAACCCACGCGCGCGCTCTGCCCGGCTGCGCGCGGCTGAACGCACGGCGGCGCCGGCCTATCCGGCGCCCGGCAAGGAGGCGGCATGAAATACAAATCCGCACTTTTCTGGGGTGGCCTGATCGCCGCCGCCGGCTTCGTCCTGTTCGAGACCAGCTACGAGGTTCAGGAGCTGGAGGAAAAGCTGGGCTCGCTCAACCGCAAGATCATGGTGGAGCAGGAGGCCATCCAGGTCCTCAAGGCCGAATGGAGCTTCCTCAACGACCCGACCCGCCTCGAGAATCTGTCGCGCGAGCATCTGGCGCTGCAGCCGACCGAGGCGCGCCAGTTCGTGGCGATGAACATCGTCCCGATGCGCCCCTCCCCCACCGTCGCGCCGGAGGAAGCCCCGCTGCCGCCGATGGTCCGCAACCAGACGCCGGGCAAGGTGCCGAACGTGGCGACGGCCTCGACCGGGGACAGCGTCGTGGGCGCCGGCGCCATCGTTCAGGGTGGCATTCAGGGTGGCGTGGTGATCCCGGCCTCGGCCTCGCCGATCAAGCCGGCCCCGATCAAGCCCTCGGCCATCGTGCCCGCCTCGGCCAAGGTCCCGCCGCTTCCTTCGGCCGCCAAGTCCGCCCCAGCACCGGTGGTGACGACCAGGCCGACGGAAGTCGCCACCAAGCCGCCGGTCACCTCCCGGACGCTGGCGCCGCCCGCGGCCCGTCCGCAGCCGCAGCAGGCCGGCTTCCAGGCCGCCCCGCCGCCGGCCGCGCCGGCCCAGCATGACAGCATCGGTCTTCTCGTCGCCCGTCTCGGAGCCAACCGATGAGCGTTCCGCCGCCCGGCGTCGATCCCGCGCACGGCGCCTACAGCGTTCCGCCCCCGGCTTCCAAGCCGCGGACGTCGCTGTCGGTCGCGCTGGAGCAGAGCCGGAACCGGTTGATGGTGACCGCGGCCATGGTCGCCGTGGTCTTCTCCGCCATCGGCGTGAAGCTGGTGGACGCGACGCTGTTCAACCACGCGGCGGAACCGCGCCCGCGCATGGCCGCGGAGGTCGACGCCCCGCCGGTCAACCGCGCCGACATCGTGGACCGCAACGGCAACCTGCTGGCGACCTCGCTCGCCACACAGTCGCTCTATGCCGACCCGAAACTGGTGAGCCGCCCCGACGAGGTGGCGCGCAAGCTGACCACCGCCCTGCCGGAGCTGGACTACAAGGACCTGCTGACCAAGCTCAGCGGCGACAAGCGGTTCGTCTGGATCAAGCGCAACCTGACGCCCAAACAGCAGGCGGCGGTGTTCCGGCTGGGCCTGCCCGGCGTCTATTTCGAACGGGAGGAGCGCCGCTTCTACCCGGCCTCGAACCTGACCTCGCATCTGGTCGGCTTCACCGGCGTGGACAACAACGGCCTCGCCGGGCTGGAGCAGCAGTTCAACAAGCGCCTGACCACCGACCCGAAGCCGCTGCAACTGTCGATCGACCTGCGCCTTCAGCACATCATGAAGAAGGAATTGCAGACGACGATCGAGGAGTTCAGCGCCATCGGCGCCACCGGCATCATCTATGATGTCCGCAACGGCGAAGTCATGTCGATGGTCTCGCTGCCCGATTTCGACCCGCACAACCCCACGGGACTTGACCCGGACACGCTGTTCAACCGCGCGACGCTCGGCGTGTACGAGATGGGCTCCACCTTCAAGATCTTCAACACGGCGATGTCGCTGGATTCGGGCAAGATCCGCGTCTCCGACACCTTCGACACGATCAACAACATCAAGGTGGGCCGTTTCACGATCCGTGAATACCATCCCTTCCGCCACAACCTGACGGTGGCGGAGGTGTTCCAGGAATCGTCCAACCTCGGGTCGGTGCGCATGGCCATGTCTCTGGGCGTGCAGCATCAGAAGTCCTTCATGACCAAGCTGGGCATGACCCGCCCGACCTCGCTGGAGCTGCCCGAGAACGGCTGGCCGCTGGTGCCGAATCCGTGGCGGGAGGTCAACACCATGACCATCTCCTTCGGCCACGGCATGTCGGTCAGCCCGATGCACACGGTCAATGCGGCGGCCTCGATCATCAACGGCGGCGTGCTGCACCCGCCGACCCTGCTGAAGCGCGACCCCGCGGTCGAGATCCCCGGCGAGCAGGTCATCAGCCCGAAGACCTCGGCGATGATGCGCCGCCTGTTCCGCTTCGTGGTCACCGACGGCACGGCGAAGTCGGCCAACGCCAAGGGCTACGTCGTCGGCGGCAAGACCGGCACGGCGGAGAAGCAGAAGGGCCGGAGCTACGCGCGGAACTCCCGCATGTCGTCGTTCCTCGGCGCCTTCCCGATGCACGATCCCCGCTACATCGTCTATGTCCTGGTGGACGAGCCGAAGGGCACCAAGAAGACCTACGGCTTCGCCACCGGCGGCTGGGTCGCCGCTCCCGCGGTCGGCCGGATCGTGAAGCAGATCGGCCCGCTGCTGGGCGTCCAGCCGGTGGACGAGGCTTCCCCCGAGGTCATCAACGCCACCTACATCAACACCGCCGGTCAGACGACCCCGCCCGCACCGCCGCCTCCGCCCGCGCAACCGAAAGGCAGCACCGTTGCTTCTGTCCCACCTGCTGGCAACAAGCCGCGCTGACACGGCGTCCGCCACCGAGGCACCCGCCGTCGAAGTGACCGGGCTGACCGCGGACAGCCGCGCGGTCAGGCCCGGTTTCGTCTTTGCCGCCCTGCCGGGTGCGAAGGCGGACGGGCGCGCCTTCATCGCCGATGCGCTCGCCAAGGGCGCCGTCGCGGTGGTGGCGCCCATCGGGACCGCCCTGCCCGCCGGCAGCGCCGCGACTCTGGTCGCGGACGAGCAGCCGCGCCGCCTCTTCGCACGCCTCGCCGCCGCCTTCCACGGGCGGCAGCCGGACACCGTGGTCGCCGTGACGGGGACCAACGGCAAGACCTCCACCGTGCAGTTCGCCCGCCAGATGTGGGACCTGATGGGCCTGAAGGCGGCCAGCCTGGGCACGCTCGGGCTGATCGGGCCGGGGCTGGACGATTACGGCGGGATGACGACGCCGGACCCGGTGTCGCTCCACCGTGACCTCGCCGCCGTCAAGGACAAGGGGATCGAGCATCTGGCGATGGAGGCGTCCAGCCATGGGCTGGAGCAGTTCCGACTCGACGGCGTCGTCCTCAAGGCCGCGGGCTTCACCAACCTCACCCGCGACCATCTGGATTACCACGGCACGATGGAGGCCTACCTCCAGGCCAAGGCGATGCTGTTCGGACGGGTGTTGCCTGATGGGGGAACCGCCGTCCTGAACGCCGACAGCGGCACCTTCGCCGAGCTTGCCGGGATTTGTTCACAGCGCGGTCACCGCGTCTTCGGATACGGTCTGGCCGGTCGCGAGATCCGGGTGAACGGGGTCGAGCCGCTGGCCCACGGCCAGCGCCTGGACCTGACGGTCCTGGGCCGCGACATCACCGTGGACCTGCCGCTGGCGGGCCGCTTCCAGGCGTGGAACGTGCTGTGCGCGCTCGGCCTGGTGATCGGCTCCGGCGCGGACCGTGACGAGGCTCTGGCCACCCTGACCCGCCTGGACGGCGTGCCGGGACGCCTGCAGCACGTCGCCACCCACCCCTGCGGGGCGGCGGTCTATGTCGATTTCGCCCACACGCCCGACGCGCTGGAAACGGTGCTGGTGGCGCTGAAGCAGCACGCCCGGAACCGCCTGATCGCGGTGTTCGGGTGCGGCGGCGACCGCGACCGCGGGAAGCGGCCGGTGATGGGGGAGCTGGCCGGCCGTCTGGCCGACCGCGCCATCGTCACCGACGACAACCCGCGCACCGAAGTGCCGGCGGCCATCCGCAAGGAGGTCCTGGCGGGCCATCCGGCCCTGGAGGAGATCGGCGACCGGCGCGAGGCCATCCGCGCCGCCGTCCGCAGCCTCCGGCCCGGTGACGTCCTGGTCATCGCCGGCAAGGGACATGAGCATGGTCAGATCGTCGGGACGGAGGTCCTTCCCTTCGACGACGCGACCGAGGCACGAGCCGCCGTGGCGGAGGTTGGAGCAGCATGAGCGAGGCCAAGACCGTCCTGTGGACCGCCGAGGACGCCGCCGCCGCCACCAGCGGCCAGGCGACGCGCTCCTGGGCGGCGACCGGGGTCAGCATCGACAGCCGCAAGGTGGCGCCGGGCGACCTGTTCGTCGCCATCAAGGGGCCGAACTTCGACGGGCATGACTTCGTCGCCAAGGCGCTGGAGGCCGGCGCCGCCGCGGCGCTGGTCAGCACCGTGCCCCCCGGCGTGCCGGGCGACGCCTCCCTTCTGGCGGTGGAGCAGGACACGCTGGCGGCGCTGGGCGATCTCGGCCACGTGGCGCGGCTGCGCACCCAGGCCAGGGTGGTGGGCGTCACCGGCTCGGTCGGCAAGACCAGCACCAAGGAGGCGCTGCGCCACGTCCTGTCGGCGCAGGGCCGCACCTTCGCCACCGAAGGCAGCCTGAACAACCATTGGGGCGTGCCCCTGTCGCTGGCCCGCATGCCGGAGGACAGCGAGTTCGGCGTGTTCGAGCTGGGCATGAACCACGCAGGCGAGCTCGGCCCGCTGTCGCGGCAGGTCATGCCCGACGTCGCAATCATCACCACGGTCGAGGCGGCGCATCTGGAGTTCTTCGACTCCGTCGAGGCGATCGCCGACGCCAAGGCCGAGATCTTCGAGGGCATGAACCCCAACGGCGTCGCTGTACTGAACCGCGACAACCCGCATTTCGCCCGTCTGCTCGCCGCCGCACGCACCCAGGGGCTGAGCCGCATCTGGAGCTTCGGCTCTCACGCCGACGCCGACGCGCGTCTGGTGGACTGCTCGCTGCACGCAACCTGCAGCGCCGTGACCGCGGTCATCCGGGGCGAGCGCATCCAGTATTGCCTGGCCCTGCCCGGCCGGCATTGGGTGATGAACAGCCTCGCCGTGCTGTTGGCGGTGAAGGCGCTGGGCGCCGACGTCGCCGCGGCGGCCCGCGCCCTGTCCACCATCGCGCCGGTCAAGGGCCGCGGTACGCGCAAGCGCGTCCAGGCCGCGCGAGGCGCCTTCACCCTGATCGACGAGAGCTACAACGCCAGCCCCGCCGCCATGACCGCGACCTTCGCCGTGCTCGGCAAGATCGACCCCGGGGCCGGCGGCCGGCGCCTCGCCGTGCTGGGCGACATGCGGGAGCTGGGCGACCGCGCCGACACCCTGCACGCCGCGCTGGCCGAACCGCTGCGCGCCGCGCGTGTGGACGCGGTCTACGCCTGCGGCCCGCACATGCGCGCCCTGTTCGACCGCCTGCCTGCCGCCCTGCGCGGCGCCTGGACGGAAACCAGCGCCGAGTTGGCCCCCCTCCTGGCCGGTGCGGTGCGCGGCGGCGACGTGGTGCTGATCAAGGGGTCGCTGGGCAGCCGCATGGCGACGGTGGTGGACGCCCTGTCCGCCCTGGACATCAAAGACAGCAAACAAACCGAAAAGAACAACAACGGCTCCTCGCCCGCGGCTGACACGGATCAGACCGCGGCGCACGGGCACAAAGGCTGACCGCTTCACGATGCTCTACAACCTGCTCTTCCCTCTGGCGGACGTCTTCACGCCGTTCAACCTGTTCCGGTATCTGACCTTCCGGACGGGAGGCGCGGTGCTGACGGCGCTCGTCATCAGCTTCGTGTTCTTTCCGCGCCTGATCGCGTGGCTGAAACGCAAGCAGGGCGAGGGCCAGCCGATCCGCTCCGACGGGCCGGAAAGCCATGCGAAGAAGAAGGGCACGCCCACCATGGGCGGCCTGATGATCCTGATCGCCGTGTCGATCAGCACGCTGCTGTGGGTCGACCTGACCAACGCCTACACCTGGATCGTGCTGCTGGTGACGATCGGCTACGGGCTGATCGGCTTCGGCGACGACTACCTGAAGCTGACCAAGCGCAACACCAAGGGCCTGTCGGGCCGCTTCCGCCTGACCTGGGAGATCATCATCGGGGTCTCCGCCGCCGCCGCCATCATGTATGTGTCGGCGCCGCCGCTGTCCGGCGGTCTGGCCGTGCCCTTCGTGAAGGACTTCCTGATCCAGCTCTCCTGGTTCTTCATCCCCGTGGGCGCCTTCGTCATGGTCGGCGCCTCGAACGCGGTGAACCTGACCGACGGGCTGGATGGGCTGGCCATCGTGCCGACGATGATCGCGGCGGGCTGCTTCGGCCTGATCGCCTACCTGACCGGCAACGCGATCTTCGCCAACTATCTCCAGATCCACCATGTGCCCGGTGCTGGTGAGCTTGCCGTTTTCTGCGGGGCTCTGGTCGGTGCGGGGATCGGATTCCTCTGGTACAACGCGCCCCCCGCCATGGTCTTCATGGGCGACACCGGCTCGCTGGCCCTCGGCGGCGCGCTGGGAGCCGTCAGCGTGGTCACCAAGCACGAGATCGTGCTGGCGATCATCGGCGGCCTGTTCGTGCTGGAGACCGTGTCGGTGATCGTCCAGGTCGCCTCGTTCAAGCTGACCGGAAAGCGCGTGTTCCGCATGGCGCCCCTGCACCATCACTTCGAGAAGAAGGGATGGGCGGAGTCCACCGTGGTCATCCGTTTCTGGATCATCGCCTCCATCCTGGCCCTCGTCGGCCTGTCCACGCTGAAGCTCCGCTGAGGGTCGCCGCCCGATGATCAACCTGTTCTACATGGAAGGACTGCCGGTGGCGGTCATGGGGCTTGGCAAGTCGGGCCTCGCCACGGCGGAGGCGCTGACCCAAAGCGGCGCCGAGGTGTGGGTGTGGGACGACAACGAGTCCAGCCGCGCGGACGCGCTGAGCAAGGGCTACAAGGTCGTCGACCTGACCACGGCGGACCTGACCGAGCTGACCACCATCGTCTGGTCGCCGGGCATCCCGCACACCCACCCGAAGCCGCATCCGGTCGCCCTGCGCGCCCGCGCCGCGAACATCGAGCTGGTCTGCGACATCGAGCTGCTGGCCCGGTCGGAGCGCGATTCGGCCTACATCGGCATCACCGGCACCAACGGGAAGTCGACCACCACGACCCTGATCGGCCATGTGATGGAGGCCGCCGGGAGGCGCATCGCGGTCGGCGGCAACCTGGGCACCCCGGCGCTGACCTTCCCCTCCGTCGGGGCCGGCGGCAGCTACGTGCTGGAGATGTCGAGCTATCAGCTTGAGCTGACCTACTCGATCACCTTCGACGTGGCGGTGCTGCTGAACATCACGCCGGACCATCTGGCCCGCCACGGCGGCATGGACGGCTACGTCGCGGCCAAGAAACTGATCTTCCACCGCCAGACCAGGCCGCGCACCGCGGTGATCGGCGTGGACGACCCGACCTGCCGGGCGATCTGGGAGGAGCTGAAGGCCAAGAGCGACCAAGTGATCTGGCCGGTTTCCGCCCTGGGTCCGGTGGCCGGCGGCGTCTACGCCGCGGACGGCTGGCTGGTCGACGACACCTTCGGCGTCGCGGAGCGCGTGGCCGAGCTGGCCGCCTTCCCGGCGCTGCTCGGCACGCACAACTGGCAGAACGCCGCCGCGGCTTATGCCGCCTGCAAGGCGGCGGGCGTGCCGACCCCGGCCATTGTCGCCGCCATGACCACCTTCCCCGGTCTGGCCCACCGCCAGCAGCTCGTCCGCACCATCGACGGCGTGCGCTTCGTCAACGACAGCAAGGCGACCAACGCCGACGCCACGGAGAAGGCGCTGGCGACCTTCGACCCGATCTACTGGATCCTCGGTGGTCAGGCGAAGGAGACCGGGCTGGACGGGCTGGAGGCCTATGCGTCACGCGTCCGCCACGCCTTCCTAATCGGCGAGGCGTCGGACCGCTTCGCCGTGTGGCTGGAGGCCAACAAGGTTCCGCACACCCGCTGCGGCACGCTGGACGTGGCGGTCAACGCCGCGGCGGAGCTGGCGCTGGCCGAGGCTCTGCCCGGCGCCTGCGTGCTGCTGTCGCCGGCCTGCGCCTCCTGGGACCAGTTCGCGAATTTCGAGAAGCGCGGTGAGGCCTTCGCCGACGCCGTGAACCGCCTCGAAGGCAACGCCGTTCCGGGGGACCGCGCCTGATGATGACCTTCGACCGCACCGATCAATCCATCTTCGGCCGCTGGTGGTGGACGGTCGACCGCTGGCAGCTCGCCGCGCTGGCGGTGCTGATGGCGCTCGGCACGGTCCTGATCACCGCGGCCAGCCCGCCGGTGGCGGAGCGCATCGGCATCCAGGACACCTTCTACTTCGTCGAACGCCACCTGATGATGCTGATCCCCAGCGTCGCCATCATGTGCGGCGTCTCGCTGCTCAGCCCGCGCGGCGTGCGGCGGGCGGCGCTGGCGGTCTTCCTGATTTCGGTGGCGCTGGTCTATGCGACGCTGGTCGTCGGCGTCGAGATCAAGGGCGCGCGGCGCTGGATCCACATCCCCGGCCTGTCGATCCAGCCGTCGGAGTTCGTGAAGCCGGCCTTCGCGGTGGTCGGAGCGTGGCTGTTCTCGCTGTCGCGCACCAACCCCGGCTTTCCCGGCACGATCCTGTCGATCCTGCTCTACGGCCTCACCGTCGGCGGCCTGCTGCTTCAGCCCGACCTGGGCATGACGGTGGTGGTGTCGGCGGTGTGGTTCTCGCAGTTCTTCCTGGCCGGGCTGAACATCATGCTGGTCGGCGGCCTGGGCGTGCTGGGCGTCGCCGGCCTCGTCGGCGCCTATTTCACGCTGCCGCACGTCCACAGCCGCATCAACCGCTTCCTCGACCCGTCGAGCGGCGACACTTATCAGGTCAGCCGTTCGCTGGAGGCCTTCGCCAACGGCGGGCTGATGGGCACCGGCCCCGGCCAGGGAACGGTGAAGTATTCGCTGCCGGACAGCCACGCCGACTTCATCTTCGCCGTCGCCGGCGAGGAGATGGGGCTGATCTTCTGCCTGATCATCATCATCCTGTTCGCCTTCATCGTGCTGCGCGGCTTCGCGCGGGTGTTCAACGACACCAACTACTTCGTGCTGCTGGCGGCGAGCGGCCTGCTGATCCAGTTCGGCCTGCAGGCGGCGATCAACATGGGCTCCGCCCTGCATCTGATGCCGACCAAGGGCATGACGCTGCCCTTCATCTCCTATGGCGGCTCCTCGCTGCTGGCGCTGGGCTTCGGCATGGGCATGGTGCTGGCGCTGACCCGCAAGCGCTTCGGCCCGGCGGAGTGACGCGCATGGCCGACACCACACAACGTCCCATCATCCTCGCCGCCGGCGGCACCGGCGGGCACTTCTTCCCGGCGGAAGCGCTGGCGCGCGAGCTGCTGGCCCGCGGCGAGGCGGTGGCGCTGGTCACCGACAAGCGCGGCCAAGCCTTCGGCGACAGCCTGCCGGAGGTGACGGTCCACCGCATCCGCTCCGCCGCCCCCGGCGGCAACCTGCTGGCCAAGATGAACGCGGCGTGGCAGATGGGCCTCGGCCTGCTCGGCGCCAACGCGCTGATGCGCCACCTGAAGCCGGCGGCGGTCGTCGGCTTCGGCGGCTACCCCTCCGTCCCCACGGTCTACGCCGCCGCGCAAGGCCGCGTGCCGGTGATGCTGCACGAGCAGAACGCCGTGCTGGGCCGCGCCAACCGGATGCTCGCCGCCGCCGCACGCCGCATCGCCGTCGCCTTCCCCGAGGTCGCCGCGGTGAAGGCGGAGCACCGCCCGCGCCTCGTCCGCACCGGCAACCCGGTCCGCCCCGCCGTCGCCGCCCAGCGCGACGCCGCCTACGCCGTTCCCGCCCCCGGCGGCCCCGTCCGCATCCTGGTGATGGGCGGCAGCCAGGGCGCGCGCGTCTTCTCCGAAGTCATTCCCGAGGCGCTGGGCCGGCTGCCCGCCGATCTCCGCGCTCGCATCCATCTGGCGCAGCAGTGCCGGCCCGAGGATCTGGAGGCCGCCCGCGCCGCTTACGCCGGCATGGGCCTCGGCGGGCTGGAGCTGGAGAGCTTCTTCCGCGACGTGCCGGACCGGCTGGCCGCCTGCCATCTCGCCATCACGCGGGCCGGCGCCTCGACCATCGCCGAACTGACCTGCATCGGGCGCCCCGCCATCCTTGTGCCATATCCCCATGCCATGGACGACCACCAGACGGCCAACGCGCGGCAGCTCGCCGCCGCCGGGGCCGCCTGGGTGATGGCGCAGCCGGACTTCACCGCCGACGCGCTCGCCGCCCGCCTGACGGAGCTGCTGGAGTCGCCGGACGCCCTGACCGCAGCGGCGCAGGCCGCCCACGGCTGGGGCATGGCCGACGCCGCGCGCCGGCTGGCCGACGCCGTGCTCGACATGATCGCCAACCCGAACCACGCCCGAACCAAGGAAGCCGCGGAATGATCAAGGCAACGCGCAGCACCATCGCACGCCCCCGCTCGTCCCGGCCCCCCTCGTCCCGGCCCCTGGGCGACTGGCCGGCGGACATGACGCGGACCGAAGGCGCCTGGAGCAACCGGCCGGAATGCCCGCTGCTGCCGCGCGCCGGCGCCGGTTTCCTGCGCGACCGCCTGCACGTCACGATCGGTTCCCAGCCCCTTCCCTACGGCCTGTCCGACATGGCCGTGGATGCCACCCTCAGCCTGATGCTCCGCCGCGGAAAGTAATCCAGACATGCGCGCCCTCCCCCTCTCGATCGGCACCATCCATTTCGTCGGCATCGGCGGCATCGGCATGAGCGGCATCGCCGAAGTGCTGCGCAACCTCGGCTACACCGTCCAGGGCTCCGACCTGGCGGAGAGCGCCAACGTCAAGCGCCTGCGCGGGCTGGGCATCCAGATCAGCATCGGCCACCGCGCGGAGAACATCGCCGGGGCCGCGGTCGTCGTCGTCTCCTCCGCCGTCAAGCGCGACAACCCGGAGGTCGTCGCCGCCCGCGCCGCCCTGGTCCCGGTCGTCCGCCGCGCCGAGATGCTGGGCGAGCTGATGCGTCTGAAATGGGCCATCGCCATCGGCGGCACCCACGGCAAGACCACGACGACCTCGATGGTCGGCAACATGCTGGAGCACGCCAACCTCGACCCCACGGTGATCAACGGCGGCATCATCAACGCCTACGGCACCAACACGCGGCTGGGCTCGGGCGACTGGATGGTCGTCGAGGCGGACGAGAGCGACGGCACCTTCATCAAGCTGCCGGCCTGCATCGCCGTGGTCACCAACATGGACCCGGAGCATCTGGACTATTACGGCACCTTCGACAACATGCGGGCCGCCTTCGACAGCTTCGTCCAGAACATTCCCTTCTACGGCTTCGCCGCGCTCTGCATCGACCATCCGGAGGTGCAGGCGATGATCCCGCGCGTGTCGGACCGCCGCATCATCACCTACGGCTTCAGCCCGCAGGCCGACGTGCGCGCCGTGAACATGCGGCTGGGCACCGAGGGCGCCGAGTACGACGTGGTGATCGACGACCGCCACACCGGGGAGAGCCGGACGATCATCGGCGTCCGCCTGCCGATGTACGGGCCGCACAACGTCCAGAACTCGCTGGCCTGCTTCGCGGTGGGCAACGAGATGGGCCTGCCCGACGTGGTGATGCGCGACAGCATGGCGAAGTTCCAGGGCGTCAAGCGCCGCTTCACCAAGACCGGCGAGTCGAACGGCATCACCGTCATCGACGATTACGGCCACCACCCGGTGGAGATCGCCGCCGTGCTGAAGGCCGCGCGCACCGCCGGCACCGGCCGCACCATCGCCGTCGTCCAGCCGCACCGCTATTCGCGCCTCGCCAACCTGTTCGAGGAGTTCTGCACCTGCTTCAACGACGCCGACGCGGTGATCGTGGCGGACGTCTACGCCGCCGGGGAGCAGCCGATCGAGAACGTCAACCGCGACAGCCTCGTCGAGGGCCTGCGCATGCACGGCCACCGTCAGGTGCTCGCCCTGCACGGCCCGGACGAGCTGCCGCAGCTGGTCCGCGAGATCGCGCGGTCCGGCGACCTCGTGGTCTGCCTGGGCGCCGGCAACATCACCCAGTGGGCCAACGCCCTGCCGGGCGAGCTGGACAAGCTGTCGGGCAAGGCGTGACGGGTTTTCTCCGATGACAACCACCACCGTCTCCCTCATCGACCGGATGCCCGCCTGCCGCGGACGGCTGACCGCCGCGGCACCGCTGGCCAACGTGACGTGGTTCCGCGTCGGCGGTCCGGCAGAGGTCATGTTCCGGCCGGAGGACGCCGACGATCTGGCGGGCTTCCTGGCCGGACTGCCGGACGATGTGCCGGTGACGGTGCTGGGCGTCGCGTCCAACCTGCTGATCCGCGACGGCGGCATCCCCGGCGTGGTGATCCGGCTGGGCCGCGGCTTCGCCGGCATCGCGGCGGACGGGCTGACTCTGGAGGCCGGCGCCGCGGCGCTCGACCTGAACGTCGCCGCCGTGGCGCGCGATGCCGGTGTCGCCGGGCTGGAGTTCCTGTCGGGCATCCCCGGCACCATCGGCGGCGCGCTGCGCATGAACGGCGGCGCCTACGGCCATGAGATCAAGGACGTGCTGGTCTCCGCCCAGGGCGTGACCCGCCGGGGCGAGCGCGTGTCCTACGACAACGCCGGCATGGGCTTCACCTACCGCCACGCCGGGGTGCCGGAGGACGTGATCTTCACCGGCGCCACCCTGCGCGGCGCGGCTGGCGACCCGGCGGAGATCGCCCAGCGCATGGCGGAGATTTCCGGCAAGCGCGCCGACACCCAGCCGGTCCGCTCGCGCACCGGCGGCTCGACCTTCAAGAACCCGCCCGGCCACAAGGCGTGGGAGCTGATCGACAAGGCCGGCTGCCGCGGGCTGACCATCGGCGGCGCGCAGGTGTCGGAGAAGCACTGCAACTTCCTCATCAACCAGGGCACCGCCACCGCGGCGGAGCTGGAGGCGCTGGGCGAGGAAGTCCGGCGCCGGGTGTTCGAGACCTCCGGCGTCACGCTGGAGTGGGAAATCAAGCGGGTCGGCGTGGCCCGCGAAGGAGCGTCCGCATGACCACCCCCCACAAGAAGCATGTCGCCGTCCTGATGGGCGGCTGGTCGGCGGAGCGCGAGGTGTCGCTGGTCAGCGGCGCCGGCGTCGCCAAGGCGCTGGAGGAGGAAGGCTACCGCGTCACCGCGGTGGACGTGCAGCGCGACCTGGAGGGGTTGCTGCGCGCGCTGACCGACCCGCGTCCCGACGCGGTGTTCAACGCCCTGCACGGGCGCGGCGGCGAGGACGGGACGATCCAGGGCGTGCTGGAATTCCTCGGCATCCCCTACACCCATTCCGGCGTGCGCGCCGCCGCGGTCGCCATGGACAAGGCGATGACCAAGGCGCTGCTCGCCCCGGTCGGCGTGCGCTCGCCCAAGGGCCTCGTCCTGACCAAGGGCGAGCTGACCGGCGGCGCCCACCCGATGCCCGCCCCCTACATCGTCAAGCCGGTGGACGAAGGCTCGACCGTCGGGGTCACGCTGGTGCGCGAGGGGCAGAACAGCCCGGTCGGCGACGCCTGGACCTTCGGCGAGCGCGCCCTGGTCGAGGAGTTCATCCCGGGCCGCGAGCTGACCGTGGGCGTCATGGGCGGGCTGGACGGCGAATGCCGCCCCCTGACCGTGACGGAGATCCGCTTTGAAGCACAGGTGTATGACTACACGGCTAAATACAGCGCCGGTCATGCCGTTCATACTGTGCCCGCGCAGATTCCCGAGCATGTCGCGGAAGAAGCCAAGAGGTTGGCGGTCCTGGCCCATCGGACCCTGGGGTGCCGCGGCGTTTCGCGCAGCGACTTCCGCTGGGATGATCGTAAAAGTGGGACCGACGGACTCTTTTTCCTGGAAATCAACAACCAGCCGGGCATGACGCCGCTGTCGCTGGTTCCCGAACAGGCCGCATCCGTGGGGCTCACCTACGGGGCTCTCGTCGCTTGGATGGTGGAGAACGCCGCATGTCAACTCGACTGAGCATCGATCCGCAGTTCCGCCCCGGTTTCGGGGGCTCTGCGAACCGGGGCCGCGACGATAGGCCCGTTCCGCCGCGCGCGATGGCGAAGTCGGCCCAGAAAGGCAACCGCCGCCGCGCCTGGCCGCGCTGGACCCGCCCCGCGGTCAAGGCGGCCATCCTGCTGACGCCGGTCCTGGTCGTCGCCGGCATGGCAGCGTCGGCGTGGCAGCGCGGCACCATCGCCGAAACCACCGCGGCGCTGCAGGAAAGCCTGATCCAGACCAGTGCGTCCGCCGGCTTCGCCATCGCCGATGTGTTGGTCGAGGGCCGGACCGAGACCGACCCGGCCTCCATCCTGCGCGTGCTGGGCGTGCAGCGCGGCGACCCGATCCTCGCCGTCACGCTGTCCGACGCCAAGGAGAAGCTGGAAAGCCTGCCCTGGGTGGCCTCGGCCTCCATCGAGCGCCACCTGCCCGACATCCTGTTCGTCCGCCTGACCGAACGGCAGCCGATGGCGATCTGGCAGCACGACCGCAAGTTCACCGTCATCGACCGCGAAGGCCGCCCGCTGGCCGACGCAACCGAGCTGGCGCGGCGCGGCAACCGCCGGATCGAGACGCTGCCGCAGGTCGTTGGCGCCAACGCGCCGATGCAGGTGCCGAAGCTGCTCGCGGCCCTCGACAACGTGCCGGCTCTGCGCGAAAAGGTGAGCGCCGCCTCCTGGGTCGGCGACCGTCGCTGGGATCTCAAGCTGAAGAACGGTGTCGTGGTGAAACTGCCGGAGGCCCGCATGCAATCCGCGTTGCGCCAGCTGGCGGAGATGGACGCGACGGGACAGGTGCTGGACCGCGACATCGTGGCCATCGACCTGCGCCAGAACGACCGCGCCGTGCTGCAAACCTCCGCCACCGCCGTCCTGCCCTGGACGGAGGAAGAGAACAAGAAGAAGCCGGGCAAGAAGACGTGATCCTCCGCCTCCCCTCTTTCTGAACCCCTCTTTCTGAAACGCGAACGACCGGACGCATCGAGGCCATAGGGTTGTGCTGAACATGGGCTTCAACGGGGCGAAAAAGCCAAAACGAGCCACGCGCGGCGGGATCATCGCCGCGCTGGACGTCGGCTCGACCAAGGTGTGCTGCCTCATCGCCCGCGTCGAGGATGCGGGAGGCGTGCGCATCGTGGGGATCGGCCACCAGATCGCCACGGGCGTGCGCGCCGGCGCCATCATCGACATGGAAGCGGCGGAGACGTCCATCGGCGCCGCCGTCCACGCCGCGGAGCAGATGGCCAACGAGACGATCCGCGACGTGATCGTCAATGTGTCCTCCCCGATCTCCCACGGCTTCAACGCCGAGGTTCCCGTCTCCGGCCAGGAGGTGACGGAGAGCGACGTCCGCCGCGCGCTCGCCCACGCCCGCAGCCTGCAGGTCGGCCCGGACCAGGCGCTGGTCCACGCGATCCCCGTGGGCTTCGCGCTCGACGGCAGCCGCGGCATCCGCGATCCCAAGGGCATGTACGGCGAGCGGCTGGGCGTCCAGGCCCACGTCATCACCTCGCCCGCCGGGGCCGTGCGCAACCTGCAGACCTGCGTGGCCCGCTGCCACCTCGACATCGAGGGTCTGGTCGCCAGCCCCTACGCATCCGGCCTCGCCTGTCTGGTCGACGACGAGATGGAGATGGGCTCCGCCTGCATCGACATGGGCGGCGGCACCACGACAATCTCCGTCTTCTCCGAAGGCACGCTGGTCTGGTCGGACTGCATCCGTCTGGGCGGCAACCACGTCACCAACGACATCGCGCGCGGGCTGACCACGCCGGTCGTCCATGCGGAGCGCATGAAGACGCTGCACGGCAGCGCCATCAACAGCCCCGCCGACGAGCGCGAGATGATCGACGTTCCCCAGGTCGGCGAGGAGGAGCGCCTCGGCGCCAACAACCTGCCGAAATCCTATCTGGTGCGCATCATCCAGCCGCGGCTGGAGGAAATCTTCGAGCATGTCCGCTCGCGGCTGGAGCATTCCGGCTACGCGAAGCTGGTCGGCCGGCGCGTCGTCCTGACGGGCGGCGCCAGCCAGCTTCCGGGCATGCGCGAGTTGGCGCAGCTGATCCTGGACAAACAGGTCCGCATCGGGCGACCGACGCGGATCACCGGTCTGAACGAGGCGCAAGGCGGTCCGTCCTACTCGACCGCCGCGGGCCTCCTTCTCCACGCCGTGCGCAATCCGGCGGAACTTCCCGTGGCGGGCCATGAGGCTGGCGCCGGCACGGGGTTCTTCGGGCGCGTCGGCCTGTGGCTGCGGGAGAACCTATGACCCACCGGACATGGTTCCCGGCCCTAAAAAGGCTCCTGCCGCACCACGCCATTCCTGCCTAAAAACACCACCCGGACCCAACCGGGCAAAGAACCCGCGACGCAAAGCATCGAACCAATCAAAAGGTTGTGGAGGCCATAACATGATCAACGTGACCATCCCCAGCATCGAACCCGAGCTGAAGCCCCGCATCACCGTCTTCGGTGTCGGCGGCGCCGGCGGCAACGCCGTGAACAACATGATCAAGTCCAACCTCGAAGGCGTGGACTTCGTGGTCGGCAACACCGACGCGCAGGCCCTGAAGGGCTCGCTCTGCGAGAAGCGCGTCCAGCTCGGCACCACCATGACGCGCGGCCTGGGCGCCGGCTCCAAGCCGGACGTCGGCCGGGCCTCCGCCGAGGAGCAGCTCGAGGAGATCATCGGTCACCTCGAAGGCGCCAACATGGTGTTCATCACCGCCGGCATGGGCGGCGGCACCGGCACGGGTGCGGCCCCGGTCATCGCCCGCGCCGCCCGCGAGCGCGGCCTGCTGACCGTCGGCGTGGTGACCAAGCCCTTCCACTTCGAGGGCGCGCACCGCATGCGGCTGGCCGAATCCGGCATCGCCGAGCTGCAGCAGTATGTTGACACGCTGATCATCATCCCGAACCAGAACCTGTTCCGCATCGCCAACGAGAAGACGACCTTCGCGGACGCCTTCAAGATGGCCGACGACGTTCTGCATTCCGGCGTGCGCGGCGTGACCGACCTGATGGTGATGCCCGGCCTCATCAACCTGGACTTCGCCGACATCCGCTCGGTGATGACCGAGATGGGCAAGGCGATGATGGGCACCGGCGAGGCCGGCGGCGAACGCCGCGCCATCGAGGCCGCCGAGGCCGCCATCTCCAACCCGCTGCTCGACGACGTGTCGATGAAGGGTGCCCGCGGCGTCCTCATCAACATCACCGGCGGCTACGACATGACCCTGTTCGAGGTGGACGAGGCGGCGAACCGCGTCCGCGACGAGGTCGACCCGGACGCCAACATCATCTTCGGTTCGACCTTCGACAGCTCGCTGGACGGCGTGATGCGCGTGTCGGTGGTCGCCACCGGCATTGACGCCGCGGCGATGTCCAACCCGCGCACCCTGCATCCGGTCAACCTGTCGCTGGTCTCCGACCGCAACGGCGGCAATGGCGGCCTCGCCAAGAAGCCCGCCGGCGCGGCCGGCCTGACGCAGGCCGCCCCGGCGCCGCTCGCCTCCGGCTCGGTTGCCCCGGCGATCCCCGGCGCCGGTCTGGCCCCGCGCCCGATGGGCGGCGTTCCGCAGCCCCAGGTCCAGCCGCAGGTCCAGCCCCAGCACCATCCGGCCGAGGTCCAGCAACACGTTCCGGTCCAGCAGCCCATCGACCCGATGGTCCAGCACGCCCCGCAGCATGCGCCCCACCCGCACATGCCGATGGGGCACGACGCCATGCAGCCCATGGAAGCCGCTCCGGCCCGCAACGTCGCCACCGGCCCGCTGCACAGCGAGCGCCGCGACGGCCACTTCATCGCCCCGAAGGCCGCCGATCCTGGCCCGCGCCAGCCGATGAACGCCCCGCCGATGTCGAGCCAGCTCGCCGCCGCCGCCCAGACGGAGCCGCCGGCCCGCAAGCCGAACTTCCTGTTCGGTCTGGTCACCGGTCTGGCCGGCCGCAAGGCCGAGCCGGCGCCGCAGCCGGCCCCGCAGCCGCAGCATCACCATCAGCCCCAGCACCACCAGCCGCAGCACCAGCAGCCGGTGATGCCGCAACCGCCGATGGCCGCCCCGCAGCCGCCGATGGCCCAGGCCCCGCGCCCGCAGGTGATGGGCGACGGCACCACGCAAAAGATCGACGAGGAAGCGCTGGACATCCCCGCCTTCCTGCGCCGTCAGGCCAACTGACGCGTCAACGAGGCTGGCCCAATTGATCTGAGGGCAACAGCAACCCGCCGGTCGCCGCCGCCTCTTTCGAAGCGGCATCGGCGGGTATCCACAACCTGTTAGACTTCAGCCGCCTCCAGAGCTTCGCAAGAACGCTCCGGGGGCGGTCTTTTCGTGTCTGGGGGACGCCGGTTTCGCGTCCGGCGATGGCGCTCTACCGCCCTGCAACAAACGGTAACAAAGAGTGATTTGTCCTCCACAGGGGCCAATGATACCTAGCATATGCGGTCATAAGCGATGACCCGCCCCGCCCTCGGCGGAAACCGGCGGCAAATCGCGGACCGACCGCACAAGACCAAGATTGAAACGGGACAGACACCGTGGCTCAGAATCGCATCAAGACCGAAGGCATGCTGCAGCGTACCCTGGCGAAGCCGGTGCGTTGCTCGGGCGTCGGGCTGCATACGGGCGCGACGGTCACCCTGACGATTTCCCCGGCCGAGCCGAACACCGGCATTGTCTTCCGGCGCACCGATCTCAGCGGCCCCGCCGCGGTGATCCCGGCGCGCTGGGACCATGTCGTCGATACCAAGCTGTGCACGGTCATCGGCAACGCCCACGGCACCACCATCGGCACCATCGAGCATCTGATGTCGGCGCTGGCCGGCTGCGGCGTGGACAACGCCGTGGTCGCGCTGGACAACATCGAGGTGCCGATCATGGACGGCAGCGCCGCCCCCTTCGTGGAGGCCATCGAGCGCGTCGGCACCGTGTCGCAGAACGCGCCGCGCCGGGCCATCCGCATCTTGAAGCCGGTCACCGTGACCGAGGGCAACAAGAGCGCCACCTTCACGCCGGACCACACGACGGGCTTCAGCTTCGAGATCGACTTCGCCAGCAAGGCCATTGCCCAGCAGAGCCATGAGATGGAGCTGGACGCCGAGACTTTCCGCGACGAGATCAGCGCCGCCCGCACCTTCGGCTTCCTGCACGAGGTCGAGGGGCTGCGCAAGATGGGCCTTGCCCGCGGCGGCTCGCTGGACAACGCGGTGGTCATCTCCGGTGACGAGGTGATGAACGAAGGCGGCCTGCGCTTCGACGACGAGTTCGTGCGTCACAAGATCCTGGACGCGGTCGGCGACCTCTATCTGGCCGGCGCGATGTTCGTCGGTCACTTCCACGGCGTCCGGTCCGGCCACGCCCTGAACAACCAGCTGCTGCGCGCGCTGTTCGCCGACACCAGCGCCTGGTGCTACGAAACCCCGCCGAGCACGGCGCTGCCGGGCGCCGTCTGGCACGCGACCGAGCGGCTTGCCGTCGCCTGACACGCGCTCCACAGCGTCACGCTTCCCCTGCCCTCCCCTTCCGGGGAGGGCATTTTCGTTTTGCGCACCCCCCTCCCCTCTTGGATTCGCGCGAGGCGAGACGCACGCACACTCCCCTCCCCTTCCGCTGAGCCAAAGCGATGACTTTTGCGCAAGAGGACGAAGAATTATAAAATATTTAATTATATCAATATTTTATTTGGTCTTTTTAAGATTCCAGCTGAGGCAAGGCGATCGAATGCCCTCTTCTCTTTGAGGAGAGGATTCGGGGTGAGGGGGTTGCGCTTTTGCCGAACGCAGCGCCACGCGCATCCCCCTCACCCTTCCCTCTCATCAGAGAGGCAAGGGCCACGTCAGCGGACTCACCGATCCGCGGCGTAGGCGCCGAAGCGGGTGTCTTCCTTCAGGATGTGCTTGCCGAGCCAGTCGGCGCAGAACTCGAACACCTCGTCCCCCGTGATGGTCTCACGCTGGGCGTGGAAGCGTTCACGGTAGGACTCGACATTGCGCGTCAGGGCGTCGTGCAGGGCCTTGTGCGCGGCGAAGGTCGGGTAGCCGGCCTCGGCCATGTGTGCTTCTTCGCGTGCGAAATGATCCTTGGTGTAGTGGATCAGTTCGTCGAGGATCGCTTCTATGACGTCAGGAGAGGCGCGGTTTTCGTCCGCACCCAGCTTGTTGACGATATCCACGAGAACGCGATGATCCTCATCGAGTTCTTCGATGCCGACGCTCATCCAGCGCGACCATTGAATGGAGTCCATGGCGATCCCCCGTCTCGTTCTTCTTATGGCGCTTCGACCCTTTATGGAACCGGCGGCGAGGGGCGTCAACGCGGCACTCAGCCGCGCCGCCCCTCCCTCTCCACCGCCGGTCAGCCGGCGATCAGCTCCGCCCACTCCTGCTCGCTGAGGATGGTCACGCCGAGGTCGCGCGCCTTGGCGGCCTTGCTGCCCGCGTCCGCCCCGCAGATGACGTAATCGGTCTTGGCCGAGACCGAGCCGGCGACCTTGGCGCCCAGCGACTCCGCACGGGTCTTGGCTTCGGTGCGGGTCATGGTCTCCAGCGTGCCGGTGAAGACCACCGTCTTGCCGGCGACGGGCGAGCCGCTGGCCGCCTTCGGGCGTTCGGCGTCGGCCACCCGCACGCCGGCGGCGCGCAGGTCGTGGATGATGGCGCGGTTGCGCTCTTCCAGGAAGAAGCCGGCCAGTTCCTCCGCGGCGACCTCGCCGACGTCGGGGATGGCGACCAGTTCACCCCAGCCGGGACCGGGCTGCGCGCCGACGGCGGCGAGCATCGCCGTCTTCCAGTCCGCCAGGGCGCCGTAGCGCTCGGCCAGCGCCTGGGCGGCCCGGCTGTCCACCTTCTTGATGCCAAGCAGCTTGATGACGCTGTCCAGCCGCAGCGCCTCCTGACCGGCGTAGAAGTCCAGCTTCGGCAGGTTCTCCGGATCGGCGAACCAGGCGAGCAGAGCGTCGGCCTTCACCGGGCCGAGGCCGTTGAGGGCGTGCAGGTCGCGCCACGCGTCGCCCGGCATGTTGGCGACGGCGCGCTCCATCCCCTCCAGCCAGCCGTCGATCGAGCCGTAGTGGCGGGCCAGCGACTTGGCGGTCACCTCGCCGATGTGGCGGATGCCCAGCGCGAAGATGAAGCGGTGCAGGTCGATGCGCGCGCGCCGCTGGTTGATGGCGGCGAACAGGTTCTCGACCGACTTCTCCTTCCAGCCCGGACGGCCGAGGATGGCGATCTCCCCCGCCGCCACCCGGCGCTCCAGCGTAAAGATGTCCACGGGAGAGCGGATCAGCCCATCCTCCCAGAACTCCTCGATGGTCTTCTCCCCCAGACCTTCGATGTCGAAGGCGTTGCGCGACACGAAATGGCGCAGCCGTTCCTTGGCCTGGGCGGCGCAGATCAGCCCGCCGGTGCAGCGGCGCACCGCCTCGTCCGGTTCGCGCACGGCGAGGCTGCCGCAGACCGGACAATGGTCGGGAAAGACGTAGGGCACGGCGTCGTCGGGGCGCTGCCCCTCCACCACCCCGACGATCTGCGGGATCACGTCGCCGGCCCGCTGGACCGTCACCAGATCGCCGATGCGGACGTCCTTGCGGGCGATCTCGTCCTCGTTGTGCAGGGTGGCGCGGCTGACCACCACGCCGCCGACGGTGATGTCCTCCAGTTCGGCCACCGGGGTCAGGGCGCCGGTGCGGCCGACCTGGATGGTGATGCCCTTCAGCCGGGTCTGCGCCTGCTCCGCCGGGAACTTGTGGGCGATGGCCCAGCGCGGCGCCCGGCTGACGAAGCCCAGCCGCTGCTGAAGCTCCAGGCTGTTGACCTTGTAGACCACGCCGTCGATGTCGAAGGGCAGCGCCGAGCGCTCCTCGCCGATCTTCCGGTAATGGGTCAGCAGCGCCTCGGCGCCGTCGCACAGGTTGGCCGGGCGGTTCAGCGAGAAGCCCCAGCCGCGCAGCCGCTCGCGGATGCCCCACTGGGTGTCGGCGATCGGCTCCGACAGCTCGCCCAGCGCGTAGCCGAAGAAGCAGAGCGGGCGCGACGCGGTAACCGTCGAATCCTTCTGGCGCAGCGACCCGGCGGCGGCGTTGCGCGGGTTGGCGAACAGGTCCTCCCCCCGCTCCGCGTAGGCGCGGTTCATCGCCAGGAAGTCGTCGCGGTTCATGTAGACCTCGCCGCGCACCTCCAGCACCGCGGGATAGGGCGCCTCCAGTGTCTGCGGCACGTCGCGGATGGTGCGGACGTTGGCGGTCACGTCCTCGCCCTCCGTCCCGTCGCCGCGGGTGGCGGCCAGAACCAGCCGGCCGTTTTCGTAGCGGAGCGAGCAGGACAGCCCGTCGATCTTCGGTTCGGCCACGAACTCCAGCGGGGCGTCGTCGGACAGGCCGAGGAAGCGGCGGACGCGGGCGACGAACTCGTGCGCCTCCTCCGGCTCGAAGGCGTTGCCGAGCGACAGCATGGGCAGCGCGTGCCGCACCTTGCGGAAGGCCGCCGCCGGGGCGGCGCCGACGCGCAGCGAGGGCGAATTGGCCCGGCGCAGCTCCGGATAGCGCGCCTCGATCCCGTTGTTGCGGCGGACCAGCGCGTCGTAGGCGGCGTCGGAAATCTCCGGCTTGTCCTGCTGGTGGTAGAGCCGGTCGTGGTGGGCGATTTCCTGGGCCAGCGCGGCCAGTTCCGCCTGCGCCTGCTCCACCGTCAGCTCCTCCACGGGGATGCTGCGGAGCGCGGCGGGGGTGTCGAACAGGTCGTTCATGGCGGGTCTCTTCGGTGCCTTCTCATGAGGACGGCGCTGGATCGACGGGCGCCGCCGGGGGCGCAGCATAGCGCCGCGGGGGCGTGCCGTGGAGTCCGGCCTTGAGCCGGTCTGGCATTCGGCCCCGTCCGCACCAACCTTGAAACCGCAGACATGGAGCAGACCTAGAAAAGTGCGGGGGCGCGAGGGTTGCGTGTATGATGAGCCGGCGCCCGTGAACGGATGTGCTGTATGACCGAGCCGACCAGCCGTGCGACCGCCGGCAACCTGACCCCCAGCAGCCTGACCATCGACGATCGATTCGTCATCGCCGCGGCGCTTGACCGCATCCTGTATGACGATCCCGACCATTTCGCGACGGAGGACGCGCGCCTGCTGCGCCGCATGATTCCGCGCACCCCCTCCCCCTGGCTGCGGCTGGGTTTCCGTGCGGAGAGCCAGGGGCCGTCCATGTCGGGCCGGGCCGCCGGGGTGGGCGACGTCAAGATGGACGGCGACAAGAAGGTGGTCGAGGGCGGCGTGGGCGAGGCCCCGGTCTGGCGCTGCGGCCAGTACAAGATCTCCAACCACGGCGACGATCTGGAGATCTGGCAGGTGATGAGCGACGAATTCGCCGAGGAGCCGAAGGGCGCCCGCCTGGAATACGGCGCCACGGGCACGCCGGAACGCCTGACCTTCTTCCAGCCGCGGGATTTGGAACTGCGGATTCCCTTCACGGGGATCGCGGTTGGCCTGCGGCTGGGTGGCTGGCAACCGTGGAAGAAGGCGTCGTAACGCTCCATCCGACCGGTGCCGAAGACGTTGGACCGCACTTCCCAAGACCCAACGTCTGGAGATGCAAACCGGTGGACCGCTTGGCTCACCCGCTCAGATGTTCGTCCACTGATTGCCCGGCCGGTTGACGACCGCCTGGGTCTGCGGCGCGAACGCCGCCACCTCGATGGAGAAGATCACGCCGGGGTCCAGCAGGCCTGAAATCCAGGACGGCGGATTCTGGCCGTTGCTGTTCGTATCCCGGCGGATCGGCGCACCGGGCATGGTGTCGTAGATCATGCCATCGGCGGTGGTCACATACATGTGTTCCGGCAAGCGCTGCCCGGGCTCGAAATGCCCCCACAGCTTGATGCGCGTGCCGGGAGTCGGCACCAGCCCGAACTCCCGGCACAGCAGGCGCAGACTGCGCGACGGAGGAACCGCCGCTCCGCGTAGGCATTGCCGAATCTCGTTGTTCGTGACCACCCGCAGCCCGGGCGCGATGTTGTTGTTGGCGGTCACGGGTGGGACACCCAGCAAATCGGACGTCAACAGGTTGCCCAATTGTGCGTATCGGTTGTTGACGTCTTCTTGCTGGGCCGGATCACCGGACAAGGCGAAAACGTGGCACGCCATGTCCATGTAATTCGCGCTGTCGGTGAGATACTGCTTGGGCATAAGGTCCTCCTCATGTGCGATAAGATTCCTGCCGGCGACCGGACGGCCCGCGCCGGCAGGAGGTCACATTGAGAAGGACGAGGAGGACAGTCCGGCCGTGAAGGCCGGCGCGCCCGTTACGCCGCGTCGTAATGATGCAACGGATCAATGTGCTGGTCGAGGGCGGCGAAGTGGCCGTAGAGGTCGGCTCCGCCCGTGTGGTCCAGCGCGGCCGTGGCGTGGTCCGGGTGGGCGGAAGCGGCCTCCAGTCCTTGGGTCACCAGATGCTGGTAGACAGCGTCCTGGGCGTCGCCGACCTGGGTGGCGGCCATCGTGGTGGCGGTCGCGGAGGGAAACCAGCTCTTGTCGGCGTCGACGACCAGCGTGCCGTTCCACCACAGGCCGGCCTGCCCCTTCACCACGTCCTTGCCGTCCAGCGCACCCTTGTCGTAGGTGACGTTCGACGCCGTGGGGGCGACGGCGTGGCCGTTGATGGTGACCTTGTTGACGAACAGCGAGCGGTCCTGCCCGTTCACCACGGCGTCGTTGTCATACTGCACCTGGACCTTGTGCGCCTGATCGGCGGTCAGGTTGGTGGCGAAGGTGAAGTCCTTGGCCGCCGTGCCGACCGTGGCGCCGCCGATGGCCTTTCCGTCCACCAGCAGGTTGAAATGGGCGTTCACCCCACCCGCCGCGGCGCCGGAGGCGTTGACCGTGATCGTCGTGTTGGCGGGCGCCGCCCCAACCGGAAAATTCTGGGCCGGAAAGTCCTTGGCCGGGGCATCGACCACCAGTGTGCCGCCCCACCACATGGACGACTGGCCCTTGACCACGTCCTTGCCATCGAGCGCGCCTTTGTCGTAGGTGACGTTGGCCGCGGTCGGGCTGTGGGCGGTGCCGTTGATGGTCACCTTGTTGACGAACAGGTTGCGGTCCTGGCCGTTCACAAAACCGTCGTTATCGTACTGGATCTGCACCTTGTGCGCCTGCTCGGCGGTCAGGTTCGTGGTGAAGCTGTAATCCTTCGCCGCCGAATCCACCGTGGCCTGCCCCACCGTCTTGCCGTCCACCAGCAGCTTGAAATGGGCGTTCACCCCGCCGGCCGGTGCGCCGGAGGCGTTGACGATGACCGTCGTGGCGCTCTGCTCCGTCGCCACCGGGGCGGACTGGGCGATCTTGGCCAGCAGGGCGTCGGTGTCCAGTTCGAAGTAACCGGCGGTGCCCATGGCCTTGCCGGTGCTGCGGGCGAGGTTGAGGAACTCGTCCTGGGTCAGCCGGGTGCCGGTCTGCTCCACCCACGCCTGCTGCGCCTTCGCCACCGCCGCGGTGACCGCCGGAGCGGCGAAGGAGGAACCGTTGGCCGTGTAGGTGACGCCCGAGAGGTTGGTGATCCGCACGTCGGTGCCGTCGGCGCAGACATCGGTCAGGGACGGGCTGCGCTGCGCCCAGGACGGGAACGCTCCGTCGCCGGTCGAGGCCGAGACGCAGATCTGGTTCACGTCGGCCGAGTAGCTGGAGACGCCCTGCGTCACCCCGCCATCGCCGCTGTTGCCGGCGGCGGCCACGGTCAGCACGCGCTTGGCGGCCAGCGCCGCCAGCTCGTCGGAGATCGAGGTGGTCGCCGCGGTCGTCTGCGCGCCGCCGCCCAGCGAGAGGTTCACGGCCGTGACGTTGTACGCGTCGGCGTTGGCGACGACCCATTGCAGGGCCTTTTCGATGTTGGCCTCGCTGGCGCCGCTGCCGTCGTCGGGCATGACCTTGAGCGCAATGATGCCGACGTCGGGCGCGTTCTCCAGGATCTCCGCGGTGACCAGGGCGCCGTGCGTGTTCGCGTTGGCGACCATGACGTCGTTGTCGTTTCCGTAGAAGTCATGCTGGTAGACCAGCCGGCCCGTGTTCCAGGCGGAGGACAGGCCGCTGTCGATCACGACGACGTTGCCGGCGGAAGCGGAGCTGTTCGACATCTTGCCAACCTTGTTCGTTCTTGGGAGAACAGCGCCCGTTTCCGGACGCGCAAGGGTGGACTATGCGTGTTTTGCTGTGGCCGCCGTATGACCGCTGCGGGCGATTGCTGTGACTTAATACCGTCACGCCAAACTTCATCTTGGGCGCGGCGCCCAGTCCGGCGCTCCGGCGAGCGAATGAAGGGAGACGGTCCGCTCATTCGCTCGCCGCTATATGGATGCTACCCCCGCCCGGCGATCAGGCTGTCGGCGGCGGCGCGGGCCTCGGCGGTGACGGTGGCGCCGGACAGCATGCGGGCGATCTCCTCGCGGCGGTCGTCGCCGTCCAGTTCGACCACGCCGGTCGTCACCTGCTCGCCCTTCACCGACTTCTGCACCTTGAGGTGGATGGAGCCGCGTGCGGCGACCTGCGGGCTGTGGGTGACCACGAGCACCTGGAGCCCCTGCCCGAGCGTCTTCAGCCGCTCGCCCACCGCGGCGGCGACGGCGCCGCCGATGCCGGTGTCCACCTCGTCGAACACCAGAGTGCCGACGGTCGAGGTCTGGGCAAGCACCACCTTCAGCGCCAGCATGAAGCGCGCCAGCTCACCGCCGGAGGCGATCTTGTTCAGCGCGCCGGGCGGCGAGCCGGGGTTGGTGGCGACCTGGAAGGCCACGCGGTCCATGCCCGACGCCGTCCAGTCCGACTCGTCGGCCAACGGCTCGACCAGCGTGCGGAACTTCGCCTTTTCCAGCTTCAGCGGTGCGAGTTCCGTGGCAACGGCGGCATCCAGGCGGCCGGCGGCCTGCTGGCGCTCCCGGTTCAGCGACTCGGCGGCCTTGCGGTAGGCGTCGCGGGCGACCTCGGCCTCGCGGGCGAGGCGGGCCAGCAGATCGCCCTGATCCTCGATCAGCAGCAGACGGTCGGCCATGTCCTTGCGCAGGGGGGCCAGAGCATCGACGTCCACCCCGTGCTTGCGGGCGGCGGCGCGCAGGGCGAACAGCCGCTCCTCCAGCTTCTCCAGGGCCTGCGGGTCCATGTCCACGTCGGAGGACACGGCCTGGAGCCCGGCGATGGCTTCCCCCGCCTCGGTCGCGGCGCGGTCCAGGGCGGCGATGACCGGGTCCAGCTTGCCGGCGGCCTTGTCGGCGATGCGGCTCAGCGTGCGGATGGCCGAGGACAGGGCGCGCTCCACCCCGCGGTCGCCCGACAGCTCCCCATAGGCGGCGTTCAGGGCATCGACCAGCTTTTCCCGGTGCATCAGCACGGCGCGGGTCTCGGCCAGTTCCTCCTCCTCGCCTTGCTTGGGAGCGAGGGCATCCAGCTCGGCCACGGCGTGGCGGAGATACTCCTCCTCCGAGCGGGCGCGGGCGATCTCGGCGGCGGCGTTGGCGCGCGCGTCCTCGACCTGCCTCCACGCCCGGTGGGCGGCGGCGACCTGGGCGGCGTGGCCGGACAGCCCGGCGTAGGCGTCCAGCACGCTGCGGTGGGTTTGCGGATTCAGCAGGCCGTGGGTGTCGAACTGGCCATGGACCTCGACCAGCTCCTCACCCAGCCGCTTCAGCAGGCCGACGCCGACCGCCTGGTCGTTGACCCAGGCGCGGCTGCGCCCGTCGGCGCTGACGGTGCGGCGGACGACCAGCCGCTCCTCGGGGTCGAGCCCCTGCTCCCTGAGGATGGCGAGCGCCGGGTGGTCGCCGGACAGGTCGAACTCCGCCGTCACCGACGCCTGGTCGGCGCCGTGGCGGACGAGGCCCGAATCGGCCCGAGCGCCCAGCGCCAATCCCAGCGCGTCGAGCAGGATCGACTTGCCTGCACCGGTCTCGCCGGTGAGGACGCATAAGCCCTTGCGGAAGCCCAGCCCCAGCCGTTCGATCAGGACGACGTCCCGGATCGTCAGCGACGCCAGCATGGATCGTCCTAGAACAGGGAGCTCCAGGCTCTGCTGATCCAGGACTTCTCGTTTCGCTCCGGACGCACGTTGGCGTCCACCAGCAGTGCGTAGCTGTCCGTGTACCATTCGCTGCCGGGGAAGTTGTGGCCGAGCACGGCGGCGGCGGTCTTCGCCTCGTCCGTGATTCCCAGCGCCAGATAGCACTCCACCAGCCGGTGCAGCGCCTCAGGGACGTGGGAGGTGGTCTGGTAGTTTTCAATCACCGTGCGGAACCGGCCGATGGCGGCGGTGTACTGACCCTGCTTCAGATAGAAGCGCCCGACCTCCATCTCCTTGCCGGCGAGATGGTCGTTGGTCAGGTCGATCTTGATCTTGGCGTCGCGGGCGTACTGGCTGTCCGGAAAGCGGCGCACGACCTCCGACAGCGCGTCGAGCGCCAGACGGGTCATGCGCTGGTCGCGGCGGACGTCGGTGATCTGCTCGTAATAGGACAGCGCCCGCATGTAGTAGGCGTAGGAAACGTCGGGGCTGCCCGGATGAAGCTGGATGTAGCGGTCGAGCGCCAGGATCGCGTCGTCGTATTTCAGATCCTGGTAATGGGCGTAGGCCGCCATGATCTGCGCCTTGCCCGCCCACTCGGAATAGGGGTGCTGGCGCTCCACCTCGTCATAGAGCTTGGCGGCCACCTTGAACCGCTCTTCCCGCATGGCGGCGTCGGCCTCTTGGTAGATCTGCTCGGCCGGACGCTCGACATACTGGTCCTCGGTTTTGGTCGAGGAGCAGGCGGTCAGGGCGGAAGCCAGGAGGAGGGCCGCAAGCGGCAGACGGGAAAAACGGCAGGGCATGGTCGTCGCGATGCTTTCGAAGTTGGCCCTATATAGCACGCCGGGGCGCGGGGGCGGCAAGCCGCTTCGGCGAACAAATTTCGAACCTCGCCGTCACGGTGCGACCCGACGCCCGGTGCGGAGGGCCGGAATGGGGCGCCGATCAGCCGAACTGATCAGCCGAACCGGTCAGCCGAACAGGGCGTCGATGTCGGCCTGGCTGATGTTGCCCATCTCCTGATGGTCGGCCGGGCCGTGCAGTTCCAGCGTCTCGTCCATCTTGGTGACCGTGGGCGGCAGCGGCATCGCCTCGAACTCGCGCTTGTTCCAGTGGCTCATCATCGCGTCGACGCGCTCTTCGATGAAGGACAGGGCGCGGACGACCTTGGTGATGCGCTGGCCGGTCAGATCCTGGAAGTTGCAGGCCTCGTAGATGCGGACGATCACGTCGTTCATGTCGTTGACGCGGTCGGCGTGGTAGCCCTCCGGCAGCGACGACTTCAGCTCGTGAACGACCTCCTCCAACTCCTCGGCGCAGGCCATGATGGTGTTGGTCGCGGCCTCCGTCGCCGAGACGACGGCGTTCAGTTCCTGGGACGCCTGCACGAACTTGTCGTCGCCGGCCAGCGGGTGGCGGATCGCCGCCATCTCCACCTTGGTGGCCTTGATCCGGCCCGAGATGTCGGCGATCTCGACCTGGATCTGGTCGATCTGCTGGGCGTCCATGGTCAGGAAGCGGTCGAGCTTCGCGCCAAGGTCGCTGATGGCGCGGATGACGTCGCTGTTGTCCACCGCGACCGGACCGGAGGGCAGCGACGCCAGCGCTGGCGCCAGGGCGGAGGCGTCATCCACCACCGCCTGATAGGGATTGCCGGTCCGGCGGGCCTTTTGAAGCTCCGCCATGAAGGGTTTCGAGAGATTCCTCATGCGGGCTGCGCCTCTTTCCGAAGGGACGTCCGGGGCATCCGCGCACGCCGGCCCGTCTGGTCAGGACTGCCCGCCAAGGCCGGCATCGGCCCGGCGGGCGACGATCGTCATAGCAAACTTCATGTCCCAATTCGCCCGCCGATTGGAGCGGCGGCAACTCTTCACAAATCCGACGCCGGACCGTCTTGTTGACCGTGAGGTCAGCCGAACAGGGCGTCGATGGCCGCCTGATCCAGCGGCGCCGGAGGCTCGTCCGCCGCAGGCGGCGGGGCCGCCGCCGGCTTGGCAGCCGGGGCCGGCTTCGGGGCGGGCTTGGCCGCCGAGGCCGGCTTCGGCACCGGCTTCTTGGCGGCGGGGGCCGGAGCCGGAGCGGGGGCCGGCGGAGCCGCGGCCGGAGCGGGAGCCGGACTGTCGAACAGGCTGTCAATGTCCGCCTGACTGGCCTTCGCCGGAGCGGCAGGGGCCGGTGCTGGGCTGTCGAACAGGCTGTCGATGTCCGCCTGGCTGGCCTTCGCCGGAGCGGCCGGAGCCGGGGCCGGGCTGTCGAACAGGCTGTCGATGTCGGCCTGACTCGCCTTGGCTCCGGTCTGGCCCGCGACCGCCGGAGCGGGGGACGGAGGCGGAGCGGGCGGCGGTTCGGGAGCTGGCGGTGGTGCCGCCATCGCCGGGCTGTCGAACATGCTGTCCACGTCGGCCTGGCTGACGCCGAGACCGTCGAGCTGGGGACCGTTCAGCAGATGGGAGTCCGGCCGGGTGTCTGTGTTCTCAGGCGCGATCTGGAGGCCGGCGAGCTTCTCGACGCCCCAGATGTTGATCATCGCGTTGACCCGCTGCTCGATGTAGCGGAGCGCGTTGACCACCTTGCTGGTGCGCTGGCCGGTCAGGTCCTGGAACGAGCAGGCGGTGAAGATGTTGGTCACCTCCCCCTCGATCTCGGAGCACAGGCCGGGGTCGGCGCCGTCCGCCTTCAGCTTGCCCGACAGGTCCATCAGCCGCTCGGCGGCGTTCAGGATTTCGAAGGACGCGCGTTCGGTGGAGATGACGATGGCGTCCAGCTCGTTGGTGGCCGACGTGATCTTGTCGCCACCGGCATCGGGCGGACGCAGGGCCGCGACCTCGCGCCGCGCCTGCTCGATGGAGGCAGCCATCTCCATCAGCTCGCGCCGCAGCACCTCGACGTGCTTGGAAGCTTCCACCACCTCGCTCTGCTGATGCCAGGAGCTGCGGAACTCCAGCAGCATCTTGCGCACCTCCTCCGCCGCGGCCCCATGGGCCCGGCGGTGGAAGCGGCGCAGGAAGGCTCGCCCCTTGGTCGTGCGGGCGATCGCTTCCTCGATCTGGTCGAACTCTTCCTCGGAAAGCTGCGGAAGCTGATCCAACCCAACCACTCCTTACCCGCCGATGACGGCCTGGATCTTCTGCTTCAGGGTATCGGCGTTGAAAGGCTTGACGATGTAGTTGTTCACACCGGCCTGCTTGGCGGCGATCACGTTCTCGGTCTTGCTCTCGGCGGTGACCATGATGAAGGGGGTCGAGGCGAGCTTGGCGTCGGCGCGGATCTCCTTCAGGAGCTGCAGGCCGGTCATCGGCTCCATGTTCCAGTCGGAAATGATGAGGCCGAACTTGCTCTCGCGCAGCTTCTGCAGGGCCGAGACGCCGTCGCCGGCCTCGTCGATGTCCGTGTAGCCGATCTGGGTCAGGAGGTTCCGCACGATGCGCCGCATGGTGGCGTAGTCATCGACGACAAGGATCTTCATCTACGCGTCTCCGCATTCTTCCGTTGCTAGGCCCCGGCCCGGCGTTCAGCCCGCCCGGCGCTGCATGGCGTGCGCCGAGGTCGGTCTGGTCCGACTGTGATGCCTTAAGTCTGCCGAAAAGTCATCCCTCACGGCCACAGTGACGTACGCCCGTAAATATCGGGTTACCAAGACCGCCGAATTTCCGCCGCGCCCCGGCGCGATGAGGCATCGCTCCAAGGCACGGACGCGCGTCCGGCGGCGGTCCGAACGGACATACCCCTGCGTCGGGTGGGGACCTTGCCAGATTTCACAGGCGAACGCACGGGCTGATTCTCGCTCCATACGCCCCTGTTCGCCGGCATGGTCCACCCTAGGCCATTTCCCTCAGACGATGATCGGCGATGTCGCCTGTCTCAACCAATGCGACACTTCGACCTCCCCGTCACCCGCGAGCCGAGGCTCCAGCGCCTCGCGCACCTGGGTGTGGTAGGCGTTCAGCCAAGCGATCTCCGCCTGGGTCAGCAGCGCCGGCTCGACCAGATTGCGGTCGATGGGGGCCAGGGTCAGCACCTCGAACCCCAGCATGGGCCGCTCGGCCATGGGCAGGTCGAGCGGCTGGACGACGATCAGGTTCTCGATGCGGATGCCGTAGGCGCCGGTCTTGTAGTAGCCGGGCTCGTTGGACAGGATCATGCCGGGCTGCAGCGCCACGCTGTTCGGCACCTTCGAGATCCGCTGCGGCCCCTCGTGCACCGACAGGTAGCTGCCCACCCCGTGGCCGGTGCCGTGGTCATAGTCTAGTCCCAGCGACCACAGCGGCAGGCGCGCCAGCGCGTCGAGCTGCGACCCGGTGGTGCCGCGCGGGAAGCGGGCCGTGCTGACGGCGATGTGGCCCTTGAGGACCAGCGTGAAGCGCTCGCGCATCTCCGGGGTCGGCGCGCCGATGGCGATGGTGCGCGTCACGTCGGTGGTGCCGTCCTGATACTGGGCGCCGCTGTCCAGCAGGAACAGGGTGCCCGGCTCCAGCCGGCGGTCGGTCGCTTCCGAAACCCGGTAATGGACGATGGCGCCGTTCGGCCCAGCCCCGGCGATGGTGTCGAAGCTGAGGCCGCGGAAACGGTCGTTGGCGCGGCGGAAGGCCAGCAGCCGGTCCGCCGCCGCGATCTCTGTCACGGTGCCCGACGGCGCCTCCTGCGACAGCCAGTGCAGGAAGCGTACGAGCGCCGCGCCGTCGCGGATGTGAGCGGCGCGGGTGCCGGCCAGCTCCGCATCGTTCTTGCAGGCCTTGGGCAGGGCGCAGGGGTCGGGGTCGCGCTCCAGCTTGGCGCCGGCCATGTGCAGCCGGTCGAAGATCCAGGCCGAGGTGCTCGCCGGGTCGGCCATCACCTTGCGCCCTGCACGGCCCAGCCCGTCGAGCGCGGCGCCCAGCTCGTCCGGGTCGCGCACGGCGACCTGGTTGCCGAGATGGGCCTCGACGCCCGGCGCCAGCTTGCGGCGGTCGATGAACAGGTCCACCTGCGTGTCGTCCTTCAGGATCGCGAAGGACAGCGGCAGCGGGGTGCAGGGCACGTCCGCCCCGCGCAGGTTGAGCAGCCACGCGATGGAATCGGGCTGGGTCAGCACCACGGCGCCGATGCCGTTGCGCGCCAGGTCACCGGCGATGCGGGCGCGCTTGTCGGCGGGGCTGTCCCCGGCGAAGACGAGATCTTGGGCAACCACCGGGGCCAGCGGGGGCGGCGGCTGGTCCGTCCACACGCGGTCCACCGGGTTTTCCGGGCAAGGCACCAGCGACAGGCCGATGCGCTCCATCTGCTGGCGGGTGCGCTCCACCCAGCCGGCGGTGTGCAGCCACGGGTCGTAGCCGAGCCGTCCGCCCTGCGGCAGCGCCTCCCCCACCCACTCGGTCAGCGGATCGTCGACCAGATGCCGGTATTCGTAGAGGTCGCCCGACACTTCCGTCTTGACCTGGAGGGTGTAGCGCCCGTCCACGAAGACGGCGGCGCGCTGGCGCCCCACCACGGCGTGGCCCGCCGATCCGGTGAAGCCGGTCAGCCAGGCGAGGCGCTGGGCGCGCGGCGGCACATACTCGCCCTGATGCTCGTCGCCGCGCGGCACGATGAAGCCATCGAGGTCGGCGTGCGCCAGGACGCCGCGCAGGGCGGCGATGCGGGCGGCGTAATCCGGCGCCCCAGCGACGCGTCCATCGGCAAGCTCGGCCTTCAGGGCGCGGAGCTGCCCGGCGAGATCTTCCGGAAGCCGCGCCCCGACCAGGACCATCCAGCCGTCGGGGTCCTCCCCCTCCGGCGCGGCGAGCACCCCGGCGACGAGGCTGCGGATGTCCGCGGGGGTGTGGGGCAGGCCCGCCTGGGCCAAGAGCTGCGCCAGGGTTTCGTCGCCGCGGTAAGCGCTGGACACGGGGGCTGATCCTCATCCGGTGAAGCCGTCCGCGACAGGCTAGGCAGGGACGCCCCACCGCGCAAGCGCGGGAAAGGGCATAGCCGCGCGAAGGCCCCGGCGGGACGCCCTACAGCCCCGAATCGTCGGGCAGGCCCAGCCGCTCCAGGACGCGCTTGCGGGCGAGGCCGCGATCGACGTCGGGCACATGCAGCAGGCCGCCGATGCGGCGCAGCAGATTGGCTTCCAGGTCGTTCAACTCGCCGTCGGCGTAGGCCACCTCCCACAGCATCTCGATGATCCACAGCCGCTTGTCCGGAGGGCAATGGTCGTTGATCACCGTGACGTAGCGGTAGTAGGGGGAGGCTCCCTCCGTGTCGAACACGGCGGCGGACAGCAGGTCCTGCGCCTCCTCCTCGCTCAGGTGGAAGTGGCGGCGGGTGACGTCGAGGATGCGCTCGCGCTCCGCCTGGGAAATGGTGTTGTCGGTGCGTGCGGCCTCGACCAGAAGGGCGGCGGCGGCGGCCTCCAGCCTGTGGCGGTCGTCGCCGGGGTCGTTCTCCTGGAACAGCGCCCTGATCCGGTTCAGCATCGGTCCTCCGCGGGTCGTCCATATGTCCGGAAGACATTGGCGACGGGAGGACCGAAATCCAGGGGCCTCAGCCCTTTACGGCCTTCCGCTTCGGGCGCTTCACCACAAGGGTGGTCCATTCGCCGACCGGGATGCGCGCGACCAGATGCAGGCCCTGGGTGCGGTGCGCCTGGATGACGTGGCGCTCCTGCCGGTTCAGCAGGCCGGCCAGAACGGCCACGCCGCCGCGCTGCAGATGGCGCTTCAGTTTCGGCGCCATGCGGGCCAGCGGGCGGGCCAGGATGTTGGCGGTGATCAGGCGGTAGGGCTTGTGCTTGCCCACGATGGCGGTGTGGTAGCCGTCGCCGCCCTGCGAGCGGATGCGCGCCTTCACCCCGTTGAGGGCGGCGTTGACGCGGGTGACGCGCACCGCCTCCGGGTCGATGTCCACGGCGGTGACGGGCACCCGCCAGCGCTTGGTCACCGCCAGCGCCAGGATGCCCGAACCGCAACCCATGTCGAGCGCCCCGCCCCGCCCGGCGCGCGGCAGGCTCATCCGTCGGGCCAGCCGGTCCAGCGCCATCAGGCAACCCTTGGTCGAGCCGTGCTCGCCGGTGCCGAAGGCGGTGGCGGCGTCGACCAGCAGCGGGATGCTGCCCGCCGGGACAATCCCCTCATGGTGGGAACCGTGGACGAAGAAGCGCCCGGCCTGGATCGGCGGGAAGCCCTGATAGCTGTGCGACACCCAGTCGATGAGGGGCAGTTCCTCGACGATCAGCTTCGGCTCGGGAATGCCCATGGCCTCGGCCAGAACGGCGACGCGGGCGTTCAGCCGCGGCTCGTCCGGCTGCCCGTAGACCGTCGCCTCGACCAGCCAGTCGCCGTGCTCCTCCAACTCGAAGGTGGACACCGCGTCGGCGTGATCGCCAATCGCCTCGGCGAACGCGGGGGCGTGGGCTTCGGGAATGACGAGCGCGATGCGCCAGAGCTTGGAGGAGGACATGGGGAAGGTCGCCGATGATGGGGTGGTCGTTGTCTGGTGGGAGACTTAACCACAGAGACGCGGAGACACAAAGATTTCCTGTGGCCGGGCTGGGTCGACCGCAGCCTGCGACGTTTTGGCCGATGGAAGCGCGGCACAGGCTCGCCGCCGCTTTTCTTACCACTTTTGAGCGGGCACACTGCACCCGGAGATCAGCGGATCAAGGGTTCCGCAAGAGCGACACGGGGGAGACGGGCTTGATGCAGCGCGTTTGCAAAGCGGCCAGGGCATGGATGGCGGCGTTGGCGGCGTCTTCGGGAGCGGCAATGCTGTTGGGCTGCGCGCTCGATCCCGCCGGGCTGGCGATCGGAGCGATGAACGCGGCGAGCATGCCGTCGGAAGCATCGCTGGTGGCCGATATGGTCCCCTCCTACCGGGGCACGGGCTGCCAAGCCCTGGCGTCGCTCCAGAAAGGGTACATCGACCAACTGCCCACGGTGGACCCGGCGTACCGCGAAGCGGTGGTGGTCAACATCAAGGCGGTGCGTCAAGTCATGGCGGAGCAGCGCTGCGCGGCGGGTGGCGGCGCGGTGGCGGGTGCGGGCTCCGCACCGGCGGCGACCGTCACCACCGGCCCCAATGGCATCGGCGGAGCGGTGGCCGGCACGGCCGGTCCCGCCGTGGCACCGGCGAGCGAACCGCAGGGAGCGATGGGAGCGGCTGTGGGCCCGTTGACCGCCCAACTGGCGCAGGCCTTGGGGCTGGAGTCGCCGCGCGGCCTGGTGGTGACGGCACTGGCACCGGGCAAGGCAGCCGAGCTGTCGGGCATCCGCGGCGGCGACGTGATCCTGGAGGTGCGTGGCGTCGCGGTGGGTGATGTGATGCAGATGCGCCGTGTTCTGGGCGCGGTGCCCAGCGGGCAGAGCGTGCTGGTCAAGCTGTGGCGCGCCCGCGAGCCGCGCGAGCTGATCGTCGGCCCCATCATCAGCGACACCCCGGCGCTGCCGCCGGGTGCTGTGTACGCCGATGCGCCGGTCCTGCCGGCCGCGCCGGTGCGGGAGCGCTTCTGCGTGGCCCAGATGACCGGTTCGGGCCTGTTCTCGAGCAGCGTGCACTCGCCACTGTTCACGGTGCGCAACGACGGCAGCGAGGCGGAAAGCGCCAAGCTGACGACGGCCTTTTGGGAGGCGGCGCGGAAGGCTCAACCCGGATATTGGCTGGCTCCGCACCCGCGGCCGACCTGCACCCAGGATTCGAAGATCTGCACGTCGGCCAGCGCCGACTCCGACGTGCTCATGATGCTGTGCGAGACGGACCGCGGGAAGGGCATGGAGATCTACGAAGCACTGCGGCGGGACAAGCCGATGACGGAGCTGCCCTGGTCGCCGCCGGCGCCGTGAGGCGAAGCCGGCGGAGTCACCGCCCCGACAGCCGGTCCGCGATGTCGTGCATCCCCTGCTCGCGCAGGATCGCCTGACGGTGGCGGATCAGGCGGCGGGCCAGCGCCTTCTGCACCTCGGCGCCGCCGAGCAGGCGCCCCTGCGGATCGCGCAGATGGGTGGCGAGGTGGTCGGCCAGCAGCGCCTCCTTCTTCGGGTCGCGGCGGTCGAGCGGCTGGGTGCCGTTCAGCGATTGCTGGATGCGCTCCAGCAGGACGGCGCGGCAGCACGGCGCGCGCCCCTGGACGATCAGCGCGCCGATGTGGGCCAACAAAGGGCTGACCGGCTCGCTCTTCGGCTGCGGGTCGCGGCCCAGGATCAGGTCGGCCAGGGCGCACAGCCCCAGGGCGAGGTTCGGCTGCGCGCCGAGAAGCTCCTTCACCAGCTCGGCGGAGCCCAGCGCGTCGGCCATCACCCCGTCGAGCGAAGCGAGGTGCCGCGGCTCCACGTCCGGCCCGATCAGGTCGAGCAGCATCTCCAGCTTGCCCGCCAGCGAATTGCGGTCGGCCAGATGGATGGTGAGCTGGCTGAGAAAGGCGAAGTCGTGCCTCTCCTCCCCCACCGCGGCGGCGAGGACCCGGCTGGACCGGGACAGGTCGGCGGG
Source organism: Azospirillum brasilense (assembly GCF_001315015.1). Taxonomy (NCBI): domain Bacteria; kingdom Pseudomonadati; phylum Pseudomonadota; class Alphaproteobacteria; order Rhodospirillales; family Azospirillaceae; genus Azospirillum; species Azospirillum brasilense. Next base: position 841,774 of record NZ_CP012914.1, on the reverse strand, counting down.
ATCGAAGGCCGGCAGGGCCTTGCGCTCCCCCTGGAAGTCGCGGGCGCGCGCCATCACCGCGTCGGCGAAGGCCCGCAGCTCGCGCGCCCGCGCCGGCACGGCGACGCCGTGGCGGTCCGCGTGGTGGCGGGCCACCGCCTGGAGCGCCGCGCCCAGCAGGAGACCCTGCTCGTCGAGCTTGCGCAGGTAGGTCCAACTGTGGAGAAGCTCGGTCGGGGTGATGCGGAACTTGTCGAGGAAGGGGCGCAGCAGCCGGCCGGTGACCACCCGTGACTCGAACCCATAGAGATCGCCGGGGGCTGTGCAGTAGGGCGCGCCCTCCGCCGTGCCGCCCAGCGCCATGGGCTTGTCCTTCACCACCGGAACGGCCTTCTGGAAGATCACCGTCTCCAGCGACAGCCCGGCCAGCGAGCGGAACTTGAGAGCCTTGACCTCCTCCACCCCGCTGACCGCCAGCCAACTGCGGGCGGAGGCCAGGGCCCGGCGCTCGTCGTCGTAAGTCCCCTCGATGGTCCAGCGACCCTCGCGGCGGATCTGGACCTCGAACGCGGTGCTGCTCTTGCCGAACACTGGGCGGGTTCCGTGGCTGTTGGGGCGGCTGTGGGCACGATGTCTGTGCACAACCAGTAGCCGAACCCGGACGCCCGACCTGTGACGATCGTCACCCCGGCGGAGCGCTGCGGCAATCGGTCACCCTGCCTTCAGCGCCCCCTGATCCTCAGCCCGCCTTCTCCGCCGGCACCACGAAGCTGTCCATCACCTTCTTGCTGCCGGCCTGGTCGAAGTCGATCTCCAGCTTGTCCTGGTCGACCGCCGTGACGGTGCCGTATCCGAACTTCTGGTGGAACACCCGCGCACCCTTCGGGAAGGGCGCGTTGGGACGGGCGCGCGGGGCGACCTGATAGGACCCGCTGTCCAGCGTGATGGTGCGCGGCGACGGGGGCTGCTGCCGGCCCGCCGCCTGCTGGCCGGCGCGGAAGGCGGCGTAGCTCGACGAGTCGCGGAAGCTCCCTCCCCCGCCAAATCCCCCGCCAGCGTTGCCGCCCGGATAGAGGCCGCTCGCCGCCTCCGCCTCGACATCGCCGCCGGGGATCTCCTCCACGAAGCGCGAGGGGATGGCGCTGACCCAGTTGCCGTAGAGCCGCCGGTTGGCGGCGTGGCTGATGTAGGCCCGCTTGCGCGCCCGCGTCAGACCGACATAGGCGAGGCGGCGCTCCTCCTCCAGCCCGGCGATGCCGGTCTCGTCCAGCGCGCGCTGGTTGGGGAACACCCCCTCCTCCCAGCCGGGCAGGAAGACCATGTCGAACTCCAGCCCCTTGGCGCCGTGCAGGGTCATCACCGTGACCTGATCGACGCCCGCGGCCTCGGCGTTCTCCATGACCAGCGCGACATGCTCCAGGAAGCCCGACAGGTTCTCGAACTCCGCCATGGCGGTGATGAGTTCCTTCAGGTTCTCCAGCCGGCCCGGCGCCTCGGGCGTCTTGTCCTCCTGCCACATGCGGGTGTAGCCGGACTCGTCCAGGATCATCCGGGCCAGTTCGGTGTGCGGCATGGTCGCCGACAGGGTGCGCCAGCGGAAGAAGTCCTGCAGCAGGTTGCGCATCACGCCGCGCACCTTGGGCTTCAGCTCGTCCGTCTCGGTCAGTGCCCAGCCCGCCTCGGTCAGCGGCATCCCGCGCGAGCGCGCCGCCTGATAGAGGCATTGCAGGGCCGCCGGGCCGACGCCGCGCTTGGGCACGTTGACGATGCGCTCGAAGGCCAGATCGTCGTCGGGCGAGTTGACGACGCGCAGATAGGCCATCGCGTCGCGGATCTCCTGCCGCTCGTAGAAGCGCGGGCCGCCGATCACCCGATAGGGCAGGCCCAGCGTGATGAAGCGCTCCTCGAACTCGCGGGTCTGGAAGCCGGCGCGGACCAGCACGGCGATCTGGGCGAGCGACACGCCCTGGCGCTGCAGCGCCTCGATCTCGTCGCCGACCCAGCGGGCCTCCTCCTCGCCGTCCCAGACGCCGCGCACGCGCACCGGCTCGCCGCCGTCCGCCTGCGTCCACAGCGTCTTGCCGAGCCGTCCCTTGTTGTTGGCGATCAGGCCGGAGGCCGCGGACAGGATGTGCCCGGTGGAGCGGTAGTTCTGCTCCAGCTTGACCACCGTGGCGCCGGGGAAGTCGGCCTCGAAGCGCAGGATGTTGCCGATCTCGGCGCCGCGCCAGGCGTAGATCGATTGGTCCTCGTCGCCGACGCAGCAGATGTTCTTATGGGCCTGCGAGAGGATGCGCAGCCACAGATACTGGGCGACGTTGGTGTCCTGATACTCGTCCACCAGGATGTACTTGAACTTGCGGTGGTATTCCGCCAGCACGTCGGGGTGCTTCTGGAACAGCGTGATGTTGTGCAGCAGGAGGTCGCCGAAGTCGCAGGCGTTCAGCGTGCGCAGCCGCTCCTGGTAGGCGCGGTAGAGCGCCACCACGCGCCCGCCGGCCACGTCGCCGCCGTCGCCCTCGTTCAGCCGGTCCGGGGTCAGGCCGCGGTCCTTCCAGCGCTCGATCACGCCCAGCACCTGCCGCGCCGGCCACTTCTTGGAATCGACGTTCGCCGCCTCCAGAAGCTGCTTGATCAGGCGGATCTGGTCGTCGGTGTCGAGGATGGTGAAGTTGGACTTCAGCCCCACCAGCTCGGCGTGGCGGCGCAGGATGCGCGCGGCCAGGGCGTGGAAGGTGCCCAGCCACCAGCCTTCCGGCTCGATCCCGACCAGATGGGCGACGCGCTCGCGCATCTCGCGGGCGGCCTTGTTGGTGAAGGTCACCGCCAGGATCTGGAAGGCGGCGGCGCGGCGCGTCATCAGCAGATGGGCCAGCCGCGTCGTCAGCACCCGCGTCTTGCCCGTTCCGGCGCCGGCCAGCACCAGAACCGGGCCGTCCATGGCCTCGACCGCCTCGCGCTGCACGGGGTTCAGCCCGTCCAGATAGGCGAAACGCTGCGCCGGCGCGGGGGCCGGGGCGCCCGCGTGGCTGAGGGGATCATGGCCCAGCGGATCGTCGTAGGCGTAGGGATCGGACATGCGGCACCGGATTTCCTGGGCGGGCTCCCCCGCGGTCGGGAGACGCCCTTCATCGAAAGAGGACACCGTATATAGCACGCCCCCCGGCGCATCGAACCCCTTCCCTTGACGGAACGGCCGGGGCACCCCGCCAATCGGCATGGGACTAGGCCCATGGGCAGAGATCGTCGCGACCAGCACTACGCCCGTCACCATAGCGCTTGTCTTATCACAATAGCCCGAAGTCACATCAGCCATAGGATCCCAAGAATCACGCACAGTCACAGACAAATCACAGGATGAGTCGAATTCAATGCCGATTGATTATTCCAAGTTAGACATTCGTGAACGGTTCGTTGGACGGTTTGTCTTATTTCGGCTTAGGGCATATGCCCATTGCGAGACATAATTTTTCCTTTGGGGAAATTTTCTGTTCCGCAAATCCGGGGTAAGGTCCAATCAGATCGTGGCACCCCGGAACCAAACGGACAGCCGCGGAGAGCGGCCCTCCCCCCGGACCGGATGTCCACGGAGGCGCCAGACGAACGACCGAATTGAAACAAACAGAGGGCGGGTAGGAACAATGGACCCCGTGAACGTTTTCCTGATCGACGCGAACAAGCTCTTCCGCGAAGGCATGAAGCGTCTGTTCGAGAACACGCCCTTCAAGGTGATGGGCGAGGCCGGCACCCTGCGCGAGGGCGTCCCCGCGGTCGAGGCGGCGGGCACCCAGCCCGACCTGGTCCTCATCGACCTCGTCAACGGCGGCGAGGACGAGGCCGACCAGCTCCGCGCCCTGCGCGACGGCCACCCCGGCATCCGCGTCGTCATCCTGACCACCGACCTGTGCACCCGCCGCCTGTCGGGCGCGCTCGGCGCCGGCGCCCACGGCTACCTGATGAAGGACATCGCCTGCGAAGCGCTGATGCAGTCGCTGAAGCTGGTGATGATGGGCGAGAAGGTGTTCCCCACCCACCTCGCCGAGCTTCTGATCAACGGCCGCAGCGACGAGCTGGCAACCGAGGTCCCGGCCCGCCGCAAGGGTCTCTCCCAGCGCGAGATCCAGATCCTGCGCTGCCTGCTGAACGGCAACTCCAACAAGATGATCGCCAACCACCTCCACATCACGGAGGCCACGGTGAAGGTCCATCTGAAGAGCCTGCTGCGCAAGATCAACGCGTCGAACCGCACCCAGGCGGCGATCTGGGCGTTGAACAACGGCATCGGCGACCAGCCGGCGGAAGCCGCCGGGGTCAGCGCCAACGTGGTCTGACGCGTCCCCGCGGTTCTGCTTCCCCGGCATCCCCAACACCGGCCGCGCCATCCCGCGGCCGGTGTTGCTGCGTCCGGAGCACCCGCTTTGGGTGCGGCGGCACGCCATAAGTGGTGCGCCATAGGACCAAAGGCCCTCTTCCGCCCCGAAATGATGATGGCTATTTCGGCAATACGCTCCGAATTTGTTTGGATCGCAGACCCGACACGATGAGCATCATGGAATACAGCGCGGAAAAGCCGACCCTGAACGTTCTGCTTGCCGACGATCACCTGCTGTTCCGGGACGGGCTGCGGCGCCTGCTCGCCCAGTCGGACGACAGCATGGTGTTCCACGAGGCCGGGACGTTCGACGACGTTCGCCGCCTGTGCGACGGCGCCATCGCCTTCGACCTGATCCTCCTGGATCTCGGCATGCCGGGATGGAACGGCTTCTCCCTGCTCGGCGAGATCCACCAGCGGCTTCCCAAGGCGCTGCTGGTCGTGGTGTCGGGATCGGAGAAGCGGTCGGACCTGCTGGCCGCGCTGGAGAACGGCGCCGCCGGCTTCATCCCGAAGTCGAGCAGCGCGAAGGTGCTGATGGGTGCCCTGCAGCTCGTGCTGGCCGGCGGCGTCTATCTGCCGGAACAGGCGATCCGCGGCGACCGGATGACCGACAGCGCGCCGCACGCCGTCAACGGCGCGGGGGACGCCGATCCGCTGGGTTCCCTGGCCGACGGCGCGGGCGACCAGTTGACCCCGCGCCAGCGCGACGTGCTGAACCGCCTGCGCGACGGCAAATCCAACAAGCAGATCGCGCATGAGCTGGGCCTGACCGAAGGCACCGTGAAGGTGCATGTGACGGCGATCCTGCGCCAGCTCGGCGTGCGCAACCGGACCCAGGCGGCGATCACAGCGAACGGATTCTGACCGGACACCCTTCTCGACGTTCTCTGTCTCAGGCCCCTCCCCGCTCCACCGAAGTGACCAACGCGGCCAGAGCGCCGCGGATGGCCGATTCGTGCTTGGCGGGCACGACCTGTTGGCCGGGAACGGTCACCACGGTCAGGTTGCGGCAACCGGTCAGACGCTGCTCCAAAAAGGACGCGCCTGGCACGCCGTCCGGCATGTCCTTTCCCTGCACTAGCGTGACCGGCACGCGGACCGCGTCGAGCATGGGCGCCATGGCCTGAAGCTCCGCCGCACTGTCGCGGACGACGGGCGGCAGGATGCAGGCGGCGATTCGGCGGAACACGCCCGGCCGGACCGTCTCCTCGGCCATCGGGTCGATCAGCAGAAGGCCGCCAACCAGCTCCGGAAACTCCAGCACGGCCCGCAGCGCCACCGGCACGCCGCCGCCGCTGCCGACGAGAAGCGGCTTGCGCGAGCGGCGGAGCGCCAGAAGCGGACGCAGCGCCGCCGCCGGCACGCCGGGGTCGCCGCCGCGCAGGCGGGAGGCGCCGCCGATCGGCACCGGATCGGGCCGCGGCACGGCCACCCATTCCTGTCCCGCCGGAACGGCGCGCAGCAGGCGGGTCCAGGCCCTGGATTCGCTGAACGTCGCGTGGATCAGGATGATTCGCCGTCCGGCGGGATCGCCGGCGACGATACAGCCCGGCCCCACCTCCCGCGATGCGCCGCAGCTTGCGGTTGGCGCCTCGCCCGGCGACGACGGCACGATGCCGAACGCGGCTCCCGCGGGCCGCCCGGCGCTGCTGTGTATGGTCAAGGCTCCGCTCCCCGATTCCCGAACATGGTGCGGAGATCGTCTCCGCCGATTGACAGGGAGCCTAATGGAGGGTTCGCAGCCTTGTCCCGTACCATAAAAAGGCCCGAAATGGCGCGAACGGTGGCCGCAAATCCCGAAAATCGCAGGTTTTTACCCCAATTGTTGTGCAGTTCCGCCATTGCCGGCGGACCCTGCACAAGAACGGGAGCCGTCAGTGGATGGTGTTGCCGTCGGGAAGCGCCTCGACCGGACGGTCGTCGCGCGGCTCGGACGGGCGGTGCAACTCGCGCATCAGATCCCGCCAGTCCGGCGACCCGCCGAGCTGCTGGATCAACTGCGTGGAGAAGGCGAAGACGGCCATCTCCAGAGGTCCGTTGTCCTCGGCATGGGCGTTGACGGTCAGGCAGGATTCCGCGGCGCTGACGAAGATGGCCGACGCGATGGCCACCCCCGGTCCCGGCGTGGGCAGCGGCACCGGGACCGGGGCGGACCCGGTGGTGCGCAGGGCCGACAGGTTCTCCACCAGCAGGCGCGTGCGAATGGCAGTGTCGATGGCCGCCCCCATGGTGTAGCCGGCCTCCGACTCCGCGGCGGAGCGCAGCAGGCGCAATCCTGCGATCACCCCGTGCGCGACGTCGGCGGTGCCGGCACGCTTGAGGGCCGCGGCGATGGCGGAGCCAAGGATGGCGGTGACCACCGGCGCCATGCTCTCGGCGTCGTCGCCCATGATGGCGGCGTCGGTGGACTCTTCGTGGTTCTGGACCTCGTTCATGCGGCCTCCGATCCGGTGATACCCTGGATGGCGTGCGGCGCGGACCCCGGTTCCCTGCGGAACAGCCTTTTTCTCAAAGGTCCCTCTTTCGATCTGTGGCCTTTCCGGAGGGCATTCAAGCCGCCGGAAGCCGGGAGGGGATGAATCTTTCGATGCGCCACTTTCGCCGATCCCTCCTCTGGGCGAAACCGCCCGCCATCCCCACATGTGCGGGCAAAAGGAGAAACACCCGATGCCCTTCCTCAGCCTTCTTCTCAACATCCTGTGGGTGGTGACCGGCGGCATCTGGATGGCCGCCGGATGGCTCTTCGCGGCCATCCTGATGGTCATCACCATCGTCGGCATCCCCTGGGCGCGGTCGGCCTTCACGATCGCCTGGTACACCCTGTTGCCCTTTGGACAAACCGCCGTCCGCCGGGATGAGTTCCGTGGCCGCGAGGACATCGGCACCGGCCTGCTCGGAACGCTGGGCAACATCCTGTGGTTCGTCCTGGCCGGCTGGTGGCTGGCGCTCGGCCATCTGGTGGCCGCGGTCGGCCTCGCCATCACCATCATCGGCCTGCCCTTCGCCTGGGCGCATCTGAAGCTCGCCCTGCTGGCCCTGTGGCCGGTCGGCACCGAGATCGTGACGGTGGACGAGGCGGAATCCCGCCGCCGCCTGCTCGGCCGCGGGGCCTACTGAGCCGCACGGCCTATGGTGCGGACGGCTCTCGCTCGGCCATCCGCTTGAGCATGACCGAGGCCCGCCAGAAGCCCAGCTCCGCCCCATCCACGAAATGGACGTGCCGGTCGGCGGCGAGGTCGCCGACCAGGCAGGTCACCGTGGAGGCCGTCGCCCGCGCCGTGCCGTATCGGATGCGCCCGGCCGCCGCGTGGGCGGCCAGCATGGCTTCGATGGCGGCGGCCTCCGCCTCGGTCACGTCGAGGACAAGGCGCGGCCCGCCCGCCGACTTGCGGAAGTCCGACCGTTCGGCCATGCCACGGCGGTAGCGGTCCGGATCGAAACCGGCCACCCGCCAGCCGCCGCCCAGAATCGCGGCGAGCAGCGCGGATTTCCCGAGAAGCGACAGGGCGCAGGCCAGCCGCCGCCCGCGCGGGCGCGTGCGCGCCTCCAGCCACAGCGATCGCCAGGAAGGCGGCCAGCGCACCGCCAGCCGTTCGCCCATCCCGAGCGGCGCCGCCGTGGCGGTCGGCACGATCCGCTCGATGTCGGCCTGGACCCGGGCCAGAACCGCCAGTCCCGTACCGCCATTGGGCAGCGGGTCGACGATCACGCACAGGATCACCCCGCGCCCGCTGACCACAGGGTTCCAGCGGCAGGATACGCTCTCCAGCCCGCTCAGCGGGCCGGGCCGCGGCTCCAGCCGCCAGCGCGGATCGGCCTTCACCCAGGCATCCGCAGCGGTGACTCCGCGCCCGAGGAACAGGCCGAAGGCGTCGCCGTTGCCGAAATCCTGCAGGGCGACGAGCACCTCCAGCCCCTCGTCGAGAAGCGCCCTCACCGGCACGAGGCCGACCCGCAGCGGCACGTCCATCTCGGTCCCGGCCCAGTGGGCGAGCGCCGCCAGCGCCTGCTCCGCCGCCGCCCGGCGGCCCGGCGGAACCGCGGCGATGGCGCCATCCCCACCGAACTGACAGGCGGCGGGCTGTTCCGGCTCCCGCACCGCCTCGGACAGGACGGCAACCACCGCGGCGGCGACGAAATTCACGTCGCGGTGCCGCCCCTCCCCGGCCAGACGGGTGCTTGCCACCACGTCGGCGACGGCCAGCGACCAGTCGCCGTCCAGCGCCGCGTAATGGGCAGGGTCGGCGGCTTCGGCAGTGAAATCGTGGATGGACGGCAGAAACATCGCCTTCCTCGCGCCAGGAGGTTCCGGGAACGGGTCGCCTCAGCTTACGCCCCGGCCCGCGTCCTGTGAATCACTCCCATGAACCGCTTTCTGAACCCATCCGCAATGGACCCATCCCGGATTGCCGGTCCAACACGTCCGCTCCATCGTTCCGCGGTCCAATCCGGGGAGGAACGCCATGGGATTCGCGAGCGACTGGAAATCCGCCAAGACGACGTTTGAGACGGCCACCGGCAAGAAGAAGCCGAGCGCCAAATTCATGGGCGTCTTCCACAAGTCCGGGCTGGAGGACGTGACCAAGGCGCTCGACACCGCGCTCGGCAAGAGCGACGCGAAGGCACTGGAGAAGGCGCTGCTCGACTATGTGAAGAGCGCCACCGCCTATCAGACGACGCTGGAGAAGTCGGCCAAGGCCGAGGGCGTAGCGACCATCGCGACGGAGCTGAAGAAGCTCGGTCAGGCGCTGGACGACATCGGCCGCCGCGCCGGCGTGGCCGTCAACGAGCGCATCGCCGAGATGCGCGAGGACGCCGAGGCGGAGAAGGCCAAGGAGGCCGAGGAGCAGGGCAAGGCCGCCCGCGCCATCGCCGACAAGGTCGCGGTGCAGATCGACGGGCTGTTGAAGGCCACCAACGCCGACATCAAGCTGCTCGACCAGGCCGCCGCCAACGCCGACCTCGCGCTGCGCAACGTGCTGGAGGCGCAGGGGGCCGGCAACGCCAAGGAGGCGAAGGCCCAGGCCGCCGCGGTCCAGACCGCCGCCAAGACGGTGGACGCCCAGGCCAAGAAGGTCGCCGCGACCGCCGTCCAGGCCGCCAAGCTGTTCAGCCAAGCCAAGGCCGCCGTCGCCAAGATGAAGCTCGACCCCAAGCAATATGGGGGACGCGACCCGGCCCAGGGGGCCTTTGACCGCGCCGACGCCATCGTCATGAAGCTGGACCAGTTGAAGGACGACACCGCCGAGGCCGCCGCCGAGGCGGCCGGCATCGTCAAGGAGGCCGCCCAGGCGCTGAAGGGCGCCCTGGACCTGCGCGCCACCTATCTGGCGAGCTGCCGCAAGCTGGCCAAACGGGCGCAGGACGCCGACTCCTTCTACGACAACATCGCCCGCGACGTCGGCGGGCAGGCCGACCGCGCGCAGCAGGAGCAGATGGTCGCCGAAGAGGCGGAGGACGACAAGCGGGCGGCCTCGATCAAGACGGCCACCTTCTACATCACCCAGGTGCGCCAGCAGGCCGCCCAGGCGAAGAAGGAGATCCTCGCCGCCGCCAACGAGATCACCGGCACCCGCAAGTCCTTCCCGTCCATGGTTTCCGACAAGGACCCCGACTTCGGCCCGCTGCTCGCCGGGGCGAAGGTGTCCCTGGACGGGCTGAAGGAATCGCACGCCGCCCTGACCAAGGCCGAGACCAAGATCGACAAGGTCGAGACGGCCCTGAAAAAGCTGGGCTAGAAGCTGGCGCGACAGGACCGCGCAACACCTCCCGCGCCGCCCGGAAGGGCGCGGGAGGTGTTGCGCGCCGTCACATCATGACCTCGGTCAGGCTGTCCATCATCTCGCGCTCGTGCTCGATCAGCATCAGCTCCTCGCCCATGAAATCGCGCATGGACACGACGCCGATGACGCGGCCGTCGCGGACGACCGGCAGGTGGCGCAGCCCATGGTCGGCCATCCGGCGCAACGCCTCGCCCACCGTAATGTCGTGGGCCGCGGTGACCGGGCACGGGGTCATCACCTCCGACAGCCGGGTCTGATCCGGGTCCAGCCCGTCGGCCACCACGCGGTCGGTCAGGTCGCGCTCGGTGAAGATGCCTTCGATCTGTTCGTCTATGGAGGCGGTGACCACGACGGACGCCACATGGGCGGCCTTCATCTGCCGAGCGGCGTCCCGCACCGTCGCGCCCGCCGGAAGGCTGACCACGCGGCGGCGGTTCATAAGATCTCCGATGTTGCGATGCATCATGGCTTTCCTCCTCCAAGTGCGGATGTTTCGGAAGACCACGGCGGCTGTTTTCGTTGGCCGGACCGCCGCGCCCGCGCCTCGTCGTCGGCTCCCGCCTCCTTTCGCTGTTCATTTGCGGATGCGAAGAAGATGCTGCATTTGCGAAATGCCGAAACGGGCGAAATCTGTCCACTGACCTTTTTATCAAGTGTTGAAAAAGCTAATCACTTTCCCACCCCTTGACGAGCAAAGCCACCGCAAAGCAACGTCATGGTTGCCATGACGGCGTGACATGCGACAAAACCACTCACCATTGGGCGGCGGCGGTGGTTGTGGCATGGAAAATCAGACCATTTTCGCTGGCAGATCAAGCTTAACCATTATTAAAGGAAATAGGTCCGAAACTCCGGACAATTGCAGTTCTGTCACGATGTTGTCTGGAAGGGGCCTGGGCCGCCATGTCGTGGTTGTCGAAATTGAGCGGACGAGGCAAATCCACTGCCGCTTCCACGGCGTCCGCCAAGGAACGCCCCACCGATCCTCCGACCATCCGGATCGACAGTCACGAATATGTGCCGGAGGAGTTCGTCCTCGGGTCTTTCCGCATCCGCCCCTATGACGGCGACTTGATCGCCAAGCAGCAGTTCGACTTTCGCATCCTTTTCCGGCATGGCGAGGAACATTCGGATTTCGCCTGCCGGGGAGTCGTCGTGAAGATGGACGAGCAGGCCGGCCTCGTCGCCCGCTTCCACCAGCCACCGCCGGCCCACACGCGCAAGTTGATCGAATACCTGAAGCTCTGGAAAGGTCTGTAAAAACGGACCGTTCTTCCCACAGAAGGAAGGCCCGCCGTCGCGACGGCGGGCCTTCTTCATTCAGCCTTCATGCGACGGCACCGGACAGACCGCCGATCAGGCGGTCTCCAGCGCCTTGCGGCTGTGCAGGGCGATCATCTGCTCCTCGTCGGTCGGGATGACGTAGACGGGGATACGGCTGGTTGGGGCGGAAATCAGCGGGCCGTTGGCCTCGTTCGCCGCCGGGTCGATGACCACGCCCAGCCAGGCCAGCTTGTCGCCCACCCGCGCCCGCACCGGGGCGGAGCGCTCGCCGATGCCGGCGGTGAAGACCAGCGCGTCGATGCCGCCCATCGACGCGGCAAGCGCGCCGGTCTCCTTGGCGATGCGGAAGCAGAACAGCTCCACCGCCTCCCCGGCTTGCGGGTCCTCGCTGTCCAGCAGGGCGCGCATGTCGTTGGACAGGCCCGACACGCCGAGCAGCCCCGACTTGTTGTAGAGCAGCTTCTCGATGGCGTCGGCGCCCATGCCCTTCTGGCGCATCAGGTAGATCAGCACGCCGGGATCGATGTTGCCGCAGCGGGTGCCCATGGGCAGCCCGTCCAGCGCCGTGAAGCCCATGGTGCTGTCCACGCTGCGCCCGGCGTGGATGGCGCACATGCTGGCGCCGCTGCCGAGATGGGCGACCACCACCCGGCCGTCGGCCAGTTCGGGCGCCAGTTCCGGCAGGCGGCGGGCGATGTACTCGTAGGACAGGCCGTGGAAGCCGTAGCGGCGTACGCCTTCGTCGGTCAGCTCCCGCGGGATGGCGAACATCTGCGCCTGCCAGGGCTGGCCGCGGTGGAAGGCGGTGTCGAAGCAGGCGACCTGCGGCAACTCCGGATGGGCCTCGGCCAGCGCGCGGATGGCGGCGAGGTTGTGCGGCTGGTGCAGCGGCGCCAGCGGGATGAAGCTCTCCAGCTCCTCCATCACCGCCGGGGTCAGCAGCACCGGTGCGGCGTGGCGGGTGCCGCCATGCACGACGCGGTGGCCGGCGGCCAGCAGCTTCGCCCCGTCCAGCCGCCCTTCGATCCATTCCAGCAGGAAGGCCAGCAGGGCGGTGCGGTCGGACGGTTCACCCGCCGTCCAGACCCGCTCGGCCAGCGGACGCTTGGCGGCGTCCTTGGCCTCGAATTTCGGCTCGGTGCCGATCCCGGAGATCTGGCCGTTGATCGTGACCCGCAGCCCGCCCGCCCCGCTTTCCCGGAAGACCGAGAATTTCAGGCTGGAGGAACCGGCGTTGATGACCAGGATGGCGTTGCCGCCACCCGCGTTCTGGCTGGTCATGACGGTCGCTCCTCTCACTCGGCCGCGGCGGCGGCGCCACGGCGGCGAGCGGCGGCGGCCAGGACGGCCACGGCGCAGGAGGCGAGGCGGGTGCGGACGTTGTCGGCGCGGCTGGTCAGGATGATCGGCACGCGGGCGCCGAGCACGATGCCGGCGGCGTCGGAGTTGGCCAGGAAGGAGAGCTGCTTGGCCAGCATGTTGCCGGCCTCCAGGTCGGGAACCAGCAGGATGTCGGCTTGGCCGGCGACCTCGGACACGATGCCCTTGGTGCGGGCGGCTTCCAGGCTGATGGCGTTGTCGAAGGCCAGCGGGCCGTCGAGGATGCCGCCCTTGATCTGGCCGCGGTCGGCCATCTTGCACAGCGCCGCCGCTTCCAGCGTCGAGGCGATCTTCGGGTTCACGGTCTCGACCGCCGACAGGATGGCGACGCGCGGCGTCTCGACGCCCAGCACCTTGGCGAGGTCGATGGCGTTCTGGACGATGTCGACCTTGTCTTCCAGCGTCGGATAGATGTTGATCGCCGCGTCGGTGATGAGAAGCGTGCGCGGGTAGGTCGGCACGTTCATTACAAAGACGTGGCTGAGCCGCCGGCCGGTGCGCAGGCCGGTCTCCTTGCGGACGACCTCGGCCATCAGCTCGTCGGTGTGCAGGCTGCCCTTCATCACCGCCTCGCACTCGCCGGAGCGGGCCAGCCGGACGCCGGTCTCGGCCGAGGCATGGGAATGCGCCACGTCCACGATGCGGTAACGGCTGATGTCCAGACCGTGGGCCTCGGCGACCGACTTGATCTTGGAGGCCGGGCCGATCAGCACCGGGTCGATCAGGTTGGCCTCGGCGGCCTCGACGGCGCCCTTCAGGGAGCTTTCGTCGCAGGGATGGACGACGGCGGTCGGCACCGGGGGCAGCGATTCCGTCTTGCCCAGCAGCTCGTCATGGCCGTCGTGGCGGATGACCTGGACCTGCGGCAGCTCGTGCGCGGCGCGGCGGACCTTGCGGGTCGGCGCGATCACCTCGGCGAGGCCGGAGACGACCTCCTTGCCGTCCTGGTTGCGGGCGACGCAATCGAAGACGACGATGTTCTTCTCGCTGTGCTTCTCCTTGGCGGTGACCGTCACGGTGATGACGTCGCCCAGGCCCACCGGGCGCTTGAAGCGCAGGTCCTGGCCCATGTAGATCGTCCCCGGCCCCGGCAGCAGCGTGCCCAGAACGGCCGAGATCAGCGAGCCCGACCACATGCCGTGGCCGATCACCTTGTGGAACTGGCTGTCCGCCGCATACTCCTCGTCGAGGTGCGCCGGGTTGATGTCGCCGGACACCGTGGCGAACAGCTCGATGTCGGACATGGTCAGACGCCGCGACAGGCTCGCCTGCTGGCCGATCTGGATTTCCTCGAAGGTGACGTTCTCGATCATGGCGGATGAGCCGTTCTTGCCGAAGTCGGGGGTGGCGGGCGCGGTAACACGGTCCATAGAGAAGCTCCTCAATCGGATAGCGGCTCGGAATCGCATGATCCCCGGGCCGAATCCTCCCGGCCTGCGGATCGCCCTGTCGTCCGCGGCCTTTTTGTTGGACCCCGGGATCGGCCGGCCCGGGAAGGGCCGCCCGCCAGGGGCCGGTTCGGGGTGCCCTGAATAGCGTGGCACCGTGAAAGAGATGTGACAGGGTGGCGCATTTCGCGGTTCCGTTGCGGTGCAACAATGTCGCACCCCTCCGTCACCACCGATCTCGCCGCCTCGCCGCACCCCCACGCCGTCCGTCCTTGCCGATCGGCGGAAATGTCGTTCCGTCACGGTCTTACGACGGCCCAAGGTCTCACCCCATGACCTATGTCAAGCGGTCGGAAGACGGAATCCATTTACTTTCCGGTAACACAATCCGCTCGCGCAGCATTGTATCACTGAGCAGGCGCAGCATGGCAAGACCTTGCGCATTGGAGCGCAGGATTGGCGGAACGTTGAGCTTTCCGTGAAAAATTGAAAATAGGACCCGCCCATCCCTGCCGATTCCGCGGCGCACACACACGCCGTGCGCATGGCAAGAAACTCAGGCGCTCGCCACCGACGTGGTGGGCTCCTCGGGTAATGGGTTGTGACGGTCGCCGACCATCACCACGGAAATGGAAAAGACGGTGCCCTTGCCCACGCGGGACCGCACGTCTACCTGATGGCCGAGGATCTGCGCGGTGCGTCGGACGATGGACAACCCCAGCCCCAGCCCGCGCCCGCTGTCCCGCTGGTCGGTCCCGCAGCGGTAGAAATCATCGAAGATCAGCTTGAGCTGGTCGGCGGGAATGCCCGGCCCGGTGTCCCACACCTCGATCAACGCGTGCCCGTCGCGGCGTCGGCAGCCCAGCAGGATCGTCCCGGCTTCGGCGTAGCGCAGCGCGTTGACCAGCAGGTTGCGCACCATGCGCTCCAACAGCACCGGATCGCTGAGCACATAGGCGGAGGTCGGCACCATGCGCAGGACCATGCCCTTGCCGGACGCCTGCTCCGCGAATTCGCGGTTCAGCCGGTCGGCGATGTCCTGGAACGGGAAGACGGTGGGGCGCGGCTTGACGTTGCCGGCCTCCAGCGCGGAGGTGTCGAGCAGCGTGTTGAGCAGCGTGTTGCCGGCGGCGATCGCTTCCCCCAGCTTGCCGGCCACCTCCATCTGCTTGGCGTCGGACAGCCGGGCGGTCAGGATATGGTGGAACAGGCTCATGGCCTGGAAAGGCTGGCGCAGGTCGTGGCTGGCCGCGGCGAGGAAGCGCGATTTGGCCCGGTTGGCCCGCTCCGCCTCGGCATGGGCCTCGGCCAGCGCCTCGCGGATGCGCACACCGTCGGAAATGTCGATGGCGGCGCAGATCACGCCCGACACTCCGCCGGCCTCGTCCCTCAACGGCTCGACGATCAGGTCGAACACCTGCTCCACGCCGGGTGCCGCCCCGACGCGGACCTCCTGCCGGGAGCCGGTTCCGGTGTCCAGAACGGCCCGCTTCACCGCGTCCAGCCGCGCCGCGTCGTCCGGCGCGTGGATGTCGGCGTTGGTCCGGCCGATGAAGGTTTCCGCCGCCCGTCCGGTCTGCGGGTTGTACATCCACATGTAGCGCAGGTTGCGGTCCAGGCTGAAGACGGCGACCCGCGAATGGCGCAGCGCCATGCGGAACCGTTCCTCGCTTTCGCGCAGCGCGCGGGCCATGGCGGCGCGGGCGCGGGCCTCGGTCACCAGAAAGCGCTTGGCCTGCGCCTCGCGCCGGGTGTAGCCGGCCAGCGCGCCGGTCAGCAGAAGCCCCATCACCAGCACGATCCAGGCCGGATAATCCACCGGGGCCAGCCGCGGTTCGGGCGGAATCGCCAGCGCCAAGGTCCAACGCCGCCCGCCGATCACCAGATCGCGCTCGAGCACCGCCTCGCCGTCCTTGCGAAGCTCTCCGAAGGGAACGCCCTCCTGGTTCGCGGACGGGACGGCCAAGTCGCGGGACGCCAGGACGCGCCCGCCGTCGCCCGCCGGCCCGTCAAGCAGGAACACGGCCCCATGCAGGCCGTTCACACGGTTGCCCGCCTCCTCCAGAAGGCGGGCGATGCCGAAGACCGAGGAGACGTAGCCGGAGACCTCCGCACAGCGGTCGGCCCCGTCCATCTCGTCCACGGGGTAGCGGTAAACGGGAAGATACAGAACGATGCTGCGTCCGCTCTCCCCCCGCGGACGCGGCGGCAGCGCCTCCGTCGCCGTCAGTTCGCCCGACGCGCAGGCCCGCGCCAGCACCTCCGCCCGGTTGGGCAGGGACAGGATGTTGATCCCCTGTCCGAAGGCGCCGCCACGCTCCGGCTCCATCAGCGTGTTGACGAACAGATCCCCCTGGGAGGCCGCCGGTGCCATGCCGGGGCCGCCATCCCCTGTCTCGCCCGCATTCTGAACGGTGAAGTCCCGGCGGCCGGCGGCCCGCATCGCCGCCTCCAGCGCGGGAACCTCTGCCAAGGACACCCGGCTTACCCAGGCGACCGACCACAGGCCGGGATAGAGTGGCATGATCGGCCGGACCGCCGCCGCGAAGCCGTCGCGGGTGGCCGGGCGGGGGTCCGAAAAGGCCGAGCGCAACGTGCGCAGCAGCAGCGCATGGCTGCCGATCCGCTCCGTCAGGGCGTCATGGAACTGGGCGAACTGCCGCTCGTGCTGCGTGCGTTCCGCCTCCCGGTTGGCGGCGCGCATCTGGAAAAAGGCGCCAAAGGTCAGCGTCAGCCCCGCGGCGACCAGCACCGGAACCGCAAACGAGACCCGCCTCCTTCTGTCCAGCAGCGGCATTGCACCCGTTCCCAGCGGTGTTTTTACCAAAATCGTCGGATCATCCGACTATAGCAAGCGGCCCGGCACCTCGTTAATGGAAAAGCCCTTATCCTCCCAAATGGATAGTCGGTTCCGGCGAGGACACGGAGCGCCCCGACTATTGATTGTCATTTGCAGAGGGATTGCGCTCTCATTTCGATGTCAATTCTGCAATACAGCGCGCAACGCCGCGCCCAAGCACCGGCAGCGACGCGAAACCTCCTCAGGACTTCAGGCGCTCGCGGCCGAGAAGCCGCGCCACGGCGCCCCGCAGGGCCATCGGCGCCACCGGCTTGTGCAGCAGCGGATAGCCCGACAGGCGCGCCTCGCGCAGGCGCATCGGATCGGTGTCTCCGGTCAGGATCAGTCCGGGCAGCGTCGCGTCGAGCGCCTTGCCGATCTGACGGATGGCGACGATCCCGTTCATCGCCCCCTTCAGCCGCAAGTCGGAGATGACGAGGTCGGGAACCTGCGGACCAGGGCCCAGCCGTTCCAGCGCGGCGTCCACCGAGTCCGCGGCGACCACCGCGCAACCCCATTGCCCGAGCAGCGCGCCCAACGCCTCCAGCACCATCGGGTCGTCCTCGATGACCAGCACGCGGGCGCGGCTGACATCCTCGCCGGGGGTCGTGGCGTTGACTCCGGCAGGCCCGGCGGGCTCCGCGAACGCCGGCGGCTCATCCGCGCCGTCCGCGGCCCGCGGCACCAGAACCGCCAGCATGGTGCCGCGGCCGGGCGCCGAATCCACCTCCAGCCGGTGCCCCAGCCGCCGCGCCAGCCCGCAGGCCAGCCGCAACCCGAGGTCTATCACCGACGGATCGCCCGCCCCGTCCGGGCGCTGGAGTTCCTCCCGCAGGGTGCGCAGCTGTTCGGGCAGCAGGCCGCGACCGGTGGACCACAGCTCGATCCGCAGGTCGGCCCCCTGGCGGCGGCAACCGAGAACCACCCGCCCACGCTCGGTGTGACGCAGGGTGTTGGCGATGAATCCCTGGAGAATGCGCTCCAGAAGCGAGGCGTCGGTGGCGACCCGCACCGAGCAGGGCAGCACCGAAAAGCGCAGCCCGCGCCCGTCGAAGCGCGGGGCCGCGTCCAGCGCCATCCGCGTCAGGATGCCGTTGACCACGGGCGCGCCGATGTCCGGCTGCACCAGACCGGCCTCCAGCCGTACGAGGTCGAAATGCCCGTCCACCATGCCGCGCAGCGACTGCACCGCGTTGCCCATGGCATTCAGCAGGTCGCGCGCCGCCGGGTCGGCCGGGGCGCTTCCCCGCCCGGCCGCGCTCTTCCCGCCGCCGACCGCCGTCCCGTCGAGGCGCCCTTCCAGCGCCCCCAAGAGCAGCGACAGGGCAGCCAGCGGTTGGCGCAGGTCATGGCTGGCCGCGGCGAACAGGCGGCCCGACAGGTCGGCCCCCGCCGCAGCCCCGTTCCCGGAGACGCCCTCATCTGCGGCGCCCTCTCCGGCGGTGCGGCGGACAAACCCGCCGCCGCTGAGCGGCCAGTCAGTGACCGTGTGGCCGGGCGGCAGGCCGCGGAAAAGAGGGGCCAGCGTTTCCGGCAGAGCGCCCTGGACCAGAAGACGACCGGCGCCGGGCAGCGCCTCCGCCTCCTCGTTCCAGGCGGACAGCCGGTCGTCGGCGTCGAAGACCAGGACCGCGCCACGCCGTCCCGCGCCTTGCCGATAAGCTCCTTTGCTCGTCACGGGCGGCGTCCCCCACTGCGTGCACGCGGTTTCCTGGCGATCGGAAACGGCTCCGTGCAATCCAGGCTACGGAAGCGGCGTCCAGGATCAAGCCCGCCGTTCGTCCGACCCCCTTGAAGCCGACCCCTTTGAAGCCGACCCGTTGGAAGACGATCGGGCCGCAGGGCATCCGGCACCCCGTCTCAAAGCCGCTGACCACCCGAACATTTCTGTAGATTTTTATATAAAAGTCAAGAAAAGGCGCTAAACTGACAACGGAACCTCACAATAACGCGATTGATTGTCGCAATTTGCCGGTTGCATGTTTCTCGAATCTTTTCGACTATGCGACCAATGGATGCCGTGATCGAAACCCCTTTCCGCGACCGACGACCGGAGGCGGCGACGCCGGCTGGCGCGGGGCATCCTGCGCTCTTGGACGGTGCGCGGCCGGGCGTGGGGGGGACGGGCCTGACCGGCGACGCGCTGGCCGGTGCCGCGATGGCGGCCCTTGCCGACGGAATGGGCGTGTTGGCCGCTGTCCACGACGCCACGGGCGCCATCGGTGACTTCGAATGGCTGACGGCCAACCGCGCCGCGGAGCGGCTGTTCGGGCATGCCCTGGCCGGGCGCCGGCTGCGCGCGGACGATCTTCAGGATGGCGAAGAGGCCGGCCTGTTCGCCTGCCTGGCCGATTGCCTGGCGGAAAAGCAGGCGGTGCGACGCCTGGTGACGGCGCCCGGCGGCGCACGCTGGCGGATCGCCGCGGCCCCGTTCGACGCCGGCATCGCTGCGCCATCCGTCTGCGTGACCCTCGTGGAACTTGGTCCCGAGGTTCCCGCCGTGCCGGAATCGGACCGTGCGCACCGGGCGAAGGCGGAATTCCTGGCGCATATGAGTCATGAGCTGCGCACCCCCCTGAACGCGGTGCTGGGCTTTTCCGAAGTGCTGCTGGCGGAGACCTTCGGCCCGCTCGGCTCCCCCCGCTACCACAGCTACGCCGCGGACATCCACGCCAGCGGCACGCATCTTCTGTCGCTGATCGACGGCATCCTCGACCTGTCGCAGAGCGAGACCCCGCGGACGGAAATGCAGGAGGAGGCCATCAACGTGGCCGACGCCGCCCGTCAGGCGCTGGCCCAGGTGGGCGACAAGGCCGCGGCCCGCGGTGTCGACATCGGGGAGGATCTGTCCGGCGACCTGCCCCTGCTTTACGGCGACGCCCGGGCGCTTCAGCGGATGCTGACCAACCTGCTGTCGAACGCGGTGAAGTTCACCCCGTCGGGCGGGCAGGTGATGCTGTCGGCCAGCCCCATGCCGGACGGCGGGATCGGGCTGATGGTGGCCGACACCGGGGCCGGCATCGCCGAGGACGAGATGGCCCGCGTCCTGGAACCCTTCGGCAGCGCCGACATGTCCGTTCCCCGCGGCACCACCGGGACCGGCATCGGCCTTCCCGTGGTCAAGCGGCTGATGGAGATGCACGGCGGACGCCTGGACCTGTACAGCGAGCCCGGCGCCGGCACGACCGCCATTCTGATGTTCCCGCCTCGGCGCAGCCTGCCTCACGCCGCCTCACATGGTGCTCCCCTCGGCATGGCTTGAACCCGCGCCTGCCCCTTTCGCGCGGCCCGGATTCGGCAGAAGTCCCTTGGCAAAGCCGCGAAGCCGGGTCATTGTGCCGTTTCGTTCTTGAACTGTTCCGTTTATAATGGCTGATATCCTGTTGCAAGGCGACGAGCCGCCGCTCTCGGCGGGCGGTGCCGTCCCGATCTTCCGTGGGGTGCGCCGGGCGCTGGCCGCGCGCGGCTTCGTCAGCATGGCGGAGTTCCGGTTGGCCAGCGGGCGCCGCGCCGACGTCCTGGCGATGGACGGCGCGGGCACCGTCATCATCGTCGAGGTGAAAAGCTGCGTGGCCGACTTCCGCTCCGACCAGAAATGGCCGGAGTACCGGGACTGGTGCGACGCCTTCTACTTCGCCGTGGACGACGCCTTTCCGCCGGAACTGATTCCCGACGACTGCGGCCTGATGGTGGCCGACGCCTACGGCGCGGAAATCCTGCGCGAGGCGCCGGAACACCGGCTGGCCCCAGCACGGCGCAAGGCGTTGACCCTGCGCGCCGCGCTGACCGGGGCCGGACGCCTGCACCGGATCGAGGACCCGTCCTGGACCCAGGCCACCTCGCCGGTGTGACTGCCCCAGTTCGACTCTCCAATGCGCGATTGTCGGGCATGACCGAAGTCCCATGGCAAACCCTTGCCAAGCCGGTGTAAGCTCCGCCAGGAACGGGAATCGTCGGGCGGACATGCACGCACAGGATGCCAGCCCATCCACCACGGCGGAAATGCGCCGAGAGCGCCGGATTTCACGGCTGGCCGCTCCCTGGGTTGGAGCACCGTGGCTCAGCGCGCCCCGGATCGGTACGCCTTGGGTTGGTGCGCTGGCCCTGGCCGCGCTGCTGACCGGTGCCAGCGCCGGCGGATCCACGTGGCTCGCTCTGGCCGAGACGGACGCCCGCGCCCGCGGCCAAGCCGCCCGCAGCCTGGATGAGGCGCTCGACCTCATGCGCATCGCGGAGTTGGCCGCCGGGCTGTCCGCCGACGCGGCCGAGCTGGAAGCGGCCGGCACCGCCCAGCGCCAGTTGACCGCCCACAACGCGCTGCGCCAGAGGACGCACCGCCTCGCCTCCACATTGGAGGCTCTGCCACGGGACTGGCGCGCGGAACTGCGGTTTGCCGCCTTGGCCATCCGCGCGGAAGCGGACGAGCTGAACGCCACGGTGGAGCGCCGTCTGGCCGTTCAGCGCAGCCTTCAGGACCTCATCGAACAGGTGGCGGACCGCAGCGAGGCGCTGGCGGAGGCGCTCGCCACCCTGCGCACGTCGTCACCGGACGACGAAACCATGCGCCGGATCGACGGCTCACGGCAGACGGTGGCTCTCCGGCTGCTCGCCACCGGGACGGTCTCGGCTTCGGCCGCCTCGGCACGGGCCGAATTCCGCAAGGCCACGGGGGCGCTGTTCGACGCTCTGAACGATCTGCCGATCGATGCCGCCAGCCCCCGCCGCGCCGACGCCGCGCGCCAGCTCGTCGCGCTGGGAATGGACGAGCAGAACGTCTTCGACCTGCGGCAGGAGCGGGAGGCGCTGACCGCCAAGGCGGCGGGGATCGCCACGCTGCTGCGCGGCACCGCCAGCGACCTCGCCCAGCGGGCCGGCCGTGGCGCGCTGGCCCTGCGGGACGGTTTGCGGGATGGGTTGGACGCACCGAACACCCCGCGGGCGGGGGCTGAATTGTCCACCGCCGCCCCCGCCGGGGTCGGGCTGCTCACCGGGCTGGCGGTCTTCGCGGTCGGTCTGGGCGTCGCGCAGGCCCGCGCCCGGCGCACCGCGCAGCCCGATCCGGACAAGACGGAGCGGACCGGCGCGACGAACGAGGGGTCTTCGCTGCGCGTCCTGCTGGCGGAGGACGAGCCGGTCAGCCAGCAGGCTGCGGCCGCGCTGCTCCGCCGCGCCGGTCACGAGGTGACGGTGGTGGGCGACGGCCGGGCCGCTCTGGCGGCGGTGGAGCGGGAGCCCTACGACCTCGTCCTGATGGACGTGCAGATGCCGGACATGGACGGGATCGAGGCGACCCGCCGCATCCGCGCCCTTTCCGATGGCGCCGGAAACACGGCGGGACTGCGCATCGTGGCGCTGACCGCCTCCGCCGTGCCCGGCGCGGCGGAGCGCTGCCGGGCGGCGGGGGCCGACGCCGTCCTGGAAAAGCCGCTGCGCCTGTCCGCGCTGGACGCCCTGCTGGACCACCGATCCTCCGGCACCGGCGTCGCGTCCGCGCTGGCGGACATGCCCCCTCCGCCGGACGGCGAACCCGGCCTTCCCGTGTTCGATGAGGACGCCATCCGCCAGATGCGCGAGCATCTGCCGGCGGAGCGGGTCGCCACCCTGGTGACCAACACCCTCGTCACGCTGCGCGGCTACCACGCCGCGCTGGAGCAGGCCTGGAACGCCGACGACCGGGCGACCGCCGGGGCCATGGCCCACAAGATTGCCGGGGTCGCCGGCATTTACGGCTGTATGGCGCTGCGGGGCGCGGCTCAGGCTCTGGAGCGCGCCCTGGACACCGGCGAGGGCGATCCCGACGCCCTATGCCGTGCGCTGGACGACGCCGTTCCTCCGGCGCTCGCCGCGCTGGACCGGTGGAGCGACGGCGGCTAACGCACCGCCACCGGCTGACTCGGCCCCACACCCTGCGGAATGTCCGACCGCCCCGCCCCCAGGTCCTTCTGCATCATGACCACGTCCAGCCAGCGCCCGAACTTCAGCCCGACGGCCTCGACCACGCCGCAGGTGCGGAAGCCCAACGCGGCGTGCAGCCCGATGGAGCCGGCGTTCTCCGATCCGCCGACCAGCGCCACCATCTGGTGGTAGCCCTGCTCCACACAGCGGTCGATCAGCGCCTGGAGCAGCAGGCGCCCGAGGCCCTGGCCGCGCGCCTCCTCCGCGATGTAGACGGAATCCTGAATGGTGAA
Source organism: Azospirillum brasilense (assembly GCF_001315015.1). NCBI lineage: Bacteria > Pseudomonadati > Pseudomonadota > Alphaproteobacteria > Rhodospirillales > Azospirillaceae > Azospirillum > Azospirillum brasilense. The sequence continues at coordinate 818,558 of NZ_CP012914.1, read as the reverse complement.
GCGGTAGGCGGAGCGGACGTGGTAGGCGCTGCCGTAGGCGTAACCCAGGATCAGGCCGTCGCGCTCTGCGACCAGCCAGGGCAAGCCGGCGCCGGTGATGGCGCGGAAGCGCCCTTCCAGCTCCGCCACGTCGGGCGGCTCCTCCTCGAAGGTGCCGACGCCATGAAGGACATGGTGCTCGTAGATCCGCTGGAAGGCGGGGACGTCCTCGATGCGGGCGTCGCGGACGGTGGGGGCGCTGGTCATGGGGAAACGGGTCCGACGGATGAAGGGGTGGACGACCATCCTGCCGCACGCATTTTGCTGTCGCAACCGTGCCACCCAGCCGATATGTACAGAACTGGAACGCGCTGTGTGCAACAGGGCTTTAGGGCAGGTCTTTTCAGGGCAAGGGGTTGGAAGCGATGAAGATCAACGGCCGGACGGTGCTCGTCTGCGATTGCGTCCACAGCATGGCGATCGACGGCAAGGCGTTGGCCAGGGCCTGCGGGGCCGCGGCGGGGGCGGAGGGCGATCTGTCCGTCGCCACCCAGCTTTGCCGCACCCAGCTCGACCGGTTCGAGGCGCGCGTGGCGGAGGGCGCCCCGCTGCTCGTCGCCTGCACCCAGGAGGCCCCGCTGTTCGCGGAGATCGCCGCCCAGGACAGTCCTGACGCCACCTTGGCCTTCACCAACATCCGCGAGCGCGCCGGCTGGTCGGACGAGGGCGCATTGGCCGGGCCGAAGATCGCCGCGCTGCTGGCCGAGGCGGCCATGGACATCCCGCCGACCGGCACGATTACTCTGGCGTCGGAAGGCACCGCGCTGGTCTATGGCACCGACGAGCGCGCCATCGAGGTGGCCCGGCAGCTGTCCGGCAGCCTGGACGTCACCGTGCTGCTGAAATCCCCCAAGGATGTCGCCCCGCCGCGCGTCATGGACGTGCCGGTCTTCAAAGGAACCATCCGCGCCGCCAAGGGCTGGCTCGGCAATTTCGAGATCGTGGTGGACGACTACGCCCCGGCCATCCCGGCCTCGCGCGCCGTCCTCGGCTTCGAGCCGCCGCGGCAGGGCGCCGCCTCGCGCTGCGACGTCATCGTGGACCTGACCGGCGGCGCGCCGCTGTTCCCGGCGCACGGGAAGCGCGACGGCTACCTGCGCCCCGACCCCGACAACCCCGCCGCCGTCGCCAAGGCGGTGTTCGAGGCCGCCGATCTGGTCGGCGAGTTCGAGAAGCCGCGCTACATCGATTTCAAGGCCGACCTTTGCGCCCATTCGCGCAGCCGCAAGACCGGCTGCACCCGCTGCCTGGAGGTCTGCCCGACCGGCGCCATCACGCCGAACGGCGACCATGTGGCGATCGACCCGCACATCTGCGCCGGCTGCGGCTCCTGCGCCTCGGTCTGCCCGACGGGGGCCAGCACCTACGCCCTGCCGCCGCTCCAGACGGTCTACGAGCGGCTGCGCACGCTGCTCTCCTCCTACGCCAAGGCCGGCGGGACGGAACCGGTGCTGCTCGTCCACGACCCGCGGCATGGTGACGAAATGATCTCGCTGATCGCGCGCTACGGGCGCGGCCTGCCGGCCCGCGTCCTGCCCTTCGCGGTGAACGAGGTGACCCAGCTCGGCTTCGACGTGTTCGCGGCGGCGCTCGCCTACGGCGCGGCGCGGGTGCGCGTCCTCGTCGGGCCGGGCAACGCCGGCGAGACCGTCGGGCTGGCCAGCCAGATCGGCCTCGCCGAGACGGCGATGTCGGGTCTGGGCTACGGCTCGGGCCGGGTGTCGATCATCGATGCCCAGGACCCCGACGCGGTCGCCGCCGAGCTGTGGGACCTGCCGCGCGAGGGCGCTCCCGCCCCCGGCACCTTCCTGCCGATGGGCGGGAAGCGCACCGTGACCATGCTGGCGCTGCGCCACCTGCACAAGGTCGCGCCGGAGCCGGTGGAGGTCCTGCCGCTGCCGCCGGGCGCCCCCTTCGGGCGGGTGCAGGTGATGGTGGAGGGCTGCACGCTCTGCCTGTCCTGCGTCGGCGCCTGCCCGACCGGGGCGCTGCTCGACAACGCCGACAAGCCGATGCTGTCCTTCTCGCAGGACGCCTGCGTGCAGTGCGGCCTGTGCAAGACGACCTGTCCGGAGAAGGTCATCGCGCTGGTTCCGGAGATCGATTTCCGCGACAGCGCCCGCGGCGCCAGGGTGCTGAAGGAGGAGGAGCCCTTCTGCTGCGTCAAGTGCGGCAAGCCCTTCGCCACCAAGTCCTCGATCGACAAGATCGTCGCGGTGCTCGCCGGGCGGCACGCCATGTTCGCCACGCCGGAGGCGGCCGACCGCATGCGCATGTGCGGCGACTGTCGCGTGGTGGACCAGTTCGAGCGGGGCGACTCGCCCTTCGCGCTCGGTGCCCCGCGCGCGCCGCGCACGACCGAGGACTATCTTCGCGAGCGGGAACTGGCCCAGAACGGCAAGGAGGGTGGCCCGGACGGCGGCAGCGTCCACTGAGCGCCACCGCCGGAACGCGCACGGCGTCGGGATTTGATCCCCGTCAAGTCCCGGCTCCGCGCGCCGTGGTCTGCTGCGCCTGAAATTCCAGGTGGCGAAAAATCCGCAACTCGGACCTATATATCAGGATCGGGTTCGGGGCCATAATCACCGCCCGGACTGCATGACACGCACCCCCTTGGGGAGAAGCCTGACGATGACGACCGTTCCGCCGACCGCCGCCGCCCCGCTCGTCGATCCTTTCGGGCGGACCGTCAGCTATCTGCGCGTGTCCGTCACCGACCGCTGCGATCTCCGCTGCGTCTATTGCATGGCGGAGGACATGAGCTTCCTGCCCAAGGCGGAAGTGTTGACGCTGGAGGAGATCGACCGCGTCTGTTCCGCCTTCGTCAAGCTGGGCACCCGCAAGCTGCGCCTGACCGGCGGCGAGCCGCTGGTCCGCAAGGGCATCCACGAGCTGATCCACAGCCTGGGCCGCCATGTGAAGGCCGGCGACCTGGACGAGCTGACGCTGACCACCAACGGCACCATGCTCTTCAAGTATGCCGGCGATCTGGTGGAGGCCGGGGTGCGCCGGATCAACGTGTCGCTGGACACGCTCGACCCCCACAAGTTCCAGGCGATCACCCGCTGGGGCCGGCTGGACAAGGTCCTCGGTGGGCTCCAGGCCGCCAAGGAGGCGGGGCTCCAAGTCAAGATCAACACGGTCGCGCTGAAGGGCGTGAACGACGACGAGTTCCACCGGCTGGTCGGCTGGTGCGGCGAGCAGGGCTTCGATCTGACCTTCATCGAGGTCATGCCGATGGGCGAGATCGGCGACGAGGCGCGGCTCGACCAGTATCTGCCGCTCAGCCTCGTACGGGCGGAGCTGGCCAAGCGCTGGACGCTGGACGAGATCGATTACCGCACCGGCGGCCCGGCCCGCTACGTGCGGGTGGCCGAGACCGGCGGGCGCATCGGCTTCATCACGCCGCTGACCCACAATTTCTGCGAAAGCTGCAACCGCGTGCGGCTGACCTGCACCGGCACCCTCTACATGTGCCTGGGCCAGGAGGATGCCGCCGACCTGCGCACCCCGCTGCGCCTCAGCGACGACGACGGGCTGCTGGTCCAGGCGGTGCGCGACGCCATCGCCCGCAAGCCCAAGGGCCACGACTTCATCATCGACCGTCGCCACCAGGGCCCGGCGGTCCCCCGCCACATGAGCGTGACCGGCGGATGACCCCCATTCCGCCGGACGCCCTCGCCCCTCCGGGGAGAGGGAGGGGACCCGCGCCGCAGGCGTGGGGAGGGTGAGGGGGTTGCGCATGGCGATGCGTCCGGAAGAAGCGCATCTCCTCCCCTCGACCGAAGCGGCCTTCTGCAACCGGGCACTCTGCGCTATGGTCCCCGTGACATGACCGAAACCGCTGCCAAGCTGCCCGCCGATCCGACCCTGGACCCGCTGGCGCCCGATCCCCGCAAGCCCGCCGACCTCCGCATCGCCTTCTGCGCGGCGAACACGGAGGAGGCGATGCGGGCGCGCACCCGGCTGGTCCATCGCTACGGCAACGCGCCGCTGGAGGACGCCGACGTCGTCGTGGCGCTGGGCGGCGACGGTTTTCTGCTGGAGACGCTGCACCGCGCGCTGAAGCGCGACGGGCAGAACCCGCCGCCGGTCTACGGCATGAACCGGGGATCGGTCGGCTTCCTGCTGAACGTCTTCCGCGAAGACGAACTGGCCGAGCGGCTGGCCAGCGCTCAGAGCGTCAAGCTGCACCCCCTGCGCATGAGGGCCACCCGGTGCAACGGCGAGCAGGTGGAGGCGCTGGGCATCAACGAGGTGTCGATGCTGCGCGAGACGCGGCAGGCCTCGAAGCTCCGCATCACCGTGGACGGCGTCGTCCGCCTGCCGGAGCTGATCTGCGACGGCGTGCTGGTCGCCACCCCCGCCGGCAGCACCGCCTACAACCTGTCGGCCCACGGGCCAATCATCCCGCTGGGCGCCGGGGTGCTGGCCCTGACGCCCATCAGTTCCTTCCGGCCGCGGCGGTGGCGCGGCGCGCTGCTGCCGCACAGCTCCAAGATCACCGTGGACATCCTGGAGGAGGTCAAGCGCCCGGTCAGCGCCGTGGCCGACTCGACCGAGGTGCGCGAGGTCATCCGCGTCGATGTGGAGGAAGCGCGCGACGTCGCGCTGACCCTGCTGTTCGACCCGGAGCTGAACTTCGAGGAACGGATTCTGAAGGAGCAGTTCTCGCCGTAACGCCCCTGCCCCGCCTCTTTGGGCCGTTACTCGGCGGCGCGTCGCGCGGTGCTGGCCTGCGCATGGGCGCAGATGCGGCGGGTCAAGGTGGTCAGGTTGGCCTGGAGCCGGGCGAAGCCCTCGTTCCGCTCCAGCGTCTCCTCGTTCATGTAGAGGCGCCGGTTGATTTCGAGTTGCAGGGAATGGCGGCCCCGCGCCGGGTTGGAATGGCGGGACACCAGCTCCACCCCCTTGAAGGGATGGTTCCGCGTGACCTTGTAGCCGAGCCCGGTCAGCACCCGCTCGACCAGGGCGGTGAAGCCCGGCTCGCAGCTGGTGCCGTCGCGGTCGCCCAGCACGAAATCCATGCCCAGCTTGTGCGCCGCCCCCGGCCCGACCGCGGAGGGCATGGAATGGCAGTCGATGTGCCACACGGCGCCGAACCGGTCGGCCAGATCGTCCATCACGCTGGCGACCTGGAAATGATAGGGCCGGTAGTAGCGGTCGATGCGCTCCGCCACTTCGGCAACCGACAGCCGCCCGTCGTAGAGCGGCATCCCCGGACGGCACAGCGTGCGGATCAGCCCCATGCCGGCGGCGCTCTTCTCCGTCGGGCGCAGCGGTTCGGGCCAGCGCCCATCGAGTATCGCCGGGTCGATGTCGTCGATGGCCCGGTTCGCGTCGATGTAGGTGCGCGGGAAGAGGGCGCAGAGCAGCGTCGCGCCGTGCTCCGGCGCGTGGGCGAACAGTTCGTCCACATGGGTGTCCTCAGCCTGCCGCAGAGTGGACGCCGGGCAGACGAAGGCGAAGTCGCGCGGGTAGACGGTGCCGCTGTGCGGTGAATCGAAGAACACCGGCAGGCGCGGGACGATCGGATCGTTGCGGACGAGCACGTCCTCGATCACGAAACTCATGGCTGACCCCGGTGTACCAACTGCGCCGACCAACCGCGGCACCTGCCCGAATGGCATAGCAGGACGCTGCGGCGGATGGATTCGGGTATAGACGATGGCCGGGTGCCCGTCGACCAAAAATCGTCATACACCGGTAAGGCACCGGTAAGGCAAAGGACATGATGAACCGGGGAAATGGCGGGGCTGGCGCACCAACGGACTCTCCGCCATACTGACCACTCGGCGAAAGCGCCCGGCACCGGCCAGACCCGCAAAGGCGAGATCCGCTTGACCGAATCCCTGCCACCAATCGAATTGACGCCGCCGGACATCGGCCCCTACCGCCGTGGCAACACCGGCATCGACCATGTCACGACGCTGGAATCCGGGCGATCCGGCCCGCATGCCGTGATTGTCTCGCTGATCCACGGCAACGAGATCGGCGGGGCGGTGGCGATGGACCGGCTGTTCCGGATGGGCGTCCGCCCCACCCGCGGGCGGCTGACGCTGGTCTTCGCCAACACCGCTGCCTATCACGGCTTCGACGCCGAACGGCCCTACGCGTCCCGCTTCGTCGACGAGGACATGAACCGCGTCTGGTCGCCGGAGGTGCTGGACGGCCCGCGCGACAGCGTGGAGTTGCGCCGTGCCCGGCAGCTCCGCCCGGTGTTCGACGCGGCGGACAGCATCCTCGACCTGCATTCCATGACGGCGGACACCCCGCCTCTGACGCTGTGCGGACGGACCGACCGCGCCCGTGCGCTGGCTCGCCGGCTCGGCTTCCCGGCCTGGATCGTCGCGGACGCGGGGCACGCGGCGGGGCGCCGGGTGATCGATTACGCGGACTTCGCCGCAGCGGACGGCCGGCGTACCGCCCTTCTGGTCGAATGCGGCCAGCACTGGCGCAAGGAGACGGCGCTGGTCGCGCTGGAAAGCGCGATGCGTTTCCTGCTCGCCCAGGAGATGATCGACCCGTCGCTGGCCGACCGCCACATCCGCCGCCACCCCGATCCGCTGCGCACCGTCGAGGTGACCGAGGCGGTGACCGCGGAAACCGACGACTTCTTCTTCGACGAGCCCTATGTGGGGATGGAGATCATTCCCCGCGCCGGGACGGTCCTGGGCCGCGACGGCGATCGCCCGGTCGTCACGCCCTACGACGACTGTGTGCTGATCATGCCGGCGCGACGCCCCAAATCCGGGCAGACCGCCGTCCGGTTGGGGCGGATCGTTCCTTGAACCGGACACAGCGAGCGGTATGACCATCGGACCGGGGCTCCGGCCCTTCGCGCTCGCCCTCGCGCTGGGGACGGCGGGGGGCGCGCTGTTCAGCTATTTCCATCTGCCTCTGGCCTGGATGATCGGCGCCATGACCGCCACCACGGCCGCCGCGATGGCCGGCGTCGCGCTGCATGTGCCGAAGCCGCTGCGCAACGCCATGATCATGATCCTCGGCGTGATGCTGGGCAGCGGCTTCACCCCGGACATCCTCGGCCGGCTCGGCGAGTGGAGCCTGTCGCTGAGCGCGCTGGCCGTTTATCTCGTTCTGGCGACCACGCTTGGCGTGCAGTACCTGCGCCGCGCGGCCCGGCTGGACCCACCCACATCCTTCTTCACCGCCACCCCCGGCGGGCTGAACGAGATGGTGATGGTCGGCACTCAGATGGGCGGCGACAGCCGGACCATGGCGCTGTCCCACGCGCTGCGGGTGATGCTGGTGGTGCTGGTCATCCCCTTCGCCTTCCAGGCGCTGGGCCTCTACGACCCGGCGCGGCGCGGCGCGCTCGGCCCGCCCCTGCTGTCGCTCGCCCCGCTGGACGTGGCGCTGCTGTCCGCCTGCGCCTTGGGCTATCCCCTGGCGAAGCTGTTGCGCATCCCCGCCGCCCAGATCGTCGGGCCGATGCTGCTGTCCGCCGCGATCCACCTCGCCGGCCTGACCGAGGGCAAGCCGCCGGGCGTTCTGGTCGCCGCGGCCCAGGTGGTGATCGGGGCGTCGCTCGGCTGCCGCTTCACCGGGCTGAACATCCGCCGCATCGGGCGCGACGGGCTGACCGCGCTGGGCCTCACCGGGCTGATGCTGCTGGTGACCACGGCGGCCGCCTGGATGGTGGACGAAGCGACGGGGCTGGGGCTGGCCGCGCTGATCCTCGCCTTCGCGCCGGGTGGGCTGGCCGAGATGACGCTGGTCGCGCTGGCGCTGAACATCGACGTGGCGCTGGTCGCCACCCACCACATGGTGCGCATCATCCTGATCGTGACGCTGGCGCCCGGTGTCTATCTGCTGTGGCGCAAGTGGCGAGCCCGCCGCGGCCAAGCCTGACGAGTCGCCGCCGAGCCCGCCGGCCAATCCGCCGCACACGCATGTGTGGAGTTTCCGTTGAGCCCATCCCGCAACCCGTGCGAGGTGGAGGCGCGGACGGGTGGTGAAGCGCCACCACCCCGCCGCTCAACAAGGAGGCTCGGAGGATGAAGGAAATCCTCGGTCTCCTGATCCTGCTGCTCCAGATCGTCAAGGCAATCCTTGATCTTCTGAACCGGCAGTGATCGGGCCGGGAGGCGGGGGGTCGACTCCCCTGCCTCCCAAGCCTGATGATGGCTCCGCACCCGCCCGATTGCAAGCCATCCGATCATTTCACCGGAGGTTTACCCTTTTCCCACTGGGGGTTCGTGTCGATCAGCGGCACGCTGGAGATGGCCATCTTCGCCGAGGCGTCCTTCACCTGCCGGCTGTAGACCACATAGATCAGCGTGTCGTTCACCCGGTCGTAGATGCGGCGGATGGCGATGGACTTGAAGACCAGACTCTTGCGCTCGGAAAAGACCTCCTCGCCCTTCTGCGACAGCTCGATGTCGCCGATCACCAGCGGCCCGGTGCGCCGGCAGGCGATGGAGGCGTTGGACGGGTCCTCGAACCAGTTCCCCTTGGTCAGCCGGTCGAGCACGCTGCGGTCGAAATCCACCAGATGGCAGGTGATGCCCTTCACCTTCGGGTCCTCGATCGCCTGCACCTGAAGCCCGTTGCCGGTCCAGTCGTTGGAGAAACGCCCGACGACGGCGTCCTCGGCCAAAGCAGCGGTGGAGGCGGCCATCGGTGGCAGCACGGATAGCGCCAGGACCATCAGGCCGCGGCGGATGTTTATCGAAGGGAACGGGCTGCGCATCTCGTGGAACTCCGGTCATCGCGAAGCGGGGCCGCGTGGGCGCGGTCCTGGAATACCCCTAAATCGGGCGGGGGTCCGGCGCCGTCAAGCGTCCCCCGGCCCGCTACTCCCGGAGTGCCTGCCCCCGATGAGCGACCGCACGATCGATCCGCCCTTGACCCCGCCGCCGGAGCCGGTGACCGAGCCCCTGCCCCCGGCGCGGAATCCCCGCGACCCGGTGCGGGTGGCCGTGGTGGGCCTGTTCGTCATCGCGCTGCTGTTCACGCTGTATTTCGGGCGCGACGTGCTTCTGCCGATCATGCTGGCGCTGATCCTCAGCCTGCTGCTGCGGCCCTGCGTGCGCGGCCTCTACCGGCTCGGCCTGCCGGAGGCGCTGGGCGCGGCGGTGGTGGTGCTCCTGGTGATGTCCGCCGGGCTGGGGGCCATCTACACGCTGACAACCCCGGCCACCGAATGGGTCAACCGGATGCCCCGCGTCGTCCACGAGCTGGAGTTCAAGCTGGGCGATATCCGTGAAGGGATCGACCGCGCCCGCGAGGCCTCCCGCCAGATCGAGCAGATGGCCTCCGACCGCAACGGCGCGGCGCGGGAGGTGGTGGTGCGCGGCCCGTCGCTGGCCGAACAGGTGCTGCACCAGGCGGAGGCGGTGATCGCCAACGTGGTGATCCTTCTGGTGCTTCTCTATTTCTTCCTGGCCCGCGGCCGGCAGAGCCTGGAGGCGCTGATCGGCACGATGCGCGACGTCGACGACCGCGTGCATTACGCCATGGTCGCCGCCACGGTGCAGCAGAACATCGCCGCCTATCTGGCGACCATCACGGTCATCAACATCGGGCTCGGCCTCGCGACGGCGCTGGCGATGTGGCTGTGGGGAGTGCCCAACGCGGCGCTGTGGGGAACGCTGGCCGGCCTCATCAACTACGTCCCCTTCATCGGGCCGGCGGTGATGACGGCGGTGCTGTTCCTGGTGTCGGCGCTCACCTTCGACGGAGGGCTGCACATCTTCGGACCGCCGCTGACCTTCGTGGCGCTGACGATGATGGAGGGGAACTTCCTGACCCCGATGATCGTCGGGCGGCGGCTGGCGCTGAACCCCATCGCGGTGTTCGTGTCCATCCTGTTCTGGGGCTGGATGTGGGGAATTCCCGGCGCCCTGCTGGCGGTGCCGATCCTGGCCATCCTGAAAATCCTGTTCGACGCGCACGAGCCGCTGAAGCCCATCGGCGCCCTGCTGGGATGACGCAGCCACCGCCGTAGCTCTAGCCGGGGCGGCCCCGCCGTGGCATGGTCGGAGGGAGGAAACGACCGGATTGGAGGTGGGGTGATGGTTGTCAGCGGCCTGACGCTTTTCGTCATCGCGCTTCTGATCTTCGCGCTGGCGCTGGTTCTGCTGGGCGTGCGGACCGTGCCGCAGGGCCAGGAATGGACGGTGGAGCGGTTCGGACGCTATACCCGCACGCTCCAGCCCGGCCTGCATCTGATTCTGCCGCTGGTCGACCGGATCGGACGCAAGCAGAGCATGATGGAGACGGTGCTCGACGTGCCCTCGCAGGAGGTCATCACCCGCGACAACGCCATGGTCACGGCGGACGGCGTCGTCTTCTTCCAGGTGATCGACGCCGCCAAGGCCTCCTACGAGGTCAACAACCTGGAACTGGCGATTCTCAACCTGACCATGACCAACACCCGCACGGTCATGGGCTCGATGGACCTGGACGAGTTGCTGTCCCAGCGCGACCAGATCAACGCCCGCCTGCTCGGCGTGGTGGACGAGGCGACCAGCCCCTGGGGCGTCAAGGTGACGCGCATCGAGATCCGCGACATCCAGCCGCCGCGCGACCTCGTGGACAGCATGGCACGCCAGATGAAGGCGGAGCGCGACCGCCGCGCCTCCATCCTGGAAGCGGAGGGCCAGCGCCAAGCGGCCATCCTGCGGGCGGAGGGCGCCAAGCAGGCCGCCATCCTCCAGGCCGAGGGCCGGCGCGAGGCCGCCTTCCGCGACGCCGAGGCCCGCGAACGCGCCGCCCAGGCCGAAGCCGAGGCCACCCGGCTGGTCTCCGACGCCATCGCCGGGGGCAACGTCCAGGCCATCAACTACTTCGTCGCCCAACGCTATGTGGATGCCCTGACCGCGGTGGCCGCCGCCCCGAACCAGAAGGTGCTGTTCATGCCGTTGGAAGCCGCCAACGTGATCGGTGCCATCGGCGGCATCGCGGAAATCGCCCGCGAAGCCTTCCCGAACCGCCCCTCGAACCAACCGGCATCTTCCGGAACGGCCGCCGCCCCGCCGCCGGCACCGCGCAGTCCCTGGAATCGCGATGAACGGAAGCCTGACGAGCCGAACAGGCGCGATGCGCCGGTGCCGCCGGAGTCGTAAGATTGGGCGAAACCCCAAAGGCGGACCCGCGATGATCGAATTCTGGCACTGGTGGGTTCTGGCCGTGCTGCTGGGCGCGCTGGAAACGGTGGCGCCGGGAGCGGCCTTCCTCTGGCTGGGTGGCGCTGCCGCGCTGGTCGGCTTCGTGCTTCTGGTCTGGCCGTCCCTGCCGTGGGAGCATCAGGGGCTGCTGTTCGCCCTGCTCGCCATCGCCGCGCTGGTGGGAACCCGCTTCCTGTCCCGCAGGTCAGCGCATACGACGCACACGCCGCATCTGAACCGCCGGACGGCGCAATACATCGGGACGCTGCACACGCTGGACGGCCCCATCGTCAACGGGCGGGGCCGGGCGCAGATCGGCGACGGGCTTTGGACCGTCGAGGGGCCCGACCTCCCCGCCGGAACCCGTGTCCGCATCGTCGGCGCCGAGGGCACTCTGCTGAAGGTGGAGAAGGCCTAGGCGCCAGCCGAAACGCCGCGTCGGAGCTTCGGCCAGATCATGCCGGATCTGCTCGGCGTGGCGCTCCAGCCGCTGCGCCAGAGCGTCCATGCTGCCGTCGCCGGTGGCCGCCGCGCGCTCCGCCGCCTGACGGCTGAAGGCTTCCAGTTCCCGCGCCATGGCACGGTAATCGGGCACGTCGCCTCTTGATCCGGATGTCCCGTCCATGGCCTCCGCCATGTTGCATTGCCGCAAAACCACAAAGGTATGCTGGCACAGCGTGAAGGGGTCTGGAATCTGGCTTACGGCGGGTTCGGCTTCTCTTTCGGCACAATGGACATGGTCGACCGGCCCTTCGGCCTACGCCATTCCGGAATGGTGGCTGCGTCAGTCGATCAGTTCATCCAAGGTCGCGCGGACGACCTGCACGATCTCCCCGCCGAAGTGACCAACGCCGAGGTCGCGGGCGCCGACGATGATGGACAGTTCACGCTCCGTCGTAGGGGCAAACCGGGCGATTTCCGGCACCAGTTCGTCCGACAGGACGGCGTCGCGCGACAGCCCTTCACGGGCCGCCGTGCGGTCCCGCCAACCGTTGAGGGCGGCGTTGATCGCGGCTTCGATCTGGAGGGATTCCTCCTTGCGCTTCAGGTCCTTGTAAAGGACGAGAACACGCCAGCCGCCGTCGGCGTAGGCGGTGTCGATGCGCTGCACCTCGACCGTGCGCAGAAAGGAGGAGAGGTGCCCCTGGGCCTCGTCCGCGCTCGCGTCGGGGATCGTGAAGGTGCGGATTTCGGTGCTCATCCTGTGCCTCGATGCGTGCCTCGCCTTTCGCGCAAGACTACACGAAAGCGCCCGTATCCGGCTACTCCGGCACGATCCGGGCGGATGCCCCCTTCGTCATAGGAAAACATGGCCGCACACGGGACCCTGCTCCCTCCCGGAGTGTTGGAACCACAGGACACCGCGCATCGCCGGGCGCACCGCTGGAAGGAGCAGAGGAACCATGACCGGGCCTGTTGAACCGCAAAAGCACCGGAAGGACCGGACCGGACCGCAAGCGAAGCCGCGGCGGTTGTGGATCACCCTTCTGGCGGTGATCCCCGCCCTGTTCGCGGCCGGGACGGCGGGGGCCTTCTGGACCGGCTACAGCCTCCACGACCGGCCCTTCGCCTGGTACAACAGCAACCGCATCGCCGCGACGGCGGAGCGGGCAGCGCGGGACCTGTCCCCCGTCGTGGTGGTGGCGCTCGGCGACTCGGCGCTGCGCCACGCCACCCTGGACGAACCCGGCATGGCCGCGCTGGCGGCGAAGCACGGGGTGGAAAGCCTGCATTTCCTGCGCATCGTTCACGACCACGCTCGGATCGAGGACTTCGAACCGCTGCTGGGCGACGTGCTGAAGCTGAAGCCGGCGCTGGTCCTTCTGGACGTGGACCTGCTGTTCGCCGAGCGCGGCGACTTCGCCGGACTGCGCCGCTACGGCGCGCACCTGACCGAGGTGGCGATGCTCGGCCGCTCCTACCTGCCCGACCAGAGCGCCCTGCAATACGCCAAGCCGTGCCACTCCGTCGGCCCGCAGGGCTGGACCGCCACCGCCGCCGACCGTTGGGTGGAGACCCGCGACGACGCCGTCCGCATGAACGACGACTCGCCCGCCTTCGAGCGGGTGCGCCGCTTCGCCGATCAGGCGCGCGCCGCCGGCGTCGGGATCGCCCTGCTGCTTCCGCCCCGCCCGGCGGCGGTGGAGGAAAGGCTGTACGGCGCGGGCAACGGCTACCGCCCGGCAGCGCTCGACCGGCTGAGCGGGCAGGCCGACCTGCCGCTCTGGCGATTCCCCGACTCGGCGCTTCCCAAGCCGGCCAAGGCGTCCGCCTTCTGCCGCAACGGCATGCTCGGGCCGGAGGGGCGCGATGCCTATTCGGCATGGCTGGCCGGCGGAATCGCCGAACGTCTGTCGCATCCACGGGTGGAAGAGGCCGCGCTGCAATAAAAGTCGGCCCATTCCCGACGGATGACCCGGTGCCGACACGGCAGCGTCATCAAAGTGCAATTCCCGGCGACCTAGAATGCGCCCGCGTCCCCGCCGGACCCAGACCCACTGGGCCGACCGGCGGGGGATTGCGCCTCTCTTCGGCCACGGGTGAACCACAGATGAGCGCCGCCATGGATTTCTCCGTCCGCGAGGCCCCGGCCAGCACCGAGATCGTGCTGAGCGGGCGCATGACTTTTGCCGACCACGACACCTTCCGTGACGTCATCGCCACCTTCGAGCGACCGGCGGGGCACCGGGTGGTCTTCGACCTGTCGCGGCTCGACTTCGTCGACTCCTCCGGCCTTGGCATGTTCATCATCGCCCGCGACACCGCGCAGCGGCGCAATCTGGACTTCGCGATCCGCGGCGCCCGCGACGAGGTGCGGCGCCTGATCACGATCGCCAAGTTCCACACCATGTTCAACATCGCCGACTGACGCGGCGGGAACGGACGCGATGGGGCACGCCCGCGCCATGACGCTGCCGCCCGGCACGGACGACGCCGCTCCGCCGCGCCGCGCCCGTTCCGGCGCCGGCGCGTCGGTCTACGGGATGGAATTGGGCATCCCGCTCGGCGGCTGCCGGGTGCTGATCGCCGACGACAGCGCCTTCAACCGGCGGACGCTGACCCGCTTCCTGCAATGGGCCGGCATCACCCAGGTCGCCTTCGCCGCCTCGGCGGAGGAGGTGATGGAGCGGCTGGAGAGCTTCGCCCCCGACCTGCTGCTGCTCGACGCGGCCATGCCGCGGATGGACGGCATCGGCGTGTGCCGCAGCCTGCGCGGCGACCCGCGCTGGTGCGACCTGCCGATCCTCATGCAGAGCGCGCTGCACTCCGACCAGATGAGGACGGTGTGCTTCAACGCCGGGGCGACCGACCTGATCGCCAAGCCGATCAACCCCGGCGAATGCATCGCCCGCGTGCGCTACCACCTGGAGCGCCGGTCGATGGTGCAGGAGCTGCGCGCCTTCCACGAGCGGGTGGAGCGCGACCTGCGGCAGGCCCGCGCCATGCAGCTCGCGCTGGTGCCGGAGCCGGTGGAGCTGGCCGCCCTCGCCGAGCGGAGCGGGCTGACGGTGGATTCGGTCTTTCGCGCGTCGGACGAGATCGGCGGCGATTTCTGGACGGCCTTCGCATTCGACGGGAGCCGCGTCGGGGTCTTCGCCGCCGACCTGTCGGGCCACGGCATCGCTGCGGCGATCAACGCCTTCCGCCTGCACACGCTGCTGACCCGTACCCCGCCGGAGGAGTTGCGCGATCCCGCCCGCCTGCTGCGCCAACTGAACGGGCGGCTGTGCGAGATCCTGCCGCTGGGCCAGTTCGCCACCGCTTTCTACGGGGTGATCGACCGCGCCGACGACACGCTGCTCTACGCCGCCGCCGCGTCGCCCAGCCCCCTCCTGATGACCAACTTCGGTGTCCAGCCGCTGGACGCGTCCGGCCCGCTCCTCGGCGCCTTCCCGGACTCGGCCTACACGAACCGACGCGTTCCGCTGCGGCGCGGCGACGGCCTGTTCCTCTGTTCCGACGGGCTGAGCGAAGCCAGGAACGCCGAGGGCGCCATGCTGGGCGAGGACGGCCTGCTCCGTCTGGCCGAGCGGGCGGCGGCGGAGGCTCCCGAGCGCCCCCTGCCCGCCCTGATGGCCCACCACGCCGCGATCCATGGCGAACGCTTGAACGACGACGTGACCGCGCTCTGGATCACCCGCCGCTGACGCAGCGCAGCAATTTATCCATTGGCCCCATACCCTTATTCGAGTTATGGATATTGCTGCGTCGGGCGACGTGTAACAGGAGACGGAACGGATATGGCTTCGATCATGATCAAGAAGGCCGGCGAGGGCCTGATTTCCCAGGCTCACCGCAACGCCGACGTTGGCCCGACCAGTGGCAGCTCGGTCGTGTACGAGATTCTCAACGTGCCGGCGGGCGTGTCGGTGGACGACGTCATCGCCGCCTTCAAGACCTTCAAGCCGGCGGACAAGAAGTACGAGTACGACTACGCCGACCTGTCCAAGTAAGGCGCTCGTTCGCCCTTCCCGCGGTTCCCGCAAGGGTGGAAACCGCGGGAAACGGCCTTTACCCCTTCTTGGGGAAGCGCTCGATCCAGCGCTCCAGTTCCGCCACATGCTCCGCCTCTTCGGAGGCGAACTCCTCGGCCATCATGCGGACCTCCGGGTCCGTGGTGGAGGCCGCCACGTCGGCGTAGAAGGCGTGCCCGCGCTTTTCGCTGTCGAGCGCCAGCTCCAGCGCGTACTCCACCGTCATCAGATAGTGCGAGCCTTCCATGGAGGCCGCTTCCGGGCTCTCGTCGTCCGGCCACTGGAAGTCCTCCGGGGCGAGCACCGGCACATCGCGGAAGGCGGAGCGCTTGCGGGCGTCCGCCAGATGCAGGCGCGAGAACTCGGCCATCTTGGCGAAGAAGGCCGCGACGTCCGCGTTGCCGTAGGTCTTCATGGCCTCCGACAGGTCAGCGAAACGGTTGGCGGCGTCCTCCTCCAGCGCGCAGGCGTGGGCGAGGAACAGGGCGGGGTCGTGAATGTTGGCCATAGGGTCCCGAGATCGTTAAGTCACAAATGGATTGTGGTTATTTGAACCATAACGCCTTGTTGCGAAAGGTTCTCGGATCGCTGGCCGGTTGCGGGCTTCTGCGACACTTTGACACGCCTGCAAGGGGCTGCGCCCCTCTCCCGCCGGCATTGCGGGACGGCAAACATGAAACCTCTGCAATGATCGCCAAGCAACGTCGCCTCGCTCTTGACCGGCTCCAATTCCAGGAATAGATCAGCGACAACGTCACCGCGTGATTGGCGGGCGTCCGGACATGTGGTCCGGTCCCGCGCCAAGAAAGCAAGAGATGGACAGCCACAGTCGTCGATCCCGACACCGTTTCGGTTCTCTGCCGATCCTGGGCTGACCTCTTCACAGGTTCGCCACGGCCGGCCGTGATGCCGACAGCCGCACAGGTGAACCATGGTGACGTCTTCCATCACCATTCCGATGCCGTTCCGCGCGCCCTTGCCACCGCCAGCGCCGGGCTGACCGCCATCCTCCCCCTTTGACGCCCACCCGACGCCGCACGGCGCCGGGTGCCTGCACACGCCGATTGCGCATGCCCAACGCGACCGGACTCCGATCCGGCCGCAGGATGGAGGGGCCATGGTCTGGACCCAGACAAGCGTTTCCGTGAAGACGGCGGCCGCCACGCCCAACCGCTGGGACCTCGTGGCCCTGCCGCTGGTCGTCGGCCTGCTCGCCCTGGCCGCCGTCGGCGGTCACCAGATGGCGGCACCGCTGGCGAGCCTCGACGCGCCGGCCGTCTCGCTCGACCCCTGGAACCTGCCGGATTACGCGCTGCGCTCGACGCTGCGCATGCTGGCGGCGATGGCGGCCTCGCTGCTCTTCACCTTCACCTACGCCACGCTGGCGGCCAAGAGCCGCCGGGCCGGGATGGTGCTGATCCCGGTTCTGGACGTGCTCCAGTCGGTGCCGGTGCTCGGCTACATCTCCTTCACCGTGGTCTTCTTCCTGTCGCTGTTCCCCGGCAGCGTGCTGGGCGCCGAATGCGCGGCGATCTTCGCCATCTTCACCAGCCAGGCCTGGAACATGACCTTCAGCGTCTACCAGTCGCTGCGCTCGGTGCCGCGCGACCTGGACGAGGCGGCGACCAGCTTCCGCTTCTCCGGCTGGCAGCGCTTCTGGCGGCTGGAGGCGCCCTTCGCCATGCCGGGGCTGGTCTGGAACATGATGATGTCGATGTCCGGCGGCTGGTTCTTCGTCGTCGCGTCGGAGGCGATCACCGTCGGCGACCACACCGTCACGCTGCCCGGCATCGGCTCCTATCTGGCCGAGGCCATCGCGCAGAAGAACCTCGGCGCCGTCGGCTGGGCGGTGCTGGCGATGCTGGCGGTCATCCTGCTCTACGACCAGCTCCTTTTCCGCCCGCTGGTCGCCTGGGCCGACAAGTTCCGCGTCGAGCAGACCGGCGCGCAGGAGGCGCCCGAGTCCTGGGTGCTGCGGCTGTTCCAGCGCACCCGCGTCTGCCGCTCGCTGCTGGCGCCGGTCGTGGCCCTGCTCGGCCGGGTGGCGTGGCTGCGCCTGACGCCCCTCTCCGCCCTGTCTGACGCCCTGCCCCCTGCCCTGAAGCGCCGGGTCGCCGGCCCGCCCTCCCCCGCGCGCGACCGCTGGCTCGACCGGGTGTGGTACGCGGTCGTCGCGGCGGCGGCGCTCGCCCTGGGCTGGACCATGTTGCGGTTCATCGCCGCCAGCGCCGGCTGGGGCGACGTCGGGACCGTGCTGCTGCTCGGGGCGGCGACCCTGCTGCGCGTCGTGGTGCTGATCGCCATCGCCTCGCTCGTCTGGGTGCCGCTCGGCGTGCTGATCGGGTTGCGCCCGCGCCTCGCCGAGGCGGTGCAGCCGCTGGCGCAGTTCCTGGCGGCCTTTCCGGCCAACCTGCTGTTCCCGGTCGCCGTCGTCACCATCCTGCGCTTCGACCTGAACCCGGACGTCTGGCTCAGCCCGCTGATGATCCTGGGCACGCAGTGGTACATCCTGTTCAACGTCATCGCCGGAACGTCCGCCTTCCCCAGCGACCTCAAGGAAGCGGCCTCCAGCTTCCGCATCCGCGGCTGGCAATGGTGGCGCGACGTCATGCTGCCCGGCGTCTTCCCCTACTACCTGACCGGCGCGGTGACCGCGGCGGGCGGCTCGTGGAACGCCAGCATCGTCGCCGAGGCGGTGCGCTGGGGCGACGCCGAGGTCACCGCGCACGGGCTGGGCAGCTACATCGCCCAGGCGACCGCCGCCGGGGACTACCCGCGCATCGTGCTCGGCATCGCCGTGATGTCCCTGTTCGTCACCCTGCTCAACCGGCTGCTCTGGCGTCCGCTCTACGGCTACGCCGAACGCTACCTGCGCCTTGCCTGACGGAGGCCGTACCATGATGACGCAGCACTCGCCCCTCTTCGAACTCCACGGCGTCCGGCAGTCCTACCGCAAGCCGTCCGGCCCGCCGTATGTCGTGCTCGACGGCGTGGACCTGACGCTGCGCGACGGCGAGATCGTCGGGCTGCTCGGCCGCTCCGGCTCGGGCAAGTCCACGCTGCTGCGCATCGTCGCCGGGCTGGCCCAGCCGACCTCGGGCCAAGTCCTGCACCGCGGCGCGCCGGTGGCCGGGCCGACCGACGGGGTGGCGATGGTGTTCCAGTCCTTCGCTCTGTTCCCCTGGCTGACCGTCGAGGAAAATGTGTTGGCCGGGCTGAAGGCGCTGCGCGTTCCCGCGAACGAGGCGGCGGCCCGCGCCGAGGAGGCCATCGACCTGATCGGCCTGTCGGGCTTCGAGAGCGCCTACCCCAAGGAGCTGTCCGGCGGGATGCGCCAGCGCGTCGGCTTCGCCCGCGCGCTGGTCGTCCATCCGGAAATCCTGCTGATGGACGAGCCCTTCTCGGCGCTCGACGTGCTGACGGCGGAGACGCTGCGCACCGACCTGCTCGACCTGTGGATGGAGCGCAAGCTGCCGACCCGGTCGATCCTGATGGTCACCCACAACATCGAGGAGGCGGTGCTGATGTGCGACCGCATCCTGGTCTTCGCCTCCAACCCGGGCCGCGTCGCGGCGGAGATCCGGGTGGAGATCCCGCACCCGCGCAACCGGCTGGCCCCGGACTTCCGCGAACTGGTCGACGACATCTACGGCCGGATGACCGCGCGCAAACCGCTGAGCGCTCCGGCAACGACAACGGTGGGAACGACCGGGCGTCCGCGGCCGGTCTATGCCGAGCCGCTCCAGCAGGTCTCAACCAACCGGTTGGCCGGCCTGATGGAGACGCTGGCCGCCCCGCCCTACCAGGGCAAGGCTGACCTGCCGCACCTCGCGGCGGCGCTGCGGCACGAGATCGACGACCTCTTCCCCATCGCCGAAACGCTCCAGATGCTCGGATTCGCCGAGGTGGCGGAGGGCGACATCCGGCTGACCGAACCGGGCCACCTGTTCGCCGAGGCCGGGATGGACGACCGCAAGACCTTGTTCGCCGAGCATCTGGTCCATTTCGTGCCGCTCGCCGCGCACATCGACGCCGCCCTGGCGGAGCGCCCCGACCACCGCGTTCCCTACGCCCCGTTCGCCCGCGAGCTGGAAGCCTTCATGAGCGAGAGCTACGCCGAGGAAACGCTGAACGCGGTGACCGGCTGGGCCCGCTACGCCGAGCTGTTCACCCACGACACCGAGGCCGGGGTCTTCTGCCGTGAGGAGACCGAATAGCCGGGGCGTCCCGGCGGAGGGCTTGACCGGGGCGCCCGCCGCTGCCAGGAACACGGGCGGCGCCCTTCTCCACCGGTTCACGAAATTCATGAGCATCCCGCCCCTTCCCATCGATCCCGTGCTTCCCGAGCTCCTGGCCGCGCTGGACGGGCGCGGCGTGGCGGTGCTGCAGGCGCCGCCGGGGGCGGGCAAAACCACCCGCGTGCCGCTGGCCCTGCTCGACCGGCCCTGGCTGGCCGGGCGCAAGGTGATCGTGCTGGAGCCGCGGCGGCTGGCCGCCCGCGCCGCCGCCCGCCGGATGGCCGCGATGCTGGGGGAAAGCGTCGGCGAGACGGTCGGCTACCGCGTGCGGCTGGACACCAAGGTCGGGCCGAAGACCCGGATCGAGGTGGTGACTGATGGCCTGTTCCTGCGCCAGCTTCAGGAGGACCCCGAGCTGCCGGCGGTCGGCGCCGTGCTGTTCGACGAGTTCCACGAACGCGGCATCGACAGCGATCTGGCCCTGGCCCTGGTGCAGGAGGCGCGCGGCGCGCTGCGCGACGACCTGCGGCTGGTGGTGATGTCGGCGACGCTGGACGGCGGCCCCGTCGCCGCCCTGCTCGGCGACGCCCCGATGGTGACCAGCCAGGGCCGGGCGTTCCCGGTGGAGACCCGCCACCTCGACGCTCCGGCCACCGGAACCCGTATTGAAGACGCCGTGGCGGCTGCCGTCCGCCGCGCCCTGCGCGAAGAGAGCGGCAACGCGCTGGTCTTCCTGCCCGGCGCCGGGGAGATCCGGCGGGTGCAGAGCCTTCTGGAGTCGGCGGACCTCGGCCCCGGCACGGTGATCGCCCCGCTCTACGGCGACCTGACGGCGGACGCCCAGGACCGGGCCATCGCCCCCAGCCCGCCGGGCACGCGCAAGATCGTCCTCGCCACCCCCATCGCCGAAACCAGCCTGACCATCGAGGGCATCCGGATCGTCGTGGACGGCGGGCTGATGCGCGTCCCCCGCTTCGACCCGCGCAGCGGCATGACCCGGCTGGTCACCGCCAAGGTCTCCCAGGCGTCGGCGGAGCAGCGGCGGGGCCGCGCCGGCCGGTTGGAGCCCGGCGTCTGCTACCGCCTGTGGCCGGAGCCGTCGCACAAGGCGCTGGCCGCCTTCACCCCGCCCGAGATCATGGACGCCGACCTCGCGCCGCTGGCGCTGGAGCTGGCGGTGTGGGGCGTGTCCGACCCGGCGTCGCTCGCCTGGCTCGACCCGCCGCCCGCCGCCGCCATGGCCCAGGCGCGCGAGCTGCTGCGGGAACTGGGGGCGCTGGACGCCGATGGCGGCATCACCGCCCATGGCCGCCGCATGGCCGGCTTCGGCGTGCATCCCCGGCTGGCCCACATGATGCTGAAGGGGAATGCGATGGGGCTGGGCGCGCTGGCCTGCGAAGTCGCCGCCCTGCTCGGCGAGCGCGACATCGTCCGCGCCCAACCCGGTTTCCGCGACGCCGACCTGCGGCTGCGCGTGGAGTTGCTGCGTGGGCTCGACGACGACGGGCGGATGCGCGGCGCCGGGCGCGGCCTGACGGTGGAGCGCGGCGGCGCCCAGCAGGCGTTGAAGCAGGCCCGCAACTGGAAGCGGCAGGTGGGTGTGAAGGGCAGTGGTGGCGATCTCGGCGCCACCGGCCTGCTGGTCGCCCTAGCCTACCCCGACCGCATCGGCCAGCGCCGCCCCGGCGGCAGCGCGGGCGGGGCCGCCGCGCAGTACCGGCTGTCCAACGGGCGCGGCGCCTATTTCCAGGACGCCGAGCCGCTGAGCGCCGAGGACTGGCTGGCCGTCGCCGACCTGGACGGGGCCGCCCGCGAGTCGCGCATCTTCCTCGCCGCCCCGCTCACCCTGGCCGAGCTGGAGGAGGCCTTCGCCGAGCACATCCGCAGCGAGACCGTGGTCGCCTGGGACGGGCGGGAGCAGACGGTGCTGGCCCGCCGCCGCCGCATGCTGTTCGCCCTGGCGCTGGAGGACAAGCGCCTGCCAAACCCGCCCGCCGAGGCCATCGCCGCCGCCATGCTGGAGGGCGTCCGGGAGATGGGGCTGACCGCCCTGCCCTGGACCGACGAGCTGCGCAAGTGGCAGACGCGCGTCCTGTTCCTGCGCCGCATGGAGGGCGAAGAGTGGCCGGACGTCTCCGACGCCGCCCTGCTGGAGACGATGGAGGAGTGGCTGGCGCCCTTCCTGAACGGCGCCTCGCGCCGCGCCCATCTCGACCGGGTGGAACTGGGCAACGCGCTGCGCGGCCTGTTGCCCTGGGCGATGCAGCAGCGGCTGGACAAGGAGGCGCCGACCCATGTGGAGGTGCCCAGCGGTTCCCGCATCCCCATCGATTACAGCGGGGACGAGCCGGTGCTGGCCGTCCGGCTGCAGGAGATGTTCGGGCTGGCCGAGACGCCGCGCATCGCCGGCGGGCGGGTGCCGCTGCTGCTCCACCTGCTGTCCCCGGCCCGCCGCCCGGCGCAGGTGACGCGCGACCTCGCCAGCTTCTGGGCCAACGCCTACAAGGCGGTGAAGGCCGACCTCAAGGGGCAGTATCCCAAGCATTATTGGCCCGACAACCCGCTGGAGGCCGAACCCACGGCACGGGCGAAGCCACGCGGACGATAACAAGGGAGGTGGATGGATATGGCGATCATCGGCGTGATGGGGTCGGGGCAGGAGGAATGGGCGGATTACGCGGAGCCGCTCGGCGCGTGGATCGCCGCGGCCGGGCACGACCTGCTGACCGGAGGCGGCGGCGGGGTGATGCGCTCGGCCGCGCGGGCCTTCCACGGCACGCCGGGGCGCCAGGGCCGCTCCATCGGCATCCTGCCGTCCGAGCCCGACCCGGTCCGCGGCCATGCGCCCCTGCCCGGCTACCCCAACCCCTACATCGACCTGCCCATCCTGACGCCCTTCGCGCGCAAGCCGGCCGGCGCGCCGCCGACGGAGCTGAGCCGCAACCACGTCAACATCCTGACCAGCGACGTCATCGTTGTCCTGCCCGGCCGCCACGGCACCTTGGATGAGGTCCGGCTAGCCCTGCGCTTCGGAAAGCCTATGATCGGTTTCGGACCGGAGCTTGACTTTCGGGCCATGCCCGCCGAATTGCGGACAACCGGCGACTTCGGAACGGTCACGGCCTTCATCGCGGACGCCCTGTCCCGCCGCTGACCCTCCGTTCCCGGAAAACGCGACCTGTGGCAGGATGGCGGGCATGGATGCGCAAGGGATTCTCGACCTCAGCCGCTGGATCGCGGAGGCCGGGCTGCGGGGGGTGCCGGAGACGGACCTCATCGGCGGCTTCTGCGAACGGCTGGTCGCGGCGGGCGTGCCGCTGACCCGGACGGTGGTCGGGGCGGACACGCTGCACCCGACCATCGCCGGCCATGTCGTCACCTGGGACAGCAGCGGGCGCAACGCCGCCGAGGTGCGCCGGACCGAGTATGGCGGCGACGGCAGCGATCCCGACATCGACGAGAAATGGCTGCGCAGCCCCTTCCACCGGCTCTACACCTCCGGCGAGACGATGCTGCGGCTGCGGCTGACCGACGGTGCGGAGGGCGGCGAGTTCCCGATCGTCGATGAGCTGCGGGCGCAGGGCGCCACCGACTACATGGCCATCGTCAACCGGCTCGGCCCCCGCGCCGCCATCGGGGAGCTGGACTGCATCTTCTCCTCCTGGGTGTCGCACCATCCGGACGGTTTCAGTGACGCCCAGCGCGACGCCCTGCTCACCCTCACCGGCAGTCTGGCGCTGGCGCTGCGCGGCCACGCCATGGCGCACATCGCCAACACGCTGGCCGAGACCTATCTGGGGCGGGACGCCGGCCACCGGGTGCTGCGCGGCCACATCCGCCGCGGCGTGGCGGAGGAGCTGGACGCCGTGCTGTGGTTCAGCGACCTCCAGGGCTTCACCCGCATCACCGACACGGCGGCCCCGGAAACCATCCTGCCGCTGCTGAACGACTATGCGGAACTGGTGGTGACGGCGATCCACCGGCACCACGGGCAGGTGCTGAAGTTCATGGGCGACGGCATCCTGGCCGTCTTCGACCGCTCCAGCGCCGAGGACGCCTGCCGCGCCGCCCTCGACGCGGCCGAGGAGGCGCGGGCGCGCTGCAAGGAGCTGAACGCCCGCCGCTCCGCCGCCGGGTTGCCGGTGACGCGCTTCTATCTCGGGCTGCACCAGGGGAAGGTGTTCTACGGCAACATCGGCGGGGTGGACCGTCTGGACTTCACCGTGGTCGGCCCGGCGGTGAACGAGGCCAGCCGCATCGCCGCCATGTGCCGGTCGCTCGACCAGGACATCCTGCTGTCCTCCGCCTTCACCGAGTCCGCCCCGGAATGCCGGGAGCGGCTGATCTCGGTGGGGCGCTACCTGCTGCGCGGCGTGGCGCGCCCGCAGGAGCTGTACACGCTGGACCCGGAGGCGTCGGGGTCGGCCTAAACCCTATCGGGAACGGGTGGGAGGGTGTTGCCCCCACCCCGGCCCTCCCCCGCTCTCGCGGGAGAGGGTGCCTTCCGCGAAGCACCGGCAGTCCCCTCCCCTGCGATAGCGGGGGAGGGTTAGGGAGGGGGCAAGAGCGGCCGAACTCCGCCCCCCCATCACCCCCCGATGCCGCTGGGTGCGGTGACGGCGTGCTCCTTCAGGATGGCGTCGGACAGGGCCGACACCTCGACGAGCTGGACCTCGTAGCCCCACAGGTTGGCGATGTGGCGCAGCACCGCCTTGGCGTCGCTCTCGTCCAGCAGCACGCCGTTGGTCACGCGATGGTGCAGGATCAGCTTGCGGTCGCCGGCCAGATCGACGTCGACGATCTGGATGTCCGGCTCCAGGAAGCCCAGGTCGTACTGCCGCGCCAGCAGCTTGCGGATGCCGCGGTAGCCGCGCTCGTTGTGGATGTTCTCGACCAGCAGATAGGGGTCTTCCGCGTCGTCGCGCACGCTGAACATCTTGAACTTCCGCATCAGGTGCGGGCTGAGATACTGGAGCACGAAGCTCTCGTCGCGGAAATTGGCCCAGGCGTCGCGCAGCGCGCCCATGCCGTCGCCCCGCCCGGCGAGGTCGGGGAACCAGTAGCGGTCCTCGTCGGTCGGGGTCTCGGCGATGCGCTGGATGTCCTGCATCATCGCGAAGCCCAGCGCGTAGGGGTTGATGCCCGAGAAGCGCTGGTCGTCGAACTCCGGCTGGAACACCACCGAGGTGTGCGAATGCAGGAATTCCAGCATCGCGCCTTCGCTGATCATCCCCCGCCGGTGCATCTCGTTCAGGATGGTGTAGTGGGTGTAGGTCGCACACCCCTCGTTCATCAGTTTGGTTTGCTTCTGCGGGTAGAAATACTGGGCCATGTGGCGGACGATGCGGAGGATCTCGCGCTGCCAATGCTCCAGCCGCGGGGCTTTCTTCTCCAGGAAATAGAGCAGATTCTCTTCGGGCAGGCCGAGCAGCTTCTTGCGCTCCGACACCGACTTGGACGGACGGTTGCCGCCGACGGCGACCTTCGGCACGGTGCGCCACAGGTCGTTGAAGGTCTGCTCCTGGTACTCCTGCCGCTCCCGCTCGCGCTTCTGCTCCAGCCGCAGGTCGAGGCTGCGCTTCTTCGGGTATTTGTGCACGCCCTGGTTCATCAGCGCGTGGGCGGCGTCGAGCACCCGCTCCACCGCGTGGTGGCCGTAGCGGTCCTCGCACTGGGCGATGTAGGACTTGGCGAATTCCAGATAGTCGAGGATGCCCTCGGCGTCCGTCCACTGCTGGAACAGCTGGTTGTTCTTGAAGAAGTGGTTGTGGCCGAAGGCGGCGTGGGCGATCACCAGAGTCTGCATCGTCATGGTGTTCTCTTCCATGATGTAGCTGATGCAGGGACTGGAGTTGATGACGATCTCGTAGGCGAGGCCGCGGTAGCCCTTGCGGTAGAGCATCTCGTCGCGGGCGAAATGCTTGCCGAAGGACCAGTGCTTGTACATCAGCGGCATGCCGATGGACGAATAGGCGTCGAGCATCTGCTCGGCGGTGATGACCTCGATCTGGTTGGGATAGACGTTGAGGCCCATGTCCTTCAGGGCGATGTCCTCGATGGCGTCGTAGACGCGCTTGATCTGGTCGTAATCCCAGTCCGCCCCGTCGTAGAGCAGGCTGTCGGTCTTGTCGATCACAGCGCTCATGCCTCACATCCTCTCAAACTCTGCGGGGTGTTGGCCCCGATTCTTTGGTGCGACGTCGCGGTGGCGGCCGTCGCCCCCTCCCTGACCCTCCCCCGCTTCGCAGGGGAGGGAAACGAAGCCCCCTCCCCTGCGTCAGCGGGGGAGGGTTGGGGTGGGGGCAAGGACGCCTATGCCCCCGCCTTCTCGCGGGCGAACAGGTCGCGGAAGACCGGGAAGATCTCCCGGCGGGAGCGGACGCGGCGCATGGCGATCGGCAGGTCCGGTCCCTGGACCGTCTTGTAGGTCCGCCACAACTCCGTCTCGCGGCCCAGCGCCGACAGGCCCATGTTGTGCTCCGCCGCCACCTCGATGTAGGCGAAGTACTGGCACAGCGGCAGGATGCCGTCCCGCAGCAAACCCGCCGACCGCGCGTTGTCCGACGACATGTTGTCGCCGTCCGACGCCTGGGCAGCGTAGATGTTCCACTCGTTCTCCGGATAGCGCTCCTTGACGATGCGCTGCATCTCCTCCAGCGCCGTGGAGACCACGGTGCCGCCGGTCTCGGTGGAGTAGAAGAACGTGTCCTCGTCCACCTCCTTGGCCTCGTGGGTGTGGCGGATGAAGACGATATCCACCGACCGGTAGCGCCGCTTCAGGAACAGGAACAGCAGCATGAAGAAGCGCTTGGCGAGGTCCTTCATGTGCTCGGTCATCGAGCCGGAGACGTCCATCAGGCAGAACATGACCGCCTGCGCGATGGGCTTCGGCACCGTCTCGAACCGGTTGTAGCGGACGTCGATCGGATCGATGAAGGGGATGCGCTTGGAGCGAAGATAGTGCCGCTCCAACTGGTCGCGCATCTCCCGCAGCTTCTCGGGATCCTCGCCGCGGTCCTCCGCCTCGCGCAGAAGAGCCTCCAACTCCAGCATGTCCGCCGGCTTGGGGCGCTTCAGCGCGATGCGCCGGCTGAGGCTGTTGCGCATGGTGCGGACGAGGTTCAGGTTGGCCGGCGAGCCGGTCACCGAATAGCCCGCCCGCGTCAGCGAGTGGGACTCCGTCTGCTTGACCTTCTGCTTGACGAGGTCGGGAAGCTCCAGGTCCTCCAGGAAGATGTCCAGGAACTCCTCGCGGGACAGGACGAAGCGGAAGTCGTCGTCGCCCTCCCCGTCCGGACTGCCTTCGTTGCCGCCCCGACCGCCGCCGCTCTCGGGCCGCGCGATGGTGTCTCCCTCCACATACTCCTTGTTGCCCGGCACGACGTAGTCGCGCACGCCGCCGGCCCCGGAGCGGTGGAAGGAGGGCTCCCGCACGCCGCCGGTCGAGATGGTCACCTTCTCGCCGTTTTCGATGTCCTGGATGCCGCGTTTGCCGGAGGCATCCCGCACCGCCTTCACCACCTGCTCCTTGGCACGGCGCAGGAAACGCTGGCGGTTGGCCAGGCTCTTGCCTTGCGGATTCAGGCGACGGTCGATGATGTTCATCAAGGGGGAGCCCCTCCTACCCGTTCACGCTCGTGTGGCGAAGCGGGCCGTCAGCCGGCCTGCTTCACGCGCATGTACCACTCGACCAACCGGCGGACCTGCCGCTCGGTGTAGCCGCGCGACATCATGCGCGACACGAACTCGTTGTGCTTCTTCTCGGTCTCGCCGTCCTTCTTGGACCCGAAGCTGATGACCGGAAGCAGATCCTCCACCTGGGAGAACATGCGTTTCTCGATCACCTCACGGATTTTCTCGTAGGACGTCCAGGAGGGGTTGCGCCCGGCGTTCGCCGCCCGCGCGCGCAACGCGAACTTGACGACCTCGTTTCGGAAGTCCTTCGGGTTGGCGATCCCGGCGGGCTTCTCGATCTTGGTCAGCTCCTGGTTCAGAAGCTCGCGGTTCATCAACTGGCCGGTGTCCGGATCCTTGAAGTCCTGGTCCTCGATCCACGCGTCGGCGTAGTCCACATAGCGGTCGAACAGGTTCTGCCCGTAGTCGCTGTAGGACTCCAGATACGCCTTCTGGATCTCGTTGCCGATGAACTCCGCATAGCGCGGCGCCATCTCGGCCTTGATGAACTCGATGTACTTCTTCTCGGTGTCGTCGGGAAACTGCTCCCGCTTGATTGACTGCTCCAGGATGTACATCAGATGGACGGGATCGGCCGAGATCTCGTTGGAGTCGTAGTTGAAGGTCGCGGCCAGCACCTTGAAGGCGAAGCGGGTGGAGATGCCGTCCATGCCCTCGTCCACGCCCGCCTGGTCGCGGTATTCCTGCATGGACTTGGCCTTGGGGTCGGTCTCCTTCATGCTCTCGCCGTCGTAGACGCGCATCTTGGAGTAGAGGCTGGAGTTCGGATGGTCGCGCATGCGCGACAGCACCGAGAACTTCGCCAGCATCTCCAACGTTGACGGCGCGCAGGGCGCGGTCGCGAGGTCGGAGCCCTTGACCAGCTTGTCGTAGATCCGCTGCTCCTCCTGCACGCGCAGGCAGTAGGGGACCTTGATGACGCAGATGCGGTCGATGAAGGCTTCGTTGTTCTTGTTGTTCTTGAAGGACTGCCACTCCGCCTCGTTCGAGTGGGCGAGGATGATGCCCTGGAACGGGATGGCGCCGATGTTCTCCGAGCCGACGTAGTTGCCCTCCTGGGTCGCCGTCAGCAGCGGGTGGAGCATCTTGATCGGGGCCTTGAACATCTCGACGAATTCCAGCAGGCCCTGGCTGGCCCGGTTCAGGCCGCCGGAGAAGCTGTAGGCGTCGGGATCGTTCTGGCTGTACACCTCCAGCTTGCGGATGTCGACCTTGCCGACCAGCGAGGAGATGTCCTGGTTGTTCTCGTCGCCCGGCTCCGTCTTGGTGACGCAGATCTGGCGCAGCTTGCTGGGGTGCAGCTTGACGACGCGGAAGCGGGAGATGTCGCCGCCGAACTCGTCCAGCCGCTTCACCGCCCAGGGGCTCATCAGCCCGGTCAGGCGGCGGCGCGGGATGCCGTAACGGTCCTCCAGCAGGTCGCCCATCTCGTCCGGGTTGAAGAGGCCGAGCGGGCTTTCGAAGACCGGGCTGATCTCCTTGCCGGCCTTCAGCACATAGACCGGGCATTTCTCCATCAGCGACTTCAGCCGCTCCGCCAGCGACGACTTGCCGCCGCCCACCGGCCCCAGCAGGTAGAGGATCTGCTTGCGCTCCTCCAGACCCTGCGCGGCGTGGCGGAAGAAGCCGACGATCCGCTCGATCGTCTCCTCCATGCCGTAGAAGTCGGCGAAGGCCGGATAGATCTTGATCGTCCGGTTCATGAAGATTCGGCCAAGGCGCGGGTCCTTGGCGGTGTCGACGATTTCCGGTTCGCCGATGGCGGCGAGGATGCGCTCCGGCGCGGAGGCATACATCATCGGGTCGTCGCGGCATTCCTGGAGGTATTCCGTGAGGCTCATCTCGACCTCACGGCGCCCCTCGTAGGACTGTGTGTAGCGCGTGAACAGTTCGTCGGCCGGGAACATTCCGCTCTCCGTGTCTCTTAGTCCGATGCGTCGGGGCTGCCGCCGGGGGACCCGGGCGGCGGGGGCGGCACCTGCCGCAGGTGCGAACTCTGGGGCGTCACGGACACAACGGTCCCGCGGCACCCCCGCTCACCGTCGAAAGCCAGACCTTTTATCCAGTTGCGGTTCAAATGAAGCGCCCCCTTCGGAGTGCTAAACTCGAATGCTTCAAAACTGAATGTAATGCTCGACCTAGAGCTTTCCAGGAGGAAAGCCTTGATAGTCTGAAAAGAGAGGCGGCCGGAGACACCGGTCATTTGTAATAGACCACGCGGCCGGGTTGTCCGGAATGGCCGGGGTGCAAGCACCGGCGGAACGGGCCGCAAGAAAAACGAAGGTCGGCAGGGCTGAGATTTGCAACCGGCTTCCGGAGCGCAGCCCGGATGCCGTTCGTCGGGGACTCGCTGGACCTTGCCGATCACCCATCGACCTCCAGTGCATCCTCGCGCCCTAACCAACTAAGGCGCTACGGTTAACAGCAAGCGTGACGGATATTCCTTAACAACCCGCTTCCGCGCCCATCGCCGCCTTGCCTCAGGATATTAACGCATGGGCGACGGGCGTGGTCCACACCTTCCAAAGAAGGATGGTGAGCCTCATCACAGCAGATCAACAAGGCAGAATTTGGGTGAGCCGCCTTTGCCATTGCGGCGCACAATCCGTGGGGATTACGGAAGACGGCTGGAATCAAGCACTTGGCCGCGTTTTTGCAGTCCTGCCACAGGTCGGGGAAAAAGTGTGACCGGCGGGGCCGTCCTTGGTCGCAACGCGTCCTCAGCCGAGCTTGGCGCCCAGCGTCCCCTTCAACGACTCCGGCGTGGCCGGCTTGACGATGAAGGTGTCGGCGCCAAAGGCTGCGGCTTCGTCCATGCGGCTCTGGTCGGTGCGGTTCGTCATGAAGACCACCGGCAGCGCGCGGTGGCGGGCGTCGGGGCTGGTCCGCAAGGCCTTCAGAAATCCCAACCCGTCCATCGGCTGCATCTCCACATCGCAGACGACCAGATCGGGTTGATGCGCCTGTACGGCGGCCAGCCCGGCCTCGCCGTCGGCGGCCTGATGGACGGAGCGGAAACCCAGCGTGGCCAGCATCTTCGCCAACACCATGCGGGTGAAGCTCTCGTCCTCTATCACAAGAACCGAAAAATCCCCGAACGCCGCCGGCATCGCCCTGTTCTCCCGAGTCCGATAGGCCGTGTGTGTACGCCGCAAGCACGTCCTTTGCAACCGGTTGGCATTGCTTTTGGCTGGCCGGGCGACTGGCGAGGAATCGGTTCCCGGAAGAACGGTTGCACAGCGGGGGGCGCTGCGGCTACACGGGGTCGCATGAGCTTCCTCGACCACATCCGCGCGTGCAACGCGCACGACCTTTCCGGTTTCCGTCCGTTCGAGCTGGAAGGCCATCGTCTCGGCTGGGTCCGCCACGCGCTGGCCGAGCAGCTTCCCGGCGTCGATCCGGGCTTCGTCGTCACCACCGACCGGGTGACGCTGGCCCCGGAGGTCCGCGACTTCGAGGCGCGGTCCTCCGTGCTGGCGCACGCCGCCCAGTTCCTCGTCGAGACGGGGGCGGTTTCCGCCCTGCGCGGCGAGTTCTACCCGGTCATGCCGTCCTGGGGAGCCGAGCCGCTGATGCGCATCGACCGCGCGGTGGTGGCGCAGTTCGGCACCCCCGCCTACGGGCTGCACGTCAACGGTTTCGTCCGCCAGCCGGACGGCGGCCTGTCGCTGTGGATCGGGCGCCGCGCCCGCGACCGCGAGGTGGCGCCGGGCAAGCTCGACAACATGATCGCCGGCGGCCAGCCGATCGGCCTGACGCTGGCGGAGAACCTCGTCAAGGAAGCGCAGGAGGAGGCGGGGATCGACGCCGCCCTGGCGTCCCGTGCCGTCCCCGTCGGGGCCGTCACCTACCGCATGGAGACGGAGGCCGGGCTGAAGCAGGACACGCTGTTCCTCTACGACCTGGAACTCGACGCGGATTTCGTCCCGCAAAACACCGACGGCGAGGTCGAACGGTTCGAGCTGTGGCCGCTGGACCGCGTCGCAGAGTCGGTGCGCGCGACGAAGGACTGGAAATTCAACGTGAATCTCGTCGTCATCGACTTCATGGTCCGTCACGGCTGGCTGACGCCGGATGAGCCGGACTATCTGGAGATCGTGCGGGGCCTGCGGCGGTAGGCGCTGCGACCTCAACAACCGTTCCGCCGGTCATTCCGCCGCGGCGCGCGCCCGAGCCTCCTCCAGGTGGGACGACAGCTCGGACAGGGTGACCGGCTTGTGCAGCAGGGTGAAGCCGCTGCGCCGCGCCTCGCGGATGCGGTCGGGGCTGGTGTCGCCGGTCAGCAGGATCGCCGGGATGAGGTCTCCGGCGAAAGCGTGGACGTCGCGGATGGCGTCCACCCCCGTCCGCCCGTGGCGCAGGCGGTAGTCGGCGATGATGACATCGGGAAGCCGCTCCGCCCCGTCGAGCTGGCGCAGCGCCTCCTCCCCCGACGCGGCGGCCAGCACATCCCACCCCCACTGCTCCAGCACAAGCCGCAGGCTCTGCAGGATCAGTTCCTCGTCGTCGATGATCAGGGCCAGCGCGCCGGGCCGTTCCAAGGACGGCATGGCGCGTTCCGTCGCGTTGGGATTCCAGGAAGCGTGCAAGGGAACCTCCACCGTAAAGCATGTGCCCCGCCCCATACGCGACCGCACGCGGACCGGCAGGCCAAGCAGACGCGACAGCCGCCTCACCACCGCCAGCCCGAGGCCGAGGCCACGGCTGCGGTCGCGTTCGACGTTGCCGAGCTGAACGAACTCCTCGAAAATCTCGTCAAGTTTGTCGGTGGGGATGCCGATGCCCGTGTCCGCCACCTCGATGCACAGCATCATCCCCCGCCGCCGGCACCCCAGGAGGACGCCACCGGACGCCGTGTAGCGCACCGCATTGTCGAGCAGGTGACGCAACAGCCGTTCCAGCAGGGCGGCGTCGCTGCGGACCTGCGCCTTCAGCGGGCGCACCCGCAGCTTCAGTCCTTTGGCGGCCGCGCGCGGGCTGTAGTCGGCCTTCAGACGCTCCATCATTTCGGCCACCGCGAAAGGCGCCATGTCGGGCGAGACGATCCCGGAGTCGAGCCGGGACACGTCCAGCAACGCGTCGAGCAGGCCGCGCATCGCCTCGATCGCCCGGTTCATCGTCTGGACCAGCGGCAACTGCGGATGATCGGCCAGCCGTTCCGCCAGGACCGCGCCGAACAGGGTGAGCGACTGGGCAGGCTGGCGCAGGTCATGGCTGGCTGCCGCCAGGAAGCGCACCTTGGTCTGGCCGGCGCGCTTCACCTCGTCCTGCGCGGCGCGCAGGCGATCCTCCTGTCCGCGCAGCCGTGCCTCCACGCCCATGCGGCGGTTGGCGTCCGCCGCGGTCATGACGATGCCGGTGGGCTCGCCACCGGGCTCCGCCGTCAGCGGCGTCAGCGCGATGTCGAACCAGTTTCCGTCACCCGTCAGGCTCAGTTCCTGGACCAGCCCCCGCCCCGCGGCGGCCATCGCCTGGGCGAAGCGCTCCGCCGCGTCCTCCCGGCCGCCCCAGACGAACGCGCCGGCCATGGGTTGCCCGATCAGCAGATCTTGCGGGCATCCGATGGCGCGCAGCATCGCCGCGTTGAGATCGGCAATGCGTCCCTGGCGATCGAGCAGGGCGACCGCCACGCCGATCGCGTCGAAAACCCGCCGCAGTCCGGCGGAGGCGGCGGGACGACGGCCGTCCCCCGCCACATCCTCCTCTCGCATCGCTTGCCCCCTTCGGATTGCAAGCCGGCCGACCATTTGGCGCCAACCATTGGGAAGTGCAAACAATCGGTCGCGATTCAAAAGATACGTGCAAGAGGAAGGAGTTTCCAGGCGACCCGCCTCAAACGGATAGATTGGCAATCATTGTAATACACAGTTGGTGGTAGATCATAACTCTTCCGGAAAGCCGGCCGAGGCGCGCACCTCCGCCGCTGTCAGCCCTGATTCCCGAAGAGATCGCAAGGTCTTGGCGTTGTCCCGCTTGGCAAGACGCTCGCCCCGCTCATTCACCAGCAAAGAGTGATGTTCGTAATCGGGAGGGACGACTCGAAGAAGTTCTTGAAGAAGACGATGCACGTGCGTCGCGAAAAAAAGGTCCTCGCCGCGCGTCACCAGGGTCACGCCCTGGAGGTGATCGTCCACGGTAACCGCCAGATGATAGCTCGTCGGGGCGTCCTTGCGGGCCAGGACGACGTCGCCCAGGATGCCCGGCGTGGCGTCCTGCCAGCCGCGCCGCCGGTCGTGCCAGCGCAGCGGTCCAGTCATCGCCATGGCCTTCTCCACATCCAGCCGCAAGGCATAGGCTTGGCCCGCAGCGACGCGGTCTTCCCGCTCAAGTTCCGATAGACCACGGCAGGTACCCGGATAGAGCGGACCATCCGGCCCGTGCGGGGCATGGCCGGCGCGGGCGATCTCCGCAGCAATGTCCTTGCGGGTGCAGAAGCAGGGGTAGACGGCGCCCAGGCCACCGAGCCGCGCCAAGGCAGCGCGGTAATCGTCGAGATGCTCCGACTGGCGGCGCACCGGCTCTTCCCAGGTCAGGCCCAGCCAGGCCAGATCCTCGCGCAGGTCGCGGTCGAACTCGGAACGGCAGCGCTGCGGGTCGATGTCCTCGATGCGCAGCAGGAAGCGCCCTCCGGCCTTACGGGCGGTGGTCCAGCCAAACAGAGCGGAATGGGCGTGCCCGAGATGGAGATGGCCGGTCGGGCTCGGCGCAAAGCGGGTGACGACGTCGGTCATTCCCGCCTTATACCCCAACCGCGCCCGGCCCGCATGTGGGTCGGGCGCCGCGGATGGAGGACGCGGATGGCGGGGGTCAGATGTAGGGATTGTCCTTGATCGGCTCGACCGGGATGTCCTCGCCCTCCAGATACATGGCGAGGCGGCGGCGCAGTTCGCGGTCGAAGGCGTCAATGCGGCGCTGGCGGTCGCGCTCTTCGCGCTCGGCGCGTTTCTCGGCAAGGTCGATGATCGTGGCGCTCATGGATGTTCCCTTTGAAAGCGTCCCCCTAGGGCGCCGTCACCATCTCAGAGCATGGTTAACGCTCAGTAACCACGATGTCGGAAAATGCATGTTCAAGGCACCACAACCAAATGTCACAGGTATCCTGTCGCCCTGCCGGAAACGCCGGAGCCCTGCCCATCGAAAGGGTTACAGGATCGTGAAGAAATGACGCAGTGCGGCGCGACATATTGAGTTCGAAGCACAAATCAACTATGTATCTGGTGTTCCGGTCACCCGGCGGCGTGTCATCCCGCAAGGGGGAGCGGAACACCAGAAAGGTTCCAGACACGTCTCAGATAAGGGAGTGGCCATTGGCTCCACCACCCGATCACTGTCCGGCCCTGGTGCTGAACGCCGACTTTCGGCCGCTCAGCTACTTCCCTCTGTCGCTCTGGTCCTGGCAGGAGGCGGTCAAGGCCGTCTTTCTGGACCGGGTGAACATCATCTCCGAATATGATCGCGTCGTCCGCTCCCCCACTTTCGAGGTCAAGCTGCCGAGCGTCATTTCGTTGAAGGAGTTCATCCCGGCGACGCGGCGGCCGGCCTTCACCCGATTCAACGTTTTCCTGCGCGACCGCTTCACCTGCCAGTATTGCGGCCACCACTTTCCCACGCAGGAACTGACCTTCGACCACGTCATTCCACGGTCGCGCGGCGGGCGCACCACCTGGGACAACGTCGTCACCTCCTGCTCGGCCTGCAATCTGGCGAAGGGAAACAGGCTGCCGCACAGTTGCGGCATGATCCCCCTCAGTCCCCCGTTCCAGCCGAGTGCCTACCAGCTTCAAGAGAACGGACGTGCATTCCCGCCAAACTTCCTTCACGAAAGTTGGCGGGATTTTCTTTATTGGGACACCGAACTCGATCCGATATAGAAACGCCGCGATCGGGAAGACTGGACCGGGAAAGATTTGGGTATGGACGACGAGAATCCCTGCGTGGGCATCTGCATCATCGGCGAGGATGGCTATTGCGAAGGCTGCGGGCGGAGCGAGGACGAGATCTACGGCACGCCGCCCGCCCCGGCACCCATCCCGGCGGAAACCGGAGCGGACGGCAAAGCCGCCTGAGTCCGCTCCGCTCGCCCCCCGGTCACACCCGCGCCCGTCACACCCGTTCGGCCACCCAGATGACCGCCTTGGTGCCGGCCTTGATGGCGGCCGACAGCACCGGATAGGCTGGGGCCTGCTCCGCGCCGTTGAGCAGGCCAATGTCGCGATGCTCCACCTCTTCCGCCTGGAATTTGAGGATGGAGGTCTTCAACTCCTCCTCTTCCGGGCCGAGGTGCTTCAGCTGCGCCTCGTAATGGCCGTCGATGACCTGCTCGACGGCAACGGTGCAGGCCATGGCCGCCCGCTCGCCCATCACCGCGGTTCCAGCGCCCAGCAGGAAGCCGGCGACGTGCCACAGCGGCTGCAGCACGGTCGGGCGAACCTGACGGGCGACAAGCTGCTTTTCGAAATACTGGAGATGCTCCAGCTCCTGATCGGCCATGTGGCGCAGGGTCTTGGCGTGCCGGCCGCGGCCCATGACGGAGAGCTGGCCTTCGTAGATGCGCTTGGCCCCATACTCGCCGGCATGATCCACGCGCACGATCCGCGCCAGCCGCTGTTCCGGAGTCGGGTCGCCGGGCAGGCGCCCGCGCGGGCGGGGCCGCGGGGCGGGCGACTCGCCGGTGGGCGGGGTGGAAGCGGTGGCGGCAGTGGCGTCGAGCGGGGTCATGCGAAGGTCCTGGAAACCGAGGTCCGGATGTAGGCGGCACGGGCCGCCGCGAAGGCGAAGGCGGACAACGCCAGCGAAATCACGACGTTGTAGCCCGCCATCGAGATCCCGAACAGCGACCACGCCACTTCGTCGCAGCGGGTGACCGGGGCGGCGAGCACCTGGGCGCGCAACTCCTCCAGCGTCTGGGGCGCGCGTCCTCCGCCAGCGCCGCAGGCCGAGGTACCGGCCCACCAATGCTGCTCCACCCCCACATGGTAGGCGGCGATCCCGGCACCGGCCAGCAGGGCCAGCCCGCTCGCCACCAGCAGCGCGTCGCCCAGCCCGCGCCACTGGCGGAACAGCAGGGTCACGATGCCGAAGGCCATGACCGCGCCGTAGGGCACGCGCTGCCACAGGCACAGGACGCAGGGCTGGTAGCCCAGCACGAACTGGAAAAACAGCGCGGCGGCCAGCACGCCGGCGCTGGCGATGGCCAGAAGCCCGGCGGTGTAGCGCGGATCGTCGATGGGGAGGCGGTTCGTCATGAGGGTGAGATTAGCGCGCCCCACAGGCTTAGGCCAGACACGCCGACGCATCCGCACAAAACACTTTGTCCCAGGGCCATTTCCCCTCTATATAGCGGGCACCGGTCGCCGCGAGCGCCGGGTCCGGCAGGCACCGTGCGGGCGTGGCGGAATTGGTAGACGCAGCGGACTCAAAATCCGCCGTCCTCACGGATATGTCGGTTCGAGTCCGACCGCCCGCACCACCTCCCCTCCTGTGCCTGCTCCACGGACCGCCGAAAGGTCACATCCGCCCTCCCTGCCTGTTTCTGCCAGACGGCCCCGGACCTGGGGCAGCGAGCGGAGGATTTGACAATGGACATCACCCGGATTGGCACGCAGCCATCCGTCACCGGACCTGCCGACTGGTTCACCGGCACCGTCCGCATCGACCCCATCATCCAGGCCAGCGCTCCGGCCCGCACGGCGGCGGCCAGCGTCACCTTCGAACCCGGCGCCCGTACGGCGTGGCACACCCATCCGCTGGGGCAGACGCTGATCGTCACCGCCGGCTTCGGCCGGGTCCAGCATGAGGGCGGTCCCGTCGAGGAAATCCGCCCCGGCGATGTCGTCTGGTTTCCCCCCGGCGAGAAGCACTGGCACGGCGCGTCGCCGACCATGTTCATGACCCACATCGCCATCCAGGAGCAACTGGACGGCAAGGCGGTGGACTGGATGGAAAAGGTCACCGACGAGCAGTATGGGGGGTGAGGCAAGAGGACCAGCCCCAAAACCTCATTGCCTGTGCGGGCTTGTTCCAAAGTCCAATTCGGCCGCCCGACCCAGCCACCTAAAATGTGCGGCATCGACCGCCGCCGCGACCGGCGCCGCGGATTTCTGGCTGGGGAGCCATCTCACATGACCGTTTCCAGATTCGTCATCGTCGCCGCCCTTCTGCTTGCCGCCGGGACGGCCAACGCCGAAAGCGGACCCGAGCCCAAGACGGCCGAGGAGGCCGCCGGCAAGCAGGTCTTTCATCAGTGCGCGGCCTGCCATTCGCTGGATTCCAGTAAGAACGCCTTCGGCCCGAGCCTGTACAACGTCGTCGGGCGCAAGGCCGGCTCGATCCCGCGCTTCGACTATTCCAACGCGCTGAAGACGTCCAACATCACCTGGACCGAGGACAACCTGCGCCACTGGATCGCCGGCAACGACAACTTCGTGCCCGGCACCCGCATGCGGCACGTCGCCATCACCGACCCGGCGGAGCAGGACTATCTGATCGCCTTCCTGAAGTCGCTGAAGCAGTAAGCATCGAAAGGCCGGTTACGGTGCGGCGACCGCAACCGGCTTCCCGTTCTCGGTCGGCAGGCCGGCCTCGGCCCAGCCGTCCGCCCCGTCGCGGTACCAGTGGACGCGGCGGTAGCCCATCTCCAGGGCGCGCTTGCCCGCGTTCCACGACATCCAGCAATCCGCCAGACAGTAGAACAGCAGGCCGCGCCCGCGGTCGCCGCCGGTCAGCCGCTCCAGGTTGGACCGGAAATAGCCGTCCAGCTCCGGCGTCAGCGCGCCGAGCCCGACGTTGGGCAGCCAGACGCTGCCGGGGATCTGCGGAAAGGGCTTCGGAACCAGCCAGGGACCGCCGGGCAGCGTGCTGCGGTCCAGCTTCATCACGTTGATGGGAAGGGCCGCACCCGACTCCACCAGAGCGCGGGCCCGCACCGTGTCCACCGTCTCGGCCCCGGGCAACGACGCCGGGGTGGGCGACCGGTATTCGGCCATCCGGTAGCCATCGGGCACCGGAACCATGTCTGCCGCGACGTCTCCCGCCGGCCCGGCCAGCAACAGCGCCAGCCCGGCGGCGCCCAGCCATCCTGCGCGCACCACCTTCCCTCCCCGATTGTTCTGCGGCATCCACGAAATCCCCCCGTGCCCGACAGGGTCAAGTTGCCCGA
The DNA here is from genome assembly GCF_001315015.1 of Azospirillum brasilense. Classification (NCBI taxonomy): domain Bacteria; kingdom Pseudomonadati; phylum Pseudomonadota; class Alphaproteobacteria; order Rhodospirillales; family Azospirillaceae; genus Azospirillum; species Azospirillum brasilense. Next base: position 779,821 of record NZ_CP012914.1, on the reverse strand, counting down.
TAGTCGAATACCGGGGACCGGTGGGCGGGGCCTAAGCTCATTGTTCGCCATCGTGGAATTCCCGCGTTCCGCTGCGCCACCGCACCGCAGAGGCCTGCCTTGCAAACGACCGCAGGACGCATCATCATCAGGCTAGGGAGACAAGGGTGGCTAGACCCCTGCCTCCCGGCCCGATCCTTAGCGGTTCAGGAGATCAAGGATGCCCTTGATCACCCGAAGCAGCAGGATCAGGAGAGTGAGGATCTTTTCCATCCTCGACGCCTCCTTGTGATTGGACATGGGGTGATGGGACACGGGCGGTGGCCAATCCGCCGCCCTGTCCACCGCGCAACCATGACGCGCCCCAGCCTCCGTACATATGCAATTTTTGACGCAAGGGGCGGTGCCATGCGCCTGATGTCCCTCGTCCGGCTGTTTCTGGTCCTGGCGCTGGTCTGCGTCGCCTCCGTGACGCATGCGGCGGACCGGCCCACGGTGACCATCGGGGTGCTGAAATTCGGCACGGTCAGCTGGGAGCTGGACGTCATCCGCCACCACCGGCTGGACGAGGCCGCCGGCTTCGAGCTGAAGCAGATGGATCTGGCGAGCGGCCAAGCCGCCCAGATCGCCCTGCAGGGCGGGGCGGTGGACATGATCGCCAGCGATTGGCTGTGGGTGGCCCGCCAACGCGCGGCGGGGGCCGACCTGACCTTCATTCCCCATTCCGCGGCGGTCGGCGCGCTGATGGTGCCGGCGGCCTCTCCCATCGCCTCGGTCGCCGACCTGAAGGGCCGGCGCATCGGCGTCGCCGGAACCCCCATCGACAAGAGCTGGCTGCTGCTGAAGGCGTTGGCCCGCGACCGCTACGCGCTCGACCTCGACGCCGCGGCGACGCCGGTCTTCGTCGCCCCGCCCCTGCTGAACCAGAAGGCCGCGACGGGGGAGCTGGACGCGGTGCTGAATTTCTGGCCCTACGCCGCCCGTCTCCAGGCGGCGGGGATGCGGACGGTCATCGGGGTGGACGGGATGATGCGGGACCTCGGCCTGTCGGCCCAGGTGCCGGCGGTCGGCTTCGTCTTCCATGAGGGCTGGGCCAAGGCCAACCCGGCGGCGCTCGACGCCTTCGTCGCCGCCTCGCGCAAGGCCAAGGCGATCATGGCGCAATCGGACGCGGAGTGGGACCGGCTGCGCCCGCTGATGACGGCGGAGGACGAGGCCACCTGGGCGGCGCTGCGCGACCAGTTCCGCGCCGGCATCCCGAACCGCTGGACGGAGGAGGAGCGGGAGGCCGCGGCCAAACTCTACGGGCTGATGGCCAAGCTCGGCGGGCGGGAGCTGGTGGGCACCGCCATGGCCCTGCCGGACGGCACCTTCTGGCCGGGGGTCCATTTCTGATGCGGTGGCGGCGGCTGGCCCCGGTCCTGTCGCTGGCTCTGCTGGTCGGGCTGTGGGCCGTCGCCGCGGAGTTGGCGGCCAGCCGCAGCCTGCCCGGCCCCGCCGCCGTGCTGTCCGTGCTGGTCCGCGAGGCGGCGGACGGCGCGTTGTTCTATCATCTGGGGATCACGCTGGCGCGCATGGCCGCGGCCTTCGTCATCGCCATGTCCATCGGCTCGGCGCTGGGCATCCTGCTCGGCCGCTCGGCCACCGCCGACCGGCTGTTCGGACTGTGGCTGACCGTGTTCCTCAACATCCCGGCGCTGGTCGTGATCGTGCTCGCCTATGTCTGGTTCGGCCTGACCGAGGCGGCGGCGGTCGGCGCGGTCGCCGTCAACAAGATCCCCAACGTCGTGGTCGTCCTGCGCGAGGGGACGCGCGCCATCGACGAGCAGTATGTCGAGATGGCGCGGACCTTCCGCATGGCGCGGTCGGACGTGCTGCGCCATGTGCTGCTGCCCCAGCTCACCCCCTACTTCGCCGCGGCGGCGCGGTCCGGCCTTGCGCTGATCTGGAAGATCGTGCTGGTGGTCGAGCTTCTGGGCCGCAGCGACGGGGTGGGATTCCAGATCCACCTCTTTTTCCAGATGTTCGATGTGGCCGGCATTCTTGCGTACACCGTCGCCTTCGTGGCCGTCGTCCAACTTCTCGAGCTCTGCGTCCTGCAACCCGTCGAGCAGCGGCTCACCCGCTGGCGGCCGGTGCGCGCTGAGGCTTGATATCCGCTCCAAGCGCTTCGCCGGGCGGGAGGTCATCCGTGGCCTGTCGCTGACGGCCGCGCCGGGCGAATTCCTGGCGCTGGTCGGTCCGTCCGGCTGCGGCAAAACGACCGCTCTGACCATCGCCGCCGGGCTGGACCGTGATTTCGATGGAACGCTCGACTTCGGCGGGCCTGAGCCGGTGCTTGGCTGCGTGTTCCAGACGCCCCGCCTGCTGCCCTGGCGCACGGTGCGGCAGAATGTGGCGCTGGTGCTGCCCAAGGCGCGGCGGAGCGACGGCACGGCGGAACGCTGGCTGGCCGCCATGGGGCTGGAGGCGGTGGCCGACGAGTACCCGGCCCGCCTGTCCGGCGGCATGGCGCGGCGGGTGGCCCTGGCCCGCGCCTTCGCGGTCGAACCGGGCCTGCTGCTGATGGACGAGCCCTTCGTCTCGCTGGACGAGCCGACGGCGCAGCGGATGCGCGCCCTCCTCACGACGATGCTGGAGCGGTCCCCGGCCACGGTGCTGTTCGTCACCCACAATCTGCGCGAGGCGATCCAACTGGCCGACCGCATCCTGGTGATGGCCCCCGGTCCGACGCGGGTGGCGGCGGAGGTGCCGCTGGAAACGCCGCGCGCCTTGCGCGACGACGCGCTGGTCGAGCGCGTGCGGGCGGACCTGCTGACCCGGCCCGATCCGGCTTTCCGGCTGCTGGCCTGACTCTTTCGCCGAAACTGTGAAGCGGCTCACACCCGCCGCCGGCCGCCGGGCGCAGTCTGTCCCGCTGCGACGAAACCGGCGGAGACGACGATGCGCACCCTGTTGCTGCCCCTGTTCAGGCCCCTGCTTCTGCTGGGCGCCGGCCTGACGCTCCTGTCCGGCGCGGCGCGCGCCGGGGAGATCGTAATCCTCGACCAGCACGGTCCCGGTCCCAACCACGCCGACCGGTCGCGCGATCTGGCGATCATCGGCGATTCAGCCACCGGCTCTTCCATCGTCATCATCGAACGGACGACGCGCGACGAACAACTCGGGCGGCGGGACCCCGGCCTGGAGGCCCGGCGCGCCACGCGCAAGGCGGAGGCGAAGCGGCGCAGCAAGGACAAGGACTGGTCGGATTGGGCGGAGTTCGACGGCCACAGCCTGGACGGCTTCGGCTGGCTCGACGGCCCGGTGCCGCTCGGCTTCGGGCGGGGCGATCCGGGGCAGGAGGCGGCGCGCGCCGCCGCGGACGCGCGGCGGATGCGGAACCGCTGAAGGAACGGCCCGCCGGCTCAGATGCCGAAGCGGGCCTTTTCCAGTTGCAGGCGGTTGGCGAAGACCACGGCCTGGGTGCGGCTGTAGACCTTCAGTTTTTGCAGGATCGCCGAGACGTGGGCCTTCACGGTGGTTTCCGTGATGCTCAGCTCATAGGCGATTTCCTTGTTCAGCTTGCCGGTGCCCAGCATCTCCAGCACGCGGAGCTGCTGCGCCGTCAGGGTGGACAGGCGGCGGGCGATCTCCGCCGTCTCCTCGTCCTCCGCCGCGGCGCCCTCCTCGACCGAGGCGGGCAGGTAGACCTCCCCGGCCAGGATCTGGCGCAGCGCGCCGGCGATGGCGTCCCGCGGCGTCGATTTCGGGATGAAGCCGGCGGCGCCGCAACGCACCGCCTCCAGCATCACCTTGCGGTCCTCGTGCGCCGAGACGACGGCGACGGGGATGGCCGGGAAGCGGCGGCGCAGGGCGATCAGCCCGGTCAGTCCGTTCATGCCCGGCATGTTGAGGTCGAGCAGGACGAGGTCCGGCTCCCCCTTGCCGCCGTGCATGGAGTCGAGGATGGAGATGGTTTCGTCCAGGCAACCGGCCTCGTGGATCTCCTGCGCCTGGCAGGAGTAGAGGACGGCGCTGCGCAGGGCGTCGCGCACCAGCGGATGATCGTCCGCAATCAGAATTCGGCTCATGGCGTGGTTTCCACGCTCATTGTTTCGGGGCGTTTCCGATGGCGATCATGCCGGACCGTTCAAGAATGCGCAAGGACTGGAACGGGTATTCCCCAATTCAGCCAATCGTAGGCAATTCCGTTCCAAATCCCGTTCCAAATCCTGTTGCAAGCGATTCGCAAGAAAAGACGGCCCAAACCCTTCGGGCCGCCCTTTCCTGGTCCGGTCACGGCACGGGGTTTCCCCGTCAGGCCTTCGGCAGCTTGAAGACCCAGAGCGAGCCGCCCTGGTTGATGTCCTTGACCAGCTTGGCCACGTCGCCGCCCCACAGCGGCACCGCACCGCCCCAGCCGGAGACCACCGCCACATACTGCTCGCCGTCCTGCTCCCAGGTGACCGGGGAGCCGACGACGCCGGAGCCGGTGTTGAACTTCCAGACCTCCTTGCCGGACTTCGCGTCGAACGCCTTCAGGTAGCCTTCCGGCGTGCCGGTGAAGACGAGGTTGCCGCCGGTGGTCAGCACGCCGCCCCACAGCGGCGCCGGGTTCTTGTATTCCCAGACGATCTTGCCGGTCTTCGGGTCGATGGCGCGCAGCGCGCCGATGTAGTCGTCGTACAGCGGCTTGATGGTGAAGCCCGCGCCCAGATAGGCGGCACCCTTCTTGTAGGTGATCGGCTCGTTCCAGATGTCCATGCCCCACTCGTTGGCCGGGACGTAGAACAGCTCGGTCGCCGGGCTGTAGGCCATCGGCATCCAGTTCTTGGCGCCGAGGAAGGCCGGGGCGGCAAAGACCGACGTGCCCTTCTCCGCACCGACCGGAGTGCCCGGACGGTTGTCGTCGTTGTAGACCGGCCGCCCGGTCTTCACGTCGATCTCCTTGGCCCAGGTGATCTTGGTGACGAAGGGCGAGGCGCTGAGCAGCTTCCCGTTGGTGCGGTCGAGCACGTAGAAGAAGCCGTTGCGGTCGGCCTTGGCGCCGGCCTTGATGGTCTGGCCGTCCTTCTTCAGGTCGAAGGACACCAGCTCGTTCACGCCGTCGAAGTCCCAGCCGTCGTGCGGCGTGGTCTGATAGTGCCACTTGATGTCGCCGTTGGCCGGGTCGATGGCCAGCGTCGAGGAGGTGTAGAGGTTGTCGCCCGGACGCAGGTGCGAGTTCCAGGGCGCCGGGTTGCCGGTGCCGAAGAACAGCGTCTTGGTTTCCGGGTCGTAGGTGCCGCCCAGCCAGGTGGCGCCGCCGCCGGTCTTGTAGAGATCGCCTGACCAGCTCGCGTTCATCACGCCGGTCATGGTCGATTCCTTGCCATTGAGGGTGCCCATGTTGCCCTCGATGGTCGGGCGCTGCCAGACCAGCTCGCCCGTCTCGGCGTCGCGCGCCTCGACCATGCCGATGATGCCGAACTCGCCGCCGGAATTGCCGGTGATGACCTTGCCGTCGACGATCAGCGGGGCGGCGGTCGCCGAATAGCCGGCCTTGTAGTCCTCGATCTTCTTCGACCAGACGACCTTTCCGGTGTCCTTGTTGAGCGCGACCAGACGGGCGTCCAGCGTCGCGAAGTAGATCTTGTCCTTGTAAAGCGCGGCGCCACGGTTCACCACGTCGCAGCAGGGCATGATGCCTTCGGGCAGGCGGTGGTCGTACTGCCACTTCTTCTGCCCGGTCTTCACGTCCACCGCGTAGAGACGCGAGTAGGAGCCGGTGACGTAGATCGTGCCGTCATGGATGATCGGCTGCGACTCCTGCCCGCGCTGCTTCTCGCCGCCGAAGGAGAAGGACCACACCGGCACCAGCCCCTTGACGGTGTCCGGGTTCAGCTTGTCGAGCGGGCTGAAGCGCTGCGCCTGAGGACCCATGCCGTAGGTCAGGACGTCGCCCGTCGACTTGGCGTCGTTCAGCAGGTCGTCGTTGCTCGGCCCATCGGCTGCCAATGCGGGGCCGCTCAGGCCAAGGCCGGCGGCCATGGCGCTCGCAAGCAGGCAGGTGCGGAAGAGACGCTTCATGGTGCGGATACCTCCCAGGGGAATGGACAGCCGGAGGCGCGGGCAGAGATCATTCGCAGACGAATTGGCGGAATCCGTCTGCCTCGTCCACCCGCCTCGGCTTCTTTTCAGAACAATCAGGGGTTCGACGCAGGGGCGCCGCGGCATCGCGAAGCCCCTATCCTTCTGACAATAAAGCAGTTTACCGGCGCCCCAATTGGGGTCCATTGGCAAATAGTCGAATGGGGGGAGCGTTCTGCTGGACGACGGGAACCGTTTCATTACGAACGGCTTCAATTCACCCGTGGCAACACGGCCTTCTCGATCCGCGGCCAGAGATGCGAGACGGAGCGCCGGTACTCCTCGCGCAGCACGCCCATCCCGGCGAAGCGCTCGGGGATCGGCGCGTCGAGCAGTTCGGCCATATCGGCCCCGGCCTCCGCCCGCTCGCGCAGCGTGCGGTCCAGCCAGCTCAGCCAGTCGCGAGTCTGGGCGATGGCCGCCATGTCGGTGCGGATGCGCCCGTGGTTGGGCACCAGAACCGTCACGTCCAGCGCGTCAAGGGCATCCAGCGCCGCCAGCCATTGGCCGATGTCGGCGTGGGGCGTCGTCGGCGTCCGGTCGGAGAAGACGACTCCGCCGGCGAACAGCACGCCCGTCGTCTCATCCAGGATGGCGAGGTCGGCGGCGGTGTGGCCCTCCAGCGGGATCAGCCGCAGCCGGTGCGCGCCGAAGACGACGGTGGAACCGTAGACCGTCTCGGTCGGGACCAGCGGCTCGGTGCCGCGCATCCAGTCGCCGACGAGGCGGTACATGTTCTCGGTCATCCCTTGCCCCTCGGTCTTGATGCCCTCGATGGTGCCGGGGAGTGCGGCGATTGGAACGTCGGCGAAGGCGCGGTTGCCCAGCCAGTAGTCGGGGTGCAGGTTGCTGACGAAGACCTTGCGGATCGGCTTGTCGGTGACCGTGGCGATGGCCGCGCGCATCTCCTCGCCGAAGCGGCGCGACGGGCCGGTCTGGATCACGATCACCCCGTCGTCGGTCACGACGAAGCCGGGGTTGAGGATGTTGCCGCCGTTGGTTCGGGTGAAATGCTCCCGCGTGCCCTCGAAGACCCAGGTGTCAGGCGCGATGGCGACGGGCTTCAGATTGTAAGTCAGCGGGCCGGCGGCCCAGCCGGGCATGGCGGACAGAAGCAGAAACAGGCAGAGGATGAATCTCATGGCAGCGCTCCCTGCACCCAGGGCAGCGGGATGGGCGCCTTGACCTCGCCGCCCTGGTTGTCGCGCCCATCGAGCGTCAGGCTGCGCGCGCCCGCTGCGGGCTGCACCTCCAACGTGAAGACGGGGTTCTCGGACAGCGGCTCCGCCGTCTGGAGCCGGGCCAGCGCCCGCCCGTCGGCGTCGCGCAGGGTCAGCGCCTCAATGAAATAGGCGGGGATGCCGGCGACCAGCCCGGTGTCCATGGGGTGGCGGACGAGGAAGCGGACGCGCGTCGCCTTGTCTTCCCCTGTCGGCGCCCAGGCGCGGCCTTGCACCTCCCCCACATGGTCGGCCCAGTCGGCGGCGGCGTAGGTCGCGGGCGGCGCGGTGCAGCCGCCGCCCGCCGCGTCGAGCAGCTTGCCGCCGATGTGCCACACCCCGTCCGGCGTGCGCGCGGCGGCGCGCAGCGGTGTCGCCTGCTGCACCTTGAAGCGCGTGGCGATCACCGGCTTCGCGGCCAGCGGCTGGAAGCGCAGGATGACCGGGAAGGGGTTGAGGTCGGCGAACAGCACCATCTCCTCCACCGCGCCCAGCGCCGTGGCGTCGGCCATCACCGGGACGGCGGCGGCGTTCTCCGCGTTGTCGGGGGCGGTGACGGTCACGCGGTCGTCGAATTGCACGGGGGCCATTCCGAACAGCTCCGGCCGCAGCACGTCCCACATGACGGAGGCCAGTGGGTCGGCGGGCTCCGGCGGGTTGGCATAAGCCGGGCTGGAGAGCGCGGCCAGGAGCGCCGCGGCGGCGAGATGGCGGTTCATGGCGGTTTTCCCCCCTCCCTTGCATCGTTGTTCTTGTGTGGGCGCTTGCCCCCTCCCTAACCCTCCCCCGCCTTTGGCGAGGGAGGGGATTTGGCAAAGGCGGCGGCAGTCCCCTCTCCCGCGAAAGCGGGGGAGGGTTAGGGAGGGGGCCGCAGCCGCATCACTCCACCGGAATCGCGTTGTGCGTCACCCCATGTTTCCGGAAAATCTCCGGCAGCGTCCCGTCCTCCAGCAGAGCGGTCACCGCGTCGCCCACCGCGTAGGCGAGATCGCGGGAGTTCTCCTTCACCGCCATGCCGATGTCCCAGCTCGATGCCATCATGCCGGGGAAGGTCACGGGCGTGATGGGGAAGCCGGCGGCGCGGTCGCCCAGCGCCGCCTCCACCTGGCTCTGCGTCGCGACGACGGCGGCGACGTCGCCCTTGACCAGGGCCTCGACCGCCTCGGGGATCGTCATGTAATGGACCAGCCGCTCGCGCAGCCGTCCGCCGAAGGCTCCCAGCAGGTAAAAGTCGGGGATGCTGTCGATCTCCACCCCCACCGGCTCGTCGGGCAGGGAGGCCAGCATCGGCTGGGTCATGCGCATCGGGTTGCGGGCCAGCGCGAAGCCCTCCCGCTGGTAGGGGCCGAACAGCACGGCTTCCGGGTTGCGCAGCCCGAACTCCTTCTGATAGGGCACATGCATCATCACGTCGGCCACGCCGCCCCCGACGACCGGGCCGCGCCACACCGCGTTGCGCAGGTCGTCCGACACGGCCTCCCCGGCGGTCAGTTCCATGAACTCGACGCCGACGCCCAGCCGCCCGGCGATGGCGCGGGCAAGGTCCACGTCCACGCCGACCAGGGCGCCGCCCTTGCGATAGGAGAAGGGCGGGTTGTCGCGGTAGACCGCGACCATCAGCCGCCCGGCGGCCACCACATCGTCCAACGGGCGCGCGCCGGCGCGCCGGGGGAGAACCCCGGCGGCCAGCGCGGCGGCGGCGAAGGACAGCAGGTGGCGCCGCGTCGGAAACGCCGTCATTCCTCGTGCACCGTCTCCAGCCACGACCGGATGGCCCACAGCGCCTCCTGGCCCAGCGCCTCGCCGAAGCGCGGCATGTAGGTGACGCCGTTGCGGATCGAGCCGTTGGTCACCCGCTCCTTGAACCACTCGTCCCCGGCATCGCCCTTTTCCAGATAGCGCAGGTCCGGGGCGATGCCGCCCGACACCGCGCCCAGCCCGTGGCAGCGCGCGCAGTTCTGGTTGAAGGCGGAGGCGCCGATCTCGATCGCCCGCGGGTTGCCGCGATAGGGATTCGCGTCGCGCCAGTCCTCGCCCAGCTTGTCGAGGCCGGTGGTGTCCACCGCCTGGGGGGTCACGTCGCCGTGGGCGAAGGCCACCGTGGGGACAACCGTGGAGGCGACGGCGGCCGCGCCGGTCAGGAAACCGGCCATCGCGAGCCGGAGAAGCCGTGCGTTCATAAGGGGCGTCCTCATTCAGAGAAGATGCGAAGGGAGCGTTGTCCGTTGCCCCGGAGCATAGCGGGCGGTCCGTGCCGCCAATAATTGGACTTTGGTAGCAACCGTGCGTCGAGCCCGCCGCGATCGGATCGAAACGCCATTTTCCGCCCGCGCAATCGTACCAAAGTTGCATTCCGGGACGCCGCCCGGCGGGGATACCCTGGTCTCCCGAAACCAGGCGAGTGCAAACCCGCGATGCGTTTCAGCCTTTGGTTACCCTCCTTGATGCAGATCGCCTTGCTGGCCGGCGGGCTGTGCGCCTCGCCGGCCGCCTTTTCGCAGGAGGCGGCGCCCGCGGACCACTCCACCGTCCGCATCGCCTACCTGACGCAGGAGGTCGAGCATCCCCCCGCCCTGTCCAACCTCGACGAACCGCCCGCCGACGAAGGGTTGGCCGGCGCCCGTCTCGCCGTGGCCGACAACAATTCCACGGGCCGCTTCCTCAAGCAGGGCTTCGCGCTGGAGGCGGTGACCGTCCCCATCGACGGCGACCCGGCGCAGGCGCTGCGCGACCTCGCCGCCGCCGGGCACCGCATCGTCGTGCTGGACCTGCCCGGCGAGACGCCCGGCGCGCTGGCCCGCCTGCCCGAGGCGGCGAACCTACTGCTGTTCAACGCCGGCTCGACCGACGACAGCCTGCGCAACGCGCTGTGCGCGCCCAACCTGCTGCACACGGCGCCCGACCGCGCCATGCTGGCCGACGCGCTGGCCCAGTATCTGGCGGTCAAACGCTGGACGAAATGGCTGCTGATCGTCGGCACCCGGCCCGAGGACCGGCTCTACGCCGCCGCCGTCAAGCGGTCTGCCAAGCGCTTCGGCGCCGAGGTGGTCGAGGAGAAGACCTGGAGCGAGGACCACGACGCCCGCCGCACCGCCCAGGCCGAAATGCCGGTCTTCACCCAGGGCAAGCGCCACGACGTGGTGATCGTCGCCGACGAGACCGGCGACTTCGGCGACTATGTGCTGTACCGCACCTGGGAGCCGCGCCCGGTCGCCGGCACGCAGGGCCTCGTCCCCACCAACTGGCACCGCGCCCACGAGGCCTGGGGGGCGGCGCAGCTCCAGTCCCGCTTTAAGGCCGCCGCCCAGCGCGTCATGTCGCCCCGCGACCACGCCGTCTGGGCCGCCATCCGCGCGGTGGGCGAGGCGGCGACCCGCACCCGCTCCACCGATCCGGCGGCGCTGGCCGCCTACATCCGCGGGCCGGATTTCACGCTGGCCGCTTTCAAGGGCGTGCCGCTGTCCTTCCGCAGTTGGGACGGGCAGCTGCGCCAGCCCGTGCTTCTCGCCGCCGACCGCTCGCTGGTGTCCGTCTCGCCGCAGGACGGCTTCCTGCACCCCAAGACCGAACTCGACACGCTGGGCCACGACCAGCCCGAAACGGGCTGCCGTCGCTGATATTTCTCAATCATTTCCGCCAAGAGGACGCCGCCCCGATGACCACCGCCCGCTCCCTTCTCCTCGCCGCCCTGCTGGCCGGCTGCGCCGTTCCCGCCCTGGCGGAGACCGTCTATGTCTCGAACGAGAAGGACAACACCCTGTCCATCATCGACGGCGCGACCCTGACGGTGACGGAGACGGTGAAGGTCGGGCGGCGCCCCCGCGGCATCACGCTGAGCGCGGACGGCAAGCACCTCTACATCTGCGCCAGCGACGACGACACGGTGCAGGTGATGGACCTCGCGACGAAGAAGATCCTGCACAACCTGCCCTCGGGCGAGGACCCGGAGCTGTTCGCCCTTCACCCCGACGGCAAGCATCTGTTCATCGCCAACGAGGAGAGCAACGTCGTCACCATCGTGGACGTGCCCAGCCGCAAGGTCGCCTATCAGGTGGATGTCGGCGTGGAGCCGGAAGGCATGGCGGTCAGCCCCGACGGAAAATGGGCGGTGAACACGTCGGAGACGACGAACATGGTCCATTGGATCGACACCGAAAAGCGCGCCGTCGTCGACAACACGCTGGTCGACGCCCGCCCGCGCTACGCCCAGTTCAACAAGGACGGCAGCCGCCTGTGGGTGTCGGCGGAGATCGGCGGCACCCTGTCGGTGATCGACACGGCCGACCGCAAGGTGGCGCAGACCATCCGCTTCAAGATCAAGGGCGTGCCCCAGGACCGCATCCAGCCGGTGGGCATCAAGCTGACCGACGACGGGCGCTACGCCTTCGTGGCGCTCGGCCCGGCCAACCATGTCGCGGTGGTGGACGCCCAAACCTTCGCGGTGAAGGACTACCTCCTGGTCGGCCGCCGCGTCTGGCAGCTCGACCTGTCGCCCGACCAGAAGCGCCTCTACGCCACCAACGGCGTGTCGGGCGACGTGTCGGTGATCGATGTGGACAGCCTGAAGGTCGTCAAGTCGATCAAGGTCGGCCGCTACCCCTGGGGCGTCGCGGTGAAGGGATAACGGAATGGAAGCGCCCGCGCTGTCGGTCGAAGGGCTGACCTACGCCTACGGGCGCGGGGCCTTCGCGCTGAAGGACGTGTCGCTGGCGGTCGGGGCGGGGTCCTTCACCGCCCTGCTCGGCCCCAACGGGGCGGGCAAGACGACGCTGTTCGCGCTGGTCACCCGCCTGTTCGAATCGCCGGGCGGCACCATCCGCATCGGCGGCATCGACCTGCGGCGGGAGCCGGCCCGGGCGCTGGGCCGCATGGGCGTGGTGTTCCAGCAGCCCACCCTCGATCTCGACCTGACGGTGCGGCAGAATCTGCTCTATTTCGCGGCCCTGCATGGCATCCCCCGCCGCACCGCCGAGGCCCGCGCGCGGGAAGCGCTGGAGCGGCTCGGCATGGCGGAGCGCATCGGCGAGACGGTACGGGCGTTGAACGGCGGCCACCGCCGCCGGGTGGAACTGGCCCGCGCCCTGCTGCACGAGCCGGCCCTGCTGGTGCTGGACGAGCCGACCGTCGGGCTGGACGTCCCGGCGCGGCGCGCCATTGTCGAACATGTCCACGCGCTGTGCCGGGAACGCGGCATCGCCGTGCTCTGGGCCACCCATCTGATCGACGAGATCGGCGAGGGCGACCGCGTGGTGGTGATCCACCGCGGTCGGGTCCGCGCCGCCGGGCCGGTGACGGAGGTGAACCGCGCGACCGGGGCGGACACCCTGACCGAGAGCTTCACCCGGCTGACCGCGAAGGAGGCGGCGTGACGGCTTTTGCCCATTACGCGCGCGCGCTCGGCGGGATCGTCGGGCGCGAGGTGCTGCGCTTCGTCCACCAGCGGGAGCGCTTCCTGTCGGCCCTGGTCCGCCCGCTGCTCTGGCTGTTCGTCTTCGCGGCGGGCTTCCGCGCGGCGCTGGGCATCGCAATCACCCCGCCCTACGAGACCTACATCCCCTACGAGGTCTACATCGTCCCGGGCCTCGCCGGGATGGTCCAGCTGTTCAACGGGATGCAAAGCTCGCTGTCGATGGTCTACGACCGCGAGATGGGCAGCATGCGGATGCTGCTGGTCAGCCCCCTGCCCCGCTGGTTCCTGCTGACGGCGAAGCTCCTGGCCGGGACGGCGGTGTCGATCCTCCAGGTCTATGCCTTCCTCGCCGTCGCCTGGATCTATGGGGTGCAGGCGCCGCCGCTCGGCTACGTGACGGTCCTGCCGGCGCTGGTGGTCAGCGGGCTGATGCTGGGCGCGCTTGGGATGCTTTTGTCCTCGGCCATCCGGCAGTTGGAGAATTTCGCGGGCGTGATGAACTTCGTCATCTTCCCGACCTTCTTCCTGTCCACCGCGCTCTATCCGCTGTGGAAGATGCAGGAGGCGGGGGAGCTGCTGTACTTTCTGTGCACCGTCAACCCCTTCAGCCAAGCGGTCGAGCTGATCCGATTCGCGCTGTATCTGGACGTGAATCTGCCGGCGCTGGGCTGGACGGTGCTGGCGCTGGCGGTGTTCCTGGGCGGGGCGGTCTACGGCTACAACCCGGCGCGGGGATTCCTGGCGCGCAAGGCGGGCGGGGAGTAGCGTTTTCCCCCTCCCCGACCCTCCCCCGCTGCGCGGGAGAGGGAGTTTGTCCCCTCCCTCGCCAAAGGCGGGGGAGGGTTAGGGAGGGGGCACGGCTACCCCAGCAACCCCGTCATCACCGCCCGCAGCTGGGCCGGCCGCACCGGCTTGTTCAGCACATGGCAGCCCTTGGCCTGCGCCTCCTCCACCACCTCGGCGGTGCGGTTGGCGGTGATGAGGACCGACGGCAAATCCGCCCCGCAGCGCTCGCGCACCCGCGCGATCTCGGTGAAGCCGATCACCCCGTCGTCCAGGTGATAGTCGGCGAACAGCACATCCGGCGCCACCGCCCCCAGCCCGGCCAGCGCCTCGTCGCCCGACGCAGCGGTGGCGACGCTGCACCCCCAGCCCTCCAGCAACGCGCGCATCCCGGCGAGCACCGCCGGCTCGTTGTCGATCACCAGCACCCGCGTGCCGGCCAGCCGGTTCGAAGCGGTCTGCACCGGCGCCTCCAGCGCACGCACCGGGCGGGCGTAGCGGCCGAAGGGCACCGTCACCGCAAAGACCGATCCCCGCCCCGGCTGCGATCGCACGGTGATGGGGTGGTCGAGCATCCGCGCCACCCGCTCCACAATGGCGAGGCCGAGGCCCATGCCGCGCACCCGCTCGTTGGCGCAGGGCGTGTCGAGGCGGCGGAACTCCTGGAAGATTTCATCCAGCTTGTCGGCGGGCACGCCGGGACCGGTGTCCCACACCTCGATCCGCAAGCCTTCGGAGGTCCGCCGGCAGCCGACCAGCACGCGCCCGGCGCCCCCCTTCGCCGCCCTTTTCGCCTGGGTGTAGCGCAGGGCGTTGGACAGGAAGTTCTGCAGAATGCGGCGGAGCAGCCGGATGTCGCTGCGCACCACCGCGTGGCTGGGAACGACGCACAGCTCAAGCCCGCGCTCCTTGGCCACCGCCGCGTATTCGGTGGCCAGCGCACCGAACAGGCTCTTGATCGGGAAATCGGCGATCTCCGGCCGCACCGCACCGGCGTCCAGCTTGGAGATGTCCAGCAACGCCGACAGCAGGTCCTCGACCGAGGCCAGGGCGACGTCGATGTTGTCGACCAGCCCGCGGTTGGGCTCCGGCTGCTCCAGGTCGCTTAGAGCCGAGACGAACAGCCGCGCCGCGTTCAGCGGTTGCAGCAGGTCGTGGCTGGCCGCCGCCAGGAAGCGCGTCTTGGACAGGTTGGCCTGCTCCGCCTCCGCCTTGGCCAGCCGCAGCGCCTCCTCCGCGGCGATGCGCTCGGCAATCTCCTGCTGGAGCTGGCTGTTGAGGCGGGTCAACTCGGCGGTGCGCTCGACGACGCGGCGCTCCAGGCTGTCCTTGGCGTCGGCCAGCGCCTCCGCCGCCATGCGCCGCTCGGTGATGTCGTGGATCAGGCCGAAATAGCCCAGCACCTCCGGTTTTCCACTCCCTCGCCGCTCGCCGAAATGCGGGATGTAGGTGGCGACGGCGTAGCGCGGCGCCCCGTTCTCGCCGGGCAGCTCCAGGTCGAAGGTCACCTCCTCGCCAGCCAGCGCCCGCAGCACGTAAGAGCGCCGCACCTCGTAATAGAGGTCGCCCAGCGCCGCCCACATGGGCTGGCCCTCGATCTCCTCGCGCTTGCGGTTGAACCAGCCCTCGTAGGCCTTGTTGACGAAGCGGAAGCGCTGCTCGGCGTCGACATAGGCGATCAGCGCCGGCACCGCGTCGGTGACCAGCCGGATGCGCTCCTCGCTGTCGCGCAGCGCCTGCTCGGCCCGCTTGCGCTCGGTGATGTCGGTGAAGGTCAGAACGAAACCGCCGCCCGGCATGGGATTGCGGCTGATCTCCAAAACCGTGCCGTCCAGCCAGGGCTGCTCGACGAGGCAGCTCGGCATCATCAGCGCCTTCAGCGACAGGCCATGGTCGCCGAGCGCGGCGTGGTGCAGCACAAAATCGGCGAAGCCCGCCCCGCGCTCCGCCACGTTGGCGGGCAGGCGCAGCAGGCCGGTGAAGCGCTCGTTCCAGGCGACCAGCCGCTGGTCGCGGTCGTACACGCCGACCCCCTGGGCGATGTTGTCCAGCGTCGCCTGGAGGAGCGCCGACTTCTCGGCCAACTCGCGCTCGCGGCGGCGGGTCTCATGCTCCTTGATGTCGGTGATGTCGGTGTAGACGCCGACCACCCCGCCGTCGCGGGTCCGCCGCTCGTTCACCTGGACCCAGCGCCCGTCGGCCAGCCGGTAGACGTAGGGACCCTTCAGCGCCCGGTGCTGGGCCAGCCGTTCCGACAGCCAGCGGTCGGGCCGCGGGTAGGCGTCGGCGATGGTGCGCGAGGACGCCGCCAGTTCGGCGATCTCCTGGAAGCGGATGCCCGGCAGGATGCGGTCGCGGATCTCCGGCCACAGGGCCAGATACTTGCTGTTGCACAGCACCAGCCGGTCGTCGGCGTCGAAGATGGCGAAGCCCTCGTTGACCGACTCGATGGCCTCCGACAGCCGGCCGCGCATGGTGTCGGCCAGCTCCTTGGCGCGGGCCAGCGCGCGGTGGCTGTCCTCCAACTCACGCAGGGCGCGCTCCAGCTCCAGCGTGCGCTCCCGCACCTTCTGCTCCAGGACGATGGCGGTCTGGAACAGGGAGAAGGCCCCCCCCTGCACGTCCATCGACCGCTCCACCCGGTCCATCAGCACCTGGTTGATGCGGCGGAGCTTGGCGTTCTCGCGCTCCAGCGCCTCCAGCCGGCCACGCTCGTCCGGTGAGGACGGGAGGGGGATTGGCGATGGGTCCGCGGGTGGGCGGGACGGTTCCCGCCAGTCGAAGATGAGCGTCATCGCGCACCTATCGCGACACCGGTGAAGGTCTGGTTGACGTGCATGGCGTTGTACTGCTCACCGTAGGCGCAGAAGCCGATGACGTTGTGCCGCGCCAGCGCCGCCGACATGACGTGTTTGAGCTGCCGCTGCTCCAGCTCCAGCCGGCGCAGGATGCAGTCGCAGCCGAGCACGAGGTCCGGCGGCCCGCCGACCTCCGCGGCCAGCTTGCGCATCATCTCCTCCAGATTCTCCACCGGATCGACGCCGCGGGCGACCGTCAGCACGATCCCCTCGTCGATGGCGCAGTAGAAGGTCAGGCTCTCGTCGTCGTTGACCTTCTGGATGGAGCGGACATGGTACTCGCCCCCGACCCGCACGACGACGGGATAGGCGGCGAAGATCAGGGGGGTCAGCGGCTCCCCCTCCAGCCCGACCATGCGGGCGTACTCGCGGCCCGCCGGCTCGGCGTTGATCTCGGTGACGATGCGGCGCTGCGGGTCGGCGCCGGTCACCACCATCTTGGCGTCGGACGCCACGAAATGCTCGGTCCGGAAGACGACGAAGCGGCGCGCCGTGGTGACCAGCATCAGCACGGCGGCATTGGTGTGGAACCGCCCCTCGTGCAGGACGAAGGTGCGCTCGAAGCGCAGTTCGTCGCCGGCGGAGCCGCCGAACAGCGGGATGTCCATCAGCACGCTGTGCAGCGCGCTGACCACCATCTCCTCCGCCCGCGACATGCCGTCGATCATCAGGAAGGCGAAGCTGCCATGGTCGGGAAAGGCGTCGGCGCGGGCGGCCAGGGCAACGTCGCGCTGCTCCATCAGGCTGCGCAGGACGCGCGGCGCCTCGGCGATGGAGAAGCGGTCGAGGTCGTCGATGCGCTGGGTGGCGATGGTGAAGTCGGCGCGCGGGAAGCCGATCCCGACCAGCGATCCGGCGGCATAGCCGAAGGGCGTGATCTCGCCCGCCGTGGTGCAGCCGACCACCGGCACCGGCCCGAACAGCTCGGCCAGGGCCGCCGCCAGTTCCACACGGTCGTAATGGGCGGAGCAGAAGACCAGCACCATCTCCAGCTCCGCCGCGGCGGCGGGGTTCCGTCCGCACAGCCCCTCGAACAGGTCACGCGCGGCGGCGCGGGCATCCTCCGCCGTCGAGACAGCCCGCGGCAGGGACGGGTTGGGCGCGGAGGAGCTGGGCGGAGCGTCGGAGAGAAGAGCGTCCGAGGCCGGATGGCTGGTCACAATGCGGGTCCCGAAAAGCAACGGCATGGCATCCAACACCCCAGACAGCCACCCGACGCCCGAAGGCCGGCCGGGAAACATGGGCGGATGACCTATAGGTTACTTCAGCGACGCCCGCCGGGCAAAGCCGGCGCGGAGGTGCGGGCATGCGACCATGGTCTAAGGTCCGGCGCGGGACTGTTTCCCACGCAACGAAAAAGGCGCCTTCCGCCGTCGCGGAAAGCGCCTGAGTTCGGTTCCATATGCACCACCACGCGGGGGAGCCGGTCTGAACACGGATCAGACCGCCCGGAGGCCGTGCCGACTGGGAAAGTCCCAAAGTCGAATCCTGAATACCGCATTCCACGAAACAGCGCTATGCCTTTTTCATCATATCGCCAGGATCGGAGCGTAGCGCCTCCACCTCGCCATCGGAGAACAGCCGGGAACGGGTGAGGAAGCGCACGCCCTCCGGCGCCTCCAGCGAGAAGCTGGCGCCGCGGCCCGGCACCACGTCGATGATGAGCTGGGTGTGCGACCAGTATTCGAACTGCGCCGCTCCCATATAGAAAGGACAGCCCCCGATCTCCCCCAGCCGGACGTCCTGCCCGCCGGGGCGGAACTCCCCGTCCATGAAGCACATCGGCGCGCTGCCGTCGCAGCAGCCGCCGGACTGGTGGAAGAACAGCGGCCCGTAGAGCCCGCGCAGTTTATCGATCAGCGCCAGGGCCGCCGGTGTGGCGACGACTCGTTCGACCATGGGCGGACACTCCCGAGTGAATGGCCCGTCGGATGAGAAAAAGGGCCGGAGGCCGAATGGCCGCCGGCCCAAAGGTCGTCAGGGAGGAGACAAAACGCTTAGAAGAAGCCCAGGGCCTTCGGGCTGTAGCTGACCAGCAGGTTCTTGGTCTGCTGGTAGTGGTCGAGCATCATCTTGTGCGTTTCACGGCCGATGCCCGACTGCTTGTAGCCGCCGAAGGCCGCGTGGGCCGGGTAGAGGTGGTAGCAGTTGGTCCACACGCGGCCGGCCTGGATGGCCCGGCCCATGCGGAAGGCGCGGTTGCCGTCGCGGCTCCACACGCCGGCGCCCAGGCCGTAGAGCGTGTCGTTGGCGATGGCGAGCGCCTCTTCCTCGGTCTTGAAGGTGGTCACGGACACGACCGGCCCGAAGATCTCCTCCTGGAAGACGCGCATCTTGTTGTGGCCTTCGAAGACCGTCGGCTGGACGTAGTAGCCGCTCTCCAGCTCGCCGCCCAGATGGGCGCGCTCGCCGCCGATCAGCACCTTGGCGCCCTCGGCCTTGCCGATGTCGATGTAGGAGAGGATTTTCTCGAGCTGGTCGATGGACGCCTGGGCGCCGATCATCGTCGCCGGGTCGAGCGGGCTGCCCTGCTTGACGGCGGCGACGCGGGCGACGGCCTTCTCCATGAACTTGTCGTAGATCTTCTCCTGCACCAGGACGCGCGAAGGGCAGGTGCAGACCTCGCCCTGGTTCAGCGCGAACATGGCGAAGCCTTCCAGCGCCTTGTCCAGGAACTCGTCGTCGTCGGCCATCACGTCGTTGAAGAAGATGTTCGGCGACTTGCCGCCCAGCTCCAGCGTGACCGGGATGATGTTCTCCGCCGCGTACTGCATGATCAGGCGGCCGGTCGTCGTCTCGCCGGTGAAGGCGATCTTGGCGATGCGCGGGCTCTGGGCCAGCGGCTTGCCGGCCTCGATGCCGAAGCCGTTGACAACGTTGAGGACGCCGTCGGGCAGCAGGTCGCCGATGATCTCCATCAGCACCATGATGGCCATCGGGGTCTGCTCGGCGGGCTTCAGCACGACGCAGTTGCCGGCGGCCAGCGCCGGGGCCAGCTTCCACACGGCCATCAGCAGCGGGAAGTTCCACGGGATGATCTGGCCGACGACGCCCAGCGGCTCATGGAAGTGATAGGCGTAGGTGGTGTGGTCGATTTCCGCGATGGTGCCTTCCTGGGCGCGGACGCAGCCGGCGAAGTAGCGGAAATGGTCGATGGCGAGCGGCAGGTCGGCGTGGGTCGTCTCGCGGATCGGCTTGCCGTTGTCCAGCGTCTCGGCCAGCGCCAGGACGTCCAGGCGCTCTTCCATGCGGTCGGCGATCTTGTTCAGGATGCGCGCGCGCTCCGCCGGGGAGGTGCGGCCCCAGGCGTCCTTGGCCTTGTGGGCGGCGTCCAGCGCCTTCTCGATGTCTTCCGCGGTGGAGCGGGCGACCTCGCACAGCGTCTTGCCGGTGATCGGGGTCAGGTTGGTGAAATACTGGCCCTTCGTCGGCGCCACCCACTGGCCGCCGATGAAGTTGTCGTAGCGCGGCCGGATGGCGACCTGCTTGCTGAGCGTTTCCAGGGCCTGATGGATCACGGCGGTTTCCTCCCGAAGCGGATTGCCCGAACTGAATGTCGTGGAATGACGTTTGGCGGGTTGTGCGCCCTGTGTCCGTTCGTCCGATGATCGGTATCCGTCACAGCGCCCCGCCGTTATCGCGGTTTCGGGGAAGGCCGGTAAATTCGACTTTGGTTGCAGACGCGCAGGCCCCCAGATTCGGGACTGACCGTTGGCCGACAGATGATACCTTGGGCGGAGACCCTTCCGTTTCCCGGCGAGACTTCAGGACATGACGACCGACATCCGGCTGCGCTTCCTCCACCCCTCCGGCGCCATCGGCCCCGGCAAGGTGTCCCTGCTGGAGGAGATCGACCGCACCGGTTCCATCTCGGCGGCGGCGCGGGCGCTCGGCATGTCCTTCCGCCGCGCGTGGTTCCTGGTGGAGACCATGAACTCCGCCTTCCGCGAGCCGGTGGTGCGGACCAACGTCGGCGGACGCGAGGGCGGCGGGACCGGCCTCACCGCCTTCGGGCAGGAGGTGATCGCCCGCTACCGCCGCATGGAGGAGGAGGCCCGCCGCGCCGCGGCACCCCACCTCGCCTGGCTGGACGAGGCGCTGAAGCCGGAGGCGGCGCTTGAAAAAGGCGCGGACTCCGCTGATCCAAAGTCCAATGGCCCGGACCCCGGCGATCCGTAAAGTCTCCATCGACGCCGCGACCTTCCGCCGCGGCGAAACGAAGGAGGCCCCTGACCCATGCGCACCGCCGCCCCTATAGCCTTGGCCACCCTGCTCCTTCTCGCCGCGGCGCCGCTCCCGGCCCTGGCCGACGGCGACCCGGCGAACGGCGAGAAGCTGTTCCGCCAATGCAAGGCCTGCCACACGGTGGAGGCGGGAAAGAATCGCGTCGGCCCCACGCTGCACGGGCTGTTCGGGCGCAAGGCCGGCACGGTGGACACCTACGCCAACTACTCCGAGGGGCTGAAGGCGTCGGGCATCGCGTGGGACGCCAAGACGCTCGACCCCTATCTCGCCAACCCGAAGGCGGTCATCGCCGACAGCCGCATGGCCTTCGCCGGGGTGGCCAAGCCGGAGGACCGGGCCGACCTGATCGCCTATCTGGAATCCGCGACGAAGTGAGCGTCAGCGGAACGGGAACCGGGACCGCGCCAGCCTGTTGCCCGGTTTCCTTCCCGCAGCCGGAGACCGGCCATGACCGACGACACCGCAAGGCAAAAGGACGCCGAGCCCAAGGACATTCACAAGACCGACATCGAGCCTCTCTGCGACGAGCAGAGCGGCGGCGGCGGGTCCAACCCGGACACCCGCTACCGCGGCATGCCGGGCGGCCATCCCGGCGGTTCCCGCGACGGCGACTGCGATCCGGTGTCGCGCGCCGACCCTGAGAAGGCGGAACCGGACACCGCCGAATCCGGGAGCAAGCCTGCGTCCCGCTAGGCCGATGGCGTAGCCTTTCCGGGGCCGTCCCGAATTGGTCGTAGCCGCTGGCCCGGTCCCCCGCTAAAACAGGGGCTCCCTCACCGGCACAACACGGGCTGCGACCGGCATGCTGAAGCGCCTTTACGACTGGACGATGGCCAAGGCGGCCTCGAAGAACGCCACCACCTGGCTGGCGGGGGTGTCCTTCGCGGAAAGCTCCTTCTTCCCGATCCCGCCGGACATCCTGATGGTGCCGATGGTGCTCGCCAACCGGCAGGCCGCGTGGCGGATCGCGACGATCTGCACGCTGGCCTCGGTGGTGGGCGGCGTCGCCGGCTACATGATCGGCTACTTCCTGTACGAGGCCATCGGCAAGGCGGTCATCGACTTCTACCACCTGGAAGCCCAGTTCGAGACGCTGCGCCATACCTTCGTCGAATACGGCGCGGAAATTCTCATCATCAAGGGCATGACGCCCATCCCCTACAAGCTGCTGACCATCACCGCGGGTGTGGCGAAGCTGAACATCTGGGTGTTCATCGGCGCCTCGATCCTGTCGCGGGCCATCCGCTTCTATCTGGTCGCCGCCCTGCTCTACTGGTTCGGGGAGCCGGTGCGCGCCTTCATCGAGAAGCGGCTGACGCTGGTCACCACCGCCTTCGCCGTCGCGCTGATCGGCGGCTTCCTGGCGATCAAGCTGATCTGATCCACGGCAACCCAGCCACGGCACCGCGACGCCGGGCCATCCCGTCCTGTTGATGCCGCAGAAGGCATTGATTGGGAGAGGATGGATGGACAGCGTGCGCGGGGCCGTGGTGGTCGTGACCGGAGCGTCGAGCGGGATCGGGCGGGCCACCGCCCTGACCTTCGCGCGGGAGGGTGCCCGGCTGGTGTTGGCCGCCCGGCGGGAGGCTTTGCTCGGAGAGGTGGCCGAGGAATGCCGGGAGTTGGGCGGCGAGGCCGAGGTGGTGCCCACCGACGTCACCGACGCTCAGGCCGTCCTCCGGCTGGCCAACCGGGCGATGCAGCTGAACGGCGGCATCGACGTCTGGGTGAGCAACGCCGGGGTCGGCGCCGTCGGGCGGTTCGAGGACACCCCGCTGGAAGCGCACCGCCGCGTCGTCGAGACCAACCTGTTCGGCCCCTTGTATTCCGCCCACGCCGTGTTGCCGCTGTTCCGCCGGCAGGGCCATGGGGTGCTCATCAACACCGTGTCGGTCGGGGCCTGGGCGCCCGCCCCCTACGCCGCCGCCTACGCAGCCAGCAAGTTCGGGCTGGAAGGGCTTCTGGAAAGCCTGCGGGCTGAGTTGGTCGACGCGCCGGGCGTCCATGTCTGCGGCGTCTATCCCTTCTTCACCGACACGCCGGGGATGTCCCACGGCGCCAACTACACCGGCCATCAACTGGACGCGGAAAGCCCCTTCTACGACGACCCGCAGGACGTGGCGGACACCGTGCTGTCCCTCGCCCTGCGCCCGCGCGCTCAGGCGATGGTCGGGGCGATGACCCCGCTGACCCGGCTGGGGCACGCGGTGGCGCCGCGCCTGATGGAGAAGATCGCCGGCTACGGCGCCCACCGCCATTTCAGCCGGACCCCACCCGCCGCGCCGAGCGACGGAAACCTGTTCAGCCCGGTGGAGCGCGGCCGCGGCGTCACCGGCGGCTTCCGCACCCCGCCGCCCGGCTGGGTGTCGCCCCTGCTCGTCGCCGGGGTCGCGGCGGCTGCCGCTGCGGCCTATGCCGGCTACGCGCGGAGCAAGAACGGAAACCACTGAGGGCTTTGCGTCCGGGAACGGGTTGGTCCAGAATGCCGGCCCGTTCCCGCAAGCCCCCGAGACCATCATGCCGAAGCCGACGACCCCGCGCGGCCGTCCGCCTGTCCCGTCCCCTGCCCGCTCCCCCCGTCCGGGTCCGGCCCGCGCCGGCAAGGAGGTGCGCCGGGAGGAACCACCGCGCGAGGAGCCGGGCAAGCTGTTCCGCGTCGCCGGCCTGTCCGCCGTGTCCGCCCTGTTCGCCCATGATGCGGCGCGGGTGGAGCGGCTGTTCTTCGAGGAGCGGCTGAAGGCGAAGACCGGCGACTTCTGCAAGGCGATGGCGGCGGCGCGCAAGCCCTACCGCATGGTGGAGGCCGACGAGCTGGCGAAGGTCGCCGGGACGGTGCTGCACGGCGGCGTCGTCGCGCTGATCGCGCCGCGCCCGGTCCCCGCCTTCGACACCGAGGCGGCGAAGCGCTGGGCGGCGGACGGACAACCGCTGCTGATCCTGGACGGGGTCGGCAACCCGCACAATCTGGGCGCCATCCTGCGCACCGCCGCCTTCTTCGGCCTGCGGCGCGTCGTGGTGTCGGACCATCCCGGACAGGCCCTGCCGTCGGAGTCCGCCTACCGCGTGGCCGAGGGCGGCTTCGAGTGGGTCGAGCTGTACCGGGCGGCCAACCTGCCGGCGGTCCTGAAGCGGCTGCGCGAGTCCCACCGGGTGGCCGGAACGGCGCTGGGCCGCGGCCGGACGGTGGTGACCGACCCGGCGGCGCTCGCCATGGGGGATCGACCCGCCGCCGTCGTGCTGGGCAACGAGGAGGACGGGCTTCCCCCCGCCACCCTCGCCGCCTGCGAGGACATCCTGACCCTGCCCGGCACCGGCCGCATCCAGTCGCTGAACGTGGCGGCGACCGCGGCCATCCTCATCCACGCGCTGGCCAAGCCGGGCTGACGGCCTGATCGCTCAGCCGCCCAGGGCGATGATCAGCACCAGCGCCACCACGATGACCGAGACGACGGGCAGCATGTCCACCCCGCCGCGGTCCCAGGTTGGCGCCCGGCGGGAGCCGTGATGCCCGCCGTGGGCGTGGCCCAGCCCCTCGTCGGCCCAGCCATGTTCGGACGGGCGGGCGCCAGGGGCGGACACGGCGGGGGCCGCCGGGCTGGCGATGGTGACCACGCCGGCCCCGCGCTGGTAATCGCCACCACCGCCGCCGCGCGGGCGCTTCAACCGCTCGTCGGTCAGTTCCACGTCGATGCCCGCGGCCTCCAGCCGCTCCACCACCACGGCGACTTCTTCCGGGGTCATGGTTTCCACCGGCACATCCTGGCCGAGTTGCTCGACGCTGAGCCGGTTGTTGTGCTGGCGCCCCTTGCCGATCAGGCGCTGGAGGGTGGCGTCGTCGATCGTCATCGTTCTCTCCCCGCGGTTCCACCTTGGACTGAACATTCCGAAGGGTAAACACGCGGGGCCGCGGAAGGCTCCCGCGCAAAGGCGACGACTTGCCTCCGGGGCGGGGCGACCCGACATAATCCCCAAATCCCCATCCCCAACTCCTACGCCATCGGAGAGGCCGAGATGCTCGGAATGTTCATGCGCAAGCCCCTGGCGCTGCCCAGCGCGGCGGAGGCGCTGCCCGGACGCGACACGCCGGTTCCCGTGCCGCCGCGCCACCACGTCAACGGCAACCCGCTGACCCCGCCCTATCCGGAGGGGCTGGAGATCGCCGACTTCGGGCTCGGCTGCTTCTGGGGGGCGGAGCGCAAGTTCTGGAAGGTGCCGGGCGTCTGGTCGACCATGGTCGGCTATCAGGGCGGCCATACGCCCAACCCGACCTACGAGGAGGTCTGCTCGGGCCGCACCGGCCACACCGAGGTGGTGCGCGTCGTCTACGACCCGGCCAAGGTCGGGTTCGAGGAACTGCTGCGCGTCTTCTGGGAGGCGCACGACCCGACCCAGGGCATGCGCCAGGGCAACGACGTCGGCACCCAGTACCGCTCGGCCATCTACACCCACACGGACGCCCAGCGCGCCGCCGCCGAGGCCAGCCGCGAATCCTATCAGGCCCGCCTGGAACAGGCCGGCTTCGGCCCGGTGACGACGGAGCTTCGCGAGGCCCCGCCGTTCTACTACGCCGAGGACTACCACCAGCAGTATCTGTCCAAGAATCCCGCGGGCTATTGCGGGCTGGGCGGCACCGGAGTGACCTGCGCGGCGTGAGGGGGACAGGATGAGAGGGGGCGGATCGCGGCGCGGCGCCCTCCTGTCGGGTGCCTACCCCCCGGCCCCCAGGAAGGTGCCGATGGGCTGGACGTTGCCGCCCAGAACCACCGGCATGCCCGGCGTCGAGACGGTCCGGATGGTCATGCCCGAGGACGCCCCGAAGTTGACGGTGGTCTGCGCCATGCCGCTCGGCAGGTAGAAGGGCCAGAGGCCGAGGGGGGCGAAGGTTTCGATGATGGCTTGGTCCAGGGGCGAATAGACCGCATCCGAGGTGACGGTTATGTCGATCCCCTTCGCCGCCGCCAGCGACGCCATGACGCGCGGCAGGCTACCGTCGGCGCCGAAGACCGCGTCCCAGGCGGTTTGCGCCGGATCGGGCCAAGGCGGCGTGCAGGGATTGGCGTAAGCCGTCGCGATCATCGAGGAGTTGTACCAGGGCCCCGGCGTGAGCGGCCACGTGATCAGTCCCGACACGGTGACCGACGCCTGCACGTGGCTGCGCGAGAACAGCAGGCTTTGCCGGTTGCCTGGAACGGCACCGCTCCAAAGCCCATTGTCGATGGTGTCGACACCGCCGGTCCATGTTCTGGAAACATCGCCGCTGGCGGTCTTGCTGTCGAAATGGAAGGATTTGGCGATGCCATGGGCAAGGCTTTGGACCAGCTGCGCGTAGCTTCCCCCGAAATCCGCAGGCTGCCCGTTCGGGCCGACATACGGCTCCAGCACCGCCTGGGCCGAGCCGATCAGAGCCATCACCGCAAGATCCTGCTGCCCCACGTTGGCAACCGTCGGCGCGTTGATCATCGCCCACATCAGGAACAGCGACGGCAACTGCTGGGCGGACGGCTGCGGGCTGAGCGTCGCAAGATAAGCGGTCCACGCCTCATAGGTGTCGCCGCCGATGTCCTCCCTGAAGCAGGATTCGGGAAAGCTCAGCTGGCCGATGACGGATGCATAAATGTCGAAGAAACGGTCCAGGCTCATGTCGTAGGCGTTTGCCGTAAGGGAACGCGGCGGAATTTCCTGACCGTAACGCCACAACCCCAGATCCGTCAGTGGAACGACGAAGGACGGCTGAAGAAGCTGGAACGCGGCGGACGTGAGATTGAGCGATTGGACGACGGAATTGTACCAGCGGTTCTGAAGCCCTTCCATGCCGGCTGGCGTCTCCGCAGCGGCTTCGTGTTGGCGTAACATCGCGTTCTCCCGAGTTCCGTCCGGAGCGTCATGAAGCGAAGGGAACCGGCCGCAGGCACGGCCGGTCCCCACTCGCCGCGGTCTCAGCGGGCTGCGCCCCCAGCCATCAGGCCAGGGCCAGCGTCTTGTCCGACACGGCCTTCAGGGCGGCGGTCGAATGGCCCAGATAGGTCTGGACCGGCAGGACGTTGCCGCCCAGGACGATCGGAACCCCGGGTTCGCTGGTGATGGTGACGGTCATGTTGCCGTTCTGGTTGAAGGACACCGACGTCGAGGAGCCGCTGCCCGACCCGCTGGTGTAGAACGGCCACAGGCCGGACGACTTGTTGCTGTTGATGACGCTCTGGTCGTTGGCATCGAACTTGGCGTCCGACGTGACCTCGATGTACATCGTGTCGGCCACGATCAGGTTGACCATGAACCGGGTGGTCGTGCCCGTCGACGGATCGAACACCGTCTTCCAGCTGGGGAGCGCCCCCTTCTTCCACGGCGGCGAATCGGAGCTGGAATAAGCGAGCCCCATCGCCGAGGAACTGTACCAGTTGCCCGGCGACGCGGCGAAGGTCAGGACGTGCCGGAAGGTCGCCTTGGTGATCTGCACGTTGCTGGAGGCGAATTTCGTGCTCTGGGAAGAGGTCGAGCTGCTGCCTCCCCACAGTCCGAAGAAGCCCGAATTGCCGCCCTTCGACCAGCTGCTCGACACATTGCTGTTCATGGTCGAGCTGGAGAAGGTGAACGAGCGGGACGGGGCCTGCGACAGCTGCTGGGCAAGCACAGCATAGCCGGCGTTCCAATCCGGCGGCGGGGCCGGCGGCGTCTGGAAGGGCACGCTGGTGTAGGGCATCAGCGCCAAGCTGGCGGCGCTGACGGTTTCCAGCAGCATCGCCGACAGGTCCTGCGCACCGATATTCGCCACCGACGGCGCGTTGATCATGCCCCATTGGAAGAAGGTGCTGGGCAGCTGGTTGGCCGCCGGCGTGGGCACGATGCCGGCGATGTAGCTCTTCCAGGCCTTGTAGTTGTCCGGTCCGATGTCTGACTCGAAGGTGTTCGGCGGCGCGATCAGCGAACTGATGATGCCCTTGTAATTGGAAAAGAACTGGTTGCCGCCGCTCGCGATGTAATTCTGCGTCAGCGACAGCGGCGGGATGTTGTTGAAGTAATCCCACAGCAAAGCGTTGTTGTTGGCCACCAGAGGCGGCGATGGCTGAAGAATTTGGAACGTGTCCTGCGACAGGCCGAGACCCTGACACAAACCGTTATAGAAACCATTCTGAAGATCAAGAAAAGTTGACACCGCTTCCTCCTTTGTTTTGTGGTCAGATTGCAGCAAAACAATCGCGACAAGAATTTTGTATCACCGATGCTCAAAGCAATCAACCGCTAAGAATCATTTTTTTAAAGAGTACAACCGCATGATTCATTATTATCTTTTATGATTATCTACTGATCTTTCCTTCGCATATTAACGTATGATTCCGTGAAAAACCCTTCGAATATGAATTATCGACTGAATTCAGAACGTTTCTTTACTGAAACACCTTGTGGCACGACGCCCGCGCACAGAAAGGATCGGGACCCACGGACACACCCGCTCGGGAATCCTTGCCAGGCCCTTAAGCGACGTCGCCCTTGCGGTTGCGCCTGCCCGTCCCTTCCGGGTATGGTTCCGGCGGTCCATGAAAGCTCCAGGGGGTAGCCCCGCGGGGCGCCGCCCGAGACATTCCGCGCCCAATCCATGATCAAGGAAAGAACCGAGCTGGCGACGCCGCACCTGAGCGGCCTGCTTGACTTCTGGCTCACCAAATGCATCGGCGGGAAGCCGCCGGTGTCCAGCACCGTCGCCCCGGCCGATCTGCGGCCGTGGAAAGATAATATTGTGATTTTCGAGGTCATCGGCGACGATGACTTCGTTTATTCCTATTACGGCCAGTCGCTCGCCGCGGCCTTCGGGCATTCGCGCCTGGGCGCCACGCTGGACGATCTGCCGGAGGAGCAGCGGGCGATCCTGCGCCCCGAATACGCCTCGCTCCTGCGCGAACGGCTGCCGGTCGCCCGTGTCTACACCGCCGATTTCAGCGGCGTCATGCGGACCTGGGAGCGGCTGGCGCTGCCGATGTCCAGCGATGGGGAAACCATCGACAAGATCCTGGTCGCCGCCTACGAACTGCCGCCGGACGAATCGCCCTACGCCGCGCTCATCCCCACCACGGAGGATGAGGAGACGGACGAGGAAGCCGAGTTGGACGTCGACGTGCCGGATGACGACGAACCGGATGCGGGCGGCACGACGGCCCCCGACCCTGAGGCCCTTGCGGACAAGGACGCCGAAACGGACGGCGAAACGGACGGAATTGCGGACGCCGTGGCCGAAACCGACAACGACACCCCCGACGACGCCGAAGACGGCAAGTCCTTCTCCACCGAACAGAAACCGGGAGCCCCGGCATGACGCCGCGCACGCCCCACCTGACCGCGCCCGCGACCCAGTCGGGAGTCGTCACCGCCGACGAGTTCAATCTGTGGTGCGCGCTGAACGGCCGCCCCTTCAACCTGATCCCCAACACGCGCCCCGACGGGCGGCTGCTGTGGGACGTTGAGGTGCTCCCCGGAACCCCGCGCGCCGGCACGGTCTATTCGACCAACCTCGGCGACGAGGCGCTGGCGGTGGTCGCCGGATTCGCCTTCCTGTCCGGCGTCGAATGGGCCTACGAGGCGCGCGCCGCAGAAACCATCGCCCCGCCCCCGGCTTCGGACGCGGCCGTGGATGCGCCGGAAGAGGTGGAAGACGTCCTCATTCCCGACGCCGAGGATCTGCCCGGGGCGCTGTCTGAGGAAGCGGAGCCGGAAGAAGCCGAGGACGACACCTTGGCCTACGAGGACGACGCGGCCTACGAGGACGACGCGGCCTATGACGACGACGCGGACGGCGTCGACGACACCGCTGCCCTCGACGATGACGAAGAACCCGAATCCGACGAGGCTGCGCTGTCCATCGGCGAGGACGATCCCTACGCCCTGCCCGGCACCACGCTCCTCCAGAACCCGCCGCCGCGCCCGCCGCAGCAACATGACGAGACGGTCCTGGCCCGCAACGCGCGGATGCTGGAGACGGTGCTGCGGAACTTCCGCGTTCGCGGCGAGATCATGGACGTGCGCCCCGGCCCCGTCGTGACGCTCTACGAGTTCGAGCCGGCGCCGGGCACCAAGTCGGCGACGGTCATCAACCTCACCGACGACATCGCCCGCTCGATGAGCGTGGTCACTGCCCGCATCGCCATCGTGCCGGGCCGCAGCGTGATCGGCGTGGAGCTGCCGAACCCGGTGCGCGAGATGGTCTATCTGCGCGAGATGTTCGACCATGCGGCCTTCGCCGAATCGCAGGCCCACCTCGCCATCGCGCTCGGCAAGGACATCAGCGGGGAGCCGGTGGTCGCCGACCTCGCCCGCATGCCGCACCTGCTGGTCGCCGGCACCACGGGCTCGGGCAAGTCGGTCGCCATCAACACGATGATCCTGTCGCTGCTCTACCGGCTGCCGCCCGACCGCTGCCGCTTCATCATGGTGGACCCGAAGATGCTGGAGCTGTCGGTCTATGACGGCATCCCGCATCTGCTGACCCCGGTGGTGACCGACCCGAAGAAGGCGGTGATCGCGCTCCGCTGGGCCGTGCGCGAGATGGAGAGCCGCTACGAGGCGATGTCCAAGCTCGGCGTGCGCAACATCGAGGGCTACAACGCCCGCATCGCCGAGATGATCGCCAACGGCGAGCCGATGCCCCGCCGCACCGTCCCCGGCGAGGCCGAGGCCGTCTTCGACCTGACCCCGCAGGAGCCGACGCCGCTCCCCTACATCGTGGTCATCGTGGACGAGATGGCCGATCTGATGCTGGTGGCGGGCAAGGAGATCGAGGCGGCGATCCAGCGCCTCGCCCAGATGGCCCGCGCCGCCGGCATCCACCTGATCATGGCGACGCAGCGCCCGTCGGTGGACGTCATCACCGGCACCATCAAGGCCAACTTCCCGACCCGCATCAGCTTCCAGGTCACCAGCAAGATCGACAGCCGCACCATTCTGGGCGAGGCCGGGGCGGAGCAGCTCCTCGGCCAGGGCGACATGCTCTACATGGCCGGTGGCGGCCGCATCACCCGCGTCCACGGCCCCTTCGTCTCCGATTCGGAGGTCGAGGAGATCGTGCAGTTCATCAAGTCGCAGGGCGCCCCCAACTACGTCACCGCCATCACCGAGGAAGAGGATGAGGCGGTCGCCGACGAGGACGACGAGAGCGGCGGCGGCAACTCCGGCGACGACCTCTACATGCAGGCCGTCAACCTCGTGGTGCGCGAGGGCAAGGTGTCGGTCAGCTTCATCCAGCGCCAGCTCCAGATCGGCTACAACCGCGCCGCCCGTCTGGTCGAGCGGATGGAGACGGAGCGGGTGGTCGGCCAGGCCAACCACCAGGGCAAGCGTGAGGTGCTGCTGTCCCCCGCCGGCCTGTCGGCCAAGCGCGCCGGGGTCTGAAAACAGGAGCCTTCGAACACAGGAGTCGGGGCAATGAAGGCGCATTTCGAACGGTTCGCGCGCTACAACCGCTGGGCCAACCGCCGCCTCTACGCGGTGGCGGCCGAGCTGTCGGACGCCCAGTACCGCGAGGACCGCAGCGCCTTCTTCCGCTCCGTGCGGGGAACGCTGAACCACATCCTGGTCGCCGACCGGGTGTGGCTGCGCCGCATCGAGGGGGACGGGCCGACGCCCTTCGCCCTGGACGAGATCCTGTATGACGGCTTCGACGATCTGCGCGCCGCCCGCGAGGCGGAGGACGAGCGCCTCATCCGCGTCGTGGCGGAGCAGGAGGAGGCACGCTTCTCCGCGGACCTCCACTACCACTCACTGGCCGGGCAGGCCTTCACCATGCCCTTTTCCGCGGTGCTGGCCCATGTCTTCAACCACCAGACCCATCACCGCGGGCAGGCGCACACCCTGCTGACGCAGTTCGGGTTGGCCGCGCCCAGCATCGACTTCGCCTATTTCCTGTTGGAAAAGTAAGAAGCGCCGGGCTTTCACATGCGCGACGGCGACAGGCGGAACTCCACCACGCGGCTGGTGTGGGCGAGCTTGTCGATCAACTCCATCGGGTCCGGCGTGCCGTTGGCCTGGAGCGTGAGCTGATACTCCAGGTGGCCGCTGCCGTTGCGCAGGTGGAAGGCCCAGGACACGATCTCGTAGCCGTGCTCCAGCGCCTTGGCGCGGATCGTTTCCGCCGGGGGAGCGTGCGCGCGTTCGAACACCAGCATCACCTGGACCACCGTGTGGTGGGGCAGCACCGCCTCCAGCCTTTGGAAGGCGCTCATCACCAGGATGACCAGCAATGCCGCGCCGATGGCCGCGGCGTAGAAGCCCAGCCCGATGGTCACCCCGATCGCCGCCGCCGTCCAGATCGACGCCGCGGTGGACAGGCCGCGGATGGAGAAGCCCTCCCGCATGATGACCCCGGCGCCGAGGAAGCCGATGCCGGTCACGATGCCCTGGATGACCCGCGTCGGGTCGCCGCCCCCGCCGGTTCCGCTCCCGATGCCGCCGTACCACAGGCCGGGATAGGCGTTGACCACGGTCAGCGCCGTCGAGGCGAGGCAGACCAGGGCGTAGGTCCGCATCCCCGCCGCCCGCCCATGGAAGGAGCGCTCGTAGCCCATGAGGATGCCGAGCCCCAGCGCTCCGACCAGATGCAGCAGGATGACGCCGTTGACGGCCAGTTCGGCCGGCGACCAGTAGGCGGACAGATTCTGCATGGCCTCTCCACAGGACGACCGGTTCCGGGATGCCCAGTGTAGCGCCGATTGGTTGGCGAAGGATCACCCTACCCCAGCGCGCCCAGCGTCCAGCGGGCGAGCAGGGCCACCAGCATGCCCTCCGCCGTGGCCAGCATCAGCCGCAGCATCAGGCTCACGAGGTCGGTGAAACGGTCGCGGCGGGGAAACACCTCGGCCAGCATGCCGGCAACGGCGCGGCGCAGGTTCAGACTGATGAGGCCGATCACCAGCGCCACGACGGCGGTGCCGACCACATAATAGAGCGCGCCCTTCCAGCCGGCGAAGCTCTGCGGGTTCTCCAAATAGAAGAGCGTGCCGACGACGATCCACACGCCGGACGGCCAGACCCCCACCATGTCGGCGCCGCCAGCCGGCCTGGCACCGCCGGGCGCCGGCATCGAAGGCTCCGGTGGGGGCTCCGGCGGAGGCTGCACGCTCCAGGGCACCGCGGCCTCCGTCAGCCCCCCGGCACGTGCCGGAAGGCCAGCACGTGGGCCGGGCGGCCGTCCTCGTCAGACAGCGGCAGCAGCAGTTCGACGAAGCGCGCCCCCGGCAGCATCGGGTCGTCGCGCACCAGGAGGCCGCGCGGCTCCCCCACCTCCAGGCAGGCGCGCAGGTCGGCGTTGAAGCGCACCGCCGCCTCGGCGGGGTGGCAGTCGCCGACCGGACGCGGCACCGCGCGCTGCCCGATCCGCCGCTGCACCGCCCGCCCGCAGGCGCGGTAGAGGAAATCCTCGCCGCCGCGCAGCGGCTCCATCAGGCACAGGCGCGGCACGCATTCGCGGATCTGCGCGGTGTCGATGTCGCGCGCCTCCGGCATCGGGCGTCCGCGGAGGACGCGCCGCCAGTGGACGTAAAGCAGGCTGGCGATCTGCGGAAGCTGGTCGAGATCGAGCGGCTCCGACCGGCAGACCGGCGGCGCGGGCGGCGGTGGCGGAACAGCGGCGGCAACCACGCGCACGGGCGCGGGTCCCACGGCCTCCAGGACCGGTTTCGGTGCGGGCGCCGGGCGGCTGGCGAAGACCGGCTGGCGCTCCGGCCGGCCACCGTGCTTCTTCAGCATCGGCAGCGGCGCCCAGGTCGCGCAGGTGTGGTAGGAGCGGGTGACCTTCCGGTAATCCTGGCTGGTCGCCGTCCGGCACTCCCCCTCCGCGCTGTAGCGGTCGACATGGACGAGCGTGTTGTCATCCGACAGGGCGCGGTCGCCCCCCCACGAAACGCAGGCGGCGCAGGCGCGGCTGTCCTTGGCGAAAGCGTGGGTCATCGTCGGGCGCGAACTCCAAGGCGGTCAGGGACGGCGGTCAGAACGGGTGTGCGGGCTTCTCCCGCTGGCGAGGATCGGGAAACGCCGGGTTTCCGGCGCACCCCGATTGATGACGCCCTTTCGGCGCAGGTTCAAGCCTTGCCTCGCCGCCCGCTGGCGATGTTTCAGACATGTGGCCCGCGCATCATCCCACCCCTTCCCCCGCGCCGCCTTGTTCCCTATAAAGGGGCCTCGCAACGACATATTGATCCGTGCCCCCTCACACCCGCGCCCCGAAAGGGGCCAATGGCGCGAGGGGGCTTTTGCTGCACGAACGTCGAGAAGCGGACCCATGCCCAAGCGCACTGATATCAAATCCATCTGCATCATCGGCGCGGGGCCGATCGTCATCGGCCAGGCTTGCGAGTTCGATTACTCCGGCGTCCAGGCGTGCAAGGCGCTGCGCGAGGAAGGCTTCCGCGTCATCCTGGTGAACTCCAACCCGGCCACCATCATGACCGATCCGGGTCTGGCCGACGCCACCTACATTGAGCCGATCACCCCGGCCGTGGTGGCGAAGATCCTGGAGAAGGAGCGCCCCGACGCCCTGCTGCCGACCATGGGCGGCCAGACCGCGCTGAACACCGCCATGGCCCTGTCCGACGACGGCACGCTGGAGCGGCTGGGTGTGGAGATGATCGGCGCCAAGCGCGACGTCATTGCCAAGGCCGAGGACCGCATCCTGTTCCGCGACGCCATGGACAAGCTGGGCCTGGAATCGCCGCGCTCGCGCCTCGTGCGCAACATGCAGGAGGCGACCGAGGCTCTGGAGTTCGTCGGCTTGCCCGCGATCATCCGCCCCAGCTTCACGCTGGCCGGCACCGGCGGCGGCATCGCCTACAACCGCGCCGAGTTCGAGGACATCGTGCGCGGCGGCCTGCGCGCCAGCCCGGTCGGCGAGGTGCTGATCGAGGAATCGGTGCTGGGCTGGAAGGAGTATGAGATGGAGGTCGTCCGCGACAAGGCGGACAACTGCATCATCGTCTGCGCCATCGAGAACATCGACCCGATGGGCGTGCACACCGGCGATTCGATCACCGTCGCCCCGTCGCTGACGCTGACGGACAAGGAATACCAGATCATGCGCAACGCCTCGATCGCGGTGCTGCGCGAGATCGGGGTGGAGACCGGCGGGTCCAACGTCCAGTTCGCGGTGAACCCGGCGAACGGCCGCCTGATCGTCATCGAGATGAACCCGCGCGTGTCGCGCTCCTCCGCGCTGGCGTCGAAGGCCACCGGCTTCCCGATCGCCAAGATCGCCGCGAAGCTGGCCATCGGCTACACGCTGGACGAGCTGACCAACGACATCACCGGCACCACCCCGGCCAGCTTCGAGCCGACGATCGACTACGTCGTCACCAAGATGCCGCGCTTCACCTTCGAGAAGTTCGCCGGCACCGAGCCGCTGCTGACCACCTCGATGAAGTCGGTGGGCGAGGCCATGTCGATCGGCCGCACCTTCCAGGAGTCGGTGCAGAAGGCGCTGCGCTCCATGGAGACCGGCCTGACCGGCTTCAACGAGGTGCGCATCGGCGACAGCGACACGCCGGACGCCGCGGCCATCCGCGGCGCGCTGGCCCGCCCGACGCCGGACCGCCTGCTGGTCATCGCCCAGGCCTTCCGCCACGGCTTCACCGTCGCCGAGGTCCAGCAGGTCTCCAAGTACGACCCGTGGTTCCTGGAACAGATCAAGGCGCTGGTGGACCGCGAGCAGGCGATCCGCAGCGGCGGTCTGCCGACCGACAAGGCCGGCTGGCAGGCGCTGAAGCAGATGGGCTTCTCCGACGCCCGTCTGGCCGAGCTGGCCGGCACGTCCGAGGCCGAGGTCGCCGAGGCCCGCCGCGCCGCCGGGGTCACGCCGGTCTTCAAGCGCATCGACACCTGCGCCGCCGAGTTCGCCTCGCGCACGCCCTACATGTACTCGACCTACGAGACCGACGGCACGGGTGCCGCCGAGTGCGAATCGGACCCGACCGACAAGCGGAAGGTGGTCATCCTGGGCGGCGGGCCGAACCGCATCGGCCAGGGCATCGAGTTCGACTATTGCTGCGTCCACGCCGTCTACGCCCTGCGCGAGGCCGGCATCGAGACCATCATGGTCAACTGCAACCCGGAAACGGTGTCCACCGACTACGACAC
This sequence comes from Azospirillum brasilense, assembly GCF_001315015.1. Lineage (NCBI taxonomy): Bacteria > Pseudomonadati > Pseudomonadota > Alphaproteobacteria > Rhodospirillales > Azospirillaceae > Azospirillum > Azospirillum brasilense. The sequence goes on along the minus strand of NZ_CP012914.1, from coordinate 744,110 downwards.
CGCCGACCGCCTGTATTTCGAGCCGCTGACCGCCGAGGACGTGATCGAGCTGGTCCGCGTCGAGCAGCGCAACGGCACGGTGCTCGGCTGCATCGTGCAGTTCGGCGGCCAGACCCCGCTGAAGCTGGCCGACGCGCTGGAGAAGGCCGGCATCCCGATCCTCGGCACCTCGCCGGACGCCATCGACCTCGCCGAGGACCGTGAGCGCTTCCAGAAGCTGCTGCACCAGCTCAACCTGCTGCAGCCGGCCAACGGCCTCGCCCGGTCGCTGGAGGAGGCGGAGACGGTCGCCGCGCGGATCGGCTTCCCCGTGGTCATCCGTCCGTCCTACGTGCTGGGCGGCCGCGCCATGGAGATCGTCCACGACATGGCCGGGCTCAAGCGCTACATGGGCAACGCCGTGAAGGTGTCGGGCAAGAACCCGGTGCTGATCGACAGTTACCTGCAGGACGCCATCGAGGTGGACGTGGACGTGGTGGCCGACGCCACCGGCCAGGTCTACATCGCCGGCATCATGGAGCACATCGAGGAGGCCGGCATCCATTCCGGCGACTCGGCCTGCGCCCTGCCGCCCTACTCGCTGCCCGCCGAGACCATCGCCGAGATCGGCCGTCAGGGCGAGGCGCTGGCCCGCGCCCTGCACGTCGTCGGCCTGATGAACGTCCAGTTCGCGGTGAAGGACGGCACGGTCTACATCCTGGAGGTCAACCCGCGCGCCAGCCGCACGGTGCCCTTCGTCGCCAAGGCCACCGGCACCGCCATCGCCAAGGTCGCCGCCCGCGTCATGGCCGGCGAGAAGCTGGCCGACTTCACGCTGAACGGCCCGACCCCGCCGCACACCGCCGTGAAGGAGGCCGTGTTCCCCTTCGCCCGCTTCCCCGGCGTGGACATCGTGCTCGGCCCGGAGATGAAGTCGACGGGCGAGGTGATGGGCCTCGACCACAACTTCGCGCTGGCCTTCGCCAAGTCGCAGCTCGGCGCCGGCGTCACCCTGCCGGTCCAGGGCACCGTCTTCATCTCGGTGAAGGAACGCGACAAGCCGTCGGCGGTGCAGATCGGGCAGAAGCTGCACGCCATGGGCTTCCGCGTCCTGGCGACCACCGGCACCGCGGCGGCGCTGCGTCAGGCCGGCGTCCCGGCGGAGTCGATCAACAAGGTGGTGGAGGGCCAGCCGCACATCGTCGACGCGATGATCAACGGCGAGGTGCATCTGGTCATCAACACCACGGACGGCGCGCAGGCCCTGTCCGACAGCTTCAGCCTGCGTCGCACGGCGCTGACCTACAACCTGCCTTACTACACCACCATGGCCGGTGCACGCGCGGCGGTGGAAGCGATTGCCGCACTCCGGAACGGCAGCCTTGAAGTCGCGCCGTTGCAGTCGTACCTTAGCGGTTCCTATTAGGACGGTTTACGGCGCGGCGGACCTCCTCCGCCGCGCCGTAGCTTTCCCAGGGCGCTGCGTCGGCATGGTGATGGATTGAACGATGGAAAAAGTTCCAATGACTGCGGCGGGATACAACCGCCTGCAAGAGGAGTTGAAGCACCTCAAGACTGTCGAACGGCCCAACGTCATCAAGGCGATCGCCGAGGCGCGTGAGCACGGGGACCTGTCGGAAAACGCCGAATACACCGCCGCGCGTGAACGCCAGAGCTTCATCGAGGGCCGCGTCGCGGAGCTGGAGGACAAGATCAGCCGCGCCGAGGTCATCGACCCGACGAAGCTGTCCGGCAGTTCGGTGAAGTTCGGTGCCACCGTCACGCTCGCGGACGAGGACACCGACGAGGAGATCACCTACCAGATCGTCGGCCAGGACGAGAGCGACATCAAGAACGGCATGCTGTCCATCCAGGCGCCGCTGGCCCGCGCGCTGATCAACAAGTCGGTCGGCGACAGCGTGGAAGTCTCCACACCGGGCGGGTCCAAGGTCTACGAGATCGTCACCGTCGCCTTCAAGTAAGCGCGGGTCCAAGCTTCAGGGGCCGGTTCGCAAGACTCAGCCCCACCACCGACCGCGAACCGAAACGCCCCGCACCGACAACCGGTGCGGGGCGCTTTGTTTTTCACCCGTGACCCGCCCTCCTACCCCCGCAGCCGCTCCGCCAGGAAGGCGCTGACCCGCTCGATGGCGTCCTTGCGGGCGGACTCGTCGGTGCCGACCGTCGCCTCGCCCGCCGGGGCGGTCGCTAGATTGCGGCGCTTGCGCAGCGGCGCATGGGGGGAATCGAAGCCGTGATGGGCGTCGGGATAGACCACGACCTCGGTGCGCTCCTTCACCGGCTCGCGGCTCGCCAGCTCCAGGCAGCGCTCCGCCGGCGTCCATTCATCCTTGCCGCCCAGCAGCATCAGCAGCGGGCCCTCCGGCTGCCAATCGGCGTCGCTCAGCGGCGTCCGGCAGCCGGGATAGAAGGCGATGGCGGCGCGGAAGCCGTTCCCCTGCCCGCCCGGCCCATAGGCGGCCAGCACCGTGCCCGCCCCCTGCGACCAGCCCATCAGGGCGATCCGGTCGCTGTCCACGTCGCTGCGCGCGCGCAGGTAGGCCAGCGCCGCCCAGGCGTCGCGCTTGCGCTCCTCCGTCGCCCGGACGGGACGGTCCTTGACCGTGCAGACCTCAGCCACACCCCGCGGACCGAAGCTGTCCACCATAAGCACCGCATAACCCTGTTCGCGCAGCGTCAACGCCCAGTCGATGTGCCGGGACGCCACCCGCCCGGTCTTGGCGTAGAGGCCGCTGCAGCCATGCAGCAGGACGACGGTGGCATAGGGGCCGTCAGCCTTGGGGCGCAGGAAGCGCCCGGTCAAGGGCGTCGGGGCACCGCTGGTCAGATCGGCGTCGAGCGAGGGGAAGCGGACGATCTCCTCCGCATGGACGCCCGGCGTGGCCGCCACCGCCGGCTGGGAGCCGAGCAGGGGCGGCAGGGCCAGCGCGGCGGCAAGCGCCAGCGTCGGCAGGAAAAGGCGCGGCGGAAGGGCACGGCGGCGGGGTAGGGCCATCATCGTCTCCCGGTCACGGGCAAAATCGGCGAAATCGGTGTCGCACGAGTTTAGCACCTTCGCCGTGGAAAGCATCGCACGTGCGAAGACGGGCAGAAATCCATTTTCGGAAACGCTCAGCGTCATAAAATTGCGCAAGGGCCGTGTTTCCGAAACACGAACAGCCGGCACCACATCCCATACGCTGGGTGCGGTGCCGGCTGTCCGGAGAAAGGGCTACCCGTTTTAGTGCGGCGCCGCCTCAGCGGCGCGCCACCCGGGTCGAGGATTCGCCCTCGTCCTCTTCGTCGTCATCCTCCAGCGAGTCGGGGATGTCCGGCGAGTCGACGTCGATCGGCACACCGGGCGTGTGCTTCGACGTGCGGATCGACAGAGCCGACTTGACGTGCGCCACGTTGGGCGCCGCCGTCAGCTTCGTGGTCAGGAAGCGCTGGTAGTCGTCCCAGTCCTCCGCCACGATCTTCAGCAGGAAATCATATTCACCGGCCAGCATGTTGCACTCACGCACCATGGGCCAGGAGTTGACGAGTTCCTCGAATTTCTTTAGGTCCACTTCAGCTTGGCTGGACAGGCCGACCTGGGCGAACACGGTGACACCGAACCCGAGCGCGTCGGGGTTGATGTCGGCGTGATAGCCGCGGATGAAGCCCGCCTCTTCCAAGGCGCGGACACGCCGCAAACACGGAGGGGCAGAGATGCCGGCACGCCTCGCGAGTTCTACGTTGGTCATCCGGCCGTCATTTTGCAGGTCGCGCAAAATCCGCCGGTCAATTCGGTCGAGTTTGACCCGCCGCATGGTTTGCTCGGTCGCTCCGGGGGTGATTTGAAGAAAGGATATTACACGGCGCAGCCATCCACGCCAAGCAAGAAACCCGTATCGGCGTTGGTGGAAAAACTTTCTATCGATGTATCCAGCCCAGACGCCCACCCAGACGCGACAACCAGCCGCACCCCCAAACCACTCGTGTGACGATGCAGTTCTCCCTTTCCGGTTCCCTCACCTGCTGGGTCGTGTCGGACGGCAAGCCCGGCATGGAAAACCAGTGCATCGGCCTTGCCGAGGCGCTGGGCCTCACCCCCGTCGTGAAGCGCGTGCGGCTGCGCAGCCCGTGGCGTCAGCTCAGCCCCTTCCTGCGGCTGGGCAACCGCTTCGCCGCCGGGCCGGAGGGCGACCCCATCCGCGCGCCCTGGCCCGACCTGATGATCGGCTCGGGTCGCCAGGCCATCGCGCCGCTGCTGGCCGCCAGCAAGCAGTCGCGCGGGCGGACATTCACCGTCTACATCCAGGACCCGCAGATCAACCCGCGTCATTTCGGCCTCGTCGTGGTGCCCCGGCATGACCGGCTGCGCGGCCCCAACGTCATGGCCACCCGCGGCGCCCTGCACCGCGTGACGCCCAAGCTGCTGACCGAGGCCGCGCAACGCCACGCCCCCCGGCTCGCCGACCTGCCGCACCCGCGCGTCGCCGTGCTGATCGGCGGCACCAACGGCGTCTACGCCCTGACCCCGACCATTATGGGCGACGTCGCGGAGAAGCTGTCGGAACTGGCCCGCGGCAAGGGGGCCGGGCTGATGGTCACCCCGTCGCGCCGCACCGGCGCCGACAACGAGGCGATCCTGCGCGCCCGCCTGAACGGCCTGCCGGCGGAGGTGTGGGACGGCACGGGGGAGAACCCTTATTTCGCCTATCTCGGCTTGGCTGACGCGGTGGTGGTGACCTGCGACAGCGTGTCCATGACCTCGGAAGCCTGCTCCACCGGAAAGCCGGTCTATGTGATCGAGCTGGAAGGCGGCTCGCCCAAGTTCCGCAGCTTCCACGAAGAACTCTACAAGGAAGGCATCACACGCCCCTTCACCGGCGCCCTGGAACAGTGGACCTACCCAACGTTGGACGACACCCGGCAAGTCGCCGAAGAGTTGCGCCATCGTCTTTTGGCCCACCGCGCCAAGCACAGCGCCTGAAATCCGGTGTGCACCACACTCCGCAACGCCGCGGCGTATTATCGCATGCTTATGCTGTTCAGGCAGAAATCCTGTCAAAAGGTTCATGAACGCTAATTCATTTAGCGCGTGTGCCGCCCTGTGGTAATTCGCTTTTACCGCTGGGACGCATTGGATCTTTTCGCATGGTTTCGCCTGACGCGGTCCAGGATGCCTTCATCCGCTGCCTGGACGATGCTCCGACCAAGGATGCCCCCTACCGCCACTGGCTGTTGTCGCGCGCGCTTCCCGACGAGGCGGCGGACGGCATCGCCGCCCTGCCCTGGGCACCGCCGCCGGTCGGCGACACCATGGGCAAGCGCGACACCAACAACGCCACCCGCAGCTATTTCTGCGCCCGCAGCCGGGCCGAGCATCCCGTCTGCGACGCGGTCGCCACGGCCTTCCAGCGGCGGGCGGTGACGGAGGCGATCGAGCGGACCTGTGGCGTCGCTCTGGCCGGCACCTCGCTGCGCATCGAATATTGCCAGGACACCGACGGCTTCTGGCTGGAGCCGCACACGGACATCGGCGTCAAGAAGTTCACGATGCTGATCTATCTCTCCAAGGGGCCGGACTGCGCCGACTGGGGCACCGACGTGCTGGACGCCACCCGCACCGTCGTCACCCGCGCGCCCTACGCCTTCAACGGGGGATTGGTCTTCGTTCCCGGAACGAACACGTGGCATGGCTTCGCCCCGCGCCCGATCCGCGGCGTGCGCAAGTCGATCATCGTGAATTACGTCGGCCCGGAATGGCGCGCGCGCCACGAGCTGGCCTTCCCCGACACGCCTGTCGCCTGAATTGCCGTGGCCTGAATTGCCGCCTGGAGACCGCCCCATGTCCACGCCCACCACCATGCTGGATCTGGACCGCTTCCGCGCCACCCCGCTGCAGCACGAGCCGTTCGACTTCCTCTGCGTCCCCGGCTTCGTGAAGCGGGAGCATCTGGAGGCCCTGCACCGCGACTACCCCAAGGTGGACAAGCCCGGCTCGATTCCGCTCGGCGTCTTCCCACAGGGGCCGGCCTTCGACGCTCTGATTGAGGAGCTGCGCAGCGAAGCGGTCTGCCAGGCCTTCTCGGAGAAGTTCGGACTCGACCTGTCGCGCTACCCGACCATGTTCACCGCCCGCGGCATGTGCCGGGCGACCGACGGGAAGATCCACCCCGATTCGGCCAGCAAGATCGTCACCGTCCTGATCTACATGAACCCACCCTGGGAGGCGTCGGGCGGGCGCCTGCGCGTGCTGCGCAGCCCGAACCTGGAGGATTACGCCGCCGAGGTGCCGCCGGACGAGGGCACGCTGCTGTGCTTCCGCCGCACCGACACCTCCTGGCACGGGCACCATTCCTTCGAGGGCCGGCGCCGCGCCGTGCAGATGAACTGGGTCCGCAACAGTGTCTACATCTGGCACGAGCAGTGGCGTCACCGCGTCGGCGCCTGGCTGAAGAACCGGACGGGGGCCGCGCCGGTCCATTATTGAGGGGCATTCCCCGGGTGGTCCCCCGGGTGGTCGGGGCGAGGCATCGTCACCATGATGGGCCGGCATGGCAGGCTTTCCGATGACAGCGCGTCGGAACTGGACCATATGTTCGGCGCGGCCCTATGGTCCGCATCAGATCAGATCGTGACGGACAGAGCGATGCCCAGCACCCACCACACCAAGGTTCTCATCATCGGCGCCGGTCCTGCCGGCTATACCGCGGCCATCTACGCGGCGCGCGCCAACCTGCAGCCGCTGATGGTGCAGGGCATGCAGCCGGGCGGCCAGCTCATGATCACCACCGACGTCGAGAACTATCCCGGCTTCGCCGACCCCATCCAGGGACCGTGGCTGATGGAGCAGATGCAGAAGCAGGCCGAGCATGTCGGGACCAAGATGGTCTTCGACCTGATCACCGATGTCGACTTCAGCCAGCGCCCCTTCGTCTGCAAGGGCGACTCGGGCGACACCTACACCGCCGACAGCGTCATCATCGCGACCGGCGCGCAGGCCCGCTGGCTGGGCATCTCCAGCGAGGAGATCTACCGCGGCTTCGGCGTGTCGGCCTGCGCCACCTGCGACGGCTTCTTCTTCCGCGGCAAGGAGATCGCGGTCATCGGGGGCGGCAACTCCGCGGTGGAGGAGGCGCTGTACCTCACCAACCACGCCTCCAAGGTGACGGTCATCCACCGCCGCGACAGCTTCCGCGCCGAGCGGATCATGCAGGACCGGCTGTTCCGCAACCCCAAGATCGAGGTCGTCTGGGACAGCGTGGTCGAGGAGATCGTCGGCGAGGGCGACGGCTCGCTGGGCAACCCGCGCGGCGTCACCGGCGTGCGCGTGAAGAACGTGAAGTCGGGCGAGGAGCGGGTGATCCCGGTGGCCGGCGTCTTCGTCGCCATCGGCCATGTCCCCGCCACCGCCGTCTTCCAGGGCAAGGTGGAGACCGACTCCGAGGGCTACATCGTCACCGCCCCCGACTCGACGGCCACCAACGTGCCGGGCGTCTTCGCGGCGGGTGACGTGAAGGACAAGATCTACCGGCAGGCCGTCACCGCCGCCGGCATGGGCTGCATGGCCGCCCTGGAGGCCGAGCGCTGGCTGGCCCACCACGAGGGCGAGCCGAGCCCGGCGGGCAACTGGTAAGCCTGTTTTGGCGGGGGCCGGGCGACCGGTCCCCTTATCCCGCCCCGGTTGGTCAGCGCCGGTTCATCATCCCGTCGACGCTGAACCGCCCGGCCCCGGCGGCGATCAGCGCGAGGAAGCCGCCGATGATGGCGAGGTTCTTCATGAACTGGATGCGCTGCATCCCCTGGGCCTCCGGCGGGTAGGTCCAATAGCGGTGGGCGATCAGCGTCGCCATGATGGTGAAGAGCACCACCGCCGCCGCGGCCAGCCGCGTCCAGGCCCCCAGCACCACGGCCAGCCCGCCGAAGCACTCCACCGCCCCGCCCAGCGCGGCCAGCAGCATCGGCATGGGCAGCCCCTGCCCTTCCAGGCTTCCGGCGAACGCGCCGAGGTCCATCAGCTTGCCGAAGCCGCTCTGCACGAAAATCGCCCCGATCAGCAGCCTTGCGGCCAGCAGCAGGACATCCTGCCCGCCCGTCGCCGCCCGGTCCGCTCCCCGCACCCGGTCGTAATTGTAGGAGGCCATGGCGCCCTCTCTCACGTCCATCGGACATCCAAGGAGAACGCGCGCAGCCACCCTGTTGTTTCGCCCCCTGTTCTTTTGTCCGACCCCAAAAGGACGGGGCGCCGCCCCGAAGGACGGCGCCCCGTCGAAACACCAAGTCGAATCACAAACCGCTCAGCGCCGACTACTCCAGCATGGAGCGCAGCATCCAGGCGGTCTTCTCGTGGATCTGCAGGCGCTGGGTCAGCAGGTCGGCGGTCGGCTGGTCGTTGGCCTCCTCGGCGGTCGGGAAGACCTTCCGGGCGGTGCGGGCGACGGCCTCGTGCCCCTCGACGAGCTGGCGCAGCATCTCCTGCGCGTTCGGAACGCCCTGCTCCTCCTTGATCGAGGCGAGCTTGGTGAACTGCGAGAAGCTGCCCGGCGCCGGATAGCCAAGGGCGCGGATGCGCTCCGCCACCTCGTCCAGGGCGGTCCACAGCTCCGTGTACTGGGTCATGAACATGGTGTGGAGCGTGTTGAACATCGGCCCCGTGACGTTCCAGTGGAAGGAATGCGTCTTCAGGTACAGGGCGAAGGTGTCGGCGAGCACGTTGTTCAGGCCCTCGGCAATGGCCTTGCGGTCGGCTTCCGCGATCCCGATGTCGATCTGCATGGTTTCTCAATCCTCCGTGGGGTTGTCTTCCATTCTTGGCTGCAATCGAGGCTACGCCTCGCTGCGCCCCGGGTAAAGACCCTACTTTAGAAACTTTCTAAGAAGCAGCCCTGCGCAACCCGCATGCCCCGGCATGCCGTGAAGGCCTCCCCGACAAGCTTGGGCGCGCCCGGTGCGGGTCAAGATGTGCGCCGCAACAGCATCCGTATCAAGCATCGGTATCGGGCGCCCCGGACACATGGCCGCGCGGCGTCAATGGTACAGCCCGACATAGGCGACCAGGTCCTGGCCCGGCACCCGCTTCACGAAGGTGGTTTTCGGCTCGATCCGGTCGCTGGCGGGGTTCAGCCAGCGATACTCCACCCAGCCCTCGCCCGAGTCCCGCGCCACCGACAGGATGTCGCGGACGATGTCGCGCCCGTCCGGGTCCTTCACGTTGATCACGCTGACCCCGACCCCGGCGGGCCGGGGCGGATAGACCTTCCACACCCCGGCGAAGTCGATGACCGTGACGTAAAGCGCCCCGTGCCTGAACTCGCCGTCGCGGTTGAACGCCGCCGCCGCCGCCTCCAGCCCCCGGGTGGCGATCAGCTCCGCCGCCTTCAGCGCGACGGCGCGGACCTGCTCCCGCTCCGGATCGCCGGACTGCGCGCGGGCACCCGCGGGGTGGAGCGCTGCGATCAGAAGGGCGGCCAGCAAAACCCACAAGACGCGGAGCGGCGGCCTTTGGACGAAGACGCTCATGGCAAATCCCCCGGACCGGCCAATGCGGGAACATCATGCGGAAAAGGGCGCCGATCGGTTCGCCCACTGTCGAAAGAAAGTCGGCCTCCGGCAATCCGCAATCCTGCGGCCTATTGCCGCAAAGTTCCGCGCGGGCCACACTGTCCCCAGCGTCCGGCACCAAAGGCCCGCCCGGCCTCCGCCGATCGATCGGCTCCATCCAACGGTGCGCGCCGGCCCGGACCGCATTTGGGAGGAGCAACGCATGCGCATCGCAATCATGGGGGCGGGCGCGGTCGGCGGCTATTTCGGCGCACGCCTCGCGGCGACCCACGGAGCCGAGGTGCATTTCATCGCCCGCGGCCGGCATCTGGAAGCCATCCGCCGCGACGGCCTGCGCATCGAGAGCGAGGCCGCCCCTCTGCATCTGACCGACGTCCGCGCAACCGACGACCCGGCGGAGGTCGGGCCGGTCGACCTCGTGCTGTTCGCCGTCAAGCTGTGGGACACCGACCGCGCCGCGGAGGCCTGCCGCCCGCTGGTGAAGCCGGGCACCGTGGTCGTCACCGTGCAGAACGGCGTCACCGGGATGGACACGCTGTGCCAGATCCTGGGGCGGGAGCATGTGGCGGGCGGCGTCGCCCACATCGGCGCCACCATCGCCGCCCCCGGCGTGATCCGCCACACCGGGACGCTGGCCCGCCTGACCTACGGGGAACTGGACGGGCGCCCCTCGCCCCGGCTGACCGCCTTCCACGCGCTGGCCGAGGCGGCCGGGTTCGAGGCGGTGCTGTCCGCGGCGATCCTGCGCGCGCAGTGGGAGAAGTTCGCCTTCCTGGCGCCCTTCAGCGGGGTCACCGCCCTGACCCGCCAGCCCGCCGGGGTGATCCGCCGCGTTCCGGAAAGCCGCGCCCTGTTCCTCGACGCGGTGGCGGAAGTCGCCCGGCTGGCCCGCGCCCGCGACATCGATCTGGGCACCGGCATCGTCGCCCGCGTCGAGGCGCTGCTCGACGGTGTGCCGCCCGCCATGACCTCCTCCATGCTGAACGACCTGACGCGGGGCGGGCGGCTGGAGCTGCCCTGGCTGTCCGGGGCGGTGGTGCAGCTCGGCTCGGAGCTGGGGGTGCCGACGCCCGTCCACCGGGTGGTCGCGGCGGCCCTGGCGCCCTACGCCGACGGACCGCCCTAAGGAAGGACACCCCGGCGGGGGCGGCGTGACGTCATGCCGCCCCTTTTTTCCATCGACAGGTCCCCCGCCACGGGTGGACCATAACCTTGAAAAGGCACTGTTTTTAAAGCACCGGACCAGTCCGGCACCCTGTCAGGGCCATGCGCGCCGCCGGTGATTCCGGCCACAGCGTCCCACCCGGCCCACCCAGGCCACCCGGCGTTCCGGCCGATGCCCACACGGGAAGACGCCATACGGGAGGTGTGCATGACCCATACACAGATCCAGACGGCCCGCTGCGCTGCGCTGGTCGGCCCCTATCTCAGCGGCAAGACATCGCTTCTGGAAAGCCTGTTGTCCGCCGCCGGGGCGACCACGCGCAAGGGCAGCGTCCGCGACGGCAACGCGGTCGGCGACAGCTCCCCCGAGGCCAAGGCCCGGCAGATGAGCGTCGAAGTCAACGTCGCCTCCTTCGAGTTCCTGGGCGAGCGCTGGAGCGTGCTCGACTGCCCCGGCTCGGTGGAGCTGGCCTGCGAGACGCAGAGCGCCCTGATGGTGGCGGACGTCGCCGTGATCGTGGCCGAGGCGGCGCCGGAAAAGGCCGTGCTGCTCGCCCCCCTGTTCAAGTTCCTCGACGATAACCGCATCCCCCACCTGCTGTTCATCAACAAGGTGGACAGCCTGGGCGACCTGCGGGTGCGCGACGTGGTGCAGGCCTATCAGGCGGTGTCGGCGCGCAAGCTGGTGCTGCGCGAGGTGCCGATCCGCGAGGGGGGGAAGATCACCGGCTTCGTCGATCTGGTCAGCGAGCGCGCCTGGCACTTCAACCCGCACAAGCCGTCCAACCTCGTCCAGATCCCCGACAGCCTGAAGGACCGCGAGCACGAGGCCCGGCAGGAGATGCTGGAAGCGGTGGCCGACTATGACGACGCGCTTCTGGAAAAGCTGCTGGAGGACGTCGCCCCCGACACCCAGGAGGTCTACGACCGGCTGGCCAGCGAGCTGGCCGACGACCTGATCGTCCCGGTCTTCTTCGGCTCGGCGGAGAACGACAACGGCATCCGCCGCCTGCTGAAGGCGCTGCGCCATGAGGGACCGGACGTCGCCACCTCGGCGGAGCGCGCCGGCATCCCGGCGGACGCCACGGTGGCCGCCCAGGTCTTCAAGACGCTGAATGGCTCCCACGCCGGCAAGATCAGCCTCGTCCGGGTCTGGCGCGGCACCGTCAGCGACGGCATGACGCTCGGCGGGGAGCGGGTGTCCGGCGTCTTCCGCATGATGGGGCACAATCAGGAGAAGCTGTCCCAGGCGGCGGCCGGCGAGGTGGTGGCGCTCGGCCGGCTCGACAAGGCGGCGACCGGCGACCTGCTGACGGACAAGGGCAACGCCGGCCGGTCGCCGCTGTGGCCGGAGCTGCCGCCGCCCGTCTTCGGCCTCGCCCTGCACGCCCAGAACCGCAACGACGAGGTGAAGCTGACCGCCGCCATCCAGAAGCTGGTCGAGGAGGACCCGTCGCTGCGTCTGGACCAGTCCACCGACACCGGCGAACTGGTGCTGTGGGGCCAGGGTGACATCCACCTCCAGATCGCCATGGACCGGCTGCGCAACAAGTTCAACGTCTCGGTCAAGGGCGTGCCGCCGCAGGTCCCCTACCGGGAGTCGATCCGCAAGGGCACCGCCCACCACGCCCGCTACAAGCGGCAGACCGGCGGCCACGGCCAGTTCGCCGACATCCATGTGGAGGTCAAGCCGCTGCCCCGCGGCACCGGCTTCCAGTTCGAGGACGGCATCGTCGGCGGCGTCGTGCCGCGCCAGTTCATCCCGGCGGTGGAGACCGGCGTGCGCGACTACGCGGTGCGCGGGCCGCTGGGCTTCCCCGTGGTGGATTTCGCGGTGAAGCTGACCGGCGGCCAGTTCCACGCCGTCGACAGCTCCGAGATGGCCTTCAAGACGGTGGCGCGGCAGGCGATGACCGAGGCGCTTCCAGCCTGCGAACCGGTGCTTCTGGAGCCGATCCTGACCGTCTCCATCGCCGTGCCCAGCGACTTCACCTCGAAGGTGCAGCGGCTGGTCAGCGGACGGCGCGGGCAGATCCTCGGCTACGACGCGCGCCCCGGCTGGCAGGGCTGGGACGAGGTGAAGGCCTATCTGCCGCAGGCCGAGATGCACGACCTGATCGTCGAGCTGCGCTCACTGTCGCTCGGCGTCGGCACCTTCACCTGGAGCTTTGAGCGCCTGCAGGAGTTGACCGGCAAGGCCGCCGACAAGGCGGTGGAGATCCGCAAGGAGACGCTGGCCGCGCAATAGCTGGCGGATGGGACGGTGCATGGGGCCGGGGGAGCGTCCTCCGGCCCCTTTTTCATGGCCGGACGGCGCGCGGCGGTCTTGCGGGCGCAAGACCGGAGAAAGAAAATCCGCTCAACAACAAATCAGTGAGACAAACAATACGTAAGTCTTTCATAACACGCCATGTGATGAGGGCAAGAAAGCGATGCATCGATTGCGCTTCTGGTATTTGGTATACCAAGATACAGTGCCTTCATCGAACGACGGAGACGATCATGACCTACGCGACTGTGACCCATCTGCATGCCAACCAGAACGGCACGAAGGGCTCGACTTTCCTGCAGGCCTTCAAGTCCTTCATGGAAGCCTGGTGCGAGAAGTCCCGTCTGTACGGCGTCCTGTGAGCATGCCTTGCGGACAGCCGGACGACACCGGACGACGAAAGGGCCGCGATCCAGTCGCGGCCCTTTCTGATTCCAGCGTCATTCAAATCCGCGCGTTTTTTGTCGTTCGACGCCGTCACGCCGATACGGCGTCAATCCGAGGTTTCCGCCGCAACCCACAGATGACGGCGGGTCCCGCGCGGAGGCCGGTTCATGTTGGCTGGCCGCCCCCAGGGTCGCACGGGTGCAACAAGGGCGCCCGGATCCCGGTGGCTTCCCCACACCGCGGTCAGCACGGACGCGATGCCGGTCGCGGCGAAGGTGGCAAGGCACAGCGCCACGGCGAGTGAGATCGGTTCCAGAACCATGGAAGCTCCCGCACAAACTGGTCGGTGCGCCGGCTTCGGGCAGCGCAATCCTCTGAGGCAACGCCCCGACAACAGATTGGCCGGCGCGCGTTGCACGGCTTCCCGCTCGCCTTACCCTTCAGCATAGATGCTTTCCGTTCCGCAGGACCTGCGCTTTTTTCACAGGGCGGAAAACCAACGCATCGGTGCGGTTTCTTCGCGCTGAGCGGCGCGGCTTTAAAATTCGCGCAGGCTATGGATTAAAAACCTAGCTGATGCGTCTCCCGTGCCGACGCCGCTGCGGGATTTGGCGGTCGCCGCCATCAGTTTTCATCCCTGAAGATATCAAAAAAAATTCCGTCTTCATAGTACTGAGACGCGAAAAGGCTGCCCCTGACTCAACAGGGACAGCCTTTGGGGAGGCGACGCAGCGTGCGGCCCAAGCTCGCTGAGTCGATCAGCATATGGATGCATCCATTGCCCTGTGCGACAAACCAAATTGAACATGAATTCCTTTTTATGAATCACGAATTCATCATAACCAATATAGGTAGCAGCAGTTTTAGTCCCGAGTTTTGATTCTTTTTCTGAGTCTGAAAAACGTCCCTCCTCGCCAGATTTTTTTTCCTACGCCTCGCTGATATTTGGCATACCAAACTATGGCGTGCAGGAATCCAGCCCCTGCAGCAAAGCACGGATCGGAAAAGGAGCCGGACGGAACCGGGCCAAAAATTTCTCGAACGGCCCGACGCCAATCGACAGGCCAATCCTAGGGAGGAACGGGAATGAGCGTCAGCTCGACGAACAGTGCGGCCATCGACGCCGATGGCCTCTACGGCGGCACCGCCGCGGACGGAAGCGCCAAGAAAGTCATCCGCTTGGAAGCCCCCGGCACCGGCTTCATGGACACCTGGAAGGCCATGGGACCCGGCATCGCCGCGGCGATGACCGGCATTGGCGCCAGCCACATCATGCACGCGCCGACCGCAGGCGCGCTCTACGGCTACGATCTGCTGTGGGTGATTCTGGCCGCCTACATCATCAAATACTGCGCCTTCGAATTCGCCCACCGCTACACGATGGTGAAGGGCGAATCCATCATCAACGCCTATCACCGCGTCGGCACCTGGCCGCTGTGGTTCATGATCTTCCAGGGCTTCGCCAACACCGTGGGCATCGCCGGCCGCGCGCTCGGCTGTGCGGCGCTGATGTGGGCGGCCTTCCCCTTCATGTCGATGCAGCTCTGGGCGGTGGCCATCCTGCTGCTGACCGTCGGCATCCTGTGGATGGGCAGCTACAAGGCGGTCGAGGGCATCTGCAAGATCCTCATCATCGTCTTCGCCGTGTCCTGCTTCGTGGCCTTCGCGCTCCAGGCCCCGCCGCCGGGCGAGTATCTGTCGCGGCTGCTGCCGACCCTGCCGCCGATCGGGTCGATGATGCTGTTCGGCGCCATGTTCGGCTATTTCCCGACCACGCTGGAAGTCGCGCCCATGCAGTCGAACTGGGCGGTGGACAAGAAGGCCGGCATGGTCAAGGTCAACGAGATGCGGGCCCAGGGGCACACCGTGCACATGGACCCCAACTACATGAAGAACAGCCTGATCCTGTTCAAGCGCGACATGAACATCAGCTACATCATCTCGATGCTGTCGGGCATGATCTTCCTGATCGTCGGCGCCGTGGTGCTGCACCCGCAGGGTCTGGTGCCCAAGGGCTCGGAGATGGGCGTGACCATCGCCAGCATCTACACCGACACCTTCGGCGCGTGGATCTTCCCGGTCATCATCGCCGGCGGTGTGGCCGCGCTGTTCTCCACCGTCTTCACCTACTTCGACGGCCAGGCCCGCCTGTTCGAGGAATGCGTGGTCCGTCTGAAGCGCGACTGGGACACCGCGGCGATCCGCAAGCTGCTGTACCGCGGCATGCAGGTGGTGTGGCTGGTCGCCGGCATCGCGGTGGTGTACGGCCTGCCCGAGCCGATCTTCGTGGTCCAGCTCGCCTCGGTCATGGCCCTGGTCTTCTCGCCGGTCCTGTTCTGGCTGACCATCAAGGCGGTCAAGGACAACTTCACCAGCGATTTCGAGCGCGATCTGCTGCCGAGCAAGCTCCAGTTCGCCTGGGCCTGGGGCGGAACGATCAGCCTGGTCGGCTTGACGCTCTACGTCCTCATCACGAAGTTCCTCATGTGATGTTGCGCGGCTGAGAAGAAACCTGCGTTGGCGTCATGGCGAAGCCGCCATGACGCCACATTCTTTTCACAAATTGCTCCCTCACGAACTTCCCGGCAATCCCGCACTTCCGGCCAACCAGAAAAGGAAACAAGCGCCATGGATGCTCACAGGCAACCCGCCGGCCGGCGCCCGGCTGCTTTCATCCGGGACTTCATGAGCAACGAGGCGTCGGGCGGCATTCTGCTGATGGTCGCCGCGGCGCTGGCCCTGGTGGTGGCGAATTCCCCTCTGTCCGCCGCCTATTTCGATACGCTGCACACCTACGTCCTCGGGCTCAGCATCGGCCATTGGATCAACGACGGGCTGATGGCAATCTTCTTCCTGCTGGTCGGGCTGGAGATCAAGCGGGAGATGCTGGACGGCCAGCTGTCCACCTGGTCGTGCCGCATCCTGCCGGGCGTCGCTGCGGCGGGCGGCATGCTGGTGCCGGCGCTGGTCTATCTGGCCTTCAACGCCGGAAACCCGGCGACGGTCAACGGCTGGGCCATTCCGGCGGCGACCGACATCGCCTTCGCGCTCGGCGTGTTGTCGCTGCTCGGGCCGCGCGTTCCGGTCTCGCTCAAGATCTTCCTGACGGCCTTGGCGATCATCGACGATCTGGGCGCGGTCATCATCATCGCCCTGTTCTACACCGCCGACCTGTCCCTGCCCGCGCTCGGCGTGGCGGCCCTGCTCCTGGCGGCGCTGATCGGGCTGAACCGGTTCGGCGTGCGCACCCTCCTGCCCTATCTGGTCCTGGGCGCGGGGCTGTGGGGCGCGGTCCTGCTCTCCGGCGTGCACGCGACGCTGGCCGGCGTGACGCTGGCCCTGACCATCCCGTTGCGTCCCTCCTCCGGCGCGGCGGCGGACCCGCACGCGCCGCTGCTCCGGCTGGAGCACGGCATCCACCCCTGGGTGGCCTTCTTGATCGTCCCGGTCTTCGGCTTCGCCAACGCGGGCGTGTCCTTCGCCGGGATGGACGCCTCGATCCTCACCGGCTCGCTGCCGCTGGGCATCGCGCTCGGCCTGTTCCTCGGCAAGATGGTGGGGGTGTTCGGCACCGCCTGGCTGACCATCCGGCTGGGCTTCGCGAACATGCCGGCCGGCGCCAACACCGCGCAGCTCTACGGCGTCGCCCTGCTGTGCGGCATCGGCTTCACCATGAGCCTGTTCATCGGCGCGCTGGCCTTCCCGACCTCGCCGGAGCTGGGCGACGCGGTGAAGGTGGGCGTCTTCGCCGGGTCGATCCTGTCCGCGACGGCGGGTGCCGTGGTTCTGCGGCTGGTATCGGGCAAGGACGCCGCGCCGGCCCTGCAGGCCGCGGGCATCGACCGCGGCGTATAAGACAGCAGTACACAAACGAAAAGAGGGGGCCTTCCGGCCCCCTCTTCCTGTTCCGCCGGTCGCAAGCGCCGGGGATCAGTCCTTCAGATTGCCGCAGGCGCGTTGGATGCGCTTGCAGGCCTCTTCCAGGGCCTCGGTGCTGGTCGCGTAGGAGATGCGGAAGTGCGGGGCGAGGCCGAAGGCCGAACCCTGGACGACCGCAACACCTTCCGACTCCAGCAGGTAGGTGACGAAGTCCTCGTCGGTCTCGATCACCTTGCCATCCGGCGTCGTCTTGCCGATGGTGCCGGCGCAGGACGGGTAGACGTAGAAGGCGCCTTCCGGCTTCGGGCAGGAGATGCCCTTGGCCTGGTTCAGCATCGACACCACCAGATCGCGGCGCTGGGCGAACACCGCCGCGCGCTCCGTGATGAAGTCCTGCGGACCGTTCAGCGCCTCGACGGCGGCGGCCTGGGCGATCGAGGTCGGGTTGGAGGTCGACTGGCTCTGGATCACGCCCATCGCCTTGATCAGCGCCTTCGGGCCGCCGGCGTAGCCGATGCGCCAGCCGGTCATGGCGTAGGACTTCGACACGCCGTTGACGGTCAGCGTGCGGTCGTACAGCGCCGGCTCGACCTGAGCCGGGGTCACGAACTCGATGCCGTCGTAGAGCAGGTGCTCATACATGTCGTCGGTCATCACCCAGACCTGCGGGTGCTTCACCAGCACGTCGGTCAGGGCCTTCATCTCGTCGCGCGTGTAGGCGGCACCCGACGGGTTGGACGGGGAGTTCAGGATCAGCCACTTGGTCTTCGGCGTGATCGCCTTCTCCAGATCGGCGGGCTGCAGCTTGAAGCCCTGCTCGGCCGGGCAGGAGACGAAGACCGGCGTGCCTTCGGCCAGTTCCACCATGTCCGGGTAGGACACCCAGTAGGGGGCCGGGATGATGACCTCGTCGCCGGGGTTCAGCGTCGCCATCAGGGCGTTGTACAGCACCTGCTTGCCGCCGACGCCGACCGTGATCTGGTCGGGAGCGTACTTCAGGCCGTTCTCGCGCTCGAACTTGGCGCAGATGGCCTTCTTCAGCGCGGGCGTGCCGTCCACGGCGGTGTACTTGGTGTCGCCGGCCTGGATGGCCTTGATGGCGGCGTCCTTGATGTTGTCGGGGGTGTCGAAGTCCGGCTCGCCGGCGCCGAGGCCGATGACGTCGCGACCGGCCGCCGCAAGCTCGCGGGCTTTCTGGGTGACGGCGATGGTCGGCGAGGGCTTGATGCGCGACAGACGGGACGCGATGATCGACATGGCGTACTGGCCCCTATGACGAAGGTGGCGGAAGGTTGGGGTGAGAACTTGGTATGACCGCGCGAACGCGACGCGGGACCTTACTTCCGCCTTATTGCTCTTGCAAGCCGATCACTCCCCGAGCGGGGCGGTTTCCCGGCAGGCGGACGCACCGTTCGGCCGAAAGCCGGATGCTGCACCGCACGGGCCCGGCTTGACAGCCTGCGCCGCGGACGGGGTATCTTACCTCTTTCTAATCAATTCCATCATCCGGAGGATCTGCATGCTCACCCGCGTCACGCTGGCCGCCATGGCCGCCCTGCTCCTCGTCGGTGTCGGCGTCGGCGGCACGGCAATGGCTCAGGATCCGATCAAGGCGCGCAAGGACGGGTTCGAGGCCAACAAGAAGGCGATGGCCGAGATCAAGGACCTGCTGGGGAACGACAAGGTCGCCCAGGTCGGCCCGGTCGCCCAGCGCATGAGCGCCTTCGGCGCCCAGATCCCGACCCTGTTCCCGGCGGGCAGCGACAAGGGCGACACCAAGGCCAAGGCCGACATCTGGGCGAACAACGCCGATTTCGCCGCCAAGGCCCAGGCTTTCGAGGCCGCCGCCAAGGGACTGGAAGCCGCTGCCGCCTCCGGCGACAAGGCCGCCACTGCCAAGCAATTCGCCGCCGTGGGCGGCACCTGCAAGGCCTGCCACGAGAACTACCGCGCCGACTGATCCGGCAAGCCCGCGAATGCCTTCCCCGCCGGGTGCGGGGAAGGAACCGTGGGACCAGGCCCCTCAGCCCGCCTGCACCACCGCCGCCACCAGCCCGGCCGCCGCGGCCAGCACGGCCAGAGCCAGCGCCACCGGACGGCGCTTCGGCGACTCGACCGGCGCATCCGCCGGGATCGCCTTCCGCCCAGTGACCATCGGGCGGATCAGATTGTCCCGCTTGACCAGCAGATAGGCCAGCACGGCCAGCACATGCACGCCGATCAGGATCAGGATTCCGTCGGCCAGGACGCGGTGCAGCGTGCTGAAGCCGGCCACCACGGCCCCCGACGCCTGCGCCACCAGCGGCCCGTCCACCAGGATGTCGTCGGTGGTGAAGAGACCGGCCACCGCCTGGAGCGTCAACGCCCCCAACAGCGCCAACACCATCAGCCCGCCCATCGGGTTGTGCCCGACGATCGGCTCCGGCTCGGTGCCGCTGCGCCCGGCGCGGAGCATCCCGCAGGCGTAGGCGAGGACGGCGCGCGGCCCCTTCACGAAATGGCTGAAGCGCGCGGTCTGGCTGCCGATCAGCCCCCAGACGAGCCGGAACAGCAGAAGCGCCAGGATCGCCTCCCCCGCCAGCATGTGGATGGTCATGCGGTCGGTCTTGGCGGAGACCACCGCGACCGTCACCAAAAGGACCAGGCTCCAATGAAACAGGCGTGTCGGCAAGTCCCAGACCGCCACCTCGCGCCGGGCCTTCGTCCGATTTGTGGTATTACCAACAACCATGAATCATCCCTCGCTTCTTCTGTTCTTCCTTAGACTATGCCCCAAGGCGGCGCCTTTTGCCCAGATTTCGGAAAAAAAGCGACAATCGTGAGGGAAGGAGGCAGCGAAGCACTGTCATTGCACTTGAAGAAGCGGGCGGACGACGGATATGACGTACTCAAAAATCCGGCCCACCCCCCGTCCCCACCCCATCCCAAAAAGGATGCCCGCGTCATGCCCGACAAGCAGCTTCTCCACCTCGTCTTCGGCGGTGAACTCGTCCGTCCCGATTCCGATCAGTTCGTCGACCCGACGAAGGTCCACATCGTGGGCATCTTCCCCAACTACGACGAGGCCTACAAGGCGTGGCGCGGCGCCACCGGGATGACCATCGACGACGCTCACACCCGCTACTTCATCGTGCACCTGCACCGGCTGCTCGATCCGTCGGCGGACGGGCACAAGCACGATTGACGGACGGCGTCAACGGCGGCGCGGGGAACCCTTAGCGCCGCCGCTGCGTTGAGGCCCCTCAATGGCGGTCTTCTTCACCAGCGACACGCATTTCGGCCACACCGGCGCGCTCAGCCGCTTTCGCCGCCCTTTCGCCTCGGTCGCGGAGATGGACGAGGCCATGGCGGCCAACTGGAACGCCACGGTCGGCCCGGACGACGTGGTCTGGCACCTCGGCGACTTTGCCCTGCATCGCAAGCCGGACGCGATGGAGGCGCTTCTGGAGCGCCTGCACGGCACCAAGCACCTGATCACCGGCAACAACGACGGCCCCGCCACCCTGGCCCTGCCCGGCTGGGCGAGCGTCCAGCCCTACGCGGAGTTTCCGCTGGGCGAGCGGCGGCTGGTGCTGTGCCATTACGCCTTCCGCACCTGGAACGGCATGTACAAGGGCGCGCTGAACCTGCACGGCCACAGCCACGGCCAGTTGAAGGGCATGCCCCGGCAATTCGACGTGGGCGTGGATGTGTGGAGTTTCCGACCCGTCACCGTCGAACAGATCCTGGCCTCGCGGCAACGAGCGAGGAATCGGGAATAGTCGGCGCACCGTGACCTCCGGTCAGGGGCAGGCGCGCGAGTCCACCGTCGGCGCGGCGCCGTGCCGCTTCAGAAAGGCGAGCAGATCGTCGGTCGGCTGTGCGAAGCTGATGCGGCCGGACTGCTGCTTGTCCACCGCGATGAAGGTGTTCATCCCGATCACCCGGCCGCAGGCGTCCACCAGCGGCCCCCCCGAATTGCCTTGAAGGATGGAGGCGGTGTGCACGATGGCCGTGCCGCCGCTGGGAAGCTGCTGGATCGCCTGGACGGCGCCCTGCGTGACGTTCAGGTCGGGGGCGGCCCTCGGGTCGCCGCCGATCAACCGGCGGAATCCCTCGTCGTTCAGCACGGTCAGGCCGGGATAGCCCGCGGCGGTGACCCCGGCCAACTTCCCGAAGCTGGAGGTCAACGGCAGCACGCCGGCCGCCGCACCGCCGTCCAGCCGGACCAGCGCGAAGTCGGTGGCGCCCACCGGCCCTTGGGAGGAGGCGCCGATCACCGTACCCTGCCGGACCTGCCCCAGGCTGCGGCTCGCCACGAAGACCCGCCCATCCTTGGCGCTCTCCACCGCGTGGCGGTTGGTCACCAGCCGCGATTCGTCGATGAAGAATCCGGTGGCGATGCTGTCGTCCGCCACCACCAGAACGGTCGCACGCTCCAGCAGGCCGAGCAGTTCCGGTGCCGCCAGCTTCGCCGCCTCGCCGCCGGATGGCGGGGCTACGGGCGGGGGTGTTGTGGGATTCGTCTGGGCGGGCGGCAAGGGCGGAACCTCGACACCGGCGATGGCCGGCGTCTGCGGGGGCCCCGCCTCGGCGCGCCGCGCGGTTCCCGGAGGGCAGGCCAACGGTGAAGGATCGCGGCCCAGCCGGGCGATCTCGGCCTCCAGGGAGCGGTTGAGTTCCTCCAGCTGGCGCACGCGAGTCGCGAACGCCGGATCCGGGGCGGGAACGGCGGCGACGGGCGCTGGCACCGTCACCTCCGTCGGCTTGCGGAGCAACAGGTAAGCGGCGAGCAGCAGCACGAAGATGAGCAGAATCAGCGTGGTCGCGAGCCACAAGCGCCGGGCGGGTATTCCGGAGCCGGCCTCCCGACCGGCGACACTCTCCGACATGACCTCGTCCCTCCGCGCTCCCCACGCTTCTTATCAAGCGTCATGATTGATTAGCAAGGCAAAGGTTCGTTTGTAACGTGCGAAATGTAGACCTATACTTCGCGCTTCAGAACAACAGCCTCACCCAGATTGCGCGGTTGGCGGCCATGGCCGATACACGGATCACCACCACGGACTCTTCCGGCACCCGCCGGTTGGGCCTGCATGGACAACTCGCGGTGTCCATGCATCGGCAGCTGGCAACCATCCTCGGCAACCGACTCGGTCCCCGGCACGCCCGCTACTTCGCCCGCCCGGCGCTCAACCCCAGCGGCGGCCGGATCGACTGGTACGCGCCGCTTCCCGGAACCGCCCGTCCGCTGACCGCGCTGCCGGCCGAGGATGCGGAGCGGCTGGCCGCGCAGGCCCGGCAGATCGAATCGGACATCGCCCAGCTCGCCACCAAGCTGAAGGCCGAGGGCCAATCCGCCGAGCTGGTGGGCCGCATGCTGGAACTGGCTCTGGTCACCCCCGGCCAGCCGCTTCCCCATCTCTACGAGGTCGACGGCCAGCCGGTGCTGACCCTGTGGGGGCACGAGGCCGAGGGAGCGGCGGGACTGGGCGATGCGACCGCGCCGTCCGGCCCCACGCCCGGCCGCCCCACGCCCGGCCCCACCCCCGACGCCCCGCCCGCCGGGGATCCCGCAGGAGCGTGGTCCGCCCGGACGGAGGCCCCCACGGCTCCGGCGCCCGAAACCGCCGGCACACGCATCACCAGCACGGGCCCATCCGGCGTGCGCCGGCTGGGGCTGGATGGGCAACCGGCGGTGTCCGTGCACCGGCAACTGGCGACCATCCTCGGCAACCGGCTGGGGCCGCGGCACGCCCGCTACTTCGCCCGCCCGCTGCTCAGCCCGGACGGCGGCCGGATCGACTGGCATGCGCCGCTGGCCGGGACCGCCCGTTCGCTGAGCACACTGCCGGCCGAGGACGCGGAGCGGCTGGCCGCGCAGGCCCGGCAGATCGAATCGGACATCGCCCAGCTCGCCGCCAAGCTGAAGGCCGAGGGTCAGCCTGACGAGCGGATGGGCCGGCTTCTGGAACAGGCTCTGGTCACCCCTGGCCCATCGCGCGCCCACCTCTACGAGGTTGGCGGCCAGCCCGTGCTGACCCAATGGGGGCACGAGGCCGAGGGAGGAGCGCCGAGGCCGGGCGGCGCAAGCGCGCCCTCCTCCATCACGGAGGCGGGTACGGATGCCGCAAGGGCGCGGTCCGTCCATCCGGCGGCTCCAACGGTTTCGCAGACCGCCGAAGCCGGGGCGCTCGGCGCCACCGCGGGCACACCGACCCGGCGGACGCTCCGGGGTTGGCTGACATGGCTGCTGCCGTTGCTGCTGGCGCTGTTGCTGCTGTTCCTGCTGCTGCGGGCGTGCGAGCCGTTGCCTCCGGTGGCGGTCGAGACCCCCGGAGCCGTGCCGGCCTCACCAGCGGGCAACGGTGACGCCCTCGCCACGCTGGAGAGCGAGGAGCAGGCCCTGCGCACCAGGCTGGCCGAGCTGAACCGCTCCCGTGCGGAGGAGCTGGCGCAGTGCGGACCGATCCCGCCATTGGTTCCGCCGGCGGTCCAGCCGCCAGAGCCGGTCCCGCCGGCCCTGCCGCCACGGGCGGAGCTGTCGCCACCTCCCGCCGCACCCGCGCCCGGACCGTCGTCGCCCGACGTCGCATCATCCGCGCCCCCGCCGCCCCCACCGAAGCCGAAGGCGCAGTCCGTGCAGGCGCCGCCCGCCGAGACGAAGCCGCAGCCGAAGCCGAAGAGCTGCAATCCCACCTTCGCCCCCGGCGACGAGCCGGAGGTCGTGCTGATCGTCGACGGCTCGAAAAGCATGGACGAGCGCCATCTCGGCCCGCAGACCCGGATGGATCTGGCGCGGCGCTCCATCGAGCACATGGTGCGGGGCCTGCCGAAGCCGGTCGAGGTCGCCCTGGTCGAGTTCACCACCTGCACCGACGTGCGGCGCGACAAGTTCTACTCCGCCCCCGAGCGCGACGCCCTGGTGCGTGAGGTGCAGCGGCTGACCCCGACCGGCGGCACGCCGCTCGCCCGCAGCCTGGAGCGCGCCGGCAACATCGTGTCCAGCGACGCCGAAGCGACCATCATCGTGGTCAGCGACGGCGACGATACGTGCCATGGCGATCCCTGCGCGGTCGCCCGCGCCATCAAGGAGCGCAAGCCGCGCGTGACCGTCAACGTGATCGACCTCTCCGATCAAAGCGGACGCGCGACCGTCCAGTGCATCGCCAAAGCCACCGGCGGCAAGGTGCTGTCACCCAATTCAGGCGCCGACATGCTGCAGAAGATGCAGCAGGCCACGCGCCAGCCCGACGTCCGTCAATGCGGTCCCTAACCCAATGCAGACCTCCATGCGCACCGGCCCCCTCCTCGTCGCCGACTCGGTCGACCGCTTCCAGCCGCTGGGCGCCTTCGGGCAACCGGTCTATCTGAGCCACACCCAGCTCAAGGCGGCGGTGCGCCAGAAACTCGGCGCGCGGTACGCGAACTACTTCGCGCGGCCGGACCGCGACCCGCAGGGGCGCGCCATCCGCTGGCTGTCCGATGTGCCGGGAACCCCGCGGCGCTGGCGCGATTTGCCGCAAGGCGAGCAGGTGGCCGCCGCCATGGAGCTGCACGAGATGCGCGGCGCGTTCCAGGGCTACCTGACGGACCTGCGTGGCCAGCCCGGTTCGTCGCGCGAAGCCGCAGCCTTCGCCAGCCTGCTGGAAAACGCCCTGCTGGTGCCGGACGACGAGCACCTGTTCTTCGTGGACGGCCAGCCGATGGTCAGTTTCTGGGGCTTCCGTCACGGCGAAGGCGCCGGGTTCGACGCGCTGACCGTCGCTCCGGCCCTGCCGGCCGCGGCTCCGGTGTCGGTTCCCCCGCCAACCGCCGCAGTGGTGCCGCCGGTGGCAGGCGCCCGCTGGCCGTGGTGGGCGTGGGCGCTCGGCCTGCTGGCGCTCCTGCTGCTGCTTGGCCTGCTGCTGTCGCTGTGGCGCGGCTGGTGGCCCTTCGGCCTGTCGTTGCCCGGTTTCCAGGTTCCGGGCATCGAGCGCTCCGGCGCCCCGGCGGTGACGCCGCCGGACGTCGGGCTGCCCGACACCAAGACCGAGCCGGCCCGGCCCGAGGCGGGCACGCCGGCGGTTCCGCTGGTTCCGGTGCCGGTGCCGACCCTCACCCCGACGGTGCCCATCCCGTCGGGTCCGGCGGTCGGAACGCCCGCGACACCGGCTCCGGTGGCACCGGTTCCGAATCCCGGAGGACCCGAGCCGTCGGCGGCGCCCCCGCCGACAATGACGCCCCCCACGCCGCCGGTACCGGAAGCCTCCGCTCCCAAGCCGGTCCCGGTTCCGGAAGTCCCGCCGCGTCCGCCGGCCGCCGGCGCCGAGCCGCCCGCCCTCGCCATTCCGCCCGAGTCGGAGCGAACCGGCAGCGTCGCCTTCCTGGAAGGCTGGTGGCGCAGCGGCAATGGGCTGGTGGACCAGAAGGACAAGACGCCGCTCCAGCAGTTCTACCGCTTCGATCAGCAGGGCAAGGGCGAGGTCGTCGTCCGCCGCGCCGACGGCGCCGAATGCCGGGCCAAGGCCCAGGCGGTGATCGGCGCCACGGGACTCGAGGTGACGGAGCTGGGCGATCCCACCTGCCCGGACGGCAGCACCATCGACCGTTCGCACACCACCTGCCGTCGTGACGACGCCGGGCGCACCCAATGCTTCGGCGTCAACAAGGATGAGAGCCGCTACAGAGTTCCGGTCGAACGTCTGCGTTAGTCTTTCCCTAGGCGTGTCCGGTGTGCCAATCACTCGCGTTGTAAGCGGTCGATCTTTCCGTCTAATCTACCGGCAAAAGGCTCACGCCGGGTTTTCGAGGTCTGCGCATGCCGTTGAACGAGTTGACCAAGTTTCCGAACCTCGTCTCCGTGATTCCAGGGAGCGGAATCCAATTCCTGGACTTTGGCTTCTCGCTGCCGAAGGACGCTCCGGTGCCGCGCGACTGGGGTTTCTTCGAGGAGCGGACGGCGGCACTGAATGACGACACGATGCCGGTCCTGGTCCGCCGCGGCGACGAGGAGACCAACCGGCAGGAGCGCTACTCGATCAACGTGCAGCAGGTGGTCCAGATGATGGACCGCAACTGGATGCCGATCCCGCTGTTCCGCGAGGAGATGGGCGGCGGCTATTTCCGCGGCCCCACCAACTGGGCGCGCGGCTGCCTGGTGGCGCTGGACGAGCCGGACGCCGACGGCAACGCCTACCGCTTCGTGCTGGCGCTGGACACCAACCTGGCCGACTTCTTCGAGGAAGAGGCCTACCTTGCCCCATCCCCCGAGGACGCCCGCAATGGCCGCAGCTTCTCGCTGCCGTCGCGCCGCGACCCGCTGGACTGGTTCCTGCGGGAGCCGTGGTTCAAGGACTGGTGCCTGGAAGCCTTCAAGGAGATGGTCGAGCGCGACGAGCGCCGCCGCGCCGGATCGCGCCACGTCCAGCCGCTGTCCTCGGACGAGCTGCTGGAGCGCATGGAGGGTCCGCACGAGCACATCGCGCGCTACAGGGCCTTCATCGACCTGCTGCACGCGCTGGACATCCTGCCGAAGCTGAAGGTGGTGGACCGCTCGACCGAGCCGCGCCCGGCGCCGGTGGACGTGGACATGGTCATCGACCTCGGCAATTCGCGCACTTGCGGCTTGCTGATCGAGACGGAGCCGGACCAGCTCGGCGCCGACATCACCAAGGCGGTGAAACTGCAGCTTCGCGACCTCAGCCGCCCCGAATACGTCTACAGCGACCCGTTCGAGAGCCGGCTGGAGTTCAGCCGCGCCTCCTTCGGACGCGAGCACCTGTCGCTGCGCAGTGGCCGGCCGGACGCCTTCTCCTGGCCGACGGTGGTCCGCGTCGGACCGGAGGCCACCCGCCTCGCCAGCCTGCGGCGCGGCAGCGAGGGCTCGACCGGTTTGTCCGGACCGAAGCGCTATCTGTGGGACGAGGACGCGCGCGAGGACAGCTGGCGCTTCAACGCCGCCGACGTGCACGGTGAGCAGGCGCCCGTAGCGACCGGCGTGGCCTTCACCACGCTGATCAACGACTACGGCGAGGCGATCCACGGCATCGACATGGCGATGGAGGGGGCGGACATGCGCCTTCTGCCGTCCATCCGCGCGCTCTATTCACGGCGCAGCCTGATGTCCTTCGTGCTGGCCGAGGTGTTCCTCCAGGCGCTGTGCATGATGAACTCGCCGTCCCACCGGCTGCGGCGGCGCAACGCCGACCTGCCGCGCCGGCTGCGCCGCATCATCATGACCATGCCGACCGCCATGACCCTGGCCGAGCGGCAGATCCTCCAGCAGCAGGCCGAGGCCGCGCGCGACCTCGCCTATCTGTCGCTGGGCCTCGCCGACATCGACTTCGACGAGAACGGCGCGCAGAAGCCGGTGCCGAAGCCCGACATGCGCCTGCCCGAGGTCATCCTGAAATGGGATGAGGCCAGCGCCACCCAGGCGGTCTATCTGTACGGTCAGGTGGCACTGCAATACTCCGGCGACGCGCGCGCCTTCTTCGACGTGATGCGCCACCCCGGCAACGCCGCCGACCCACAGACGCGGGATTCGCTGCGCGTGGCCACGCTGGACGTCGGCGGCGGCACCACGGATCTGGTCATCACCAGCTTCCGCGCCGAGGGCCAGGGCGCCAATGTCACGCTGTTCCCCAAGCAGGAATTCCGCGAAGGCTTCAACCTCGCCGGCGATGACGCGGTGTTCCAGGTGGTGCGTGAGCTGGTGCTGAAGCCGATCCGGCAGGCGCTCGCCGACTCCGGCCTGGGCGAGCGCGCCGAATCCGTTCTGGACCGCCTGCTCGGCGCCGATCACGGCGAGATGCACGTTTCCGACCAGCTGCGCCGCCAGCAGTTCGCGGCGCAGGTCGCGGCGCCCATCGCGTTGGGTATGCTGGCGCATTACGAGACGTACGACCTCACCGCGCCCAGGGACGCGGAGCTGCGGCCCTTCGCCAGCTTCTTCACCGCGGACAGCAAGCCCAACGACGCGGTGGTCGCCTACATCAACCAGGAGGCGGCACGCCAGGGCGCGCGCGGCTTCGATCTTCAACAGGTGGTTTTCCTGGTGGACGACACGGAGACCGACCGCGTCGTCCGCTCGGTCTTCCAGGAGATGCTGCGGGCCTTGAGCGAGGTGATTTGGCGCTACCGCGCCGACGTCCTGCTGCTGGCCGGGCGTCCGTCGCGGCTGCCGGCGGTGCGCGACATCCTGGTGGAGACCGGCGCTCTGCCGCCGCACCGCATCGTGCCCCTGCATCGCTTCCGCGTCGGCCAGTGGTACCCGTTCCGCGGCCAGAACGCGACCATCGGCGACCCGAAGACCACGGCGTCGGTCGGCGCCATGATCTGCCTGCTGGGCGAAGGGCAGCTCCAGAACTTCAACTTCCGGTCCGACGCGCTGCGGCTGGGCTCGACCGCGCAGTTCTTCGGCAAGCTGGACCGCAACAACCGTCTGCTAGACGCCGACGTCTATTACCGCGACATGCGGCTGGACGCCGAGGACTACGACCTGCCCGACGCGCCGTTCCAGTTCCGCGGGCCGATGCCGCTGGGCTTCCGGCAGTTCCCGGTGGACTGGTGGCCGGCGACGCGGATGTACAGCCTGGACTACGCCAACAACGAGGTCGCGGCCGAGCTGAACGCCCGCACCCCGCTGAACGTCACGCTGCGCCGCCGGACGCGGGACGTGAAGAAGCAGGTGGTGGACAGCTTCGAGCCGGCCTCGATCATCGACGCGCTGGGCCGCACCGTGCCGAAGAACAAGCTGCGGCTGCGGCTGCAATCCATCGACGACCAGCAGGGCTATTGGCTGGACACCGGCATCCTCCTCGACAAGTGATGTGAGGCGACGACGTGAGTGAGTTTGCGAAGGATCTGGTCGGCGCCGCGCGCCGCGTCGCCGAGGGCAGCGGGCAAGCCCGCCGCTGGGTCGAGGAGGTGCGCGCCTCCGCGGTCAGCGTCGCCAACGAGGCGCACGGGTTGCGCGCGGCGACGCGCCGGTCGGAGAATCTGGCGCGCAAGCTGATCGGCGCGGCCGGACGGCGCAACTGCGTGGGCGTCTTCGGCCCCAGCCAGGCCGGCAAGTCCTATCTGGTGTCGGCGCTGGCGCGCAGCCGATCCTCCTCGCTGACCGCGGACTTCGGCCGCGAGAGGAAGGATTTCCTGACCGAGATCAACCCCCCCGGCGACCGCGAGTCGACCGGCCTCGTCACCCGCTTCACGGTCCACCGCGACGGCCCGGTGGACCCTGAGCACCCGGTCGAGCTGCGGCTGCTCAGCGAGACGGATCTGGTGAAGATCCTCGCCAACAGCTTCCTGTCCGATTTCGACCCCAACAACATGACGGTGAAGCTGCCGGACGAGGCGGAGATCCGGCAGGTGCTGGCGACCGCCGAGGCGGAGGCGACGGGAACCCCGGCGGCGCATCTCGACGAGATCGCGCTGTACGACCTCGGCGAATATTTCCAGCGCAACTTCGCGGCGCGCATCCGTGCGCTGGACAACACCGATTATTGGGAAGGCGTGATCCGCCACGCCGCCCGCCTGACCCTGGCCGGGCGGGCGCGTCTGTTCGCCATGCTCTGGGGCAATCTCGGCGCCTTCACCGAGCTGTTCCTGACGCTGGCCGGCGCGCTCGAACGGCTCTCCCACGCGCCGGACGCGCGCGCTGCCCTGTCCGCCCTGGTGCCGCGCGAGACCAGCATCATCGACGTCGAGGTGCTGAAGCGCGCGCTCGGCACGCCGGAGGACGCGCGCGACCTCGTCAGCGTCCGGCCGCTGGCCGGCAGCGCGGCGGGCGCCCCGGTGCCGCTGCCCCGCGCCACGCTGACGGCGCTGGTGGCCGAGCTGAAGATCGTCATGGCCGACACGCCCTGGCCCTTCTTCCAGCACACCGATCTTCTGGACTTCCCCGGCGCGCGTTCGCGTCTCAAGCTCCCCTGCCTGCCTTCGGACGACGGGGAGAAGACAGCACAGGTCCGCGAACTGCTGCTGCGCGGCAAGATCGCCTACCTGTTCCAGCGCTTCACCGAGGAGCGCGAGCTGACCGCCATGCTGCTGTGCATGCCGCCAAGCACGGCGGAGGTGAAGGACCTCGCTCCGATGGTGCGCGGCTGGATCGACGTGACCCACGGCGCCACGCCGGAAGCGCGCGCGCGGGCGCGCACCGCGCTGTTTCTGATGCTCACCAAGTTCGATCTGGAGTTCGTGGAGAAGGGCGGCGAAACCGCCGAGTCCCGCCGCGGCAAGTGGGACCGCCGCCTCGGCGCCTCCTTCCTGGAGCTGTACGGCAAGGACGGCTGGCCGGAGAACTGGGACGGCAAGCCCTTCGCCAACACGCTGTTCCTGCGCAACCCCGGCATGAAGCAGCTCCATCTCATGGACTACATCGACCAGCAGCGGCTGGTCGAGGCCGGGCCGTCCGCCGCCCAGGCCGGCGTGATCGCGGAATACCGCGCCGCCTTCGAGAACTCCCCGCTGTGCGCCCGCCACGTCGCGGACCGCGGCACCGTGTGGGACGCCGCCTTCATGCCCAACGACGGCGGCGTCACCTTCCTCGTGGAACGGTTGAACGCGGTGCTCGACCCGGCGCTGAAGGAAGCGCAAATCCGCCAGCGGTTGCAGGAGGAGGCGACGCACCTCGAGGCGAGTCTCAAGCGCTTCTACCACGCCGACGACGACGCCTCGCGCCGTGAGCGCGAGCAGGCGCTGAACGCCACCCGCGTCCGCCTCAACCAAGCCATGAAGCCGACGGACTACACGCTGTTCGGCCATTTGCTGGAGCGCCTGCAATTCCGCGAGGCCACGGCGCGCGAGATCTTCCTGAACGCGGCGGCGCTGAAGCTCGACCGCCTCGCCCCGGCTCCGGCCGAGGCCGCGCCGCCGGTCCCCGACGACGATCCCTGGGGCGCGGCGGCCGTCACCCCGGCGGAGGCGCCGCCGGTCCCCCGCCGGCCGCCAGCCGACCGTCCCGCGGTCTTCGCCGAACAGGTGATGAACCATTGGACCGAACATCTGCGCGCCCTGTCGCAGGACGCCGGCCTGCTGTCGCGGCTCGGCCTGCCGGCCGCCGCGCTGGACGATCTCGTGCAGGAGGTGATCGTCGGCGCCCACCGCCGTGGGCTGGGCGACGCCATCGCCGAGGGTGTGCGCGCCCAGGTGCAGGCCGCGCACACCCGTTGGGACGACGTGGTGGACCGGGCCGTCGGCATCGCCATGATGCGGCTCAACGACTACGTCGCCGGCCTGGGATTCGCCGGGCTGGACGAGGCCGCCCGCCCCGGCTTTCCCGAGGCGCCGCAGCCCCGCGCCCGCGCCATCTTCACCCCGCCGCCGGTGCCCGCCGGCCTGCCGCCGCTGGACGGCCGCCGCCTGCCGATGGAACGCGACCGCTTCATCGACTGGGGCGTCGCCTTCCGCCAGCTCGGTCTCGACAATGTGAGCTTCGCCGGAGGCCGTGAGATCGGCGAAGCCCACAACCGCGCGCTCGGCGAGATCCTCGCGACCATCGCGATCGCGCAGCCCACCCCCATCACCGCCTGACGGACCGTCCAACCATGCCCGCGCGCGCGACCCAACCCTCCACCTACCCCGGCGGCCGAGCCCTGATCGAGGTGATCGGCCCGCCCGACCGCTTTCCCGACCCGGTCGAGATCTGCCTGCTGCACCAGATGGGCGGAGTGGACAAGGCCAAGCACCTCGATCCGCGCACGCCGGACGATCCCTGGAAAAGCGCCGTCTTCTGGTTTCCACCTGAGACTGTCGCGCGCGCCGAGGGCCGGCTGTCCTTCGACCTCGACCACGGGGTGACGGCCCATCTGCGCCCGAACATCCCCTATGTGATGCGGGTGCGCGGCGCCGGAGGGGCCGTGGTCGAGGAACGGCTGGTGTGGAAGGCCATCCGCGGCAAGTCCACCCCGCCCGTGTGGACGCCGCCGAAGGGACCGGAATGGCCGAAGGAGACGAAAGGGGAAGCGCCGGCCGGTCCGGCGGAACCGCAGGAGCCCCAGAAACCCCAGGAGATCCATATCCCGGCCGACATCGAGACGGGACCGCCTCCCACCGGGCCCGTCGGCACCGGCAAGGCACCCCCCTGGGGCGCCATCGCCGCGGGGGTGCTGCTGCTGGCCGCGCTCGCCGGCGGCGGCTGGTTCCTCATGCAGAACGGGGAGTCCGAACCGGCACCGGTCGCCGAGGCCGCCAAGCCCGCCCTGCCGCCCGCCCTGCCGCCGCCGACGGTCGAGGAGGCCCGTAAGCTGGTGCAGCAGGGCACGCCGGCCGGCGACGCCTACGCGGCCGGGGAGCGGTTCCGGCAGGCCAAGGCGCTGGACGGCGCCTTCCTGCTGTTCCGCCACGCCGCCGAGCGCGGCAGCGCCGAGGCGGCGATCGCGCTGGGCGCGATGTACGACCCCGCCACCCATTCCGCCGAAACCAGCCCGCTGCCCTCGGCCAACCCGACCCAGGCCGCCGAGTGGTACCGCCGCGCCGCCGAGGCCGGCGATGCCGAAGCGCAGTTCCGTTACGGCCGGCTGCTGATGAGCGGCAAGACCGACGACCCGCAGGGGCCGGACGCCGGCCTCGCATGGCTGCGCAAGGCGGCCGACCAGGGGCACGCACAGGCCAAGGAGGCACTGCCGAAATGACCGCCGCATCCTTCCGTGTCCTGGCCGCCGCCCTCGGCGTCGCCCTGCTGGCCGGCACCGCCGCGCCCGCGCTCGCGCAGGCCACCGGCAAGCGCACGCCGCTGCTGATCGAGGGCAAGACCGCGCTGCACCAGCGGGTGCTGACCCGGCCGGGCGCGGTGCTGGCCGCCTCCCCCGGCGGCACCGGCAAAACCGTGCCACCGATGTTCGTCTTCTTCGTCTACGACCGCAAGGAGCAGGGCGGGAAGAGCTTCCTGGAGGTGGGCGCGGACAGCGAGGGCAAGACCGCCGGCTGGGTGGAAGCCTCCGACACCATCCCCTGGCGCCACACGCTGGTGATGGCCTTCACCAACCCGGCCAACCGCGAGCGGGTGCTGTTCTTCAAGGACCGCAAGGGCCTCGTCGACCTGCTGAATTCCGACCGGCTGCTGGTCGATGCCGAGGCCGCGCGCCAGCAGGTGGCGTCCGGCGCGGTGCCGGCCGACAGCCCGATCATTTCGGCCGAGCCGGAGACCTTCATCGATCTCCAGAAGCAGTTCTACCTGCTGCCGATCCTCGAGGCGAACTCGACGGTGCTGAAATCCGGCTTCCGGGTGCGCACGGTGCGCGTCGCCTCCGTGACCAAGGAGAAGGCGGAGCCGCTGGCCCCCACCCCCTCCCGCCGCGGCAATCCCGAAGCGGAACTGGCCGACTTCCGGTCCGGCGTGGTGTTCCTGGTCGACGCCACCTCCTCCATGCAGCCTTACATCGATCGGGCGCGCACGGCCATCGAGCAGGTTTTCCAGCAGGTCGAGGCCGCCAAGCTGAACGACCGCGTCCGCTTCGGCATGATCGGCTATCGCGACGACCCGCAGAAGTCCAAGGGGGTCGAGTATCTGACCCGCACCTTCGCCGACCCCAACAGCACGGCGACCAAGTCGGCCTTCTTCGACTCGGTCAAGGGCGTGTCGGCCTCCACCGCCTCCACCCGCGCCTTCGCCGAGGACGGCTACGCCGGGCTGGAGCAGGCGATCCGCAAGATCGACTGGAAGCCGTTCGGCGGCCGCTACGTCATCTGGTTCACCGACGCCAGCTCGCGCGAAGGCACGTCGCCGCTGGCCAGCACCGGCCTGTCCACGGCGCAGATCCGCCAGCTCGCGCTGGAGAACCGCATCGCCATCTACGTGCTGCACCTTCAGACCGCCGAGGGGCGCAACGACCATCAGACCGCCCGGTCCCAATATGAGCGGCTGAGCAACTTCCCCAACGTCGGCTCCCTCTATTTCCCGGTGGAGGCCGGCGACGCCGAGGCCTTCCGCAGCCAGGTGCAGCGCCTGTCCGAGCTGCTGGTCAATCAGGTGAAGACCGCCCAGGCGGCAGCCAAGCCCGACGCGCAGCCCGCCACCCCGGCGGACGACCGCATGGCGAAGGCGGCGGAGGACGTGGGCAAGGCGATGCGACTGGCCTACCTCGGCGAGGTGCAGGGCACCAAGGCGCCGGCCATGTTCGAGGCGTGGGCGTCCGACCGCGATTTCCGCAAGCCGGACATCGCGTCCTTCAGCGTGCGCGTCCTGCTGACCAAGAACCAGATCAGCGATCTCCAGGCCACGCTGCGCAAGGTGGTGGAGGCCGGCGAACGTGGGCAGATCGACCCCGGCGACTTCTTCAACCAGCTGCGCAGCGCCGCCGCCGCCATGGGGCGCGACCCCAACCGCATCGCCCAGGGCAAGGCGCGCAACCTGGAGGAAACCGGCCTGATGGGCGAGTATCTGGAGGGCCTGCCCTACCAGAGCCGCATCATGTCCATCGACCCGGACGGCTGGGCCCGCATGGGGGTGGGGGAGCAGCAGGCGATCATCGACGACGTGAAGTCGAAGGTGGCGCTGTACCAGCGCTTCCACGACGACGTGGACCGCTGGGTGACGCTGCACGACAAGGCCTCGGCCGGCGACGCGGTCTATCCCGTGCCGCTCGACAGCCTGCCTTGACGTCATGACGGCGCCGCTCGTCGATCTTCAGGACTGTGTCCACGAACGCGCCGCCGGAAGCGACCGGTTCCGGCTGGCGGTGGAGCGCTTCACCCTGTGCCCCGGCGACCAGATCGCCCTGGTCGGCCCGAGCGGCTGCGGCAAGAGCACGACCCTCGACCTGCTCTCGCTGATTGTCGCCCCCACGCGGGCCGGGCGCTTCACGCTGCGCATGCCCCAGGCCGGAATGCTGGCCGAGCCCGTTGACGTGATGGCGTTGTGGCGTCGCGGGGCGCGCGACCGCCTGACCGCGCTGCGCGCCGCCCACATGGGCTATGTTCTTCAAACCGGCGGGCTGGTGCCGTTCCTGTCGGTGCGCGAGAACGTGCTGCTGACGCGCCGGGCGCTCGGTCTGCCCTGCCCCGGCCCGGCGGTGACGCTCATGGAGACGCTGGGGGTGGCCGAGCTGGGGCGCCGTCTCCCCCGGCAGATCTCCATCGGGCAGCGCCAGCGCGTCGCCATCGCCCGCGCCTTGGCGCACCAGCCGGCGGTGATCCTCGCCGACGAGCCGACCGCGTCGCTCGACCCGTCGCTGGCCGAGGGAACCATGAAACTGCTGAGCGCCGTCGCCCGCTTCCAGAAGGCGGCGCTGGTGGTGGTCACCCACGACCATCGCTTGGCCGAGCGGACCGGCCTCACCGTGGTGGAATGCCGGACCGGCGCCGGAGCGAGCGTGGTTCGCCACGACTCCGCAAAGGCCGAGGCGGCGGCATGATGGCGCGCATCGCCCAGCTCTTCCGCCTCGCGCTGGCCGACCTGCGGGTCGAATGGCCCATCGCGCTGTGCCAGGTGATCGCCATCGCCGCCGTGCTGACACCGTTGCTGGTGCTGGCGGGCTTGCAGCAGGGGGCCATCGGCACGCTGATCGACCGGCTGAACCGCGACCCGGCCATGCGCCTCGTCGTGCCGGAAGTGACCGGCGGCCACCGCTTCGACCACGCGTGGTTCGCCGCCATGGCGGCGCGCCCCGAGGTGGATTTCGTCATGCCCGCCACCCGCCAGATCGCCGGCCAGATCGACCTGCTGCGCGACGAGGCATCGGGGGACCAGTCCGGCGGCCAACCCAACGGACGGGGTGAAGCGCGCGTCACGCTGCTGCCCACCGCCCCCGGCGACCCGGTGACCGGGCCGCACGCCGCGGCGGCGGCCATGGACGGCGTGATCCTCAGTTTCCGCGCCGCCGGCCGGTTGGGCGTGATGCCGGGCGCCGTGGTGACCGCCTACGCCGAGCGCACGCGCGGCGGCAAGGCCGAGCCGCTGGCCTTCCCCCTGCGCGTCGTGGCCGTGCTGCCCGCGCAGCGCGACGGCGGGATGAGCGCCTTCGCCACCCTGCCGCTGGTGCAGGCGGTGCAGGACTTCCGCGACGGGAAAGCGGCACCGGCGCTCGGCGCCACGGCGGGCGACCCGGCCGGGCCGGCCGCCGACTACCCGCTGTTCCGGCTCTACGCCCGCTCGATCCGCGACGTGCAGGCGCTGGCGGCCGACTTCCAGGCCAACGGCATCGCCGTAGCCACCCGCCATGCCGAGATCGCCTCCACCCTGACGCTGGACCGCAACCTGCGCGCCATCCTGCTGATCATCGCGACCCTGTCGGTGGCCGGCTACGTGGTGGCGGTGACCGCCAGCCAGTGGGGCAATCTGCGCCGCAAGCGGCGCGATCTGGCGATCCTCAACCTCACCGGCTACGGCAGCGGCTGGCTGGTCGCCTTCCCCGTGGCGCAGGCGGCCATCCTGGCGCTGGTCGGCAGCCTCGTCGCCGCGGCGGCCTTCGCCGGGGCGGCGGCGACCATCAACGGGCATTTCCAGGAGAGCATCGCGTCGGGCGAGGCGGCCTGCCGGCTCGGCGCGCCGGACCTGCTGGCGGCGGCGGCGCTGACGCTCGCCCTGTCGCTCCTGCCCGCGGCGGCCATCGGGCTCGCCTGCCGCCGCATCGAAACCAGCGAGGAGCTGCGCAGTGTCTGACCGCACACCGATCCTGCCCGTGCTGGCGGCGCTGCTTGCCGCCGCCGCCGCCCCTGCGCTGGCCGCCGAGCCGGTCAAGCCAGCCTCACCGGTCAAGCCAGCCTCACCGGTCAAGCCAGACTGGGCGGAAGCCCTCTACAACCCGCAGCCGGACAAGGAGGATCTGGTCCTTCCCATGCCCTGCGGCGGCGCCATGACCTTCCGCAAGGTGGCTGTGCCGGCCGAGGGCGTTCTGGATGACCGGCGCGTCGAGCTGGGCGGCGGCGAGGCGAAGTTCGCCTATTCCGAAAACAGCCGGCGCGACTATGTGGCCGGCGGCTTCACCGAAGCCAAGACCCGGAATCTGCGCTTCTTCTATCTCGGCAAATACGAGGTGACGCGCCAGCAGTTCGACGCGCTGTCGGGCGGCGCCTGCGCCGAGCCGGACGAGGAGGCCCGCCTGCCCAAGGTGCAGGTGACCTGGGCGGAGGCCGTGGCCTTCTCCGGCGCCTACGCCACGTGGCTGGTCAAGAACGCGACCGACCGCCTGCCGGCCGAGGAGGGCGCGTCCGGCTTCGTCCGCCTGCCCACCGAGGCGGAGTGGGAATTCGCCGCGCGTGGCGGCATCGCGGTGTCGGACAGCGTCTTCGTGCAGCCCGCCTTCCCGATGCCGGAGGGGCCGGCGCGCTACGTCTGGTTCCAGGGCAGCGAGTCCGCCAACAACGAGCTGAACGCCGTCGGCCTGCTGAAGCCAAACCCGCTCGGCCTGTACGACATGCTGGGCAACGCCGGTGAGTTCGTGCTCGACCCCTTCCGCCTGAACAAGCTGTCGCGGCTGCACGGGCAGGCCGGCGGCCAGACGGTGAAGGGCGGCGACTTCCGCACCCCGCTGGCCGACATCCGCAGCGCCGCGCGGGAGGAGTTCGTCCCGGTCGACAAGCGCGGTGAGCGCCGATCCCCCTCCACCGGGTTCCGCCTCGCTCTCGCCGCCCCGAGCCTGCCCACCACCCAGCGCATCGGCACGGTGCGCAAGGCGTGGGAGGATCTGCCGAAGGCCGCGGCGGCGGCCATCGCCGGGCCCCAGGACGACCCGGTCAAGGAGGTCGAGGTGCTCCGCGCGGCGGTCGAGGACCCGGCCCTCAAGCAGCGCATCGGAAACCTGTCCACCGTCATCAAGTCCAGCATCCAGACCAGCAACGAGCAGCGCGCCCGCGCCGCCCGCAGCGAGATCCGCGTCGGCGCCTACCTCGCCCGCAAGCTGGCCGACGACAAGCGCATCATCGCCACCAAGGAACGCCAGATCGAGGCGCTGTCGACCGCCAACCAGCAGCTCAAGGACGGCATCCGCCGGGCGCTGGAGGCCGACCGCGCGGCGCTCGACTTCAACCTCGGCTACTACATCGACACGCTCACGCAGCTGAACGCCGAGTACCCGGAAAACCTGATGCTGGCCCAGGCCGAGGGGCTGAAGCGCGAGTTCGAGGCGCGCGACCTCGCGGCGCTCAACGGCTTCATCGACCTTTGCATCCGGCACGCGGCCCGCCTGCGCGCCGACGGGAAGCTCGACCGCCCCAACACGCTGGGGGAAATCCCGGCGCCATGACCAAGACGACCGAAACGACGCCAAAAAGGGGGACCACATCATGGCTTCGCACGCCGCTTCGCTGCCTCACTTAACCACCGGCCGGGCGGGCCGGGCGATCGCGGTCGCGCTGGCGGGATCGCTGCTGCTGTCGGCCTGCGCGACGACGGGCAACAGCACCGCCTCCGGCCAATGCTCCAGCAGCACGGCTCAGCTCTCGGCCGCCGAGATGCAGCTCTGCAAGGATTCGCAGGTCTTCAACGAGACGGTGGCCGGCGGCGCCGCTACGGGCGCGTTGGCCGGTATCCTGGTGGGAGCGCTGGCCGGCGCCTTGACCGGCGACGCCCGCAACATCGCCAAGGGCGCGGTGATCGGCGGCGTGGCCGGCGGCATCGCCGGTGGTGTGGACGGCTACATCACCGCCAAGGCCCAGGAATCCGGCAACAACCGCGTGCGCATGGTCGATGCGATGACCCGCGACGTCGACGCCGACAACACACGGCTGAAGGCTTTGGTCAACAGCTCCAACCAGGTGCTGGCCGACTCGCGCTCCCGTCTGGAACGCACGACCGCCGAATACAAGTCCGGCAAGACCTCGCTCGCCAACCTGGAGAGTGAGCGCAAGCGCCTTGAGGACAACCGCGCGCTGATGGAAACCTCGCTGGAGTCGCTGCGCAAGAAGCGCGACAACTATCAGGAGACCAGCATGAAGATGGCGAACAGCGGTGCTTCCACCACGCAGTTCAACAGCAAGATTTCTGAGCTGAACACGCAGATCGCGCAGCTCGAAGAGAATGTCAGCGGCATGAACGCCGCCCTGACGATCTCCAAGGTTTAAGGGGCAGCAAGATGAACGGACGGATGAGAGGCATCCTCCTTGCCGGTGGCATGGCCGCGCTGCTGAGCGGCTGTGTGAGCACCTATATGGACCAGAAGGCCGACCTGCGCGCCGGCGGACCGCAGGCGCGCGAGGCTGCGGCACGCCAGCAATACGCCTCCGCAAAGGCGCAGAACACCGACCTCAACGACCAGCTGGTGTCCACCCAGCGCGACATCGACCGCAACGAGCGCCGCATCGCCGCGGCCCAGACGCAGCTGAGCACGGTCCGCCAGGATCTCGACCGCGCCCGGCGCAGCAAAAAGCTGAGCGACTCCGAATACCGGCGGATGCGGGCGGAAGCCGACGACATCAACCGCGACATCACGGAACTGGATTTCAAGATGAAGGCCGGCGGCGCCTCCACCCCCGCCGACGCTGCCGAGAAGGAGCGGCAGATCCAAGCGCTGGAAAAGAAGAAGGCGGAACTGGAGAGAGCCATCCAGCTGACGCTCGGCCAGTGATGCGCAAGGCGCTCGATGGCCCCCATCGGGCGCCTGATTGAGCGCCTCGGTCCCTATCTATGCCAGCGCCGGCTTCAGCCCGAAGACGTGCACCGCTTGGGACAGCGT
Source organism: Azospirillum brasilense (assembly GCF_001315015.1). Lineage (NCBI taxonomy): Bacteria > Pseudomonadati > Pseudomonadota > Alphaproteobacteria > Rhodospirillales > Azospirillaceae > Azospirillum > Azospirillum brasilense. The sequence goes on along the minus strand of NZ_CP012914.1, from coordinate 704,309 downwards.
GCCTTCCACGCCTTGGCATAGGGCGTAGAGCGGCCGTTCACTGTCCATCTCAGTCCGGTTCCGTGCTGCCACCAAGCGGTAGCCCGCTTAGCCCCGCTTACCAGGGGGTGCCCGTCCCTCTTTCAACCCGCCACCGTGGGCATGACGGTGCCAGGAGAAGCTCCACCGCGCGGCTCAATGGCGACCGCCACCGAGATAGCTGCTCAGCACTTCCGGGTCGTCGGCGACCTTCGAGCCGTGGGTCTGGAAGGCGATCGCGCCGTTGGCGAGCACATAGGTGGTGCCGGCGACCGCCGCCGGGACGCCGATGTTCTGCTCGATGAGGAAGATGGTCATGCCTTCCCCGTTGAGCCGCCGGATCACCTCGATCATTTCCTGGACCAGCCGCGGGGACAGGCCGTGCGACGGCTCGTCCATCAGCAGGATTCGCGGCCGCGCCATCAACGCGCGCCCGATCGCCACCATCTGCTGTTCGCCGCCGCTCATGGTGCCCGCCGGCACGCTCCGCCGCTCGCGCAGGCGGGGGAAGAAGTCGTAGACGCGCTCCAGGTCGGCGGCGATGCCGGCCTTGTCGTGGCGCGCCGCGGCGCCGAGGGCGAGGTTGTCGGCGACCGTCATGCTCGGCCAGACGAAGCGGCCCTGCGGCACCTGGATCACGCCCTTGGTGACGATGTCGTGCGGGTGCAGGCCGGCGATGGGCCGCTCGTCGAACTCCACCGCGCCGCCGCGCGGCTTGACCAGGCCGCTCAGCGTCTTCAGCAGCGTCGTCTTGCCGGCGCCGTTGCCGCCGAGCAGCGCGACGACCTCGCCGCGCGGGACCGAGAAGGTGACGTCGCGCAGGACCTCGCTGAGGCCGTACCAGACGCTCAGGTTACGCACGGTCAGCATCGGGGCTCTTTCCAAGATAGGCTTCCTTGACGAACGGGTCGGCGAGGATGGCGTCCGGCGCGCCGTCGGCGATCTTCCGCCCCGAGTTCAGAACGGTGATGCGGTCGCACACGCCCATCACCAGGCGGATGACGTGCTCCACCATGATGATGGTGATGCCGCGCTTGTCGCGGATGCGGCGCAGCAGTTCATCCAGCTCGGCGACGCGCGGCGGGCTGAGGCCGACCGCCGGTTCGTCCAGCAGCAGCACCTTGGGCTCGGCAACCAGCGAACGGGCGATCTCCACCAGACGCTGCTGGCCGAACGACAGCGAGGCGCCGTCACGCTCGGCAAAGGACAGCATCCCGACGAAGGCCAGCGCCTCGCGCGCCCGCTCGCGGGCCTGCCGCTCCTCGCGGAGCACGCCGGGCAGGCCGATGGCGGCGCCCAGCACCGAGGCGCGCAGTCCCTGGTGCATCCCCGCCATGACGTTCTCAAGCACCGTCATCCCTTTGAAGAGGAGCGAGGTCTGGAAGGTGCGCCCGACGCCGCGGGCGGCCACTTCGCTGGCCTTGAGGCGGGTGAGCGGCTGGCCGTCCAGGCGGATCTCGCCCCCGGTCGGACGCACCAGGCCGGAGACGACGTTGAGCAGGGTCGTCTTGCCGGCGCCGTTCGGGCCGATGATGCCGCGGATCTCGCCGGCCGGCACCGCGATGTCCACGTCGCTGAGCGCGGCGAGGCCGCCGAACGACAGCGACAGGCGTTCGATGCTGAGTTCGGCCATCAGTCCTCCTCCCCTCGGCTGTGCGGTTCCGTCCACCCCGGCAGCCAGCGCCGCAGCGCCTGCACGAGGCCGCCCGGCGCGAACAGCAGCATGACCAGCAGCAGCAGGCCGAGGCCGATCTCCTGGAAGTCCTGCATGCCGCGCAGCCCCTCCTGCATGCCGATCAGCAGCACGGCGGCGATCGCCGACCCGGCGATCGAACCGAGGCCGCCGACGACGACCATGCAGAACTGCAGGACGATCTGGAACAGGTTGAAGGACTCCGGCACCACCACGTTCAGCAGGCCGGCGAACAGGCCGCCCGCCACCCCGGCGTAGACGGCGGTCAGCGTGTAGGCGGTGATCTTGGTGCGGGTGATGTCCACCGCGATGGATTCCGCCGCCACCTCGCTCTCGCGCAGGGCCACCAGGGCGCGGCCGATGCGCGACCGCATGACGCCGTACGCCGCGGCCACCAGCAGGACGGCGAGGACGAGGCTCAGATAGTAGATGCCCGTGGTGGTGCGCAGGCCAAGCGCGGTGAAGTCGACCGGCGCCATGACGAAGCCCGCCGTGCCGTGGGTCACCGAGTCCCAGTGCACGAAGGTCCACAGCGCGAACTGCGCGAAGGCGATGGTGGCGAGCGCCAGATAGAGCCCGCGCAGGCGCAGCGCCGGCAGCGCGATCGCCAGCCCGATGGCCACGGTGATGGCGGTGCCGGCGGGCAGGGCCAGCCAGAAGGGCAGGCCGGCGTCGAGGCGGAGCAGGCCGGTGGCGTAGGCGCCGACGCCGAACAGGGCGCCGTTGGCGAAGGAGAGCTGCCCGGCGAGGCCGAGCAGGATGTTCAGGCCGACGGCCAGGATCACGTAGATGAGCGCCAGATTGCCGACATAGACCTGATAGGGGTTGGCCACCAGCGGCAGCACGGCGAACAGCAGGACGCCGACGGCGAGCGCCGGGCGCCGGCCGACCAGCCGGCCGAGGTTGCGGCGCCTGAGGGCGCGGGGCGCCGAGGGTTCGGCCGAAGGATCATTGGACAGAGTGACCATCGTGTTACACCTCCCGTCGGGCGCGGGCGCCCAGCAGGCCGGTCGGCCGGAACACCAGGACGGCCAGAATGATGATGAAGGCCGAGACGTCCTGGATGCTGCTGGCAATGTAGGTGCCGGCGAGCGCCTCGAGGATGCCGACCAGGAGCCCGCCGATGACCGCCCCGGTCATGCTGCCCAACCCGCCGAGGATGGTGGCGGCGAACGCCTTCAGCAGCAGGCTGAGCCCGATGTCCGGGGTGAGCAGGGTGAGCGGCGCCACGAAGACCGCGGCCACACCGGCGAGCGCCGCCCCGGCCCCCCAGGTCAGCATGTAGACGCGCTCGACGCGGATGCCGACGAGGTAGGCGGCGTGCGCGTTCTCGGCGGTGGCCTGCATCATCTTGCCGGCCCGCGTCCGGGTGAAGAACAGCGTCAGCAGCAGCATGCACACCGCCACGCTGGCGATGACCACGAGCTGCTGAGGGAACACGGCGACGCCGCCGATGAGGACCGGGGCCGGGCTGACCAGCGGCGGAAAGGGCACCACCTCGCCCTGGCCGCCCCAGAAATGGCGGCCGATGCCCTTCAGCACGAAGGACAGCCCGACTGTCGCCATGACCATGGCGATCGGCGGCGCCTTGATGAGCGGCTGGTAGACGACGCGGTCGGTGAGCACGCCCAGCACGAACGAGCCGGCCACTGCGCCCAGCAGCGCCACGATGTAGGGCAACTCCCACATCACATGCAGGGTGAAGGCGAGGAAGCCGCCGATCATGAACAGCTCGCCGTGCGAGAAGTTGATGTGTCCGGTGGTCCGGTAGCAGAGCACGAGGCCGACCGCGACGAGCGCGTAGAGCGCGCCGCTGGTGATCCCCGAGGACAAGGCATAGGCGAGCAGCACCGCCGGGCTCCTTTCTCTGGAGGGCTGCGCCGGTCCCCTCCGGGGAGCCGGCGCAGGGGATGCGGAATCAGCGGGTCGGCTTGGTGACGCCGATGCCGGTGACGCGGCCGTCCTGGAAGGCGAAGATGCCCAGCGCCTTGTGGCACTGGTGGTCGGTGGGCTTGCACTCCAGCGGACCGGCATAGGTGTCGGTCTTCACCGTCAGGTTCGACATGATCTGGAGGATCTTCTCCCGCGTCGGCTCCGGACCGGCCTGCTTGAGCGCCTCGACCGCGAACTGCCCGGCGGAGATGCCGTACATGTGCAGGACGTTGAAGCGGTCGCCGAACCGCTTTTCGACGATGCCCTTCCACTTCGCCACCTGCGGGTCGTCGACGCCGTAGCCGGCGGCGGTGACGGCGCGGAGATTCTTTACGGAGTCGGGCGAGCCGACGCCCTTGGCCAGCACGTCGATCTCGCCGAGCGGCGAGCCGCCGACCATCAGCGGTTGGAGCCCCACCTTGTAGGCGTCCCGCAGGAACGGCACCGCCGCCTTGGGGAACAGCAGGAGGAGCACGGCGTCCGGCTTGGTGGCCTGGAGCTGCAGGACGGTGGGCGTGGTGTCGGTCGGCTCGACGGCGATCTCCTGGATGGAGACCGGCTCGATGCCCTTGGCCTTGAAGGCCTGCTTCATCGGATCGAGGCGCGCCTTGCCCCAGGCGTCCGGCTGCCAGACCACGGCGATCCGCGTCTTGCCCTGGTCGAGGGCGAGCTGGAGCTGGCCGTAGACCTCCATCCAGGCGGCCGACATGGTGGTGAAGATGTACGGATTGACCGGCTCGGTCAGGGAGTCGGCGGTGGAGGCGACGATCACCCAGGGGATTTTCGCCTCGATTACCTCGGGCTTCTGCGCGATGGCGGCGTTGGAGCAGCCGCCGCCGACGATCATGAAGGGCTTCTCCTCGTGGATCAGCTTCTTGACCGCGCCGACGCCCCGGCTGGGCAGGCACTCGTCGTCCTGCTTGGTATAGACGATCTTGCGGCCATGGATGCCGCCGGCGGCGTTGGCCTCCTCGAACACCGCCTGCACGCCGTTGAGCTGCGGGATGATGAGCCCGGCGGAGGGGCCGGTGAGCCCGCCCATGCCGCCGATGACGATGGTGTCGGCGGTGACGCCGGTCTCGGCCAAGGCGGCCGGCGCCGCCATCAGTGCCAGGCCGGTCATCGTGGCCAAGCCGGTCATCGTGAGCGTGCGCATGTGCCTTCCTCCCATATCGTTGGCCCTTTTCCGGGCGCTGCCCCTGTGTGCGGTCCTGCCGCGTCGTCGTCCGGTTCGGTTCAGGCGCTGCGGTTGCTGGCCCCTCCGTCCACCGTCACGATGGTGCCGCTGACGTAGCCGGCCCGCGGCGAGGCCAGGAAGGTCACCACGTCCGCCACCTCGCGCGGGGTGCCCATCCGTCCGAACGGCAGGCCGAGGGCGCGCTCCACCTCCGGCCAGCGCTCGGCGTCGCCGTGCCTTTGCGCGCTGAAGGTCCGCATCATCGTCACGGCGCGGTCGGTGGCGGTCATGCCGGGGTTGACGCCGACCACCCGCAACCCGGCGTCCGGCGCCCGCGCGCCGAGCGCCCGGGTGAACGCCATCAGGCCGGCGTTGCCGGTGGTGCCGGCGATATAGGCGGCGTTCGGCCGTTCGCCGGCGGTGCCGATGACGTTGACGATGACGCCGCGGCCGCGCTCGCTCATGGCGGCGTAGAACAGCCGGCACAGCGCGATGTAGCCGAACACCTTCAGCTCCCAGGCGCCACGCCACAGCTCGTCGGAGACCTCGCCGATCTCGCCGCCCGGAATGGCGCCGGCGTTGTTGACCAGGATGTCGGCGCCGGCCCAGTCCGCCGCCAGGGCCTGCCGGGCCCGCTCGTCGGCCATGTCCGTGGGCACCGCCGCCGCGGCGACGCCGAAGCGCGCGGACAGGGTCGCCGCCAGCTCCTCCAGCTCCGCGGACCCGCGGGCCACCAGCGTGAGGTCGCAACCTTCCCCGGCGAGGGATTCGGCGACGGCGCGGCCGATGCCCTTGCTGGCCCCGGTGACCACCGCGCGCTTGCCCTTCAGGTCGAGATCCATGTCAGTCCTTCCATGTCCGTCCTCCCCTCACGCCACCTTGTAGCCGGTCGTGCCCGTTTCCCCGTGTTCGGGTGGCCGCCACGCGGTGTCCACCTGCGGACGGCGGACATGCTCGGGGCGCGCCTGCGCGAAGGCCGCGGCCGCTTCCAGCGCGCGGTCGTCGCGCAGGCGCCGGCCGACGATCTGGACGCCCACCGGCAGCCCCGCCGACGTGAAGCCGCAGGGGACCGCCACCACCGGCAGCCCGGTGACGGAGAAGGCGTAGGTGCCGAGGAACACGTCGTAGAAGCGCTCCAGCGGCCGTCCGGCGATCTCGGTCGGCAGGGGCCGGTCGAGGTCGAACGCCGCGATCCCCACCGAGGGGGCGATGATGTGGTCGAAACGCTCCAGCACCCGCCGCACCCGGTGCCAGTAGTCGCCGCGCAGCCGCTCCGCCGCGGCCACCTCGCGCACCGAGCGCTTGAGCGCGTCCTCGATCTGGTTGACCAGCGGCACCGTCATCTCCGCCCGGTGGGCGTCGAGCAGGTCCGCATAGCGCCCGACCATGCCGAACGCCCGCGTTCCCATGACGATCTCGCGCAGGCCGCCCACGTCGAAGCCGGCGGCGAGGTCGCCGCTCTCGACGACGCAGCCGAGGTCTTCGAAGGCGAGCGCGGCGGCGCGGGCCAGCCGCGCCACCTCCGGATCCGTCGGCACCAGCCCGCCGAAATCCTCGACGTAGAGGATCCGCCGGCCGCGCACGGTGTCGGTGCGCCGGGCGGCGGCGGCGAGGTCCATGCCGTCGTCGGGCAGCGAAGCGGGGTCGCGGTCGTCCGGTCCCGCCATCGCGGCGAGCATCAGCCCGGCGTCCTCGACGTTGCGGGTCAGCGGGCCCTGAACGTGCTCGACCAGGGTGTCCCAGGCGAAGGCGCTGGGGTACACCGGGACGCGACCCGGCGTCGGGCGGACGCCGACGATGCCGTTGAAGGCGGCCGGCACGCGGATCGACCCGCCAAGGTCGGTGCCGATGCCGATCGGCGCCATGCCGGCGGCGACGGCGGCGCCCGTCCCGCCGCTCGACCCGCCGGAGGTCGCGTCGAGCCGCCACGGGTTGCGCGTCGTGCCGAACAGCGCGTTGGTGGTGTTCACGTCGTGCGCGAACTCCGGCGCGTTGGTCTTGCCGAGCAGCACCGCGCCGGCGCGGCGCAGCCGCTCCACGGCCACCGCGTCCTCGGCGGGCACGAAGTCCCGGCGCAGCCGCGAGCCGTAGGTGGTGCGCAGGCCGGCGGTGTCGATGTTGTCCTTGACGACGAAGGGCACGCCCTCCAGCGGCCGCGGCGCGGCGCCGGAGGCCAGATGGGCATCGCAGGCGTCGGCCTCGGCGAGCGCCGCTGAATTGAGGGTGCACACGGCGTTGACCACGCCGTTCACCGCCTCGGTGCGGGCGAGGAACGCCTCGGCCACGGCGCGGGCCGACAGTTGGCGGTTGCCCACCGCCCGCGCGAGGTCCGCCGCTCCCATGGTCAGGATGTCGTCCATCGCCGTCACCTCCGCGTCCAAGTGCTGGCGTCCATGGTCAGGAGCCGGCGGCGGAACCGCCAGGTGCCGCCGTCGAGCACGATGTCGTCCTCGTACACCCCGCAGTCGCCGATGGCCGGCAGTTCGCCCGACGGACCGTTGAAGGCCATCAGGTAGCAGCGGCCGCGCACCGAGCCGTCGTCGCGCCGTTCCAGCAGCAGGTTGCCGTTCCAGTGCCGCCGGTAGCCCTGCCGGGTGGCGAGGTCGCGCACCTTGTGCCCGTGCAGCGCGGCCCGGCCGGCGATGCGCAGCTCGTGCGGCATCAGCTCCAGCACCCCGTCCGCCGTGAAGCAGTCGGCGTAGCCGTCGGGGTCGCCGAGGTCGCTGCACAGGTTGTACCGGCTGTACAGACCGCCGATCTCGAAGGCCTCCTGGGCCGAAAGCTCGCTCATCCGACGTCCCTCTCCCGTTGTTCGTTCAGACCCCGCGGAAGCTGGGCTCCCGCTTTTCCTTGAACGCCGCCTGACCCTCGCGGTAGTCGTCGCTGCCCAGGCAGGCCCGCACCAGCGCGTCGACGGCGGCGGTGTCGCGCTCCGCCGCCGGGCGTGCCAGCTCGACCAGGGCGCGCTTGACCGCGCGCAGGGTGAGCGGGGCGTTGCCGCCGATGGTGGTCACCAGATCCTCGACCGCCGCGTCGGCCTCGGCGGCGCCGAACAGGCGCCCGACGAGGCCCAGGCGCCGCGCCTCCTCCGCGTCGACCGTGCGGGCGGTGAACAGCAGGTCGGCCGTCGCCGAGGCGCCGAGGCGCGCCGTCACCAGCTCGACGTTGGAAAACGTGTAGCCCAGGCCCAACCGCGCCGCCGGGATGCGGAACCGGGCGTCCGCGGCGGCGACGCGGAGATCGCAGCTCAAGGCGATGCCGACGCCGCCGCCGAAGCAGGCGCCGCGGACATAGGCGACGGTCGGCTTTCCGGCGGCGAACAACGCCGCCTGAGCCGCCTCGACCGCGGCGTCGTAGACCCGCCCCTCGGCCTCGCCGCTGCGCTTCTCGGAGAATTGCGAGATGTCGGCCCCGGCGCAGAAGGCGGCGTCACCGGCCCCGCGCAGCAGGATGACGCGCACCTCCGGGTCCGCCTCGGCGCGGCGCACCAGATCCGGCAGCGCCGACCACATGTCGAGCGTCATGGCGTTGCGGCGCGCCGGGTTGTCGATGGTCAGCCGGGCGACCGGGCCGGTGGTCCGGTATCGGAGCGACGGCGCGTCCATCAGATCACCCGCCGGCTGCGGAAATCGGCGACCTCCTGCGGCGTGTAGCCGAGGCCGCCGAGGATGTCGTCGGTGTGCGCTCCGGCCTCCGGCGTGGGGGCGGCGATGCCGGCCGGGGTGCGCGACAGCACCACCGGTTGGCCGACCAGCCGGATGGCGCCGCGGCGCGGGTGCTGCACCGGCACCGCCATGCCCAGATGCTCGACCTGCGGGTCGGCGAACACCTCGTCCATCCGGTTGACCGGCCCGGCCGGCACACCGTGCGCGGTGAAGGCGTCCAGCCACTCGCGCGACGGGCGCTCCGCCAGGATGGCGCCGAGTTCGGCGTTGAGCTGCGGCCGGTTGGCCAGACGGTCGGGTTCGCTGCGGAATTCGGGCCGCTCGGCGAGGGTCGGATGCCCGATGGCGCGGCACAGGCGGCGCCACAAATCCTCGCCGGAGGCGCCGATGTTGATGAAGCCGTCCGCCGTCCGGTACAGACCCATGGGGGTCGAGGTGGGGTGGTCGTTGCCCGCCTGCTCCGGCACCACGCCATCGATGAGGTAGCGGGCGGCCTGGAAGTCGAGCAGGGCGATCTGGCTCTGCAGCAGCGACGTCTGCACCCACTGCCCCTCACCGGAGTCTCCGCGCTCGGCCAGCGCGATCAGGATGCCGACGACGGCGTAGAGGCCGGAGGCGCTGTCGGCGATGGCGACGCCGGCGCGCACCGGCCCCTGGCCGGGCAGCCCGGTGAGCCACATCAGCCCGCCCATGCCCTGGGCGATCTGGTCGAAGCCGCCGCGGTCGCGGTACGGGCCGGTCTGCCCGAAGCCGGAGATGGAGGCCAGGACGATGCGCGGGTTGATCGCCCGCAGCGTCTCGTAGTCCATGCCCAGGCGGTGCTTGACGTCGGGGCGGTAGTTCTCGACCACGACGTCCGCGGTGCGGACGAGGCGGCCGAGGATGGCCTTGCCCTCGGGCGTCTTGAGGTTGAGCGACAGCGAGCGCTTGTTGCGGTGGAGGTTCTGCATGTCGTAACCGTCGCGCGGCCCATTCATGCCATCGTTCGGGTCGGCCCCGGCCGGCGCCTCGATCTTGATCACGTCGGCACCGAAGTCGGCGAGGACGCGGCAGCAGGTCGGACCGGCCCGCACCCGCGTCAGGTCCAGCACGCGGAGGTTCGCCAAGGCGTCCGACGCCACCGGCCGGTCGCCGACCGGACCGGTGCCGGTTCGTTCATGGGGGGTACTCGACGCGGCCATGTATGATCGCCCTCGTTTCCATCCCTGCCCGTGCACCCGGCCGCCGCTTGGGGGCCAAAGTGCGCTCTGGAAGAAACGGTATCATTTGTTTGTTTCGTAAACGAATTAGATTTCCCCGTAGTCAGCCTTCGCGGAATTCGAAGGCGGAAGCGCCGTTGCACCGGTGTCGGCGCTGCTGCACACTGGTTGCCTGCGGAATCGGACAAGGCGGCCCGTCGAAAGCCGCCACTGAGATCCTTAAGCGGGAAGGGGCGGCGGATGGTACGGCACGATGTCCAGACGTTGCTGCTGTTCCTGCGGGTGTGCGAAACGAAGAGCATCACGCGCGCCGCCAGCCAGTCGAACCTCGCCTTGTCGGCGGCGAGCCGGCGCGTGAGGCTCCTGGAGGATGGCTGCGGCACCGCGCTGCTGCACCGGCTTCCCTACGGCGTGGAGCCGACCCCGGCGGGGCTGGCGGTGCTGCGCTACGCGCGCGGGGTGTTGGGGATGAACCAGCAGCTCGACGCCGAATTGGCCGACTACCGTGCCGGTGTACGGGGGTCCGTGCGGGTGTTCGCCAGCAGCTCGGCGCTGGTGCAGCGGCTGGCCGGCGACCTGTCCGCCTTCGCCCGCGCCTTCCCCTCGATCCGTCTGGAGCTGCAGGAGCGCCCGAGTGTCGAGATCGTCGAGGCGCTCTACCAGAAGGAAACCGACATCGGCATCATCGTGCGCGGTGGTGACCTGTGGCAGCTCCGCACCCGGATGTACGCCGAAGACCGCCTGGCCATCGTTGTGCCATCCGATCATCCTTTGGCCCAGGGCGGCCCGGTCGCCTTCGCGTCGGTTCTCAAGGAAGAACTCGTCACGCTCGATCATGCAACCGCCGTGCACCGGCTTGTGACCGATCAGGCGCGCCGCAGCGGGCAGACCCCGAGGGTGCGTGTGCAGGTCCGCAGTTTCGAGGCCATGTGCCAGATGGTGCTGCACGGGCTGGGTCTGGGCATCCTGCCGGAATTGGCGGCGCAGCCGCTGGTGGCCGCCTTCGGGCTGACGCTCTTGCTGCTCGACGAACCGTGGGCACGGCGGGAGCTGGCCATCTGCACCCGCGCCGGGGACGAGTTGGACGCGTCGGCGCAGCGCCTGATCGACTTCCTGGTGACCTGCACCGGGGCCGCGAGCAGCTGACGGCACCGCCAAGCCCACGGTGGCGGATTGGAAGGAGGGCGGGATGACGGGCGCCGCGCCAGACGACCCGCCCGCTCCATCGCGGAAGGAGCGTTGATGCCTGGATGGTGGCCATGGCGGTCGACACGGCGCCCGATCCCCATCTCCGCGCGTTCTGTTGGAAACACTGGATCTGATCGGTTTCTTCGACGCGGTGACGGGAGCTGAGGATGAACCAAGCAAGCCAGGAGGTTCCTCGCGGTGCCGGCCCGAAGGACGATATAGCCGTCTATAGGTCATGTATTCTGCAACTAAAGAATATATAATGATGCATTCCCAGTAAATTTACCGCGCCTCCACAAGGGAATTTGATTCGTTTAGTCCTTTCATCAGCGCGTCGACGATCTCCTCGGTCGCACCGTTCAGGCGGAAGTAGGCCGCAGGGTCGCGGGCCAAGGTGCCAAAGGTCGCCATTTGGGCCAGAGCCTTTTGCGCGCCCTCACGATTTCCCAGCGCACCCTGGGCAATCGCGATCAGCGCTTGGCTGACGCCCAGTCCGCTCGTGGCCGATCGTTCCGCGGCCTCAAGCGCTTCCGCGTGACGCCCCTGCAGATACAGGTCGATCGCGATCAGATGATAGTACCACCCGGGCGGGTTGACGGTTCGCTCGATCGCCTGCTTGAGCATCGGGATGCCTTCGTCGAATTTGCCCCGAACGGCCAAACGCCATCCAAGCTGCGCAAGTGTGTCCGGATCGTTGGGGTTGCGCTCCACGGCCCGCCGGGCGAGGCGCTCGCTCTCTTCATAATGCCCCATGTAATGGCTGATGGAGGAAAGCGCCTTGAGCGCCAGCGTGTTGTCGGGCTCCATGGCCACCGCTCGCGACGCTGCCTGAAAGGCCAGTTCATATTCCCTCTGGCGCGAGGCGGGTTCGAGGCTACCCAAACGGGCGTGATCGAGGTGAAGCCAACCAAGCATGGCCCAGGCTTCGCTGAAGGCAGGGTCGCGCCGCACCGACTCCTCCAGACACTGACGCACCGGCGCGATTTCGCTTCGCGAAAAATTACGGCGGTAAATATAGGCGCGCTGCACGCAGAGATAACTCTGCACGCTGGATACAGCCGGCGTCTTCTCCCGCAGGAGGTCCCGATTCACGACGCCGTAAGGCTGGCCGAGGATCGTCGCGATCTCGCCGGCCAAGTCCCGCTGCGCACGGATCAGGGCGCCGGGCGTCAACTGGCGATCGTAGGAGCCGGCCCACAGGACTTGACCGGTCGTGGTGTTGGAGAGCTGAGCCGAGACGCGTACATGCTCGCCTTCGGCACGTACGCTGCCACGGACGACATAGGCCGCGTCCGAATCACGGTCGGTGGCCCTCGGCCCGGTCACGGCTGTGCCGCCCGTACCGAGGGGCATGACATAGAGCCGGAATCCCGGAAAGCGGATCAGGTTGCCGATGAGATCCTGGGCGAGACCGTTGGCGAGGCTGTGCGCAATATCCTCATCTCCGAAGGCATCGAAGGGCATGACCATCAGAGCGGGCCCATGTGTCGACCCTGATGAGGCGGATCGCTGCTCCCCGTCCCTCAACAGGCCGGCCATGACCCCAAGCAACATGGAAAGGAGGAGTGTGGCGGCGATCCCGATGGTCCGCGGGGTAAGGTGTGCGGCCAAGGTTGGCGGCTGAGATAGGGAACGTGCCGACGCAGCACCGGCGTCGCTCGGGTCGATAGCGGTGGATGTGGCGGCGGCGATCTCCGTGCGTTCGAAGCGCGGGACATAGGAACCTTTCGGGATCGAAATGCGGACGGCGTTGTTCCGTCCCGCCGCGACGTAATAGGAATCGAGATCGCGTCGAAGGCGTCCGGCTTCGAGGCGCACGACCGGATCGGTTTGGGGATCGAAACGGTCATCACGACCGAACACGCCGACCGCGATGGTGAAGCCTTTCAAGGTGTCGGCGTGCCCAGCCAGCGTCTCGTCGACGATGAACCGCAGAAAATCGCGCCGCCTCTGGCTGCTCTCGAACGCCGTGCTCGAAAGAATGGCCGCCAGTTCCGCCCGCACCTCGTCCACGGTCGGAGAATTGGGAAGAAGAGGATCGAAAGTGACGGGATGCCGACGAGGCATGAGCTGCGCCTTGATCCAAAACGCCCCGGCGGAGCGGGAATCAACCTAGCCAGCCCGAAACACCGGCGTAAAGACGGGATTCCGGGGCACTGCCGCATAAATGGGCTGTCCGGACCCACTCTCCCGTTCGTACGCCTTCCGTCAGGCAGCGGCAGGGTACGTACAGGTTCGTACTTCCGATCACCGCCACGGCTGGAATGATGGCCATCGGATCGATCGCCGGAGCCTTTTCCATCGGAAAGCTGCGCGGTGAACCGATCAGGCTTCGTCGGAGCTTGGGCGACACGACATGGAGCAGTTCCGTTCCATCATCGAGCGGCTTCCGCAACGCGAACTGGACATTCGCCGGCGGTACGGCCGCGACGCGCAATTCCGGACGGTCTGTGCGGACCATGAGGAAGCGACGGCGGCGTTTCGCCATTGGCGCAGCCTTGCCGAACAGGCGGGACGGAAGGCCGAGGAGTACACCGGCATCCTTCAGGAATTGGAAGCCGAGGTCCTGAACCGGCTTGGCCGTCCGCCGCCGCAAGGATGACCCGTTCCGACAGCCCACCACCGATGCATTGACGCAGTGTCCAGTGTTCAAAGCGGGAGGACAGCTCATGCGACATCTCACGAGACACGGTTCGCGGATCGCCTCCGGCCGTGCCTCCAAGGTTCGTCGCGGGCTTCCCGATGCCCCGATGCTCTGGATCGAAGGCGGTGCGTTCCACATGGGTTCGGACCGGCACTACCCCGAGGAACGTCCTGTTCACCGCGTTCGGGTCGACGGCTTGTTCATGGACGAGACGCCGGTCACCAACGCCCAGTTCCGAGCGTTCGTCGAGGCGACGGGCCACGTCACCGTCGCCGAGATTCCGCCGAACCCGAAGGACTATCCCGGCGCGCTGCCTCACATGCTGAAGGCCGGCTCGCTGGTCTTTTCCCCGCCCGATCACCCCGTCGACCTGCGCAACTGGGGCCAGTGGTGGACCTTCCGTTTCCGCGCCAACTGGCGCCAGCCCTATGGTCCCGGCTCCTCCATCAAGGGGCTCGACGACCATCCGGTGGTCCATGTCGCCTATGCCGACGCGGACGCCTACGCGACCTGGGCGGGCAAGGACCTTCCGACGGAGGCCGAGTGGGAGTTCGCCGCGCGGGGCGGTCTCGACGGCGCTGAATACGCCTGGGGCGACGCGTTGAACCCCGAGGGGAGGCAGTTGGCCAACACCTGGCAAGGCGAGTTCCCTCACCAGAACCTCGCCCTCGACGGCTTCGAGCGGACCTCGCCGGTCCGATCCTTCCAGCCCAACGGCTATGGCCTCTACGACATGATCGGCAATGTCTGGGAATGGACGGCGGACTTCTGGACGACGCGCCATCCCGACGACGCGCCCAAGGCGTGCTGCGTGCCGATCAACCCGCGCGGCGGGGCCATGGAAGCGAGCTACGACCCCAACCAACCCGCCATCCGCATTCCCCGCAAGGTGCTGAAGGGCGGTTCGCATCTCTGCGCCCCCAACTATTGCCGGCGTTACCGCCCGGCGGCCCGCCATGCCGAGCCGGTCGACACCTCGACCAGCCATGTCGGATTCCGCTGCGTGCGCCGCGTCCCGAACGGGTGAGGTGCCTGCCATGCTCAACGCAGCCGGTGTCCTCGCGCGCCAGATGACGCTCATCACCGTTCTCACCCTTGCGCTCGTCGCGTCCGCGCGTGCCCAGACCGACCCGCTGCCCTCGTGGAACGAAGGCGCGGCGAAGGCCGCGATCGTCGGTTTCGTCGGTCGGGTGACCCGCGAGGGAGGGGCCGACTTCGTGCCCGTCGAGGAACGCATCGCGACCTTCGACAACGACGGCACGCTGTGGTCCGAGCAGCCCATGTATGTCCAGGCCGCCTTCGCCATGGACCGCGTCAAGGCGATGGCGGGCGACCATCCGGAGTGGAAGGACCGGCCGGCGCTCAAGGCGCTGCTGGACGGCGACCATGCCGCCCTGGCCGCCCTGGGAGAAAAGGGCGTCCTCCAGATCATCGCCGCCACCCACAGCGGCATGACGGTCTCCGCGTTCGAGAGGGCGGTGCGGGACTGGGTTCGGGCCGCGCGCCACCCCCGCTTCGACCGCCCCTACAACGAGATGGTCTATCAGCCGATGCTCGAACTGCTCGCCTATCTGCGGGCGAACGGCTTCAAGACCTTCATCGTCTCGGGCGGCGGCGTCGAGTTCATGCGGGCCTGGGCGCCGGACGCCTACGGCATCCCCCCGGAGCAGATCGTCGGCTCCTCGGGCAAGACCGAGTTCCGCCTCGACGGCGATCAGGCGTCCCTCGTCAAGCTCCCCGAGATCGAGTTCGTCGACGACGGGGCGGGGAAGCCGGTCGGCATCAACCATGTCATCGGTCGCCGGCCGGTCTTCGCGGCGGGCAACTCGGACGGCGACCTGCAGATGCTGCAATGGACCACGCTGAACGCCGGCCCGCGGTTCGGAGTGATCGTCCACCACACCGACGACGGGCGAGAGTGGGCCTACGACCGCAGTTCGCCGGTCGGGCGGCTCGACAGGGCGCTCGACGAAGCGCCGAGGCGCGGCTGGACGGTCGTGAACATGAAGACGGACTGGAAGGTCGTCTTTCCTTTCGAGAAGCAATGACCATGCCGGCGCTCGACTCCATTCTCGAGATCCAGAGGCGCGTCAACCGCTCCGTCATCGGCCAGGAGCGGGTGGTCGAGCGCCTCATCATCGCCCTGCTCGCCAACGGCAATGTGCTGCTGGAAGGACTGCCGGGCCTTGCCAAGACACGCGCGATCAAGAGCCTGTCCCAGGCGCTGGTGAGCGAGTTCAGCCGCATCCAGTTCACCCCGGACCTGCTGCCCTCCGACGTGACCGGAGGAGACGTCTACGTGTCGGACGCGGACAGTTCCGGCCGCTTCGAATTCCGCCAGGGGCCGATCTTCGGCAACCTCGTTCTGGCCGACGAGATCAATCGCGCCCCCGCCAAGGTGCAGTCGGCGCTGCTCGAAGCGATGGAGGAGCGGCAGGTCACCGTCTCCGGCACGCGCTATCGGCTGCCGGACCTGTTCATGGTCCTGGCCACGCAGAATCCAATCGAGCAGGAAGGGACCTACCCGCTTCCCGAGGCGCAGATGGACCGTTTCCTCATGCATGTGCGGATCGGATATCCAAGCGATGCCGACGAGGCGAAGGTGTTGCGGCTGGTCCGCAGCGAGGAGGCGGGGACGGACGAGGCGCCTCTCCCCAAGATCGCGCAGACGGAAATCTTCGACGCCCGGAAGGAGATCAACGCCGTGCGCATGGTGGAGGCTGTCGAGAGCTACATCGTCGCCCTGGTCGCGGCGACCCGCCGGCCGGCCGAATTCGGCGACCGGTTGAAGGGTTGGATCGCCGTCGGGGCGAGCCCGCGCGGCACGCTCGCGCTCGACCGCGCCGGGCGTGCCCATGCCTGGCTGAAGGGTCGCGACTATGTGACGCCCGAGGATGTCCAGGCCGTCGCCCACGACTGCCTGCGCCACCGCGTCGCGCTCACGTACGAAGCAACGGCGGACGCCAAGCGGGCCGACGACGTCATCGACGAACTCATCCGGCAGGTGGCGGTCGCCGTCTAGGGAGGCTGTCTTGGCAACGCAAGCCCGCACCTACATCACGCTCGACGATCTCCTGCGCCTGCGGCATCGCGCCAAGGGCTTCAGTTTCCTGCCGAAACAGCCGGTGCATTCGCTGCTCGCCGGACGCCATGCCTCACGGCTGAGAGGACGGGGGCTCGAATTCGAGGAACTCCGCCCCTACTATGAAGGCGACGACGTTCGCGCCATCGACTGGCGTGCCACCGCCCGTCTCGGCGCTCCGCAGCTGCGTGTCTACACCGAGGAGCGTGACCGGCCGGTGATCCTCCTGGTGGATCAACGCCTCAGCATGTTCTTCGGCAGCCGGCGGGCGACGAAGTCCGTTGTCGCCGCCGAAGCCGCGGCGCTCGCCGCGTGGCGGGTGACGTCGCTTGGCGATCGCATCGGCGGGATCGTCTTTTCCGAGAACGGCGTGGATGAAATCCGTCCGCGCGCGCGGCAGGCGGCCATCGGCGCGCTGTTCGAGGCGATCGCCCGGCACAACCGGGCGCTCCGCGCCGACGATCCCCGCCCCGCCGACCCGGGCCTGCTCAACATCGCGCTCGCCAAGGCGCTGCGACTGCTGCCGCACGACGGCCTGCTCACGATCCTCACCGACGCTGCGGGGGCGGATGACGAGACGGTGCGGCTGGTGACGCAGGTGACGGCGCACAACGACGTGCTGGTCGTCTTCGTGTTCGATCCGCTGGAGGCCGAACTGCCGGACATCGGCCGCACGGTGATCGCCGAGGGCAGCCGCCAGATCGAAATCGACAGCTCCGCCAGGGGCGTGCGCTCGCGCTTTGCGGACCGCTTCGCACAGCGCCGGGAGGCCGTCGAGAGCGTCTCGCGGCGCCGCGCCATTCCCGTCCTCCCCCTCTCGACCGGGCGCGACACCAGCGAGCAGTTCCGCGAACTGCTCGGACGGCGGCTCGCCCGGTCGGCGGACCCCGTGCGCCGCGCGAGTGCCC
Organism: Azospirillum brasilense; assembly: GCF_001315015.1. NCBI lineage: Bacteria > Pseudomonadati > Pseudomonadota > Alphaproteobacteria > Rhodospirillales > Azospirillaceae > Azospirillum > Azospirillum brasilense. The sequence goes on along the minus strand of NZ_CP012914.1, from coordinate 686,803 downwards.
CGTGATGGACGATCCGGCCGATCTGTCCCGTCTCGCCGACATCGTGGTGCCGCCGCCCGTGGCATGGTGGCCGCCGGCGCCCGGCTGGTGGATCGTCGTCGCCGCTTCGCTCGGCATCCTCGCCATTCTCGGCACGGCGCTCGTCGCCCGCTGGCGCCGGAACGCCTATCGCCGGGCATCGCTGGCCGAACTGGCCGCCATCGGCACCGTCGACGACCCGGCGAGCGCGGCAGCGGTCTCCGTCATTCTCAAGCGGACAGCGCTGACCGCCTATCCGCGCGACATGGTGGCGAGCCTGACCGGGGCCGGCTGGCTGGCCTTTCTCGACCGAACATCGGGAAGCCAGGACTTTACCAAGGGGCCAGGGACGGGTCTCACCCGCGCGGCCTTCGGCGCTCAGCCCAGTGATGGCGATGGCGATGCGGTCGCCGCCGCCGCGCGCCGTTGGGTGAAACGCCACCGGGTGGAGGGCTGATCCCGTGCCGATCTTCGCCCATCCATGGTTCGCCCTGCTTCTGCCGCTGCCGATGCTGGTCTATTGGCTGCTGCCGCCCCATGAGACCCGCCGCCCGGCCGTCCGGGTGCCGTTCTTCGCGGAACTGGCGCGGCTGACCGGCGCGACGCCCAGCGAGGGGGCGAGCGTCGGCCGGCGCGGCCTATGGCGGACGCTGACGTTGATCGTGTGTTGGCTGCTCGCCCTGCTCGCGTTGATGCGCCCGCAATGGGTGTTGCCGCCCATCCACCACGACCGGCCGGCACGCGATCTCCTGCTGCTGGTCGATTTGTCCGGGTCCATGGAGACCGAGGACTTCACCGACGCGTCGGGGAGGACGGTCAGCCGGCTCGCGGCGGTGAAGCAGGTGCTGGACGATTTCCTCGCCCGCCGCGACGGCGACCGGGCCGGCGTCGTCGTCTTCGGCAACGCGCCCTTCGCGCTGGTGCCCTTCACCACGGACCTGACGCTCGCCCGGCGGATGCTCGCCGAGATGCAGGTCGGGATGGCGGGACCGCGCACCGTCCTGGGCGACGCGATCGGGCTGGGCATCAACCTGTTCGACGCCTCCAAGGCCCCGGCGAAAACCATGATCGCGCTCACCGACGGCAACGACACGGCCAGCCGCGTCCCGCCGTCCGAGGCCGCCCGCATCGCCAAGGACAGGGGGATCGTCATCCACACCGTGGCGGTCGGCGACCCTGCGGCGGCCGGCGAGGAAAAGCTCGACGAGACGGCGCTGAGGGATGTCGCGGCGGCAACCGGCGGAGGGTATTACCGCGCCCTCGACCGCGACGAACTCACCGGCATCTACAGCCGGCTCGACGCGGTCGAGGCCCGCAAGGTCGAGACCGTCTCCTTCCAACCCCGCCTCGAACTCTACTGGCTGCCGCTCGCCGCGCTCGCGCTGTTTTCCATGCTGGCGCAGGCCGTCCGGCTGGTCCGCTGGCCGCGCCGCCGGAGAGCGGAAGCAAAGGCGGACATGGAGGCGACGTCATGACCGAAACGCTCGCCGCCTTTCATTTCCTTCGCCCGGAATGGCTGCTGCTCGCCGTGCCGGCGCTTGCCCTGTGGTGGCTGGAACGGCGGGAAACCGACGCCGCCTCCCGCTGGCGGGCGGTGATGGACCCCGTTCTGCTCGCCCGCCTCACCGTCGGCGGTGACCATCGACGCAGGCTTTCGCCCGGCGACCTGTTGCTTGCGGCTTGGCTGCTCACCGCACTGGCCGTCAGCGGCCCGACATGGCGCCAAGTCCCCTCGCCCTTCGCACAATCGGCGCGCCCGGCGATGGTCGTGCTGAAGGTCACCCCGTCCATGCTTGAACGCGACCTGGCCCCGACCCGGCTCGATCGTGCGCGGGAGAAGATGGCGGACCTGCTGGCCCTGCGCGAGGGGGCACCCACCGGGCTCATCGCCTATGCCGGTTCGGCGCACCTCGTGCTGCCCCCCACCCCCGACGCTTCGGTGGTCGACAGCATGGCCCAGGCGCTGGCGCCGGACGTGATGCCGGTGCAGGGGGACGCGCTGGTGGCCGCCGTGGCACTGGCAAGGACGACGCTGGCGGAGGCGGGACAGGGCGGCTCGGTCGTCGTGTTCGCTGACACGGTACCGGCGCTCAACACGTCCGCAGACGGCGGCCCACCTCTTTTCGTTTTTGCCGCACTGCCGCCCGCGCGGGCCGCGGCCGACCCGGCGTTGCGAACGGCGGCGGCGGCTCTCGACGCGGCGCTCATCATGCCAACCATCGACAACCAGGATATCGAGGGGCTCGCCCGCCGCCTCACCACCGCAGGACCACCGCCCCCCGCGCCGGGGGAAGCGCCGCGCTGGCAGGAGGCCGGATGGTGGCTGACGCCGCTCATCGCGCTGCTGGTGCTGGTCTGGTTCCGCCGCGGATGGGTGCTGGCATGAACACCCGCCGCGCCTTCGCGGTGCTCGGCACCGCCGTCCTCGCCGCCCTCGCCGTCGCGGTGTGGCGCGTCGGCTGGACCGGCCTGTGGGCGAGCCCGGACCAGCATGGGCAGGCGCTTTTCGAACAGGGGCGCTTTCAGGATGCGGCGGCGGCCTTCGCCGATCCGATGTGGCGCGGCGTGGCGCAGACGCGGGACGGCGACTTCAAGGCGGCGGCGGCGACCTTCGCGGCCATCGACACCGCAGAGGGCGCCTACGATCAGGCCAACGCGCTGGTGATGCTCGGCAAGTACGAGGAAGCTGTGGCCCGCTACGACCATGCCCTCGGCCTCCGCCCCGGCTGGCCGCCGGCGGAAGCCAACCGGGAGATCGCGCGGCTGCGGGCGGAGCGGCTGAACGCTCCCGGCGCCGATGCCGGGGACCAGCGCGAGGGCGCCGACCGGATCGTCTACGACAAGGACGCCCGCAACCCGGAGGGCCAGGAGACGCAGGTGGCCGGCGCGCCCATGAGCGACGAGGCTGTGCGCGCGCTGTGGTTGAAGCGGGTGCAGACGAAGCCCGCCGATTTCCTCCGCGCCCGCTTCGCCTACCAGCGTCAGGCGCCGCCCCCGGCGTCCGGGAGACCGGAGGGGCCGCCATGACGCGGGTCGTCCTCGCCCTGCTTTTGCTGTGGCCGGCATTCCCGATCGCCGCGCAGGACTCGCCGGGATCGGACGTTCTGGTCCGCCAGAGCATCAAGCCGGAGTCCGGCGCGGTGATCGGGCAGCATGTGGCGCTGTACGTGGACGTGCTTTTCCGGAATGGGATGCCGCGGCCGCCGCGGGTCAGCCTTCCCGACGCGCCGGGCCTTCAGGCGTTCCGCTTCGAGACGCAGGCCACGACGATACAGGAGAGCATCGGCAACGAATCCTATGTCGGTCAGCGCTTCGAATTCGCGCTCTATCCGCGTCGGGGCGGTGTGTTCGAGTTGCCTCCGGCCGCCGTGACGCTGCTCGACCGGAACGGCGCCGAGACGCGCACGGCCCAGGGGCAGGCGCTGCGCCTCGATGTCGGCGTGCCGCCCGGTGTCGATCCATCGCAGCCCGTGGTCGCGACGCGGGGGCTGACCTTGACGGAGCAATGGGTCCCCGGACAGGACGGCACCTTCAAGGCCGGGGACGCCATCTTGCGCACGATCACGCGCAGCGCCGAGGACGTGCCGGGCCTCGCCATGCGGGACCTTGCCTTTCCCGTGCCGGACGGCGTGCGCGCCTATGCCGATCCGCCCGAGATCGACGATCACAGCAACCGCGGCGCCATCACCGGGCGGCGCACCGACCGCGTCACCTACGTCTTCGAGCGCGGCGGGCACGTCACAATTCCGGCCGTCGCGCAGCCCTGGTGGGATCTGGCCACGCGAACGGTCAGGACGGCGCAGGCGCCCGGCGCCACGATCACCGTGGAAGCGCCATCTGCCACTGCCACCCCGGCCGCTGCCGCCGCACGATCCGAAGGCGGCTGGCTGGCCCGGCACCGCTCCTCGCTGATCGCGGGTGGAGCCTTCCTCGTCGTGCTCGCCTTCGCCGTCGCCGGCTTTCTCCGCCATCGGCGGAGGACGGATGCGGCGGATGAGAGCGCCGCCTTCGCCGCCTTGCGCCGTGCCTGCGCGACGTCCGATGCCGCCGCCGTCTATCACGCCTTCGCGCGGTGGCGGGCCTTTCTGGCACCCGCTGAGCGCGAGGCCGCGAGCCGGGCCGCCATCCGGCTCGACGCCGCCTTGTTCTCAGGGGCTTCGGCGCGTTGGGAGAACCGCGATTCCGTCGAATTCGTCCGTCTCCTCGCGGACATTCGCCGGTCGCATTCCCCACACGCATCGGAGTTTCGGCTGGCACCCCTCAACCCCAGGAGTCCATGACATCGGAAAACGCTCCTCAAGGACTCCGCAAACCCGGAACTCAAAGGAGAATCGCATGCCGAAGAACCAGGAAAGGACCGCGGACAAGACGACCCCGAATGACCACAAGTTGAGCCGCCGTTCCGTTCTGGCGGGCTCGACGGCGCTCGTCGCGGCGGCCGCCGCGGCGTCGCAGGCGACCGCGCAAACCCAGGCTCCGCCTGCGGCGGCACCCGCCGCGGGCGGAGCCGGCGGCAGGCCGCCCAACATCCTCGTGATCTTCGGCGACGACATCGGTGTCTCCCAGATCAGTGCCTACACCATGGGGCTGATGGGTTACCGCACGCCGAACATCGATCGCCTCGCGGCGGAAGGGGCGATCTTCACCGACTCCTATGGCCAGCAAAGCTGCACCGCCGGCCGCGCCTCCTTCATCCTGGGGCAGGAACCGTTCCGCACCGGCCTCCTGACCATCGGCATGCCTGGGGACCCCCACGGCATCACCGACTGGATGCCGACCATCGCCGACGTGATGAAGACGAGAGGTTATGCCACGGGCCAGTTCGGCAAGAACCATCTCGGCGACCAGGATCAGCATCTGCCGACCAACCATGGCTTCGACGAGTTCTTCGGCAATCTCTACCATCTCAACGCCGAGGAGGAGCCGGAAGGCTATTTCTACCCGAAGGACCCCGAATTCCGGAAACAGTTCGGCCCTCGCGGGGTGATCCATTCCCACGCCGACGGCAGGATCGAGGACACCGGGCCGCTGAACACGAAGCGCATGGAGACGGTGGACGAAGAGTTCCTTGCCGCGGCGAAGGACTTCATCGATCGCCAGCACCAGGCGAACAAGCCGTTCTTCGTCTGGTTCAACTCCACCCGCATGCATGTCTTCACCCACCTGAAGCCCGAAAGCCTCGGCAGGACCGGCAAAGGCATCGAGGCGGACGGCATGGCGGAGCATGACGGGCATGTCGGGCAGCTCCTGAAGCAACTCGACGATCTCGGCATCGCGGAGAACACCATCGTCCTCTACACCACCGACAACGGCGCCGAACTCGCCTTGTGGCCGGACGGGGCCATGACACCCTTCCACGGAGAGAAGGGCACCACCTGGGAAGGCGGCATGCGCATTCCCATGCTGGTGCGTTGGCCGGGCGTGGTGAAGCCGGGTTCCCAGGTCAATGAGATCGTGACCTTGATGGACTGGATGCCGACCTTCGCCGCTGCAGCCGGCATTCCCGACCTGAAGGAAAAGATGAGGGCCGGTTTTCAAGCCGGCACCAAGACCTTCAAGGTCCATCTCGACGGCTATGACCTGACGCAATTGCTGAAGGGTGAGGCGAAAACGCCGCCGCGCGACGTGATGTACTATTTCGACCAGGGCGGGAACCTGAATGCGATCCGCTGGAACGACTGGAAACTGAGCTTCGCGATTGCCAGCGAGGGCAACATCGCGACCGCGACGCGCGAGACTCCGAGTTGGGCACAGATCACCAACCTCCGGATGGACCCCTATGAACGGGGACTGCGGGAAGGAGGAGGAGCAACGGAGTTCCTGGGCCGCAACATGTGGCTGCTCGTTCCCATACAGGGAAAGGTCAAGGATTTCTTCGCCGACTTCAGCCAGTTCCCCTATCAGGAGGGCAGCACGCTCAACCCGAGCGGCATCAACTACGGGTTGCTGCGGCAGCAGGCGGCACTCAAGCGTCTTCAGGACGTGGAACGGCTCGCACCGCCCCGGTGAACCTGGACAGATCGACGATGAAAGGGGCGACGCCAAGCGCCCCTTTCATACTGGGAGGGAGGACCCCACCCGAACCCGGCGGATCAAGGCGTTCGCCAAATTCCGCCGTACGCCTCCGGTAAGCACCGCCTTGGCAAAGTAGGGTCCGGCGTCTGAGCAGGCCGTCGGCGGCACGGACCAATCTTAGCAGTGTGTCGCCGCTGACCGGCATGGCCAAACGCTTAGCCAAACGCGCCCCCGGCTCGCCGCCCATGCCGCAGCCAACGTGGCGCTGGATCTCGGCGAGCCGCGCGATCCGGCGCACGCACGGCGCCAGAACACTGGGCAGTCATTCGGCCACGATTTTGAATGGGCAGTCCGAAGGGGCTCCGTGACCAAGGGGCTTTTTTGATAATAAGAATAGTTCGCATTCAAAGCTCGATGCGGCTATACCAGTGTGATCGGTATCCCGGGCGATGGCCACACGGGCGCTGGTTTCTTTGCATCCATCATTCCGCTCATCTGTGAACGACACCCTCCGCCCACCGCTGTTTGACGCCCACCATTCCTGGAACGCCCGATGACGGGTTCCGTAGGCACTTGGGCGCGCAAGATCGCGGAGTTGTTCGATGCGCACCGACTGCGCGTGGAGCGTGCCATCGCGCGGCGCACCGGGGATCCGCAAACGGCGGGCGACCTCGCGCAGGATGCCTTCCTGCGGTTGGCCCGTCTGCCCGATGGCGAGGCGATCCAGAATCCGGCCGGTCTGCTGTATGTGGTGGCCGACCGCGTGGCGCTGGACCATTGCCGGGTGGCCAAGCGCCAGCGCCGGCGTGAGGCCGGTCCACCCGACGAGGCGTTGCCCTCCTCCGGCCCCGGTGCCGACATGGTGGTGGAGCGGAACCAGACCATGGCCCGGCTGCGCGGCGCCATCGATTCCCTGCCGCCCAAAACCCGGGACGTGTTCCTTCTCTACCATGTCGAAGGTTTGTCCTACCGCGCCATTGGGGAACGGCTTGGTATCTCCCCCCGCACGGTGGAGTACCATCTGCGCACGGCGCTGGAGCAGTGCCGCGCGCGCATGAAGCGGCGTCCGCTGCGATGATGGGCGGGGCGAAGGTCCCGGCCGGTCAATTTCTTTGAGGGATCGGCCGCCCTCGACCGTCTATCCAAACACGAGACAACAGGAGCGCTCAGCGGGACGCGATGGATCATCAGGATGGACAGCGCAGCGAGCCGGCGGAAAGCGGACCGGTGGACGGCGGACCGGACGAGGACCGGCTGTTCTCGGAAGCCAACGCGTGGCACTTCCGCCTGCAATCCGACGACGTCAGGCCGGCGGAGCGCGCTGCCTTTGCCGAATGGCTGGCCCGCAGTCCGGCCCACGCCCACGCCTGGGCCGGCCTCCAGACCCTGCTTCACGACCTGAGGGAACCCGCCCGCGCCGCTTACGCCGAATCCCGCATCGCGCCGCCCCGCCGCCCCGCGGCGGCCGGTGTGCGGCGCCTTGCCGCGGCGATGACCATCCTGCTGGTGGTCGGCGGCCTCGGCGTCTGGCACGGACCGACGCTTTACCAGAATGCCGTCGCGGATCAGGTGACCTCGACCGGACAGCGCCGGACCCTGACCCTGCCGGATGGCTCCACGGTCGACATGAACGGCGACACCGCGCTGGCGTTCGATTATCGAGATGGCGAGCGGCGCGTCCAAATTCTGCGCGGCGAGGCGTGGTTCCGCGTCACGCGCGATCCCGACCATCCCTTCGTCGTCGATGGCGGGGCGGGTGCCGCCCGTGTGCTGGGAACCCAATTCAGCGTCCGGCGCAAGGACGACCGCACGACGGTCACCGTGGGCGAAGGGCTGGTGGAGGTCGTCGCCCATCGCAACGCTGACGGCAACGCCCCCTGGCCCGACAGCGTCCGCCTGCGCCCCGGCGAGAGTGCGGAGGCCGACGCCAACGGCCTGACCGGGCCGCGGGCGGTGGACCCCGCCGTCGCCTTCGCGTGGCGCCAGGGCCAGATCGTCTTCCGCCAGCAGCCGCTCGCCTCCGTCATCGCGACCCTGAACCGGCAATGGCCGGGCCGGGTGATCCTGCTGAACGACGAGGCGGCGGAGCGCGTCGTGTCCGGCGTCTTCGCGCTCGACCGGCCGGATGCCGTGATTGACGCGCTGGAGCGCGGCCTCGGCATGCGCGCCACCCGCATCACCCCCTACCTCACCCTGCTCCGCTGAAAAAAATCGTCGGGACCTGAAAAAAACTTCCCAGGGTTCTCCGCGCGCCCGTCGTCATGTCCGGGAAAGGAGAGAATGAGACGCAATCGCAGAAAGCGGCGCGCTCTCTCACCGGACGACAGAGGCGAGCGATGACATCGGTGAAGTGTGAAGCGACGGGTGTGACGAACGGACGCCGGGACAGCGTCCAGGGCGGTCGGTTGGGCTGCGTGTTCACGGGGCGGCTCCCGAGGACGTTCCTGTGGCGGCTCCTGGCGACGACGATGCTGATCGTGCCGGGCCTTCCGCTGTCCGGCGTTCCCGCAGCGATGGCGCAGTCGATCCCGGCCGGCCCGGTGACCTTCGCCATCGCGCCACAGTCGGTGGACGGGGCGCTCGCCGCCTTCTCCACCGCCACGCGCATCCAGGTGCTGACCCCCGGCGCCGTGACCCAGGGCGTCAATTCTCCCGGCGTCAGCGGATCGATGACCGCGCGCGAGGGGCTGAACCGTCTGCTGTCCGGCACCGGGCTGGCCGCCCGCTTCCTCAACACGGAAACCGTGACGGTCGAGCGCGTGGCCGCCGGCGACGCCGTCCTGCTCGATCCGCTGCAGGTCGAAGGAAGCCGGGGCGCCACCGGCCCCGGCGCCCTGCCCCCGGCCTACGCCGGCGGTCAGGTGGCGCGCGGGGGGCGCATCGGCGCGCTGGGCAACCAGGACGCGATGGACGTCCCCTTCTCCATCACCAGCTACACCGCCGAAACCATCCGCAACCAGCAGGCGGACACCATCGCCGACGTTCTGGCCAACGACCCGGCGGTGCGCAGCAGCCTCGGCTACGGCAATTTCTCCGAAAGCTTCGTCATCCGCGGCTTCCAGCTGGCGGGGGAGGATCTGTCGGTCGACGGCCTCTACGGCACCGCTCCGCGCCAGATCGTCGCCACCAACATGTTCGAGCGGGTCGAGGTGCTGAAGGGCGCCAACGCCTTCCTCAACGGCGCGGCCCCCAGCGGGTCCGGCATCGGCGGCGGCGTGAACCTCGTGCCCAAGCGGGCGGAGGACGATCCGCTGACCCGGCTGACCGCCAGCTACGCCATGGACAGCCGGCTCGGCCTGTCGGCCGATGTCGGGCGCCGGTTCGGCGACGCCAACCAGTTCGGCGTGCGCGCCAACGCCGCGGTCCGCGGCGGCGACACCGCCATCGACGACGAGGAGCGGAGTCTGACGCTCGGCTCCCTGGCGCTGGATTATCGCGGCGAGCGCGCCCGCGTGACGCTCGACGTCGGCACCCAGACCCAGCGGGTGGAACAGGGCCGCCCCGTGGTCTATGTCGGCAGCTTCGTCCCGGCGGTGCCATCGGCCGCGCAGAATTACGCGCAGCCCTGGAGCTATTCGCGGATGCGCGACACCTTCGGCCAGATCCGCGCCGAATACGACCTCCTGCCCAACCTGACCGCCTACGGCGCCTTCGGCCTGCGCAGCATGCGCGAGGACGGCGACTATGCCTCCCCCACCATCACGCGGCCCGACGGCACCGGCACGGTCCGGCGCCTGACCGTCCCGCGCGAGGATGACACCGTCACCGGCCAGGCCGGCGTCCGGGCCGACCTGCAGACCGGCCCGCTCCGGCACCAACTCAACGCCGGTGCCTCCGCGCTGCGGACGACCAACAACAACGGCTTCGAATTCGGCACGACCTCAACCATCAACCTCTACACCATGGTCGGCCTGCCGCGCCCGGCGACGACCTCGGCCAGCGGCATGGTCGGTGATCTGCCGAAGGTCAGCGAGTCGGTGCTGCGCAGCGTCTACGCGTCGGACACCGTGTCGATCCTGAACGACCGGGTGATGGTCACCGCCGGCCTGCGCCAGCAGAACATCCAGGTTCGCGGCTACAACCGGGCCAACGGCGCCCGCACCTCCGATTACGACCAGTCGGCGCTGACGCCGGTGGTCGGGCTGGTGGTGAAGCCGGTCGAGACGCTGTCGCTCTACGCCAACCGGATCGAGGGGCTGGCGCAGGGGCCGACCGCCCCGTCCACGGCGGTCAATTCCGGCGAGATCTTCGCGCCCTACCGGTCGGTCCAGTACGAGGTCGGCGGCAAGCTGGACTTCGGCAGCTTCGGCGGCTCGCTGTCGCTGTTCCAGACCACGCAGCCCAGCGGCGTCACCGACCCGTTCACCCGCGTCTACAGCGTGTCCGGCGAACAGCGCAACCGCGGCATCGAACTGATGCTGTACGGCGAACCGGTGCAGGGCGTCCGGTTGCTCGGCGGCGCCACCTTCATCGATCCGGAGCTGAGCGACACCGGCAGCGCCGCGACCGAGGGCAAGGACGCCGTCGGCGTGCCGCGCCACCAGTTCAACGCCAACGTCGAATGGGACCTTCCCTTCCTCCCCGCGTCCGTCCCCACCGTGACGCTGACCGGGCGCATGATCCACACCGGGTCGCAGTATCTCAACACGGCCAACACGCTGAGGATTCCCAGCTGGACCCGCTTCGACATCGGCGCGCGCATGGTCGCCGACGTTCAGAACCGTCCGGTCACCATCCGGGCGGCGGTCGAGAACGTGACCGACAAGGCCTATTGGGCGTCGGCCTCCGGCGGCTACCTGAGCCAGGGGAGCCCGCTGACGGCCAAGCTGTCGGTGTCCGTCGATTTCTGAGGGCGGATTTCCGAGGCTGGATTTCCGACCCGGCGAAGCCATGACGGCGGCATGAGGGGGCCCCGATGACCAATCGAACCATCCGGATCTGGACGCTGATCCACAAATGGACCAGCCTGATCTGCACGATCTTCATGCTGCTGCTGTGCCTGACCGGCCTGCCGCTGATCTTCCATGACGAGATCGAGGCGCTGACGGCCGAGGACACCCTTCCGCCGATGCCCGCCGACACGCCCTTGAAATCGCTGGACGAGGCGGTGGCCTCGGCGCTGGCGACCTACCCCGGCGAGCGTCCGCTGTTCCTCAGCTTCGACGTGGACCGGCCGGTGGTGAACGTCACCACCGGTCCGGGGGCCCGCCCCCCGGTGTCGCAGATGCACATCTCGGCCATCGACCTGCGCACCACGCGGATTCTGGCCGACCTGAACGACGACGGCGGTTTCATGCATGTGATGCTGCGCCTGCATGTGGACCTGTTCGCCGGGCTGCCCGGCGAGCTGTTCCTCGGCTTCATGGGCTTCCTGCTGGTCCTGGCCACCCTGTCGGGTGTGGTGATCTATGCCCCCTTCATGCGCAAGCTGTCCTTCGGCACGGTGCGGGCCGGGCGCGGCCGGCGGCTGAAATGGCTCGATCTGCACAACATGCTGGGCATCGTCACGCTGATGTGGGTGGTGGTGGTCGGGTTGACCGGCGTCATCAACACCCTGTCCGTGCCGCTGGTCGCCTATTGGCGCGCCAACGAGCTTGCGGCGATGATCGCCCCCTATGAGGGCAAGCCGGTTCCGGAGCGCTTCGCCTCGGTTGACGCGGCCGTCCGCACCGCCATGGAGGCCGCCCCCGGCATGCGGCCGCAATTCGTCGCCTTCCCCGGCGTGCGGTTTTCCAGCAACCACCATTATGCGGTGTGGCTGAGGGGAGCCACGCCGGCCACCCACCGGATCCTGACCCCCGCCCTGATCGACGCCGAGACGGGGGCCTTCACCGACATGCGCTCCATGCCATGGTACATGCTGGCGCTGCGGTTGTCGCAACCGCTGCATTTTGGCGATTATGGCGGGCTGCCGATGAAGATCCTGTGGGCGGTGCTGGACCTGCTGACCATCGTCATCCTCGGCAGCGGCCTGTATTTGTGGATCGCCCGCCGCCGCCTTGTCCAGAATCGCCGTGCCCAGGACCGGCCTGTCCAGGACCGGCCTGTCCAGGATCATGCCGCCGCAGGCCCCGGCCCGCGTGGCGCCGCCGGAGAGGCTGCGGAATGACGCCCCGCGCTCCCTTCCGGCCGTTGGCGGTCTTCGGCATTCCCATGGCGATCGCGCTCGTCACCACCATCGGGCTGATCGCCGCCCTGCTGGATGACGGCGTCGTGGACGCCGTGTCCTGGGCAGCACTGTCGGTCCCCGTGCTCACCGCGGTCTGGTCCTGGCGCAAGCGCAAGCGCTGAACGCAACTCCTCATGTCGTCATGGGGGCCGTTCAGGATGTCGTTCGACACAAGAAAGGCGGAGAAGGACCGGGCAGATTGTTTGCGCTGGCGTGACGCCGGCTTCCCGCACTGGCGCTGGCGGCCGATGGAGACAGCGCAGAGATGCAGGCGGGGTCTACGGCACAACCCCATAGGCCCCGCACTCCCATAGGCCCCGCACTCCCATAGGCCCCGCACTGATGTCCGGAAACGTCTGCCGACAGCGGCGTCAATCCGGCGCCAAGCGTGAGGCAATCTGTGGGGAACGCCTATTCCAAAACGAAAAAGCCCAAGCAAATCAATTGCTTGGGCTAAATTCGTGGCGGAGGGAGAGGGATTCGAACCCTCGATACCCTTTTGGGGTATACACACTTTCCAGGCGTGCGCCTTCGACCACTCGGCCACCCCTCCGCAGAGGCCGCGTTTATATCCAGCCCGAAGGCGGTGCGCAAGCCCCTGAAATCACTTTTTGGAAAAATCTTGCACCGCCTTATGGATGATCCGCCGGGCGGATCGAAGCCTTCCCTCTCAGCCGAGACCGCGGACCAGATCGCCCACCGTGCGACACAGCAGGTCGATGTCCTGGTCGCGCGACAGGCGGTGGTCGCCGTCCTTCACCAGCGTCACCCGCACGTCCGCGCTGCTCAGACGGTCGGCCAGGGTCAGGCTGACCTGCCAGGGCACGTCGGGGTCGGCCATTCCGTGCAACAGGCGCACCGGCTTGTCGAAGGCGATGGGCTGGCGCAGCAGCAGGTGGTTGCGCCCATCCTCGATCAGGGCGCGGGTGATCGGCTGCGGCTCCGGCCCGTAGTCGGAGGGGCGCAGCCAGCGGCCCGTCTCCAGGATCTCGCGGCGGACGGACTCGTCGAAGAGGTCCCACATCAGGTCCTCGGTGAAATCCGGGGCGGCGGCGATGCCGACCAGGCCGGCCACCCGCTCCGGACGGCGCAGGGCGGTCAGCAGCATCATCCAGCCGCCCATTGAGGAACCGACAAGGATCTGCGGCCCCACCGTGACGCGGTCCAGGACGGCCAGCGCGTCGTCGGCCCACAGCCCGATCGTCCCCTCGTCGAACCGCCCGCTGGAGGCGCCGTGGCCCTGATAATCGAAACGGGTGAAGGACAGCCCTTCGCCCGCCGCCCATTCCTCCAAGGCCAGAGCCTTGGTGCCGGTCATGTCCGACATGAAGCCGCCGAGGAACATCACGCCGGGGGCCAGCCCCTCCGGGTCGCGGCCGGGGGTGTGACGATAGGCTATGGTCGCGGCGCCGCGCTTCAGGCTATGGTGCGCGCCGCCCGGCGACGGGACGGGGCCGGCTGCGGGTTCGGTCATTTCGGACACCTCTGTGGGCCAGGACTTTAGGAATCTGTGACTATGGACGTCGAATCCCAGCTTAGCACCGGCGAGGACCCGCGCAACCCGGCCAACGCCTTCGCGAAGGACGCCTTCGCGGCCGCCGGCCGCCGGCCCGTCGTTCTCCAGGTGCTGCCGGCGCTGGTCACCGGCGGGGCCGAGCGCGGCTGCATCGACGTGGCGCTGGCTCTGGCCCAGGCTGGGGCGCTGCCGCTGGTGGCGTCCGAAGGTGGGCCGATGGCGGCGGAGCTGGACCGCGCCGGCATCCGCCACATCACCCTGCCGCTGGCCTCCAAGAACCCGCTGGTCATCCGCCGCAACGCCCGCAAGCTGGAGGCGATCATCCGCGAGAACGGCGTGGACATCGTGCATGCCCGCTCCCGCGCCCCGGCCTGGAGCGCCTGGCTGGCCTGCCAGGCGACCGGCGCGCGCTACATGACCACCTTCCACGCCCCGTACAACTACAAGAACGGGCTGAAGCGCTGGTACAATTCGGTGATGGCGCGGGGCGAGCGGATCATCGCCATCTCCGGCTTCATCCGCCGCCACATCCTGGAGAATTACGACGTCGATCCGGCGGTCATCCGCACCATCCACCGCGGCATCGACCCGCTGTCCTTCGCGCCGGAACGGGTCAGTTCCGCCCGCATGATCCAGCTCGCCCAGAAATGGCGGCTGCCCGACGACAAGCCGGTGATCCTGCTGCCCGGCCGCCTGACCCGCTGGAAGGGCCAGACGGTGCTGATCGACGCGCTGGCGAAGCTGGGGCGCAAGGACGTCTGCGCGCTGCTCGTCGGGTCCGACCAGGGCCGCACCGGCTACCGGCAGGAGCTGGAGGAGCAGGTGCGCCGCGCCGGGCTGGAAGGCGTCGTCACGATGACCGACCATTGCAACGACATGGCCGCCGCCTACCGGCTGTCCACCGTCGTCGTATCCGCCTCGCAGGAGCCGGAAGCCTTCGGGCGGGTGATCGTCGAGGCGCAGGCCATGGGCCGCCCGGTGATCGTCTCCGCCATCGGCGCCTACCAGGAGACGGTGATTCCCGGCGAAACCGCCTGGGTGGTGCCGCCCGCCGATCCCGACGCGCTGGCCAAGGCCCTGGACGAGGCGCTGTCCCTGACGACGGAGCAGCGCGACGCCATCGGTGCCCGCGCCCGCGCCTTCGTCGCCGAGCGCTACACCAAGCAGCGCATGTGCGCCGACACGCTGGCCGTATACGCGGAGCTTCTCGCCGAGCCCAAACGGGCCGCGCAAGGCCGCTGAGCCGCCCCCCTTTCCTGCCCGTCACACCACCGGACCCCATGACCGACATCGTCCAGCTTTCCGGCATCGCCCCCGTCATCGACCGTTACGACGGGGTCATCCTCGACCTGTGGGGCGTCCTGCACGACGGCGAGCGGCCCTATCCCGGCGTGCCGGAGTGCCTGGACCGCCTGCGCGCGGCGGGCAAGGTGATCTGTTTGCTGTCCAACGCGCCGCGACGCACCGGCGGCGTCATCGCCAAGCTGGACGGCATGGGGATCGGGCGGGAGCGCTACCACCACGTCATGACCTCGGGCGAGGCCGCCTACGACGCGCTGCGCGACCGCGACGACCCGTGGCACGCCGCGCTGGGGCGGCGGCTGTTCCACATCGGTCCGGACCGCGACATGGACGTGTATGAGGGGTTGGACTACACGCTCGTGGCGTCGCCGGACGAGGCCGATTTCGTCGTGAACACCGGCATCGTCGACTTTGGAGAGTCGCTGTCGGTCTACGAGCCGGCGCTGGAGGCCTGCCGCCGCCGCAACCTGCCGATGGTCTGCGCCAACCCCGACCTGATCGTGATGGTCGGCGAGCAGATGGTCATCTGCGCCGGCACGCTGGCCCAGCGTTACCAGGCGATGGGCGGCAACGTCTTCTGGCACGGCAAGCCGCACGCCCCGGTCTATGACCGCTGCCTGTCGCTGATGGGCATCAAGGACAAGGGGCGCATCCTGGCGGTGGGCGACAGCCTGCGCACCGATGTGGCCGGGGCCAACGCCGCCGGGATCGACGTGGCGCTGGTCACCTTCGGCATTCATCGGGAAGAGTTGGGCGGCGCCTGGGGCGAGGCCGTCGATCCGGCCAAGCTGGCGGCCGCCGCGGCTGCGGCCGGCCATCAGCCGACCTACGGCCTCCCCAGCCTGCGCTGGTAAAGGGAAACCACCGCCATCCGGCTCCTCAGTCGAAGGGCGGGATGGCGTCGTCCATGGCCTTGCGCAGAATGGTGGATGGCCCGTCTTCGGAAAAGCCGCGGCTTCCGATGGCGTTGCGGAAATAGCTGACAATGAAGACGCGGATCGAGGCGGTCAAATTCGCCTCTCCGCGCCTTTGATCGATCTGGGTGCAGATGTCGTTCAGCGTCAGCCCCTCACGCTCACAGATTTCCTTCAAGGATTCCCAAATATAGGGCTCCATCCGAAGACTGGTGCGTCGGCCCGAAACCTTGACATTGCGACAGACCAGGACCGGCCCTTCCTTGTTCCCCTGTCTGCCCGCCATATCGTTGCCCTTGGTCCCCTGCCGTTGCGGAAAGGCGCTCGCATTTCCGGCGAATATACATTCACTTGTATGATGATATTGCAAGCAGCGTGTGGGCACAAAGCCAATTTCGACCGGTGGTCGCGATCCCGCCCCCGTGTTCACCGTTCCAGTCACCGGGCGACCCCGGCCCGGGCAAAAGCCGCTTCCCTTCGCCGGCGGCTTCGCTGTACCAGTGCCTGGACGAATCGGCACAAGCTGTAGTGGTCACTTCCGATGGAGAACGAGCGATGGTGCGGCCGGCGGCGTGGGGGATCGCGGTGACGCTGATGGCCGGGCTGGCTCCCCTTCTGCCAGCCCACGCGTCCGACCTGCCCATCGACCGCATCCGCGCCGAGGTGTCGCGCCTCGTCCCGCCCCTCTGGACCGTCGAGGAGGTGACGGCGGACCCGATTCCCGCCCCGGCGCCCGATGGCAAGCCCGCCGCGAAATCCGCCGAATCGCGGGCCGCCGTCCGAATCGGCGCAAGGCTGCGGCTCGCCAAGCCGACCTACAGGGTGGAAAGCCGGGATGGCGCCGTGACCTTCATCCGCCCCGTGGCCGAGGCCGGGCTGGAGAAGACGCTCAGTGCCACGGCGGTCGCCACGCTCGGCCCCAACGGCTGGAGCGCGCGCATCGAATTGCGCAACCCGGAGGTGCTGGAGGGCATCGGCCAACCGCTGGAGGAGCTTCCCGGCCGCCCGGTGCTGGCCGGTTCCGCCGAGGCCAACCGCCTGCGTGACCAGATCGCCCGCGACACCGAGGCCCGCGGCGCCGAGGAGGACGCGCGGCGGCGCCGCGAGGAGGATCTGCTCGCCCGGCAGACCGCCGCGACCAAGGCCGAGCACGAGCGCGCCGCCGCCGAACGGCGGCAGGAGGAGGCCCGTGCGGCGCAGGTCGCCGACCTCCGTGCCCGGATTTCGGAGGCCGACCGCCCGGTGCGGATCGCCGCCTACGAGGCGGCACTGGGCGGCAACGACCCGTCGCTGCGCCAGATCGCCATGGAGGCGGCGCTGCAAAGCCGCGACGCGGTGCTGGGCAATCTGGCGCTGAAGGACTGGATCGCCCGCCGCAAGGCGGTACCGGTGCAGCTCTACGCGACGAAGGAGGACCCGCATTCCGAAACGGTGCTGAACAATCTGGGTCCGCTGACGCTGGAGATCGACTCCTTCAACCCGATCAGCGGCGCGATTGCCGGGCGGCTGGGCGCCCCCGGCTACAGCATTGCCAAGCCCTCCGCCGCTATCGGCACGCTGGCGCAGACCACCCTGACGGTGAACGCCTACGGTTGCGCCCTGTCCCTGCGCCTGACCGAGCACCTGACCATGGACGGGCTGTTCCGCTGCCAGACCCTGCCCGCGCTCATCGCCCGCATCGTCGTGGATTGAGGCGGCGGATGCGCCGGGTCGCCCTTTCCCTTCTCGGCCTTCTGGCGCTGTTCGGCGGCCCCTCGGCGCGGGCGGACGAGGCCGAACCGACCTTCACGCCGCGCCCGCCGCCGACCGCCGTTCTGCCCCGGCTGACTCCGCTTGGAACGCTCGGGAAAGCGGCGCCGCAGGGTCTGGCGCCGTTGCTTCCCGTGCCGCTGCTGACCGCGCCCGCGCCATCAACAGCGGCGGCGACGGAACCGGCCACCGCCGCTGTTCCCGCGGCGGAGCCCCCGGTGCCGACCACCTCCGACACCCTTGCCGGCCCGCTGCCGGCCCGCAAACCGGCTGGCCCCGCCCCTGCGGCGGTTGCGGAAAGCTCGCCGACGAACCGTTTCAAAGGCGGCTACGCTAAGGCCTCGAAGGAGGATCGCGGCTGCGCCCTGCCCGGCCATATCACCGAGGAGCGCAGCGCCAACACGCGCCGCCCGACCATCGCCGTGGGGACGCGGGTGCGCGTCCGCGCCGCGGCGAACCTGCGCGTCGCCCCCTTCTGCGACGCCAAGGTGGCGGACGTCCTGGAACGGGGAGAAACGGTCACCGTGATGGCCGCCTTCGGGTCCTGGTACGAGGTCGGGCGGAACGGGCGGGCGCTCGGCTTCGTCGGCGCGTCCTTGCTCGCCGGGGCGAAGGGCCGCTAACCCTTCACCCGGGCGGCCTCGACCATGAAGCGGCGCCAGATTTCCGCCGGGACGGAGCCGCCGGTTACCCCCTTCATTGGCGTGTTGCCGTCGTTGCCGACCCATACGCCCACCGTCAGCCCGCGTCCGGCCACGCCGTCGGCAAAGCCAATGAACCAGGCGTCCCGGTAATCGTTGGTGGTGCCGGTCTTGCCGCCCGCGCCCCGTTTGGCTAGCGCCGCCGGCAGGCGGGCCGTCTTGCCGGTGCCGTCCCGCATGACCGACGACAGCATGGATTTCAGGGTGGCCGCGGTCTGCGGGTCGATCACCCGGTCCGCTTTCGACGGGGTGTAGCTGTAGATGGTCCGCCCGACGGGATCGCCGATGCGCTGGAACAGATGGCCACTGACCTTGCTGCCGCCGTTGGCGACCACCGCGTAGGCCTGGGTGATCTCCAGCAGCGACACCTCGCTGACCCCCAGCGCAAGGCCGAGATCCGGTTCCAGCGGCGATTCGACGCCGAGACGGCGGGCGGCAGCGGCGATCTCCTCCGCATGGCCGCGGGTCAGCCGGGCCGAGGCCGTGTTGGTGGAATGGGCGAAGGCGTCGGCCAGCGTCACCGAGGACGGATAGCGGTTGTCGAAATTGCGGATGGCCCGCCCGTCCGTGAACTCCATGCGGGACCCGTCCACCGGGGACGCCGGGGTCAGCCCGCGCTCCAGCGCCGCCAGAAAGACGAACAGCTTGAAGGCCGAGCCGGGCTGGCGGCGCGCCTGGAGCGCGCGGTTGAAGTGGTCGCGCCGCGCCGCCGCGTCGCGCCCGCCGATCATCGCCAAAATCGCCCCGTCGCCGTCCAGGGCGACCAGGGCGACCTCTGCGTCGCCCAGGCTCTTGGCGTGGCGCTTCAGGGTGGTCTCCACGCTGCGCAGGGCGGCGGCCTGAAGATCGCGGTCGAGCGTGGTCCGCGCGGTGAAGGTCGGCCCTGGAAGATCGCCGCCGTAGCGGTCGGCGGCAAAACGATCAAAGCGGGCCTTGGCCGTCTCGCGGAAATGGCCGGTGGACAGCACCGCCGCCTTGTTGGCCGCGGCCAGCATGGGGCGCTGGCGCTTGGTCTGCTCCGCCGTGCGTTCGGTGATGAAGCCGGCGTCGGCCATGGCGTCGAGCACCAGGGCGGCCTTGGCCTCCGCCTTTTCCAGATCGGCAAAGGGATTCAGGCGGGAGGGGGCGGGCAGCGCGCCGACGAGCATCGCCGATTCCTTCAGCGACAGCTTGCCCGCCGGCTTGCCGAAGAAAACGCGGGCCGCGGCGTCTACCCCGTACGCGCCGAAACCGAAATAGGCGCGGTTGAGGTACAGGTACAGGACGTTCTTCTTGCCGAGCTGCTCCTCGAAATCGCTGGCGCTGTACAGCTCATACGCCTTGCGGGACCAGCGGTTGTAGCGGTTGAGGAAGATCAGCTTCATCGTCTGCTGGGTCAGCGTGCTGCCGCCCTGGCTGAAGCGGCCGGAGGTCACCGCCACAGCCAGCGCGCGGGCCAGCCCCTGGAAGTCGATGCCGTCATGCTCCAGATAGCGCCGGTCCTCCTTGGCGATCAGCGCCTGGATCAGGTGCTTCGGCAACTTCTCCAGCGTCAGCGTGTCGCCGTACGTCTCGCCGATGGACCCGATGAAGCGGCCCTGGCGGTCGAGGAAGCGCACGCCGTGGCCGCGGTTGTACGCCAGCACATCGTCGACGGTGCGGAACTCGTCCCCGAACAGGTCCATCGCCTGGGCGGGGGGTGGCGCGGACAGGCCGGACAGCAGCGGCAGCGCGAGCGTCAAAGCCAGGGCGGCGCGGCGGAACAGAGAGGGTCGGGGCATAGGCCGGATGTTGGAGGCGGGATGAGCCTCACGTCGGCGCGCTGCCCCGCTTCCACAATGCCGCTACCCCGTAATTGCGGACCGCCGCAACGGCCCCGCCGCCCAACAAAAAAGCCCGCCGGTTTCGGCGGGCTTTTTTGAGAACGCGTGCGCTTTGCCGAAGGCGGTCGGGCCGTCGCGCCGAAGGATCACCTCGGCGCCTTATCTTGGCGCCAGGACCATGACCATCTGGCGGCCTTCGAGCTTCGGCATCTGCTCGACCTTCGCCAGTTCGTCCAACTCGTCGCGCACGCGGACCAGCACGTTCATGCCAAGATCCTGGTGCGCCATCTCGCGCCCGCGGAAGCGCATGGTCACCTTGACCTTGTCGCCTTCCTCAAGGAAGCGGCGGGCCGAGCGCATCTTCACGTCGTAGTCGTTGTCATCGATGTTGGGTCGGAGTTTGATCTCCTTCACCTCGATGATCTTCTGCTTCTTGCGGGCCTCAGCGGCCTTCTTCTGCGCCTCGTACTTGTACTTGCCATAGTCGAGGATCTTGCAGACAGGAGGCTCCGCCTGGGGGGCGATCTCGACGAGGTCGAGGCCCGCATCCTCAGCGGCCAGCAGCGCATCGCGCAGCGAAACGACGCCCACCATCTCGCCGTCGGCACCGACGAGACGGATCGAGCGAGCCGTGATCTCCCGGTTCACCCGCGGTCCATCGCGGGTCGGAGCGGCTTCGGACGGTATCCTGGCTATGGACGCTTCTCCATGACTGGAAACCCACCGGGGCGCGACCTCCCGGAGGAAGGCCCGCCCGGACGGTGCGGTCGGTTAGAACGGCGAATCGAAAGCGGCGGCGCCCGCGGGGGACCTCGCCTCCTCGCTCAGTTTATTGAGCGCGGCGTCGAGGGCAAGAACTTCCTGATCCTTACCACCGAGGGTACGCAGCGCGACGGTCCGCTCCTCCGCCTCGCGCTTGCCCACGACCACCAGGACGGGAACCTTCTGAAGGCTGTGTTCACGGACCTTCAGGTTGATCTTCTCGTTCCGGGTGTCGAGTTCGGCCCGGATGCCGCGGCGCTTCAGCAGGCTGACGACCTCCTGCCCGTAGCCGTCGGCCTCGTTGGTGATGGTGCAGACCACCGCCTGGACCGGCGCGAGCCACATCGGGAACTTGCCGGCGTAATGCTCGATCAGCATGCCGATGAAGCGTTCAAGCGACCCCAGGATGGCCCGGTGCAGCATCACCGGACGGTGGCGGGCGCCGTCCTCGCCGATGTAGGAGGCGTCCAGCCGCTCGGGGAGGTTCGGATCGTACTGGAGCGTGCCGCACTGCCAAGTGCGCCCGATGGCGTCGGTCAGGTGGAACTCCACCTTCGGGCCGTAGAAGGCGCCCTCGCCCGGCAGGTCCTCATACTCCAGCCCGGCGGCGTCGAGTGCTTGGCGCAGCGCGCCCTCCGCCCGGTCCCACAGGTCGTCGGAGCCGGTGCGGACGTCGGGACGCAGCGCCAGCTTCACCGCGATCT
This sequence comes from Azospirillum brasilense, assembly GCF_001315015.1. Classification (NCBI taxonomy): domain Bacteria; kingdom Pseudomonadati; phylum Pseudomonadota; class Alphaproteobacteria; order Rhodospirillales; family Azospirillaceae; genus Azospirillum; species Azospirillum brasilense. The sequence continues at coordinate 665,151 of NZ_CP012914.1, read as the reverse complement.
TGTCGAAGCCCAGATCCCGGTACACGCCGAGCTGCAGCTTGAAATACTCCGCCGCCTCGCTCGCAACCTGATCTTCGGTGCAGAAGATGTGGGCGTCGTCCTGGGTGAAGGCGCGCACGCGCAGGATGCCGTGCAGCGCGCCCGACGGCTCGTTGCGGTGGCAGGCCCCGAACTCCGCCATGCGGATCGGCAGGTCGCGGTAGGAACGCAGCCCGTGCTTGAAGATCTGCACATGGCCCGGACAGTTCATCGGCTTGATGCCGAGCATCTTCTCGCCGTCGTCCGCCGAGACCTTGAACATGTTGTCGCCATACATGTCCCAGTGGCCCGACGCCTTGAACAGCGAGCTGTCGATGAGCTGCGGCGTCTTGACCTCGACGTAGTCCGCCTGGCTCAGCTTGGTGCGGATGTAGGTCTCCAGCGTGCGGAACAGCGTCCAGCCCTTCGGGTGCCAGAAGACCGAGCCGACGGCCTCCTCCTGCACGTGGAACAGGTCCAGCTCCTTGCCCAGCCGGCGGTGGTCGCGCTTCTCCGCCTCCTCAAGCTGGTGCAGGTAGGCCTTCAGCTCCTTCTCGTCGCGCCACGCGGTGCCGTAGATGCGCTGAAGCATCGGGTTGCGGCTGTCGCCGCGCCAGTAGGCGCCGGCCACCTTCATCAGCTTGAAGCCGTTGCCGACCTTGCCGGTGGTCGGGGCGTGCGGGCCGCGGCACAGGTCCAGCCAGTCGTCCTGGCGGTAGACGCTGATGTCCTGGTCCGCCGGGATCGCTTCGATCAGCTCAGCCTTGTAATGCTCGCCGAGCTTTTTGAAGTAGGCGACCGCATCGTCGCGGGTCCAGACCTCGCGCACGATGGGAACGTCCTTGGCGACGATCTCGCGCATCTTCGCCTCGATCTTTTGCAGATCGTCGGGCGTGAAGGGTTCCTCGCGCGCGAAGTCGTAATAGAAGCCGTTGGCGATCGCCGGACCGATGGTCACTTGCGTGCCCGGATAGAGCTTCTGCACGGCGTCGGCGAGGACGTGGGCGGCGTCGTGACGGATGACCTCCAGCGCGTCGGGATGACTGCGCGTGACGATCTCGATCTTGGCGTTGGTGGTGACGGTGGTGGTGAGGTCCTTCACCTCGCCGTCGAGCTTGACGGCAAGCGCATCCTTGGCAAGGCGCGGCCCGATCGACTGGGCAATCTCAAGCCCCGTCACCGGCCGGTCGAACTCCCGCACGCTGCCGTCGGGCAGCGTGATGGCGATGTTGGACGTCACCGAAGTCACCATTTGACTGTTTGCATCGCACCCGGCGGATGCCGGGAGGCGAAACTTCTAATGCGGGCGGGCTTTCTGTCAAGGGCGCCGGGGGCATTTCCGGCCTGAATCCGCCACCCGAACGGCGAATTTCCTTGCAAAATTATTTCACGGCGGTTTGCGCGCCGGGCGCGGCTCGCCGAACAGGTAGCCCTGGCCGAAATCGATGCCGTTGCGCAGGATCGCGTCGAGCTGCGCCTCCGTCTCGATCTTCTCGGCGATGAGGTCGATCCCCGTACCGTCCAGGCGCCGCCGCAGCGCCTCGACGCGCGGCGCCAGGGCGGAATCGAGCAGCAGGGCGCAGTCCAGCTTCAGATAGCGGATCTCGTGGCGCAGCAGCGCGTCCACGTCGATGTCCAGGTCGCTCACCCGGTCCATGGAGAAGCGGAAGCCGATGCGGGACAGCTGCGACAGGATGCCCATCGTCACCGCCCCGCCCGCCCGCAGCTCCTGCTGGCTCAACTCGAACACCAGCTTGGGCACCAGCGTCTGGTTCCGGGCCAACAGATCGAGGAACTGACGCATGAAGGCCGCGTCGCTGAGCGTGGCGGCGGACATGTTGCAGAAGAAGCCGATGGCGTGCTGGCGCCGCTCCGTCTCGCGGATCAGCTGGATGCAGCGGACCAGCAGGAGATTGTCGATGGTGGCCATCAGCCCCGCGCGCTCCGCGATCTCCAGATAGCGGTCCGGCAGGATCAGCGACCCGTCGGCGGCGCGCACGCGCGAGAACACCTCGAAGAAGCGGTGCTTGCGCTGGGGCAGGCTGACGATCGGCTGGAGGTGGATGTCGATCCGGTCGGCGGCCAGCGCGTCGCGCACCGCTTCCAGAACCGCGGCGTCGTCCATCGCCCTCGCTTCAGCTCCGGCCGCGGGCTGCGGGTCCGGAATGCGCGAGGCTAGGGGCGCAGGCCGGACCGGACGGGATGCCGCCGGCGGTTCGCGCTCTCCCGACGATCGGGACTCGCCGAGCCGGGCGACCAGCGTGTGCAGGAGCCTGACCTCCTGAAGCACGGCCTCGTGGGCGGTGGACGAAGGAACAGCGTTGTCGGTTTCCGCTCCCGGCGTGATCCGCTGCTCCAGCCGTTCGCCCAGCGCGTCCACGCTCTTCTGAAGGTGGTCCAGCCGGCGCAGGGTGTCACGCTGCCGACGGGCCAAGCGGCGGTGCAGGTCCGCGACGCCACCCGCCAGAAGGACCAGCCCACCGCCGATCCAGCCCACCGCCGGGTCGGTGCCGGGTCGCAATTCCGGCAGGCCAAGGGCGACCGAGGCCGCCGCCGTGGCGACGGCAAGCCCGTACAGGAAGGCCGCCAGAGCCGCCATGCGCCCGCTCAGCGGTGATCCGCCCCCACGGCGTCGCTCAGCGAGACGAAGCCGTCGCGGCGCAGCAGGGCGGCGAGGTCGCGGCGGATCGCCAGCACCAGCGCCGGCCCGGCGTAGACCAGCGCGGAATAGAGCTGCACCAGCGAGGCACCGGCACGGATCTTGGCGTAGGCGTCCGCGCCCGACGCGATGCCGCCGACACCGACCAGCGGCAGCTTGCCGCCGGTCAGCCCGTACATCTCGCGCAGGACCGCGGTGGAGGGCGCGAACAGCGGCTTGCCGGACAGGCCGCCGGCTTCCCCGCGCAGCGGCTCCGGGATCTCCGCCGGGCGGGCGATGGTGGTGTTGGACACGATCAGCCCGTCGATGCCCGACTCCAGAGCGACCGCGGCGATATCCGCCTTGTCCTCGTCGGTCAGGTCCGGGGCGATCTTCAGCAGGACTGGCGGTGCCTTGGCCAGCCTGCAGGCCGACCGGGCGTCGAGAACGCGGCCCAGCAGGGTGCGCAGCGGGTCGCGCCCCTGAAGCGCGCGCAGGCCCGGCGTGTTGGGAGACGACACGTTGACGACCAGATAGTCGGCCAGCGCCGCCACCCGGGTCACGCCGAGGACATAATCGTCCGCGGCCTCCACCGTGTCCTTGTTCTTGCCGAGGTTGGCCCCGACGAGTCCCGGCGCCTTGCGCCCACCGGACTGGCGTCGCTCCAGCCGTTGGACGAAGGGCTCCAGCCCCTCGTTGTTGAAGCCCATGCGGTTGATGACGGCCCCCTGCTCCGGCACGCGGAACAGGCGCGGCCTGGGATTGCCGGGCTGCGGGCGGGGGGTGACGCTGCCCGCCTCGACAAAGCCGAAGCCCAGCCGCAGCATGGCGTCGACCACCTCGGCGTTCTTGTCGAAACCGGCGGCGAGGCCGACCGGGTTGGCGAAGTCCAGGCCGAACACGCGGCTGCGCAGGATGGGATCGTCCTTTTCCCGCACCGGCGGCATCAGCCCGCTCGACAGGGCCTTGATGGTCAGCCCGTGCGCCGTCTCGGGATCGAAGCTGCGCAGGATGGGGCCGACGATGGGAAAGAGGTCGATCACGGCGCGGTATCCTTAAAGGCGGCGTCCTTGAAGGTCGCCGGAAAGAGGTGGCGGCCGTCCGGCCCCAGCGGCAACGGGTCGGCGCGCAGCACCGCCGCGGGCGGCAGCGGGCCGTAGAGATGGGGAAAGAGCTGACCGCCGCGCGACGGCTCCCACCGGAGCGCGGCGCCCAGCGCGGCGCCGTCCACGGTCAGCAGGACGAGGCCGTCCTGCCCGGCGCGGTGCTTGGCGGCGCTTTCCTCGACCTGGGCGCCGGTGGAGAAATGGATGAAGCCGTCCGCCGCATCCTGCGACGAGCCGTGGTAGGCCCCGGCGGCGAGCGCCTTCTCCCACTCCGCGGCGCGGCACATATGAAAGATGATCCGTTCAGTCATGGCGGGGCGACCTTACCGCAAAGCCCTCCGCCAAAGCCAGCCGTGGCAAAAACGGGAGAACCGGCGGAGCGTTGATAACTTCAGAATGGGACGTTGCGCTGTTTGCTTCGCAATTTGCAAACGTGGCTTCGGGAATCCCCCGACATTTTGCAGAAGGAAAATTCGCCGTTCCGCCGCATCGCACCCCACCGACCACACGGAAAAGCCGCAGAATCAAGGGCTCTCCAAGGCAGCCGCCCCTTCGGCGGCAACTTTTCGGAATTGGCATTGGGATTGCTGGGAGGTGGGCAAGCAAGGAGAAGCCCCATGAACGCGATTGCGATGAATGTTGTGAAGGAACGCCACCCGGTGGAACACGCGCTCGACTCGCGCGTCCATGGGGTGATCGTGTCCAGCGTGGACAGCGCCCCCCTGACCGCCCTGGCGGAGCCCAGCAGCACGCCCGTTCCGCTGAAGCCCTCGGCGGCGATGCTGGCCGCCGGGTCGCGCGCCGGCGGCGTCTCGGTCGAGACGGCCTGGAAGATCTATCTGGCGATGATCAAGGAAGCCGCCTGACCGCTCCGTTACAACCTCTCCTTCCGCGATAGCGGTCCGGAGTGGTTGTCCGGCCCGGCAAAGCGCGTCGGGGAGGCGTCGGTGCAGAACGACAGGTCATTCGACGTCGTCGTAGAACTGGAACCCGCCGATCTCGGCACAGACGCTACGCCCTTGTGCCCATTGCGGGTTCATCCCCGCCCGGTGCATGTGTGTCGCTCCGCCCGTCGGGTCATCGAGCAGACCGGCCACCGCGCGGCGGGCAATCCGCTGGGCTGCGGCGAAGACCGGATCCGCAGCGGTGACCGACAGCAGTCCCAGCCGTCCCGGCGCGTCCGGGTCCCAGCAGGGAAACTGTCCCGGCAGGCGGCAGACGGCGACCACGTCATTCCCCCACCACCAGCCTCCATGGTCGCGCGCCCGGCCGACGCGGTTCATCACGACCGCCGCCACCGCCTCCATGGCCCGCACGGACTCGCCGCGCGCCTCCCCCCACAGGGTGCGGGCGAGCGTGTCGATGGCTTGGCCGTGAGCATCGACGGACGGCACCAGCGGCGCGGCCACCGGTCCGGGCTCCGGCTTCAGGACACGCGCCCTCATCGGCGGCCCCCGTCGCCGTAGGGTGGGGCGAAGTCGCCGTAGGGTGGGGCGAACGACGCACAGCCGTTTTCCAGCTTGGTCTCGATGCGCAGCAGATGGTCGGTCAGCCGCCGCTCCACATCCTTCAGCGTCGCGACCGAGACGTAGGTCTTGGCGACCTCCAGCTTATAGGCGGCCAGGCTCTCGCGGACCTGCGCCTGGGCGGTCTCGGCGCGCGCCCGCAAGGTTTCCAGCGCGGACTCGGCGTCGCGGCGCAGCCGCGCGATCAGCCAGAACAGCCCGCCCATGACCGGCAGCTCGACCGCCGTGATCCACCAGGACAGGTCGATGGACTCCTGCATCTCCGTTCTCCAAGGAAAAAGGCAAAAGAAAAGGCCGCCATCCGGTGAGGAAGGCGGCCCGTCGGAACACGGGACTTTGCGGTCAGCGATCACACGTCCCATTCCTTTACCGGGACCGGCGAGGCCGCGGCGCGCCAGTCCGGCTTCCGCCCCGGCGCCGGCTGGCGGTCGAAGCGGAAGGGCTCGCAGGACAGCGCGCCGGCCACCGCGTCCAGCCCGTCGTCGCGGCCCGTATAGCGCCCGTCCGGCGACCATTCGCGCATCTCGCGGACGAAAGGCGTCTCCCACACCGTGGCGTGGGCCAGCAGCCGGCGGTCGGCCAGCAGGGCGTCGAAGGCCTCGCGGATGCGCAGCGCCTTGGCGCGGCGGCTGGCCTCCTCGACCACGGCGGCGCCGACCTTCTCCGCGCGCAGCGCCTTGCGCAGCAGGCCGGGCAGGAAGCGCCCGATGCCGTTGATCTCCACGTGCACCGCCGGCAGGTGATGCCGCTCCAGGAAGCGGGCGACCTGGAGGCACTGCTGCTCCGCCTCGGTGTCCGGATCGCCGGGGTCCACCGACAGGTAGAGCACGCGGTGCAGATAGAAGCGCCCGTCCGCCCCGCCGAACACCGCGGCGACGACGCTGGAATCGCCGGGCTTGCCGCCCTCCGCCGCCGGCCGTGCGAAGGCCGGGTCCCACCAGCAGGAGGCCGAGGCCATGCGCTGCCCGTTCAGCGTCAGAACCGCCAGCCCCGCCGACTCCCGGTATTCCAGTTCGCCGTCGTAGCGGCCCAGCCGATCGGGGTCGAGGAAACCCTCCGCCTCGTTGACCGGCTGCAGCAGCATCTGGCTGGTGAACTTGTTGGGGCCGGTCGTCTTGCGGATGCGGTTGACATGGGCCTCGCCGAAGCGCTGCGGCCAGGCGTAGCGGCGCCGGCCGTCCGGGCCGTCGGTGTAGACGGGCAGGACCAGCCGCGCGAAACCGTCCAGGAAGGGCCGCATCTCGCCCGCCTCCACCCGCGGCTCCTCCGCGTAGATGGAGTAGTAGCTGTGCGGCGTCCCGACATAGAGCTGCACCCCGCCCGGCACCAGCAGATAGTCGATCTCCGCCAGCTTCTCGCGCAGGTCGGCGCGCTTGCCCGGGCTGCCGGAGGTCCGCGGCACCTCGACGTCGTCGCAGATCACCACGTCGGCGCGGCTGCCCGTGATGTTGCCGCCCACACCCGCCGCCACCATGGAGGGGTCGCGCAGCTCCTGCGCCCGCAACACGGTGAACTGGTCGGCCGCCCACTGGTCGCGCTCCTTCGCCGGGGGCTTCAGGCCGCGGGTGTCGGGATGACGCTCGATGATGCGCTTGACGTTGCGCACCATCTTCTTGGCCAGCTTCAGGTCCGCCGCCAGAACGAGCAGCCGCCGGTTGGGGTCCTGGTAGAGCATCCAGGCCGCGAACAGCCCGACGATGGACGACTTGCCCGCCCCGCGGAAAGCCATCAGCAGCAGGCGCGGCCCGATGCCAAGGGACCCGACTCCGACCGCTTGCCGCTCCAGCCACGCGGCGATCTGCAGATGGTGGCGGGGGGTGGTCAGCTCCGATTGACGATTCCAGTCCTGGACGAAGGCGAAGAAACCCTTCTTGCGCGTTTCCGCCTCCATCACGCCACCCGGCCCAGAATGTGCCAGCCGGCGCCGTTGGACATGGCGGTGACCGCGCTGCCGGTGGAATTCAGCGTCACCGGGGCGTTGTCCGGTCCGCCGCCGCCCTGCACGGTGACGGTGACCGGGTTGCCCGAGACATCGGCCTTCTTGACCGTCACCGTGCGCCCGACCGCGTGCAACGCCCCAGGCGTCGGCAGCCGCACCGTGACGGCACCACTGAAGGCACTCACCAGATACAAGGCTTGGTTCAGGTCCGGCTCGAACAGGCCCGGCTGGTCGTGGAAGTGGGCATTGCCCGGCCGGCTGTTGCCGGCCACCACCCACCATCCGGCCCCGTTCGACACCACGGTCACGAAGTCGTAGCGGTTGCCCAGCGCCGCCGTCCGGCCGTCGGGTCCCGGCCCGCCCTCCTCGGTAATGGTCAGGCGGTGGGTGGAGGCGTCGGTGCGCTTCACCGTCACCGCATGGCCGTTGGCCGCGTCCGCCGCCGGCAGCCGAAGCTCCACGTCGCCGCTGTAGGCACTGACCAGATAGACGGAGCTGGCGAGGTCCAGCGCGACCACCCCGCCGCCCTGCGGCTCCACATATTCGGTGTCGTAGCGCAGGGCCTCGACGACCAGCTCGGAAACGCGGCTACGCGCCAGCCGGTTCTTTTCCGGATAGCCGGCGTTGACCGCCGTGTACCGGCCCCCCGACAAATCGTAGATGGCCGGGCCGGCGGACATGGACAGGAGGTTGACGATGGCCGTCTCCACCGACCCGGCGTCGAGCTGCACGTTCGGCACACCGCCCAGCGACTCCGCGTAAAAGTTCAGGATCAGCGTCTTGTCCGTGTTGGCGCCGACGCGGAAACAGGCCAGCGCCATGGTCGACAGGTTGGCCTCGCAGTCCTGGAAGCTGTTGTTGTACTTGCCCTGCTCCACGAAGAAGCCGCAGCCGGCGATGGGCGCCGACAGGGAATAGACGCGCACCATGGAAAAGCGGTTGGCATTGGGCGTGTCGCCCTCCCCCGTCCGGGTCAGCCACACCCCGTGCAGCGACGGCCGGGCCACCAGCACGCGCGACACCATGTTCCAGTAGCAGGGCCGGTTGGGATCGGCGTAACCGTCGAACAGCAGCCCGACCCGCGGGTCCCAGATGGTCAGGTCGCTCAGCGTGTTGTGCACGCAGGGGCCGTCCCGCCCGAACAGCCGCACCGCGGCGTCGCCCCGCTCCAGCCGCAGGCCGCTCACCGTGGCGTAACCGTCCGGCAGATGGATCAGGTCGAACCCCGCCGAGGCTCCGGCGATGACCGACCTCTGCCCCGCTCCGTAGAGCGTCTGGCCGTAGCCCACCGTCAGCGTGTTGGTGATCCGGTAGGTGCCCGGCGGCACATGGACGGCATCCGCGCTGGTCAGCGCGGCCTGGATCGCCCGCGTGTCGTCCACGATCCCGTCACCGACCGCGCCGAAATCCTTCACCGACAGGGCGTCGGACAGCTTCTCCCGCACCGGGCGGCGCACCGCGCCGGCGCCGGGAGCGACGAAGGTCGACAGCGCCTCCTCATCCACCGGTGGACGGGCGATGGGGTTTCCCACCGTATCAAAGGCCAGAAGCTGCCCCGCCCGCACCGCCCGTTCCGGCAAGCGATTGGAGGCCGGAAGGTCGGTGTCGGTGTAGCGCAGCATCAGCTCCTGGTCGCCGGCCACCTGCTGCAGCGCCGCAGTGAGCTGATCGAACTCGCGGTTCAGGCTGGCGGCCGGCAGCGGCCCGCTCTCCAGGAAGTCGCTCATCCGCTCGATGGGCAGGCGCCGGCGCAGCAGGACGGGCGTCCCGGCCTCCGGCGGTTCCGCGAAGGCCACCGTGCCGCCCGCCGTGTTCCCGGCGCCGCTCACCGCGTAGCCGGTGGTCTGCCGCGCCGCGCCCAGGAAGACCTGGAGGTCGCTGTCCTCGAAGACCGGAAACGGAAAGGTGAAGTCCGTCTGCACGCCGTCGGCAAGATACTGGACGCGCGGGTTGCCGCGCGGAACGTCGATTGCGCTGGGCATGGGCTGCGCCCCTCCTCCTGCGTGGATGGACCGGAATGCGTCAATAGAAGCGGCTCATGAACTCCAGCCGCTGGCGCTCGGCGAGCTGCGCCTGTTCCAGCAGGTTGCGGCGGCGCACGCTGTCCACCTCCTGCTGGATGGCCTCGCGCTTCAGCCGGTCGGCGCCTTCCGCCTCCCCGCGCTCCGCGGCGCTGTCCTTGACGACACCGAGCAGGATCGCCTCGCCCGAGCCGTCCGCCGCGCTGACCCCGTTGGAGCCGAGCGTCGCGCGGGTGCGCGCCACGGTGCGGCGGAGGGCGTCCACGCGCCGCCGCTCGTCGGATTGCGCGGCGGCGGACATCTGGGCCAGCCGTGTGCGGGCGTCGCCTTCCTTGTCGGCCAGCGTGGCGGCCTGCCCTGCGCGGAGCTGCTGGGCCGCCAGATTCTGGCTCTGCGCCAGCCAGTCCATCTCGCGGGCGCGCTGCCGCTCCGCCTCGGCGCGCGCCTGCTCCTCCTTCTGGCGCTGAAGCTCCTGGTCCTGGCGGCGCAGTTCGTCCTCGCGCTGCCATTGCAGGCGCTGCTGCTCCGCCTGATAGGCGTAGCGGCGCTCGTCGGCGGCCTGCTGCCGGCGCGCACTGTCCGAGCTGCCGGAGACGCGGTCCACCGTATCGGCGACGGAGTTGGCCAGCGGCAGCGCCGTCGTGGCCAGGGTCGTGATTCCGCCCATCAGTCGTTCACCCTCAGTTCCATGGTTACGGACAAAAGCGTGAAGGGCAGCGGCGCGTCCTGCCGGATGCTCCACAGCGGCCGGTCGCTGTCGCGCCGCCAGCCCAGCGCCCGCAGCTTGCGGTCGCCGGAGACCAGCGCGGGGACGCCGCCCGCCGGCTGCGGCCCCGTCCGGTGCAGCGGCAGCTCCTGAAGGCCGCGCCCCAGGTCGGCGTGCAGCGCCGCCGTCTCTTCCAGCCGGAAGCCGACGGCGACCAGCCGCACCGCGTCGGTCCCGCCCGCCTGCCCGAGCAGGCTGACCGGCAGCGGCTCGATGCGGTGGCTGTAGGGCAGCCCGGCCTCGACGTGGCGGGCCGGCGGGTCGAGCACGATCTTGCCGGCGGCGACGGTGGCATCGGCGCGGACCGTCCCGTCGGCGACCACCGCGACGGTCCGCCCTTCCAGATGGTCCAGCCCGCTCCACACCGCGGTCGGGGCGTCGTGGTCGCCGACCAGGGCGGCGTCGAGATTCAGCCCGTCGTCGAAGCGCTCGACGCTCCACCGCCCGGCGCGGTCGACCAGCGCGTAGACCTCGTCCCCGACCACCGCGACGCTGCGCACCGCCCCGTCGGTTTCCAGCCGGGTCCAGGCGGTCACCTGCTCCAGCCGGTAGACGGTCAGGGCGCACAGCGCGCCGTCCTCCATCACCACGAACATCAGCCGGCGGCCCTGGTCGTAGTCCTGGTCGCGCGGCTTCACCACCAGATGGCGGGCGAGCAGCGCCAGATCGTTGGCCTGATAGGCGGCCTCGGTGTCGGTGTAGAGGAATTCGCGGATCTCCCGCCCGTTGCGCGACACGAACAGGGTGGCGCCGTCCACGTCGCGCGGCGGCACGGAGCGGTCGACGGGGGAGCCGATGCGCGTCTGCCGGTGGACCTGGATGTTCTGCGGGGTCAGCGGATCGCCCGACACCATGTATTCCGCGCCCGAGGTGAAGACCTGGAGATGCCGCCCGGAGAAGACGGCGCGCACCGCGTTCACCTGATCGGACAGGATGCCGAACTCGATGGCCTCGTCGTCCTGCCCGGTGCCCAGATCGAAATTCCACAGATCAGCGGAGCGCGACAGCCACAGCCGGTTGGGCAGGTCGCGGGACCCGCCGATGACCAGCCGGTCCTGGTGGAAGGCCGCCGACACCGGCCAGCCGCGCAGCGGCGAGAAGGACTGCTCGTCCCAGGCCGTCGTGGCGGCGGTGCCGGACAGCGTCTCCAGCACCGTCGCGGAAACCTCGGTCGCCGACACCACCCCCTCGACGCGGAGCTGTTTGCCCTGGATGCGCAGGCGGGCCCCCTCCTGCTTCGGGTCGAAGACCGGGGCGGAGGCGGTCACCGTCACCAGCCCGTCCGTTCCCGACGGGTTCAGAGTCACAGCCGGGTCGGCGAAGCGGTAGAAGGGCATCGCCACCCGCTCCCCATCCGCGACGTAGCTCCAGCCGGTCAGCGCCCAGGCGTCGGCGCCGCTGCGGGTCAGCTTGCGCGGCGGCACGTCGGGGTGGCAGACCAGCAGCGTGTCGGCGCTCTGCGTCCAGGTGATCTGGGGAAGCTGGGCGGCGGTCCAGGGGGCCTCCACGCTGGCGATGGGCGCGTCGTTGCCGTAGACGTCGATCCGCCCTTCGGAGAAGACCAGCAGATAGGTCTGCTCGGTGTTGAACTCGAAGGCGACCAGCCGCCCGTCGCCGCGGGCCGGATCGACGAAGGCGAGGCCGGAGCGGCGCGTCACCCCGCCGGTCGGGTGGATGAACAGGTTGCGCAGCGCCAGCGCCCCGTTGTCGTAGGCGCGCAGGTCGCCGCGCCCCAGCAGGCGGCGGGAAATCTCCCCCGCCGTGAAGTTGGTCTTCACCTGACGAATCCGCGCCATCAGCCCCTCGCGTCGATCAGGGTGAAACCCTCGAAGCCCGGCTGGCTGTCCTGCAGGGCGTCGATCTGGCGGGCGCGGCGGAACTCGCTTTCCGCCAGCCGCTGCAGCAGCTCCGCCCGGCTCGTGCTCTCGGTCAGCGGAATGCAGAACTCCGCGGCGAGCCGGGCGATCAGCGCCTGGTCGAAGAAGGCGGGAAAGTCCTCCTCCGCCGGGCGCCCGACATAGGTCAGCACCACCGCGTCCGACGCTGCGTGCAGCGCCCGCCCGGCGATGCGGTAGTCGAGCCCCCGCCCTCGCCCGCCCGACCCGGCGCCGAGCGCGCGCAGGAAATCGGCGGGAAGCTGGAAGGCCGCGCCGTAATCGGCGACCGGGTCGTCGGCCAGCCGCGCCAGCCGGGCCTGCCGGGTGGCGAAGCTCCAGGCGTTGGCGGAGAGCAGCGCGTCGCGCGCCGGCTCAAAGAGCGCCCCCGCGACCTCCGCCTCGGCGGTGCCCTCGTCGAAGGCGGTGATCGCCGTCGCCCCGATCTTGATGAGCGCGCGGCTGCACAGCCCGATAGCCGTCAATGCCATGGGATCGATCCTTCCGATCAGAAGTCGCCTTTCCCTCTCCCCTGGAGAGGGGGGAGAGGGAAAATCGTGCCAAGTCCGTCAGTCGGTGTTGGACGCGCCGAAGGGCGACAGGTTGGTGACGTCCACCACCCCCGCCGCGTTGGCGGCGACCACGAAGACGCCGGCGGCGGGCGTCCCGGCGGTGCCGGTGTTGGCCAGGATCATGTCGCCGCTGCGCAGCAGATCGGACGCGCCGTTGAAATAGCCGCTGTTGTCCACCAGCGTGGCGGCGTCCGGCGTCGTGTAGTGCCACAAGGTGAAGCCGTTGGCGTAGGCGAGGACGCTCAGGTCCTTCGGAAGATAGGCCATGGGAGGAAACTCCATTTCGATCGTCGGCAGGGAGGGCGTCAGGCTTCCAGGCAGCGCATGGTGACGACGCCCGCCGCGTCGATCAGGCCGGCGCCCTGCGACATCATGTTGTTGACGAAGTGCGCGGCGCGGTCGCCGTGCCAGGAGATGTCCGTCTTCACGTCGGCGCCGGAGGCGTGACCGACGGCCGTCTTGTGGTACCAGTGGCACAGGCGCACGCCGCTCTCCGCCTTCAGACCGGAATGGGGCATCCACAGCGTGCCCAGCCAGCGCTTGGCCTGGGTGCCGCGCCAGGGCAGCTCGTCGGCGCCGACATATTCGGTGCTGGCGAACTCGTCGATGCCCAGAAGCTGGCTCCACTGCTTCCAGCCGACGACGGCGTAGCGCTGGCCGTCGTCCGGCACGTCGGACTCGCCCAGCTTCTCGAAGGCCGTCAGCACCTTCGCCTTGGTCAGCCCGTCGCTGGACGCACCCGCGTAGTTGGTGGACCGGTTCAGCTCGCCGAGAATGAGTTCGTCGGTCTTGCGGCCCAGCGCGTAGGCGCCGGCGCTGGCGATGATCTGCCGCTCGTCGATGTTGGTCTTCAGCTCGTCCAGCCGATCGACCCAATCGCCGGCGTAGAAGTCGTAGAGGGTGCATTCGACCGGCGTGTGGTCCAGGTTCATCACCGGAACCGCGCCATGGCGCGCCTTGGTCGACGCGGTGCCCTTGCCGACCTTCTGGAAGACGGTAGAAGCGCCCTGGACGTTGTTCTTGGTGCGCACCGTGTTGCGCAGCTTGGAGCCCATGCGCTGGTAGGCGTCGTGCACTTCGCGTTCGAACTGCTTGACGAAAGCCTGGGCGACCGAGGTGGACATCGGATTGTATTCCTTTCGCGTTCTGCGGTGGTCCCGTCCGGCGGGAAGCATTCCGCCACCCGGTTGTCAGGCGCGCCCGATCCCGGAAAAGGACAAGGGACGCGCGCCCGGCCGCGGGCGAAGCGCGAAAAAAGAAAGGGGCTGACCGGGCCTTTCGGTTGTCCGGTCAGCCCCTTTCAGGACAGGCATGGAGGGAGGTTCGGGATGCCGCGGCCCACCGCGTGAGGGGACGCACGACGGGCGTTGGCAAGAGAGTTTCTAGGACACCCGCCCTCTTATGTCAAGAATATTTTCCTTTGATGAACCGTCATCCCCTTGGCGCGGTACCCCCTCGGGGCGTGGAATATCCCCCGAAGCCACGCTGTTGAATGGTTGGCCTCAACGGCCCGAAAAACACGGCAAAAAAAAGGAATACGCTTCATGAAGACGATCATCACCGCCTGTGGCGTCGCCGCGCTTCTGCTCGCCACGCCGGCCCTGGCCGAAAGCACGTCTGGAACCACCGCCAAGGAGGTCCCGAGCAACAAGGCGACCGGGCAGGTCGCGGCCACCCACGGTTCGCTCGACCCGGCGGTCGCGAAGATGACCGCGGCCCAGCTCAAGGGGAAGGACGTCTACGGCAGCGACGGCAAGGACATCGCCGAGATCGAGGGCATCGTCCGCAAGGGCGGCCAGACCTTCGCGGTGATCGACGTCGATCACATCGCCGACATCAGCGACAAGGACGTCGTCCTGCCGCTGGAGCGGCTGCACATGAAGGGCAAGCGCCTGACCGTCGACATGACGGAGAACGACCTCAAGGGCCTGGAGTCCTGGCAGAAGGACAAGTACGAGGACGTCAAGGGCGCGCTGCGCTGACCTCAGGGCCGATTCGGGAGGAAGAACCGGGGGCGACGGCCCCCGGTTCTTCCAGATCTCACGCCGACCGGCGCAGGCGCACGGCCAGCAGGTCGGCGGCCTGCCCGGCGGGAACCGGGCGCCCGGTCAGCCAGCCCTGGACCAGGGTGCAATTGTGGTGGCGCAGGAAATTGGCCTGCTCCTGCTTCTCCACCCCCTCCGCCACCACGTCGAGCCCCAGCATATCGGCCATGGCGATGATGGTGGAGACGATGCCGTTGTCCTCCCGCTCGCTCGGCACGCCGTTCACAAAGGAGCGGTCGATCTTCAGCGTCGTCACCGGCAACCGCTTCAGGTAGCTCAGCGAGGAATGGCCGGTGCCGAAATCGTCCACCGCCACGCGGATGCCCATGGCCTTCAACGCGGCCAGGACGGACAGGGCGTGGTCCATGTCCTGCATCACAGCACCCTCGGTGATTTCCAGCTCGACCAGATCGGGCGACAGGCGGTGGCGGTCGATGATGCGGCGGAAATCCTCGGCGGAACGCTGGCGCAGATGGCGCGGGGAGATGTTGACGGCCACCGGCACCGGCTCCAGCCCGCGGTCGATCCACTCCCGCAACTGCCGGCAGGCCTCGTCGATCACCCAGTCGCCGAGCGGCACGATGAAGCCAGTGTCCTCGGCGACCGGGATGAACTCGCCGGGCGGGATCATACCGAAACCGGGCTTGTCCCAGCGCAGCAGCGCCTCGAACCCTTCCAGCGACTGGTCGACCAGCGACACCTTGGGCTGGTAGTGGAGCTGGAACTCCCCGCGCGCCAGCGCCGCCCGCAGGTCGCGGTCCAGCGCCAGATGGCGGTGCGCCTGGTCGGCCAGCTCCTTGCGGAAGAAGGCGTGGCGCTTGCCGCCGGCCCGCTTGGCCGCGTAGAGCGCCGTGTCGGCGGAGCGGACCAGTTCCTGCGCGCTGTCGGCATGGTCGGGGAACAGGGCGATGCCGATCGACGGGCGGACGTAATGCTCCGTCCCCATCAGCAGCACCGGCTCGTCGAAGGCGGCCAGGATCCGCTGGGCGGCGATCTCCACCTCCTGCGCCTCGCCGACCTCGTCGAGGATCACCGCGAAGTCGTCGGTGCCGATGCGCCCCACCGTGTCGCTCGCCCGGACCGTGAGGACGATCCGCGAGGCGACCTCCTGCAGCAGCAGGTCCCCGGCGTGGTGGCCCAGCGTGTCGGTGATCAGCTTGAAGCGCGACAGGTCCAGGCACAGCACCGCGAAGCGGCGGCCGTGGCGCCGCGCCCGCTCGATCGAGGTGTCGAGCAGCGATTCGATGAGGGCGCGGTTCGGCAGGCCGGTCAGCCGGTCGCGCGTGGCCAGCCGCAGCAGCTCCCGCTCGTGGCGCAGCCGCTCCGTCATGTCGGCCAGCGCGCAGACGTAGCTGCGCCGCCCCTGCACGTCCAGGCAGGACAGGGAGAGCGAGGCGTCGATCCGCCCGTCCGCCCGCTCGATCACCAGCTCCTCGGCACGTTCCCTGCGACCGCCGGTTCCCAACCCCGCGACGGCTCCGTCGGCCGGTGTCCCCAACCCCAGCAGCCGGGCGATCCGCTCGCGGTCCTCCTCGACGAACAGATCGGCGAAGCGATGGCCGTCGAGCCGCTCCGCGGGCACGCCGAACAGCGCGGCGGCGGCGGGGTTGTGCTCTTCCACCCGACCGTCCTCGCCGACCAGCACGATGGCTTCGCCGATGTTGTTCATGATGCCGAACAGCCGCTCGTCGCGCACGATCAGCGCCTCGGCGGCCTGCCGGAAATAGTCCATGGCGCGGGCCATGGCGCCGAACTCGTCCTTGCGGTCGCGGCCGGGGATGTCGATGCCGGTCTGCCCTTCGGTCAGCCGCTCCATCCGCTCCGACAGCGCCTCGATGGGACCCAGCACATGCTGCGATAGAAACACCGACAGCGGCCAGCTCAGCACCAGCAGAACGGCGATGAACAGGACGAAGGCCAGGGCCTCCATGGCGAACTCGCGGTCGAGGTCGTCGGTCCCGCTGGCCGCCGCGATGGTCCAGCCCCACGGCTCGAAGGTTAGGCTGGCGCGGACCGAACGAGCCTCGTCCATCCAGCCCTCGGGCACGCGTCCGTCGGTGAACACGCTGACATGGAAGGGATCGCGTCCCAGCGCCCGCAGCGCCAGCCGCGCCTGCCCCTGACCTTCGTCCCGTGGCAGGGCGCCCGCCTCGATGGCCGCGTTGATCTCGCCAAGCATGGCGTGCGCCGACCCAACCAAGGCGTGGGTCAGCCGTCCCCGCTCCGTGATCAGACCGCTGCGCAGCAGGTAAAGCGCCGGGATTGCCGCCATGAGGCAGCCGATCAGGCCGATCCAGGTCAGCCAGCGGATCTTGCGGCGCAGCGTCATCACGGTCCCGGCGGCAATCGTCGCACCCGGCTGCTTCCGGGCGGTTGTCATTCTGCGCGAAAGCGTCGCTTTTTTATTTCAAACACGCAACGGTCAAGTTGCCTGCCGCGGTTCGCCTTCGTCCTTTTCAAACCGGCTGCGACATTTCGCCCATCCGGCGCGGCGTGGGTTCGAAGGTCACCCCGCGAAGCACACCGCGCCACCGGTCCGCCGCCTCAGGCGCTCGGGTACAGGCGCTGGAACCCGTCGGTCACCTTCGACACCACCGCCGGGTCGCGGTCCCGCCAATAGCGGGGATCGCGCATCAACGCCTGCAGCTCCGCCTCCCCGCCGGCGGACGGCGCGCCGGCGGGCATCGACAGGGCGGCGGGCTCGCCGCCGGTCATCATCCGGTGAAGCGCCATCACTCCCTCATAGGTGGTCGACAGCCCCTCCACCGCGGCGGGCGGCAAGTTCTTCACCGCCCAGGCGTGGAGCTGCCGCGACACCTCCCGCCAGCGCTCGGCCCCGCCGAACTGGGCGGACAGCCGTTCGACCTCGCGTTCCGCCTGGAATTCGGCGGCCAGCTCCTGGATCAGCGGGACCAGACGCTCGGCGGCGAGGTCATAGACGAGCTGCGCCTGGTCCGGCGTGAAGCCGGCGCCGTGCAGGCGGCCGTTGATCGCCGGGTCAGGCTCGAACAACCCATGGTCGCAGGCGATGCAATAGCCCTCCGGCCCATCGGGCACGCCCGGCGCCGCCAGCAGGTCGGGCCGCTCACCGCCGTCGAGCGCCGGGGCGGGAGCGGACAGCTTGCGCTCCAGCTCCAGATAGGACTTCAGCAGCGCCTCCACGCGCACCGCACCGGTTTCCGGGTCGCGGAACTTCTCGGGCACCGCGGGCGGGGCGCCGGGAACGGTCGACGTCAGCAGGTTCTCGGCCATGGATAGCTCCTTATTGATGAAAGACTCAGGCGCCCTGCCCACGGGCGGTCAAGGCGAGGATGAGGGCGACCAGACGGCGCTGGCCCTCCAGGTCGCGCAGCGCGGCGTCGGAGGCGTCGGGGCCGAGCGTGCGGTCCAGCGTCATGGCCCTCAGCGTGGCCAGCACCCGCGCCCCGTCCGGCCCGGCGAAGCAGCGGGCGAAGCTGGGCGCCGGATCGCCGGCCGGAACCGCCTCGGTGGGCGTCATGCCCTCCAGCCAAGCCCAGCCGCCGTTGTTCCAATCCGCCGGATCAGCCATGAGGCGCCTCCGCCCGCACCAGTTTGGCGGGCACGCCGAAGGCCTCGCCCAGCCAGCGCGCGGTCGCCGCGACGTCCACCGCGGACAGCGCCTCCGGTCCGAGCTGCCGCGCGGTATCCAGCCAGCGCAGCGTTGCCTGGACGTCCCGCTGCGCCTGCGCCTGGGCCAGCGGCGAGCGGTGCTGCAGAGCGACCGTGCGCCCGTCGACCGCGATGTCCGGAATCTCGCCGCGGCGGCGTAGGATGCCGACGGCGCGCAGCACCAGCGGGGTCAGCAGCTCCGCCTGGAGCCGCCCATAGGTCGCGCCGAGCAGCCGGGCCATCTCGGCGGAGCGTTCGACCACCTCGGTCGCGGTCATGCGCGGCTGGTCCAGCGGCCCCAGCCGGTCGGCGAGCAGCGCGTGGCGGATGCGCGCCCGCAGGTCGTCGAGCACGAGCTGCGACACGTCGAACCGCCCGGGGTTGGCGAGCGGCGTCAGCCCGGCCGACCCCACCGCCTTGGGAATGATCGTCCCCGGCACCAGCCGGATCGTCGCGGGGTTCAGCACCCCGTCGTCGTCGGCCTGCCAGATGCCGGTGACGGCGACGGAGGCGTTCTTCAGCACCAGCTCGACCACCTTGTTGGCGGTCTTGATGTCGGGCAACGCCTTCATGACCGGCGACCGGCCATAGGTCTCTCCCGGTGCCTTCAGCCAGCGGAAATTGATTTTCTTTTGGGGGGGCAAATAAACGCTCTAACAGGCTGCTGAAAAACACCCTTCCCGGCGCGGCATGGTTGTGATTCGCTTGCCCTGTGGTGGTCAGGCGAGGTCATGGGGATGCGCGGACGGCAGTCGCACCAGGGCGCGATGTTCAGCTACGTCTCGCTGGAGGAGCGGATTCCGGCGAAGCATCCGCTGCGGGCGATCTGGGCGGTGGTCGACGAGGTGCTGGCTGGCATGGGCGCGGCGTTCGCCGGGCTTTACGCCAGCACCGGGCGGCCGCCCATCCCACCCGAACAGGTGCTCAAGGCGCTGCTGCTGCAAGCCTTCTACTCGATCCGCTCGGAACGCCAGCTCGCCGAGCAGATCGACTTCAACCTGCTGTTCTGCTGGTTCGTCGGGCTGGGCGTGGACGATCCGGTCTGGCATCCGACGGTCTTCACCAAGAACCGCGACCGCCTGCTCGCCGGCGACGTGGCCGGTGCTTTCCTCGGTGCCGTGGTCGCGCACGCCAAGATCAAGGGCCTGCTTTCGGACGAGCACTTCTCAGTGGACGGCACCCTGGTCGAGGCATGGGCCAGCATGAAGAGCTTCCGTCCCAAGGACGGGAGTGACGAGCCGCCGGGGCCGGGGCGCAACGGCGAACGGAACTTCCATGGCGAGCGGCGCAGCAACGACACGCACGCCAGCGTGACCGATCCCGAGGCCAAGCTGTTCCGCAAAGGACGCGGCAAGGAGGCCAAGCTCAGCTTCATGGGCCACGTGCTGATGGAGAACCGGAACTGCTTGGTGGTCGGGGCGAGGCTGACGCAGGCCAGCGGCACCGCTGAGCGGATCGCCGCGCTGGACTTGGTCGGCGCACTGGAGGGCCGGCACCGCATCACGGTGGGCGCCGACACGGGCTACGATACGGCCGATTTCGTGGCCGACCTAAGCGCGCTCAAGGCCACGCCGCATGTGGCAGAACACGTCGAGGCGGCGTTCGCGCATCGACGCGCGCACCACCCGGCATTCCGGCTACGAGGTGAGCCGACGCTGCCGCAAGCGCATTGAGGAGGTGTTCGGCTGGGTCAAGACGGTGGCTGGTCATCGCAAGAGCCGCTTCCGCGGCACCGCCCAGGTGGGCTGGGCCTTCACCTTCGCCACGCCGGCCTACAACCTGATCCGGCTGCCCAAGTTGCTGGAGGCGGCGCCATGACGACGGCACGACGTTGCAAGGTGCTCGGCAAGTGGCGCCTCACCGAAGCCGACCAGTGGGACTGTGCCAATCTCAATCTGGTCGAGCCGGCCTACATCCGTTTCGACGAGGACGGCCGCGGCAAGATGGTGTTCGGCGCTCTTCAGGCTGGCCTAGTGCACTGACGCAGACATAGGATTCATAGAGGGCCGCCGACGTGCGATTCTATCGGCATGGCCCAGACCGTTAGCGTCATCGTTGGACCGGAGGACCGCGCGCGCTTGGCTGTGCTCCTCGGCGACCGCAACCGCCCGCTCAAGCATATCCAGCGGGCAAACATCATTGTGCTCTCGGCCGACCGGCTGCCCGTGCAGGAGGTGGCGCGCCGGGCCGGTGTCAGCCGCCCAGCGGTGTGGCGCTGGCAGGTGCGCTACGCCGAACAGGGCGTCGATGGTCTGCTGCGCGACAAGACGCGCAAGCCCGGCCGGGCACCGCTGCCCACCACGACGGTGGCCAAGGTGCTGGCGCTGACCTGTTCGGAACCGCCTGGCGCCGTCACCCACTGGACAGGCCGGGCCATGGCCAAGACGATCGGCATCAGCCTGCGCGCCGTACAGCGCATCTGGGAGGCCAACCGCCTTCAACCGCTTCGCCTGCGCACCTTCAAACGCTCCAGCGATCCGGCCTTCGCGGCCAAGGTCGAGGATATTGTCGGGCTTTACATGGACCCGCCCTGCCATGCGGTGGTGCTGTCCATCGACGAGAAGAGCCAGATCCAGGCGCTTGACCGCACCCAGCCCGGCTTGCCGCTGAAGCCCGGCAAGTGCGGGACGATGACGCACGACTACAAGCGCAACGGCACCACCACGCTGTTCGCTGCGCTGAACACGCTGGACGGCACCGTGGTCGGGCGCTGCATGCCCAAGCACACCCACAAGGAGTTCATCAAGTTCCTCGCCGCCGTGGAACGCGCCGTCCCGGCGGGCAAAGTGATCCACGCCATCGTCGACAACTACGCCACCCACACGCACCCGAAGGTGCTGGACTGGCTGGCTGATCATCCCCGTTGGGTGTTCCATTTCACGCCCAAGTCCGCCTCCTGGATCAACGCCGTCGAGGGCTTCTTCTCGATCATCACCCGCCGAAGCATCCGACGCGGCGTCTTCAAGTCCGTGGCCGATCTCCAGGACGCCATCGCACGCTACATCCGCGCGCACAACAAGGCGGCCAAGCCCTTCGTCTGGACCAAGCCCGCCGACACCATCTTCGCCAAACTCGATCGGTTGCCTGCACCTTCTGAATGAGTCAGTGCACTAGCCCGGATAATTCACCAGAGCTGAAGCTGGGGGTGGCGGGCGCGAGGTTAAGCCGCTGACTTCGTGTATGATTCTGGTGCTGAAGCAGTCTCACCACGGATCAACGGAGTTCACGCCCGCCATGGCCGAGAGTACCGGGGTTCTGCCCGGCTTGTCACCGGTTGCCGGCAAGCCGGTTCACGCCGCCTTCGATGGCGGCCGTCTCACCTCCGACGCCGGCGTCCTGCTGCTGGCCGAGATCGATCGGCGGCTTGGGGTCTGCGAGCGCCTGGCGCGCTGCATCGAGGACCCGCGCGCTCCCGAGCGCGTCCGGCACACGCTGGCGGAGATGATCCGCTTCCGCGCCCTGCTGATCGCCGCCGGGTACGCCGACGCCAACGACTGCGACGCCCTGCGCAGCGATCCCGCCTTCAAGATGGCGGTCGGCCGACTTCCCGAGAGCGGGGGCGACCTGTGCTCGCAGCCGACCATCAGCCGCCTGGAGAATCTGCCCGGTCCGGTGGCGCTCAAGCGCATGATGGCCGCCATGGTGGAGCTGTTCTGCGATAGCTTCGTCACGGTGCCGCGGCGCCTCGTGCTGGACATCGACGACACCGAGGACCGCGTCCACGGCGCCCAGCAGCTGTCCCTCTTCCACGCCCATTACGACGGGCGCTGCTTCCTGCCGATGCACATCTACGAGGCGACCACCGGCAAGCCGGTCGCCGTCATTCTGCGGCCCGGCAAAACGCCGGACGGTACCGAGGTGGCATTGGTGCTGCGCCATGTCGTGCGGGCCATCCGCGCCCGCTGGCCGCGCGTCGATATCCTGGTGCGCGGCGACAGCCATTACGGCCGCCACGAAGCGATGAGTTGGTGCGAGCGCAACCGCGTCGGCTACATCTTCGGCCTGGGCGGCAACACCGTCCTGCTCGGGCGCGTCACGGCCCTCGCCGAGGACGCCGCGATGGGCCGGGTGGCTGGGGAGGTGGACAAAGTGCGCCGCTTCGGCGAGTTCCGTTATGCCGCCCGCTCCTGGAAGGTCGAGCGCCGGGTCATCGCCCGCGTCGAGGCGTCGGCCCAAGGCACCGATACGCGCTTCATCGTCACTAACCTGACCGGCACGGCCAAGGCGCTGTACGAGACCACCTATTGCGCGCGCGGGCAGATGGAGAACCTGATCAAGGCGCACAAGCTGCACCTCGCCTCCGACCGGACGTCGTGCAGCAAGGCCACGGCCAACCAGTTCCGGCTGCTCATCCACACCGCCGCCTACTGGCTGCTGCACACCTTGCGCAGCTTGGCGCCGAAGGCGTCGTTCTGGCGCGAGGCGCAGTTCGACACGCTGCGCCTCGGCCTCATCAAGGTGGCGGCGCGGGTCACCGAGATGGTGACCCGCATCAAGGTGTCATTGCCGGCCGGCTTCCCCTACCAGGAAAGCCTGGCGATGCTGGCCGCCCGTACCGCGAAGTTGCCGCCGTAACCGCAGGGGCGGCGTGCCCCCGAACGAACCTGTCCCCGCAACCCTTGAGCCCCGTCATGCCGCGCCGTTGGCGCCACCCATCGACGCGCCTTCGGACCGCCGTTCCAAAACGCTGATGAATGATCCGGGCTAGAGTGCGAGACCAGCATCAGCAGCATCTTCTTCGATTTCGAGGGCGACAACGAGATGACCCCCATCCGCGGCACCGGCACGGCCGAACTGGCCGAGGATGGCAGCCTTGAAGTCGAAATCAGCATCCACCACAGCGACAAAATCCAGATCAAGGCTCATCGCTGGTAGTTTTTCAGCAGCCTGCTAAAGCGTTGTCGACATGTGGAACAAAACTTGATGCCATATACTCGAACCAAGGGGGGCACCATGGCCTTCATAATTATGCCGTGCAAACTGCGGGCGACGACTATTGGCACTCAGGACTTGGCGCGGATTCCGGTCCTATACGATCGAAATTACCAGTGTCATGCGCCAGCGTCGCAATACCTCATGGACATCGGGAGGGGACGATGGATTCGCGGAAATGAAAACTGCGAGGCGCACGCCCCAAGTGCTTACGCCCGGAAACGCATTCCGAGCGACGGCTCGATAGTGACTTACGGCCGACAGATTGAGCACTTTATCACGCATTGCGAGCGCCGCCGAATCAACTGGCGGGAACTCGACTACCAAGGGGTACTCGACCGGTACGTTAATCCGATGGTCTGCGGGAGGCTTGCACCGTCTACCATCAACGGTCGATTCCACACAGCCGTTGATTTCTTGACTTGGGCGGCGAACGCGGAAGAGCGCGGACCGTTTGAAGTGGTTGTGGAGGTGGTTGCCTCCGATCCGCGCAAGTCTGCCGCACCGCGGCGCCGGCTGGTCGGGGGCGTGCGGCCCGATCCCGGGGATTTGTCGCTGCCTGAGCGTTCGGCGATTGAGGAGTGGCTGACCTATCTACAGACGCGCGACAGCCACACGGCGAATGTTGATGCGCTCATGTGCTGGACGTTATTGCGGACCGCTCTGAGAGCCGAAGAGATTCTGCGGTTGCGGGTCTCCTGCCTGCAGCCCGTGAAGAAGCCGGGGCCGCACGATCATGACGCCACTCTGCTCGTCCAATACGGCACGAAGGGCGGTCGAAAGCCTAACGATCCGGAGGCACGCGGCAAGCCCCGGCGGATTATACTATCCCTCAGGGCGCTGGAAAGGTTGCAGGATTACGCGCGTGGTCGCCGCAAGATCGCGCTGCGCACATTCCTGCGCAAGAACCCGGGTGCCGCAGAACCCCGAGAGTTGTTCCTAAGCCCGGACACCGGCGGACCTATAGCCTACCGCACCTTTTGGGGGAAGTGGAAGGTCGGACCGGTGCCTCTGCCGCAGTGGAGCCCGCATCTCGGGCGCCACACCTGGGCGTGCTATACGCTGCTGGACGAACTCTACCCTATGGCCGAAGCGGTGTCTCGCGGTGGTCTCGAGCTCGCAGGGCTCGTGCAACCGCATTTCGACCATGTCATCACCACACTGATCAGGCCACAGCTCGGTCACATCAGCGCTGAGACCACTGAGATGTACCTGAAATGGGTGGCCGCTCAACTCCAGGTATCGCGCGCGCACCGGGAGTATGCCAACTGGCTCGACAGGATGGAATGATGCAATGAACCGCTACGAGAAACACCTGGAGGATGAGCGAGCCCTGGCGGAAACCGCTATAGCGGAAGAGGAAGCGTCGAAAGTCACGATGATCCATGAGCATCGCCCCATGACGCATCCGCTCGATTGGGCGTGGAGGGACCACAAGGGCGTACCGCGCGAGCATGGGCTCGAAGAATTCCGGGATGGAAACGTAGCAACCAGCATCGTAGGCAATCCGGGACTCATCCACGACCTCGCACCGTCAATCCGGAGGCACCTGTTCGGAAAGTCACCAAACACCCATGATTTGCTACTGTTTACATTGCGGACTTTCTGGCGGTTCCTCACGCACGCACAAGAGAAAGAAATTAAACTAATAGTTAAATCGCTGAAAGACATTGACGATGATGTGGCTGCACTCTACCTCAGCGAGCTGCGTAGTGCCGTTACGAGTGGGGCTTCTACAGAACAGCGTGGGATCTTCCAGTGGCGCGGGTTTTGTCGACTGATGAGTCGCGCGCAGTGCAACATTAGGACGTGGCCCGATTGGCCCCCCTCGCGTCGGATGGCGGTGCACAAAGACGTTCCGCCACGCGCAGTAAAGTATTTCTACGAGGCCGCTAAACGCACTTTATCGGAGGGGCGCGCGCGCCACTCGGCTGGTCAAGCGATCTTGGACCGGTTTGAACGGGCGTCCGGTCTGGTTGAACTGACCAAGGCCCACCTGCCTGGAGAATACCGCTCGTTCGGTCCTGAGTGGAACGAACCCAACAATATTCTATTCACTGTGCACCGTCGGTTCCAAGCACGGTTGAGAGGCATCGTCATCTCAAGGGAAGTGCCTGCAGTTGATAAAGGAATCAATCAAGCGATCAAGCGATTGGGCTATATTGACGGGGTACCGGGGTTCTCTGCTCTGGCAACACAGTCAGAACTGTGGAGTCTGTTCGCGCCTACGTCGCTTGAAGCCGTGGCGGCCCTCACACTCGTGACGGCAGAAACCGGCTGGGTCGATACCGCACGGGCGATCGATGTGTCCTCGGACGATTGGTTTAGAGAGGGCCGGCGGCAGACAGTGCAGAAGCGAAGCGGGCGGACCGTTGAGATCACCGAGATGATCATCAGCGGCCCGGAAATTACGTACGAGTACGACGTTCCATCGGAGGCCGAGCTCTCGGCAATCAGGCCAAAGACTCGGCGACTGCATCAGACGCGCTCGCTGATGCAGTCCGAAAAAGGCTTCCGGGCGTTCGCTGTGATCAAGTATATGGTCGAGCGCACACGCCTCTTGCGCGAGATTGTTAAGGAGGAACTGGCAACACTTCGGCGAATGCCGGCGCCACCTGCGGAGCACCTGCGACGCATTGCTGAGTTGGACGAACAGGTGCGGTGTCCCTGGCTGTTTTTTCCTGCCAGAGGGAAAGGAAATCCTACGGGGTTCACGCCATCTGGTGGCGATATTGTCATGCAGCCGTTCAACGACCTCAAGGAACTCGCTATCGCCGAGGCTGTCCGGAGAGGTGAGACGCTCGAGGTCATTGAGGGTATCGGTTCGCTGACGCCCAGCGACTTTCGCGATGCTTATGCCGCATGGATATACAATCGAACCGGCAACGACATCTTCGCTGTTCAGGCCGCGCTCAACCACCGGGGGATCAACACGACTCGTAGGTATCTACGCCAACGGTCGCAGATTCGGGAAAGGTTTGCGGGCTGCGCACGGGTGATGGAGGCTGGGTTTGACGAAGCTCAGGCCGGCAGGACGATCGACCCGACCATCCTGCGGTTGGCTGCTGACCGAACTGGGCAGGTTGTCTCCAAGGAGGATAGGAAGTTTCTAGCGGCGTTTCGATCGGCGTGCGGCGCCCGCTGCGTGGACCCAACCAATCCGCCAGAGGAAATCGAGCCGAAGAGCGAGCGGGTCGAAGGCGAGTTATGTGGTTCACAGCGCTGTGGCCTTTGTCGCCACGCACGCTTCGACAAGGGATCGTTGCGCGGCATCGCAGTTCGCATTGCTGAGTTGAAGGCACTGAGCACCGTCACTCCAACCGAACGTTGGCTACTCAGCGTCTACCCTGTCGAGTTGGAAGCGCTTGAACTCTTGGTGGAAGAGAAGTTCGTGGACTACGTCGCCCATGTTTGGGGGTGGGTAAGAGAGCATCGCAAGCGCCTGGAGCAAAGCAACGAACTCGTGTTCGGCGCGATATCTGTTGAGGCGGCGTCAGCCCTGATCGGAATGAACCAAGCGGAGGTCACCAAATGACGATCACCAACGCCGCTGTTGCCATCGATATCAACATTTGGCGCGCTGGGCTTCCGAGACCCAATTGGTGGTCCGCGCCTTGGAGCGAAATCGCCAATCTAATCATCCTGCCGAACGGAACGCTGCTTGCGGATGATGCATGGACCACGCCCAAAGGTTGGGGCCACAGGTGTTCGTCTTTGGACTTTACCAAGGCCCTTCCTGCACGCTGGCACCGCAAAGAACCGCGTGCGCAGGCGCTGCTTCGCCGGCTGAAGCGTCTCGCCGCAATCGATTTCACGGTTTCGGTTCGCGGATCATCGAACAAACCCTTTGGGCCAGGCCACTGGAACACATGGTTGGGCCGGAACCGCTCCCTCCATGCTGCGGCCAAGGCGGTTGCCGAGAATCCTCAAGGAGGCGCGCCGACGCGCTGCCCCGATGGCGATCCATTGTTCGCAGCACTATCACCGGCTGCGCTGGAGGATGTCCTGCCTGATGCTTCCTGGAGCCGCTACAAGCTTGTGAGTCGCCTCAACGCACTCTTCGCGGCAGGAGTAATCGATGATTGGCCGGTGGCCGACGTGGCGCATCAGAGCCATACCCCCCGCAGGCGCGGTGATCCAAATATCACACAGCCCTACTCCGACCAGTCGTTTACGACGTTGTGCCAAGCGGCGTTCACCATGGCGGCGCTTCAGGAGGATTTTCTCGCATGCTACCAACAAATTAGCGCCATTGAGGTGGACGATCAGGGCCGCCGCGATAGCAGGTACATGGATCCTTACCGCCAAGCGCGTTTAGCTGAATGGACGGGCACTTACCTTAGTCGAGGCGTAATATTCGGCTTGACTTTATTTATCAAGGAGCGCACCGGAAGTCCCAGCAGCGACAATTTACGCACATATAATGCGCCATTTAGTGCGTGGCCTCTTAGAACTCTTGGTCAAATTCACCAAGCACTTCGACTCTGCCAAGTCGCAAACTGGATTATCCTTGCAGCGGCGACCGGCGCACGCGCTGGCGAACTTGAGGCGCTCACCCGTGACGCTCTCATCGACTTTGTGCCCGCCCGATGGGGCGGTGACGCCAAGGAACTGGCGCTGCTCACTGGCAGAACCTTCAAAACTGAGGCCTTCGCCATGAATCGCCAGTGGCCGCTGCCGCGCCAAGCGGCGGAGGCATTCGGGCGTCAGCGCAAACTCGCGCAAGAACTCGCGCCAGGAGGAGAGTCGCTTTGGATTGCTCGCAACGACAAGGAAAGAGTAAGCCTGCACGATCGCCTCAAATACTTTTGTGAGGCGGTGTCGCTTGATGGCGAGCACCCAATCAAATCGCAGATTGAGGGCAGCGTTCACGCTCAGCGGTTCAGGGAAACTCTTTCCCGTCTAGTGGGGCTTTGCCTGGACAATGGCCATCACGTCCTGTTTGACGTGCTCGGCCATCGTGAAATGGACACCACAATTGGCTACATGATGTCCGACCTCGACTTTGCTGCGCAGGCACGGCGGGTCAGGCACGAGGCTGAGATGGTGCGGAAACGGCGGATCATCGGAAATGCGGACACCCTGGGCGGTCCCGCCGCCAAGGAGATCGTGCGGCTACGCAACACCGTCGCCAAGCAGGCATTCGGTGACCCAATGGATCTTGACAAGCCAGGGTCCGCCGATGTGGCGGCGCGGGTGGCAGAGTTTGCTGAGATAATGAGCAACGAGGAAATTGATACAATCCTGCCGCACGCGACAGTTGTCAGGTCGGGGATATACTGCGTCGCAAACGAGGCGCAACCAGGGTTATGCAGCAAAAGCACGGTCCGCGACGTCAGCCGGTGTAGCCCGTATTGCCATCACCGCTTGGAGGAGGCAGCGGCCATCGATGATCGCCGAAGGTCTGTACGGTACATCCTGGAGAAGATGGACGAACGCAAAATGCCCAGCTTGCAGCGCACATTCTACCAACGCCAATTACTTGATCAGTTCGCTGCAACCCCAAAATTATTCGAAGAATTCTCGAACGACCGAAGATTACACCCCGCTCTTGCGAACATTACTCCCGGCCGCATTGCCTTGTTGCCCGATGACCTGCGAACAACGCTCAAGGCACTTCTGGGAGAGGTGTCATGACGGACCATGCTGGCGGGCAGACATTGGCCGAATTCCAGCGTCTGCGCAAACACGACACAGCCGACCGTATTGTGGCAATGCTTCGGACAATCGAGGCTGAACTATACATTAATGGCAGTCTCTATTCAGAGAACCAGGGCCGACTCAACATCGCGGAGGTTTGTCGGAGGGCTGGCATTCGGCCGGTTACGCTTCGAAATCCGCGCCACAAGGAAACCAAGAACATTGTCGAGGCATGGCTGACCAACCTCCGCGAGCACGGTGTTATCACATCGAAGACGGCGGCACGCAAGCAGGTCCAGGCGCGCAAACTGCGGCGTCTGGACCACAACGAGCAGGCCATGCGTGCGATGGCAGCGGATCAGCAGAAATACCTTGAAGAAATTCGGGAACTACGTCGTGAGAACGCGGATTTGAAGGCGAAGCTCGCCGCAGCACAGTCGGCAGGCAATGTGATCGGCATGACCGGAAAACGTCACAAGTGACCTGTTAACGAGTAGACATGGCCGGCGCTCTCAACATACAGGCTCTGAAACCTCTGATCGGGTAACTCGAGGTGCTGGGCGATGCAACCGCTCCGCCGCCGCGCGCTTGCCTCCCATTCCAGAACACGGGACGGCCGCGTCCCGACCGGACGCTGGTTCACACGCCGGCCCTCGCGCGACCAAATTGGCGGTGGTTGCCGACGCGCCGACGCTCTTCCGCTGGGGTTCACTCACCGTCATGATCGTCAACTTTGACGATTGCGTGTCGATACGCGAGCAAGGAACATTTGCACCCCTTTGCACTTATGTGCTGCCGATCCGCCGGCCGCCCGGCGATCCGGCCCTTCGAACGGAGCTGGGCATGCAGCTGAAATCCACGGTTTCGATCAACGACACCACCGGCCAGTTCTCATCGTCCAGCACCGCCATCAAGGCCAATGTGGCGGCGGCGGTCGCTACGTAGGGAAACATCCTCCCCACCAACATTACCCTCGACGTGCGCGTGACCATCGCCCCAACGGCTCAGGGACGGATGGACGGTCGCTCGGAAACCGTCGTCGGCCTGGGCACAGCGAACGGCCTCACGATCTACGACCAAGGGGCGGCGTACGAGGTGAGAACCGGCAACGATCCCAACGGCGCAACGGCGGACGTGGTCATCGGCCTCGACCCCACTTACCGTAAGCGTCCGCCGAGCTACGCGGCGTCGGCGTTTCCGGTGACGCCGTCGGCCTTGGTTCAGTTCCAGGGCAGCAGTTCCCCTTTCACCACACCAACGCCAGCGGCTTTTGCCCCGATGCGGACCGTCGCTTACGACCGCTTTGCGCCATGAGCTGAAGTTGGTTGGCTGCTATAAAGCGGAGCGAACGGGCCCGCCGACCGCGGAAGGAATCCCGCTCCCAGCAGTACGGAACCACCACCGAGAGCTTGGCGCCTACCCCGCAACACTGAACCGAGCCCGAGGGTCTAAACTTCCTTGTGTCGACAATCACGAAGGATTGCTGTCGCGGGTATTGACCTGAGCGAGAGGCGGTTTTCCGGGTACGATGCGGTGCTGGTGGCATGGGGGCCCACCGTCCTGGAAACGGAGCGCGACAGCGGCTGGTCCATCCGCGGGCGTCTGACGGAGGTGATCAGGAGGCGACAGCGACTGCCCGCGCGCGCATGCCTCCCAGCACGACCAGGGCGGCCAGCAGCAGCACGATTCCGCTGGCGCCGAAGACCCCCCCGGCGCCGCTGACGCCGAAGATGGCGCCGCCCACTGCCGCACCGGTGGCGATGGCGAGTTGCACCGCCGCGACGAAGAGACCGCCGGCGCTTTCCGCCTCGTTCGGCACGGTGCGGGTGATCCAGGTGGACCAGGCCACCGGCACGGCGCCGAAGGCGACGCCCCACAGCGCGATCAGCACCGAGGCCACGGTCGGCGACCCGCCCAGCGCGGCCAGCCCGAGCCCGAGCAGCCCCATGGTCAGCGGCATGACCGTCAGGGTCAGCCGCATGCTGCGCGCCAGCAGCGCGCCGCCGAGATAGGTGCCGGCGAAGTTCGCCATGCCGAAGCCCAGCAGGATGCCCGACACGCCGCTGACGCCGACGCCGGTCACCGTCTCCAGGAACGGCCGGACATAGGTGAACAGCGCGAAATGCCCGGTGAAGACCAGGATGATCGACACCATGCCGATCCCGACCCCAGGCCGCGCCATCACCTCGCCCAGGGTGCGGAGGCTGGTGTGGCCGTTCGGCGCCATGCGTGGCAGCGTCAGAACCTGCGCCACCAAGGCCGCCAGCCCCAGCCCGCCGGCCATCAGGAACACTGCGCGCCAGCCGAGCAGGTCGCCCAGATAGCTTCCGATCGGGGCCGCGAAGACGGTGGCGGCGGACACGCCGCTGAAGATCATCGACAAGGCCCGCGGGATCATCGGCTCCGGCACCAGCCGCATGGCGATCGCGGCCGACATGGCCCAGAAGCCGCCGAGCGCCACCCCCAGCAGCACCCGCCCGACCAGCAGCGACAGCAGGTCGGGGGCGAAGGCGACGGCTAGGTTTGACACCAGCAGCAACGCCGAAAAGGCGAGCAGCACATGGCGCCGGTCGATCCGGCGGGTCGCGGCGGAGATCAGCAGGCTGGCGACCAGCGCCACCGCGGCAGTCGCGGTGACGGCCTGGCCGGCCATCGCCTCGGTCACATGCAGGTCGGCCGCCATCGGCGTTAGCAGGCTGGCCGGTAGAAACTCCGCCGTCACCAGTCCGAATACGCCGAGCGTCAGGGAGAAGACGGCACCCCAGGCGGGCTCCGCCGGCGCGGCGCCGGCTTGCCTCACAGGTTCCATCATGGTCTGTCCTCGCAGGAAGATTATGCTGCGACGCAGAGTAGATTGGAGGTGCTGGACGATCTATGCCACAACGTCCGCATTGTTTGATCGATAGTCCGGATATGCCCGACTCATCCCGTCTCCCTCCCGCCACCGACCTCGTCAGCGAGCTTCTGCTCGGCATGCGGCTGACCGGCGTGCAGTACCGCCGCATGCAGGTCGCCCCTCCCTTCGGCATCGGTTTCGGGACGGTGGAGGGGCGGGCGCAATTCCATTTCATCGCCCGCGGGCCGGTCGTGCTGAGGCTGCTCGCTGGCGGTACCTTCACGCTGGACACCGGCGATGCGGTGCTGCTGCCGCGCGGCGGCGCGCACGAACTGCTGTCGGCGCCGGAACTGTCGGCCCGCGACGTCGCCAGCTTCGCGACGGCGCCGCTGTGCGGCAATGTCGGTGCGCTCGAATCCTGCCCGCCGGAAAGCTGCCGAACGAAGGATGCGGTGATCTTCAGCGGCTGCATGGAGTTCGACCTCGGCGCCATGCAGCCGCTGGTCGGCCTGATGCCCGAGGTGATGCAGGTCGGCACCCTGCTCGACCGCTACCCCGAAATCCTGCCGATGCTGGAAGCGATGGAGCGGGAGGCGCGGGCGGAGCGCGCCGGTTATGCCGGCATCCTGGCGCGGCTGGCCGACGTGGTGTCCGCCTCCATCGTGCGGGGCTGGGTCGAATGCGGTTGCGGCGATGCGCGCGGCTGGATCGACGCCCTGCGCGACCCGCGGCTCGGCCGCGTCATCACCGCGCTGCATCGCGATCCCGGCCGCAACTGGACCGTGGCGGAACTGGCCGGGGAGATGGGCGCCTCGCGTTCGGTCTTCGCGGAGCGCTTCCTGGAGGTGACCGGCGTGACCCCGGTCCGCTACGTGACGGAGCTGCGGATGCGGCTTGCCGCCCAGTGGATCGGCCGGGAGCGTCTGCCGATCGAAACCGCCGCGCATCGGCTCGGCTACGGCTCGCAGGCCGCCTTCAGCCGTGCCTTCAAGCGCATCATGGGCTATTCGCCCGGCGCCTCGCGCAGTGCGGAATCATAGCACCGGCACGATCAGGACCAAGTGGGGGGCAGGTCCTTTCACAAGCCGGTCCCGCCCGCCCTCGCGGGTGACCTGACCAACTGTCAGCGCGTAAAGTTCGGCGACACCTTGCCCGACAGCGCGGGATCGGTTTGCCAGGCGCCGGACTGTCGACTCTGCGCCATGAGCAGCCAGCACCGTTCAGCGCAAGCTGCCCCGATACGCGACCTTGACGCCTTCCGCCCGTCAGGGCGCGCGGCACGTTATCCGGATGCCCGGCGCCGTGCCTCACTCATACACGGCGTCGCGCGGGCCGGTATCTCCCAACGCCATTTTGACGAAGGCATCAGCCGTCAGGTCTGCGTCGAGCAGCGCGCCATGGTGGGCGAAGCGATCACTCCGGTCGAGCCACAGCCGATCACACAGCGCATCGAGCGAGCCGGAAGCGCCGGGGAAGACCGCGTGCGACATCTCCTTGGTACAGATGAACCGGTCCGCCGAGAACGTGTCGGCACCCCATGCGGCGCGTCCGCAGCGCGCGAACTCGTAGTTCAGGAAGTCCATCTCGTTCTCATAGGCATGCGCCACCAGAAGGTCCTCGCCCAGAAAGGCGAGAAGCGCGTCGGCCACCTCGGGAAAGCGGGGCGCCACCTTCAGGTCGGCGGGCTTGATGCCGTGCACCTTGATGGCGTCGGGATGGAGAGGGGCGTCGGGGTTGACCCGCGACTCCCAGCTGCGCGCTTTCCTCCAGCCATCGCCCTCACGGATGATCTCAAGACACCCGATTTCGATGATAATGCCGGGCTGACGCAGGCCCTTGGGCGCCTTCCTGATGTCCTGGAGGCTCGGCAGGCGCCGTCCGGTCGTCTCGATGTCGATCGCGACCAGCCGGTCACGTCCTTCCCACGGCTGCATGCTCATTGATATCCAATCTTTCATCGGTGGAGCCACCTGTGGCACGGACGTGAAACAAGGACAACGCTCCGTCACGCCGCCCAGAGTAGCATGGCGAAAGCGCCGGCCGCCGATCAGCGACACCACGGTCACAAGCGGCCGGCCCATGCCGTCGAGGCTCTTGATCCTGATGGGTCAGGATAAAGAGTCGCTGGTATAAGGCATGACGGCCGCGCCATGACCGGCGCGACTACCGGTGAGCAAGGAGTATCGCTGTGAAAATTCCCGGCCCCGAGCATCCCATCACGATCATCCCCAACCCGAATCGGATTCGTGTCGTCTTCGCCAGCCGGGTCGTCGCCGACACGGCACGCGCCCTGACGCTGACGGAGGCGAAGTTGCCCGTGGTCCAATATATTCCCCGCGCGGATGTCGACATGACGGCCTTCGAGCGCACGGCGCACACGACGCATTGCCCTTACAAGGGCGATGCCACTTACTACAACCTGCGCGTGGGTGATCGCATCGCGATCAACGCTGTCTGGACCTACGAGACTCCCTATCCCGCCGTGGCCGCCATCCGTGAACATTTGGCGTTTTATCCGGAACGCGTCGATTGCATCGAAGAGCACGCGGCCACATAGCGGCAGCCGGCGGAAGGCTCCGCATGCGGTGTTGCTCTCATCGCAATGCCAGCTCCGTCTGCTCCTGACCCAAAGCGGACCATCGCTCGCGACCGCAAAACGCCGATAGCGGTCGTTAAGCGGGGGCGTACGATTTCCCGATAGCGAACAGGCGGGTCGAGACGATAACCGATATCGCACGGCTCATTGCTATACAGCCTGATCAAATTATTACTCATACTCTTGAACCTGGAGTATCGGGTAAAGCAGAGCGACAGATGATTACGGAAGTACTACGACTTCGTCCGCAGTAAACCAGCCGCACGCGTTGATGGCGGTCAGTGCCGAATTCGTGTCCTTTGCCCAAAGCACCAGCGCCAAGCTTTCTTCGGCACGGCTGCACGTAACATAGAGCAAACGAAGCGTGCGGTCGATGGTGGTTTCCTTCCCCGCAGCGATGTTATCCTTATCATCTTTGCTCAGTATTTCGGCACCGAACAGCTTATCGTAGGAGAACAGGTTTCCTCCGGCCTCCTCGTCATCCATGACGACCATGACATGCTTGAACTCTGAGCCCTTCACCACTTGGTGTGTGGCAAAAGGCGCCTCCCCACCGAGGTATGTCCGGTAGCGCGCGAGTTCGGCCCATGGAGCATTCATCAGGAGATGCCACCCGCGACGCTGACGGTCTTCCTTGCTCTCGCTGGCTTCTCGTTCGGGTTCTGGCGGCGGCGGGCGCTCGTCCCAATAGGCTCCAACTAGGCGGGAATCAGCAGGAAGCACGTTGGCCTCCAGAATCGGGGCCAGAACTTGCTTGACCTGTGCGCCTTCAGTACGGTGGCACAGCACGGCGAAGCGGCTGATCGCTTCGTAGAGCTCGGCAAGCCGCACAGCACGGGCAGCGTGTTCGCTCGGCAACTTTGTCAGGGCATTGTGACGGCGTAGCACTGCGACAGCGGCAAACTCGTCCAGCGTGCCATCTGGCCGGACGCATTCGGCGAGTTCAAGCAGCCCTCCAAGAAGGGGGCGAACCATCGCTGGTCCCATCCTCTCACCATTGGGGTCGGGCGTCGCCGCTTCTTTGTCGAGCAAGGCCATCCCGCAGTAGATATTGTAGAAATCGCCTCGCTTTGCCCCCAACTTGTGCTCTAATGCCAACGTCTTGAAGCTCTTTTGGTTCGCACTCCACGCTTCTGCCCCCGTTATCTGCGCCATGGAACGCGCGCAGTCAGCCTCAAAACTTAACTTTACGGATGTTGTGTTTGCCGTATCGCCGACGAATATTCGTACCTTGCCGCCTTGCTTTTCGCTACGCGGATGCTGGGCCACTCCGATCTTGGATTGCGTGCGCCCTTCAATGTCAGCCTCCCAAATGGCATTGATAAGCCGGACAATGCGCTCTCGGCTGCGATGGTTCATCTGCAACGCCGGTCGCGCCCATGTCGGCGGGATGTGCGATGGCAAGTCCACGTGACCATCGGGGTAGATGCGCTGACGGTGGTCGCCGAGCAATCCAAGCGTGAAATGGCCAGGGCGAATCGTCGTGAGGTCAAACAGGGCATCCAGCACGCCCCTCATCGTGTCCTGCGATTCGTCGATGAGTAGGAGCGGATGCCGGTCCTGCACGATGCGCTGCAAGGTAGGCCGCTCGCAAAGTAGCCACGCCGCCACGCGTAGCACCTCTTGGTGCGACAGCGCGCCTTCGCCATACGTATTTTGGTCGGGGTGATAACGGAACGTGGGGATCGCCCGTAGTTCCTCCGCCTTGGCTTCCAACTCCGCGTATTTTCTGCGGTCAGTGTCGCTCTCGCCTCTCTTCTTAGACTGCGCGTGGGCTTTAGCCTTAGCGAGCTCTTCCATGTTCTTTGCTATCAATGCCTCACGGATATCTTCGTCGAAGCCTTTCACCAAGTCCCAACAGAACGAGTGAATAGTGGACACCTCGGTCAATCGATTTTCGCCGAGTCGACTCGTCACCACCTTCGCAGCGTTTTTCGTGTATGTAATCACCCGTACCGACTGGCCTCGCACGCGCAGTTTCGAGGCGTAGATTCCGCCCGCGGCGTGCTCGACCACGCCAGTGATGCGGCGGAGGACCTCGACTAGCGTGCGCGTCTTTCCTGATCCAGCACCCGCGAACAGAAAAAAGCTCCGTGGGGGAATCCCAGTAACGTAGCCGCAGATTTCCTCAACGACGTGCGCATCTCGCTCATTACCCACCTGGTCAACTGCTGCGTTCACGCTGACGCTCCCGCCCCATGCAATTGCTTCGAGAGCCAATCAAGCGCCTCAGCGATGTAGCTCGGACACGCGAAGCTTCCTTTGTTGAATCGTTCGAATAGAGTGGCCGCAAAGTCCCCTTTGCTGAAACCCCTATGCATCATGTCATGGAGCTGCTGTGCCAGTTCCGTCGGATTCGGATAGTCTACCGCGAGTCCGATGACTTTACCCAAGGTTCCGCTGTGTTTGACCTTCTTGCCGCTAACCGGGTCCTTCTCCTCGTCCAATTGTTTGAACCAATCAATGTTTGAAAGCACCAGCGCATCTTCGAAAGAACTGGGCCACTGGCCGCCCGCACTTGGAATGGGCACTTGCCAAGCGAAGCGCACCTTGCCTCCGTTGGGCGAGGTCCATTCAAGGTCTTCTGCTTTTGGCGTGCCGTACTCTTGGAAGTTGGTGAGCTTCGGATGCCACACGGTCAGGGTATCGTTCCCGCATTCGAGATCCGACTGTCCTGCGATGCACACGGCGACCTTAACAGTCCGCCCCCGGACTTTCTGCGGTACCACCGGGTCGACGTCGGTAATGACCACTGTTGGAATGCCCAAGCATTCCACCAGAGGCCGAAGCCGGTGGGCATGGCTTCCCCCAATATCAAGGAATGACAGATACTTTCTATCCAGAGCTTGAAAGTCCCGCGCGATGAACTGCGGCACGAGCATCCGCTCCGCCGCGCCTTCCACGAACACCGCCGCGTCGGCGAACAGCAAGTCGGTGTGCTGAACCTCGAAGTATCGCTCTGCGAATGTTCTGGTCTGCTCGTCACTGCCAAACACGGTAGCCAAGTTGATGACGCGCGTGCTTGGCTTGGCCCCCGCAGCAGATGCCAGTGTTCGCTTCACGTAGCGCAACCGCGTAAATTTGTTGCCGTGAGCTAAGTGGCTTGAGTGTGTACTGATGAGAAGTTGCGTGTGCAAGTGGCTCTGTTCGGCGCCTTTGGGGCACAGCAGTGCGTGGGCGTTGGTGGAGAAGCAGCGTTGCACTTGCACATGCAGGTGCGCTTCGGGCTCTTCCACCATGACAAGATGGACGGCCGCAGGCGTGCCCTGCGTTGGATTCAATCTTGCTGTGCGGAACGACACGAGCATAAAACTCAGGGATTGCAGGTTTTGGTAACCAAGCCCGATGGAGTGTTCCGGCAGCAACTCGTTCAGCGCTGTCTCGTCGTTGCAATACTGGATGGCCGTGCTGTGCGCTAGGAGGTCCGCCGTCTTGATGCGCGTGCGGAAATGAATCCCCTGCGGGTCATGCAAACCTGGATAGCCAAGAATCCGCACATCCTGCATACTCGGTTGAAGTGCCTCGAAGATGCGTTCGTCCAGACTCGCCTGTGCATTGGCAATGGCCTCGACCAAGGCCTCGCTGTGTCCGTGTGCAGACGCGTTGACGTTCAAGTGCTGGCGCGCGAACTTCACAAGCTGGTTTGAGAATAAGCCGGGTCGCGCTCCTGCAGGTTCGGACCGTGCCTCGTCATCCTCAGCCCCCAGGCCGCGCTGCGCCGGCACGAAGTCTACGCGGATGAGTTGCCGCAGCAAAGCCAACTCAACTGGCTGCGAACTTGGCGGGAGGGGCTGCGGCGCACTCGCTTCAGGCGACTGTAGGGGACCTTTGGCGGGGTCCAGTCGATACGCTTGGATTCGGCGCAGGTCGGCCGGGTGCCGGAGCCAGTAATCGAGTAAGTCTGTCGGCCACGCGTGGCCCTTCTTCGCTAAATTGCGGACAGGAACCCGAGCCTCGCGATAACGCCAAGCCAGCTTGCGCAGATCGCTTGAATCACTCACCGGTTCTAGTCGAAGACGAAGGCCGACGGCGCCTCCTGACCATTTAAGCGTGTTGATGAAGGGCGCCACGTAGTGATATGCGCCCTCCTTCGCGTCGAACCATAGGTCGACGAACGGCATGCACGCCAGCAGTTGTTGATGCTGGTGTTCCCAGGCGTCGGCGTCTTTCGTGTCTGTCGTGGGATCCTCATCAATGGCTTCCCACACCTCGCCCAACTGCCGGAGTGTGGACCATTGAGCGAGGCCGATATCGAAGGCACGAAAGCCCGGAGACTCACTCAGAAAGTTGCGCAGTGCAATGAGCAGTGACGTCTTGCCGCTATTGTTGGCGCCGACCAGAACGGTCGTACAGTCGTCGAAATCCAGGCGCGTCTGAGCCAAGCGGCGGAAATTCCCCACCTCTGCACATGCGAGCCTGATGGGTGAGAGCACTGCAGGCACGGCCAATGGAGTCACCGCCTCATTCAGCGGCGTGGCGCTTGCAGCGTCGACAAGTGTTTCGGCAAAACTCTGCATGATCGATTCCTTGCGCGTATGTGGTAGCGCGGCGCAAAAAGGCGACTATCGTACGGCGTAAGCATGCTTGCAACTGCCCACTAACCGTCGCCGTATAGTAGCCATTGCGGTAGAACCCGCCACAACTCCGGGTGCAAGGTAAAGACCTACTACTGCGTTATGAATTCCTGACGAGCCTCTTTCAAAGGGCAAGCGAAGACGCGCTGCCCGTTTCAAGCCACGGCCGGATTGGCAAACCCGCCACTCACTGAACGCCAAACGAACGGCAGGTCTCCGGCCTCGCAAGTTCCAGACCTGCCATTCGGCTCCCGGCCGATTTCGAACATCGGATTTCGGGAGATCGATTTCCGCTCCTGGCGGATAGTGTTGAAAAATTCCCTGACGAGTACTTCGCGGCTCTTGGAAGTTTTGTGTGATCAAGCAGGGGTTGAGCTCGCAACCCAAAACAGTCGAAAGTAGGCGGAGCCCTTCGAAGTTCGCGGACCGCTATATGAGAGGAAGTGCATCCTCGACATGGTCCTCTCCTTGAACCTTTCCCTGCATTCGATTGGCTTTCTTCCTGGTCTCCATATCATTGACCAGATCGACCATGGCTCCCCACGCCTCACGTTGCGCGCGCAGCAAACGACGGTTTCGGCTCCCTGTACCGCGTGTGGGACGCCATCCCGGCGGATTCACGGTTCCTACTGGCGCAGCCTCGGCGACCTCGCGTGTTTCGGCCGCCCCACTGTCCTGCTGGTCCGGGTCCGCCGTTTCCGTTGCACAGCACCGACCTGTTCCCGGCGGACCTTCGCCGAATCACTGCCGGGCATTGCGCAATGGCGAAGCCGGCAGACCGATCGGCTGCGCTCGGTGCACCGGTCCATCGGCTTGGCGCTGGGCGGCAACCCCGGTGCCCGTCATGCCGTGGCGATGGGAATGCCGATCAGCCGAACGACGCTGCTGCGTCGCGTTCGCGCCGGCGGAAACAAGCCGATCCCTCCGGTCACCGTGCTGGGCGTGGACGATTGGGCTTGGCGCAAGGGGCATCGCTACGGCACCATTCTGTGCGATCTGGAGCGTCGGCGGGTCATCGACTTGTTGCCCGACCGCAGCGCCGACACCTTGGCGGCATGGCTCATGACGCACCCCGGCATCTCCGTCGTCGCCCGCGACCGTGCCGGCGCCTACGCCGAGGGGGTCGCCCGTGGTGCTCCCGAAGCGATCCAGGTCGCGGACCGGTGGCATTTGCTGCGAAATGCGAGCGACGCCCTGCGCGGGGTTCTCGAGCATCATCACCGTGATCTGCGCGAGGCCGCCCGAACGGCCGCCCTGAAACCGGAACCGCTGACACTGGAGGAGAACCGTTCGGAACCGGCCGCTCCTCCATCCGAAACCGAACAACGGCCGTTGCGAGCCGCGGAGCGGCGGTCGCGGGCGGCGCAGGAGCGCCGCGACGCCCGCTTCGCCGAGGTTGCACGCTTGCGTGAACAGGGCATGGCGCTGAAGGCCATTGCCCGAGCCACCGGGATCGAACGCAAGACGGTGCGCCGCTGGTTGCGGGCCGGCCATGCACCGACATGGCGCCATGCCGCTCGCGCGACCAGCATCCTCGACCCGTATCGCGCCCATCTGGAGGAGCGGTGGCAAGCCGGGTGTCGCAATGGGGCGGCCCTCTGGCGCGACCTCAAGGGCCGGGGCTTTGCCGGACAGTATTCCGTTGTGCGGAATTGGGCGATGCAGCGGCGGCGAGAGGACCCGATCCTTAGAAAATCTACGGGACCGGTGCGCCACTCGGCGGCGACCAGAGTTACGGAGCCGCCGACGCCTCGGCGGGCGGTGCGCCTGCTGACCACCGCCCTCGACGCGCTTTCCGAGGAGGACCGCCAGTTCGTCATCTCCTTGCGGGACCGCTCGCCCGCCATCGCCACCGCCGCTGATCTGATCAGTCGCTTCACGACAATGGTGAAGGACAAGACGCCGACCATGTTCGATGGTTGGCTGCGTGAGACGGAGGCCAGTGCCCTGGGGCCGTTCGCCGCCGGCATACGGCGCGACGAGGATGCCGTGCGCGCCGCGCTCACCGAGCCGTGGAGCAGCGGGCAAGTCGAGGGCCACGTCAACCGGCTCAAGGTCATCAAGCGGGATATGTACGGCCGGGCCGGCTTCGATCTCCTACGCAGCCGGGTCCTGGCTCACGCCTAACGCGAACATCACATCCCCAAACACCTTTTACTCATCCACACAAAACTTCCAAGAGCCCAGTTCGGGATGTCGTTTGACAGGGCGAAGAATGCCAACGCGCGTAATCAGGGCAGGTATTTGAATCCTCGGAGACCAATTGATGGATCAACTGGGAGTGCCGCCATGATCACTTATGGTTGACCCGCGAGCTAAAGATAATGTAAAGTGCAGAATGACGAAGGCGGCGTGAGGTGCCACCCCGCGGGCGACAGCGCGCACAGGGTGTTCATGCTGCCGTACGGCCTGTTCGATTTCCGCCGTACGCGCTGTTCAGTTTCGACCGGACAGCCTGTTCATTTTCACCGGACTGTGCAGCCTGGGGAAAGCTGCTGGTCCGAAGACCTACGGCTGTCGCCGCAGCGTGCCCCGTTACAGCGCTGTCGGGATTTCGACCGGGACGGGGCAAGCCCCTCTACCCGCACAGCCCCAGCACGCAAGATGATGACCCTGAACATGCGTGTTGGCAAGGGAGTGGCTTCTCGGAGCAGGTTCCCCTTTCACCACACGCCTTCGGTATCCCCACCCGCAGCCTGCGATCGTGCTCCATAGGTGGTATATGAGGTAAACCATGTACTTCTCGGCGAGTTGTAGAGTCTGGTCTACTCCGCTGCAATCGGCAGCGGTTCCCCACCAATAGCATGCCCCCCCATGCGGCCTTCATCGCCCGTCGGCAATCTTCGTAACGGAACCCGCTCTCGCGCCCGTGTTAGGGTCTGGACCCATAAAGAGCCTTTCCCGCAGGGAGTCGTTGTGATTCAACGCCCTGGAAAGGGGCAATGTGATGAGCGACGGTCAGTTCTGGTTGACGGTGGAGCAGTTTGGGCGGCTTGAGCCGCACCTTCCGCGGGACACCCGAGGCAAGCCGCGGGTGGATGATCGCCGTGTGATCAGCGGGATTGTCCATGTGCTGAAGTCAGGAGGGCGCTGGGCGGATGCTCCACCGGTCTACGGCCCCCGCAAAACGCTCTACAACCGCTTCGTCCGCTGGGCGGCCAAGGGCGTGTGGGAGAACATCTTCCATACCTTGGGGGACTGTCAGGAATTCCGTGTACGGGCCGGTTGTGATCAGGTGAGCGAGAACCGGTCCTCGAACAGGATGGCGAGCTGGGCTTTCGCCATGCCCCACTCGCGTGGTGGCATCTTCCAGTCTTTGGTGACTTGGTTCAAGACCAGGAACAGCAGCTTCAGCGCGCTGTCGTCGGTCGGGAAGTGGCCGCGGGTGCGCACCGCCCGGCGCAGCTTCGCGTTCAGCGCCTCAATGGCATTCGTGGTGTAGACGATCCGGCGGACGTCGTCAGGGAACGCGAAGAAGGGGATCACCGCCACCCAGTTGCGCCGCCAAGCCAGGGCGATCGCCGGATACTTGGTGCCCCAGGGGCCGGCAGCAAACGCCTCCAGGGCTCGTTCCCCAGCGGCCGCGTCGGTGGCCCGGTAAACCTCCTTCAGCGCCGCCGCGACCGCCCGGCGGTCCTTCCAGGACACGAACTCCAGCGACCCGCGAATGAGGTGGACGATGCAGGTTTGCACCTGGGCCTGCGGAAACACCGCGGTGATCGCCTCGGGAAAGCCCTTCAGGCCATCGACGATGGCGATCAGCACGTCCTCCACCCCGCGGTTCTTCAGCTCGCTCATGACGCGCAGCCAGAACTTGGCGCCCTCGGTCTGCTCGATCCACAGCCCCAGCACCTCCTTGGTGCCGTCGGGCCGCACGCCGAGCGCGACATGGACCGCCTTGTTGCGCACCGTGCCCTCGTCGCGCACCTTGACCCGCAGCGCGTCGAAGAAGACCAGCGGGTAAAGCGGCTCCAGCGGGCGCTCCTGCCAGGCCGCTACCTCCTCCAGCACGGCGTCGGTGACGGCGCTGACCAGGTCGGGCGAGACCTCGATGCCGTACAACTCGCGCAGATGTCCCTGGATCTCCCGCACGCTCATGCCGCGGGCGTACATGGAGATGATCTTCTCGTCGAAGCCCGGGAAGCGGCGCTGGTACTTGGCGATGAGCTGCGGGTCGAAGGTGCCGAGCCGGTCGCGCGGCACCTCCAGGGCGATCTTGCCGGTGTCAGTGAGCACCGTCTTGCGCCCATAGCCGTTGCGGCTGTTGGACCGCCCGTCCGGCTCACCGCTCTCCAGGTGATGGTCGATCTCGGCGTTCAGCGCCCGCTCGGCGAGCGCCTTCTTCAGCTCATCGAGCAGGCCATCCTTGGCGAAGGCACTCTTCGGATCGGCGCCGGCGAGCAATTGGTCAAGCAGCGCATCCGGAATGCTGGGGTGTTTGCGTCGTGCCATGCGGGGCCTCCTTCGGTCCCGAAGTTATGGCCCGTACACGAAATTTCAGACAGTCCCTACCTTGGCGGCGCGGGTGGCCCACCGGCCCAGGTGATGATCGACTCCACGGCGGTGCGCGCCCATCGTTCGGCAAGCGGCGGCAAAGGGGGGAGCGTGCCCAGCCCATCGGACGGTCCCGCGGCGGACGAACCACCAAAATCCACGCCTTGAGCGATCCGCGCGGTCGGCCGCTCGCCTTCCTGCTGACCGGCGGTCAGGTGGCCGACTGCACCGCCGCCGACCGTCTCCTCGACCAGATGCCTGCCACCGACCTCCTGCACGGCGACAAGGGCTACGACAGTGCCGCTGTTCGCCGGAAAATCGAAGAGGCCGGGGTCGCGCCCAACATTCCGCCACGCGCCAACAAGCGCTGGAAAAACTGCTTTTCCCCCTACCTCTACCGGAACCGCAACGTCATCGAGCGTATGTTCGGACGCCTCAAGGACTTCCGCCGTATCGCAACCCGCTATGACCGATCCGCCATCAACTTCATGGCCGCCGTTCACATCGCGGCAACCGTCGCCTACTGGTTATGAGTTCGGACCCTAGCAACCCTTTCTCTGCACAATGATCTGTATTGACGGTATGATGCAGACCGAACACACTGATCAACCAATTCTCAACGGCCGCGGCTCTCCATGACCTTTCAGATCCTGGCCCTCAGCGGTGGCGGCTATCTGGGCCTGTTCTCCGCCCATATCCTCGCACAGATCGAAGAACAAGCGAAACGTCCTCTTGGTCGTTGCTTTGATCTCATTTGCGGAACTTCCATTGGCGGGATCATTGCGCTCGGTTTGGCCAATG
Source organism: Azospirillum brasilense (assembly GCF_001315015.1). NCBI lineage: Bacteria > Pseudomonadati > Pseudomonadota > Alphaproteobacteria > Rhodospirillales > Azospirillaceae > Azospirillum > Azospirillum brasilense. Next base: position 621,143 of record NZ_CP012914.1, on the reverse strand, counting down.
AGGTTCCCGCTGCCACCATCCTCCAGGCATTCGAGTCCCGCGGACTTGAGATCTTTCCACAGAAGCCGCGCTGGCTGGGGCGTCTTTCCGATTTGATCCAATTCGGCTTTAGGCCCAAGTACGATGGCTGCGCGCTCAGGCGCACCATCGAAGACATCCTTGGCCCTGCCACCTTGCTTGGAGAAGCCAAACACCGGGTCTTGATCCCGGCCGTGAACATGACGGAAGGCAAAATCCAGGTCTTCAAGACCCCTCATCACGTGAACTTCCATCTCGACCATCGTAAGCGCATGGTCGATATCGCTATGGCAACGTCGGCTGCACCGCTCTACTTGCCGATGGCCGAGATCGACGACGCGCTCTATGTCGACGGCGGTCTGTATGCCAATGCACCCGACCTGTGCGCCATTCACGAAGCTGAACACTTCCTCAATATCCCCCGAGGCGAGATCAGCGTCCTAAGCATCGGCACTACGACATCTAGCTACTCGCTGCCGCACTCGCTTGGCCGCAACTTCGGCGCCTTAGAATGGATCACCAAGCAGCGCATCGTCGCTACAGTTATGTCGGCGCAGCAACAACTCACCGACTTTATGGTCAAACACCAGCTGGGCGACCGCTACTTACGCCTTGACAAGGAGCAAACCGAGGAGCTTGCCAGAGACTTGGGAATGGACAAGGCAACAGACGCTGCTCGCAGGACCATCAAAGGTATTGCCCAGGCTGTCTATCAGGTAAACAGCACAAAGCCCCTGCTGCGATCCATGTTGGAGCACCACGCTCCAGAGCCCAACTTCCACCATGGCCCCCGAGCTGCCCCGCAGGAATCTGCAAATATTTAGCATGTCAATCGATAGGGGCGCAGTATCTTCTAACCGGCCAGATCAAATTCTGTATTGCTATTGATCTGTGTTGACTCCTCTTTTGCCCATTAAATTGCACTGTCAGGGCTTCGCAATTGGTGTAATACCGCCGAGCTTAAGCATTGACACATGGCACCCACGGATAACTGGTAAGGGAGCGTAGGCGTTCCGGTCTTGCGGTGAGGGCGTTCCAGGCGTCACAGCAGGCCTGGACGACGGCGTCGTAGTCGTCCAGGAGTCGGTGGGACAGAAAGCGCTCACGCAGATACAGCCAGAAGCGCTCGACTGGGTTCAACTCCGGACTGTAGGGCGGCAGCGGCACCAGCGTGATGGTGTCTGGCACGACCAGCGTCCGCGATCCATGCCAGCCGGCCTGGTCGAGAACGAGCACCGCCTGGACGTCCGGTTCCAGGCTCCGGGAGAAGCCGTCCAGGAACAGTCTCATGACGGTGGTGGAGACGGTCGGCATGACCAGCGCGAAGTCGGTGCCGTTGGCCGGGCAGACGGCGGCGTAGAGATAAGCCGAGGCGAAACGCTTGTCGCACAACCCGAGTGGACGCTGCCCGCGCTCCCACCAGCGGTGTACGGTGCGGCCCTTCTGGCCGATGCGCGCTTCGTCTTGGAACCAGAGTTGAAGGCGACGCTCCAGATGCGCGGCAGCCGCGGTCTTCAGCGCTTCGCGCAGCCCCTTTTTTGGAAGGCGGCCTGGGCCTTGGCGTCGGACTGCGGGTGGCGGGGCCGCGTCTTCTGCTTCGACAGGTTCGGCCGGCGCACGATGCGCGACAAGCTGGCCGGATGCAGCGTCTTGGCGAAGCGTTCGGCGATCACCTCGCACAGGATCGGCAGGGTCCATTCCACGCAGCCATGCCGCTTGGGATCGGAGCCGGCGAGGATGATCGCCTTGAGCGTCGCCTGCTCGCCTTCGCTCAGCCATTCCGGCCGGCCGGGCAGCGGACGATCATAGAGCCCGGCTACGCCTTCGGCGTTGTAGCGCACCACCGCATCGCGCAGGGCTTGGCGGTCCATGCCCGACAGCCGCGCCGCTTCCGCTCGGCTTGCCCCGTCGAGTGCATGGGCGATGGCGAACATCCGTGCCGCCACTCGCCCTTTGTTCTCCCGCCGCGCCAGGGCACGCAATTCGCCGGCGCTCAGGTCTTCCCGGATCGGTAACGCCGCTGGCATTCGCTCCTCCCTATCGCGATGGGGAATCGAATCACGGACTGTCAGCCTTGGGAATGCCCCTCAGTGAGTCAACGGCTCCGCTTGCCGGTATAAGCTGCTGCCGGACCTGCTAATTACGTTTCTGGGTCCGAGATCCGCTGTGCCTCGGACACCGCATGGAAGCGCAAGCCAACTCCGCACCAAATTGCTTTGCGGCCAACGATTACGTATACCCTAGGCGCGTCCGCGGTTTGTACTTGGTCTCGCCATGTCGCACGATCGACGCGCGACGGGATTGCCTCATCGGCTGGATGCGTGTGCCACTCGCCCACGCAAGTCACACGCCCGCCGCTGCACTGCCAGTAGCGCATTGCGATTTCCTGGTGACCAGGGTCCTGCCGATCGAAGAAGAATACTCCCCGCCGGTCGAGCGCTATGGGGCCCGTGCACGCGACCACGTCCACATGTGGCCCACGGTAGCTGCCGAGAAGAATGCCGCCAGCCTCACGGCCGGACTCTGACGGTAAGGAATATACCGCCATAGCGCTCGTCACATCGTCTCGGATGAGCACAAGCGATCCCAACACTTTGTGTTCGAAAATCACCGACTGCTGCACGCTGGGCAGCGCGGCGAGGGCGCAATTCGACTGTCTTTGCGAGCGTGCGCTTGGTTCGGATTGAGAAGCCTGTTCCGCTGTAGTGCACGCGGCATTCCTCGGCCCCAGTCCAGTACCATTTCCAAACCCAGCGCCGCTGCCTGCACCGACGCCGATACCGGAAACGGCACAAACACCGAGTCCGCGCACCCCGCCACTCGGGCCAACTCCGTCTCGCCCCGAAGCATACCGACTCTTCCCTCACCAGCCAGATCCGGCTTCAGGCACTTGTAGCACGCGGTTTCCGGTCCAAGATGCAGCAGCCCCTGTGCGGCCGCCCCATTGCCAAGAATCCACACGTGCAATAGCCCCGGTCGCTTATCTCCTGGGATTCCAACGACAAAATCATTCACCGCGATCGACACCGCCTCGGTCCCAGTCGCGTCAATCACCAAGTCCACTTTGTACATCCTCGGCTTCATTTCGAGAATGTCTCGCGGCTCTCCAACCACTGAGATGTGCGGCAACTGCTCCGCAATGAATTGTGCCAATGCCTCGGCTTTGTTCAAATCCAGGTACGGCATGCCCAAAACATGGCGCCCAAGATTCTGCGGCCCAAGCTTGTCGTCGTCGATAAGAATCAGTTGGCCGCCAAGCGTGCCGGCGCCATTCTGTGCAAGCATGTGGCCCAGGTAGCCACCAATAGTGCCGCAGCCAATCAACAAGATTTTCTTTCCCGCAAGCGGGATCTCACCGTTCATATTCCGACCATAAACGAACGCTTCATCTATCCTCTCCACGCCGTAAGTCGATACCGTGAATTTCACGCCGTAGCGCTCGAGAAGTCCTTTCATCGCACCAGGGCGCGATTTCTCGAACTCCAGTTTGCGGAATACCGCCGGTATTGTGACCAACAGCATAAAAACGCCGTTTCGTGCATGTAGTGCGACGCTCCGCACGTTGCCTCGAGCGGCAATGAGTGCAGCCTCGACTTCGATTCTGGTCCCGGGTGTGACGGCATCAAGCCATTCTGACAGCCGCGCCCACTGAGTTGGCGGCCATCGATCCGGTGCATCAATCGTCAGTGCAGCGTCCACACGGATAGCCGCACACGGGATCTCATCCAATGCACCGCCACCATTCTTACGGTGTAGTGTAGAAAATACTGTCGCGAACTTGCCATGAGGTGCTAGCACGGGCACCTCGTAACCCGCACGTAAGCGGACCCAAGCCACCGCGGCCTTTCCTTCAAAGTCCTGAGGCAAGTCGGAGAAGAACACTGGCAGGCCCCAATACACGTTGAACTCGTGGGCAAAATCACGATCCGCTGCCCCACGTAGTACCTCGCTAACGACCCTCTCGGCCTGCTGTATGCACCACAGCACCGTGCCGCCGGGACGGTACCGGTCGAGCACTGCTGCGTTACTGTCGAGATAGCAAATTGCTAGCGACGCCGGCAAAAGGTGCGGATACAAACGACCATCCACCGCGCCACGATCCTCAAGGCAGATCCTGGGCGGCCGGGCGAAGTCAAGGTCGTCCACCTCGACCCGAACCGCGAGCTCACCACGAAATGCTCGGATCCGCCCCCGCCACTTAGGAATAAAAGCAGCGCTGGCGTCGCGCAAGAAACCAATACGCAAAAGCGTTGCGTCGATTTCAGCCAAGGCTTCCGCCCGTGTCATCCCGAGATCGAACGCCCAACCGCCGGCGCCGCTGTTTTCACCGCCGGCCTTGACAGCACCTGAGCCGTCGCCTCAGACACGGCGCCTACTAGATCCGGCCGGTTTGGAACGCGAGGGCCGAACTGCCGCCGGACGGTGTCCACGGCAAGCTGTCTATCGTAGCAGCGATCAATTGCGCTATCGAGCTCTGCCGACAGAACTCGTGCCGTCGTCACTGCCACACCACGGATGTCCATCACGTCCAACCTCTCAGTCAGGTCCTCACCTTGGTCGGGCGCCGCGGGGTTCACCACAGGACCCGACAGCAGTTCGGGCAGACGTCGCGCAACGGCTGCAAGCGCCTGATCGTCGCGGCTCGGCACTGGCGCTCCATCCCCCAACGCATCCTCGAACGCGCGCGCCGCGCACGCCATCAACAAGATAGAAGTTACCGCTCCAATCTTCTCGTGATTGTAATCGCGCCACCCCTTCAGGTAGCGGCACACACGCCGAAGCAGCTCACCATGCCGCTCTTCGACCAAACGCGTGAACCAATCGTGCACGGCCCTAGGATCGGATTCTTTCCAATCCTCACCACGAACCGCGAGGAGCACCTCGTCCCGCGGCAGTAGGTCCCACCGGTCTCGCGATGGCTGGCGGGCTGCCTCATGAAGCATCACCGAGCCCGTAGCGGTCTCCAATCCAGCTGCTCGCGCCGCCTTCTGCAGCGTCATAAATTCCGCGTCTGGAATCGCATAAAGCGGTACATCAACATGCGCGCTGTCACTAATGATCAACCGACAGCAGGTAGGCTTCTCCTCAAAGTGCCACCCTTTGACCCGCGCTAGATCTTGCAGAGCATTGTCGACAAAGGTAAAGAAAGCTTCCGACACCTGTGAAGGCCGCCCCCGCCTGATAAAACTCATCGGTAGGTAACAGCCATCGTCCATATCCATCTGCTGCAGGGGGGCGAACGCTGGCCGGTTGATCGTCTTGTAAGCGTAGCTTCCCTGTGTGAAGAAGCGAGGTTCAACCCGCGGACCGCCATATCGAGCCGGATCCGCCTCTGCAAACACCCGTTTTAAATGACTCCGGACATCGCGCCGAGCAGAAACGAGGAGCGCACGCTCTTCGCGCAGAAGGTCAAGGCGACTCAGGTACGCTACGTCTTCGGTCGTATAATTGAGTAAGCGGGACACGTTGGCCATCGCAAACCACTCAGTCTTGTGCACCTTCGCGGGAATGTACCACGACATATAGCGAATAGAAATGTGGGTGCAATAGCCCCAGACCGCAAACGGTCTAAAATTTTCTAAAATGCATATGCATCAGCAACTTAGCTTGCCTGCAAGACGCCCGAACACCAAGCCGTGTATTCTGTGCTCACCAACAGCAATACCGATAGATCTTACAAGCACACATCGCGCTTGCTAAGCACAATATGATTGTAATTAAGCGGCTGGCAAAAATTACTTCAGATGCCAACGGAACCAATACGTCCCATATTTGCTCTAATATAACTCTATGTAAATTATGATACGGTATATTTACAGCTCCATTTCGTAATATCTCAAATATAATTCAGCGCATTTATTGAGATTAGACCTCTGTATCAACGTCACCTTTCATAGACAGGCCCATGGGCATACCTCTGACGAAGCAAAACCCCGCTCCGCCGGTAACAAGATAGAGACAATCCACTTCCGGCACCATAGACATTGCGACACAGCTATTGAACGCAGAGCCTCGATTAGGAACGTCATCCAATTGCATCGACGGCGGGAAGAGACGATAAGACCATCCCATGACAACATAAGGATCATTCTTGGTTCGTCGTCCAACCATTACTGCTCCATCATGGACAGCTGGATTTAAAGCGAGAGCCGCTGCATAGTAGTCGACAAACGATATATCCAACACCATGCCTGTCTGGGGATCTGGTCGCCTCAGCATTGGCGCGCAGAAAGGAGGACAGTCCTCACCAGTGTAGAGGCAAACGATCGTCGGCGAATAGCCCTTTGGCTTCGCGATCAATGGTTTGAAAATCGCACCTAGGTGATTCATTCAATTTCCGTTCGCTTAAGCTCAAAAATTCGCATAAAATTGCACCATGCTACACCTTTTCCCGGTCCGATACATCATCATCGGCATCATCGCACTGGCCGCGGTTTCAGCGATAATGGCTGGCTATGCCGGGTGGGTGGGCACCGGCGACGCCCTCAACGACATCCTGAAGGTTGCCAGGTGGTCCTCCGCCGCCGCCGCGGCGCTCCCGATCATAGCGTATGCGGCATGGCGCTGGATACCGCCTCTGCAACGCCTCATATTTCCTTATCTCGGGGGCATTTGGATCGGTGAACTACACTACAGCGGCCCAAATGGTGTTGGCGTCCGCGACGTATCTTTGATTGTTAATCATACATTATTGAAAGTAAGCATGATACTAGACAGTGCCGAATCAACGTCACGCACGCTGGCGGTGCACGCTGAGCGTGACACAGGAATGGATCGGGATCGCCTCTATTATGTGTATCTAACAGAACGGAAGGAAGGTGTCCCAGGAGCCGGCGATCGTTACCGGGGCCTCGCAATCATGCGCGTAGATTATTCTTCCACAATGGAGCTCCACGGGGACTACTTTACCGAACGACAACACCTGGGAACGTTGAAGCTCACGAGAGCGGTACGAACTTCATGGTGGAAGCTTTGGAAGTAGCTCCTGTAGCTTTGTCGGAACGCTTGGACTCTGCAATAGCAGGTCCAGCGCCTGTTTTGTAATTTAGGGAGACGACTTGGGCGTAAGGTTTTGGTGAGGTCAGTGGTACACTGTGAGATGAAGCCGGAGGATTCGAAGACCATGTGCGCTTGCGCTCCAGGCCTTCTTGGCTGGCTCACAGCCCCACTCGCCTTTCACTCCTCTCCCGCGGACTGAACGTGTCTGGGGCCGAGCACCCGGAACAGTGTACGGCGCGACACCTTGTACTGAGCGGCAATGTCCTCTACCGAAATCGAGGGATCGGCCCAAAGTGTCCGCGCAGTGTCCAGTCGAATGCCGGTCAGTGTCGGCTTGCGTCCTCCTGGCCGGCCGCGAGCGCGAGCGGCGGCAAGGCCGGCACGCGTGCGCTCCCGAATCAGATCGAGCTCGAACTCGGCAATGCCGGCCACGATGGTGAACATGAGCCGCCCCACCGGGGTCCCGGTGTCGATGCCGAGGTTCAAGACACGCAGAGCGACTCGGCGCCGCTCCAGTTCTTGCCCCAACTCCACCAAGTGCGCGACCGAGCGCGCTAAGCGGTCCAGCTTGACCACCACCAGAACGTTGCCGGGCTGCAGGGCGCGCAAACACGCTGCCAAGCCTGGCCGCTCCGCCTTCGAGCCGCTTGCAACGTCAGTGTAGATCCGCTCCGCGTCCACACCGGCCCGCACCAGCTCGTCGAGTTGGGGATTCACTGTCTGATCGGAAGTCGATACGCGCGCATACCCGATCAGGATAGGCGGGGGAGTGTCAGAACCCATGATCCGCGTCCACACGTGGCACACCCGTTTTGTCACTGATTTTGGCACAGTCAGCGCCTTCTCGGCCACTGACAAGGACGGCCGCAGTTTCTGGATGCCAGATACGGGCCTTTCTGCCGTGGCGGCAGCACCGTCCAATCGACGGCGCCGGCGTCACGTCTCCGCGGCATTCTCCCGCAGCCAACGCTCAATCGCCGCAACCACATGGGAGCGTTCTTCCGCGTTCAGGGCCTGTCCGCGGCGAATGCCGTGCCACTTCTCCAGGCAGTTCCGGCAGCATGTTGCCGTGGCGTGCTGCGCGATGAACACCGGATGCCCACGGAACGGCGTCTGTTTTCTGTCGTTGACGGGTTCCGCTGGCACAAGCCGCTTGTCGATGAAGTCCCGTGCGTGATCCAGCACCGTCGGAAACCCCTTGTCCCGCAGGTAGGCCTGCTCGCGGACCCCCAGCTGGATGCGTTGACGGAATGAAGAGCGGGCCAGTCCCGAAAACACCTGATCCAAATCCCTGATCGCGCCCATCGCCACTCCGTGGAAATGCCATCTAGTAACCACCCTCCGGCGGGGACCTCAGTCTGCACGCGTCAACCCCATCTGCCAGAAATCCGCTTCCAGGCGGCAGGCCTGCCGGAAGGTCGTCAGTAGCTGCGGGAACCGCTGCTCGGTCATGCCGCGTGCGGCCAAGCGGTCCAACGTGGCACGCGCGCCGGCCGCCACCTCCTGGTAGGTGTCGCCCGAGTACTCGGCGATCCAGGAACGATAAGGATTGCCGGCTGCTAAACCCGATGGGCTGGCGGCGAGGCGCGTGCCGATCTCGGCATAGCCCACGACGCAGGGAGCAAGGGCAACGTGCAGATCGAGCAGATCACCGCGCAGCCCCGTCTCGAGCACATACCGCGTGTAGGCCAGCGTCGCCTTGGCCTCCGGCGCCCATTCCAGCTCCGCGGCGGACAGGCCCCAGCCGGCACAGAGCCGAACGTGCAGGTCCATCTCCACGTCGAGAATAGCCTTCAGCCCGCCGAAGGCGGCGTGCATGTCGTCGAGCGACTGGCCCTTGTAGACGGCCAGGGCATAGGCGCGGGCAAAGTGGATGAGGAACAGGTAGTCCTGCACCAGGTAGTGGCGAAAAGAGGCCACCGGCAGCGTCCCCCGTCCCATCTGCTGGACGAACGTGTGGTCGACGTAAGCCGCCCATTCGTCGGCGGCCTCCGTGGCCAAACGGTCGAACAGGTCCACGGCGCTGCTCACCGTCATCGATCGGGTCCTCCGGGTTCTGATGTGTGAACTTGGCAATGCCGCCAGTGGCGCATTGTGGAGCGCCACGTCAGCAGGGGCAACGAAACGCGCTACTCCCGGATCTCCTGCTCGTCTTGATCGAGCGCACGGATCCGCCGCTTTTGATTGTTCTGAAGACGGGGCGCGGCCCGGACGCCAGCCGGACTGGCTACCCGGCTCCAAGTGTCCCGGACAGCCGCAAAGCGCGGCGCCGCGGCCGCCAACGCCGCCTCCAAGGCACCGTAACGCCACAGCCGATCGTCGGCCTGCCGCACCGCCAGGGGGTTGGGCGCCATGATCCCATCGCGGTCCAGCCGGAGCAGCCGCTGCGCCGCCTCGGCTTCGCGGCCGGCGCCGAGCTCGTCGGCGAGAACCGCCAGGGCCAAGGCCGGGGACAGGCTTTGCCCGTGTTCACAGTGGATGGCCAGCGTGGCGTCGGGCCGGCCGGCACGGATCGCCCGCGCGAAATCGATCACGGTGGCGATCTGCTCGTCCGTTGGCCCCCGCTGCGCCCCCAGCCGCGGCACGCCGATGTCGTCGCAGCGTAGGACCAGCATGGCGTCCACGTCGCCCAGGACAGCCTGCGCCATCGCGGTGTCGAGGGTTTCGAACGATCCGCGATCGGCATGCAGCCGCACCGAGATCACGGCATCGGCGCCTTCCGCGGCCCCGTCCTCGATTTCGGCGCGCGACCACACGAACACCTTCATCGCCATACTTCGCTCCACTCCGCACGCGCCCGCGGTTCCCATTCTCCAGCTGTCGGCCGACCCCTTCGAGAACCGAGCGGAGGCAGCGCACCAGGAAAGCGACGATACGGCACTTGCCGGATGTTCTCAATGCGTTCGCATTCCCGCCCATCGCCGCTGGAATTCGCCTTGGATCCCCTCTCACCGGCAGCGCGTCCGCGCCCCATATGACGTGGGCAGGATTGCCCGCCGCCGGCGTGCATCCGGAGCACAGGATGGGAGGCGGCCATGCCGGAACACCGCAGCGTCAGCCGCCGCACCCTGATGGCGGGCATGGCCACGCTGAGCACCACAGTCCTGCTCTCCAGACCGGCCCGCGCCACGCCCCTCGTCCCGACGCCCGGCCAGACGGAAGGCCCGTTCTACCCGACCAGCCTGCCGGCGGACGTCGACCACGACCTCGTCCGGGTTCATGGGGCCTCCGCCCAGGCACTGGGCACCGTCGCCCACATCGGAGGGAGGATCCTCGACCGCGCCGGGCGGCCGGTCTCCGGCGCGGTGGTCGAAATCTGGCAGTGCGACGCCCAGGGGATCTACCGGCATCCGCGGGCACCCGGTCACGACCGGTTCGACGGGAACTTCCAGGGCTACGGGCGAGCGGCGGTCGCCCTGGACGGAGCCTACCGGTTCCGGACGATCAGGCCGGTGCCCTATCCCGGCCGCACGCCGCACATCCATTACGCGGTGACCGTGCCCGGCACCGGGCGGTTCGTGACGCAGATGTACGTCGCGGGAGAACCGCTGAACGCCCGCGACGGCCTGCTGAACGCCATCCGCGACCCGCAGACGCGCCGCAGCGTGATCATTCCATTGACTGCGGCGGACGGCCTCGAGGCGGGCGCCGTCCGGGGCACCTTCGACATCGTCCTCGACCTCTGATCCTCCGTGGAGAATCGGTCTCCGCTCTCCACACCGGCGAGCGGTCCGATCCACCAAGCCAGCACCGCCTCAGAGGACGTGTTCGCTCGGCAGATGCGGCGGTTCGGCAACCAGCGCAGGACGCGGTATGGGCACATGCATTGGGGCGGGCCGTGTCGAGGCCTGCCACAGGTCGAGGAATGTCCCGAGGTGTGGCCGGTCGGCGCGCTCGCGCACGAGGCACTCAACCAAGCTGTCGACGCTGGCGTTGTGCCCGGCCGGGTCGGTGCGTCCGGTGAGCAGCGCCCAGCGGACATAGGCGGCGTAGAGGGTCAGCACGTCCGACTCGCAGTAGGCCCGCACCTTCTCCAGCTCGCCGCGCGCCATCATGTCGGCCACCTCGCTGCCGTGGCCGCCGATCTTGCCGGGCAGGCCGATCAGGTCGGCGATGTCCTGCAGACCGATGCGCTGTGAGGCGCCGTAGTCGGCGACCTGCTCCATGAGGTCGCAGTTGAAGTCGGGCTGGTAGCGCTGGGTGTAACCGTTCCATTTGTCGCCGGTTTGGAACCACGCCGGCACCGGCACGCCGTAGACCATCGCGCGCAGGCGCAGCACCGGCAGGTCGAAGCCGCGCCCGTTCCAGGTGACCACGCGCGGCAGCGTCCGGGCGAAGTGCTTCCAGAAGCCGCGGATCAGCCGCTCCTCGTCGTAGTCGAGGTCACCGCCGGACCGGCACTCGGTCACACGGTAGCGCTCCACGCCGGAAGACCGGTCGATGGCCGCCTCGACGAAGCTGATCGCCACGATCTGGTGGCAGTGCGGCGGCGGGAACTTCTCCGCCGGCCAGTCCGCCGGAAGGATCTGGCGGTCCGGCATCGTCTCGATGTCGAGGCAGAGCAGCGTGTCGTGGTGCATGGGGCCTCCGGGGTGCGGCGGCCCCATGCTCCTCAAACGATCGGAGAAGCACAACGGACAAATGACCGCTCCCTGGCACCGCGGGTATGGCGCTGCATGGACGGTACACCGCGACGTTCACCAGCGGAGCGGACCGCCCGATTGTGCCGCCGCCGAAGACCCCGATGCGGCGCTGCGTCGGTTGGGGCCGGGTCCGCGGTGCGGCCATTGCGGAATGAAGGGCTTGGGACTCATCGAACGCTTCTGGACGGAGCCGCGTCAGCCGGCTCCGGATGCTAAAACGCAGCCGTGTCAATGGGCACACCAATCGCGGCGCGGCGTGCCGTCCACGGGCTGGGCCAACGCCGCATCGACCAGGATACGCTGCAGGTCGACGCCATCGATGAGCACGACGGCCTCGACATCATTGGCGCCGACATCTCGTGGGGCGCAGAAGGCCACCAGCCGGGCGTTCCGCAGGGTGAGCACGATCGTGGTCTGAGCCAGGCGGGCGAGGAACCGCTCGGTGGAACACTGGCCATCGGGCTGGGGTCCCTCGACACCGCGCGGATGAACGCTCACCCAGCCCCGGTCCGGAACGAAGGCGGGGATCCGGCTGTCGCTCGTGACGTCGATGGGCTGGTGCCGCCAGGACTGGCACGTGACGACCTCCCGGCCCGCCGCGGGAGCGGCGGTTGTGAGCCCCAGAACGGCAAGGCACAAAAGGCGGCGGTTCATCAGCGGCACCAATCACCATCAACGATGCGGAGCGGCATCCGCACGGTGGGGCTGGATGCATCCCCTTCTTCCCAATGTATGCCATACGGGGAAAAGCGTCCCCGCCGAATCCACCTATGGGCGCGCGGTGTGGCAGCCAGCCTGCGACTGGAGCGTCTTTACCGGGCACCCCATCGGTCCATCACCCGTTCCAATCCTTGCCCGCCCTCGTCCTGTCGAACGGGACGTCCGTCGCCGGCGCTTCGGAGTCGAGGGGATCCTCGTTGGCGGCCTCACGGAAATACTGCGCGATGAACAGCCGAATCGCAGCGCTAACCGACAAACCCGCCGGACGCTTCCGGGCGGCCTCGGTGCAGAGGCTGTCGACACCTTGGCGCTCCCGTTTGGAGATTTCACGCAGCGCATCCCAGAGCGCATCCTGAAGGCGGACGGTGGTTCGCCGACCGCCGATCCTGATGCTGCGGCCCGGCGTAAGGGCGACGCCCCGGTTCACCTGCCCCAGCGCCGCCTTCATCATCGGCGACTGCGTCTTGCCGACCCGCTGGGACGGCTCGCTCCTCCGGCGGTTCGCTTTCTTCCCGGTCCCGTCCCGGTCGTCGTTGCCGGGTGCGGTCAACATCTCATCGTTCATGGCTCGGCCCTTGGTAGGCGAAGACGCGACAGGTCGGCACCGTGGCGGCTTGCGGCCGCTGCGGTGCTTTCCCCGTGTGGGTCAGGGACCGGTCGACGCGTCGGCGCCGGCCGTCCGGGATGGACGGAATATCCTTTTCGCGAGATAGGGGACGCTGAACACGATCACCGCGTAGACGAGCCCCCACCCGTAGGCCTTGGCGAACAGCAGGCATCCCATGACCGCCAAGCCACCGAAAATCCGGCTTGCGGCGGAGCGCCCGAGGGCCACGTAGACCGCACCGCTGGCGAGATAGAGCAGGAAGAAGTTCTGCCCCGCCGTCATCAGCAGCGTTTCGAGCGAGACGATCCCCACGGCCTGCGCGACCAGCACCGACCCGAAGATCAGCGCCATTCCGCCGACCGCGGCCCGCGGCGTCCCGCTCCCATTCACCGTGCCCAGGCGGAGCGAGGCCGGCGCCCATCCGCGGCGGCCGATGTCGAACAGCAGGCGCGACGCCGCCCAGCAGGCTCCGTTCAGGTTCACCACGATGATGCCGGTCACCAGAACCGCGACCGCCACGCCCGGCACTCGCCCGCCCGCCAGGTTCTCCACCACCGCGAGGAACGGCGCGCCGGCGAGTTGTGGGCTGTCGAGCGGCACGAGGGCCTGCACCGCCGCCGAGATGCCGAGGTAGAGCCCGGTCACCACCACGAAGCTGAGCACCACGGCGATGGGGAAGTCGCGCTTGGGGTTCTTGAACTCCTCCGCGGTGAAGGCGAGCATCTCCCAGCCTGTGAAGGCGAAGAAGGCCAGAGCCGCCCCGCCCCACAGGCCGGACAGCGACGGCGAGCCCGCGCGGAAGTCGATGGCGCCCCAATGCGGGACCGCGCCCAAGGCCACCGCGATCAGGCAGCCGGCCAGCACCATGACCACGATGTCCTGAAGGCGGCCGGCGAACTTCGCGCCGGCCCAGGTGGCGAGGAGACCGGTGCCGAGCAGGACCGCTCCCACCGCGGCGGTCAGCGCCGGCGCGGTGGCGGAGTCGGTCCCGAGGCCCTGGACGATGTAGGTGGCGCCGGTCAGCGCGATGGCCGGGATGCCCAGCGCGAAGGTGCCCAGCAGCAGGTAGGACGTGCCGATGGCCGCCCAGGGAAAGGCCTCCGCGACGAAGCCCGACACGCCGCCGGCCGAGGGAAAGCGTCGGCCCAGGCTGGCGAAGACCACCAGGAGCGGGGCGACCACCACCGCGTCCAGGCACCACGACCAGAGGGCCCACCCTCCGGCCTGCTGATAGACCAGACCGGGGAGCGCCAGCATGCCGGCACCCACCACGATGCCGATCGCCAGCGTCACCGCACCGAAGAGGCTGATGGTCGGCCGCAGGGCGTTGGCGTCAGGAGCGCTCATTGGCGATGATCCTCTCGTGGTGGAAGGGGGCCAGACCGGCATCCTCGGGAACGTCGAAGACGGCGGTCACCCGGTTGCCCACGATCACGGTCGGGACGCTCTGCCGTTCCAGGATCGCGCGGGGAAAGGTCGTCTCGTGCCAGGGGCACTTGATCGAGCCGGTCTTATGGTTGCCGGTGCCCAGGAACAGCGGGCCGCCGCGGTGGGGGCACTTGCCGCTGCACAGCAACGGCTTGTGCCCTTCGTGAGCGAGCAGGAAGTAGTGGGTCTCGTCCACGAGCACGCCGTTGTGTTGCGTGCGGTCGAATTCGACGACTCTCATGCGGCCAGCCCCAGGCCGGCGGCCTTGCGGATGCGGTAGGAGCAGGTGTCGGAAAGCACCCTGGTGCCGTGCAGGCGGCCGCCGGGAATGACGATGGACTGCCCCGCCGCCAGTTCGATCGAGTGCAGCGGGCCGACGGTGAACTCGACCGCACCTTCGGTGACCTGGAAAAGCTCGGCCTGGTCGTGGATGTGCAGCACCGAAACCTCGCCCTTCGGCTCGGTGAACGTCAGCACGTCGGGGCCGGACCACATGTCGGGATGCGAGGAGCAGAAGTCGCCGGCCATGGGCGCCTTGAACAGCCGATCGCCGAACGCGAGCTGGTCCATCAGATCCTTGTCCGCGAGCGTCTGGAGCAGCTTGAACTCCTCAAAGCCCCGCACGACGTCCGCCAGGATCCAGTCGCCGACCCGCTCGACCAACGGTACGATCACCCGTTCCATCGCCATACGGCCGTGGTGGGCGTCGATCTCGTGGTGTTCGTCGAAATAGCGGGTGTCCACCTCGGCGCCGAAGATCCGGCGCAGCATCTCGGACTGCTGCCGGTTCGCTTCGGCAAGCGTCGCCTCCGTGTAGAGAAGAGCACCGACATAGCGGCCGAAATGCTTGTGGTTGCGCGACACGAGGTGGAAGTAGTTCACCAGCGCCAGCGACGACGGCAGGAAGAACTGCCAGTAGGCGTGGGGACGGTGATCCAGCCCGCGGCTCTTCAGAGTGGTCTCGAAGATGGTGGAGTGCTTCGACGCCGGCACCCCATAGCCGTACTCGTCGATCAGGATCGTGAAGAGCCCCGACTGCGCCGGCCCGTAATTCCCCAGGACATTGCGGGCCATGGCCGAGGCCTCGGTGATGAAGTCGGACGAGAGCTGAACCAGGAATTCGTCGGCGGCCGTGGCCGGGTTGCGCGCCTCGAGGATGGCGCGCACGACCGCGCTTTCGCCGGTGTTGGCCTGCGCCAGAGCATGTTCCGCGTAGGCGCGGAACGACGGCATGGTCCAATGGCCGGAGGTTTCGATCTCGTCGTCCAGAAAGCCGAAGAGCTGGTGCTCCAGCCCGGGCCGAAGCCGTTCGCCAAGGCACTTCAGATCGTCGTCATAGAAGGCGGCGAACGCCTCGCGGCGAGGCCGGTCCATGGTTTCCGGCAGGAACAGCAGTTCGGCCTCGTAGATCGTGGTGAGCAGGCGCTGCCCGAACAGCGCGGCGTTGGTCGCGATCTGCGACGGGGAGAGCTTGACGGTCAGGTCGATGGTCGCGGCGTCCTGCCGGCGGAGCGGACGGAGAAACGGGTTGTCCTCGTTCAGGAAGGACATCGGCTGGCCGAACAGGGGATGGGATGAAAACAGCGTGGCGAGACCGTTCAGATCAGCGCGCGAAACCTCGTGGCGCCGGCAGGCGACAGCATTACCAGACATTGCGGACTACCCTTCGTCATGGTCGCGATGACGAAGAGGCTACAAATCATATTGTCCAGTTTGACCCATCAATACGTCCGGCGGTAACGTCAATTTGCCGAAATATGTCCAGTGGTGCGGAGTCGATGGTGGGGCAACAGCCTGGAGATGTGGATATGGTGGACGAGCTGATTCTGTGCCACTTGGAAGCGGACGGCCGCCAATCCGTCCAGGAACTGGCGCGCAAGGTCAACCTCTCGCGCAGCGCCGTCTACGCCCGCATCCAGCGCCTGGTCAAAGCCGGCGTGATCGCCGGCTTTACGATCCGGCGCGGGGTCCCCGTGCCCAAGCCGGTCGTATCGGCCTACATGATCCTGTATCTGACGGGCCCCATCTGCGAGAAGGTTGCGAAGGAGATCGAGAAAATCCCGCAGGTCAAGCTCAGCCAGTCCATCGGCGGAGAGATCGACATGATCCTGACCGTGGAAACCGGCAGCCTCGAGGATCTCAACGACGTGCGGGGCCGGATCGAGGCGATCAAGGGCGTGGTGCGGGTGAACACGTGCGTCATTCTGAAGGAACGCTTCAACCGGCTCCGACGTTGACCCCGGCCCGTCAGTTTACACGCGATATGGTGATTACGAACTTCGGCCTAATCTGCTCTCGATCGTTGTTCTCACGTTGGAGCGGCGCGACGGCCTGCCGGTTGTAGGCGACGACGAACACTTCGGCGGCCCTGCCCAGGGTCCTGGCGCGGGTGGAGCGGCAGCGATCCGCAAGCATCTCGAACGTCTCGTGCAGGCTTAGGCCCTCCAATCGGCAGATTTCCTCCAAGATCACCCATACCGTACGGTTCAACACCACTTTTCGAACGGTTTTACCGATACGGATCGGGCGAATTTCACGACCCACCAGCCAAGAAGCTTCGTCCGTTAAATCCAACTCTGAATCTTGAGTGGGTTTCACTGCCATATAGGATCGCTTCCCCTTGGAAACTGCGCCCGCACCATAGCGCGACAGCATATGGACAATCTACCATACCGCGATGAAATGGCAATATCGCGCAATTCGGTTGATTTCATAAAAAACAAAAGTTCTTGAGGTTGAATACGTTGTGGATTTTGCCCACGCAACGTCCTCTTTGCTGTCCAATTCAGCAACACCGACCGCTGCAGGATTATCACGCAGGGGCGTCTGCGGTCGCTCCGGGCCGCTTTCATTGAATGGTCCAAGCCTGCGAGCGGCCAGCTATGTCGCATCCCGACGAATTGAACGACCGCCGACACGCGTAAAACAATTCCTTTTGTCGACAGACACTTACACCATACGGACGCCGCAGCTTCTGGGTTTCTTTGGACGTCCCACCCGCTTCAGGTCGGACGACGGCGGCGGCCGTTCCGCATGGTGCCGCAGGAGCATGGGCACGAAGCGGGATGCAGGCGTCGATTGCCTCCTGAACGAGGCGCTCCCGGACTCCGAAGTCCGTCGGCGCGGCGACGCGCGCCAAGGCGGAGGCCGCTCCGACGATCGGCAGGAGTCCCAGCCATGGAAGGAGGATCGGCCGTATTCGTCACCTCGGTTCGCCGACGAAAGCCCCGGCATTCCGCGGTATTGGTCTCGACGGGGTGTTTGCAGCCGACCGCGGCGACGCGACATACTGCCGCTCCGTTCACGCCTCGCCGGAAAGTCGCCCGATGTCCCCCCGCACCGCAGCCGTCCTGGTTCTCGGCGTTCTTGCCTTTGCCGGCGTTGTTCCGCCGGCCGCGGCGGCTCCCACCGCGTGCCCACAGCACTTCGTCGCCGGGCAGGCGCCGGATCTGACACGGCAAAGCTTGGCCGCCAAGACGCGCCCGCTTTGCTACGATGGCTACGCCCTGCTGCATTCCGGGATCAGCCGCACGCCGCTGTGGACGGCCGAGCACCTGACCACGGAACGACTCGCCGCGGCGCGGGGGCTGAAGCGCAGGAACCGGTTTCATGCCGATCCCAACCTGCCGGCGGACGAGCGGGCCGAGCTGGACGACTACAAGGGATCGGGGTTCGATCGTGGGCACATGGCTCCCTCCGGTGACATGCCGACACCGGCAGCGCAGGAGGAGAGCTTCAGCCTCGCCAACATGATCCCGCAAAGCCCCAAGATGAACCAGCTCATCTGGGAATGGATCGAGAGCGGCATCCGTGACCTTGCGGAACGGCAGGGCGAGCTGTACGTCGTCACCGGACCGGTCTTCCAGGGGCAGAGCCTGCAGCGGATCAACGGCCGCGTCCTCGTGCCCAGCCACGCCTTCAAGGCGGTCTACGATCCGCAGCGGCGCCAGGCGGCCGCCTACCTCGTGGAGAACGTCACCACGAAGGCCCATCGGGTGTTGTCGATCGCCGAGTTGGAACAGCTGACCGGGGTTGCGGTGTTTCCTGGACTCCCGGAGGCGGTCAGAGCGATCGCGATGCCGTTGCCCGACCCCAAACCGCGCCGGCGGTCGTGACCATGACCGGCGCCTCCACACACCGCCCAGCTAACGAGGCTCCGATGCCGTCGCCGATAACGCCCTTCGTAGATGAGGCCGACTCGCTGCAGATCGACGATCTGACAGTCGAAAACCGCACCGACCGCGTGTCCCTCTACGGCAGTGTCGCGCTCACCAAGGACCGCGCAGGCCTGGAGCACGCCCGCGCGTTGAAGGCCGTCCTGGACGCGGTGATTGCCGCCTTGGAGGACGAGGAGAACCTACCCGAGACAGTCGCGACGAAGCCACCGGACCAAGTGCCCAATCCATTCGGCTGAGCGCCGTACGGCTGGTTAAGGGCCGACGGAACCGCGTTTTGTCCGAAGGCAGCCCCCGCGAGCCCAACGGCTTCCAGGGTCCCGCGGTTCACGCAGATGATTCGAAGCCCATTGCGGCGTCGTTCCTCCGCCACCTCCGGAAGACGCGATTCGCTGCGGCTGGTTCTCGTACGCAGCAAGGCAGCCAACCGAGCCCCAGGGGAACTGCATTTGAGAAAAGACCGTAGCGCAGAGAGCTGAAAGGGGTTCTTTAGAGGGGCTCATGCAGCCGAGCAAGGAGCCCCCCGATGTCGTGGTTTGACAAAGCGTTCGAGTCGCTGCCGGACCCGCGGACCGGCAATGTCAAGCGCCATGACCTGCTGGAGGTTCTGACCATCGCGCTGACCGCGACGGTGTGCGGGGCGGCGAGCTGCTCGGACTTTGCCGACTTCGCGGTCGACCGGGCGGACCTGTTCCGCAAGTTCCTGCGGCTGGAGAACGGGGTGCCGAGCCATGACACCTTCTGACGCATCTTCCGGCTTCTGGACCCGGCGGCGTTCGCCACGTGCTTCGGCCGCTTTGTGACCGACCTAGGGACGTCGGGGGAAGGCGTGCTCGCCATGACGGCAAGACGCTGCGGCGCTCGTTCGACGATGCCGCCCGCGCCAATCCGCTGGCGGTGGTGACGGCCTTCGCCCCGGCAATCCGCTTGGTGGTGGGCCAGCAGAGCTTTCGGGCGGCGAAGGGCGGCGGCGAGATCGTGGCGGCCCGCGCGCTGCTGGAGTGTCTGGCCTTCTACGACTTCCCCGCCGAGCACTGGGAGCACGTGCGGACGACGAATCCCATCGAAAGCGTATTCGCTACCGTCCGCCACCGGACCATCCGTACCAAGGGGGCGCTCTCGCGGGAGACCGCCAAGCTGATGGTGTTCAAACTGATCACCGCCGCCTCCAAGACTTGGCGCCGCTTGCAGGGTGAAAACCAGTTGCCCAAGGTCATCCAGGGGCGTCACATTCCGCAACGGCATCGAGGTCACCGAGCCCGCATCACAGAACGCCGCCTGACCAGACCGTCATCACCCACTTTCCCGTATAGCTCGGGCAAAGATCGCTGGTTTGAGCGCGCTCCCACAGTCACTCAATCGCACGAACCGCCGCGGACAGACTCTCCGGGCAACCTAAGGCCAGCAATTTGTCCAGCCACGCTTGCTGCGCCTCGCGCCATTCCCGTTCATTGGTATCAACCGATCGAGCGATCAGGCGCCAATTGAATTTGACTCCAGCTCGCTGCAATAGCAGACCGACCTCATATCCGTCCCAAGCTGGCCGGTCACAACCCTTCAGCCACTCAAGCGTTTGGTCCCATGCTGATTTAAACTGTTCCGCTGCTACCATTTCGCGACGCTGAGCTCCTGTGCAAGCATGCGGAAAGGGTCGGCGCGGGAAGCGCACCACAAATTCCGCAGCCCGACGTTGATTTTCGGGTTTTAGAGATAAGCCGAAACGCTGACCTATGGTCAAGCCATTTGCCCGAAACGACAGTTCGGGTCATGGCTCACGACCTGAAACGCCTTATCGGAATGCGAGTGCGAGCACGGCGCATGGCCCTGAACCTTACGCAGGAACAGGTTGCTGAAGCCGTTGCTCGCACTGTCGAAACGGTCTCGAACCTGGAACGAGGCAAGTCTTTTCCGAGTCTAGACATGCTGGAGCAAATCGGTCGTACGCTCGACCTGCCGCTCGCCAGTCTATTTGAGAACGCGGAAACTGTGCCTACAATGTCACCCTGGAGGGCCGAACTGCGCGCTCAGCTGCTCACTCTGTCTGACAGCCTTGCCGACGCCGACCTGGAGATTGCAGTTCGACAAGTGGAAGTTTTGGCGCAAAGGCGCAGAAGCCGCCCCTAACCATACCCATTCCGTAGGTACATTGGTTGCGCTCGACTTCGTGCGAATTGGAAATTCGCACGGAGTCTCACGCTCCAAGGATCGCTAGCTTCGAAGTGATATCAGTTGCCTCCAACACGGACCGTTATGTAGCGGTCCATTTGCGCTACAAAATTGCGAGTTAAGCATTTTCTCTGTCGTAGCGCACTCCCATCACATGAAACACATGGAACGGCGATTGCGCGAAGCGTCCCTCGGCCAACGTGGCGGGCTCGGCCAGCCCGCTGTCCAGCACCACCGTCCAATGGTAGGCCAGCCCGTCCGGCAGCACCGCCTCGACCAGCGGAAAGCGGCTGTCCGGCTCCGCGGCGCCGCGTTCCCGCACTTCGTCCGGGATGGTCACGCCGGGAAAGCGGCGCTCGATCTGGGCCAGAGTCGCCTCGCTGCGCCGGAAGGTGCCGTCCAGCCGCCCGTCCGCCCCCTCCTCCAGCACCGCTTCGGCCAACGGCACCGCGGTGAAGCGCAGGCTGGACGCGGCGCCGGGCGGGGCCTCCTCCATCAGCAGGCAGGCGGTGCCCACCGTCACGAGGTCCAGGAAGGCCTGATGGATCTCGACGGCAAAGTTGGAGCGGTCGACATGCGCCTGCACGATGCCGGCGGCGCGGTCGAGCATCGGGGCCACGCGGTCGCGCTCTCCGTCCGGCAGCGAGGGGCCGGGCTGCAGCCCGAACCAGCGCGACCAGGGCGGGGTCAGCTCGGCGAGCAGGCTGGCGGCGAGCTGTTCCACCGCATCGGGCGCGGTCCCGTCGAACAGACGGTCCACCCGCCGCTCGCCGGGGGTGCCGCCTCCGCGGAAGGGCCGCCCGTTGGGCAGGGCGTGGTCGTAGCATTCCTGCCAGTGGCTTTCCCAGACCGACCGGCGCTCCCGCGCCGCCCGGTAGCGTTCCAGCAGACGCTTCGGCCCGTTCGGCGACACGGAAGCGGCATCCCCCTTGCTGCGAGCCTGACCGATGCTCGGCGCGGCATCGTACGCGGTATCCCCCATGGCCTCACTCCCCCAACAGGCGCTTGCGCAGCGGCACCAGCGCGCCGACATCCAGCGCGCCCCGCCACGAGGTCTGGACCGTCCCCGCCCGTCCCCGGTTGCGCCGCTGGATCAGCGCCTCGGCGGCCTTGGCCGGGTCCTTCTCCTCCTCGGTGGTCGGAGCCGGGGTGGTCGGGTCGGCAGCAGGCGGAACCGCGGGAGCCGGGGTCTCAACCACCGGGGCGGCGGGTTCCGGAACCGGTTCCGGGGCCGTGTTCCACCAGGGGGGCGTGACGGGAACCGGCGCCGGGGCCTCCACGGGCGCCGGGGCCGGTTCGGGCACGGGGAGCGGTGCGGGCTGAGGGCCGGGCGCGGGGTCCGGAGCGGGGGCGGGGGGAGGCGCTGGCCGAGGCGCCTTGAACAGGTTCGCCATGGGCGGGGTTTCCTTGTTCGTTGTGAGACAGGGAGACAGCAGGCGGAACGGACCGGCGGCGTGGGTTCAGACCGCGGCAGCGGGCCGCGTCAGGCGCTGGTAAAGCTGCCAGGGCGTCAGAACGCCGGGCGCGTGGAGCCCCAGAAGGCGCTTGACCGCCTCGACACAGGTGAAGGGCGCCCAGGGAGCCGGGCGGGTCAGGCCGCGCCGCACCGGTGCCGGGGTCACCGCCATGCCCAACCCACGGTACCAGCCCGGCAGATCGAAGGCGGCGGGCAGATCAAGGACCGACACGTCGGTGAAGGGCGAGAGCGGATCGACGACCACCCAGCGGTGCCCGTCGTGCAGCAACGCGAAGCAGTGGCGGAATCCCGGCTTCAGCAGGCGCAGCCACCACAGCTCCGCCTCGCCCCGGAAGACCACCCAGACGCGCGGCGCATCCGCTCCCGCACGGCAGGGCCCCACCCGGCAGGGCTGAGGCATCGGCGTGCTCACTGGACGATCCCCTTCTCGCGCAGCACCGGGCGGAGCCGGTCGAACGCCTCCTGCCACAGGGTATGGGCGCGCTGCTCGCGGTACCGCGCCGGGTCCGGCGCCATCAAGCGGCGCCCGTAGTGGACCAGCACGTGCAGATGATCGCGGATCAGCAGGCGGCGACGGTACAGCCGGTCCACCGCGCACAGCACATCGCCGGGCTCGCAAGGACGTTGAACCAATCCCCGCCCGGCGGCGATACGCGCGCCGGCGGCCTTGGCGTCCTGCGCCTGGACCGACCAGAACCATGCCTCCTCCGCGCTGCCGAACGGTTCCCCGACGGCTTCGGACAGGACCATGAACATGTTGCGGCGCTGGACCATGCGTGAG
This sequence comes from Azospirillum brasilense, assembly GCF_001315015.1. Taxonomy (NCBI): domain Bacteria; kingdom Pseudomonadati; phylum Pseudomonadota; class Alphaproteobacteria; order Rhodospirillales; family Azospirillaceae; genus Azospirillum; species Azospirillum brasilense. The sequence continues at coordinate 598,129 of NZ_CP012914.1, read as the reverse complement.
GTCTCCCTGGGAATTGCAGCTCTTGGGTTCGCGGGCGCAACTTCGCTCTCGGGCGGAGCGCCGGATGGGCCGCGGCACGCGCGGCTGGCGAACTCTTGTTCACGTTATGTACTGATTAAAATCCTTCGTCAAGGAAAATATGAATAGGTTCCTAGGGACGCGCCGGCTTGCTTATGTGATTATCCTCCCATGCTCAAACATGCGGACATTTGGCGGGCGATCGACCGCCTCGCGGCCCAGCACGGGCTGTCGGCCTCCGGGCTCGCGCGGCGCGCGGGGCTCGACCCGACGACCTTCAACAAGAGCAAGCGGACCACCGGTGACGGCAAGCTCCGCTGGCCTTCGACGGAAAGCGTGTCCAAGGTTCTGGAGGCGACCGGCGCATCGCTGTCGGAGTTCGTCAGCCTCGTCGGCGATGCCGCCGGCGCCGGCTCGCTCCAGCGGGTGCCGGTCATCGGCTATGCGCAGGCGGGCAACGCGGGTTTCTTCGACGACGCCGGCTTTCCTTCGGGTGTGGGCTGGGACGAGCTTCTGTTCCCCAGCATCGGCGATCCGCACGCCTACGCTCTGGAGATCGCGGGGGACAGCATGGACCCCGTCTACCGCGACGGCGACACCATCATCGTTTCTCCCGCCGCGCAGATCCGGCGCAACGACCGCGTCGTCGTCCGCACCAAGGGTGGCGAGGTGATGGCGAAGCAGCTCCTCCGCGAAACCGCCACGAAGATCGAGCTGATCTCCATAAACCGCGCCCACCCGGACCGCAGCATCCCGCGCGCCGAGGTGGCCTGGATGGCCCGCATCGTCTGGGCAAGCCAGTAAGCGTCAGCCCTGCGGCACCCTGTCCTAGGATGATTGTCCTTTACATTGGTCATCTGAAGGCTTAACGTCCGAGGATGACCGGATCCGCCGGGGCGCAGCCGCGTCCATTCCCCGCCCCGCTGGCCCTCATTTCACATCGTTTGGATGAACTCGAACGCCGTCACGACGACACGCCGCCCCGCGGCGTGCTTCGGACGGCGCTTCTCGATGGAACGGACCGGCACGCCACTCTGGCCCGCGCCGCAATGCTTCGCCTGCACGACCGCTTGGCCGCCGAGGCCCGGCAAGGCGCGGCGCAACGCCGCCGCACCCTGCCCGCCGACCGGACCGCTGGCGACGCTTGGCTGTCCCGCCTCGCCGCCGCTTTGGCCTACCACCGCAACGCCGCCAGCATCCTGTTCCTTGCGGAGGCTTGAGCCGGGGTCGCCTTCACGCGGCCGGAGGAGCGCCGGTCTCGTCCGTTTTGGAAACCTCTGTGTTCAGGGCAACGACACGGGCGGTCTTTGCCTTCCTTGCGCGCGGCTTGCGAACAAACGCCTTGGCTGGCGGAACCTCCGCCGGCTCGGCCACCTCCTCCGCAGCGACCTGCACGGCAACCGTCGAAACGGCGAGCGTTGGCGCCTCAGCCCTCTCCGCGGCCTTCTTCAGGAGCTTGCTTTTTGAAAAACCGGACTCGCGCAAGGCGGTCTTCAACTCCTCCCACGCCAAGCGGATTTCCATGGCGAAGGCCCGCGCATCGTCGTCGCGGTGGGTGCGGAAATACTCCGCCGCCCCCCGCATCTGGGCCGGCAGGGTTTCCGCCCCGGCGCGCACCGCCTCGTTGCGCAGGCGGTTGTGGCGGTCGTCCAAATAGGTGAGGATCTCCGACAACTCCTCGGGCGTGCAGCTTTTCTGGAGCTTGTCGGTAACCAGGGGCGCAGCCTTGTCGATCTTTCCGACCAGTTCCGACCGCCCGCGCTTCAGATCCGGATCGTAGACGGTGCGGATCACCTGGATCACGCGGCGCCGTTCGCGGAACTGCATGCCCGTTCCCCCTCGACAGAGTCCTTCGACGGACCGACTCACCGTTTCGGAGGAATCATGCCGCGGAACAGGCCGTCCATCAAGCCGGATTTCGGGCCGCATACCGCCCGAAATCCGGCAATCCGGGTCATTCGATGCCATCAGCGGAAGGCGAACTCCCAATAGAGCGCCCGCGCCCGCGCCGCCAGGGGGCCGGGTTGCAGGGTGCGCTCCTCGACGCGGGTGACTGGCACCACCTTCGCGTAATTGCCGGTCGAAAAGACCTCGTCCGCCTCCAGCACATCACGGGGGCTTAGGGTGGCCTCCTCCACCGCCACGCCGTCGTCGCGCAACAGGGCGATCACGCGCTGGCGGGTGATGCCATTGAGAAAAGTGCCGTTGTGCACCGGCGTGCGCACCACCCCGTCCTTGGCGATGAACAGATTGGCCGTCGCGAATTCCGCCACGTTGCCGATGGGGTCGAGCATGATGGCGTTGTCGAAGCCGCGCTCCCGCGCCTCCTTCAGCGCCAGCCCGGCGTTGGGGTAGAGGCAGGCGGCCTTGGCCTCGGTCGGCGCCATGTCCGGCACCGGACGGCGGCGGCTGGACAGTCCGGCGGTGAAGCCGGCGGCGCTGGGCAGCGGCGCCTCGTAGACCGACAGGACGAAGCGCGTGCTCTCGGCGTCGGGCGCGACGAAGCCCTCCTCCGCGTAGAACATCGGCCGGATGTACAGCTCGGCCTCCTTGGGGAAGCGGCGGATGCCGTCCCAGCACAGCTCCTCGATCTCCCCGGCGGTCAGCATGGGGGCGAGGCCCATCACCTGGGCCGAGCGCACGACGCGGGCGCAGTGGCGGTCGAGGTCCGGGGCCACGCCCTGGAAGGCGCGGGCGCCGTCGAAAACGACCGAAGACAGCCAGAGCGCGTGAGTCATCGGGCCGACGATGGCGGGGTTGCCCGCGATCCATTCGCCCTGGATGTAGCTCAGCGCCTGGCCGGCCGTGCTGCCCATGATCTTCTCCCTTTTTGGCTTCGGGTTGGTTCTATCCGGATGATTCGCTCCCTCGAAAAGCATACCCCCTCATCGCCGCCGGTCAACCTGCGCAGACGGGCCAGCCGGACGGTTGATGCAGGACACCCTCATCACTTCGGGAGCGACCGATCCATGGGCTGGACCTATTCGAGCGCCTTTCCGCAGCCGCTGCGCGCGGCCCCGCCCTTCCCGCCGCCGGGCCAGGACGTTCCCACCCCGGGGCCCCTGACCGACAACCCGGACCTGCCGACCCCCGGCCCGCAGGAGGACATGCCCTCCCCCCTGCCCAACGACGACCTGCCGCCGTCCCGGCCCACCGATCCCGACTTCGCCTGAGCCGCAACGACGCGACGGGCCAAAGAAAACGGGGCGCCCCCTTGCGGAGGCGCCCCGTTCTTCATCGGTGAACCGAAACGGACGGATCAGCGGCGCTGAACCATCAGCTTCTTGATCTCGGCGATGGCCTTGGCCGGGTTGAGGCCCTTCGGGCACGCCTTGGTGCAGTTCATGATGGTGTGGCAGCGGTAGAGGCGGAACGGGTCCTCGAGGTTGTCGAGGCGCTCGCCCGTCATCTCGTCGCGGCTGTCCACGATCCAGCGGTAGGCCTGGAGCAGGATCGACGGGCCGAGGTAGCGGTCGCCGTTCCACCAGTAGCTGGGGCAGGAGGTCGAGCAGCAGAAGCACAGGATGCACTCGTAGAGGCCGTCCAGCTTGGCGCGGTCCTCCGGCGACTGCAGGCGCTCGCGGCTCGGGGCCGGCGACTGCGACTGCAGCCACGGCTTGATCGAGGCGAGCTGGGCGTAGATGTGCTTCAGGTCGGGGACGAGATCCTTGACCACCGGCATGTGCGGCAGCGGGTAGATCTTGACGTCGCCCTTCACCTCCTCGATGGCCTTCAGGCAGGCCAGCGTGTTGGTGCCGTCGATGTTCATCGCGCAGGACCCGCAGATGCCCTCGCGGCAGCTCCGCCGGAAGGTCAGGGTCGAGTCGATGTTGTTCTTGATGTAGATGATCGCGTCCAGGATCATCGGGCCGAACTTGTCGAGGTCGACGACATAGGTGTCGACCCGCGGGTTCTGCCCGTCATCCGGCGACCAGCGGTAGATCTTGAAGGTCTTCGCCCGCTTGGCGCCGCTGGCGGCGTTGATGGTCTTGCCGACGCCGACCTTGGAATTGGCGGGCAGGTTGAATTCGACCATGGTTCGTATCCTTGCCTTGCTCTTGCCGCCTTAGTAGACGCGGGCCTTGGGCGGGAACACCTGCACCTCGTCGGTCAGGGTGTAGAGATGGACCGGGCGGTACCCGATCTTCGTCTCGCCCTTGTCCGACACCTCGATGACGGTGTGCTTCATCCAGTTCTCGTCGTCGCGGTCCGGATAGTCCTCGCGGGCGTGGGCGCCGCGGCTCTCCGGCCGGTTCTTCGCCGAGTGGAGCGTGGCGACCGCCTGGTACAGCAGGTTGTCCAGCTCGATGGCTTCGACGAGGTCGGAATTCCAGACCAGCGAACGGTCGCTGATTGCCATGTCGCTCTTCTTGGCGAAGGTCTGGTCGATGAGCTTGACGCCCTCCTCCAGCACCTCGCCGGTGCGGAAGACCGCGCAGTTGTTCTGCATGGTCCGCTGCATTTCCAGGCGAAGCTCCGACGACTTGATGGAGCCCTTGGCGTTGCGGATGCGGTCGAAGCGCTCCAGGGCGACGTCGGTCGCGGCGGCGGACGACGACACCGACTTGCCCTTCTCGACGATCTCGGCGGCGCGGATGGCCGCCGAACGGCCGAACACCACGAGGTCGAGCAGCGAGTTGGAGCCCAGGCGGTTCGCGCCGTGCACCGACACGCAGGCCGCTTCGCCGATGGCCATCAGGCCGGGCACCACGCGATCCGGGTCCTCGGCGGTCGGGTTGACCACCTCGCACCGGAAGTTGGTGGGGATGCCGCCCATGTTGTAGTGCACCGTCGGTAGAACCGGGATCGGCTCCTTGGTGACGTCCACGCCGGCGAAGATCTTGGCCGTCTCGGCGATGCCGGGCAGGCGCTGGTGGATGATCTCCGGCGGGAGATGCTCCAGGTGCAGGTGGATGTGGTCCTTGTGCTCACCGACGCCGCGGCCTTCACGGATCTCGATGGTCATCGAGCGGGACACCACGTCGCGCGAGGCGAGGTCCTTGGCCGACGGCGCGTAGCGCTCCATGAAGCGCTCGCCGTTGGAGTTGGTGAGGTAGCCGCCCTCGCCGCGCACGCCCTCGGTGATGAGGCAGCCGGAGCCGTAGATGCCGGTCGGGTGGAACTGCACGAACTCCATGTCCTGCAGCGGCAGGCCGGCGCGCAGCACCATGCCGCCGCCGTCGCCCGTGCAGGTGTGGGCCGAGGTGGCGGAGAAGTAGGCGCGGCCGTAGCCGCCCGTCGCCAGAACGACGAGCTGGGCGCGGAAGCGGTGGATGGTGCCGTCGTCGAGGTTCCAGGCCACCACGCCCTTGCAGACACCGTCCTCCATGATGAGGTCGAGCGCGAAATACTCGACGAAGAACTCCGCCTCATGCTTCAGCGACTGCTGGTAGAGCGTGTGCAGGATGGCGTGGCCGGTGCGGTCGGCGGCGGCGCAGGTACGATAAGCCTGCTGCTTGCCGTAATGGGCGGTCATGCCGCCGAAGGCGCGCTGGTAGATCTTGCCTTCCGGCGTGCGCGAGAAGGGCACGCCGTAGTGCTCCAGCTCGATGATCGCCGGGATGGCCTCGCGGCACATGTACTCGATGGCGTCCTGGTCGCCCAGCCAGTCCGACCCCTTGACGGTGTCGTACATGTGGAAGCGCCAGTCGTCCTCGCTCATGTTGCCGAGCGCCGCCGAGATGCCGCCCTGGGCGGCCACGGTGTGCGAACGGGTCGGGAAGACCTTGGTGATGCACGCCGTCTTCAGGCCCTTCTCGGCCATGCCGAAGGTGGCGCGCAGGCCCGCACCGCCGGCACCGACGACGACGACGTCATAGGAATGATCGATAATATCGTAGGCGGCCATGGCTCGTCAGGCTCCGAACGAAATCTTGAGGACGGCGATGACGCAGGCGGCACCCAGCACGAAGCACAGGGCTTTCACGGCCAGGATGCTCAGGATCTTCGCCATCTCGTTGTGCACGTAGTCCTCGATCACCACCTGCAGCCCGGCCTGGGCGTGGTGGAAGGTGACCACGGCGGTCAGCACCATCATCAGCGCCGAGAAGGGCGACTGCAGCCACGCGACGAAGGCCGCGTGGTCGGCGCCCAGATGGCGGATCACCCCGAAGACGAACCAGATGGTCAGCGGAACCAGGGCGATGGCGGTGACGCGCTGGTGCCACCAATGCTCGGTGCCGTGCTTGGCGGAGCCCAGGCCGCGCGCGATCTGCAGCGGCGAGCGGAGGGTCTTGCTGTTGGACGCCATGTCTTCTCTCCTCACCACACGGCCAGGCCGATGATCCAGGTCAGCACGGTCAGCACGGCCGCCGCACCGATGACGATCTGGTTGCCGCGGTCGGCCTCGCTCAGCTCGAACGCCTTGCCGGCGTCCCACACCAGATGCCGGATGCCGTTGCACAGGTGATAGTAGAGCGCCAGCGACCAGCCGAACATCAGCAGCAGCCCGAAGAAGGAGCCGATGAAGTGCTGCGCGCGCTCATACGCGGCAGGGCTGGTGGCGGCGGCGACCAGCCACCAGGTCAGCAGAAGGGTCCCGACGGCCAGCCCCACGCCCGTGATGCGGTGCGTGATGGACAGGAGCGCGGTCCTGGGGAGTTTGTAGACTTGCAGATGCGGAGAGAGCGGCCGACCGCTGCCGTTTGCCATTGCGTCGTCCTCAGTTCGGCGACCGGTCGCGGCAAGGAGGGCTGTTGCCGCGACGGCGGGTGATGCGAGACCGAAAGTTTTAAGCCCTGCTGTGTTTGGCGATTGAATTACGCCTCTACCGCACACGAGTCAACGGCAGGGACTTGGCCGTGGCCAAAATGGCGCACCGCGGGAAGTGCCTGAAAACTAACGGGCTTTGCTGCAGCTGGTATTACCAGGGCCGAAACCCGGTTTCGCCGTTCAGCCTATTACTTGTCGAAGCGGCGAACATTCTCCACCATCATCGAATACATCTGGGTAATCAGCTCCGCCGGACGCAGCCGGCCGAAGGGAATGTTCTCCTTGGCCCACTCCACCAGCCCCTCGGGCGGGCGGACCGGCGCGACCTCGTAGCCGGCCTTCTTCAGCGCGGTCATCACCGAACGCGCCTGCTTGGTGTAGTCCTCGTTGAAGAAGGACTTGTCCGCGTCCTTGATCGCCTTGGCAATGATGTCTTCGAGCGGAGTGGCCATGCCCCGGTGTGCCGGTCGCGGTCGTTCGTGATAGGGCGGACACGGTGTCACAACGCGGGCGCTGTTGCAATTCCATTGGGAACCGCATACCTCAAGCCCTCTTCGCACCGCAGATCACAGGGATTAACCGCCATGGGCTACACAGTCGCGGTCGTCGGCGCCACCGGCAACGTCGGACGGGAAATGCTGACCACCCTCGCCGACCGCCGGTTCCCGGCCGACGCGGTGATCGCCCTGGCCGCCGACAGCGCGGTCGGCAAGGAGGTGTCCTTCGGCGAGGACGCGGTGCTGAAGGTCGAGGACGTCGGCCGCTTCGACTTCACGGGCGTGGACATCGCGCTGTTCGCCGCGGACGCCAAGGTTTCGGCGGCCCACGCGCCGCGCGCCGCCGCGGCGGGCGCCGTGGTGATCGACGCCAGCCCGCAGTTCCGCATGGACCCCGACGTCCCCCTGGTGGTCCCGGAGGTCAACGGCGACGCGCTCGCCGGCTACGCGAAGAGGAACATCGTCGCCAGCCCCGGCGGTGCTGCCATCCTGCTGGCCATGGCGCTGAAGCCCCTGCACGGGCAATTCACGGTGAGCCGCGTCGTCGTCTCCACCTACCAGGCGGCCTCGGATGCCGGAAAGGAAGGCATGGACGAGCTGTTCAGCCAGACCCGCGCCATCTACGTGAACGACCCGGTGCAGAAGTCCGTCTTCTCCAAGCAGATCGCCTTCAACATCATCCCGCACATCGGCCCCTTCATGGAGGACGGCGCGACGCGGGACGAGTGGGCGCTGAACGTCGAGACGAAGAAGGTCCTCGACCCCAAGATCAAGGTGAGCGCGACCTGCGTCCGCGTCCCCGTCTTTATCGGCCATTCCGCCGCCATCACCATCGAGTGCGTGGAGCCGGTGACCGCCGAGGAGGCCCGCCGCATCCTGCGCAAGGCGCCGGGCATGCAGGTGATCGACCAGCAGGAGAACGACGGCTACATCACCCCGGTCGAGGTTGCCGGCGACGACCCGGTCTTCGTCAGCCGCATCCGCGAGGACTACACCGTGGACAACGGCCTGTCCTTCTGGGCGTCCACCGACAACCTGCGCAAGGGCGCCGCGCTCAACGCCGTGCAGATCGCCGAGCTGCTGGTGAAGGAGTATCTCGACGCGTGATCCCGATCCGCTCCTCCCGCCCGGACGACGCCCCAGCGCTGTTCGCCGTCTGGCTCGCCGCGGTGCGCAGCACGCACGACTTCCTGAGCGAGGAGGACATCGCCTTCTACGCCGACCTCGTGCGTGACCAGTATCTTCCGGCGGCGGCGCTGCTGGTCGCGGTGGACGGCGACGACCGGCCGGCCGGCTTCCTTGGCATGACCGGACGAAAGATCGACACGCTGTTCGTCGATCCGGCGTGGCACGGCCGGGGGATCGGCCGTGCCCTGGTCGCCCGCGCCCTGGAGGGTGGGCCGGAGCTGACAGTCGACGTGAACGAGCAGAACAGCGCCGCCCGGGCCTTCTATCGCCGTCTCGGCTTCCGGGAGGTCGGGCGTTCCGCGCTGGATGACAGCGGCCGCCCGTTTCCCCTGCTGCATCTCGCCCTTGACGGCTCCGGCCGGAGCGACCCAACCGGAGCCTGAAGGGCTTACTTGACGAACAGCCGGTAGAGGGCGGAATGGTCCAGCCCGCCGTCGCCCTGCTCGGCCAGCAGCTCGAACAACTCCAGGCTGAGGCCCAGCGCGGGAAGCTGGATGCCGGACTGCTCCGCCAGCTCCTCCGCCTGCTTCAGATCCTTGATCTGGGTGAGCACACGGCCGCCCGGCGTGAAGTCGCCGGAGACCATGCGCTGGCCGTGCAGCTCCAGGATGCGCGACTCGGCGAAGCCGCCGCGGATGGCGTCGCGGACCTTGCCCGGTTCCACCCCCGCCGCCTTGGCCAGCGCCAGGGCTTCCGCCACCGCGCCGATGCTCAGCGCGACGATCACCTGATTCGCCATCTTGGCGACCTGCCCCGCCCCGCTGTCGCCGACATGGGTGATGCGTTGGCCCATCGCCTGGAACAGCGGCAGGGCGCGGGCGAAGGCCTCCTCCGTGCCGCCGGCCATGATGGTCAGGGTGCCGGCCTCCGCCGCCACCGTGCCGCCGGACACCGGGGCGTCCACCCAGTCGGCGCCCTTGGCGCGGACGGCCTCGGCCAGCTTACGGGTCGCCCCGACCGCCGTGGTGCCCATGTCGATGACGAGATGGCCGGGCCGCAGCGCGTCCATCAGGGATGCCGCCACCGCCTCGACCGCCACCGTGTCCGACAGCATCAGAACGATGGAATCGGCGCGGGCCGCGACCTCGGCGGGATTGGCGGCGGGGCTCATGCCCTCGGCCGCCAGTTCCTCGACCGGGCCGGGGCTGCGGCTGCTGATCACCAGGGCGGCACCGGCCTTCGCCAGATTGCGGGCCATCGGCCGGCCCATCAGGCCCAGCCCGATGACGCCGACCGTCCGTCCCGCCAGACCGCCCGGCCCGGTCATATCCCCGGCCGTCACAGGCGGGTGTGGCGCGCCCGCGCGCCGCGTTCGATGGCGGCGGCACACAGCCGGTCCACGCCCAGCTTGTGCCGGAGCAGCTCCAGCATGCGCAGCTCCTCCTGCGAGGCCGACGGATCCGCCGCCGCGATGTCGCAGGCGAGCGCGTAGGCGGTCTCGGACAGCTTGGACGGAATGGCCTCCTTGACGATCTGGAGCGTCGTCTCCAGCCCGTCGGCGTCGGCCAGCAGGCCGGAGCATTCGCGGGTCACGTCGGTCAGCCGGTCGATGTCGAAATCCTTGAAGATCGGCAGGTAGCGGACGTTCTCGCCGATGGCCTCAAGCTCCGCGTCCGTCATGTCGCCGTCGCACGCCGACACCAGCACCATGACGTAGATGAGCGCGCTGTGATGGTTGATCATCGAAACTCCTGCGGAAAAAGGGCCCCGCCCAATCTTGCCCGCCCCCCGCGCGCCGTCAAGGGAGGGAGCGCCGGCAAGGGAGCTATGCCTGCGACGGACGGGTGGGTCCCTCGACAGAGGACGGGTTGCCCCTTAAGGTCGCCTCCCATGTCGGTGGTCTTCAATGTGGCGCTCCCGGTCTTCGCCATCATCCTGGCGGGCGTCCTTTCCGGTAAGGCGAAGCTTCTCGGTCCCGCCTCGTCGGAGGCGCTGAACAAGTTTGTCTATTGGATGGCCCTGCCGCCGGTGCTGTTCCTCGGAACGGCCAAGCGCTCACTGCCGGAGATCTTCAACGGTCCCTTCATCGGCGCCTTCCTCGGTTCGATGCTGGCGGTCTACGCGCTGGGCGCCCTGCTCGGCTGGCTGATCCACCGGGAGCGCACGCAGATCCAGTGCATGCAGGGGCTGAACGCCTGCTTCTCCAACACCGGCTACATGGGCATTCCGCTGTTCCTGGCCGCTTTCGGCCCGGACCGTCTGGCCCCGGCCATCCTCGCCACCGTCATCATGAGCGCGATCATGGTCGGCATCGCGGTGATCTGGCTGGAGTTCGCCAACAGCCAGGGCGGCGGCATCGGCAAGGCGCTGCGCGACGTCGGCCGGGCGCTGGTCAAGAACCCGCTGATCATTTCCACCGCCCTTGGGCTCGCCTGGTCGGTCTTCCTGTCCGGCGTGCCGGTGCCGCGCCCGATCGCCATCTACTGCGACCTGATGGGCGCCTCCGCCGGTCCCTGCGCCCTGTTCGCCATCGGCCTGTTCCTGGCGACACAGAGCCTGAAGGCCAACCTGCTGGAAGCCGGCTGGATCAGCGCCCTGAAACTGGTGGTGCAGCCGGCGCTGGCCTGGCTGCTCATCCAGACCCTGTTCCCGCTGGACGCCTTCTGGGCCGGGTCGGCCATCATCCTCGCCGGCCTGCCCACCGGCGCCCTGACCTTCGTGGTGGCCAGCCAGTACCGTATCTATGTTGAGCGCACCTCCACCGCGATCCTGATGTCCACCATCGCCAGCGTGGTCACCCTGTCCTTCCTTCTGGCCACCTACGCGCCGTCCCTCTGAATCTCGGCTTGCCGTCTCCCGGCCGTTCATCGTTCTGAACAGTAAGAGCGCGCGCGACAACGCATAGCAGACCGCCCTGCGTATTTTTGCGTCTTTCTTAATATTTGCTGCTCCATCATTTGATCCCGGCAAGTCCAACGCCCGACGCACGGACGTCTGGTCTGCCGCTTCCTTTCGTTCAGACTCAAAACAATCAATCGCCGCCGCATCGTTTCGGGGGAAAGAGATACGCGCCATGTCCATGCTGAGTTCCATGACCATCCGGACCAAGGTGGTCGCCGCCACCGTCTGTGTCCTGCTGATGTCAGTCGCCCTGGGACTGTTCGCCGTCGACCGGCTGAGCACCGTCAACCACGCCGCGGAGGAAATCCGCTCCAACTGGCTGCCCAGCGTCACCGCCATCGGAGAGATCGACGGTGCGGCCAACGATTACCGCATCCTGGAGGCGTCCCACATCCTGGCGCTCTACCCGGCGGAAATGGCCGAGGTCGAAAAGGAGATGACCACGGTTCTGAACCGCCTGGCGGAGGCCCGGCGGAAGTATGAGCCGCTGCTGGCCCCCGGTTGGGAAACCCAGACCTTCAGGCGCTGGGAGGCGGCTTGGGATGGCTATCTGAAAATCAGCCAGGGCAAATTGCTTCCCCCCTCACGAGCCAACGAGAACGAGAAGGCCACAGGCATCTACCGGGACGAATCGCGCAAGGCGTTCGATGAATGCTCCGCGCTCGTCAATGACCTGACCACCTCCAACGTCCAGAACGCCACGAAGGCGGCGGACTCGGGGCGCGCCACCTATGTCGGAGCGCGGAACTGGATTCTGGGCGCCATCGCGTTCGTGGCGGTCCTCTGCCTGTTCGCCGGCATCGCCATGACGAAGTCGGTCGCCCGGCCCATCGTCGCCCTGACGTCCATCATGGACCGTCTGGCCAGGCGCGACCTCGGAGTCGCGGTCGAGGGCGGCGGCCGCCAGGACGAGATCGGCGCCATGGCCCGCGCGGTGCAGGTCTTCAAGGACGGCCTGATCGAGGCGGAGCGCCTGACCGCCGCCCAGGCCGCCGAGGAGGAGAACAAGCGCCGCCGCACCGAGCGGATCGATTCGCTGATCAGCAACTTCGACGGCGCGGTGCACAGCGTCCTGCAAACCGTGGGCGCCGCGGCGTCGCAGCTCGACACCACCGCCCGCAGCATGACCGACATCGCCGAGCACACGCGGGCCGAGGCGGGCAGCGCGGCGGCGGCGGCCGAACTGACCTCCGCCAACGTGCAGACCGTCGCCGCCGCGTCGGAGGAGATGGCCGCCTCCATCACCGAGATTTCCCAGCAGGTGTCGCAGTCGGCCAACATCGCCGGCAAGGCGGTGGACGAAGCCGACCGCACCAACGCCACCGTGCAGGGGCTGTCGGAAGCGGCCCAGCGCATCGGCGACGTGGTGGACCTGATCCAGAACATCGCCGCCCAGACCAACCTGCTGGCTCTGAACGCCACCATCGAGGCGGCACGGGCGGGCGAGGCCGGCAAGGGCTTCGCCGTCGTGGCGAGCGAGGTCAAGAGCCTCGCCAACCAGACCTCCAAGGCGACGGAAGAGATCGCCCAGCAGATCGGCGCCATCCAGGCGGCCACCGGCGGGGCGGTCGGCGCCATCCGCGGGATCGGGGCGACCATCTCGTCGATCAACGACATCTCCTCCTCCATCGCCGCCGCCATCGAGGAGCAGGGTGCGGCGACCCAGGAGATCAGCCGCAACGTCCAGCAGGCGGCGCAGAGCACCCAGGAGGTGACCAGCAACATCGGCCGCGTGTCGCAGGCCGCGACCGAGACCGGCAGCGCCGCGACCCAGGTGATGTCGGCCTCCGGCGACCTGAACCAGGGGGCGATGCGCCTGAAGAGCGAGGTGGAAAACTTCCTCGTCGCCATCAAGGCCGCCTGAAGACCGCAAGACAGGACGGGTGGGCGGCCGCGGGACCGCTCACCGGCAGCCTTGCCGCAGCATGGGCTCCGGCGTCCCGCGTCCCCTCATACTTTCGAAGAAGCGCTCGGCAATCGGTTTGACAACCGGCGGCTGTCACGGCACTCCATGACCGTCACTGGTCACTGTCTCATCAAGAATACACAATGGAGGAGCCGCCATGCTGGGCATCTATGCGCAGCACGCGCAGACCTATTTGCTTGTCCTGATGATAGGCACGACGTTTTTCTTTGCTCTCCCAATTTTCATCGCGCCGCTCGCCTGGGCACGACTGATGCTGTGGCGCATCCCGCAGGACACCGACCTCGCCGTTTATTTCGGTCGCTGCCTCGGGGCGTTCATCCTGATCGTCGAGTTCCTGATGCTGCGCGGCGCGACGACGGTGGAGGCGACCGCCTATGCCTTCGACGTTCTGTTCGGCGTGTTCGGGCTGATGCTGGCGGTCCATGTCTACGGCGCCATCCGGCGCATCCAGCCGATCACCGAAACGCTGGAGATCGGCTTCTGGGCGCTGTTGCTCCTGCTCAACACATGGTTCTACCCGGCCTTTCCCGCCTGACGGAACCATGGCAACGCCGGTGCCCCACTCCTGTTGCCAAGCCGCCGCTGCCCGTATAATGTGCACCGTGCATCAAGAGTTGAGCGGACGCTCAACGCCAACCTGCTTTCCCGAGCAAGGTGGCGTCCCGAAGGGGGATGTGGCCGGACCGGCAAACAAACGGGGTTCGCCATGACGTCTGTTCCGACCGATGCACCGACAGCGGAGCCGGACGAGTCATGCCCATCAAGATACCCAACGATCTTCCCGCCTTCACCGCCCTCCAGGCCGAGGGCGTCATGGTCATGCAGGAGGCCGACGCCATCCGGCAGGACATCCGGCCCCTGCGCTTCGGCCTGCTCAACCTGATGCCTGACAAGATCCGGACCGAGACGCAGATCGCGCGCCTTCTCGGCAGCACGCCGCTTCAGGTCGAGCTGTCGCTGATCCGGATCACCAACCATGTGCCGCGCAACACCGCGGCCGACCACATGAGCGCCTTCTACCGGTCGTGGGAGGATGCGCGCCGCGAGAAGTTCGACGGCTTCATCGTCACCGGCGCCCCGGTCGAGACGATGCCCTTCGAGGAGGTGTCCTATTGGGACGAGCTGTGTTCGGTCTTCGACTGGACGCAGAGCCACGTCCATTCCTGCCTGAACATCTGCTGGGCGGCGCAGGCCGCCGTTCATCATTTCCACGGCGTGCCGAAGCATCTTCTGCCGCGCAAGGCGTCCGGCGTGTACCGGCACCGCAACCGCGCCCCCGCCTCGCCCTATCTGTGCGGCCTGTCCGACGGCGTGCCCATCCCGGTCTCGCGCTGGACCGAGGTGCGCGAGGAGGACATCCCTCCCGAAAGCGGCCTGCGCGTGCTCCTGGATTCCCCGGAGACCGGCCCCTGCCTGCTGGAGGACGCCGCCCGCCGGTCGCTGCACATGTTCAATCATGTCGAGTACGACACCGACACCCTGCGCAACGAGTATGTCCGGGACGTCGCCAAGGACGCGGCCACGCCGGTTCCCCACGGCTATTTCCCCGACGACGACCCGAGCCTCCCGCCCGAAAACCGGTGGCGGAGCCACGCCCATCTGCTGTTCGCGAACTGGATCAACCGGATCTACCAGACGACGCCCTTCGATCTCGCCCGGATCGGCACGGCGGGGGGATCGGCCATCCTCACGGCGGCCTGACCGCCCCGTCCCCCTCCCCCACCGGCCGCACCGCGTCGTCCATCTGCAAGGCGAGCCAGAGCAGATGCGCCGCGGCGGACGGGCTGACGCGCGGCGGACGGGAGCCGCTCCCGCCGCCGTCCTCCCCCGCCAACGCCAGACCGTACAGGGCCGCCACAAGATTGCCCTTGGCGCGGGACGACAGGCGGCGGCCCAGGTCGTCCAGCCCCTGCTCAACGAGGGCGATCGCCTCGCTCAACAGCGCGAGGTCGAGCACAGACCCGGACTCGCGCGGCGACAGCGGAAGCGCGGCGTCGCCGGACTCCGGCCGGCCGGCCGCCATCCGCATGCTGCCCCGGCCGGTCAGCAGCCAGTTCATGTCGATGCCGAGGGCGGCCAGTTCCGCCAGGGTTTCTCCCTTCGGAAGCTTGCCGTTCAACTCGTAGGACTGCCAGGTGTTCTCCCCAAGGCGGAACCGGCGAGACATTGTTTTTTGTGTCTCACCGAGAAATTCGCGCACGGTCTTGAGCCGATCCCCAAGCTGCACCATGCCGATTTCTCCCAAGCCTGGCGAGGAAGCCTCCATTTCCAAGGTGAATTTGCTTCCCACGGCGCCCCGCTCGCGGCGAGGCCAATCGTCGGTTGCACGCTTTCTCATGTTGCGACGATACGTATTATCATGTAAGAAACGCTGAGATACGCGGTGCGCAGCACTTTTACGCATGGATACGACATGGCCATTCTCGGTGTGCGCTCCATTCATTCCGCCTTTGGTCCGGGCCCCGCGGGACCACCGGTCAGCGCCCGCACGCGACACTAGAAACCGTGTGCCCCGAGGGCGTTCAGGCTCTGCACCGGTAGAGTAGCGAAGTCTCCTTCACCGCCCGCGGGAGCGCGGCGGCCATGATGACTGCAGGACGCCAGTTTCTTCCGGACCAACGTCTTCGGAAACGTCCCACGAATCTCCCCGCATGGTCGCCCCTCGGCCACCGACCAATCCTTCAACTTATCGCAGAACATGTAGGCTTTTGCATTGCCCATCCGCGCACCCATGCGGCCGGACGTGCGGAAGCATGTGAGGCATCCCTTCACTGTCACACAATGAACAATTTTGCCGCAACCGGTTCATTGCAAAATTGATCATTTTCAACGAAGAAAAACAAAAATACAAAATGCTCTTTTGGTGAAAGCGCGAGGAAGCTGACCACCGACACGACAGAAAAGAGAAAAACAAACCATGAATGACATCAGCGTCAGAACAAAGACTTTCGCCGTTTTTGCGTTTCTATCCCTGCTTCTCGCTGGAATTGGCGCCCTTGGAATCAACCGTCTGTCGGTGGTCAACGACAGCTCGACCGAGATCGCCACCTTCTGGATGCCGCGGGTCGTGCAGGTCAACACCGTGAACGACGCGGTGTCGAACTTCCGCATCCTGCAAAGCGCTCACATCCTCAGCACCAGCGAGCCGGAAATGGCCGCGGCGGAGAAGAGGATGGACGAAATGGAAGCCAACATCGCCAACGCCCGCCGGACCTACGAGGCAACGCTGCGCACGGCCGAGGGGCGCGCTCTGTTCACCCAGTTCGAGCAGCAATGGGCGCAGTATCTGACGCTGCAGCGTCAGATCACCGCCCTGTCGCGGCGCAACGAGAACGCCGCCGCCAACGCCCTGTTCCGCGATGCGGCCGACAAGGGCTTCCAGGAGGTCGGGCGGACTCTCGACGCCATGATCGACCACAACAACCGCGGGGCCGCCAAGGCGAGCGACGACGCCGACGCCGTCTACGCCCAGTCCAGCACGATGCTCATCGGCGCGCTGCTCATCGGCGTCGCCGTCTGCCTGGGCGGCGCGCTGATGATGATCCGCGGGGTCTCCTCGCCGATCGGCGCGATGACCGAGGCGATGCGCCGGCTGGCCGGCGGCGACAAGACGACGGCGATTCCCTTCGCCAGCCGGGGCGACGAGATCGGCGCCATGGCCACCGCCGTCCAGGTCTTCAAGGACGGGCTGATCGAGGCCGACCGGCTGGCCGCCGAGCAGGCCGCCGAGCAGGCCGCCAAGCTGCGGCGGACCGAGGCGGTCGAGCGGCTGATCGCCTCCTTCGAGGAGCAGGTCGCCGACGCGCTGCGCAACGTCGCCGCCGCCGCGACCGAGTTGGACACCACCGCCCAGAGCATGGCGGTCACCGCCCGCCAGACCAACGACCAAGCGGCCAACGCCGCCGCCGCCGCGGAGCAGACCAGCGCCAACGTGCAGACGGTGGCCAGCGCCGCGGAGGAGATGTCCAGCTCCATCGGGGAAATCGGCTCGCAGGTCACCCGCTCCACCGGCATCGCCGGACAGGCGGTGCAAGAGGCCGGGCGCACCACCGACTCCGTGCGCGGGCTCGCCGACGCCGCGCACCGCATCGGCGCCGTGGTGCAGCTCATCACCAACATCGCCGGACAGACCAACCTGCTGGCGCTCAACGCCACCATCGAGGCGGCCCGCGCCGGTGAGGCCGGCAAGGGCTTCGCCGTCGTCGCGTCGGAGGTGAAGCAACTCGCCAACCAGACCGCCCGCGCGACGGACGAGATCGCCTCGCAGATACAGGCGATCCAGGAGGCCACCGCCGGCTCGGTCGGCGCCATCGAGGGGATCGGCCGCACCATCGCGGCGATCAACGAGATCTCCACCTCCATCGCCGCCGCGATCGAGGAGCAGTCCGCCGCGACCAACGAGATCTCGCGCAACGTCCAGCAGGCGGCGATCGGCACGCGCGAGGTGTCCAGCAACATCGTCCAGGTGACCGAGGCCGCCGGCACCACCGGGGCCGCCGCCCATCAGGTGCTGGGTGCGGCCGGCGGGCTGGCGTCGCAGGCGGAGAACCTGCGCCGCGACGTGGAGAGCTTCCTGGCGGCGATCCGCGCCGCCTGAGGCGCTGTCCGGTTCCTGCGGGGTCTCACCAGCCCCGCAGGAATTCCGCCGTCGCCTCCACCGCCTCCTTGATGCCGACACGGCGGACCTCCACCCCCTCGGGGAAGGCGCCGAACAGGCGGCTCGGCATCATCGGGTCGAGCAGAACGAACACCCCGGTGTCGTCGGCCCGCCGGACCAGCCGGCCGAAGGCCTGCTTCAGCCGCAGCCGCGCGATCATGTCCTCGTAGCGCCGCCGCCCGAAGGCATCGCGCCGGGCGCGGTGCAGGATGTCCGGGCGCGGCCAGGGCACGCGGTCGAAGACGATCAGCCGCAGCGAGCGGCCCGGCACGTCCACCCCGTCGCGCACCGCGTCGGTGCCGAGCAGGCAGGCGTGCTCCTCCCCCCGGAAGATGTCGATCAGGGTCGCCACGTCCAGCGGATCGACATGCTGGGCGTAGAGCGGAATGCCGGTGGCATCCAAAGGCTCCACGATGCGGTCGTAGACGGCGCGCAGCCGGCTGATCGCCGTGAACAGCCCCAGGCCCCCGCCGCCCGCCGCCTGGAACAGCGTGCGGTAGGCCGACGCCACCTGCCCCAGATCGTCCTTGCGCACATCGGTGACCACCATCACCCGCGTGCGGTTGGGATAGTCGAAGGGCGAGGGCACCTGGGCGCGCAGCGCCGGCTTGGGCAGGTGGCTGGCGCCGCAGCGGTCCTCCGCCGCCTGCCAGTCCATGGCGGTGTCGCCGGTGCCGTCGGTCAGCGTGGCGGAGGTGACCACCATGCCGTGCGCCGGCCCGGCCAGCGCCTCCGCGAAGGGCACGGTCGGGTCGATCCAGTGGCGGTAGAGCCCGACGTCGACGTCGCGCCCGTCGATCCGCTCCACCGCAAACCAGTCCACGAACTGCGCCGGGGTTTCCACGGGCAGCGTCTTCAGCATGGCCCGCCACGCCTCGACCGTCAGCACGCCGCGCCGGGTCAGGCTGCGCGCCATGGCGTCGATGCGCCGCCGCTGGTCGCTGTCCAGTTCCGCCGTCTCGTCCTCCAGCCTTGCCGCCAGCCGCTTGGCCAGCCCGGCCAGCGGTTCCGCCAGCCGGACCAGCGCCGCCTCCAGCGCCACCGCCGCATCGAGCAGCCCATCCACCGGATAGGCCTTGTCGGCCTCCAGGCTGTAGGGACCGCCCTGCCCCGCCGTGCGGGAATAGACCTGCCGCCGCGCGGCGAGCAGGAAGGCCTCGGTCGGCCCCTGCGGGTTGTCGGCGGACAGCCGCGCCGCCCACCCCTCCGCCGGCAGGACGCGGGCGCCCAGCATCACCGCGTCCATCAGCTCCTGCGCCTGTTCGTCGCTGGCGACCAGATCCTCGATGCGGCGCTTCAGCCCGCGGGCGCGGCTGCGCCCGGTCTCCTCGGCCCCCAGCAGCCAGCGCCGCAGTTCCTGGGTCTCGCGCCCGGTCAGATGCCCGGCGAAGGCGCTGTCCGCGGCGTCGAAGACGTGGTGCCCCTCGTCGAAGACGTAGCGGGTGGGCAGCGTCGGCTCCTCGCCGCCGCCCAGCGCCGCCTGCACCATGACCAGCGCGTGGTTGGCGATCACCACGTCGGCCTTGCGGGCGCGGCGCACGCTCTTCTCGATGTAGCAGCGGGCGTAATGGTCGCAGGCGGAGTAGATGCACTCGCCCCGCCGGTCGGCGAGGCCCAGCGTCCGCCCGCGCCCGGCGATGTCGACCAGCCAGCCGGGAAAGTCACCGCCGGTCAGGTCGCCGTCGCGCGTCGCCGCGGCCCAGCGCGCCATCAGCCCGACCCCGATGGCGTGGTGCGGCTGCATCGGCATGCCGCGGACGGCCTCCTCCAGGTTCAGCAGGCACAGGTAGTTCTCCCGGCCCTTGCGCAGCACGACCTTGCGCGCCTTGGTCGCCGGCTCGGGGTAGAGGCGGTCCAGCTCCGCGTCGATCTGGTGCTGGAGGTTGCGGGTGTAGGTGGAGATCCACACCGTCCCGCCGTTCTTCTCCGCCCACACCGTGGCCGGCGCCAGATAGCCCAGCGTCTTGCCGACGCCCGTCCCGGCCTCCGCCAGCACGACGTTCGGCGTGTCGGGGGCGGGGCGCGGGGCGAAGGCGGCCGACACCGCGCTGGCGTAGTCGGCCTGCTGCGGGCGCGGCTCGGCGACCTTGCCGGGCACGCTGGCCGCCAGCATCACCGACAGCCGGCGGCGCGCCTCGTCCGGCTCCACCGGGTGGTGGGCGGGCGGCGGCTCGGGCGGGCCGTCCTGCCACTCCTTGATGCGGGTCCAGACGCGCAGGCCGGCGCGGCCGGCGCCCTTCTCCGGCCCGTCCGGCTTGCCGAGCGCGGCCAGCACGGCGGGCGCCCACAGCCAGCCGGCGCGCCCCATCTCCCAGGCGAAGGCCACCGGGTCGGACGCCTCCTCCCGCCCCGGCGCACCCAGCAGGCCAAGCAGCTTGCGCACCGCCCGGTGCAGGGCCAGCGCGTCGTCCTCCAGCCCGTCGGGAATCGGCAGGTCCAGCGCCTCGGCCAACCCGCGCGGGGTCGGCACGCAGAAGCGGGCGGGCAGGACGAAGGCGAACAGCTCCAGCAGGTCGAAGGCGGCGAAGGGCTCCGTCCCCAGCCGCCGCGCCATGGCCCGCGCGTGGCAGACGAGCGGCGGCTGGCGGCGCGCCCGCTTCGCGGCGGCGGCGGGCGGCAGTTCCTCCACCTCCCCATCACCGGTCAGCAGAACCACGCGGCGCGCACCGGCCACCAATGCCGGCGCGTCATCGAGGCTGAAGGACGGGAGGGAGGGCGCCGAGGTCAGATCCATGGCGCGCAGTATAATGGCCCCCGTCGCCGCAATGCGAGCAAACCCGTGTTGACCGATCGGCCCGCCCCCTCGAAAGTGCTCCCCCCGTCCTTGAGCGTCGCAGAGGAGAGGTCGAGCGCATGCGGTTTCCGGTCCGGCGTCTGCTGAGACTCCTGATGGCCCTGGCCGTCGCCCTGGTGGCCTTCAGCGTCGGCTGGGCGGCGCTCTACCGCGTGGTGCCGGTGCCGGCCACGCCCCTGATGCTGATCCGCGCCGCCGGAGGGTCCGGGCTGGCGCACGACTGGGTGCCCATGTCGCAGATCTCCCCCCACCTCGCCCGCGCGGTCATCGCGTCGGAGGACACGCTGTTCTGCGGCCATGGCGGCTTCGACTGGGCGGCAATCGAAGGCGCCTTCGAGGACAACGAGGAGGGCCGGCGCCTGCGCGGCGGCAGCACGATCAGCCAGCAGACCGCCAAGAACGCCTTCCTCTGGCCGGACCGCAGTTGGACCCGCAAGGGCGCGGAGGCATGGTTCACCCTGCTGATCGAGGCGCTGTGGCCCAAGAGCCGCATCCTGGAGGTCTATCTGAACATCGTGGAGTGGGACGACGGCGTCTACGGCGCCGAGGCCGCCGCCCGCCACCATTTCACGAAACCGGCATCGGCCCTGACCCGCCGCGAGGCCGCCCTGCTGGCCGTCGTCCTGCCCAACCCCCGCAACTGGTCCCCGAACCCGCCCGGCGCCTATGTGGCGCGGCGGGCCGGCGTCATCGAACGGCGCATGGCGGTGGTGGAGCGGGACGGGTTGGCCGATTGCGCGCGTTAGCTTTGGACCATCGCCGTTCAACCTGAGAACTTGCCGATCGACCGCCAATACATCTTTTGGTAAACTTCCTCGATTATCACACACGGCCGTAGAGTGATCCGGCACGCCGACACTCTCCAATCACTGGCAAGCCTCGGCAATCGGAGAGCGGTCTGATGAACGTCATGGATGCATCGTTGGGTGCGGCTCGGCAACCGGCCACCCTGATCGCGACGACACCATCCACCTCAAAGAGTGCGGTGGGGGCAAAGGACACGGCCGCCGACTCCTCCAACGGCACGCGCGATGCGGCGGTCGTCACATTGTCGGAGACGGCCCAGGCGTCCCTGGCGTCCCAGGCCTCACCCCAGACCGCGGGAAAGAAGGATTTCGCGACCGTCGCCAAGGACACGCGGGCGGCCATCGACGCCAAATACGCGGAACTGGCCGCGAGCGGCAAGCCGATGGACTACATGCACGCCACCCAGGAAAGCTGGGACACCGTCTATGGCGGGCTCGACCGCCGCGCCCTCTTCGCCATCGCCAGCAACAGCGACGGCAGCTTCTCCAAAGACGAGCAGGACACTGCCCAATCCATCATGTCGCAACAGCAGGGGCAGGCCATGATGGCCGCGGACCCGACGGGCAACGATCACGCCGCCCGCTTCCGGGCCGGCGTCGCCTTCCTGGAGAGCGTCAGCGACGAGGAGAAAGGCTCGGCCAACTGGGCGGTCCAACGCGCCGCCAACCAGTTCGGGTACGAGCAGTCGATGCGGAGCAGCGGTCGGGAACCGGACGATCTCGACAGCGAGAATCCGTTGGTCGCCATGATCAAGGGCGCCATGGACCGCCTCAAGGACAAGTCGCCCGAGGCTGTCGCCACCGGTGGCTATGTCAAGGACCTGAAGGACATGCCTCTGTTCCGCGACGGCGTGCCGGTGGTGGCCGCCGGCATTAGTCCGTCGCTCGACATCCGGGCATGAGGATCTACGCCCCGCTCCCCGACATCCTCAAACTCACCACCCCCGCCACGATCAGCAGAATCCCCGCCAGCTTCAGGAAGTTGAGCGACTCGCCGAACACCCAAATCCCGATCGCCGCGATGGCCGCCGTGCCCACCGCGGACCAGATGGCGTAGGCCACGCCCACCTCGATCTCGCGCAGCGCCTGGGCCAGCATCGCGAAGGCAACCAGATAGCAGGCCACCACCGCCAGGCTGGGCCACAGGCGGGTCATGCCGTCGGACATCTTCATGGCGACGGTGCCCACGATCTCGAAGGCGATGGCGACGGACAAAAACAGCCAGCTCATGCGGGTCCTCGGCGGGTGATCCACATCCAGACATGCGCCCGAACCGTGAAACGGACAAGCGGCGCCCGTTGACGGACGGCACGGACCGCCCTAGGGTCGCTGCCTTTCTACACTTCCGTCGAGTTTTGAAGGGGCTCTACCATGACCGGCGAGCGGGAATTGGCGTTGCAGGCGAAGGCGTGGCCGTTCGAGGAGGCGCGCAAACTGGTCGCGCGCTTCGCGAAAGAGCCGCCGGCCAAAGGCTACGTCCTGTTCGAGACCGGCTACGGTCCGTCGGGCCTGCCGCACATCGGCACCTTCGGCGAGGTGGCGCGCACCACCATGGTCCGTCAGGCCTTCCAGCGGATGAGCGACATCCCGACGAAGCTCTTCTGCTTCTCCGACGACATGGACGGGCTCCGCAAGGTCCCGGACAACATCCCGAACAAGGAGCTGGTGGCCGCCAACCTCGGCAAGCCGCTGACCCAGGTCCCCGACCCGTTCGGCACGCACGACAGCTTCGGCGCGCACAACAACGCGCGGCTGCGCGCCTTCCTCGACAGCTTCGGCTTCGAGTACGAGTTCCAGTCCTCCACCGACTGGTACAAGTCGGGCCGCTTCGACGAGGCGCTGCTCGGCGTGCTGCGGCGCTATGACGAGATCATGGCCGTCATGCTGCCGACGCTGGGCGAGGAGCGCCAGCAGACCTACAGCCCGTTCCTGCCCGTCTCCCCCTCCACGGGGCGCGTGCTGCAGGTTCCGGTGCTGGAGCGCAACGTGGACGCCGGCACCATCGTCTTCCAGGACGAGGACGGCAAGAAGGTCGAGGTCCCCGTCACCGGCGGCCATGTGAAGCTCCAGTGGAAGCCCGACTGGGGCATGCGCTGGTACGCGCTGGGCGTCGATTACGAGATGTACGGCAAGGACCTGATCCCGTCGGCCGAGCTGGCCGGGAAGATCGTCAACATCCTCGGCGGCACCCCGCCGCAGGGCTTCAACTACGAGCTGTTCCTGGACGACAAGGGGCAGAAGATCTCCAAGTCCAAGGGCAACGGCCTGACCATGGAAGAGTGGCTGGCCTACGCCCCGCCGGAGAGCCTCGCCCTCTACATGTTCCAGAAGCCGAAGTCGGCCAAGCGCCTGTATTTCGACGTGATCCCGCGGGCGGTGGACGAGTATCTGGCCTTCGTCGCCAAGCTGCCGGTGGAGGAGCCGGCCAAGGCGCTGGAGAACCCGGCTTGGCACATCCACAACGGCACGGCCCCGGCGGTGCGCTCGGACGTGTCCTTCAACCTGCTGCTGAACCTCGCCGGGGCGGCGAACGCCGAGACCAAGGACGTGATGTGGGGCTTCATCAGCCGCTACGCGCCCGAGGCGACGCCGGAGAACAGCCCCTTCCTGGACAAGCTGGTCGGTTACGCCGTCCGCTACTACCAGGATCAGGTGAAGCCGACGAAGCGCTTCCGCGCCCCCACCGACGCCGAGCGCGCCGCGCTGGAGGATCTGCTGACGCGTCTGGACGGCATCCCCGCCGACGCGGCGGGCGACGTCATCCAGAACGAGGTCTTCGCGGTCGGCAAGGAGCACGGCTTCACCGAGCTGCGCGCGTGGTTCCAGGCGCTCTACGAGGTGCTGCTCGGCCAGACCACCGGCCCGCGCATGGGCTCCTTCATCCAGCTCTACGGACTGGACGAGACCAAGGCGCTGATCCGCGAGAAGCTGGCCGCCTGAGCACCGTCTCCTTTCTCCTCCCCCGCGCCGCGGCCCGCCGCGGGGGAGGGTTTTCCCAGCGGACCGGCACGTATTGCGAACAATTTGGCAAACGCACAAACCCCGCCCAACGGAGGCGGTGTTCCAGGGCATGCCCGGATGAATGTCGCTCAGCATTCGGCGAGACTTCACCCGCCATCGTTCCGGTCACAAACAATACTCCCAATCCGATCGTTTGCATTTCCATCATCCGGCCATGCGGCTCGAATGTGTGCAAACGATCGAAATCCTGCCCACCGGCTGGGCAAACAACATTTTATTCCCGCATCGCCATGCGCACACCGCACCGCACCAATACCAACTTGGTATTACCATCCGCCAAGGTCAAAGCCTATGATCCGCCCCGTTACTGCTTTTGCAGTGCGTTTCCTCCCTAAACTCTTCAAGGCCGCGCCCCATCGGGGTTGCGGCCCTTTTTCTTTTCGACCTCCGCTTTTCGACGCTTCGATACCACAACCCGGCGGAAGGACCGGCGGCGCAGGGTCTGGTTGCTTGCGCCGGACGGCGATGACAAGTTCGGCTCCGTTAGCGGCCCGTTAACCGGCCCGTCGTTGGATATCCGGATGCAGCCACGTCAGCCCCCCTACGCCGGTCATGGGGACGACCGTCCCGGCGCGGCCCGCTCGGCGCCGCGGGCCGACCCCTCCGCGGACGACGGGGTGGACCCGGACCTGCTCGGCTATCTGTTTGACGATTCACCCCCCGCTCCTCCTGCGCCGGAACCGGTCCGCCGCCGCGTCGGCACGGCGCTGGTCGAATCGCGGCGGGCCGGGATGGGCGATGCCGGGGTCCGCGCGCATCTGGCGCGCAAGCTGTGCCGGCTGCTGCCCGACCTGCCCCCGGAGCGCCAGGACAAGGCCACCGCCACCGCCCTGCGCACGCTGGAGCGGCTGGCCCGCGATCATGCGGCCCATGTGCGGACGGCGCTGGCCGGGGCTCTGAAAGACGTCGCCTGCGCCCCGCCAGCCGTGGCGCGCACGCTGGCCCGCGACGTGGAGCGCTCGGTGGCGGAGCCGATCCTCCATTGCTGCGCCACCCTGACCGACGACGACCTGCTGGAGATCATCGCCAGCCATCCCGCGGGCTGGGCGCTGTCGGCCATCGCGCGGCGGCCGGCGGTCAGCGCGCCGCTGTCCTGCGCCATCGTCGACACGGGCGATGCGGAGGCCACGGGCGTCCTGCTGGACAACGACGGCGCGGTCATCCCCGAAGACCGGCTGGAGGATCTGGTGGAGCGTTCGGGCGGCCATCCGGACTGGCAGGCCAAACTGGCCGGCCGGCCGGCCCTGCCGCAGCGGCTGGCCCTGCGGCTGGCGGAGTTCGTCGACGACTCGGTGGCCGACCTGCTGCGCCGCCGCTCCGATCTGGACGCGGTCACCGCGGCGGAGGTCGCCGCCGTGACCCGCCGCCGCGTCTCCTGGGTCGAGGAGCGCGATCCCGCCGAGTCGCCGGGGCGCCGCGCCGTCCGCCTGCACCGGCAGGGCTCCTTGGACGAGACGGCGCTGGGCGACGCCCTGTCCTGGGAGGAAACGGACTTCGTCCGCGCCGCCCTGGCCCTGCGCGCCGCCGTCCATCCGGGAATCGTGGACGACATCCTGCGGTCCGGCGACGCCCGCGCGGTCACCGCCCTGGTCTGGCGGGCGGGCTTTTCGATGCGCTGCGCCATGCGGGTGCAGATCCGCGCCGCCGGCATCCCGCCGCGCGCCGTGCTGAACGCCCGCCAGGGCACCGACTACCCGCTGCCCGCGGCGGACATGACCCGCCACCTCGCGCTCTACGGCGTCCGTTCCTGACGCCGCGGAGCCCTGTCTCCCAAATATTCCTTACTGGATCTCCAGCGGCCGGCGGGCCGGGGCCCGCCGCGTGTCGGGCGCCAGCGTCGGATCGTTCTGATACAGCGGGCGCGACGGGTCGGTGTCGATCAGCTGCGGCGGGGTGACGATCTCCTCGCCCGACCCGGAATCGAACTGGATCACCGCCATCCGGCGCACCGTTTCGCACAGATCGCGCTTGCGCAGGGTCTCCGGGTCGCTCGGCCCGTCGAAGGCGACGAAGGGCACCACGATGCCGCTGCGCTCCCCGGGCGGGACGGAGGTGTACACATAGTTCGACACGGGCCGGCAATAGAGCACATCGGTGGCCGACGGAACATCCGCCGACATGGTCCCCGAAGCGGTCGCCGGACTGGCTGCCGCAGCGCCGGCCGCCGCTGTGTTCAACGGAGCCTTGGCCAGAGCGGCCTCATAGTCTGCGACGGTTTGTCCCAAGGCCGCGCCGCCGCTTCCCAGGGCCAGCGTCACGGTCAGGCAAAATGCCGGTGCAAAGCGAATCATGGTTCTTCCCCCCATCCCAAACGGCCTTCAAAACCTATCCAAAGAATAGTGCGCCGCACCCGCAACGCCAAATTCCTGTTTGCCGCTGCGGCCATTCGCCGTAATCGATTGCACAGTTCCGTCTCCCGTGCTTGCGGTCACGCTTGCTCTCGGGCCGGAATCGCGCTAGGAACCGCCCTCGAAATCTCAGGGCGCTGGACCCCTAGGACGCTACACTCAATCGGTTCTGTCCTCCGCTGAATGGGGGACGCTCACGCTTAGGGAAACGCTCCATGGCTCGCAAGAAGATTGCGCTCGTCGGCGCCGGCCAGATTGGCGGCACGCTGGCTCTGCTCGCTGCCCAGAAGGAACTCGGCGACGTCGTGCTGTTCGACATCGCCGAAGGCATGCCGGAGGGCAAGGCCCTCGACCTGGCTGAGACCTCGCCGGTCGAAGGCTTCAACGCCAAGCTCAGCGGCGGCAACGACTATTCGGTCATCGAAGGCGCCGACGTGGTGATCGTCACCGCCGGCGTGCCGCGCAAGCCGGGCATGAGCCGCGACGACCTGATCGGCATCAACACCGGCGTCTGCCAGACCGTCGGCGAGAACATCAAGAAGTACGCACCGAACGCCTTCGTCATCGTCATCACGAACCCGCTGGACGTGATGGTGTGGGTGCTCCAGCAGGCCTCCGGCCTCCCGCCGGAGCGCGTCGTCGGCATGGCCGGCGTGCTCGACTCGGCCCGCTTCCGCTACTTCCTGGCCGACGAGTTCAAGGTGTCGGTCGAGGACGTCACCGCCTTCGTGCTGGGCGGCCACGGCGACACCATGGTCCCGCTCGTCCGCTACTCGACCGTCGCCGGCATCCCGCTGCCGGATCTGGTCAAGATGGGCTGGACCACGCAGGAGAAGCTGGACGCCATCGTGCAGCGCACCCGCGACGGCGGTGCGGAGATCGTCAAGCTGCTGAAGACCGGCTCGGCCTTCTACGCCCCGGCCGCCTCCGCCATCCAGATGGCCGAGTCCTACCTGAAGGACCAGAAGCGCGTCGTTCCGGTCGCCGCCTACCTGACCGGCCAGTACGGCCAGAACGACCTCTACGTCGGCGTCCCGACGATCATCGGCGCCGGTGGTGTCGAGAAGATCATCGAGATCGATCTCTCCGAGGAAGAGAAGAAGATGTTCGATCACTCGGTCGACGCTGTGAAGCAGCTCGTCGAGGTGGTCAAGAAGCAGCAGGCTGAGAAGGCCGCCTCCTAAGGCGGCCTGTTTTTTGCCTGCGCGACGGCCTGCGGCCTTGTCGCCCCGGGGCGGACGGTTGAACCGTCCGCGCCCGGTGGTACAGTGATCGCGGACGTTCGCGCCAGCCGGCGTAAGGCTTCCTGAAGGACTCAGCTCCCCCGAAGACTTGCGTCCTGGCGCGTCCGCCAGCAGGAAACGCCTGCCCGATCTTCGCCCATCGTCAGCCGACCCGAAATCCGTCAGCCGACCATAAAAACAGATGGACGCCCGATGAACATCCATGAGTATCAGGCCAAAGGCCTGCTGAAGAAGTACGGCGTCGCGGTGCCCCGCGGCGGCGTTGCCTACACCCCGCAGGAAGCCGAGACCGTCGCCCGCGAGCTGGGCGGCCCGGTGTGGGTCGTGAAGTCGCAGATCCACGCGGGCGGCCGCGGCGCCGGCCGCTTCAAGGACAACCCCGAGGGCAAGGGCGGCGTCCGCGTCGTCAAGTCCATCGAGGAGGTCGGCAAGAACGCCGGCGAGATGCTGAACCACGTCCTGGTCACCAAGCAGACCGGGCCGGAAGGCCGCGAGGTGAAGCGCCTCTACGTCGAGGAAGGCGCCGACATCAAGCGCGAGCTGTATCTCGGCATGCTGACCGACCGCGCCACCGGCTGCGTCACCATCATGGCGTCCACCGAGGGCGGCATGGAGATTGAGGAGGTCGCCCACAACACGCCGGAGAAGATCGTCAAGGTCGCCATCGACCCGGCCACCGGCATCCAGGGCTACCACACCCGCAAGGTCGCCTTCGCGCTCGGTCTTGAAGGCAAGCAGGTCTCCGCCGCCGCCAAGTTCATCGTCGCCGCCTACCAGGCCTTCGTGGACCTGGACTGCGCGATCGTCGAGATCAACCCGCTGATCGTCACCGGCTCGGGCGAGATCCTGGCGCTCGACGCCAAGATGAGCTTCGACGACAACGCCCTGTTCCGTCACAAGGACGTCGAGGAGCTGCGCGACGAGGCCGAGGAAGATCCGGCCGAGATCGAGGCGGCCAAGCACAGCCTCAACTACGTCAAGCTGGACGGCAACATCGGTTGCATGGTCAACGGCGCCGGCCTGGCGATGGCGACCATGGACATCATCAAGCTGTACGGCGGCGAGCCGGCCAACTTCCTCGATGTCGGCGGCGGCGCCACCAAGGAGCGCGTCACTGCGGCCTTCAAGCTGATCCTCTCCGACCCGAACGTCGAAGGCATCCTGGTCAACATCTTCGGCGGCATCATGCGCTGCGACGTCATCGCCGAAGGCGTGGTCGCGGCGGCCCGCGAGGTGCACCTGCACGTTCCGCTGGTCGTCCGTCTGGAAGGCACGAACGTCGAGCTGGGCAAGAAGATCCTCAGCGAGTCCGGTCTGCCGATCCTCTCGGCCGACAACCTCGCCGACGCCGCCGACAAGGTGGTCAAGGCCGTGAAGGAGGCCGCGTAAGATGGCTGTTCTCGTCGATAAGAACACGAAGGTGATCTGCCAGGGCTTCACCGGAGCCCAGGGCACCTTCCATTCCGAGCAGGCGATCGCCTACGGCACCAAGATGGTCGGCGGCGTCACCCCGGGCAAGGGCGGCACCAAGCACCTCGACCTGCCGGTCTTCGACACGGTGGCCGACGCGGTCGAGAAGACCGGCGCCAACGCGTCGGTGATCTACGTGCCGCCGCCGTTTGCCGCCGACGCGATCCTGGAGGCGATCGACGCCGAGATCCCGCTGGTGGTCTGCATCACCGAGGGCATCCCGGTGCTCGACATGGTGCGCGTCAAGCGCGCCCTGAGCAACTCCAAGACCCGTCTGATCGGACCGAACTGCCCGGGCATCATCACGCCCGACGAGTGCAAGATCGGCATCATGCCCGGCCACATCCACAAGCGCGGCAAGATCGGCATCGTCTCGCGCTCGGGCACGCTGACCTACGAGGCGGTGGCGCAGACCACCGCGGCGGGGCTGGGCCAGACGACCTGCATCGGCATCGGCGGCGACCCGGTCAACGGGACGAACTTCGTGGACAGCCTGGAGCTGTTCCTGAAGGACCCGGAGACCGAGGGCATCATCATGATCGGCGAGATCGGCGGCGACGCCGAGGTCAAGGGCGCGGAGTTCATCCGCGACTCCGGGACCAAGAAGCCGGTCGTCGGCTTCATCGCCGGGCGCACCGCGCCTCCGGGCCGCCGCATGGGCCACGCCGGCGCGGTGATCTCCGGCGGCAACGACACCGCGGACTTCAAGATCGAGTTCATGAAGTCCGTCGGCATCGCCGTCGCCGACAGCCCCGCGAGCCTGGGTTCCACCATGCTCAAGGTCTTCAAGGGCTGATAAAGCGGTAGGCGGGACCCCATATTCCCGCCCACTGCCGAAGGACCGGCGGCCCCTGGCTTCTCTCCCGAGATCCAGGGGCCGCCCGGAGCCCCGCGACAAGCAAAAAAACTCTCTGAGGGAACCGGGCAAACGCCCGAGGCAAACATATGTCCGCTAATCTGGAGAAGACCTCGTTCCTGTTCGGCTCGAACGCCGAATATGTCGCGGAGTTGTACGCGCGCTTCCTGAAGGACCCCTCCTCGGTGGATTCGAGCTGGAACGGCTTCTTCAGGGAGCTGGACGACGACTCCCGCGCCGTCCTGAACGAGCTGAACGGCCCGTCCTGGAGTCTTGAGGAGGGCACGCTCGCCAACGGCGCGCTCGACCCCGTCGCCGCCTCGCTGGACAGCATCGGCGCCCCGGCCGCGACCAACGGCAACGCCGGCCTCGTCGCCCACGCCCAGCAGGTCTATGGCGGCATCAGCCACCAGCAGCTGCGCGCCGCGACGCTCGACAGCATCCGCGCGCTGATGCTCATCCGCGTCTACCGCGTGCGCGGCCACATGAACGCGCATTTCGACCCGCTGGGTCTCGAGAAGCGCGAGCCGCACCCCGAGCTGGACCCGGCGACCTACGGCTTCGGCCCGGGCGACATGGACCGCCCGATCTTCCTGAACTACTCGCTGGGCCTGGAGACGGCGTCGCTGCGCCAGATCCTGGAGATCCTGCAGAAGACCTACTGCGGGAACATCGGCGTCGAGTTCATGCACATCCAGGACCCCGAAGAGAAGGCCTGGATCCAGGAGCGCATCGAGGGCGGGCGCAACCACACCGAATTCACGGTGAACGGCAAGCGCGCCATCTACGAGCGGCTGATCGCCGCCGAGGGCTTCGAGAAGTTCCTGCAGCTGAAGTACACCGGCACCAAGCGCTTCGGCCTTGAGGGCGGCGAGTCGATGATCCCCGCGCTGGAGCAGGTTCTCAAGCGCGGCGGCCAGCTCGGCCTGAAGGAGGTCGTCGTCGGCATGGCCCACCGCGGCCGGCTGAACATGCTGACCAACTTCATGGGCAAGCCCTTCGCCGCGGTCTTCTCGGAGTTCCAGGGCAACCCGTCCAGCCCGCAGGACGTGCAGGGCTCGGGCGACGTGAAGTACCATCTCGGCACCTCGTCGGACCGCGACTTCAACGGCAACATCGTCCACCTGTCGCTGACCGCCAACCCGTCCCACCTGGAATGGGTGAACCCGGTCGTGCTGGGCAAGGTGCGCGCCAAGCAGGCGCAGCGCAACGACCTGGACCGCGAGCAGGTCATGGGCGTGCTGATCCACGGCGACGCCGCCTTCGCCGGCCAGGGCATCGTGGCCGAGACGCTGGGCCTGTCGGAGCTGCGCGGCTACCGCACCGGCGGCACCGTGCACTTCATCATCAACAACCAGATCGGCTTCACCACGAACCCGACCTATTCGCGGTCCGGCGTCTACTGCTCGGACATGGCGAAGATGGTTCAGGCGCCGATCTTCCACGTCAACGGCGACGACCCCGAGTCCGTCGTCCACATCAGCCGCATCGCCGCCGAGTTCCGCCAGAAGTTCAAGCGGGACGTGGTGATCGACATGGTCTGCTACCGCCGCCACGGCCACAACGAGGGCGACGAGCCGGGCTTCACCCAGCCGCTGATGTACAAGAAGATCCGCGCCCACGCGACCACGCGGGAGCTGTACGGCAAGCAGCTCGTCGAGGAGAACGTCCTCACCCAGGCCGAGTCCGATCAGATGATCCAGGACTTCATGAAGAAGCTGGAGGGTGAGTTCGAGGCCGCCAACTCCTTCAAGCCGAACAAGGCCGACTGGCTGGAAGGCAAGTGGTCGGGCCTGGAGGCCGCGAAGACCGACGACGAGCGCAAGGGCAACACCGGCGTGGCGATCGACGTGCTGCGCGAGGTCGGCAACAAGCTCTGCGAGTACCCGAAGGACTTCGCGATCAACTCGAAGATCGCCCGCCAGCTCGAAGCCAAGAAGAAGTCGCTGGAGACCGGCGAGGGCATCGACTGGGCGACGGCGGAAGCGCTCGCCTACGGCACGCTGCTGGTCGAGGGCAACGGCGTCCGCTTGTCGGGCCAGGACTCGGGCCGCGGCACCTTCTCGCACCGCCACGCGGTGATGTACGACCAGAACACCGAGAACAAGTACATCCCGCTGAACCACCTGCGCCCCGACCAGGGCCCGTTCGAGGTGCATGACAGCCCGCTGTCCGAGGCCGCCGTGGTCGGCTTCGAATACGGCTACTCGCTGGCCGAGCCGCACAGCCTGACCCTGTGGGAGGCGCAGTTCGGCGACTTCGCCAACACCGCCCAGACCATCATCGACCAGTTCCTCTCGTCGGGCGAGTCGAAGTGGCTGCGCATGTCCGGCCTCGTGCTTCTGCTGCCGCACGGCTACGAGGGCCAGGGCCCGGAGCACTCCTCGGCCCGTCCGGAGCGCTTCCTCCAGATGTCCGCCGAGGACAACTGGCAGATCTGCAACCTGACGACCCCGGCGAACCTGTTCCACGCCTTCCGCCGCCAGATGCGCCGGCCCTTCCGCAAGCCGCTGGTGCTGTTCACGCCGAAGTCGCTGCTGCGCCACAAGCTGTGCGTCTCCAGCCTGTCGGAGCTGGCCGAGGGCACGAACTTCCGCCGCGTGCTGGGCGAGACGGCGACCGACCTGCTGCCGAACGAGCAGATCCGCCGCATCGTCGTCTGCACTGGCAAGGTCTATTACGACCTGCTGCAGGAGCGCACCGCGCGCGGCATCAAGGACGTGGCGTTGGTCCGGCTGGAGCAGCTCTACCCGTTCCCCCGCTCCGCCCTGACCGAGGAGTTCGCCCGCTATCCGAACGCCGAGGTCGTGTGGTGCCAGGAGGAGCCGGAGAACCAGGGTTACTGGGCCTTCGTCGACCGCCGTCTGGAAGGCGCCCTCACCTCGATCGAGCACAAGGCCTCGCGCCCCAGCTACGCCGGCCGCCCGGCCGCCGCGTCGCCGGCCACCGGCCTGCTCAAGCGTCACAACCAGGAGCAGGCGAAGCTTCTGGAAGACGCGCTCGTCATCCGCTGACTCGACGCCCAGGCGTAGAACAAGAAAGTACGAGAGGAACTTATGGCTACCGAAATCAAGGTCCCCACCCTGGGCGAGTCCGTCTCCGAGGCGACCGTTGCCCGCTGGCTGAAGAAGGTCGGCGACGCGGTCGCCGCCGACGAGGCGCTGGTCGAGCTGGAGACCGACAAGGTCACGCTTGAGGTGAACGCCCCGTCCGCCGGCACGCTGGCGGAGATCGTCGCCGCCGACGGCGCCAACGTCGGCGTCGGCGCCCTGCTGGGCGTGCTGGGCGAGGCCGGCGCCGCCGTGGCCGCCCCGGCCAAGGCCGCCGCTCCCGCCGCCGCCACGCCGGTACCGGCGGCTGCCCCGGCCGCCGCTCCGGCCCCGGCGGGCAACGCTGCCCTGGCCGACGCCGGCCCGGCCGCCCGCAAGATGGTCGCCGAGAAGGGCCTCGACGCCGCGCAGATCGCCGGCACGGGCAAGGACGGGCGCATCACCAAGGGCGACGTGATCGACCACGCCGCCAAGCCGGCCGCGGCCCCCGCCGCCGCTCCGGCCGCCGCGCCGCAGAAGTACCAGTGGACCGCCGGCACCGCGGGCGACCGTCCGCGCGCCGCGCAGGAGGAGCGGGTCCGCATGACCCGTCTGCGCCAGCGCATCGCCGAGCGTCTGAAGGAGGCCCAGAACAGCGCCGCCATGCTGACCACCTTCAACGAGGTGGACATGACCAACGTCATGGCGCTGCGCAACGAGTACAAGGACTTCTTCGAGAAGCGCCACAAGGTGCGTCTCGGCTTCATGTCCTTCTTTGTGAAGGCGGCGATCCAGGCGCTGAAGGAAATCCCGGCGGTCAACGCCGAGATCGACGGCACCGATCTCGTCTACAAGAACTACTACGACATCGGCGTCGCCGTCGGCACGCCGCAGGGTCTGGTGGTTCCGATCGTCCGCGACGCCGACAAGCTCGGCTTCGCCCAGATCGAGGGCAAGATCGGCGAGCTGGGCAAGAAGGGCCGCGACGGCAAGCTGTCGATGGACGAGCTGACCGGCGGCACCTTCACCATCTCCAACGGCGGCGTCTACGGCTCGCTGATGTCCACCCCGATCATCAACCCGCCGCAGTCGGCCATCCTGGGCATGCACAAGACCCAGGAGCGTCCGGTCGTCGTGAACGGGAAGATCGAGATCCGCCCGATGATGTATCTGGCCCTGTCCTACGACCACCGCATCATCGACGGCAAGGAGGCGGTGACCTTCCTCGTCCGCATCAAGGAGAACATCGAGGATCCGCGGCGTCTGCTGCTGGACGTCTGATCCCGACAAAGGGACACCGACAAGGGGACTGCGGGAGGCACCGTCCTCCCGCACCCGACCGACGGGGGATGAAATCCTCCGAACTTAAAAAAGGCGCCGTGCGGCGCCTTTTTCTTTGTCGTCACACCACTGAGCGCCCATCACACCAGCACGGCGGCGATCCTCGCCGCGGTGTCTTCCGGCTTCACCACCCGCTCAGCGGGCAGGCGCAGAGTCATGGTCGTTCCGGCGCCCAACGTGCTGGCGCAGGTCAGCGAACCGCCGTGCAGCTCCATGAAGTTCTTGGAGATGGACAGGCCCAGACCGGTGCCCTCGAACTGGCGGCTGGCCGAGTTGTCGGCCTGCCGGAAGGGCTGGAACAGATGATCCATGAATTCCCTCGGGATGCCGATCCCGGTGTCGGCCACCGACAGGGCCAGGGCGCCGTCCTCCTCGACGCGGGCGGCCAGGGTGACGCTGCCGCCTTCCGGCGTGAATTTCACCGCATTGGACAGCAGGTTCAGCAGCACCTGCTTGAAGGCACGGCGGTCCACCCAGATGGCGGGAAGGCCGCCGGACACGCCGTTGCGCAGGTCCACCCCACTGTCGGTGGCGCGGTCGCGGACCATGGTCAGGCATTGGGCCACCGCCTCGCAGGGGTCGATCACCTCTTCGGACAGCTCGTAGCGGCCCGCCTCGATCTTCGACATGTCGAGCACCGCGTTCACGATGTCGAGCAGATGCTTGCCGCTGTCATGGATGTCCTTGGCACAGGACTTCTGGCGGTCGTTCAACTTGCCAAAGAACTCGCTGTCGAGAATCTCCGAGAAGCCGATGATGGCGTTCAGCGGCGTGCGCAGCTCGTGGCTCATGTTGGCCAGGAAGTCGGACTTGGCGCGGTTGGCCATCTCCGCCTGACTCTTGGAGGCGAGCAGCTCAGCCTCCTGCTGGCGGCGCTTGGTGATGTCGCGGATGACGCCGACGAAGACGCGCCGCGGGGCCCCCTTCTCCTCCAGCCCGCTCTCCCCGTCCGGCCCGCCCAGCCTTAGCGCGCTGACCGCCAGATTGATCGGGAAGGTGCCGCCGTCGCGGCGCAACGCCAGGACCTCGCGGTCGTTGCCGATGATGCGCGAGCCGGCGTTCGGGCGGTAGCCGGCCATCGAACGGTCGTGGCCGGCGCGGAAGCCTTCCGGCAGCAGGATGTTGACACTCTGCCCCACGACCTCTGCCTCGGCGTAGCCGAACATGCGCTCCGCCGCGGGGTTGAAGGTCTCAATGATGCCGTGCGAGTCGATGGTGACCACCGCGTCCACCATGGATTCCAGGATGCCGCGGATGCGGCGGGAGGCGCGCTCCAGCCGGTTCTGGTCCTGCTCCCGTCGGGACTGCTGCCGCTCCACGTACCAAGTGAGCAGGGCGATCACCACCGACATGGCGAGGCCCATGGCGATCCACACCGCGCTGTCGCGCTTCCATTCGCCCAGCGCCTCGGCCTTCGGCAGGGTGGCGGCTACGGTGAAGGGATAGTCGGCGACGCGGCGGACGCTGGCGATGCTCGGGCGTCCGTCGGTGGGCAGCACGGTGTCCAGCGTCGCCGCGTCGCGCGTGCGCAGCGCGGTGTCGACCTCCGGCCAGTCGGCCAGCGTGGCAAGGCGCCGGCGGCCCTCGTCCCAGGGGCGGTGGATCAGCACCGTGCCGTCGGCCAGCGCCAGGGTGACCGTGCCCTCCAGCCCCAGCCGCAACCCCTCGAAGCCGGCCCCCAGCCGCAGCGGGTTGATCATGGCGACGACCACCCCGGCGAAACTGCCGTCCGGGTGGGACCAGCGGCGGCTCATCGGAATGACGTAGGTGCCGGGAAAGGCCATGCTGGGGATCGGCACGCCGACGTGAAGCCCGCCGTCCGACGCGCCCTCGTCCCGGTGGGCCGCGAAATAGGGCCGGCTGGTCAGGTCGAAGGCCGGCGGGCTGCTGTCGGCGGAGTGGTGCAGGACGCGGCCCTGCTCGTCCACCACGATCAAGCCGGAGATCGGGCCGATGGCGTCGCGGCGGTTGCGCAGAAGAGCGTTCACCGACGGCGCCGCCACGGTGCGGGCCTGCGGGTGGGTGTCCAAAACCGTGACCAGATCGGAGAGCAGCAGGTCCACGCTGAACACCGTGCGGACGGCCTGCTCCTCCAGGATGCGGGCGAGGTTGCGGGTCGAACGCTCGGCCCCCTGCACCGCCTCGGTGTGGCGCTGCCAGACGCCGTAGGCGATCATCGCGTTGACCACGACGATGAAGGCCACGCCGGACGCCCTCATCAGGAAGCGCACCGACCCCAGAATTTCGAACAGCCGCTCGCCCATTCCGGCGGGCCCCATTCCAGAGGGCGGCAAGGTCGCGTCGCGAACCGGATTGCGGCTGGCCATGGCTGTGAACAACTCTCCGCACGCGGTGCAACAGGGCCGTTGAGGGACCGCCCGCCTGGCATTGCCCAACGTAAGACGGTACTGCCATCGGCCACCGCCAATCTCGCGCGAAAACCATAATGGAAGTTTAACCTTAATGCATCAATGAACCCGATTGCCCGGACGAGCGATTGCCGCTTTGCCTGACGGTCTCCGGGCGTTAAGAATTCGCGGGGGTCGGGGACGGTTGCGCAAAGGAACAGGGACGATGGACAGCCAGAAAGACCGCAAGGCCGCGATCCTCGCCGCCACGCTGTCGTCGCTGTGGACGGACACCGAACCCGCCGTGCGCGAGCGCGTGACGGCCATCGCGCTCGCCGAGGCCGAGGCGATCTCCGGCGTCTTCTACACGATCCTGCTGGACCGTCCGGACAGCAACGCCTTCCTCAGCCACACGCTGGTCCAGGAACGGCTGCGCCCGTCGCTGGCGCGCTGGATCGCCGCGCTCTTCACCGCCTCCACCGACGAGGCCATCGCGGCGGTGCTGGAGCAGAATTACCAGGTCGGGCTGATCCACGCCCGCATCAACATCCCGCTGACCCTGGTCAACGCCGGGATGCGAATCGTCAAGAAGGAGCTGTCCGCCCGCCTGCTGGCGGCCGACCTCAGCCGCGCCCAGACCGCGTCCGCCATCCTGTTCGTCGGCGAGCTGCTGGACACCGTGCTGGACAACATGCACGAGGCCTATCTGGGGGACCTGCTGGGCAACGTCCGCCACCAGCAGTCGCTGAAGATGTTCATGAGCGGCCCCAATCTGGCTTTGGAGGGCGAACGGCTGAAGTCGTCGCTGTTCGATTGGCTGCGCAACACGGTGGTGTCCTTCTATGCGCATGAGGACAACGGCCATGCAAGCCCGCCGCCCATCGAATCCTCCGATTTCGGCCTGTGGCTGAACCACAAGGCGGAGCTGACCTTCGGCCGCGTGACCGAGCTGGACCTCATCCGTGAGCGCACCAACCGGATCAGCGCCAAGGTGACCGCGGCGGTGGAGGGCGGCTGGATCACTCCCGCCTTCGTCAAGGAGCTGAACAACGACGTCACGGAAATCGCCTACGTCCTCGGCACCATCATCGAGAAGGCGATGGAGATCGAAAGCGGCCGCGATCCGCTGACCCGCCTGCTGACGCGGCGCTTCATGCCGGCGATCTTCCAGCGCGAAGTGGCCATCAGCCTGCGCCACGGCAAGCCCTTCGCGGTGTTGCTGATGGACGCCGATCATTTCAAGACGATCAACGACACGCTGGGCCATCAGGCGGGCGATTCCGTTCTGTCGGACATGGCCGAACTGTTGCACACGCACGTCCGGGCGGGCGATTTCGTCTTCCGCTACGGCGGGGAGGAGTTCCTCATCCTGCTGACCGAAATGGACGAGGCGTCGCTGCGCGTGAAGGCCGACCAACTGCGCCGGACGGTCGAGGAGCACCGTTTCAACGGGGCCGGGAACGGGCTGCGGGTCACCGCCTCGATCGGGGCGGCCCTGCACGAGGGGCACCCGGATTATGAACACACCGTCCGCCGGGCCGACGCCGCGCTCTACGAGGCCAAGCGCCAGGGCCGCAACCGTGTGGTGGTCGCCTAATAGTAGGCGCCTGAGCGCATCTGCATCCCGGCATCGGGCGTTGCCCCGCGGGGACGCATCGGCTACGTAAGACCTTTCCCTGCCGATCCCTGCCGAGACCCGCGAATTCCATGTCTGACGGACCGCTTTCGCTTTACCGGGCCCGCCGCGGCACCGGGACGCTGCGCCCCGACCCCGACCAGGAGCTGGCCGCCGAGAAGCTCCAGAGCCTGTACAAGGCACTGAAGGGCTACAGCCCGCAACCGGCCGGGAAGGCCGGCGGAGCGAAGGCCGGCTGGCTGGAGCGGTTCGGGCTGGGCCGCCCGCGCTCCGAACCGGCGGAGGCGCCGCAGGGCCTCTACATGTATGGCGGCGTCGGGCGCGGCAAGTCGATGCTGATGGACCTGTTCTTCGACACCGCTCCGGTGGAGAAGAAACGCCGCGTCCATTTCCACGAATTCATGCTGGAGGTGCACGAGCGCATCCACCAGCACCGCCAGTCGGGCAAGAGCAAGGGCAAGGACGCCGACGACGCACTGCCCGAGCTGGCCCGCGCGCTGGCCGACGAGGCGTGGCTGCTCTGCTTCGACGAGTTCCACGTCACCAACGTCGTGGACGCGATGATCCTGGGCCGGCTGTTCACCAGCCTGTTCGACCTGGGCGTGGTGGTGGTCGCGACCTCCAACTGGCCGCCGGACATGCTCTACAAGGACGGTCTCCAGCGCGAGCTGTTCCTGCCCTTCATCGCGCTGCTCAAGGAAAAGCTCGACGTGCTGGCGCTGGAGGGGCCGACCGACTACCGGCTGGACCGGCTCCAGGGCAAGCCCGTCTATTTCTGGCCGCTCGGCCCGGAGAGCGATGCCAGGATCCGCCAGACCTTCGCGACGCTGACCGACGGCGCCCGGGGCGAGCCGACCCATCTGTCGGTCCAGGGCCGGAAGGTGGAGATCGCCTGCGCCGCCAAATGCGTCGCCCTGGTGGATTTCTGGAGCCTGTGCGGAAAGCCGCTGGGTGCGGCCGACTACATCGCCATCGCGACGCACTTCCACACCGTGCTGATCCACGGCGTGCCGACGATGAAGGACGAGCTGCGCAACGAGGCCAAGCGCTTCATGACGCTGATCGACGCGCTCTACGAGCACAAGGTCAACCTCGTGGTCGCCGCCGAAGGCCCACCGGAGCGGCTGTATCCCGAGGGCACCCACGCCTTCGAATTCGAACGCACGGTCAGCCGCCTGATGGAGATGCAGTCCGAGGACTATCTGCGCCAGCAGCACCTGACCTGAGGGGCCGCGGTCCCGCGCTTCCGCCCGTGTTACCACGGGGATGCCGCCCTACTCCCGTTTCGCGCCGAAGATATGCGGGCGCCCGACGTTGTATTGCTGAACGTCGGTCCAATGGCGAGGGAGAGGGCAAAGCATGCCTTGGCGGTCCCAGTGCGGTGCACTGACGCTGGCGCTTTTTCTGACGGCACCGATCCATCCCGCCCCCGCCGCCGCGGCGGGCAGCGTTGATTGCTGGCTGCTTGATGGGGACGCGCTGACCCAGGCGCGCGATGGCGGCTGGTGCAAGGACGCCTTTTCCCGGAATTCGCAGACCGGGGAGGCGCCGGTCGTCACGGTGACCGCGGCCCCCCTGCCCGCCCGCAAGCCCGACCCGCCCCCGAAGAAGCGGGTCGTCACCGTCCAGCGCAAGGCGAAGGCGCAGCCGGACTCCCAGGCGGCGGCCATCGTCCGGCCCGCGGGCCGGAGCGGAGCGGTCGCCGAGGTGGATTTCGGCACCCAGTTCAAGCGGGACTGGAACGCCCTGATGAAGAAGCTGCTTGAGCCGTAAGGCCCCGCCGGGTCAGGTGCGGGCCTCGTCCAGCCACTTCCGCACCGCCGGCGGCTCGTAGGCGGCGAAGGCGTCCAGGATGCCCGGCGCGGTGTCGCGGACGATCAGCATGTCGCGGTGCTTGGGCTGCATGAAACGCTCCCCCGCCACATGGTCGAGGAAACCGGCCAGCCCGTCGTAGAAGCCGGCGGCGTTGAGCAGGCCGCAGGGCTTGTCGTGGCGGCCGAGCTGCGCCCAGGTCCACACCTCGAACAGTTCCTCCAGCGTGCCGATGCCGCCGGGCAGCGCGATGAAGCCGTCCGACAGCTCGGCCATCAGGGCCTTGCGCTCGTGCATGGTGGCGACGATCCGCAGTTCCTGGAGTCCCTGGTGGCCGACCTCCTTGTCCATCAGGAATTGCGGGATGATGCCGGTGACCGTGCCGCCCGCCGCCAGGACCGAGTCGGCGATCCGCCCCATCAGGCCGGTCCGCCCGCCGCCGTAGACGAGGCCGATGCCACGCTCCGCCATGTGGCGGCCAAGCTGCTCCGCGGCCTCGCCATAGGCCGGGTTGGTGCCGGGGTTGGACCCGGCATAGACGCAAATCCGCATGTCGTTCCTCTGTGCGCGCCGTCTCGTAGGCGCGTGGTCGTAAGGGGCTTACCGGACGCGGGTGGCCGTGAAGCGCTGGCCAGGGTTCACGAACTCGTCCTGCGCCGCGATCAGTTGAAGCTCCCGCGTGCCCATCCGGCGGGTGGTCTGGAAGATGGCGTAGATGGCCGCCGCCGCCCGCTCCAGCGCGTCGGCCGGGTCGAAGGCCTTCAGGTAATGGGCCAGGAACAGGGCGGCCACCGCGTCGCCCGACCCGTTGGGGGACGGGTCCAGCGGCAGGCGCGGGGTGGAGACCAGCCACGCGCCGTCGCGGTCGTCGGCCAGCATCTCGATGTGGCCGGGGTCGGCGTCCTTGCGCGTCAGGCTGGTCACCAGGACCAGCCGCGGCCCGCGCTCCCGCAGGGCGGCGGTGGCGGCCAGCGCGTCGTCCAGAGTCTCCACGGTCCGGCCAGTCAGATACTCCAGCTCGAACTGGTTGGGGGTCATCAGATCGGCGGCGGGGACGGCGTGGTCGCGGATGAACTCCGGCAGGCCGGGGCGCACGAAGAAGCCGCGCCCGACGTCGCCCATCACCGGGTCGCAGGCGTAGACGGCGCGCGGGTTGGCGGCCTTCAGCCGGGCCGCCGTCTCGACGATCACCTGCCCAAGCCCGACGTCGCCCATGTAGCCCGACAGCAGCGCGTCGCAGGTGGGCAGGACGCCGCGCGCGGCGACTCCGTCCATCAGGTCGGCCACATGCTCCGCCGTGAAGACCTGCCCGGTCCATTCGCCGTAGCCGGTGTGGTTGGAGAACTGCACCGTGTTCACCGCGATGGCGTCGCAGCCCAGCCGTTGCAGCGGGAACACCGCGGCCCGGTTGCCGACATAGCCGTAAGCGACGTGGGACTGGATCGAAATGACGGTCTTCATGGGCGGACGATCCGAAAGGTTGGGCGCGCATCCTAAACCGTCCGCGCCACACGCTGGGGATGTTTCCATGCAGAGCAGAGTTTCACGCCTTACGCGCCGCATGGACAGTGGGATCAGACGCAGCTAATTCCTGTGGCAACGACACAAGACCGCTTGGGGGAAATGCCATGGCCGCCACCGCCCGCCCGCGCCGCAGCGTGCTCTACATGCCCGGCTCCAACGCCCGCGCCCTGGAGAAGGGGCGCAGCCTGCCCGCCGACGGGCTGATCCTCGATCTGGAGGACGCCGTCGCCCCCGACGCCAAGGCGGAGGCCCGCGCCACCATCAAGGCGTCCATCGCCGCCGGCGGCTATGGCGGGCGGGAGCTGGTGGTCCGCACCAACGGGCTGAACACGCCGTGGGGGTACGACGACCTCGTGATGGCGGCCTCCAGCGGGGCCGACGCGGTGCTGCTGCCGAAGGTGGAGAGCCCCGACATGGTCCGCCAAGCCGAGGCGGTGCTGCGCGCCAACGGCTCCCCCGAGGGACAGACCATCTGGTGCATGATGGAGACGCCGCTCGGCATGCTCAACGCCAGGGAGATCGCCGGGGCCAGCCCGAAGCTGGGCGGCTTGGTGATGGGCACCTCAGACCTCGCCAAGGATCTGCACGCGGCGCACACGCGCGACCGGCTGCCGATGCTGACCAGCCTGGGCCTCTGCCTGCTGGCGGCGCGGGCCTACGGCCTTGCCATCCTCGATGGGGTGCATCTCGACCTGAACGACGACGCGGGCTTCGCCGACTCCTGCGCCCAGGGGCGGGAGCTTGGCTTCGACGGCAAGACGCTGATCCACCCCAAGACCATCGCCGCCTGCAACGCCGCCTTCGCCCCGAGCGAGGAGGAG
Organism: Azospirillum brasilense; assembly: GCF_001315015.1. Classification (NCBI taxonomy): domain Bacteria; kingdom Pseudomonadati; phylum Pseudomonadota; class Alphaproteobacteria; order Rhodospirillales; family Azospirillaceae; genus Azospirillum; species Azospirillum brasilense. The sequence continues at coordinate 555,240 of NZ_CP012914.1, read as the reverse complement.
GTCGCCCAAGCCCACCGCATCATCCAGGCCCACGCCGAGGCCGTTGCCCAGGGCAAGGGGGTCGTTCTGGTGGACGGGCGGCTGGTGGAAAACCTGCACGTCGAGAACGCCCGGCGCCTCGTCGCCATGGCCGAGGCGATCCGGGCGCTGGAGGCGGCGGGCTGACGCCCACCGCCCCTCTCAATGGACCGGGCGCTCAGGAATCGCGGCGCGCCTGGGCGTCCTTCACGAACTGCGACACCCGCCCGATCTCTCGCGGGTCGGTGTCGACCGTCCGGCGCCCGCTGGGGATCGGGCGCATGCCCTTGCGGGGGGTGCGTCCGGGGGACGGGTGCCGGGGCTCCGCGTCCCTCCTGCGCTTCAGGGCATCCTGAAGGTTGGCCTGGATGATCTCTCGCCGCCGCTCGGCGCGGAACCGCTCCAGCCGCCCGTTCACCCGCTTCAAGGCCCGCGCATAGACCTGCTTCTTGGCGGACAGGCCGCGTTCGCTGGCATCGGCCGATTGCTGGCCGGTGCCGCTGGCCTTGCCCCGCCGTCCGCGGCGGCGTGAGGCGATGATGTCGCGCGCCCGGTCGCGCTCCTCGCGCAGCCAGCGGGCGAGCGTCAGGGTTTCATCGGGGGGCAAGCCCTCCAGCTCCGGGTAATGGCTGCGGCGGACCTGCTCGAATTCCTTTTCGGACAACAGCCGTCGTTCGGCCGTGAGTTCGACTCCCATCGTTCAACCTCTCTGCTTATGGCGCTCTGCTTCGTGGTCCCGCTTCGGCTTACCCCCGTCCGCTCAACCGATCGGGAGGCGAAGCGTTCCCGGATGCAGTCCAATGGATTCCGATGCCACTTAGGGGTGCCGAAGGAACCGGAATCACGACCTCCCCGGAACCAAGTCGCCCCCCATCGGTTTTCCGACATGTGGCAGAGGTGGAGGTTGAAGATGGCCTCGAAAGACAACGGCCAAGACGAAGTCCAATCCGGGAGCGGTCGCACATCGAACCGCGGCTTCGCGTCGATGGACCGTGACCGGCAGCGCCAGATCGCCAGCAAGGGCGGGGAAAGCGTGCCGGCCGACAAGCGCAGCTTCTCCAAGAACCCGGAACTCGCCGCGGAGGCGGGGCGGAAGGGGGGCCGAAGCGTACCGGCATCCTCCCGCAGCTTCTCCAAGAACCCGTCCCTGGCCGCCGAAGCGGGGCGGAAGGGCGGGCAGGCGAGCCATGGCGGACGCGGGGCCGCCCTGCGTCCGGGCGAAGGCGACTGACGGCACCAACGAGAAAAGCCCCTCTCCGGAACCGGAGAGGGGCTTTCTTTTCGTCATCCACCAGTCAGCGTCTCCAGCCCGTCGGACCGGAGGCGCGGCCGGTCAGGAGGCCAGCTTGTCCAGCTCGCGCAGGATCGAGTCGCCCATGACGGTCGTGGAGCAGCGGGCCATGCCCGGCGCCATGATGTCCGCCGTGCGCATGCCGCCCGACAGCACGTTCTGCACGGCCTTCTCCAGCATCTTCGCCTCCGCGTCCATGTTGAACGAGTAGCGCAGGCACATGGCGAAGGACAGCAGCGTCGCGCAGGGGTTGGCGAGATCGCGACCGGCGATGTCCGGGGCGGAGCCGTGCACCGGCTCGTAGAGCGCCTTGCGCTGGCCGTTGGCGTCCGGGGCGCCGAGCGAGGCCGACGGCAGCATGCCGAGCGAGCCGGTCATCATCGCCGCTTCGTCCGACAGGATGTCGCCGAACAGGTTGTCGGTGACGATCACGTCGAACTGCTTCGGGTTCTTCAGCAGCTGCATGGCGCCGTTGTCGGCGTACATGTGCTCCAGCGTGACGTCGGAGAACTCCTCCTGATGGAGCTTCGTGACTTCCTGGCGCCACAGGAGGCCCGATTCCATCACGTTGGCCTTCTCCATCGAGTGGAGCTTGTTGCCGCGCTTGCGCGCCAGCTCGAAGGCGACGCGGGCGACGCGGCGGATCTCGCTGGTCGTGTAAACTTGGGTGTTGACGCCGCGGCGCTCGCCGTTGCCGATGTCGGTGATGCCGCGCGGCTCACCGAAATAGACGCCGCCGGTCAGCTCGCGGACGATCAGGATGTCCAGGCCCCTGATGACGTCGGCCTTCAGGGTCGAGGCGTCGACCAGGGCGTCGAACACCACCGCCGGGCGCAGGTTGGCGAACAGGTTCAGCTCCTTGCGGAGCGTCAGCAGGCCGGCTTCCGGGCGCTTGGTGTAGTCGGTGGGGTTGTCCCACTTCGGGCCGCCGACGGCGCCCAGCATCACCGCGTCCACCGCCAGCGCGTCGGCCAGCGTCTCGTCCTTCAGGGGAACGCCGTAGGCGTCGATGGCCGCGCCGCCGACCAGCCCCTCGGTGACGTCGAAGGTGACGTTGCGCTTGCGGTCGAGCCAATCGATGACCCGACGCACCTGGCGCATGACCTCCGGACCGATCCCGTCGCCGGGCAAAAACAGAAGCTTCTTGTTGGCGGGCATGGCGCACGCACTCCCATTGGAGACTTTATCAGTGTTGTCTAATCCGCGGACCGACAGGCCGGAAGGTGGTTCCCACCCCGTCGGTCCGCAAGGCCATCATGGCCGCTGATCGGTTGGACCGGATCAGCCCCAGAGCCAGGGCTGGCCGCCGCGCTGCTTGCCTTCATACTGGTCGATGAAGGTGGCCTGCTGCATGGTCAGCCCGATGTCGTCCAGCCCGTTCAACAAGCAATGCTTGCGGAAGGGGTCGACCTCGAAGCTGATCTTGCCGCCGTCCGGACCGGTGATCTCCTGTTTTTCCAGATCCACCGAAACGATGGCGTTCGACCCGCGCGACGCATCGTCGAGCAGCAGGTCCACCTGTTCCTTCGGCAGCTTGATCGGCAGGATGCCGTTCTTGAAGCAGTTGTTGAAGAAGATGTCCGCGAAGCTCGGCGCGATGATGCAGCGGATGCCGAAGTCGGCCAGCGCCCACGGCGCATGCTCACGCGAGGAGCCGCAGCCGAAATTGTCGCCCGAAACGAGGATCTTGGCGCTGCGGTAGGCCGGCTTGTTGAGGACGAATTCCGCGACCTCGGCGCCGTCGGGGGTGTAGCGCATCTCGTCGAAAAGATGCTTGCCCAGCCCGGTCCGCTTGATGGTCTTCAGGAATTGCTTGGGAATGATCATGTCGGTGTCGACGTTGATCATCGGCAGCGGCGCCGCAACACCGGTGAGAACCGTAAACTTTTCCATCGCCAGAATCCTGTCGCGCAAAAGAGGCGCAAGCGTGTGCATGCGGAGTTCGGTGAATAGCAGACCCGTCCCGCCATTGCCAGAGGAAGCTTGCCGCAAACGGCGCTCGCGGCGCGCGATTCCGCATCCCGGAACACAGCTGGGCGCAACGAAATTGCTCCCGAATTCCCTCCCCATGTCCTCTGCCGTGTCGTCTGCCAGGACCGACCCGGCATCCCGTCCTTGCTGCGGAACGCTCCCTCGCCTACCAAGGGGCCGACGTTCCCCTGGGTTCCGCGACCTCGATGACCTTGCTTCCCACCGCCCGCCGCCCGCGCACCATGGCGCTCGCCTTTCTGCTGCTGGCTCCGCCGCTCTATGGCCTGCTCGGGCTGGCGCTCGGCATGGACGCCAACTGGGACCTGCGGAACTATCATTGGTACAACGCCTACGCCCTGCTGACCGGGCGGCTGGGCATGGACATGCTGCCGGCGCAGATGCCCAGCTTCTACAACCCCCTGCTGGACGTGCCCTTCTATCTGCTCGCCAGCCATCTTCCGGCGCGCGCGGCGGGATTCGTCTGGGGGACGCTGCACGGGCTGAATCTGGCTCTGGCCTTCCTGCTGGCCCATGCCACGTTGCGCGTCGGCGGCGCGGGGGCGCGGGTGGCCCTGGCCGCCCTGCTGGCGGCGATGGCCGGTTTCGGGGGCGGCACGCTGGGGCTGCTCGGCACCACCTTCCACGACAATATGGTCAGCCTGGGCGTGCTCGGCGCACTGGTCGTGGTGGCGGGATCGCTGCCGCGGCTGATCGGCGGGCCGGCGCCCGGCGCCTTCGCGCGGGTGGCCGCGGCGGGGCTGCTGGCCGGGGCGGCGATGGGCATGAAGAACCCGACGGTGATCTACGCGGTCGGGCTCTGCCTCGCCTTCCTGGCTGTGCCGGCGCGGCCTTGGCGGCGGCTGTGGCTAGCCTTCTTCTTCGGCGTCGGGGTGCTGGGCGGGCTGGCGCTGTGCGGCGGCTTCTGGATGGCCCATCTGTGGGTGGAGTACGGGAACCCCGTCTTTCCGCACATGAACCAGATCTTCAAGTCGCCCTTCGCCGCGCTGTCCGGCTACGTCAACGTCGGATTCTTCCCGGACTCGCGGCTGGAGCGCCTGTTCTTCCCGCTGGTCTTCCCCTTCGCACCGCTGAAGGTCGGCGAGGTCCCTTTCTTCGACCTGCGCGTCCTGGCGCTGTTCCTTCTCGTGCCCGTCGCCGCGGCGCTGGCGCTGCTCGGACGGGCCTTCCACCGGCCCTCCGCAGGGCTGACCGAAACAGCCGCCACCCGCTACCTGCTGACCGCCATGGCCGTGACCTACGCGCTGTGGGTGGCGATGTTCTGCATCTACCGCTATCTGGTGCCGCTGGAGATGCTGGCCCCGCTGGCCATCGTCATGGCGGCGGGCCTGCTGCCGGTGCCGCGCCGGGCGGCGCTCATCCTCGCCGCGCTGCTCCTGCTGCTGGTCCAGGCCACCGCCCGGCCCGCTGACTGGGGTCGCGTGCCGTGGAGCGAGCGCTGGGTGGAGGCCGCCGTGCCGCCCATCGAGGACCCGGACGACACGATGGTGCTGATGGCCGGCTACTGGGCGATCTCCCACGTCATTCCGGCCTTCCCGCCGCGCATCCCCTTCGTGCGCATCCAGTCCAACTTCCTCCAGCCGGACTCGGTCGGCAACGGCTACCTCGCCTTGATGCAGGACAAGGTGGGCACGCATCGCGGGCGCTTCCTGATGCTCAGCACCATCCCCGACACGCCCGGCGCGGCGAAGGCCGCGGCCCTTCTGGGGCTGCGGGTAGCGCAGGACAACTGCCGCGTCATCCCCAACAACCTGGGCGAGCCGCTGAACCTGTGCGCCGTGCAACGAATGGCGGACCTTGAAAGGTCAGTGGATTAAATCAGGCGATTGTGCTGTTTAACCCTGCATCGGCACCGTTTCGAAGCGCATCGCCATGACCGTCTCCGCCATCGACCGCCCTGCAGCGTCCGCAGCCCCGACCACGGACCCGGACCCGGACACGGCGCCCGCAATGACCCCCGTGGTGGCGGTTCTGATCCCCTGTTACAACGAGGAGGCGGCCATCGCCGCCGTCGTGCAGGATTTCCGCAAGGCCCTGCCCGACGCGACGGTCTATGTCTACGACAACAACTCGTCCGACCGCACGGTCGAGGTGGCGAAGGCCGCCGGCGCCGTGGTCCGGCACGAACCGTTGCAGGGCAAGGGCAACGTCATGCGCCGGATGTTCTCCGACATCGAGGCGGACGTCTATGTGCTGGTGGACGGCGACGACACCTACCACGCCCCTTCCGCGCCGCTGATGGTCAAGCGGCTGTGGGAGGACCAGCTCGACATGGTCAACGGCGCCCGCGTCACCGAGATCGTCAAGGCCTACCGGCCCGGCCACCGCTTCGGCAACAAGCTGCTGACCGGCATGGTCGCGCTGATCTTCGGCAACCGCATCCAGGACATGCTGTCCGGCTACCGCGTCTTCTCGCGGCGCTTCATCAAATCCTTCCCGGCGCTGGCCAGCGGCTTCGAGACGGAGACGGAGCTGACCGTCCACGCGCTGGAGCTGAACATGCCCATCGCCGAGATCAAGGCGCCCTACAAGGACCGCCCGCCGGGCTCGCACAGCAAGCTGAACACCATCCGCGACGGCGTCCGCATCCTGCGCACCATCGTCAATCTGGTGAAGGAGGAGCGCCCCCTGCCCTTCTTCTTCGCCATCTTCGTGGCGCTGGCCGCGGCGTCGATGATCCTCGCCTGGCCGGTGGTGGCGACCTTCCTGCAGACCGGGCTGGTGCCGCGCCTGCCCACCGCCGTTCTGTCCACCGGGCTGATGCTGCTGGGCTTCCTCAGCCTGACCTGCGGGCTGATCCTCGACACGGTCACGCTGGGCCGCCGCGAGGCCAAGCGCATGCGCTACCTGTCCATCCCCGCGCCGGGCGTCCATCCGGTCCGCAAGGCCGCCGGGTCCTGACCATGGGCGAATTCATCGGCACCCTGTCCGACAGCCGGCTGGGACGGCTGGCCGTGCAGTTCGGCAAGTTCGGCCTCGTCGGCGTGGTCGGTCTGGTGGTGGACACGGCGGTGGTCTACGCGCTCGTGTTCGGCGCCGGTCTGGAGTTCTTCGCCGCCCGCGTCCCCGCCTATCTGGCCGCTGCCACCACGACCTTCGCGCTGAACCGCGCCTTCACCTTCCGCGGTGCGGCCGACGCGCCGCTGTACCGGCAATGGGCGACCTTCCTGGCCGCCAACGCCTTCGGCGGGGCGGTGAACTACGGCGTCTCGGTCGGGCTGGAGGCCGCCCTGCCGCTGGCCGAAGCCCATCCGGTGCTGGCCGTCGCCGCCGGTTCGCTGTCCGGCATGGTCCTGAACTTCGCCGCCTCCAAGCATCTGGTCTTCAAGGGCGCCTGATCCTTTAAGGCCCTGAGCCCCCCTCTCCTTCCGGATAACGCCGGAAGTCGCATTGTGCGCCGCCGCAAACACCCGAAGTCCATGGAATGGGGCGCATCCAACGGGAATGGCCCCGACACCGACCTGCCTTGGCAAGGAGCCGGGAGGGAGCCATGAACAACAGCGACGTGCTGTGGGCCTGGGTGGCCGGAGTCACCGTGTCCGCAGCCCTGCTGATCGGGCTGTCCCGCGCGCACGGACCGCCGACCCACGCCACGGACGGGCATTTCATGCTGCCCGACATGGCGATGGGCGCCGCGGGTTGGGATTACGAGGCGTGGGAGCGCACCGGCGGAACGCCGCCGCGGCCCGAGTCGGAGGACACCCTCGCCCGGATGCTCGACCTGCTGGAGGGCATCCCTCCGGCGTCGGGCACGACCCTGCCCGACGGGGACACGGCCGACACCGGCGGGGCCGAAACCCAGTGACCTCATGAACTGTTTGCCACGACCACCCCGTGCAGCCATGGACTCCGCAGGCCCGGTCGCCATATAACGGCGGTCATGACGCGCGAATTCCTGAAGATGCACGGGCTCGGCAACGACTTTGTCGTGATCGACGCCCGCAACACGCCGTACTCGCCGGCCGAGGCCGAGGTGCGTGCCATCGCCGACCGCAAGACCGGGGTGGGCTGCGACCAGTTCATCGTGATCGAGCCGGCGAAAACGGACGGCACGGCGGGCTTCATGCGCATCCGCAACGCCGACGGCGGCGAGGTGTCCGCCTGCGGCAACGCCTCGCGCTGCGTCGGCTGGCTGCTGATGGAGGAGGCGGGGGCGGAGCGCGTCGCCTTCGAGACCAACGCCGGCATCCTGCGGGCCAGCCGCGCCAACAACGGGCGCATCACCGTGGACATGGGTCAGGCCAATCTGGACTGGACGCAGATCCCGCTGGCGGAACCGGCGGACACGTTGCGCCTCGACGCGGTGTCGCACGGCGGCTTCGCCGGCCCCACGGCGGTCAGCATGGGCAACCCGCACGCCGTCTTCTTCGTGGACGACGCCGAGGCGGTGCCGCTGGCCGAGGTCGGTCCGGTGTTCGAGAACCACCCGGCCTTCCCCCAACGCACCAACGTCGAGTTCGTCCAGGTGCTGTCCCCCACCGCCGTCCGCATGCGGGTGTGGGAGCGCGGGGCCGGCATCACCCAGGCCTGCGGAACCGGCGCCTGCGCCACCGCGGTCGCCGCGATCCGCCGCGGGCTGACCAACCGCAAGGTCGACGTGATCCTGGATGGCGGCACCCTGACCATCGAATGGCGTGAGGACGGCCGCGTCCTGATGACCGGCCCGGTCGCCCTCAGCTACACCGGGCGGCTGTCTCCGGAGCTGGTCGCCGTCTGAGCGGTTTCCATTGAAGCGTAGGGCCGCCCGTTAGGCTGAAAGAGCATGAGCGACACTGTGACCAACGAGCCGGAGATCGTCACCTTCGGCTGCCGCCTGAACACCTACGAATCCGAGGTGATGCGCACCCACGCCCGCAACGCTGGGCTGGGGGACGTCGTCATCGTCAACACCTGCGCGGTGACCTCGGAAGCGGAACGGCAGGCCCGCCAGACCATCCGCAAGCTGCGCCGCGAGCGCCCGAACGCACGCATCGTGGTGACCGGCTGCGCCGCCCAGATCGACCCGCAGCGCTACGGCGCCATGCCGGAGGTCGATCAGGTGCTGGGCAACCAGGAGAAGCTGCAGCCGGAAAGCTGGGGTCTGGCCCCGGCGGAGAAGGTGCTGGTCAACGACATCATGTCGGTCAAGGAGACCGCCGGCCACCTGATCGGCGGGTTCGAGGACCGCGCGCGCGCCTTCGTCCAGGTCCAGCAGGGCTGCGACCACCGCTGCACCTTCTGCATCATCCCCTATGGCCGCGGCCCGTCGCGCTCCGTCCCCATCGGCGCGGTGGTGGAGCAGGTGCAGGCGCTGGTGAAGGCCGGCTACAACGAGGTCGTGCTGTCCGGCGTGGACATCACCAGCTTCGGCCCCGATCTGCCGGGCACGCCGACGCTGGGGCAGATGGTGCGCCGCCTGCTGGCGCTGGTGCCGGAGCTGCCGCGGCTGCGCCTGTCCTCGCTCGACTGCATCGAGATCGACGACGACCTGTGGCGCCTGATCGAGACGGAGCCGCGGCTGATGCCGCACCTCCACCTGTCGCTCCAGGCCGGCGACGACATGATCCTGAAGCGCATGAAGCGCCGGCACAGCCGCGCCGACGCCATCGCCTTCTGCGAGCGCGTGCGCTCCCTGCGTCCCGACATGGTCTTCGGCGCCGACTTCATCGCCGGTTTCCCCACGGAAACCGACGCGATGTTCGAGAACACGCTGCGGCTGGTCGAGGAGTGCGGCCTGACCTGGCTGCACGTCTTCCCCTACAGCCCGCGCCCCGGCACCCCCGCCGCCCGCATGCCGCAGGTCGACGGCGGCGTCCGCAAGGAGCGCGCGGCCCGTCTGCGCGCGCGCGGCGCCGAGGCGGAGGCCCGTACCCTGGCCTCGCTGGTCGGTCGTGAGGTGTCCGTGCTGGTCGAGAAGGACGATCTCGGCCGCACCCAGCATTTCGCCGAAATCCGCCTGGGCACGCCCCAGGCCCCCGGCTCCGTCCTGCGCGCCATGGTCACCGGCGTGGCCGGCGGCGCGCTGACCGGCACCCCCCTTTGAGAACAGTGGACACGCCATGATCCTGCGTTGGTTCGGCCGCAAGAAGCCCGAAGAGCAAGCCCGCAAGGACGAGACGACCGCCCTGCTCCCGGAAGCGGTCCCCGCCGAGCCTGCACCCGCGGAGCCGACCCAAGAGACGCCGGTCCAGGAGCCGCCTGTCCCGGAACCGGTCGCCGAGGAACCGCCGGCCCCCGAGCCGGTGCCGGAACCCGAGTTGCCGCCCCCGCCCGCGGTCGAGACTCCGCCCCCGCCGCCCATCGCCCCGCCGTCCGAGCCGGAGGAGCGCAAGGACACGCCGGAGATCGTCCGCGACGACCTCCCCGCAGCCCTGACGGCCGAGGAGGAGAAGCCCAAGAAGGGCTGGTTCGCCCGGTTGAAGGACGGCCTGTCCAAGTCTTCGTCCAAGCTGACCGAGGGCATCTCCGGCATCTTCACCAAGCGCAAGCTCGACGACGAGGCGCTGGAGGAGTTGGAGGAGCTGCTCATCACCGCCGACCTCGGCCCGACCACGGCGGCCAAGGTGACGGCGGAGCTGGCCCGCACCCGCTTCGGCAAGGAGGTCAGCCCCGAGGAGGTCAAGGCCACGCTGGCCGCCGAGGTCGCGAAGATCGTCGGCCCGGTGGCCAAGCCGCTGGAGATCGACGCCACGCTGAAGCCGCACGTCATCCTGGTGGTCGGCGTCAACGGCACCGGCAAGACGACGACCATCGGCAAGCTGGCCCGCCAGTTCCGCGCCGAGGGCAAGACGGTGATGCTGGCCGCCGGCGACACCTTCCGCGCCGCCGCGGTCAGCCAGTTGAAGATCTGGGGCGAGCGCACCGGCTGCCCGGTGGTTTCCCGTGACACCGGCGCCGACGCCGCCGGCCTCGCCTTCGACGCGCTGGAGGAGGCGCGGCGCCAGGGCGTGGACATCCTGCTGATCGACACCGCGGGCCGCCTGCAGAACAAGGCCGGCCTGATGGAGGAACTGCGCAAGATCGTCCGCGTCATCAAGAAGGTGGACGAGAGCGCCCCCCACACCACCCTGCTGACGCTGGACGCCACCACCGGCCAGAACGCGCACAATCAGGTGGAGGTGTTCCGCGACATGGTGAACGTCTCCGGTCTGATCCTGACCAAGCTGGACGGGTCGGCGCGCGGCGGCGTTCTGGTCTCGCTGGCCGAGCGGTTCAAGCTGCCGGTGCACGCCATCGGCATCGGCGAGGGCGTCTACGACCTGCGCCCCTTCGACGCCGACCAGTTCGCCAAGTCACTGATGGGGCTGCCGTCCCAGTAACGGCGCCCAACCGCGGGCTTGGGCGAGAAAGGGACTTCCGGCCGCCACGCCCAAGCCCTATCTGAAGACTATGACGGCTGCCCAGACCTCCCCCTCCCCCGTTCCCCCCGGTCCTGTCGAGCGCTTCACCGACGCGGACGCCGCCCTGGCCCTCGTCAAGGACCTCTACGACCGCAACACCGCCTATCTGCGCGACCGCTTCGCCGCCTTCACCCGCGGCGAGGACGGCGGACGGCGGGAGCAGGCCCATTACCCCTACGTCCGCCTGTCCACCGCCTCGGCGGCCACGGTGGACACGCGGCTGGCCTACGGCTTCGTCGAGGGGCCGGGCACCTACGCCACGACGCTGACCCGCCCCGACCTGTTCGACCGCTATTACCACGAACAGCTCTCGCTCCTGCTGCGCAACCACCATGTTCCGCTTGAGGTCGGCGTCAGCGACGAGGCGATTCCCATCCATTTCGCCTTCCCCCAGGGCATGCATGTCGAGGGTGACCTGACGCCGGAGCGGCTGGCCGGCCTGCCCGACCTGTTCGACCTGCCCGACCTCGCCCGCATGGACGACACCATCGTCAACGGCACCTACGAGGAGTCGCTGGACGCGGTGAAGCCGCTGGCCCTGTTCACCGCGCCGCGGGTGGATTTCTCGCTGCACCGGCTGCGCCACTACACGGCGACGGCGCCGGAGGATTTTCAGAACTTCGTCCTGTTCACGAACTACCAGTTCTACGTGGACGAGTTCATCCGCATGGCCCGCGAGATCATGGAGCCGGCCGCCGATCCCGAGCTGGCCGCCTACCGCAGCCAGTACGACCGCTTCGTCGAGCCCGGCGGCGTCATCGTCCACAACGTCAATCTGGGGGGCAACCCCGGCGAGGCGCCGACGAACGGCGCGCGGCTGCTCCGCCTGCCGCAAATGCCCGCCTACCACCTGACCCGCCCGGACGGCAACGGCATCACCCTGGTCAACATCGGCGTCGGCCCGTCCAACGCCAAGACGATCACCGACCACATCGCCGTGCTGCGCCCGCACGCCTGGATCATGCTGGGCCACTGCGCCGGGCTGCGCAGCACGCAGCGGCTGGGCGACTATGTGCTGGCCCACGGCTATGTCCGCGACGACCATGTGCTCGACGCCGATCTGCCGACCTGGGTGCCGGTCCCGGCGCTGGCCGAGGTGCAGCGCGCCCTGGAGACGGCGGTGGAGCGGGTGACCGGCCTGTCCGGCTACGCGCTGAAGAGCATCATGCGCACCGGCACCGTGGCGACCATCGACAACCGCAACTGGGAACTGCGCGACCACCGCGAGCCGCTGATGCGCTTCAGTCAGAGCCGCGCCGTCGCGCTGGACATGGAAAGCGCCACCATCGCCGCCAACGGCTTCCGCTTCCGCGTTCCCTACGGCACGCTGCTCTGCGTCTCCGACAAGCCGATGCACGGGCAATTGAAGCTGCCGGGCATGGCCGACCGCTTCTACCGCGAGCGGGTGGACCAGCATTTGAAGATTGGCGTGCTGGCCATGGAGCTTCTGCGCGAGCATGGCATGGAAACCCTGCATTCCCGCAAGCTGCGCAGCTTCGCCGAGGCAGCTTTCCAGTAAGCCGCCCTCCGAAACCCATTTTGCCTCACCCAAAAGTGCAGGCGCCAAAGGGCGCCCGCGTCTTATCTTAGGGTGCTCGGCAACGAAGGGAATTCGACCATTATGGCCGTGCGTGCAGGTTGGAGCGTCATCGCCACCCTCTCTCTCGGGCTGGCGGCAGGACCGGTGCTGGCGCAAGGCGCACCGGGAACGGAAACCACTCCACCAGCGGACCCCATTCCGAACACGGACACCGTACCGCCGCCGGACACCGCTCCCCGGTCCGGGCCGTCCATCGGCGCCTGGGTGGACAACGACCTGTTCGGCGGCGGGACGGACCGTTACTACACGAACGGCGTCCAGTTCTACTACGTCTCCGGCGAGCGCCCGACCTACGGCAACATCGACTGGCTGGCCAACCTCGTCCCCTGGATCGGGGAGCATGGGGTGCGGCGCTACGGCATCGCCTTCGGCCAGAACATGTACACCCCCAGCGACATCACCAAGCCGATCCCCGACCCCACCGACCGCCCCTACGCCGGCTGGCTGTACGGCCGCCTGTCGGTGATCTCGGAGGAGACGCGGCAGGTGGACCGCATCGACCTCGATCTCGGCATGGTCGGCCCGGCCTCGCTGGCGGAGCAGACCCAGAAGGCGGTGCACCGCATCGTCCCCGGCGCCCGCTGGCCGGAGGGCTGGGACTACCAGCTCAAGAACGAGCCGGGCATCATCCTCAGCTACGAGCATGTCTGGCGCGCCGAGCGCCCGGCCCGCATCGGCCCCTTCGAGGCGGACATCAGCCCTCACGTCGCCGGCAGCGTCGGCAACATCCTGACCTTCGGCGGGGCCGGCGTTACGATGCGGCTGGGCGGCAACATGGCGCCGCCGGTCGGCGCGCTGATCCTCCGCCCGACCGCCAGCATCCCCTACCAGGACAGCGTGGCCGCAGGGGAACCGCGCCCGCCCTTCTCCTGGTACGTCTACGCCGGGGCGGAGGGGCGCGCCGTCGCCCGCAACATCTTCCTCGACGGCAACAGCTTCCGCGACAGCCGGTCGGTGGACAAGCACAACTTCATCGCCGCCTTCCAGCTCGGCGTGGCGCTGCGCTACGGCGCGTTCGGCATCTCCTACGCCCAGAACTTCCTGTCGCCGGAGTTCGAGGGGCAGAAATCCTACACCAACTACGGCTCGATCCGCGCCTCCTACCGGTTCTGACCGGGCGCGGGGGCGTCCCCTCGCTTCCCTCTTTATCCCAGGCCCGGTTCGGTCTATGTGAGGATCATGAACCAATACGCCCGACTGCTGATCGAAGCCGGCCCGCTGGCGGCCTTCTTCATCGCCAATTCCCAGGCCGGCATCATGATCGGCACCGCCGTCTTCATGGTGGCGATCAGCATTTCCGTGCTGGTCTCCTGGCGGTTCGAACGCAAGGTCCCGGTGATGCCGGTGGTCGGGGCGGGCTTCGTCCTGCTGTTCGGCGGGCTGACCCTGTGGCTTCAGGACGACCTGTTCATCAAGATCAAGCCGACGCTGGTCAACCTGCTGTTCGCCGCGGTCCTGTTCGCGGCGCACCTGACGCGGCGCAACGTGCTGAAGCATGTCCTGGGCTCGGTGCTGAACCTGTCCGACGCAGGCTGGCGCACGCTGGCGATCCGCTGGGCGTGGTTCTTCCTGCTGCTGGCCGCGCTGAACGAGGTGGTGTGGCGCACCATGACCACCGACGCCTGGGTGAACTTCAAGGTGTTCGGCATCATGCCGCTGACCCTGCTGTTCAGCGCCCTCCAGGCTCCGCTGATCCTGCGCCATCAGGTGCCGGAGGAGCCGCCGGCCGAGAAGTCCTCCTCCGCCTCCTGACCGCCCACACTTCCCCACGGAGCGCACCCGCCATGTCCCACGACTATCCGCGCGACCTGATCGGCTACGGGTCCCGTCCGCCGCACCCCTACTGGCCGGGCGGGGCGCGGGTGGCGGTGCAGTTCGTCATCAACTACGAGGAGGGCGGGGAGAACTGCGTCCTGCACGGCGACGCCGCGTCGGAGGCCTTCCTGTCGGAGATCGTCGGCGCCCAGCCCATCGTCGGCATGCGCCACATGAACATGGAGTCGATCTACGAGTACGGCTCCCGCGCCGGCTTCTGGCGGCTGCACCGGATGTTCACGGAGCGCGGCCTGCCGGTGACCGTCTACGGCGTCGCCATGGCGCTGGAGCGCAACCCGGACGCCGTCCGCGCCATGCAGGACGCCGGGTGGGAGATCGCCACCCACGGCTACCGCTGGATCGACTACCAGCATCTGCCGGAGGAGGTGGAGCGCGAGCACATGCTGCGCGCCATCGAGATCCACACCCGCGTGACCGGCTCCCGCCCGCTCGGCTGGTATCTCGGGCGGTGCAGCCCCAACACCTGGAAGCTGGTGTCGGAGGAAGGCGGCTTCCTCTACAACGCCGACAGCTACGCCGACGACCTGCCCTATTGGGACGACCGCTTCGGCCGGCCGCAGCTGATCGTGCCCTACACGCTCGATGCCAATGACATGCGCTTCGCGACCAACCAGGGCTTCAACACGGGCGAGCAGTTCTTCACCTACCTGAAGGACAGCTTCGACGTGCTCTACGCCGAAGGCGAAGACCAGCCGAAGATGATGTCGATCGGGCTGCACTGCCGTCTGGTCGGACGCCCGGGGCGCGCCGCGGCGCTGGCCCGCTTCCTCGACTATGTGCGGGGCCACGACAAGGCGTGGGTCGCCACCCGGCTGGACATCGCCCGCCATTGGATGGCCGAGCATCCCTACCGGCCGGCGGCCTGAACCCGGAGCGGGCGTCTCGAACACGCTCCCGGCCCAACTTTCTCACGCCAATTCGTCGCATCGGCGTTTGAACGAACGTCGAAATACAGTAGAAGGTCTTTGGATCGCGGCGCGGCCCTTTCGGGGCCGCGGTCCCGTGACTGCCGATTCCTTGCGATCTTCAACTGGGTGCGCACGCCGCCGTGACGTTCAAGGATGAGATGAAGGCCGCCGGTCAGACCGCGGATCACAAGGCGCGCCCCATGGCCGATGCCCTCGCCGACGATGGCGGGGAGGCCCGGGACGACATCGCCCGCCTTCTGCGCGCCCTCAACGACGACCTTAAGGCCGACCCGGCGGAGGACGACGATCTCCTGTCCCCGGACGCCGGGCGGAAGGCGGAGCGGCACCTGCCCATCGGCAAGATCGCCGCGGCGCTGGCCGCCGCCATCGGCATCGGCGCGGTCGTCGTGATGCTGGACCAGGGTGGGGAGGCGCCATCCGCGCCCCCGGCGCCGCTCATCACCGCCGTCCCCAGCGCGCCGCCCACCGGCGGCGCCTCGCCCGGCGTCGTAAATCCGGCAAAGCCGGAAGCGCTCATCACCCGCGCGGCCCCTGCTCCCGCTCCGGCCCAGCCGCCGATGCAGACGCAGACCATCGTTGCACCGCCCACGGTGGCCACGCCGCCCATGGCGCTGCCGCAGATTCCGCCACCGGCGCTGAAGGTGCCGGAACCGCCGGCTCCGCCCTCGCCCGCCCCCGCCGTCACCAAACCGGCCGACCCCGTCCCCGCGCCGCACCCCGTGGAAACGGCGGACGGTGCGAAGGCTCCGGCGCATCCGCCGGCTTCGGTCGTGACGGCGCCGGTGCCCGAGCCCGCCAAGGCCCCAGCCCCTGCGAAGACCACGGAAACGGCGGAGCTTCAGGCCATGCTGTCGGCCCCGCCCCCGCCGGCCGCGGCCCAGCGCCCAGCCGCCGCGGCGCGCCCGGCGCCGCAGCCCGCCAAGCCGGCGCCAAAGACGGCGTCCACCCCACCCGCCACAGCACCGTCATCGGGCGTGCTGACGCCCCCGCCGTCCGCCGCCAGCGTTCCGGACGGTCGTTACACCGTGCAGGTCGGGTCCTTCCAGCAGGCCGACAACGCCGAAGGGCTGGTCCGCCGCCTGCGCGGTCTCGGCTTCAACGCCTACGCGCTGGACTGGACCGACGCCGAGCAGCGGTCCTGGCACGTCGTCCGCGTCGGCGGCTATGCCGACACCACCGCCGCCCGTCAGGCCGCCGCATCGCTGAAGGGCAAGGTGGAAGCGCAGCCCATCGTCGTCTCGACGCGCTGACCGCAGGCAACGGTGGCGCCGCGACAAACTGTCGCTCCCCTCTATTCCGCTTCTTTCCTTTGGAAAAGCCCGTCCGCAATTTCGGTATTGCGGGCGGGCTTCGTCTTGATCTGTCCTTCTCCTTGCCGCTAACATGGGATTGAACAGGCACGCATATTAGAACAAGCGCGGCCGCAAGAAGCCGGCGCATCAGACCGGCGAACCGGAGGAAACCCTGGTATGAAGCCGACGATCCTGGTCGCCGACGATGAGCCCAGCATCGTCCTCTCCCTGCAGGTCCTCTTGCAGAAGGCGGGCTTTGCCGTGCGCATCGCCCGCAATGGCGAGGAAGCCCTTGAATCGGTTGCGGAAAGCACGCCCGACCTGATCCTGCTGGACGCCATGATGCCGCGCCGCGACGGGTTCGACGTCTGCCAGTCGCTGCGCGCCAACCCTGCCTACCAGTCGCTGCCCATCATCATGCTGACGGCCAAGAGCCGCGACGTGGAGCGGCAGAAGGGCATGGCGCTGGGTGCCACCGACTACATCACCAAACCCTTCTCGACCCGCGACCTCGTCACCACCGTCCGCAAGTATCTGAACCCCGAAAGCAACCAGGGCGGCACCCAGGGTGGAACCGCGGAGCCTCAGCCATGAGCGCGCCGGCGACCACCGGAAGTGCCGGAGCCGCCGCTCCGGCAACCACCCCGGCGGAACCGCGCCGGATCATCCCCCTCGCCTTCCGCGCCGCCGGCGTCGGCCTGCCCCTGCTGTCGGTGGGGGCCGCGGTCGGCTTCAGCGCGGACAACGACCCCAACGCCTTCGTCACCTACGCCGTCACCATGACCGCCGCCGTCACCGCCGCGGTCTGGGGCCTGTGGGGGCTGGTCGACCGGCGTCTGCTGCGCGCCTCTGAAACGCTGAGCCGCGAGGCCGGGCTGATCGCCCATGGCGCGGCGGACGGCAAGACCGGCGCGCGCATCCCGCTGGCCCGCTACGGCGACCTTGCCCCGGTGGCCAAGGCGGTCAACGAGCTGTCGGACAAGCTGGCCGCCGCCCGCCGCGACACCGCCCGCACCGTCGCGGAGTCGACCGCCAAGGCGGAGGAGCAGAAGACCCGGCTGGCCGCCGTCCTGCGCGACCTGCACGAAGGCGTCCTGGTCTGCAACCTGAAGCACCAGATCCTTCTCTACAACCAGACGGCGCTCGACATCCTGCATCTGGCCGGCGACCTCGGGCTGGGCCGCTCGCTGCTGCATTTCGTGGTGGCGGAGCCGGTGATCCACACGCTGGAGCGGCTGACGCTCCGCGTGCGCGAGGGTCGGCACGTCAACCACGAGCATGGCACCACCGCCCAGTTCGTCGGCGCCACCACCGACGGGCACATCCTGCTGGCCGGGCGGATGAGCGCCATCCTGCAGGAGCCGCCGGAGGGCACGGACGAACCGCCAACCATCACCGGTTACGTCATCACCTTGTCCGACGCGACCAGCGAGCTGGCCGCGCTCGGCCAGCGCGACGCCCTGCTGCGCGAGGCGACGGAGGGCTTCTGCGCCCCCATCGCCAACCTGCGCGCCGTGCTGGAGACGCTGGACGACACGCCGGAGCTGGGGCCGGAGGAGCGCGCCGCCTTCCAGGCCGCGCTGATGGACTCGTCCAACACCCTGTCGGAGCGGCTGGCCCGCGTCACCAACGCGTACCGCAGCGTCGTCACCGGCTCCTGGCCGATGAGCGACATCCACTCCACCAACCTCATCAACCTGATCCGCCACCGCGTGGGGCCGGAGGCGCAATACGGCGTGACGCTGACCGGGCTGCCGCAGTGGGTGCACGGTGACAGCTACAGCCTCGTCATCCTGTTCGGCTACCTGATCGAGTATGTCTACGCGCTGACCGGGGTTCCCGCCTACGACCTGTCGGCGGAGCCGGGGGACCGCTGGGTCTATCTGGACATCACCTGGCGCGGCCCGTCGGTGCCCAGCGGCATCGTGGACAGCTGGCTCGACCACCCGCTGCCCGACGCGCTGGGCGGCCTGACGGTCGGCGACGTGCTCCAGCACCACAAGAGCACGATGTGGAGCGAGCCGGTGAAGGGACCGGGATCGGAGGGCGAGCTGCTGTCGCGCCTGCGCGTGCCGCTGCCGCCCGCGCTGAAGCCGCCGTCGGCCCACACCGCGGCGCGCGGCGGGGCGCGGCCGGAATTCTTCGACTTCAACCTGCTGCACCAGCCGCTGGCCACCAGCGAGCTTGGCCGCACGCCGCTCGACCAGCTCCATTACGTGGTCTTCGACACCGAGACGACGGGCCTGTCGCCCAGCACCGGCGACGAGATCATCCAGATCGCCGCCGTGCGCGTCGTCGGCGGGCGCATCCTGACCGGCGAGACCTTCAACACGCTGGTCAACCCGAAGCGGAGCATCCCGGCGGAATCGATCCCCTTCCACGGCATCACCGACGCCATGGTCACCGACAAGCCGACCATCGACAAGGTGCTGCCGCAGTTCCGCGGCTTCGTGTCGGGCGCGGTGCTGATCGCCCACAACGCTGCCTTCGACCTGAAATTCCTGAAGATGAAGGAACGGGTCTCGGGCGTGCGGTTCGACAGCCCGGTTCTCGACACCATGCTGCTGTCGCGGATGCTGCTCGGCGAGGGCGGCGACCACACGCTGGACGGCATCGCCGAGCGGCTGGGGATCGAGGTGGTGGACCGCCACACGGCGCTGGGCGACAGCCTCGTCACCGCCGCGGTCTTCCTGCGCATGGTCGAGATGCTCAAGGAACGCGACGTCCGCACGCTCGACGACGCCATCCGCGGCGCCAACATCATCGTCGAGCTGGCGGCACGGGAGCGCGCCTTTTGACCGGGGGGCCCGCCCCGCAACCCGCAACGCCTCCACCGCGCCAGGCGGGCGCCGACCGCCTGATCGCGCTGTTCCTGTTCGGCGTGGTCGCCTTCAACCCGCCGCTGCTGCGCGTCTTCGGCGCCGGCGACACGCTGTTCGGCCTGCCCCTGCTGTACGTGTACGCCCTGGGGGTGTGGGCCGGGGTGATCGCGCTGTCGGCGGTGCTTCTGGAACGCAGGGGGCGCTGACATGCCCTGGCCCACCATCGTCGCCGCCAGCTTCGCCTACCTGCTCCTCCTCTTCGCCATCGCCTGGTGGGCGGACCGGCGGGCGGACGGCGGGCGCAGCGTCATCGCGTCGCCGTACGTGTACGCGCTCTCGCTAGCGGTGTACTGCACCACCTGGACTTTCTACGGCTCGGTGGGGCGGGCGGCGTCTCTGGGCATCGGCTTCCTGCCGATCTATCTCGGCCCGACCCTGCTGATGCTGCTGGGGCCGCTGGTGCTGCGCAAGATCCTGCGCATCGCCAAGGCGCAGCGCATCACCTCCATCGCCGACTTCATCGCCTCCCGCTACGGGCGCAGCCAGGGGCTGGGCGGGCTGGTGGCGCTGACCGCGGTGATCGGGGTGACGCCCTACATCGCCCTGCAGCTCAAGGCCGTGGCGGTCAGCTTCGACGTGCTGTGGGGCACCGACCCGTCCGGCGCCACCGGCGGCCTGTCCCTGCCCGTCGTGCTGGACAACGCCTTCTACGTGGCGGTCGTCATGGCGGCCTTCGCCATCATCTTCGGCACGCGCCACATCGACGCGGCGGAGCATCACGAGGGCATGGTGGCGGCCATCGCCTTCGAATCCGTGGTCAAGCTGGTGGCCTTCCTGGCGGTCGGCGCGGCGGTGGTCTGGAGCCTGCACGACGGCCCGACCGAACTGTTCGCCACGGCCGCCGAGCATCCGGAGATCCGCGACCTCTTCACCTCCGCCCCGGCGCTGGCCGACGGCTCGTGGCTGACCATGACGCTGCTGTCGATGGCGGCGGTGCTGTGCCTGCCCCGCCAGTTCCAGGTGACGGTGATCGAGAATGTGGACGAGCGGCACCTGACCCGCGCCCTTTGGCTCTTCCCGCTCTACATGCTGCTGATCAACCTGTTCGTCCTGCCGGTGGCGGTGGCCGGGCTGATGCGCTTCCCCGACCGGGCGGTCGACCCGGACATGTTCGTGGTGGCACTGCCGCTGGCCGCCGGGAACGAGTGGCTGGCCCTGCTGGCCTTCATCGGCGGGCTGTCGGCGGCCACCGGCATGATCGTGGTCGAGGCCATCGCGCTGTCCACCATGGTGTGCAACGACATCGTGATGCCGCTCCTGCTGCGCGCCCGCAGCGCCCGGCTGGAGCGGCTGCACGACCTGTCGCCGCTGTTGCTGACCATCCGGCGCGCCGCCATCGTGGCGATCCTGCTGCTCGGCTACCTGTATTTCCGCATCGCCGGCTCGGCCTACGCGCTGAGCGCCATCGGCCTGATCTCCTTCACGGCGGTGGCGCAGTTCGCCCCGGCGCTGATCGGCGGCGTCTATTGGGCGGGGGCGACCCGGCGCGGCGCGCTGGCTGGCCTCGGCACCGGCATCCTGACCTGGGCCTACACGCTGCTGCTGCCCAGCTTTGCGCGGTCGGGCTGGCTGCCCGCCTCCTTCATCGACCAGGGGCCGTGGGGCGTCGCCCTGCTGCGGCCCTACGCCCTGTTCGGGCTGGACGGCATGGACCCGCTGACCCACGCGCTGTTCTGGAGCATGCTGCTCAACATCGGCCTCTACGTCGTGGTCTCCCTGCTCGACCACCCCGGCTTGGGCGAGCGGGCGCAGGCCACCGCCTTCGTCGAGGTGTTCCAGCACCGCGACACTCCCCTGCCCGCGGGCGCGTGGCGCGGCACCGCCACGGTCGGCGACCTGCAGCGCATCGTCGCGCGCTTCCTCGGTCCGCAGCGGGCGGAGGCCGCCTTCGCCCAATACGTCCGCCGCAACGGGCCGCTGGAGCCGGACCGCCGGGCCGGGGCGGAGCTGGTGCGCTTCGCCGAGCGGCTGCTCGCCGGGGCGATCGGCGCCGCCTCCGCGCGGGTGGCGCTGGCCTCCGCGGTCGAGGGCGGCGAGGTCAGCTACCCCGAGCTGATGCGGATGCTCGACGAGACCAGCCACGTCATCGAGTACAGCCGCCAGCTCGAACACAAGACGGCAGAGCTGCAGCGCGCGTCGGCCGCGCTGCGCGCCGCCAACGAACGGCTGACGGAGCTGGACCGGCTGAAGGACGAGTTCCTGTCCACCGTGACGCACGAGCTGCGCACGCCGCTGACCTCCATCCGCGCCCTGACCGAGGTGCTGCACGACAACCCCGACATCGAGCTTGAGCAGCGGCAGGAGTTTCTCGGCCTCGTCATCACCGAGAGCGAGCGGCTGACCCGCCTCATCAACCAAGTCCTCGACATGGCGAAGATCGAGGCGGGGGAGATCGATTGGCAGGTCCGCCCGATGGACCTCGGCGCCGCGTTGGAGCAGGCGGCGGCGGCCACCGCCCGGCTGTTCCATGAGCGCGGCATCGCGCTGGCCGTCACCATCCCGCACGGCCTGCCGCCGGTGCGCGGCGACCACGACCGGCTGGTGCAGGTGGCGGTGAATCTGCTGTCCAACGCCGCGAAATTCACCCCGGCGGGCGGCCGGGCCTCGCTGTCCGTCGCGGCGGAGGGCGACGCCCTACGCGTGTCCGTCACCGACAGCGGCCCGGGCATCGCCGCGGAGCATCAGGCCATCGTCTTCGACCGCTTCCGGCAGGTCGGCGACACCATGACCGACAAGCCGCAGGGCACCGGGCTGGGGCTGGCCATCAGCAAGCGCATCGTCGAGCATCTCGGCGGCCGCATCTGGGTGGCCAGCGCCCCCGGCAAGGGCGCCACCTTCGCCTTCACCGTTCCTTTGGCGACAATGGCAACAGCCATGTCACAAAACGATCAAACCGCGAAAGAACCGGACCACACCGCCGGAACGCGCTCCGGTTGACACAGGTCAGTCCAGTTGCCTTAACGAATCCTTATACGTGTTTCAGGCAGGTTTTTTACCAAATGCCGGACATGATCAGTCTTCCGGACGGGGCATTGCCCGGTCGGGTTGCAAGGAGACGGGCGGTGACTTTGATCAAGTGGAGCGACGAGGGGGGAACGGTGCGGCTGGGCCTGCCCAGCGACCTCGACCTCGCCATGGCGCAGCCCCTGCTGGACAGCCTGCGCGCCGGCTTCGCCGCGTCCCAAGCCGTCATCGCCGAGGCCGCGGCCGTGGAGCGGGTCAGCACCGCCTGCGTCCAGGCGCTTCTGGTCGCCTCCCGGCACGCCGCCGAACAGAACCGTACGTTCGCCATCGCCCAGCCGTCCGAGGTCCTGGCGGAAGCCTGCGAGGATTTGGGACTGGACGGCTGGTTGAAGCAATGGAGCCAAGCGTGAAGAAGAAGGTACTCACCGTCGACGATTCGCGGACCATGCGGGACATGGTCTCCTTCACGCTGAAGGGCGCCGGCTACGACGTGGTCGAGGCCGCCGACGGCCAGCAGGCGCTGGGCGTCATCGGCGCCAACAAGGTGGACCTCGTCATCACCGACCTGAACATGCCGGTGATGGACGGGCTGACCCTGATCCGCCGCCTGCGCGCCACCCCGGCGCACCGCACGCTCCCCATCCTGATGCTGACCACCGAGGCCGACGAGAAGAAGAAGTCCGAAGGCCGGGCGGTGGGGGCGACCGGCTGGATCGTGAAGCCCTTCAACCCGGAGAAGCTGATCTCCGTCGTGCAGAAGGTGTGCGGCTGACGCCGCGTCCTGGCTTGTGAGGTGGCGCCCGTGGAAGACCTGAGCCGGTTCAAGCAAACCTATTTCGACGAAAGCGCGGAGCTGCTGGAGGTCGCCGAGTCCGGCCTGCTGCGGCTGACGCCGGGCGAGGTCGATTCCGACGAAGTCAACGCCATCTTCCGCGCCGTCCATTCCATCAAGGGCGGCGGCGGCGCCTTCGGCTTCACCGAGCTGGTCGCCTTCGCGCACGAGTTCGAGACGGTCATGGACGGGGTGCGCAACAACACCGTCCCTGTCACGACGGAGCTGGTGGACACACTGATCCGCGCCAACGACCTGCTGGGCCAGATGCTGGCCTACGCGCGCGAGGGCGACCCCGCCCCGGCGGGGACCACCGACGGCACCGTGGCCGCCCTGCGCCGCCACCTGTCGGGTGGGGCTCCGCAGGTCCAGGCTCCGGCGGCCGCGGCCGCCGTACCGGCACCGGCCCCCATCTACGCCGACGACGAGGACGACGAGGCCGGGCTGTTCGGCGACGCCATGGCGGCCATCGCTGCCGCCCGCGCGGAAGAGGACCCGGTTCCTCCCGGCAAGCTGCGCTGGACCATCGTCTTCCGGCCGCGGTCCGACCTGCTGATGTCGGGCAACGAACCGGCCTTCATGCTGCGCGCGCTGCGCCGGCTGGGCGACGCCACCGTCGAATGCCACACCGACGCCCTGCCCAACCTCCAGAACCTGGAGGCGGAGCTTCTCCACCTCTCCTGGACGGTCACGCTGCTCGCCGACGCGGATGTCGATCTGGACAAGATCAACGACGTCTTCGAGTTCGTGGCCGACGACTGCGACATCCGCATCACCGCCGAGGCCCCGCCGCCCGCCGCCCCAGAGGCTCCGCCGCCCGTCACCGATCCGGTGCCCGTCGCCGCTCCGCCGGCGGTGGTCGCCACGGTCCCCGAGCCACTCCCCAAAACGCCTGGGGCCGACGCCCCGAAAGCCGAAACCGCCCGCCCGCGCCCCAACGGCGGCGGTGCGGAGCATGCCGGGCTGACCAGCCACACCATCCGCGTCGATCTCGACAAGATCGACCGGCTGGTCAACATGGTCGGCGAGATGGTCATCACCCAGGCGATGATCGCCGAGCATGTGCGCGAGCTGCCCCCCGGCGAGTTCCAGGAGCTTCTGGAAGGGCTGGAGCAGCTGGCCCAGCACACCCGCGAGCTGCGCGAGAGCGTGATGTCGATCCGCGCCCAGCCGGTGTCGAGCGTCTTCTCCCGCATGCCGCGGCTGGTCCGCGAGTGCGCCGCCACCACGGGCAAGGAGGTCCAGCTCGTCACCAGCGGCGAGACGACCGAGGTGGACAAGACGGTGGTGGAGAACCTCGTCGATCCGCTGACCCACATGATCCGCAACTCCATCGACCACGGGCTGGAAGGGCCGGAGGAACGGGAGCGCGTCGGCAAGCCGCGCGCCGGCACCGTACACCTGTCGGCGCAGCACCGCTCGGGCCGCATCGTCATCGAGATCACCGACGACGGGCGCGGCATCAACCGGCCCAAGGTGCTGTCCAAGGCCATCGAGAAGGGGCTCGTCCAGCCGGGCGCCACCCTGTCGGACGAGGAGATTGACAACCTGATCTTCCTGCCCGGCTTTTCCACCGCCGATCAGGTGTCCAACCTGTCGGGACGCGGCGTCGGCATGGACGTGGTGCGGCGGAACATCTCCTCGCTCGGCGGGCGCATCGGCGTCTATTCCACGCCGGGCGAGGGCTCGCGCTTCGTGCTGTCGCTGCCGCTGACCCTGGCGGTGCTCGACGGCATGGTGATCTCGGTCGGCGAGGAGCGCTTCGTCCTGCCGCTGACCAACATCGTGGAGAGCCTGCGCCCCAAGGCGGCGGACCTGCACGGGCTGGTCGGCAAGTGCGACGTGATGATGGCCCGCGGCGAGTATGTGCGGCTGGTCTACCTGCACCAGCTGTTCGGCATCCCCGGCGCCGTCGCCGACCCCACCCGCGCGCTGGTCGTGCTGGTGGAGACAGAGGACGGCTCCCGCCTCGGCCTCGTCGTGGACGAGGTGCTGGGCCAGCAGCAGGTCGTCATCAAGAGCCTGGAAGCGAACTTCCGCCGCCTCGACGGCGTGGCCGCCGCGACCATCCTGGGCGACGGGCGCGTCGCCCTGATCCTGGACGTCGCGGGCCTGCGCGAGATGAGCCGGCACATGGATTCCAGGGCGCCGCGTCCGCCGTCTTCGCCGGTGGCCGCGCTGCCCGCACCCGCACTCGAACCGGTCTGAGGCCACAGCGATGAGCAGTTCCACCGCGCTCGCCACCGTCGGCGGTAGCCGCACCGACGCCCGAAACGACGTCATGGCGGTCAACGCCGCCGAGGAGCAGTACGTCACCTTCACCGTCGGCAGCGAGGAGTACGGCGTCAACATCCTGTCGGTCCGCGAGATCCGCGGCTGGACGCCGGAAAGCCGCCTGCCGAACCTGCCGGACTACGTGCGCGGCGTCATCAACCTGCGCGGCATCATCATCCCCATCTTCGACCTGCGCGCCCGCTTCGGCGGCGGCGCCACGTCGGTCACCAAGCGCCACGTCGTGGTGGTGATCCAGGTGGGGGAACGCACCCGCGGCATCCTGGTGGACGCCATCTCCGACATCCTGGCGATCGGCCACGACGCCATCAAGCCGCCGCCCGACGTGGACGGCGGCATGGTCGACGCCGAGTATCTCAGCGGCCTCTACACCGCCGACGACCGCATGGTCACGCTGCTCTGCGTCGAGAAGCTGTTCTCGGTCGAGAACAGCGAGCTGGACTCGGCGACCAAGGCCCTGCCGGCGCTGGAGCGGGCGTCCTGAACAGCGCCCCACGTTGGTGCCCACACAGGCGCCGACGGGGTGCGTCATGTCGCGGCTTTTCACACGGGTTGGTTTCAAATAAGGGCTAACGCCGACGTGACGCGGCGGGCAAGGGGGATGGCATGGCGAAAGGGGTCGGTTCGTTCGTTGGGTCGATGGGCATCTCGAAGCGGCTGTGGCTGGCCTTCGCGCTCCTGCTCGCCCTGCTGGCCGCCCAGGTCGCCGCCAGCCTGCTGAGCATCCGCAGCCTGAACGGCAGCGTCGACGCGGTGCTCACCGGCGGTGAACTCGCCACCTTCGCCAAGGACCTCTCGGCCCGCCTCGCCAACCAGCGCATCCACGGGCGCGACTATCTGGTCTCCGGCGACCCCGCCGCGCTCAACCGCCAGCGGGCGCTGCGCACCGAGTTCGATCAGGCGCTCGCCGCCCACGAGGGCGCCATTCAGCGCTCCAGCCAGGCGGCGGCCTTCGCCGAGCTGGCGCGGCTGCACAGCGAGTACCATACCCAGTTCGAGACGATCCGCGTCGTCCGCGACCGCTACGACGCGGCCATCCGCCAGACGATGGACCCGCTGGGCACCCAGATCACCGAGACGCTGGAGCGCGTCGTCGAGGGCGCCCAGGCCACCGGCGACAAGGACGCCGCCCTGGTCGGGGAGGAGATGGAGAAGCACTGGGTGCTGAGCCGTCTCTTCGCCAACCGCGCGCTCGGCATGCGCGACGCCGCCGCCGCGGCGCCGATGGAAAAGAACCTGGACGAGATGCTGGAGCATGTGCGCGAGGCGCAGGCCCTGCTGACCGAACCCCGCGTGGCGGCGCTGCTGCGCGAGGTGGCGGAACGGGCGCCGGGCTACCGCGCCGCCTTCCGCGACGCCGTCGCCGCCGACAAGGAGATCGACCGCCTGCGCGCCGAGATCGTCGCCAAGATCGTCACCGCCCTGACCGCGACGATCGACTCCATCGCCATCGCCATCCAGGCCGAGCAGAAGGGAATCGAGACCCGCGCCGAGGCGGAGGTGGAGAACAGCGTCCTGCTGGCCCTGCTGCTGGGCGGCCTGTCGCTGCTGCTGGGCATCGGCGCCGCCCAGGTCATCGCCCGTTCGATCACCGGCCCGGTCCAGGGCATCCGCAAGGTGATGACCGACCTCAGCGACGGCCATCTGTCGGTCACCGTCCCCCACACGGACGGGCGCGACGAGCTGGGCGCGATGGCCCGCGCCGTTGCCGCCTTCAAGGAGGACGCGGTGACCGCCGTGCGGGCCGGGATCGCGCTCGACCGCGTGTCGTCCTGCATCATGACGGTGGGCGAGGACGGGACCGTCACCTATTGCAACGCCGCCGCCCTGGCGATGTTCAAGGCCGCCGAGAGCGACCTGCGCCAAGCCCTGCCCGCTTTCGACGCCGCCGGGCTGATTGGACAGACCCTCGACGCGCTGGACACCGAGGCCCCGCGCCTGCGCTCCAGCCTGAGCGGCCTCGCCAGCCCTTACAAGGGCATGGTCAAGACGGGCCGCCGCAGCTTCGAAATCACCGCCAGCCCGGTCGCCGGGCGCCATGGCGAGAAGCTGGGCCTCGTCGTCGAATGGCGCGACCTCACCGCCGAGCTGTCCATCGAGGCGGAGATCGCCGGCATGGTCGACAGCGCCGTGCGCGGCGACTTCTCCCAGCGGATCGCGCTCGACGGCAAGTCCGGCTTCTTCCGGCTGGTCAGCGAGGGCATGAACCGGCTGGCCGGCAACGTCTCCGGCGTGACCGAGGATCTCGCCGCCATGCTGGAGTCGCTGTCCCAGGGCGACCTGTCGCGGCGCATCGACAAGCCGTACGAGGGCGTGTTCCTGCGCCTGAAGGACGACTTCAACGGCACGGCGGAGAAGCTGTCGGAGATCGTCCGCCGAATCAACGGCGCCGCCGAATCCATCGCCGCGGCCAGCCGCGAGATCGCCGACGGCAGCCTCGACCTGTCCGAGCGCACCGAGCAGCAGGCCTCCTCGCTGGAGGAGACGGCGGCGAGCATGGAGGAGCTGGCGGCCACCGTCCGCTCCAACGCCGACAACGCCCAGCAGGTAAACGCCTTCGCCAACGACGCCCGGCGCGCCGCCGAGAGGGGCGGTCAGGTCGCCGCCAGCGCCGTGGAGGCGATGCGTGGGATCGAGCGCTCGTCGCAGAAGATTTCCGACATCATCGGGGTGATCGACGAGATCGCCTTCCAGACCAACCTGCTGGCGCTGAACGCGGCGGTGGAGGCGGCGCGGGCCGGCGACGCCGGGCGCGGCTTCGCCGTGGTGGCCCAGGAGGTGCGCAACCTCGCCCAGCGCTCCGCCCAGGCGTCCAAGGAGATCAAGACGCTGATCCTCGACAGCGGGGCGCAGGTCAAGGACGGGGTTGAGCTGGTCCGCTCCGCCGGCTCCTCGCTGACCGACATCGTGGCGGGCATCGCGCGGGTCGCCGACCTCGTGTCGGAGATCGCCCGCGCCACCGCCGAGCAGGCGTCCGGCCTGGACGAGGTCAACACCGCCGTCGCCCAGATGGACGAGATGACCCAGAAGAACGCCGCGCTGGTCGAGGAGAGCACCGCCGCCGCCCGCTCGCTGGAGGAGCAGGCCGGGCAGTTGCGCCAGCAGATGGCCTTCTTCTCGCTGGACGCCGGCCACGCCCACGGCGGGTCCGAGCTGTCCCGCGGACGGGCGGCATGACCACCGTCCCCAGCCCTTCCCCCGCCCCCGACTCGGCCCCGACCGACCGCGGCGCCGTCCCCGCGGCGACGTCGGGACGGCGGGAGTTCCCGTTCGAGCGGCGGCACTTCGACTTCATCGCCCACATGCTCTACCAGCTCGCCGGGATCGCGCTGGCCCCGCACAAGATCGAGATGGTCTATTCCCGCCTCGCCCGGCGGCTGCGCGACCTGCGCCTGAGCGACTTCGACACTTACTGCGCCCTGCTGGAGAGCGAGGAGGGAGCGAACGAGGTCGGCTTCCTGGTCAACGCCCTGACCACCAACCTGACCAGCTTCTTCCGCGAATCGCACCATTTCGACTTCCTGGCGAAGACCGCGGTGCCGGAGATGCGCGCCCGCCACACCGGGGAATCCTCCCACCCGCGGCTGCGCATCTGGTCCGCCGGCTGCTCCTCCGGGCAGGAGCCCTACACCATCGCCATGGTTCTGGCCTCCAGCTTCGGGCCGGAGCTGCGGCGCTGGGACGCGAAGATCCTGGCGACCGACATCGACACCCATATGGTCGACACCGCCCGGTGCGGCGTCTATCCCGCCGATCTGGCGAACAGCATCCCGGCCCCCCTGCGCGACCGCTTCACCCGGCGCCAGCGCGAGGGCGGCGAGCCGATGGTGGCGATGGAGGAGGAGCTGAAGCGGCTGATCACCTTCAAGCCGCTGAACCTGCTGGAGCGTTGGCCCATGAAGGGGCCGTTCGACGCGATCTTCTGCCGCAACGTGCTGATCTATTTCGACCGCGTCGGGCGAACCCAGGTCATCGGCAACTTCGCCCGCATGCTGGAGCCCGGCGGTTATCTGTTCCTCGGCCATTCGGAAAGCCTGTACGGCGTGTCGGACCGCTTCCGCCAGACCGGCCCCACCATCTACCGGAGGCTGTGACGCATGACCGCATTCGCAAGCCGCCGCGCGGCGGAGGCCCGGCAGACCGGCGGCTACTTCCACCCGCAGTTCCGCGCCCACACGATGAAGGTCTTCCTCGGCCATCATCTGGTCAGCGACCGCTCGGACGTGATGATGGTGACGACGCTGGGCTCCTGCGTGGCCGCCTGCGTCCACGATCCGGCGACGGCGATCGGCGGCATGAACCATTTCCTGCTGCCAGAGGTGCCGGAGTCCGAGGACGCCGGCACCGGGGCGGCGGCGCGCTACGGCTCGGTCGCCATGGAGCGGCTGATCAACGACCTGCTGGCGCGCGGCGCCCAGCGTGGACGGCTGGAGGTCAAGCTGTTCGGCGGCGCCCGCGTCATCGATTCCAGCTTCGACGTCGGCCAGCGCAACGCCGCCTTTGCGCTCGACTACGTGCGGCGGGAGGGGCTGAAGCTGATGGGCCAGGATCTCGGCGGCGCCTCGGCCCGGCGCATCCACTATTTTCCCCACACCGGCAAGGCCATGCGCAAGATGCTGCGGCCCGAGGCCCTGTCGGAGACGGCGAACCAAGAACTGCATTTCCGCTCCAGCCTGCGGCACCAGCCGATCGAGGGCGACGTGGAACTGTTCGGGGAGGACTGAGCCATGACACGCTCCATCCGCGTCGTGATCGTGGACGACAGCAGCCTGATGCGGGAGATGCTGAAGGCCATCATCTCCGAGGAGCCCGGCATCGAGGTGGTCGGCGTCGCCCGCGATCCCTACGAGGCGCGCGACGTCATGAAGCGGACCAACCCGGACGTCGTCACGCTGGACGTCGAGATGCCGCGGATGGACGGGCTGTCCTTCCTGGAAAAGATCATGACGCTGCGCCCGACGCCGGTCGTCATGGTCTCCTCCCTGACCCAGGAGGGGTCGGAGGCGACGATCCGCGCGCTGGAGATCGGCGCGGTGGACTGCGTGGCCAAGCCCGACGGCTCGGAGGGGCACGGCTTCGAGGCGATGGCCCATGAGCTGGTCGGCAAGATCCGCATCGCCGCCACCGCCCGCCTGTCGATGCGGCGGCCCAAGCCCGCGACCTCACCCCTCCAGACGCCGCGCCGCGCCGGGTCGGGCACCCGCCTCATCGCCATCGGCGCCTCGACCGGCGGGGTGGAGCGCATCCGCGACGTGCTGGCGGTCATGCCCGCCGACTGCCCGCCCATCGTCATCACCCAGCACATGGGTCCCAGCTACGTCCCCAGCTTCGCCGCCCGGCTCGACCGCATCTCGCCGCCGTCGGTGGAGGTCGCCACCCAGGGCGCCCCGCTGGTCCAGGGCAAGGTCTACATCGCCCCCGGCGACCGTCATCTGGTGGTGATCCGCGACGCCCAGGGCTATTCCTGCCACATCCAGGACGGGCCGGCGGTCAGCGGCCACCGCCCGTCGGTGGACGTGCTGTTCTCCTCCGTCGCCAAGGCGGCGGGGGCGAACGCGGTGGGGGTGATCCTGTCCGGCATGGGCCGCGATGGGGCGTCGGGCATGCTGGCGATGCACGACGCGGGGGCCTATACCATCGGCGAACAGGAATCGAGCTGCGTCGTCTACGGCATGCCGCGCGCCGCCCGGGAAGCCGGGGCGGTGGCCGTCGAACTGCCGCTGGCGCAGATACCGGCCGAGATGCTGCGCGCGTTCGACGCCATCGGCGAACACCGCACGCGCGCGAACTGAGGAGCAGCACCATGTCTTTCTACGGCCGCGCGCCCCGCCTGGAAGCCGGACCGGAACCGGAGAAGCCGGGCCTTCCCGACGATGGCGCTCCCGTGCACAGCCTGCCCAAGATCGGCGAGAAGATTCCGGTGACCGGCGAGCTTCTGGCGACCTGGATGGGCTACGCCGACATTCAGCGCCGCACGCTGGAGGCGGTGCAGAACGAGCTGACCCGCACCTCCTCGACGGTCGAGGACGCCACGCTGGATCTTTCCCACCGCTTCCGCGAGCTGGCCGAGAAGGCCATGCAGCAGTCGGAGCGGGTGGAGCAGATCGTCGGCATGGCCGGCTCCGTCTCCATCGATGGGGAGCGGGTGCCGATGGACCAGCTCGTCACCGGCATGCAGCAGATGATCGCGGACATGATCTCCAACATCGTCCTGCTGTCGCGCCACGCCATGAGCATGGTCTATCTGCTCGACGACGTGCAGAAGGACGTGGCGGAGCTGGAGAAGTCGATTGGCGACATCGACGCCATCAACCGCCAGACCAACTTCCTGGCGCTGAACGCCACCATCGAGGCGAGCCGCGCCGGCGAGGCCGGCCGCACCTTCGCGGTGGTCGCCCAGGAGGTGCGCCACCTCTCCCGCTCCACCGGGGCCCTGGCCGACCGCATGCGCTCCAAGGTCACCGCGGTGGTCAAGGGCGTGCGCAACGGCCACGACATCCTGCGCCAGATCGCCGACACCGACATGTCCCCCCAGATGCTCGCCAAGGAGCGGGTGGACAAGACCATGGACAGCCTGGTCGACCAGACCAACCACTTCCAGGCGGTGCTGGAGACGGCGGCGAACGTGTCGTCGGACATGTCCGCCACCATCAGCCGCATGGTCACCGGGATGCAGTTCCAGGACCTGACCAAGCAGCGGCTGGAGGCCATCAACGACAGCCTCGCCATCATGGCGGAAGGCCTGAACGAGCTGGAAAACCGCACCCGCGTCGAAATGCCCGCTTCCTTGGGACCGCAGGTTCCGCAGGAATGGCTCGACGAGCTGCTGGGCCGTTTCAAGCTGAGCGAGATGCGCCAGCGTTTCGTGCGCCGTCTGCTGCTGGAAGGGACGGCGCTGGACGAGCATGGCGTCCTTGACGTCGATGCCGGCCAAGCCGACAGTTCCGGCGGCGACATCGAACTTTTCTGAGGCCGAGGGATTCTGTGGAATCCCCAGCCTGACTTGCTCCATTCTGGCGTGGTCCGCACAAGGCCACCCGCCCCAATGCCCCTTCAAGAACACCCTTCAGGAACACCGGACCGATGGACTACGGAATTGAGGACAAGGAGCAGGAGACCCTGGTTCGGTTGCGCGGTCGCCTGACCTTCAACGACCACGCCAAGCTGCGCGCCCTGATCCGGGAGATGCTGCAGAACAAGGCCAAGCGACAGGTGCTCGACCTCGCCACGCTGGAATTCGTCGATTCGGCGGGAATCGGCATGCTGCTGATCGCGCGGGAGGAAATGGCGAACGCGGACAAGCAGCTGGTCCTGCGCTCCGCCGCCGGGCAGGTCAAGCGCGTGCTGACGGTGGCCCAGCTCAACAAGATCGTCACGATCGAGGACTGATCCTCTTGGTCCCCTCCCCCACCCGCGTTGCCGCCCTGCAAGGACTGGGCGTGCCGGCCGACCGGCTGGACCGGCTGTCGGCGGCGCTTCGGCTTCCGCACCGGCGGCCCGGCTCTCCGGCGGGGGAGGCGTTCGGCCCCTCCGTTCTGCTTCTGGTGGGCGACGCCGGCACCGTGGAGGCGCCCGACTTCTGGCAGCGGCCCTTTGGGGCATGGATCGAGGTCGCCGGCCTGTCCGACGCCCAGATCATCGAGGCCGCGCACCGCGCCGCCCGTTCCGACCTGTTCGCCTGCGTGACGACGGTGACTGCCAACCGCCTGCATCTGGCCGGGCGCATCCTGAACGGGCTGGCCGCCCTGCACCCGATGCCGGAGGCCCAGCGCGACGACATGGAGCTGGCGCTGCACGAGGCGATCAGCAACGCGGTGGTGCATGGCAACCTTCAGGTCGAAGGCATGAAGGGGCTGAGCGTGGAGGCGCTGGAGCGTTTCTCCCACGATCTGGCGGCGCGCATGGCCGACCCCGCCTTCGCCGACCGCCGGATCGAGGTCGCCGTCTGGCTGGAAAGCGCTAGCGCGGTGGTGGAGGTTGCCGACGAGGGAACCGGCTTCGCCCGGCCGGAGCGCATCGACTACGGCGCCTCGGGCCGCGGGCTGGACCTGATCGCCGCCATCGTGGAAGAGCTTCAGCTTCTCGACGGCGGGCGCCGCATCCGCATGAGGTTCCCCCTCTGATGGACGACGCCATCGCCGCCTGCCGCATCCTGGTGGTGGATGACACCGACTTCAACCGCACACTGATCGGCGCCCTGCTCGGCGAAGCCGGATTCCAGAACGTCGTCTACGCCAAGGATGGCTTCGACGCGCTGGCCCAGATCGCCGCCGAGGCGCCGGACCTGCTGATCCTCGACATCATGATGCCGGGGATGGACGGGTTCGAGGTGTGCCGCCGCCTGCGCGCCGACCACGCCTACGCCGACCTGCCGGTGCTGGTGCAGACCGCCCTGTCGTCCAGCGACGATCGCAACCGCGCCTTCGCCGCCGGCACCACCGACCTGATCTCCAAGCCGCTGGACCGGACGGAGCTGGTCGCCCGCGTGCGCATCCACCTGCAGAACCGGGTGCTGATCCGCGACCTTCAGACCTACCGTGCGCGCGTCGAGGGAGAGCTGGCGATGGCCCGCTCCATGTACGACCATCTCCTGCCCTCCGCGGCGCTGTGCGCCTCGCTGACGGACAGCGCGGGGGTGACGCTGCGGTCGCACACGGCGCTCTCCTCCGACCTCGGCGGCGACCTCTGGGGGGTGCTGCCGCTGGCTGGCGGGCGGTTCGGGCTGTTCCTGCTGGACATGGCCGGACGCGGCGTGTCGGCGGCGCTGAACGCCTTCCGCATGCACACGCTGATTCACGAGCTGGCGCCCCATCTCGGCGAGCGGCCCGGCGCCTTCCTGACCGAACTGAACGAGCGGGCCGTCTGCCTGCTGGAGCTTGGACAGCACGCCACGGTCATCTATGGCGTGGTGGACGGCGCGGCGGAGCGCTTCACCTACGCGGCGGCGGCGGCGGCCCCACCGGTCCTGATCCCGCCTGCCCCGATCACCCCAGACGGCACGCCGCTGGTCTTCGGGGAGGGGGTCGGCCAGCCGGTGGGCGTCGCCGCCGGCACGCGCTACGAGGAGCGCAGCCTGCCCTTCCCGCCGAAGTCCGTGTTGATCCTTCACTCCACCGCCGTGCTGGAGACGCTGGGCGGGCGCGACGGCGGCCTCGCCGCCCTGCTGCAGAGCGCCGCCGTCCGGAACGCCATGGCCGACGGCAGCGGCGGCGACGCCTTCACGGCGGTCACCAAGGCGCTCGCCGCCGCCCAGGGCGACGTGCCGCTCGACGACCACACGCTGGTCTGGATCGGACTCGGGGGCGCGCGATGAACGACCTGCCGGGTGTTCCGGGGCTGGAAACGGCCCGTGTTCTGGTGGTGGACGACAACCGCGTGAACCGCCATCTGCTCCAGGCCCTGCTGGAACGCGGCGGCGTGACCCGCATCGACATGGCGGAGGACGGCAACGACGCGCTGGCCCGTCTGGACGCCTTCCGGCCCGACCTGATCCTGCTCGACCTGATGATGCCGAACCTGGACGGGTTCGAGATGTGTCGGCGCTTGCGCGCGATCCCCGCATGGAAGGATCTGCCGGTCCTCGTGCAATCGAGCCTGAACCGGGCGGAGGACCGCGCCAAGGCCTTCGCCGCCGGGGCCACCGATTACGTGACCAAGCCGATCAACGCGGTCGAGCTGCTGGCCCGCGTGCGCATCCATTTGCAGAACCGCGCCCTCCTGCACGATCTCCAGCGCTTTCACGAGCGGACGGAGAGCGAACTGTCGCTCGCCCGCAAAATGCAGGAGCGGCTGATGCCCTCGCCGGAGCGTTTGGCCGAGGTGGAGGCCGCGGCGGGGGTGGGCATCGCCGCCCATTTCGCTCCCTCGTCGGAGCTGGGCGGCGACTTCTGGGACCTGCGGCACGACACTGTTGCGCCGGGCCAGGGCCGGACCATGCTCTACATGGTCGATTTCTCCGGCCATGGAGTCGGGGCGGCGCTGAACACCTTCCGTCTGCACGCGATCTGCCAGCAGATGGACGTGTCCGGCCTGACCCCAGGCGAGTTCCTGTCCACCGTCAACCGGCGGCTGTGCGCGCTGCTTCCCAATGGGCAGTTCGCCACCATGCTGGCCGGGATGGTCGAACCGGCGGAGAACCGCTTCGTCTACGCCTCGGCCGGGTCCACGCGCCCGATGGTCTGGGCGCCGGGCGATGCCGCGCCGCTGCTGGGCGACAGCGCCGGCCTGCCGCTCGGCCTGCTGGCCTCGGCGGAGTATGAGGAGCGCTCCCTTCCCCTGCCTCCCGGCGGACGTCTGTTCCTTTATTCGGACGGCGCCATCGAGATCCCGGTCGGCAATGACGTCCTCGACGAGCCGGGCCTCGCCGCCCTGGTCGCCGAGCGGATGGGCGAGACGGACGGCGGCGGTTTCCTGGACGGGTTGCTGGACCGCCTGCGCGCCGTCGGCCCGATCGACGATGACCTGACCGCGCTGCTGCTGACCCGCAAGGGCTGAGCGGGCCATGGAACCGACGGGCTCATGACCACCAGCCCCCACCACGCCGCCCGGTCTTTCCAGGGCGTCCCCTTCCGGACCGTTCTGGACACCAACATCCTCGTCGGCTACGCCCTTCTGGGCGCCGAGGTGCCCCGCCGCAGCCTGGCCATCCAGCACAGCGTCGAGGCGGTGCGGGCGCGGGGAACCGCTTTCGTCTCCGACGCCACGCTGGCGGAGCTGCGCGAGGTGCTGATGCGCCCGGACTTCGACCGCTACCGTCCGGCGGAGGAGCGTGCCGCCTTCCTGGCCGCCTTCGCCGCGGAGGCTCACAGGGTCGAGCCCGCCCCGGTGGAGCGGCTGTGCCGCGATCCCGACGACGACATGTTCCTGGCCGTGGCGCTGGCCGCCGACGCCGACTGGCTGGTGACGGTGGATCGGCAGCTTCTGTCGGTGCGTCAGGTGGGCCGCACCCGCATCCTGCGCCCCGAACGGTTCCTGGACGCGATCGCCTGACTCCGCGTTTCGCGTTTCCGCCCAAAAAGTTTCCACTCGACTTCCGGCCTTCGTTCTCTAGAATGAAAAGAGAACACTTCGCAAACTAGCGGTGAACGGATCGCGGGTGACCGGATGAGCACGCAACCTCTTCTGTTCGACAGCCTGCCCGAGACGGAGCGGGCGCGCAAGCCGGTGCGACGGTCCCGCGCCTCCACCGTGGCGGCGCCGGTGGCCGTCGACGTGCTGCGGGAGGACGTTCCGTCGGCGCCGCCGCCGATGACCCTCGCGCTCGTTCCGCCGCCGCCCGTCCCGATGGCGCCGCGCGGCGACTTCGACCCGGCGGCCCTGACCAACGCCGAATTGCGGGCGCTGGCGCAGGCCCTGCCCGACCAGAAGCTGGCCCACCTGCTGATCGAAGCCGCGCGTGAGCTGAAGCGCCGCGCCGCGCCGGGGGCCTGGGAGGAGGAAGAGGGAGAGGATGGCCCGTCCGAACCGAATCCCCTGCTGCTGCGCGCCGCCCGGCAGGCGGTCGGCGAATTGTCGGGCGAGGATGGCTGACCAAGTCACGAACACTGACCGATTCACAGAATACGTGCCCGGAAACAAAATAATCCCACCGCAATAGATCGTTTCGTACCCCAACTTTGTACGGTTCCCTCCCCCCGATTCGGGAATGATTGCGCGACAAGACACGCACTTATGTGCAATGATGTGTCCGTAGCCTGACCGATGGCCGCGCCTGCGTTTCCCTGGCGCATCGCCGGCGGTCCGAGCCGAAAAGGAACGACCCGCGGGGAGGGTGATTTGGACTGGATGACCTGGCTCCAGGATTGGGGCGATGCCTTCTATCCCCTGGCCTTCATATGGGCCTTCTTCGAAGGCGAGACCTTCGTCATTTTCGGCGGGATGGGCGCGCATCTGGGGATCATCAACCTATACTGGTTGGTTGCCGCCGTGTGGATCGGCAGCTTCATGGGCGACCAGTGCTATTTCTGGATCGGCCGCAAATGGGGCGGCAAGGCTCTGGCCCGCTTCCCGGCGGCGGAAGCCCGCGCGTCCCGCGTGCTGTACTGGCTGGAAACCTACGGCGTCGGCTTCATCCTGGCCTTCCGCTTCCTCTACGGGGTGCGCAACATCGCGTCGGTCGCCGTCGGCACATCCCGCATGCCCTGGCGCAAGTTCCTGTTCTGGAACTTCATCGCCGCCGGCATCTGGGCCTGGAGCTTCGCCGGGGCCGGCTACCTGTTCGGCGAGGCCGCCGCCGCCATCGGCGAGAACGGTCCGAAAATCCTCCTGCTCATCGCGCTGGGCATCGGCGTCACCATCTTCGCGGTGAAGAGCGTGATGTGGGTCCGCCGCCGCTACGCCGCGTCCGAGACGCAGGCGTAACGGCGCCCCTCCCCCCGAGCCTCAGGCAGAAGGGCCGCCGCGGACAACCGCGGCGGCCTTTTTCGTTTCCAGGCAGTAGTGTCCGGGCCTGTCCTCACGCCCGGCGGGCGATCCACACGGCGGTCAGGTCGTCGCGCAGCGGCAGGCTGGTGCGGGCGTAGAAGCGCTCCAGCAGCGGCCCCAGTGGGCGGGCGCGGTTGGCGGCCATGGCGCCGCGCAGCAGGCCGGGCACCCCGTCCTGGCCGATCGGCTCGTTGTCCGGACCGCTGCATTCGATCAGCGCGTCGCTGTAGAGGAACAGGCAGCTCCCGCGCGGCAGGCGCAGGCTGCGGTCGGCGTAAATGGCGCGGCGCGACGCGCCCAGCACCAGCCCCGCCGAATCGAGCAGACGAAGCTCCCCCGCGATCCCCACCACCGGATTCGGCGCCCCGGCCGAGGCGTAGGTCAGCGTGTCGGTGTGCAGGTCCAGGATGCCGAAGAAGGCGGTGGCGAACTGCCCGACCGGCAGCACCTCCTTCAGCGCCCGGTTCAGCCCGGCCAGCCATTCCGAGGGGGGCACATGCTGCATGGGAAAGCGGTCGATCAGCGTGTGCAGGCGGAAGGTGTTGATGGCGGCGGTGATGCCGTGCCCGGCGAAATCGACCAGCAGGAAGGCGACGCGGTGGCTGTCCAGCGGGTAGACGTTCCAGAAATCGCCGCCCAGCTCCGACGAGGTTTCGAAATGGGCGTCCAGCACCAGCTCGTACCGCTCGGCGACCGCCTCCAGTTCCTTGGGTTCGGGCAGCAAGGACAACTGCATCGCCTTGGCGTGCTTCAGCTCCCGCTCCACCCGCCCGCGGAAGTTGGCGAGGTCGGTGAACAGCTTGCGTTTTTCGAGCTGGTGGCGGACGCGGGCGACGCACTCGCCGGGCTTGATCGGCTTGGAGATGAAGTCGCTGCCGCCGGCCTCGAAGCAGCGGACCTGCTCCTCGTCGCTGTCCAGCGCGGTCTGGAACAGGATCGGCAATTCCTCGTGGGTCAGCCGCTCGCGCAGGCGCCGACACATCTCCAGCCCGTCCATCACCGGCATGCTGACGTCCAGCAGGACGAGGTCGGGGCGGAAGCTCTCCACCTTGCGCAGCCCCTCCACCCCGTTCTCGGCGACCTCGATCTGGGTCAGCCCGGCGCGGCGGATCATCAGGGCCAGCGACTTCCTGTTGAATTCGTTGTCGTCGACGATCAGGACGCGGCTGGCGGCGAGGGAAATCGGCATGCGCGGTCCCGCCCGTCCGTCACAGGTCGAACTGCAGCAGGGTGCAGCGCCCGCCGTCGGTCACGTGGATGCGCCGGGCCAGCGCCCGCATGAACACGAAGCCGCGGCCGGAATGGGCGCCGCTGTCGGTGTCCTGCGGCAGGGCCGCGGCGTCGAACCCGTTGCCCTGGTCGACCACCGCGATGGACAGGCTGTCGGCGGTCCAGCGCGCGAAGATGTCGATCCGCCGCTGCCGCACGGCGCCGTCGCCCAGCCGTTCGCGCAGCAGCCGGCTGAACAGCCGGTAGCCCTCCGGCTGCTCCTTGGTCGCGCTGGGAATGCCCAGATTGCCGTGGACGATGGCGTTGGCGATGGCCTCGTGCAGGCACAGCTCGACGTTGCCGCGCCGCTCCGACGTCAGCACGCCGCGCCGGGTCAGCTCGTCGCAGACCAGAACCGCGCATTGCAGGCCATAGGCCGTGCCGGTGGTCAGCGACAGGTAGAAGCCCTGCTCCACCGGAGGGGCGCCCAGCCAGTCGGCGTCGATGGCGCCGGTCCCCTCCTCCCGCTCCGTCAGTTCCACCGTCAGGAAGCGGTTGAGTCCGAAGGCGCCGCGCAGGATGTCGCGGTCGGCCTGGGCCAGCAGCACCGCGGCGGCGGCCCGGCCATCAAGGGCGTCTCCGACGCCTGCAGCGGCCTCGCTCACGCCGAAGCGCGCGGCGACCCGCGCGGCGATCTCCGCCGGCACGCGATCCCGCACCACGCTGAAGGGGCGCACGGCACCGGCCGGACCGGGGGGAAGACAGGCGGGGGAACCGTCCATCGCCCGCTCACCGCTCGATGGCGACGACTTCGCCGATCCGCGCGAGCTCGATGGAGCGCAGCACATCGCCCTGCAGCTTGCGGAGGATCAGCTTGATGTTGCGCTGCTCCGCCTCGTCCTGAAGGATCAGCAGCATGCCGATCCCCGCAGAATCGATGAAGGTCAGCCCGTCCATGTCCAGGATGAAGCGGCGCGTGCCCTCGCCGTCGAGCAGCTCCACGATGTCGGGAAGGCTGTCATGGTCGGTGAACTCCAACCGGCCGCTCAACAGCACCTCGATGGTTTCAGAGGACCGGCGCACCTGGAAATTCATGACATCCTCTTGTGTTGCACCGCGCAAGCGGCTCCCGCGAACAGTAGTGCAAGGCCGATCCCCCCTCAAGCCTCAAGTATACATTCCGTCATTTTTATCGACCATAGGAAGAGTTTTCACGCTTCACACGCCATAGACGGATGATACAGGTTGATAGTACAACCTCAAGACCGGAGAGGGCGGCGCCGTGCCGCCGGCCCGCCCGACTTGCGGTCCCGGTTGCGGGAATACCTTTCATGACGGTGATCGAGCAGGCGTGGAAGACGGTGCCGACGGTGTCGGCGAAGTTCCTGCTGATCCTGATTCCCATCCTGATGCTGACCACGCTCGGCTTCTCCTCGATTTTCTTCTACGGCAAGTACAAGGATCTGCGCGGCGCCCTGCGCGACCGGATCGAGGCGGTGGCGGAGATCAACGCCGTCGCCCTGTCCTCCAGCCTGTGGGCCGTGGACGTTCCGGCGATCCGCAACATCATCCAGGCGATCTCCGTCAACCGCGAGCTTCTCTGCATCGAGGTGGCCGACGAATTGGCCGACGGCTCCTTCGCGTGGCCGGAAGCCGATTGCCGTCCCTTCACCGGGCACGAGGCCGTGCGCCGTCCGATCCAGGTGCAGAACCGGCGGCTCGGCACGCTGACGCTCTATTTCAGCTACGCCCCGGTCGACGAGCAGATCCGGCAGGAGATGGTCAACACGCTGTGGCTCCTGCTGCTGATGCTGGTCGGCACGCTGGTCACCGCGCTGACCGCCCACCGGCTGACCATCGGCGTGCCGCTGGGTCGGCTGATCGCGTCGATCCGCACCGCGGAACAGGAGCATCTGCGCCAGCCCGTGCACTGGTCGTCGGCCGATGAGCTGGGGCGGGTGATCGCCGCCTACAACGGCATGCTGACCCGGCTCGACGAGGAGGAGGCTGCCTTGCGCCAGAGCGAGGAGCGGCTGGGGCTGGCCATCACCGCCACGCGGTCCTCCGTCTGGGATTACGATTTGCGGACCGGCCAGTATTGGTGGTCGAAGGAGTTTCCCGCCCTGCTGGGCTACGGCCCGGCCGAGCTGGCGATGACCGCGCGGACCTGGGAGTCGCTGATCCATCCGGAAGAGCGGCGGCGCGTCGTCGCGGAGTCCCGCAGCCGCGTGCGTGACAAGGACAGCGCCTACGCCGCCGTCTACCGCATGCGGCGCCGGGACGGCGGCTGGAGCTGGATCGAGGATCGCGCGACCGCCCTGCGCGACGGCGAGGGAACCGCGGTCCGCCTGACCGGCACCATGTCCGACGTGACGGAGCGCATGCAGGCCGAGCGGGATCTCGCGCGCGAACGGAACGTCCTTCAGATCACGCTCGACAACACCGACCAGGGCATCATCATGGTGGACCGCAACCTGCGGGTCGTCATGTCCAACCGCCGCGCCGCGGAGCTTCTCGACGTGCCGGCGGCCTTTCTGGCCCGCAATCCGCTGTTTCCCGAAATCATCCGGCTTCAGCGCGCCCAGGGCGCCTTCGAGGACTTCAGCATCGACCCTGATCTGGAGCTGGACGAGACCGCCGTGATTCCCGACCAGCCCTTCGCCTTCAAGCGGCGGCGGCCCGACGGCACGATCATCGAGGTGCGGTCCAACCCCCTGCCGGAGGGCGGATTCGTCCGCACCTTCACCGATGTGACGGTGGAGGCGCGCTCCGCCGAGGAGGTGTTCCACGCCATGGAGGCGCTGGAGACCGCCTACGCCGACCTCAAGGAGACCCAGGACAGCCTCGTCCAGGCGGAGAAGATGGCCTCGCTCGCCCTGCTGGTGGCCGGCGTCGCGCACGAGATCAACACGCCCGTGGGCATCGCCTACAGCTGCTCCACCCATCTGGCTTCGAAGACGCGGACGCTGACCGAGGCCTTCGCGACGGGGAGCCTGAAGAAATCCGACCTGACCGGCTATGTGACGGCGGCGGGCGAGGCCTCCCGCCTGATCGAACAGAACCTGACCCGCGCGGCGGAGCTGATCCAGAGCTTCAAGCGCGTCGCCGTGGACCAGACCAGCCAGGAGCGCCGCCGCTTCGACCTGCGCTCCTATCTCGACGAAATCATCACCTCGCTGGGTCCGCGCCTGCGCAAGAGCCCGCACGAGATGACCGTCGCCTGCCCGGACGGCATCACCATGGACGGCTATCCCGGCGCGCTCAGCCAGGTCATCACCAATCTGGTCATCAACGCGCTGACCCACGCCTTCCCCGACGGCCGGAAGGGGGCGATGACGCTGAGCGTGGAGGAGTTGCCGGACGGCGAGCTGGACATCCGCTTTTCCGACGACGGGGTCGGGATCGCCCCGGACAATCTGCCCAAGGTGTTCGAACCCTTCTTCACGACCAAGCGCGGCACCGGGGGCAGCGGCCTCGGCCTTCACATCGTCTTCAACCTGGTGACGCAATCCTTGGGCGGGCGGATCTCGGTGGACAGCCCGGCCCCCAACCAGTCGGCTCCCGACACGCCCATGGGCGGGGGCACCACCTTCCTCCTGCGGATTCCCGTAACGGCCCCCCGGATGGCCGGTGCCGCCGGGAAGGACCTGGCAACCGACGAGGCATGACGGACGCAGCATGACCGACGAGCTGATCGTGCCCGACTCCGACCCCAACTCAGACGACGAGATCCTGTTCGCCGACGAGGAGGGGGAAGACGGAGACGAATCCCCGCCCTGGCCCATCCTGGTGGTGGACGACGAGGACGACGTCCATTCCATGACCGCCCTCCTGCTGGACGACGTGGAGTTCCAGGGCCGCCGGCTGGAGCTGATCGGCTGCCGCTCCGCCGCCGAGGCGCGCGCCGCCCTGCGCGCCCGCCGGGACATCGCCGTCATCCTGCTGGATGTGGTGATGGAGAAGGACGACGCCGGGCTGACGCTGGTCCGCTGGATCCGCGGCACGCTGGGAAACCTCGACGTCCGCATCATCCTGCGCACCGGCCAGCCGGGGCAGGCGCCGCAGCGCGACGTGATCGTCGGCTGCGACATCAACGACTACAAGTCGAAGGCCGACCTGTCGGCGGAGGGGCTGTTCACCGCGGTGATCGCGGCGCTGCGCGCCTACGACCACATCCGCTTCATCGAGACCAAGGTGGCCGAACGCACGCACGAGCTGCGGCAGAGCCGCGAACAGATGCGCGTCATCCTGGAGTCGAGCCCGGTCGGTGTCTGCGCCTACACCCACGACGGCGTCCTCGTGATGTGCAACGACCGGCTGGTCCACCTGCTGGGCGTGCCGAAGGAGCGGCTGGTCGGCGTCTCCATCGCCGACCTGTTCATCGAACCGGACAACACCGAGGCGCACGAGACGCACTGGACCTTCTTCCGCCGCTCGCTGCGCGACGCCGAGGTGCGGGTGCGGCGGGCCGACGGCTCCGTCTTCTGGGCGCTGGTGTCGGTGGACCCCACGCTGCTCGACGGCCGCCCGGTCCATCTCGCCTGGGTCTACGACATCACGCGGCGCAAGCTGGCCGAACACCAGATGGAACGCGCCAAGGAGCAGGCGGAGCAGACGACCACCGCGAAGTCCGCCTTCCTTGCAACGATGAGCCACGAGATCCGCACCCCGATGAACGGCGTTCTGGGCATGCTGGAGCTGCTGGAGCGCACGCCGCTGGACGGCGGGCAGCGCGACACCGTGGCGACCATGCGGGAATCGGCGACTTCGCT
Organism: Azospirillum brasilense; assembly: GCF_001315015.1. Taxonomy (NCBI): domain Bacteria; kingdom Pseudomonadati; phylum Pseudomonadota; class Alphaproteobacteria; order Rhodospirillales; family Azospirillaceae; genus Azospirillum; species Azospirillum brasilense. Next base: position 511,532 of record NZ_CP012914.1, on the reverse strand, counting down.
GCTGCGGATCATCGACGACATCCTCGACTTCTCGAAGATCGAGGCCGGCAAAATGGACCTGGAGCAGGTGCCCGTCTCCATCCCCGCCCTGGTCGAAGGGGTGGCCGACACGCTGGCCCCGGCGGCGCGGGCCAAGGGGCTGGCGCTGCTGACCTACGTGGAGCCGGCGATCCCGCCGGCGCTGACCGGCGATCCGGTGCGGCTGCGCCAGATCCTGTTCAACCTGTGCGGCAACGCCATCAAGTTCACCGAGCGCGGGCGCATCGTCGTCCGGGCCACCCTGGCCGCCAGGACGGACGGCAACAGCCGGGGCGGCAGCCAGGGCGGCACCCGGCTGCGCATCGAGGTGGCGGACACCGGCATCGGCATTTCCGAGACGGCGCGCCGCCTGCTCTTCCAGCCCTTCATCCAGGCGGAAAGCTCGACCGCCCGGCGCTTCGGCGGCACCGGGCTCGGCCTGTCGATCAGCCGCCGCCTGGTTGCGCTGATGGGCGGGGCGATCGGGGTGGACAGCGCACCGGGGGCGGGCTCCACCTTCTGGGTCGAGCTGACGCTGAGCGCCGCAACCGATCCGACCCCGCCCGAGCCCCCACCCAAGCCCATGGCGGCGGAAGAACCGGACATCTCCGGCCTGACCGTTCTGGTCGGCCTGCCGGACATGGAGGAGCGCCGGATCGTCGCCCGCTATCTGGAAGCGGCCGGGGCGCGCGTGCTGGCCGCCGGTCAACCGGACGCGCTGGCCGAACAGGCCCGCATGGCCCAAACGGAACGCGGCGTCCTGAACGTCGTGGTGGTTGACGAGGCGCTGCACACCCCTGCCGCCGCTCGGGCGCCGCAATTGCTGGGCCGCCGCGTTGGGGAAGCGCAGGTGCCGACGGTGCTGCTGCAGGACCCCAGCACCATCGGCGGCCGCCCTGCCGACGGGTCGGTCCCGGTGAGCCGACCGGTCCGCCGCACGGCCTTGGTGCGCGCCGTGGCGGTGGCCGCCGGGTACGCCCTGACCGACGCCACGTCCTGCGAAGGTCGACCGCCCACAGCCCCCTGCGCTCCGGCCCCGCTGAGTCCGGAGCGCGTCATCGCCGAGGCGGAGGCCCGCGGGCGGCTGATCCTGGTGGCGGAGGACAACGCCATCAACCGGAAGGTCCTGCAGATGCAGCTCACCTCGCTGGGCCACGCGGCGGAACTGACCAACGGCGGGGCGGAGGCCCTGGCCGCGCTGGGGCGGCGGCGCTACGCCCTGCTGCTGACCGATATCCAGATGCCCGAGGTGGACGGGTTCGAGCTGACCCGCCGCATCCGCGCGGCGGAGCGCGCCACCGGCGCCCATCTGCCCATCGTCGCCCTGACCGCCAACGCCGCCCCGGCGGACATCGAGAGCTACCGCGCGGCCGGCATGGACGCGGCGCTGAGCAAGCCGCTGGATCTGGCGAAGCTCGACGCCGCGCTGTCCCGCTTCCTGCCGCCCACAATGGCCGACCCGGCGGCCGACCCGGCGGCCGACCCGGCGGCCGACCCGGCGGCCGACTTGCCCCCGATCAACCTCGATGTCCTGCGCCGGCTCTGCGGCGACGACCGGGCGCTGATGGATGAGCTGCTGAACGACTTCGTCGGGGTCGGCCGCCACATCGCGGACGAGGTCGCCGCCGCCGTCGCCGCGCGGAACGGAACGGCGATCCGCGCCGGCGCCCACAATCTGAAGGGCTGCTCCCGCAACGCCGGGGCGATGCCCCTCGGCGACGCGGCGCAGGCGCTGGAGCAGGCGGTGATGCAGGACGCCCCCTGGGAACGGGTGACCGCGCTGGCCGCAACGCTGGAGCAGGCGATGCGGGAGGTCGAACGCGTCATCGCTGCGGCACCACCTTCCTGAACGGTCTCCCGAACTCCCTTTGTCCGTTCGACCCGGCGTCCGATTGGGGTATCGTCCCCGCAACCCGCCACGCCGAGAGACGCGCATGAACCGCCGCCAGTTCTCCAGCCTGCTGCTCTCCCTGCCGGCGCTCCCCTATGCGGCCCCGATTGCCGCGCAGGAGAAGGTTCCTGCCCTGGGGGAGGAGCTGACTCCCTTCGGCGCGGTGCGCGGCGCCAGCCGGACGCGGGCCATTCCGGCCTGGAAAGGGGGGTTGACCCGTGTCCCCAACGGCTGGAAACCGGGCACCCATCTGCCCGACCCCTACGACGAGGATGGGCGGTGGTTCACCGTGGGCCCCGCGGATCTGGACCGCTACAAGGTCCGCCTGTCCGCCGGCCTGCAGGCGATGCTGACCAAGTATCCGTCCTTCGAGATCCCGGTCTTCCCCAGCAACCGCAGCGCCGCCGCCCCCCAGCGCGTCTACGACGAATCGATCGAGAACGCCAAACGCGCCAAGCTGGGCGAGAACGGTCTGGCGCTGAGCGGAGCGCGGGTGGGCGTGCCCTTCCCCATCCCGGCAAACGGGGTGCAGGCGATGTGGAATCACATCCTGCGCTGGCGCGGCAATTCCTTCAGCCGCACCGGCGCCACCATCCTGCCGGAAGCCGGCGGCATCCACACCGCGGCGGTCTACCGCGAGGACTGGCAATCCAGCTACGCCGCCGGGATCGACGGCGGCCGCCCCTTCCACTATCGCCGCACCACCCTGATGCCCAAGGCGGAGGCCGGGACCACCCTGCTGCTGCACGGCACGCTGAACCCGATCCAGGCCGGCTTCGCCGCCTGGTTCCGCCAGGGGGAAACCGGCAAACCGGTCCGCGCGCCCGACTTCGTCTACGACACGCCGGACCCGGCCAGCGGCGGCATCCGCACCGCCGACATGCTGGACATGTTCAGCGGCCCGCTCGACCGCTTCGACTTCGCGCTGGTGACGCGGCGGGAAATGTATGTGCCCTACAACGCCAACCGGATGAACACGCCCAATCTGGCGCCGGTGGATTTCCTGTGGCTGGGCCACCCCAACCCGCAGTTCATGCGCTACGAGATGCACCGGGTGTGGATCGTCGAGGCGCGGGTGAAGCCCAACTTCCGCCACGCCCTGCCGGAGCGCACCTATTATCTGGACGAGGACACCTGGCAAATCGTCATGGCCGACCATTACGACGCCAAGGGCGATCTGGTCCGCTACGCGGAAGCGCACGGGATCGCCTATCCCCAGCTGCCCGTCTTTGCCCCGGCGCTGGAGATCACCTACGACCTCACGGGCGACCGCTATATGGTGAGCGGCCTCGACAACCAGCTCGCCCCGCCGGACTTCGCCAAGACCCTGCGGCCTGAGGACTTCGCCCCCGACACGCTGGAGCGCAAGCGGCGGCGCTGGTGAGGCGGCTGGGGTGAGGCGGCCGGCGGGAAGTCAGTGCCGGACTGGGCCGGCCACCCACTGGCTGACGATGGTTTCCGCCTGGAAGGGCGGGGTTTCGGGGTGGTGGTAGCGGAAGACGGTCACCGCCGCCTCCAGCGCGTAGCGCTCCGGCTGGCCACAGTCGCACAGGCCGGCGTAGCAGCGCTGGACCGCGTCGCGGCAATTCAGGCTCACCGCCGGGTAGGGGTCGATCGTCAGCCAGCGCATGCTCTTCATCGACGCTCCCCGCCTTCCCCAGAGTTGCCGTCCAGCGCGTCGCCGCCGTCAAGAGACACGCTGTCGAGCGGAACGCCGTAGATTTCCAGCCGGTGACCGACGATGCGGTACCCCAGTTCCCGCGCGATGCGCTCCTTCAGCGCCTCCAGCTCCGGGCTGGCGAACTCGACGATCCGCCCGCTGCGCGTGTCGATCAGGTGGTGGTGGTGGTCGGTGGACGCCTCTTCATAGCGGGCGCGGCCGTCGCCCAGGTCCACCTTCTCGATCACCTGCGCGTCTTCCAGAAGGCGCATGGTGCGGTAGACGGTGGCGATGGAGATGCGCGGGTCGATCAGGACGGCGCGGCGATGGACCTCCTCCACGTCGGGATGGTCCTCCGACTCCGACAGGACCTGGGAAATGACCCGGCGCTGGCCGGTCATCTTCAGCCCCTTTTCCAGGCACAAGGATTCGAGACGCGACGTCATTGCCCCACCGCCTTTGCCATCCGTTGCGGCGCCGTGTCCCGCGATCCGGGGCGCCATGCTGCAGCGCGCATCATAATACTGAAATTCATTCGCAATCCTATACCCCGTTTTTTTGTCCGGGAATTCACGCGTCAAAATGCCTCACCCACCGCCGCGGCACGCTCCGCCATCCCCAACCGTCCCCCGAACCCGCCGCCCGGACCAGGGACATTTCCGGTCCGGAACGGGGCCAAGGTCCTTGTTTGCTTGCCAAAAGCCGCCCCACCCCCTATGTGTGTCCGGTCGATTTTGCTTTGGGGCTGCCGGCTCCTCGTCGTCCCGGTACCGGCGCCGCTTGCGCCTTCCCACGGTGAATTGATGGCTCCGCGCACTCCCGCGGCGGAGCGCCCCAAGCCACGCCGCCCCGGAAGAGTCCGGGCACGGCCCAGGTGCAGCCTCTGTTCACGTGACCAGGACCCTCCCCGTATGACCGAATTCAGTGGCCTCGGCCTGATCGAGCCCCTTCTGCGCGCCGTCGCCGAAGAGGGTTACCAGACCGCCACGCCGATCCAGGCCGGCGCCATCCCCGTTCTTCTGGAGGGCCGCGACGTGCTCGGCCTCGCCCAGACCGGCACCGGCAAGACCGCCGCCTTCACCCTGCCGATCCTGCAGCGGCTGTTCCAGAACAAGAAGCGCGTGCAGGCCAAGGCGCCGCGCACGCTGATCCTGACGCCGACGCGCGAGCTGGCGCTGCAGATCGGCGAGAGCTTCCGCACCTACGGCCGGCACCTGCCGATCCGCCGCACGGTGATCCACGGCGGCGTCGGGCAGAGCCCGCAGGTCGCCGCTCTGGCCCGCGGCACCGACGTGCTGGTGGCGACGCCGGGCCGCCTGCTCGACCTGATGGCCCAGAAGCAGTGCGTGCTCGACCAAGTCGAGATCTTCGTCCTGGACGAGGCCGACCGCATGCTCGACATGGGCTTCATCCGCGACGTGCGGAAGGTGGTCGCGGTCCTGCCGAAGCAGCGCCAGACCCTGCTGTTCTCCGCCACCATGCCGGAAGCCGTGGTCGAGCTGGCGCACAGCATCCTGACCGACGCCGAGCGGATCGAGGTGGCGCCCCAGTCCACCACGGTGGAGCGCATCGCCCAGCGCGTGCTGTTCGTGGACCGCGCCGACAAGCGCCGCCTGCTCGCCGACCTTCTCCAGGAGGGTGCCATGGAGCGGACGATCGTCTTCGCCCGCACCAAGCACGGCGCCGACCGCATCGCCGACCATCTGAAGAAGGCCGGCGTCCCGGCCGACGCGATCCACGGCGACAAGTCGCAGTCGGCCCGCGTGCGCGCCCTGGAGTCCTTCCGCAGCGGTGACCTCAAGGCGCTGGTGGCGACCGACATCGCGGCGCGCGGCATCGACATCGACGGCATCACGCACGTCATCAACTTCGACCTGCCGAACGAGCCGGAAAGCTACGTCCACCGCATCGGCCGCACCGCCCGCGCCGGTACCGACGGCAGCGCGGTGTCCTTCTGCGACGCGGAGGAGGTGGCCTATCTGAAGGCCATCGAGAAGACCATCCGCCAGCCGGTCCCGGCCGACCACGACCATCCCTACCACGCGTCGGTGGTGGCGGCGATCCATGCCTCTTCGGCCAAGCCGCCGAAGCCGGCGCCCAAGCAGCCCCGTCCGGGCCGCGGCCAGCCGCAGCAGCAGGCGGGCGGCAACAAGCCGCAGGGCCAGAAGCCGCAGGCGCCGAAGGCCCAGGGTGCGAAGCCGCCGGCGCCGCAGGGCGCGCGGGTTGCCGGCGCCACCGGCGACCAGCCGCTGAAGGCCAAGGTGTCGGCCAACCAGCAGAACCGCCACAACCGCCGCCCCGCCCCGCACGGCGGCCAGCCGGGCGGGAACAAGCGGTCCGCGGCCTAAGGTCTGTTCGATGCGCGGCGGGATCACCGCCCGCCGCGCACCGCTTGGTTTGCCGCAGCCTGCTCGTCGATCACCGCGCCACGGGTCGGCGCGGCGCCGCTGTCGCCGTAGCGCTGGACCTGGATGCCTGCGCCGAGCTGTTTGGCGATGGCCGCGGCGATCACGTCCCGCCGCTGCGCTTCGGACATGGCGGCGGTCTGCCGCTCCAGCGCGGTCCAGTCGAGCCGCGACGCAAGCCCGTTGCTCATTTGCGTCTGGCCGTCCCGCCAAACGGCGGCGACGACCTGACCGCCCTGCCGGAACACGGTGTGGGCCTGCACGGCGCGGCTGCGCGCCGCAACCGCCGGGTCCACGGCGTTGGGATCACCGGCGATCCTCATCTGCTGCTGAAAGGCGGAATCGCCGACCCCGACCCGCGCCATCATCTCCGGCGTGGCCTTGGTCGCCGCCGAAAAGCGGGTGACCCCGCCACCGTTCAGCGCGTACGCGCCTGACGGGCCATATCCCGGCGCGGAAACGGACAGGCTGCTCATGAAACACCTCCTGGTTGATCTTTCGCCTCCCTTCGGCAACCCACCCCTTAGCAGTTTCCATGCCATCACCGGCGGCGCCTGATCGCAGGCAACCGCCGCGGCGGAAGTGGGCGGCTGAACCGGATGCGCAGGGCTGAATTTTCCCAGCGAGGGTGAAAGAAATGCCGATGGCGTCGAACCATTTCCTTGCCCATCAAAGAAAAGCCGCCGCGATGGCCGCGGCGGCTTTGCCGTTTCGTGACGATGGGCCGGTCAGAGCAGCGTCGTCAGATTGAACGCGTAGGAGTCGGAGCTGTACAGATACTCGATGGTGTTGTTGCCACCGAGATAGAAGTCCTGGATGATCACGCCATCATTCAGATAGCCGTCGCTGAAGTCAGCCACGCTGGAGATCCACAGGTCGTTGCTTCCCGTCGGACGGAAGAAGGCAAGATTCGCCATCGTCACATCGGTGAAGTACACGACGTCGGACGTTCCGCCGCCGTAGCCCGGCATCCCGGCTTCCGACTTGTCGTCGTTGATGAGATCGACGCCGCCATTCGCCGAGTGATAATAGACGTCGTTGCCCGCCCCGCCATACAGCGTGTCGTCGCCGGCTTCGCCCAGCAGGTGATCGTTCCCCGCGCTGGCCAGGAGGCTGTCGTTCCCGTTGCCGCCGTACAGCGTGTCGTTGCCGTCGTCGCCGACCAGAATGTCGTTTCCGTTGAAGCCGTAGAGAAGATCGTTTCCGCTCCCGCCCTGGATCACGTCGGGATAGCTGCTGCCATACACGGTGTCATTGCCGGCACCCGCCGCGGAGCCGTTGCCGGTCTCGTACGGCCCGGGGACCAATCCCCGCAGATCGATCACTTCGGACGCGGACGTTCCATTGATGACGCTCATGTCGAATCCTCACTTATTTTATGCATCTTCGAATGAATGCTCGGAAGGTTTTCTTGTTTGGTCGACCGCGCTGCTTTCGCCGGATCGGCCGATCATGTTTTCCGAACAGAGGCCCTTCAGGTGCGCTTGCCCATGCACACCACAGCATGCGGTTGAGCGCAACATCTGAAATGCTCTCAAAGCGAGATCTGTCATGGGAAAAGCAAACAGTCAACAACAATAAAATACACACGAAAGCATTAACTTCATTACTTATCTATCTAGTCAAAAACAAAGCAGAAACTGAAGCGGCGAAAACCACATTCGGCCCTGCGCCTTTCATCCGTGTTTCTATTGACACACGAACAGAACAGGGTAGAGGGTGCAGATCGACAGGAAAAGCCCCTCCACCCGGTGAGGAGGAGGGGCAATATTCCCTTGAAAGACAAGCCGTCCCTACGCGCCCATCACCGCGCGAAGATCTGCCCCATGTCCTGGAAGCTCTTGAACTCCAGGGCGTTCCCGCTCGGGTCGAGGAAAAACATGGTGGCCTGTTCGCCCGCTTGGCCCTTGAAGCGGATCTGCGGCTCGATGAGGAATTTCATTCCCTCCGCCTTCAGCTTGTCGGCCAGCGCGTGCCAGTCGCCCCAATCCAGGATCACGCCGAAATGGCTGGCCGGCACGTCCTCGCCATCGACCGGGTTGGTGGCGCGGGTTCCGGCCTCCTCGGTCACATGGGCCACCACCTGATGGCCGTACAGGTCGAAGTCGATCCAACGGTCGGATTCCCGTCCCACCCCGCAGCCCAGCAGGCCGGCGTAGAAGGCGCGCGCCTCTTCCTTGTCGCGGACGGGGAAGGCGAGGTGGAAGGGCGGAACGGGTTTGCGGTCGGTTGCGCTCATGCTCACGGGGGCTTGAGCCCCCCTCCCTGCTGGTGATTGCCCGAGCAGTCTACTCGGGCAATCACCAGCTGTCCCGGGATCGAACAGGTGAGTCAGGCGATCCCTTCCGCCGCCAGCGCTGCCGCCACAGCCGGACGCCCGGCGACGCGGGCCATGTAGGCGGTGATGTTCGGGTAGCCGTCCAGCGGCAGGCCGACCCGCGGCGCCCAGCGCAGCACCGTGAATCCATAGGCGTCGGCCACCGTGAAGCGGTCGCCGGTCAGATAGTCCTTGCCGGCCAGCCCGGCCTCAACGGCCGCGAACTTGGCCGTCAGCGTCTGCTTGGCGATATCCTTGTAGGCGTCCGGCGTGGTCGGGCGGAACAGCGGGCTGAAGGTCTTGTGCAACTCCGTGCCGATGAAGTTCAGCCACTCCAGAACGCGGTAGCGCTCCATCGTCCCGACGGCCGGCAGCAGACCGGTCTCCGGCACGCGGTCGGCGACGTACTGAACGATGGCGGCGCCCTCGGTCAGGATGGCGCCGTCGTCGAAGGCCAGCGTCGGCACTTGGCCCTTCGGGTTGACGGCCAGGAAATCGCTGCCGTCCTCCAGTTTCTTGGCGGCGAGGTCGACGGCCGCGACGTCGAAGGCCAGACCGCTTTCGCGCAGGACGATGTGCGGCGACAGCGAGCAGGCGCCCGGCTTCAGGTAGAGCTTCATGACGTTTCTTATCCTTGTTTTCGGCGGGACATGACGGATCGACAGTGGGACACGTGCCACGGGCGATTGCAACCGCCCCACCCCGTTCAATCCGGCACCCAATCAATCTGACAGGCGCCGTCCGCTCTCCGAGTCGAACAGGTGCAGGGCGTCGGATGGCGCGCCGACGCGCAGGGTTTCGCCCTCGCGGCAGAACGGCAGGCCGGCGACTCGGACCACCATCCCCTCCCCGTCCGGCAGGCGGCCGTAGACCACCGTGTCGGCACCCAGCGCTTCCACCAGATCGACCGTGACGATCAGCGGTCCGTCGCCGGACGTGACGGCCAGATGCTCCGGCCGTACGCCCAGCTTGACCGGCCGCCCGGCCATGTCGGGCCGCGGGCGCGGCAGGGCGAAGGCGGTGCCGCCGGGCAGCGCCACCGCTTGCCCGGCACCGTCGAACCGCGCATCCAGAATGTTCATCGGCGGCGACCCGATGAAGCCCGCCACGAACAGGCTGGCCGGACGCTGGTAGACCTCCAGCGGCGTGCCGACCTGCTCGGCCACTCCGTGATTCATCACCAGGATGCGGTCGGCCAGCGTCATCGCCTCCACCTGGTCGTGCGTCACATAGAGGCTGGTGATGCCCAGCCGGTCCTGGAGCCGCTTGATCTCGACGCGCATCTGGGTGCGCAGCTTGGCGTCCAGGTTGGACAGCGGCTCGTCGAACAGGAAGGCGGCGGGCTCGCGCACGATGGCGCGGCCCATGGCGACTCGCTGCCGCTGCCCGCCCGACAGCTGGCTGGGCCGGCGGTCGAGGAAGCGGTTCAGCTCCAGGATTTCCGCGGCCTTGGCGACGCGGGCCTGGATATCCGCCTTGGGCAGGCCGCGGATCTTCAACCCGTAGGCCATGTTGTCGAACACGCTCATGTGCGGGTAGAGCGCGTAATTCTGGAACACCATGGCGATGTCGCGGTCCTTGGGCTCCAGCCCGTTGACCACCCGCCCGCCGATGGCGATCTCGCCGCCGGTGATGCTCTCCAGCCCGGCGACCATGCGCAGCAGCGTGGACTTGCCGCAGCCCGAGGGGCCGAGCAGCACGAGGAACTCCCCGTCCGCGACGCTGATGTCGATGCCCTTGATGGCCTCGACGGCGCCGTAGGACTTGCGGACCCGATTCAGATCGACCGTTGCCATTTCTTATTTCTCGCTGTCCACAAGGCCTTTGACGAACCAGCGCTGCATCAGCACGACCACCCCCACCGGGGGCAGCATGGCCAGCACCGTCGTCGCCATGATGAGGTTCCAGTCGGTCGCGGCCTCGCCGTTGCCGATCATCTTGGTGATGCCGATAACCACGGTCTCCATCTCCGCGCTGTTGGTGATCAGCAGCGGCCAGAGATACTGGTTCCAGCCGTAGATGAAGAGGATGACGAACAGCGCCGCGATGTTGGTGCGCGACAGGGGCAGCACCACGTCCAGGAAGAAGCGCAGCGCCCCCGCCCCGTCGATCTTCGCGGCCTCGACCAACTCGTCCGGGATGGTCAGGAAGAACTGCCGGAACAGCAGCGTCGCCGTGGCCGACGCGATCAGCGGGATGGTCAGCCCGGCGTAACTGTCGATCAGGCCGAGGTTGGCCACCACCTCGTAGGTCGGGATGATGCGCACCTCCACCGGCAGCATCAGCGTGATGAAGATCATCCAGAAGAAGACCATGCGCAGCGGGAAGCGGAAGAAGGCCACCGCGTAGGCCGAGATGATCGAGATGGCGATCTTGCCCAGCGCGATGACCAGCGCCATGACGAGGCTGTTCCACATCATGATGCGCACGGGCGTGTGCATGACGCGGTTGCCCTGCGACTCGCTCCAGGCCGAGGCGTAGTTGTTCAGCATCTCCCCGCCCGGCGTCAGCGGCAGGTTGCCGCGCCCGATGGTGGCGGCGTCCCAGGTCGAGCCGATGATCGTCACGTAGATCGGAAAGGCGAAGATCAGGACGCCCAGCATCAGGATCAGGTGCGGGACCATGTCCATCAGGCGCCCGCCGGAGCGCGGGGTGTCGCGGTCGCGGGTCATGAGTAATGCACCTTGCGCTCGACGAAGCGGAACTGGATGGCGGTCAGCGCGATGACGATGACCATCAGGATCACCGACTGCGCCGAGGAACCGCCCAGGTCGTGGTTGACCACGCCGTCCTGGTAGACGCGGAAGATCAGCGTCTCCGTGGCCTTGCCCGGTCCGCCGTGGGTCAGGGCGTGGATCGTGCCGAAGGTCTCGAAGAAGGCGTAGACGATGTTCACCACCAGCAGGAAGAAGGTGGTCGGCGACAGCAGCGGGAAGGTGATCGTCCAGAAGCGGCGCACCGCCCCCGCCCCGTCGATGCTCGCCGCCTCCAGCACGGAGCGCGGGATGGCCTGCAGCCCGGCCAGGAAGAAGATGAAGTTGTAGGAGACCTGCTTCCAGCTCGCCGCCAGGATGACCATGGTCAGCGCCTGCCCGTCGTTCAGCCGGTAGTCCCAGGCGTAGCCGAGGTTGTTCAGCGCGCGGCCCAGGATGCCGATGTCCGGGTTGAAGATGAACATCCACAGCACCGCCGCCACCGCGGGCGCCAGCGCGTAGGGCCAGATCAGCAGCGTCTTGTAGGCCGCCGCCGCCCGGATCTTCGAATCGGCCATCACCGCCAGCCCCAGCGCGGAGGCCAGCGACAGGACGGTCACCGACGCGCTGAAGACGATGGTGGTCTTGACCGTCTCCAGATAGTTCGGGTCGCTCAGCACCGCCTGGAAATTCTCCAGCCCGACGAACTGGCTGCGCAGGCCGAAGGCGTCCTGGAGATGCACCGACTGCCACAGCGCCTGCGCCGCCGGCCAGATGAAGAAGATCAGCGTCACCGCCACCTGCGGCGCCAGCAACAGGTAGGGCAGCGCCCTGTTGTCGAAAATCACGCGACGTTGCATGGAACCCCTTTCAACCCTCTACCCTCCGCTCACGCGCAAACGAAGTTTGCGCTGACGCGACAGGCGGACCTTCGGTCCGCCGAAAGCGGGGAGAGGATGCCCGCGAAGCGGGCGGTGAGGGGGGTGCGCGTTCTGGCACGTCCGGCACAAGCGCATCCCCCTCACCCCTGCCCTCTCCCCAGAGGGGAGAGGGAGTTACGCTCAGTTCTTGTTGGCGCGCTCGAAGTTGCGCAGGACCGTGTCGCCGCGCTTCACCGCGTTGTCCAGCGCCTGCTGGGCGGTCTGCTGGCCCTGGAACGCCTTCTCCATCTCCTCCTGGATGATGTTGCGGATTTCCGGCAGGTTGCCCAGCCGCAGCCCCATGGTGTTCTCCGTGGTGGCGGTGCGGGTGAGCTGCTCAGCCGGCACCTCGGCGCCGGGGTTCTTCTCGTAGAAGCCTTCCTTCTTCGCCAGCTCGAAGCCCTGCAGCGTCACCGGAACATAGCCGGTGTCCATGTGCCACTTGGCGTCCACCTCCGGACGGGCGAGGTAGCTGAAGAAGGCGGCGACGGCCTTGTACTCGTCGGCGGTGCGCTTGGGCGAGGTCATCACCCAGAAGGCGGCGCCGCCGATGATCGAGTTCTTCGGCGACGCGATGGCGTCCGGCCAGTAGGGCAGCGGGGCGGCGCTCCAGCTGAACTTGGCCTCCTTGATGATGCGCCCGCGCAGGCCGGAGGAGGCCTGGATCATCGCGCATTCGCCCGACGGGAACAGCGAGTCCGCGGCGTTGTCGCGGCCGCCGTAGCGCAGCGCGCCTTCCTTCTGCAGATCGATCAGCGTCTGGAGATGCTTCACGAAGAACGGGTCGTTGATCTTCAGCGTGGCGTTCAGCCCGCCGAAGCCGTTGGCCTCCGACGCGAAGGGCTTGTCGTGGAGCGCGCCGACCTGCTCGAACTGCGTCCAGGTCGGCCAGGAGAAGGTCATCGGGCAAGTCACGCCCGCCGCCTTCAGCTTGCGCGCCGCGTCGGCCACCTCCGGCCAGGTCGCCGGCGGCTTGTTGGGGTCGAGGCCGGCCTTCTGGAAGGCGTCCTTGTTGTAGAAGGTGATGGTGGTGGAGCTGTTGAACGGCAGGGCCATCATCTTGCCGTCCTTGGAGCTGTAATAGCCCCGCACCGCCGGGATGTAGGCCGCGGCGTCGAAGCCCGACCCCGTCTCGCTCATCAACTGGTGCACCGGCTTGATGGCCGGGCCGGCGGACAGCATGGTGGCGGTGCCGACCTCGAACATCTGCACGACGTGCGGGGCGTTGCCGGCGCGGAAGGCGGCGATGGCCGCCTGCATCGTCTCCGGATAGCTGCCCTTGAAGGTCGGGTTGACCTGGACCTTGTCCTGGCTGTCGTTGAAGCCCTTCACCACCTGCTCGAGCTGGCCGCCGAGCGGCTGGGGCAGGCCGTGCCAGAATTCGACGACGGTCTTCTGCTGGGCGTAGGCGGCGCCGGTGAAACCGGCGGCGAGCGCGAAGGCGGCCGTCGAGACGGCGAGCTTGCGGCGGGTCAGCATGGTGGTCTCTCCCTGGAACCAATCGATTGCGTGATGTGCTGACATGCAGGGCGCGGGTTGCGGTCCCGCGACGGTCTTGTGAAGATTTGGTGACGTGTCCGGAACACGCGCGCAGGGGCGCGCCGCATCCGCTCCTCGCGGTTGCAACGTCGGTCCTGCGTAAGGCATGGAACGGGACTTAAGTCGGTGGCGGATGTTGCGCCGGCATCGATGGTTTTCCTCCCCGCATGCGTGTTTCTTTTTTGCAAGCCTTAAGGATAGAGGGGGAGGCTGTCAATCAGCCGTACGTATCAGTACGGACTATCACCATAACGTCATCTCTCGGGGTGCCATGTTTGGGCGAGCGCCCACAGCGCGGCGTCGTCGCGGCACAGGGACCCGGCCAGTTGCGACAGGCTGTCCCCCATCAGGCCGGAGGAGCGCAGCAGGCAGTATGACCGGCTCGGCGCCGACAGATAGTGCGACGCCGTCGGGGCCGCGACCGGCGGCGCGGGGTACAGCGCGGCGGGCGGCGGGCAGTAATAGGGCTGCGCACCGGGGTTGTAGCCGGGCACCAGCCGGTCCAGGCCGGGCCGGGGACCGAAGACGCAGCCGCGCTGGTCCCAGTCCAGGCTCGTCGTCTGCGCGGCGGCGGGCAGGATGACAAAGGCGGCCATCATCATCCCCGCCAGACAACCGGCCAGCCGGCACCCTGCTTCGCGATGCATGCTTCCCTCCGATCCCAGGCAGCGCCCATGGCGCACCCGGACCATGACGCCGGGGCCGGCGTGCCGTGAACGGCCCCGGCCTTCGGAGGAAGTATGCGCGCTCCATCGACGTCCGGCGCGGCGCCAATGGACGGGTCGGCCAGCGCAAGCGAGGACGGCGCTCTCTGTTCGTTCGGTTGGAAGGAGGAAACGCGCCCCCGCCCTGTCACGCCGCGCTGCTGCTCTCGACCGGCAGTTCCGCGGCACTCGCCGCCGCCAGCGGGACGTCCACCGCGAAGACGGACCCCTTGCCGGGCACCGAGCGCAGCGAGACCGGCAGGCCCAGCAGCGTCGCGAGACGCCGCACGATGGCGAGGCCGAGCCCCAGCCCATGCCGACGGTCACGGTTCGGGTTGCCGAGCTGGCGGAAGTCGTCGAAGATCGCCGACTGGTCCGCGGGGGCGATGCCGAGGCCGGTGTCCCACACCTCGATGCGCAACGCGCCGCCACGCCGCCGCGCCGCCAGCAGCACGCCGCCCGACTCGGTGAAACGCAGGGCGTTGGACAGGATCGGGCGCAGAAGCTGCTCCAGCAGCACCGGGTCGGTGCTCACCTCCGCGTCCGCAGGGCGGACGTTGAAGCGCAGGGCCTTGGCGTCGGCCTCCGGCGCGAACTCGTTGAGCAGGCGGCTCAGCGTCTCGTCGATGGGGAAGGTCTGCACCTGCATCCGGACCAGCCCGGCCTCCAGCTTCGACACGTCCAGCAGGGCGCGCAGGAGCGTCTCCGCCGCCTCGATCGACATCTCCAGCTTCTCGCCCAGATCCCGCGCGCCGGGATCGGTCAGGCGCCCCATCAGCAGATGGTGGAACAGATGCATGGCCTGGAAGGGCTGGCGCAGGTCGTGGCTGGCCGCCGACAGGAAGCGCCCGATGGCGGTGCGTCCCGTCTCGGCTTCCTGGCGGACCCGCTCGGTCTCGGCCTTCGCCCGCTCGGCCTCGGCGCGGGCGGCGGCCAGAGCGGCGGCGTTGGTGTCGGCGATGGCGGCGACCGCGGTGACGACCCCGTCCGCGTCGCGCACCGGGCTCAGCACCATTTCGCCACGGGGCAGCAGGCCGAAGGCCGACACCGGGGTCCCGGTGAGGACGACACGGCGGACCTGCGCCTCGACTTGGGACACGATGGCCGCCGGAACGCCCAACTCGGTCAGCTCCTTGCCATCCGCCTCCTCCGGCAGGCGGCCGAAGGCCGCGGCAAAAGCTTGGTTGACCACGAGAAGCCGCGCGTCCAGCCCAAGCAAAGCGTGAGCGGCGCCGTTGGCGGAGACCAGAGCCTCAAGCCAGATCGCACGATCAGTCATATGACCTTCGGTTGAGTTCTTCTGGGTATACTCGGCCACAACTTCACCGCAAAAACTGAGATTACAGCACACTTATCCGGCCACTTGGGCATCGGAGTCAAATATCACATGCAAAACTCACTTGGGACAAATTCCGTTTGAATGTAAACGAGAATGGGCCCATTGGCCCAGGCCGGCCATGCGGGCTATAAGTCAGGTATGCTCTTCCGCCGCAAATCCCAGCCCTCCAAAACCCAGTCTCCACGTCCCAAGGCCCCGCGCGCCCTGGCGGTCGCCGGCCTGCCCGTGCCGCTGGAGCTGCGGGAAAGCGCCCGCGCCCGCCGGATGACCCTGCGGGTGGACGCCGGGCGTGGGCTGATCCAGGTGGTGATCCCGGTGGGCGTCCCGGAAGCCGAGGCGCTGCGCTTCGTCGGGCGGCACGACGGCTGGGTCCGGGCGCGGTTGGCCGCCCTGCCGCCGCAGCTTCCCTTCACCCACGGGGCGGTGGTGCCCTATCTGGGAATCGACCATGTCATCCGGCACGCCCCGGACCTGCGCGGGGCGACCCGGCGCGAGGACGGCGCGATCCTGGTCGGCGGCCGGGCGGAGCATGTCGCCCGCCGGGTGCGCGACTTCCTGATGGCCGAGGCGCGGCGCGAACTGGCCGAGCGGTCGCGCGCCAAGGCCGCGCTGATCGGCGCGCGGGTCGCCGCCGTCACCGTGCGCGACACCAAGAGCCGCTGGGGAAGCTGTTCGGCCACCGGGCGCCTCTCCTTCTCCTGGCGGCTGATCCTGACGCCGGAGTCCGTGCTCGATTACGTGGTGGGGCACGAGGTGGCGCATCTGCGCGAGATGAACCACTCCCAACGTTTCTGGACGCTGTGCGCGCAGCTGACCGGCGACGTGCGCACGCCGCGCCTTTGGCTGAAGGCCAACGGCGCACGGCTGCTGCGCTACGGCGAGGGCGGCTTTGAGGGGACGGAAATGGTTTCACCTGCAAATGACGGTCATACCGAAACGCCGTGACGGGGTCGCGCCGAGCCTCTGCTAGAGTGCGCCTCCCCCATCGCTCCCGGCCCGACTCTCTCCATGCCCCGTCCCGATTCCCTGACCGTTCGCGTGCTGCTGACGGCGCTCGTCGCCTTCGGCCCGCTGTCCACCGACCTCTACCTGCCCTCTCTGCCGACTCTGGTCAGTGTGTTCGACACGGACATCGCCACGGTGCAGCTCACCCTGTCGGTCTTCCTCGCCGGCTTCGCGGTGTCGCAGCTCGTCTACGGGCCGGTGTCCGACCGCTTCGGGCGGCGGCCCGCCCTGCTCGGCGGCATCCTCATCTATCTGGTGGCGAGCGCCGCCTGCGCGCTGACCGACGACATCGAGACGCTGATCGTCGCGCGCTTCTTCCAGGCGCTGGGCGCCTGCTGCGGCCCGGTGGTGGCGCGGGCGGTGGTGCGCGACGTCTTCGGACGCGACCGGGCGGCCACCGTGCTGGCCTACATGGCGATGGCCATGACCCTGGCCCCCGCCGCCGGCCCCATCCTGGGCGGCGTCCTGACGGAGTGGTTCGGCTGGCGGAGCAACTTCCTGCTGCTGACCGGCTTCGCCGCGCTGATCCTGGCCGCCACCTGGACCTTGATGGGCGAGACCAACGCCAACCGCGACGAGACGGCGCTGCAGCCCGGCCGGCTGGTCGCCAACTACGCGCTGTTGCTGCGCGACCGCGGCTTCGTCGGGCAGATGCTGACGGTGGCCTTCGCCTACAGCGGCATCTTCGCCTTCATTTCCGGGTCCAGCTTCGTGCTGATCGGGCGGCTGCACCTGACGCCCGCGCAGTTCGGGGGAAGCTTCGCCGCGGTGGTGCTGGGCTACGCCGTGGGCTCCTTCCTGGCCGGGCGGCTGAGCGCGCGGCTGGGCGGGCCGCGGATGATCCGCACCGGCACGGCGGTGTCGCTGGCCGGCGGGCTGCTCGGGGTGGGGCTGGCGCTGGGCGGGGTGCTGCATCTGGCGGCGGTGGTGGGTCCCGTCTTCCTTTTCATGCTGGGCGCCGGACTGACCCTGCCCAACGCCATGGCCGGGGCGGTCGGCCCCTATCCGATGATGGCCGGGCTGGCCTCTTCGCTGGTCGGCTTCGTGCAGATGACCGTGGCGGCGCTGATCGGCGTGGTGCTCGGCCACACCCACGCCGACAGCCAGCTTCCCATGATGACGGCGATCGGGCTGGTCGCCCTGGGTGGCGCGCTGGCCCACCGGCTCCTCGTCAGTCCTCGGACTTGACCGAGTCCGGCATCCAGCGCAGGGCGTAGGAGAAAACGATGGTGACGGCGAGGCAGAGCGCCAGCGCCATCCCCGCCAGCAGGTAGAAGCCGGCCCCGCAGGCGATGCCCAGCGCGCCGGCCATCCAGATCACCGCCGCGGTGGTCGCCCCGCGCACCGTGGTCCCGGCACGGAACATCACCCCGGCGCTGATGAAGCCGATGGCCTGGGCGATGCCCTGGATGACGCGGGTGGGGTCCATGTCGCCCCCGCCCGTCCCCTTCCCGGCCATGCCCCAGTAAAGCTCCAGCGCAACCAGGGTGGTCACCGCCGCGCTGATGGCCACCAACGTGTGGGTGCGCAGCCCCGCCGCCTTGCCCCGGATCTCGCGGTCGAGTCCCAGCGCCGCCCCGCAAACCGCCGCCGCGGCCAGCCGGGCCGCCATGTCCCAGACCGGAATGGCCGTACTCAAGTCCATGTTATTCCTCCCTATTTTTACCTTTGCGTAACGCTTGCTACTTTTTTGCGCCCGGTCGCATTTTTCACTTTAAAAGGCGGCCCGTTCGATCTATGTAACCGCAACTCGCAAGCGCACGTGCCGCTGGCCCGCCCCTCGTCCTTTTCGAGATGTGGTTATGCAACGACGTAACGCGTGATCCCCGACCGTCCCTTAAGCAAGGCGGCGTCTTGGAGGTTACGATGGTTCATGTTGTTGTGGGTGGGCGCCGGCTCACCCGTCTCCGACTCTTTCCGGTTCTGTCCCGTTCAGCTCTTCCCCGCAAGGCAACACGGCAGTCCAGTATGGGCGGCCTGAGCGCCTGACCGTCTTTTCTTTTTGACCGGTCAGCAGCGCGCGGCCGCTCCGCCCCTGCTTTTTCACAATTCGTCCGACACCTTCATCTTGCGTCCGGGAGACTGAGATGACCGATAAGATTGCGCGCTTTTTCGAAGAGCAGCGTCCGCAGACCCCGTGCCTCGTCGTCGATCTGGACGTCGTGGAAGCGAACTACCACGACCTGGAGGAAGCGCTCCCGGACGCCAAGATCTTCTACGCCGTGAAGGCCAATCCGGCGCCGGAGATCCTCGGCCTGCTGACCCGTCTGGGCTCCGCCTTCGACACCGCCAGCGTCCCGGAAATCCAGATGGTGCTGGCCGCCGGCTGCGCGCCGGAGCGCATCTCCTACGGCAACACCATCAAGAAGGAAGCGGACATCCGCCGCGCCTTCGAGCTGGGCGTGCGCCTGTTCGCCTTCGACAGCGAGGCGGAGCTGGAGAAGATCGCCCGCGCCGCCCCCGGCGCCCGCGTCTTCTGCCGCATCCTGACCTCCGGCGAGGGCGCCGAGTGGCCGCTGTCGCGCAAGTTCGGCTGCGATCTCGCCATGGCGCGGGAACTGCTGCTGAAGGCCAAGGGCATGAACGTCGTTCCCTACGGCGTGTCCTTCCACGTCGGCTCGCAGCAGAAGGACCTGATGCAGTGGGACCACGCCATCTTCCAGGTGGCGCAGCTGTTCCGCGAGCTTGAGGTGCTGGGCGTCGACCTCGGCATGATCAACCTGGGCGGCGGCTTCCCCACCCGCTACCGCACCGACGTGCCGGAGACCACCGCCTACGGCCAGGCCATCTTCGAGTCCCTGCGCACCCACTTCGGCAACCGCCTGCCGGAAGCCATCGTGGAGCCGGGCCGCAGCATGGTCGGCAACGCCGGCATCATCGAGAGCGAGGTCGTCCTCGTCTCCCGCAAGTCGGCCAACGACGTGAAGCGCTGGGTCTATCTGGACATCGGCAAGTTCAGCGGTCTCGCCGAGACGATGGACGAGGCGATCCAGTACCCGATCCAGGTGATGGGGGACGACGGGGAAGGCGACACGGAAGCGGTCGTGCTGGCCGGCCCGACCTGCGACAGCGCCGACGTGCTCTACGAGCGCGCCGAGTACAAGCTGCCGATGGACCTGAAGGCCGGCGACCGCGTGCGCATCCACGCCACGGGCGCCTATACGACGACCTACTCGGCGGTCTGCTTCAACGGCTTCGCCCCGCTCCAGCAGATCTGCATCTGATCGGGCGGCGTTTCGGCTAAGCAAAAGGCCACTCTTCCTTCGGGAAGAGTGGCCTTCTTCATTTCCAGCTTCTGCTGCCCCCTCCCTAACCCTTCCCCTCTTCGAGGTGGAGGGGTCTGGCCGCCGCTTCGCAGAAGGCACCATCTCCCTCGCAGAGGGGGAGGGCCGGGGAGGGGGCAGACGCCGAAAACGGGACCCGAATGCGAAAAGGGCCGCTCCCTTACACGGGGGCGGCCCTTTTCCTTGCGGTCTCCCGCAGCCGTGACGGCGGCATCAAGCCTTCCAGAACGGCTTGCTGATCTCGTCTTCGACGTCGAACTGGGAGATGCCGATGTCGTGCAGCATCCGGTCGTCCAGCCGAGCCAGCTCGCGGCGGGTGATGGTGCGCTGCCGCCACAGGGCGAACGTGTCCAGAACGCTGTCCAGCACATACGCCACCGGAGCAGGGCGCAGGGTACGGCCGGCGGGGGCCGCGCGCAGAGCGATTGCCATGGTGGTCATCCTATCTTTGAAGGTCCCGAGGGGGCCTGCCGAAAGTGGCCGCCGCGCCCTCGCTTTGTGAGAAAGAATATTGCTCATCCCGCGCAAACCCGCCACCGCCATGTGGGTATGCGAGCCGTGAGCTTTCTCGATAGCTGTCGTAGGAATATCACCGATGCAAGAATAATGGACGAATGCACAGCTTTTGGGCGTCACAAATTGTGCAACCCACCAACAAACCGGGTTCGGAACGAAGCGCTGGACAGCCGCCGCGGCGCGTCCTACCTCTGGTTCCGACCGTCGTCCGACACCGAGTTCTTCCCATGATCGACACCATCGCCTTCGACGGCGACGACACGCTGTGGCACAACGAGTCCCTGTTCTCGATGACGCAGGACCGCTTCCGCGCGCTGCTCGCCAACCACTTGGCCGACCCGGCGGACATCGACCGGCGGCTGCTGCAGGCCGAGCGCGAGAACCTCCGCGTCTACGGCTACGGCATCAAGGGCTTCGTCCTGTCGATGATCGAGACGGCGGTCGACCTGACCGACGGGCGCATCGGCGGGCGGGACATCCAGAGTCTCGTCGAGTTCGGCAAGGCGATGCTGGAACACCCGGTCGACCTGCTCGACGGGGTGCAGGAGGTGGTGGAGGGGCTGGCCGGGCGCTACCGGCTGCTGCTCGTCACCAAGGGCGACCTGTTCGACCAGGAGAGCAAGATCGCCCGCTCCGGCCTCGCCGGGCGCTTCGACGCCATCGAGATCGTCAGCGAGAAGGACCCGGCCACCTACCGCCGCCTGCTCGACCGCCACGGGGTGGACCCGGCACGCTTCGTCATGGTGGGCAATTCCGTGCGGTCGGACATCCTGCCCGTGCTGGCCGTCGGCGGCCACGCCGTCCATGTGCCCTACCACGTCACCTGGGCGCACGAGGTGGCCGAGCCGCCCACCGAGAATTATCGACGCATTGACAGCCTGCACGGCCTGCCGCCGCTGCTCGCCGCTTGGTGAAAGGGAGACGTGTGATGAGCTTCGCCCTGCTGACCGACCCCGCCCGCCCCGCCGTGGAACCAGAAACCGGCGGTCCGGCCCCCGACCGCGTCCTGTCCGGCGCCCCGGTCTTCACCACCTGGAACGAGTACGAATCGGCGGACGGCAAGCGCTTCGCAGGGGTCTGGCGCTCCACCCCCGGTTCCTGGCGGATCGTCTACGACGAGTGGGAGTATTGCGAGATCCTGGAAGGGAGCAGCGCCATCAGCCACGCCGACGGGCGCCGCTGGCTGGTCGGCCCCGGCGACCGCTTCACGCTGGAGCCGGGCTTCGACGGCGTGTGGGAGGTGCTTGAGACCACGACGAAACGCTACGTGGTCATTCTTCCCTGAGCAGATCACGCCATCCTTAGCCCTCTCCCCTCCGGGGAGAGGGTGGCCCGAAGGGCCGGTGAGGGGGGTGCGCGTGGCGGGAAGTTCGGCAAAAGCGCAACCCCCTCACCCTAACCCTCTCCCCAGAGGGGAGAGGGAACATCAAGCGCTTCAGTCGCGCTCCCCGAACAGATGGACAGCGCCCAGGTCGGCGCGGTTCAGAACGACGACGGCCTTGCGCCCGATCTCCACGGCCAGCGCGGCGAGCGCCATGATCGACACCACCAGGACGATCCGCGCGATGTCACGCGCCCAGGCGCGCCGCTTGCGGCGGCGGGCCGCCAGATGCGCGGCCAGCTTCTGCCGCAGGGCGCTGCCGCGCCGCCCGTAGCCGCCCGCCCAGCCCCAGCCGCCCGTCGCCGGCGGCGCATCGTCCGGCGCGGGGGTGGTGGGAACAGGCAATCCGACGCCACCCGTGGGCGGCGAATCGGCGTCAGGACCGGTGGTCGGGCTGGCGGTCGCGCCGGTCGGGTCGGTCGCGGTCACGGCGGTCATCCTGCGGCGGAGGAACGGTCGATGAGCCGTTATCTACGCCCTTTTCATGAATGCGCAACACGTCGCACCCGAACGCCCGGAAAGGCGACACGAAAAAAAGCGGGGCCATGACCGAATGCCATACCCCGCCGCTCGTCCCGTCAGCGCCGGCCGCGCGGATCGCGGCTCAGGCCCTTGGCCTCCAGTTCCGCCAGATACTCCGCCCACAGGCGATCCTGGTCCTCGCCCAGTTCGTACAGCAGCTTCCAGGAGTAGATGCCGCTGTCGTGCAGGTCGTCGAAGACGATCCGCAGGGCGTAATGGCCGATGGCCTCCAGGCTCATGATGCCGACATGGCGACGGGCCGAGACGGTCTGCTTCTGGCCGGGACCGTGGCCCTGCACCTCGGCGCTCGGGCTGTGGACGCGCAGGAACTCCGCCGGGTAGGAGAAGGTTTGGCCGTTGTCGAAATCGACCTCCAGCCGCTTCTCCTCCTTCTTCAGCCGGACTTCCACCGGCCAATGCCTGGTGCCGAAGGCGTCCGACGCGAATTGCTCGTCGGACATCAGGCGGCCCCCGGCTTCCCGTCGAGGCTGCGGGCCTCGTCGATCAGCATGATCGGAATGCCGTCGCGGATCGGATAGGCCAGCCCGGCGCGGTCGCTGATCAGTTCGGCGCGCTCGGCGTCGTAGCGCAGCGGCCCCTTGGTCAGCGGGCAGACGAGGATCTCCAGAAGCTTCGGATCGACGCGCGCCTGCGTCTTGCCGTCGGCGGGCGTGTCGTCGTGGGAATGGGCGCTCATGGATCGGGCCTCGCAGTCGGAAAGTGCAGTGTCGGTCGAAGGAAACGGTCAGTGACGCAGCGCGTTGCCGCCGTCGCCCTCATGGCCGTCGAGAATGGCCATCTCGACCAGGGCGATCAAGAGCTTCGCGCGCTCCGGCAAATCCGGCGTTTCAAGAAGGGCCTGCTTTTCGCTGGGCGAGAAGGGGCAGATCATCGCCAGCGAGGTGACCAGCCGCTCGTCCGGCGTGCCGTCGATGGCCTTCCAGTCCACCGACAGCCCCTGCATCCTGAAATAGCCTTTCAGCCCGGCCAGCAGACGCGCGCGATCCAGCCCGCAGCCGTCGGCCCCGCCGCGCTCCAGCGGGTCGATCAAGTCGCCGGAGAAGCGGTCCCAATCCGCGGCGACACGGCGGTAGCCGCGCTGGCCCTCCAGTTCCCGCATGATGGCGAAGCGGCTGACTCCGGTCAGGGTGATGATGTAGCGGCCATCCTCGGTCTCGGCGAAGCTGGTGATCCGCCCGGCGCAGCCGGTGCCGTAGACCGCCGGCTCGCGCAGGCGGCAGGCCGGGTCGGTCGGCTGGACCATGCCGATCATGCGGTCGCCGGCCAGCGCGTCCTCGACCATCGCGAGGTAGCGCGGCTCGAAGATGTTCAGCGGCAGGCGCCCGCGCGGCAGCAGCAGAACCCCCGCGAGCGGGAAGATCGGGAGCTGCCGCGGGAAGCGGTCCGGTGACGGGTCGATGGGGTTCCGGCTCATGCGACGAATATAGAACCCCCGGACACGGCGAACAGAGCGCCTACGAACAGAGCGACGGGGAACGAAACGGCCGCGAACGAAAAAGGCTCGCGGCCGCCCCCGAAATCAGCGGAACAGGATCGAGGACAGCCGCCGGCGGCTCTGCACCGTCAGCGGGTCGGTCGGGCCGAAGGCCTCGAAGAACTTGACGAGCTGCTTGCGGGCAGCCTCATCGTTCCAGGCACGGTCGCGGCGCACCAGTTCCAGAAGCTCGTCCACCGCGGCCTCGCGCTTGCCGGCGGCGAACAGCGCGAGCGCGAGATCGAAGCGGGCCTCGTGGTCGTCCTGGTTGTGGGCGACCTTCTCCATCAGCTCCGGGATCGGGCCGGCGTTGGCGGCCTGCTCGGCGACCTCCAGCGCGCTGCGCACCGCGGCGATCTCCTTGTCCTTGGCGATCGGCTCCGGCACCTTGTCGAGCATCTGCTTGGCGCGGGCCAGCTCGTCGTTGACGATCAGGCAGCGGACCAGCCCGGCGTAGGCCACGGGGTTCAGGTTCTCCGGATCGGCCTGCAGGATCTCGCCGTAGATCTCCGAGGCGGTCTGGGTGTCGCCGGCCTCCAGCGCCTCCTTGGCCTGGGCCAGCGCCTCCTCCAGGATGTCGCCCTCGCCGCCGCCCGCGGCGCCGGCCAGCTTCAGCAGCTTCTCCACGAAGGCCTTCACCTGCGACTCCGGCAGGGCGCCCATGAAGCCGTCCACCGGACGCCCCTGGAAGAAGGCGTAGACCGCCGGGATCGACTGCACGCGGAGCTGCGAGGCGATCATCGGGTCCTTGTCGGTGTCGATCTTGACCAGCCGCACCTTGCCCTTCGCGGCCAGCACCGTCTTTTCCAGGATCGGGCCGAGCTGCTTGCACGGGCCGCACCAGGGCGCCCAGAAATCGACGATCACCGGCACGGACTGCGACGCCTCGATGACGTCGGCCATGAAGGCGCGGTCGCTGCTGTCCTTGATCAGGTCACCGGCGGCGGCGGGAGCGGCGCCGGCGGCGACGGGCTTGTTGGCGGGCGGAATGGAGAACATGGCGGTCACGTATCCCTTTGCGATCTCGCGTGATAGATGAGCGCACGGGGCGCGTTAAGCAAGCGTCGGCTGAGAGTCCGGCGGCTCCTCGCCGAAGGGCACGATCAGCGGCTCGTGCCCGCCGGCCCGGAGGAAGCGCAGCAGGTCCACGGCGGTGATGGCCGTGGTGCGATCGTTCAGCAGCGGATGGTAGTTCAGCGGATCGTGGGCCAGCATCTGCTCCTGCAGCACCACCCTCACCCGCTGCTCACGGTCGTTGACCACGGAGAAGGGCGTGACCGAGCCGGGCCGCACGCCGAGATGCCGCCACAGCCGGTCGGCGGAGGCGAAGGACAGCCGCGCCGATCCGATCACCTTGTCGAAGCGGTTCAACTCCACCCGCGCGTCCTCCAGCGCGACGACCAGCCAGTGCTGCTCCTTCTTGTCCTTCAGGAACAGGTTCTTGCAATGGCCGCCGGGGAGCGCGCCGCGCAGCGCCTTGCTCTCCTCCACCGTGTGCAGCGGCGGGTGACGGTGGGTCACGGTGCGAATGCCGAGCGCCGCGAGATGCTCCAGGAGCTGCTCCGGGCTCGTCGGCAGCGGCTCCTCGGCCCTGCCCTCGGGGGTGTCGCGGGTGTCCATGGCGCCATCTTTAGCGGTGCGGGGAAAATCTGTCGAGGCGCCCGAGAAAAGTGAAACATGACGCTTGCATTGCGCCGATCCATGAGTATAGTCCGCCGCACGCCGCCGGACGGCACCGAACAACGGTCCGAACGGCAGCGAAACGGAGCGCGGGCGTAGCTCAGGGGTAGAGCACAACCTTGCCAAGGTTGGGGTCGAGGGTTCGAATCCCTTCGCCCGCTCCATTCTCCCGACGAAGGCGGTGGTTCTTCGGAGGGAAACAGAACGGTTGATGGAAAGGCTGGACCCTCGGGTGCCGGCCTTTTTCGTTTTTTCCCCTCCCGACCGTCCCCTTCCCCGCGCGTTGCGAGTCCGCAACCGACGCCATCGCTTTCGAAGCCGAGTCTGCGCCGCAGCACTCCGCCGACCACAACCGATGCCTTGGCCCCCGACGTTCCCAACCTTGAACCAGCGCAGCCGTAAGGGCGGGCAATGCCAAAAATTCGCAACCATAAGGCGTTTCCCCCCGCAACCGACATGCCTTTGTAGGTCATTCCCGACGCACATACCCCATATGATGGCGTGAATAAATTTACTTCTTGGCAACCTACTTGCGTATGACCGTCCGAAAGACTAAGCTTCAAATACGAAACAAATAGAACTTCTATCCGGTTAGGGTTGTATGCACCATGGATGGTCTGGTGGCGTCGGACGGGCTGAGCCCGTGATTTTCCCGGACAGGACGTTCCTGTCCGGCCGGCGTCCGCCGTTCCGGCAACACCGGCCCTCCCCCGCCTGATCGTCATCGGCTCCGCTGTCGTCGCACTGCGACTGGCGGTGCCGCTGGTCGCGCTTCCAAGCCCCGCTTCGTACAGCCCAGACGGCAATCCGCCCAGACGACAAGAGGTCCTTCCCATGGCTATGCAACGCTACATCGTGAATTTTCCGCGCCTGTCCCCGGACATGCTGGAAATCTGGAAGACGGTCCCCAGCAGCATCGCGTCCGACGTGCAGAACCGCTGCCAGAGCATGGACGCCCGGATCAAGCCCTGCGCCCCGGGGATGCGCATCTGCGGGCAGGCCCGCACCGCCGTGTCGATGCCGGGCGACAACAGCATGCTGCTGACCGCCTGCAGCCTGGCCGAGCCGGGCGAGGTGGTGGTGGTCGCCGGCGCCGGCCTGGAGGAGGTGGCGCTGGCCGGTGAATGGGTGGTCCGCGGCTGCAAGTCGCGCGGCCTGGGCGGGCTGGTGATCGACGGCTCCGTCCGTGACCTTCAGGAAATCCGGACCATCGGCTTCCCGGTCTTCGCCAAGGGCTCGGTGCCGCGCGGCCCGCACAAATCCTTCGGCGGCAAGATGGACGTCCCGGCCGGCGTCGGCGGCATGGTGGTCAATCCGGGCGACCTGATCATCGGCGACGACGACGGGGTGACCGTGGTGCCGCTGGCCGTGATGGACGAGGTGCTGCGGCGCTGCCTGGAGCTGATGGCCAAGGAGAAGATCTGGTCGCAGCAGCTCGACGCCGGCAAGTCGCTGATGGAGGTGCTGGGCGTGCCGGAACCGGAAATCGTCGAGACGCCCACCCTGCGCTGACCCCCGGCATCCGCCGGACCACGCGAGCCGGCGAGCCGCACAGCCCTTCGAGCCGCCCCAAGACCGGTTTCCACCGCCATGACGCTCATCTTTCAAATCGTGCTGCCGATGTTCGTCCTGGTCGCGCTCGGCTTCTACGCCGGGAAATCGGGCAATTTCAGCAACACGGCGGCTCAAGGGCTGTCGCGCTTTCTCGGCATCTACGCCCTGCCGGCGCTGCTGTTCGCGGCGATGGCCAAAGCGAAGATCCCCGATCCCATCGAATGGGGCTTCGTGGCGTCGTTCTTCGTCGCGGCCTTCATCATCTTCGGGCTGGGCGCCGCCTGGATGCTGTCCATCCGGCGGCGGGACGAGGCGGCGATCGGCGGCTTCGCCCCCTCCTTCTCCTCCATCGGCCTGCTCGGCGCGCCGATCCTGATGGACGCCTACGGATCGTCGGTGGCCATTCCGGTGATGCTGCTGATCCTGTTCCAGTCGCCGCTCCTCTTCACCACGGCGACGATGATCGCCGAGGCGCAGCGGACGGCGGGCGGGCGGCCGGTGGTCGCCGCGGTCAACGCCGTCAAGGCGACCCTGCTCAGCCCGATGATCCTGTCGATCGTCGTCGGCATGGGCTTCAACCTGAGCGGCGTCCATGTACCGGACGCGGTCATGAAGGCGGCGGACTACGCCGCGGCCACCGTCCTGCCCTGCGCCTGCTTCACGCTGGGCACCTCGCTGTCCTTCGGGAAGCTGTCGGGCAAGTTCGGCCAGGCGCTGGTCC
Organism: Azospirillum brasilense; assembly: GCF_001315015.1. NCBI lineage: Bacteria > Pseudomonadati > Pseudomonadota > Alphaproteobacteria > Rhodospirillales > Azospirillaceae > Azospirillum > Azospirillum brasilense. Next base: position 483,888 of record NZ_CP012914.1, on the reverse strand, counting down.
TGGCGGTGATGAAGACGGTCCTGCACCCGGTGCTGACCTGGGTGCTGGCGGTGGAGGTCTTCCATCTGCCGCCGGACTGGCTGGCCCCCGCCGTGACCGCGGCGGCGCTGCCCATCGGCGTCAACGTCTACGCCTTTGCCGAGCGCTATCAGACGGGGCGGGAGCTGGTGTCGATGTCGCTGCTGCTGTCCACCCTGATGTCCCCGATCTCGATTTCCGTCGCCTTCATGGTGGCGATGAGCTGACGCGGTCATTTCGACGCAGGCGACTTTCATTATGCGTCCATTTGACGCCCGTCACACACACCCGATCGCGCGGAACCCCAAGAAACCACGCCAGATAGAAAGCATTCGTCGAAAATCGCTGTGATTTCCGGATATTCAATTCGGTCAGCACGATTGATACACGAACAGAGACTCTGTATCTTCCACTTTGAAGCGTTAAAGCCGCTTCCATCGGGTCGATTTGACAGCGCTGGGCCTATGAACCGCTCTTTTTCGCGAGAATGGCAACCGAACTCCGCCGCAGTATCGGCAATGGGATCGGCCATCCACGAAGACAGACATACCGAAGTATGCGTTCATCCATTTCAAGGCGATGACGGATCCTCGTGTCGTTCATGACCCAAAATTTCAATGCTGCCAAAATCAATGACCATCGATCTTTACGAGAATTTCAGAAAAGGAGGCCCAGCCTGTGTCCGCATCGGGACGGGCGGGATCTCCCGGGACCCCACCGCGTCCGCGGCCAAGGGGGTCTTCCGCAATAACGCAGGAAAGAAGGGCATCCAGATGATCATTCGCAGCAAGTTCCTGGCGCTGGCGACCGGGACCCTGGCGCTGGCCATGTCGACGACCGCTCTGTCGACGGCCCGGGCCGCCTACCCCGAGAAGCCGATCACCGTGGTCGTCGCCTACGACGCCGGCGGTTCGACCGACGTGACCGCGCGCCTGCTGGCTCCCTTCATCGAGAAGCATCTGGGCGGCACCCGGATCGAAGTGGTGAACAAGCCGGGCGCCGGCGGCGAGATCGGCTTCGCGGCCATCGCCGACGCGGCACCGGACGGCTACTCCATCGGCTTCTGCAACACGCCGAACATGGTGTCGATCCCGATCGAGCGTCAGGCCCGCTTTTCGGCGGACCGGCTGGACGCGCTGGTCAACGTCGTCGACGATCCCGGCGTGTGGAGCGTTCCCGGCGACAGCGCCTTCAAGACGCTGAAGGACGTCGTGGAGCACGCCAAGGCCAACCCGAACACCGTCACCGTCGGCACCACCGGCGTGGGCTCGGACGACCAGCTCGCCATGCTGCTGGTGCAGCGCCAGGCGGGCGTGCAGTTCACCCATGTGCCCTTCTCCGGCTCCGCCGCCAACTACAAGGCGATGCTCGCCAAGAAGATCCAGATCAGCGGCCAGAACCTCGGCGAAGGGCTGCGCGGCCAGGCCTCCGACCAGATCCGCGTGCTCGGCGTGATGAGCAAGGACCGCTGGAAGGCCGCCCCGGACATCCCGACCTTCGCGGAGCAGGGCTACCCGGTGCTGATGGCCTCGCTGCGCGGCGTCTGCGCGCCGAAGGGCCTGCCCGCCGACGTCCGCGCCAAGCTGGTGGACGCCGTCACCAAGGCCGCGACCGATCCGGAGTTCGTGGCGAAGGCCGAGGCCAAGGAGACCTTCCAGCCGCTGCGCGTCCTCGGCCCCGACGCCTTCGCGGCGGAGCTGAAGCAGCTCGACACCGAGCTGAAGTCGCTGTGGCAGTCGTCGCCCTGGCTGAAGTGATCCGGGGCTGACGCGACCCGGGCGGGCTGGCCCGTCCGGGTCCGGCCCATCCGCGAAACCACCCGCCGCCGGCCGACCGGCCTGCGTCGGGTGCGGTTCAAGCCCCCCTGACCATCCGGCGCCAACGGACCGGCCAATGGTTGAAGCAGGTGCTCCATGACTTTCCTCAATCACCTCCACATTCCCACCAAAATGGGAATCCCGGCGGCGACAGCGATCCTGGGCATGCTTGCCATCGCGTTGCTCGGCGGCTCCGCCATCACGGAACAGTCACGCCTGCTGGACACGCTGTTCAACCGCTCCTTCACGCGGGAAGCGGATGTCCAGGCGTTGACCGACACGCTGACCGTCGCCCACGCCGGCCTCTACCGGACGGTGATCCTCAGCACCGCCAACGCCTCCCCCAAGGCGGTCGAAGATGAATCGAAGGCCCTGACCGAACAGATCACCAAGCTGAAGACCCAGGCGGACAAGATGAAGGGCCAGTCCGCCGCGACCGAGGAGGAGGGGCAGATCCTCCAGCGCTTCGGCTCCGACACCGCGGCCTATCAGGCGAAGGTGACCAGCTTCCTCGACCTGCTGAAGATGGGCGTCGATCCGCTCGACTTCCTGCAGGAGGTCCAGGCGGCCTACGGGCGCCTGAACGGCACCGCCCGCGACTACCTGACCTACCAGCGCCAGCAGTCGGCCGACGCCTACGCCAACGTGAACGCGTCGGTCGACGCGACCACCCAGGCCTTCATCGCCTCGGCGATCGTCGCCCTGCTCATCACGGTGGGCGTCGCGCTGTTCATCGGCTTCAACATCGCCCGTCCGGTGGTCCGCCTGACCACGGTGATGGAACGGCTGGCCCAGGGCCGGCTGGAGGACGAAGTGCCCGCCGCCGAGCGCGGCGACGAGATCGGCCAGATGGCCCGCACCGTCCGCGTCTTCAAGGAGAACGCCCTGCGCGTCCAGGAAATGGCGCGCGAGCAGGAGGCCATGCGCGCCCGCGCCACCGAGGAGCAGCGGCGGGCCATGAACAGCCTCGCCGCCGACCTGGAGGCGTCGGTCAAGGCGATGATGGGCGAGGTGGTGCGGTCCGCCACATCCATGCGCGGCGAAGCCAACGTCATGCTGGAGAACGCCCGCCAGACCAGCCACCACAGTGACTCCGTCGCCCACGCCGTGCAGGAGGCGACGAGCGAGGTGGAGAGCGTGGCCGCCGGGGCGGAGCAGCTCCGCGCCTCCATCGACGAGATCACCCGGTCCATCACCCAATCGACCCAGCTCGCCCGCGGCGCGGTGGACGAGGCCGGGCGGACCGACTCGATCGTCCAGGGACTCAGCGAGGCCAGCCGGAAGATCGAGGAGGTGGTCGGCCTCATCAACAACATCGCCGGCCAGACCAACCTGCTGGCGCTGAACGCCACCATCGAGGCCGCCCGCGCCGGCGAGGCCGGCAAGGGCTTCGCCGTGGTGGCGCAGGAGGTCAAGAGCCTCGCCAACCAGACTGCGAAGGCCACCGACGAAATCGGCGCGGAAATCGCGGCGGTGCAGGCGGCGACCACCGCGGCGGTCAACGCCATCCGCGCCATCGTCAACACCATCCGGCAGGTGGACGAATCGCTCAGCACCGTCGCCGCGGCGGTTGAGGAACAGGACGCCGCCACCCGCGACATCAGCGAGCGCTCGCAGCGCGCCGCCACCGACACGGTGGCCGTGCTCCAGGAGATGCGGCTGGTGCAGCAGGCGGCGGAGACCACCGGCCATTCCGCCGGCGCCGTCCAGACCACGACCGAAGAGCTGTCGCGCAGCTTCAACCGGCTGGACAACGAGATCGAAGCCTTCATCACCCGCATCACCGCGGCCTGACCCGGCCCGATGCGGGGAGGACGCCGTGGCGTCCTCCGGCACCGCCCATGAAAAAGGCCCCTCTTCCACATGGAAGAGGGGCCTTTTCTATACGGCCTGTCCCGTCCGCCTCACCCGATCACTTCAGCCCAATCACTTCAACCAGGGGAACTCGCGCCAGAGGTTGCGGAAATCGCCATCCAGCTCCTTCAGCTCCGCAGAGAAGGCTTCCGAATCGAGGATGCGCAGCGGCTGGTAGGTGTCGCGGGCCTTGCTCTGGAACTCCGGGTCGTTGGCGGCCTTGGTCACCGCATCGACCAATTTGGCGCGGATCTCCGGCGGCAGCCCCTTCGGCGCGCCGACGCCGCGCAGCGACGCCATGGTGATGTTGTAGCCCAGTTCCTTGAAGGTCGGCAGGTCGGGCGCCATGTCCCAGCGCTGCGTGCTCATCACGCCGAGGATGCGGACGTTGTCGCCGCCGGCCTTGCCGCGCAGCCCCTCGCCCAGGTTCTGGCCGCAGATCTGGGTGTGGCGGCCGAGCATGGAGCGGTAGTTCTCCGCGCTGCCGGGAAAGGGCACATGGGTGAAGCGGACGTTGGCCTGCCGCTGGAGCAGCAGCATGGCCAGATGGTCGTCCGACCCGACGCCGGTGGAGCCCAGCGTGATGGTGTTCGGATTGGCCTTGGCCTGGGCGACCAGATCCTCCACCGTCTTGTAGGGGCTGTCGCCGTGGACCGTCATGATGCCCGGATCGTCGACGACGTTGACCAGCGGGTCCAGCCGGTCGAGCGTGAAGCGGGCGTTGCGCTCGATCGGGATGGTGACGACGTTCGGCGTGTTGATGAAGCCGATGGTGTAGCCGTCCGGCGTGGCGTCGGCGATGGCCGCGAAGCCGATCTCCCCCCCGGCGCCGCCGCGGTTCATCACCACGATCCGCGCGCCGCCGCCCAGATATTTTTCGATGAAGGGCGCCAGCATGCGCGCGGTCACGTCGGTCGATCCGCCCGCCCCGTAGGCGACGATCATGGTGATCGGCTTGTCCGGGTAGGCGGCCTGGGCCGCTGTCGCGCCCAGCAACAAGGCACAGGAGGTCAGCAGGCTGGAAATGAAACGTCTGGCTTTCATGGTCGGCTCCGCCAAAAGCTGCCGCAAGATCACCACACCGGAGCGCCACCAAGGAACGCCTTTGTGGTGTCGGTTGCGCAATTCATAGTAACACGATTTTTTGTACACAATAGTATTTAAGACACAACCACAGTGAGAGGAACGGACACATTGCCGCGCCACCCATCCTCACCGAAAGGTGACGGCAAAACGGCCTTTCCACCAGGGAAAGGCCGCCCGGTCCCGTTCCGTCACGCGGCGACGGAATTCAGTTGATCGGCTCGGCGCGGTTGCCGAACAGGGCGCGCAGCTTGCGCCCGATGGCCGCCACCAGCATGCCCTGGTTGCCGCCCTCCGGCTTGGGGAACCAGTCCGGCTCCTCGGTCTGAATGCGGCGGATCACCGTCAGGAATGCCTCGACCACCAGCGGGTCGAAGTCCTTGCCCGCCCGCTCGGCGATCCAGGTGATGGCATGCTCCACCCCCCACGCCTTGCGGTACTGGCGGTCGGTGATGAGGGCGTCGAACACGTCGGCCACGGCCATGATCCGCGCCGACACCGGGATGGCCCCGCCGCGCAGCCCTTCCATGTAGCCCGACCCGTCGTAGCGCTCGTGGTGGTAGCGGGCGATCTCCGCGGCGATCGACAGCAGGCTGCGCCCGCGCAGGGGCAGCGCCGCCTCGCTGAGGATGCGGTGGCCGATCAGCGTGTGGCGCTGGATGGCCGCCATGTCGTTGTTCGCCAGCTCGCCGGGGATGCCCAGCGTCTCGTCCGACACGCTCAGCATGCCGACGTCGTGCAGAAGAGCGGCCAGCCCGACCTTCTCCACCAGCTCCTCGTCCAGCTCGTCGGCGAAGCGGCCGTGGACGCGCAGCTCGCGGGCGATGTCGCCGACCAGCCGCTCGATGCGCTGGAGATGGCCGGCGGCGGCGTTGTCCTTGTATTCGGCGAGCGACCCCATGGCCAGGACGGTGGCCTTCTGCGCGGTGTTCAACTCCTCGAACAGCAGGGCGTTCTCGAAGGCGATGGAGCATTTGTTGCGGAACAGCTCCAGCAGCTGCCACTCGCGGGCGGTGCCCTCGTTGTTGTGACCCTCGACGTAGATCATCCCGATGATCCCGCCATGGGCGCGCAGCCGCAGGGCGCAATAGCCCGGCTCCACGATGGTCTCGGAACTCGGGCTCAGCCGTTCCAGCGCGGCGGCCACGTTGGGCTCGCCCAGCTCGGCGACGTCCACGTCCTTCCACTTGGCGAAGCGCCCGGTGGAGGCGCGCACGCGGATGCGGCGGTCGCGCGGCAGCGTGTCGCCCTGGATGCACAACAGGGCGTGCCGCCCGATGCCCAGCAGCCCGACGACGCGCGGCAGGATGTTGGGGAACAGCACGTCCGGGGTGCGCATCTCCAGCAGGCCGGTGGTCGCCACCAGCATGCGGGCCAGCGCCTTGCGCCCGGCCGCCTGGGTCTGCAGGTTGAGGAAGGCGCGCAGCCGCGGGACCACCGCGGTGCGCAGCGTGCGCGCCGTCAGCCCGTCCTTCAGGCGGTAGTCGCTGACGTCGTGGCCCTCCACCACCACCTCCTCCGGCGCCCGCTCGGGATGGGCGGTGCAGACCAGGATGCGGGCGCGGCTGTTTCCCAGATCCTTGCGGATGTGGTCGATGAGGCCGAGCCCTTCCGGCACCCCATCCGCCGCGGGGTCCAGCACCGGCTCCAACAGGACGGCGGCGGTGCCGGGGTTGCGGTACAGCGCCTCGCGCGCCTCGGCGGCGGTCGCGGCGGTCAGCACCGTCACCGGCGCCCCGTCCAGCGCGAAGCCGTCGAGCGCGGTGCGCGTCAGCCCGGCCAGCGCCGGATCGGGATCGACCACGAGGACGTGCAGGCGGGGCTTGGCGGGCGGAACCGGGGTGGCCTCCGGCGGGCGGGCGTCGTCGTTGGGCATAACCGTCTCGATGGTTGCGCGCGATGCGCGCGCCTGCACAAAAAATACGCCCACTTCCCGATTCATTCAACTTTCATCGGTTTGGACACGAAGGGCTTCTCCGTAATAACCGCCTCTTCCGGTTACGCCCCTCCGCCTGTTGCCTGTGGCGGCAAATCGGCTACCCTCTGCCTACAACGGCGGCAAACCGCCGCAAAAAATCAGGGAAGGATTGGAGCGATGGCTCTCAGGGCCGAACAGCTCAAGGACGAGCTGACCGAAGAGGTCGTGCGGCAGGTTCGCGAGCGGCTGGGCCGCAGCCGCGCGGCACCGGCGGAGCGCTTCGTACGGCAGTTCTACGATAACGTCCCGCCCGACGACATCATCCAGGCTCCGGCGGAGCAGCTCTACGGCGCCGCCCTCGCCATGTGGCAATGGGGCCAGCAGCGTGAGGCGACGGACCGCGCCAAGGTCCGCGTCTACAATCCCCGGGTCGAGGAGCATGGCTGGCAGTCCCACCGCACGGTGGTGGAGATCGTCAACGACGACATGCCTTTCCTCGTCGACTCGGTGACCGCGGAGCTGAACCGCCAGGGGCTGACCGTCCATCTGGTCATCCACCCCGTGGTGCGGGTCAAGCGCGACGCCGACGGCCAGCTGGTGGAGCTGTACGAGCCGGCGGCGGCCCCCACCGACGCCGCCCCCGAGTCCTTCATGCATGTGGAGGTCGGCGCGGTCACCGGCGCCGCCGCGCTTGACCAGGCCCGCGAGGGGCTGGAACGCGTGCTGGCCGACGTGCGCGCCGCCGTCGCCGACTGGCGGGCCATGCGCCAGCAGGTGCGCGCCGCCATCGTGGAGGCCGACTGCGCCCGCGCCGCCGTCCCGGCCATCATCCCCGACGACGAGGTGGACGAGGCCAAGGCCTTCCTGTCCTGGGCCGACGACGACCATTTCACCTTCCTCGGCTACCGCGAATACCGCTTCGAGAGCGGCGCCGACGGGGTGGACTCCTCGCTGGGTCTGGTCGCCGGCAGCGGTCTGGGCATCCTGCGCGACGACTCCGTCACCGTCTTCGACGGGCTGCGCAACTACGCCACCCTGCCGCCCGACGTGCGCGACTTCCTGCGCAACCCGCGCGTCCTGATGGTGACCAAGGGCAACCGCCCCTCCCCCGTGCACCGCGCGGTGCCGATGGACGCCTTCCTCATCAAGCGCTTCGACGCCGAGGGGCGGATCATCGGCGAGCGGCTGGTCGCCGGCCTCTTCACCTCCGTCGCCTACAACCGCAGCCCGCGCGAGATCCCCTACCTCCGCCGCAAGGTCGCCGAGGTGATGGAGCTGGCCGGCTTCGACCCGCAGGGCCATGACGGCAAGGCGCTGCTGCACATCCTGGAGACCTATCCGCGCGACGAGCTGTTCCAGATCCAGGTGCCGGAGCTGCTGGACATCGCCGTCGGCATCCTGCACCTGCAGGAGCGGCAGCGGCTGGCCCTGTTCGTGCGCAAGGACCCGTTCGAGCGCTTCGCCTCCTGCCTCGTCTACGTGCCGCGCGACCGCTACGACACCACGCTGCGCCGGCGCATCCAGTCCATCCTGGAGGCCGCCTACGACGGCACCTGCACCGGCTTCACCACGCAGCTGACCGAAAGCGTGCTGGCCCGCCTGCATTTCATCATCCGGACCGAGCCGGGCCGCGTGCCCGCCGTCGACGCCACCGATCTGGAGGCGCGGCTGGTCCAGGCCTCGCGCGGCTGGGACGACCATCTGCGCGACGCGCTGGTCGAGGCCCATGGCGAGGAGCAGGGACGCACCCTGTTCCGCCGCTACGCCGACGCCTTCCCCACCGCCTACCGCGAGGAGTTCAACGCGGAGGCCGCCGTCTTCGACATCGACCGCATCGAGAAGGCGACGGCCCAGGGCACGCTCGGCATCAACCTCTACCGCCCGCTGGAGGCCGAAGGGGACGAGCTGCACGTCAAGATCTACCACGAAGGCCGACCGGTGCCGCTGTCCGACGTGCTGCCCATGCTGGAGCACATGGACCTGAAGGTGATCACCGAAGCGCCCTTCGAGATCGCCATTGCCGGCCACGCCGCCCCGGTGTGGATCCACGACTTCACCGCGCGCTCGCAGAACGGGCTGCCCATCGACTGCGCGATGGTCAAGGAGAAGTTCCAGGATGCCTTCGCCGCCGTCTGGGACGGACGGATGGAGGATGACGGCTTCAACCGCCTCGTGCTCCGCGCCGGCCTGACCGCCCGGGAGGTGACGGTGCTGCGCGCCTACGCCAAGTATCTGCGCCAAGCCCGCATCCCCTATGGGCAGGACGTGGTGGAAAGCACGCTGGCCGGCCATCCGGCCATCGCGCGCAAGCTGGTCGCCCTGTTCCACAGCCGCTTCGACCCGGCCCGCCGCCCGCAGAACGATCCGGGGCTGGCCGCGGAGATCGAACGCGCGCTCGACGGGGTGAAGAACCTCGACGAGGACCGCATCCTGCGGCGCTTCCTCAACCTGCTGTGCAATACGCTGCGCACCAACGCCTATCAGAACGGCGCGGACGGGCGGCCCAAGACCTACATCTCCTTCAAGATCGACAGCCGCCACATCGACGACCTGCCGCTGCCCCGCCCGATGGTCGAGGTGTTCGTCTACAGCCCGCGGATGGAGGGCGTCCATCTGCGCGGCGGCAAGGTGGCGCGCGGCGGCATCCGCTGGTCCGACCGCCGCGAGGATTTCCGCACGGAGATCCTCGGGTTGATGAAGGCGCAGATGGTCAAGAACACCGTCATCGTGCCGGTCGGCTCCAAGGGCGGCTTCGTGGTCAAGCGCCCGCCGCCGCCGTCCGCCGGGCGCGAGGCGGCGCTGGCCGAGGGCATCGAGTGCTACAAGACGCTGATGCGCGGCCTGCTCGACATCACCGACAACCTCGACGCCGAGGGCGCGGTGGTGCCGCCGCCCGAGGTCGTCCGCCACGATGGGGACGACCCCTATCTGGTGGTGGCCGCCGACAAGGGCACGGCAACCTTCTCCGACATCGCCAATTCGGTGTCGGTGGACCACGGCTTCTGGCTGGGCGACGCCTTCGCGTCGGGCGGCTCCGCCGGCTACGACCACAAGAAGATGGGCATCACCGCCCGCGGCGCCTGGGAATCGGTGAAGCGCCATTTCCGCGAACTGGGGCACGACACCCAGACGCAGGACTTCACCGTCGTCGGCGTCGGCGACATGTCGGGCGACGTGTTCGGCAACGGCATGCTGCTGTCGAAGCACATCCGCCTGCTCGCCGCCTTCGATCACCGGCACATCTTCATCGACCCCGACCCCGACCCCGCGCGGAGCTGGGAGGAGCGGCAGCGCCTGTTCGACCTGCCGCGCTCCTCCTGGGCGGACTACGACGAGTCGCTGCTGTCCGCGGGCGGCCGCATTTTTGACCGCTCCGCCAAGTCGCTGGAGCTGACGCCGGAGATCCGCCAGCGCTTCGGCATCGCCAAGGACCACGTCACCCCGCTGGAGCTGATGCAGACCCTGCTGAAGGCCGAGGTGGACCTGCTGTGGTTCGGCGGCATCGGCACCTACCTGAAGGCGGCGGAGGAGACCAACGCCGAGGTCGGCGACAAGGCCAACGACGCGCTGCGCATCGACGGGCGCGACGTGCGGGCCAAGGTGATCGGCGAGGGCGCCAACCTGGGCGTCACCCAGCGCGGCCGCATCGAGGCGGCGCAGCACGGGGTGCGGCTGAACACCGACGCCATCGACAATTCAGCGGGCGTCGACACCTCCGACCATGAGGTGAACATCAAGATCCTGCTGAACGACGTGGTCGTCCGCGGCGACATGACGCTGAAGCAGCGCGACCAGCTGCTCGCCGCCATGACCGACGAGGTGGCCGGTCTGGTGCTGGCCGACAACTACCTGCAGAGCCAGGCGCTGACCGTCGCCCGCGCCCAGGGCCCCGGCGCGCTGGAGGCGCAGGCCCGGCTGATCCGCTCGCTGGAGAAGGCGGGCCGGCTGAACCGCGCCATCGAGTATCTTCCCGACGAGGAGGAGCTGTCCGCCCGCATGGCCAACCGCGAAGGGCTGACCCGGCCCGAGCTGGCGGTGCTGCTGGCCTACGCCAAGATCACGCTCTACGACGATCTGCTGGCGTCGGACCTGCCGGACGATCCCTTCATGGCCGACGACCTCACCCGCTACTTCCCCAAGCCGCTGCGCAAGGCCCATGCGGAGGCGGTCGGGCGCCACCGGCTGCGGCGGGAGATCATCGCGACCAGCGTCACCAACAGCCTCGTCAACCGCACCGGCCCGACCTTCGTCAAGGAGATGATGGAAAAGACCGGCATGGGGCCGGGGGACGTGGCCCGCGCCTACACCATCGTGCGCGACGCCTTCGGCCTGCGCTCGCTGTGGACGGGGATCGAGGATCTGGACAACGTGGTTCCCGCCGCGCTCCAGACCAGCATGATCCTGGAGACGGTCCGCCACATGGAGCGCGCCGCCGCCTGGTTCCTGGCGAGCTGCCAGCAGCCGCTGGACATCGCCCGCGAGACGGAGGCCTTCCGGCCCGGCATCGAGACGCTTCTCGCCGGTCTCGACAACGTGCTGGACGCCGAGGAGACGGCCCGCCTGACCGCCCGCGTCGCCTCCTACCAGGAGCAGGGCGTTCCCGCCGAGCTGGCCCGCCGCATGGCGGCGCTGCCGGTTCTGGCCGCCGCCCCCGACCTCGTCCGCATCGCCGGACGCACCGGGCGCGGGGTCGCGGACGTCGCCGCGGTCTACTTCATGCTGGGCCGCCGCTTCGGCCTGGAGTGGCTGCGCGACAAGGCCGCCGCGGCGAAGGCGGAGAACCATTGGCAGAAGCAGGCGGTGGCGGCCCTGGTGGACGACCTGTTCGCCCACCAGACCGCGCTGACCACCCGCGTGCTGGAGGCGGTGGACCAGCTTCCCGCCGACGCCCCCGTGGAGGCCTGGATCGCCCACCGCCGCCCGGTGGTGGAGCGGGTGGAGCAGCTCCTGTCCGAGTTGCGCACCCAGCCCAACGTCGACCTGTCGATGCTGGCGGTGGCGAACCGGCAGCTCCGCGGCCTGACGGCGGGGTAAACGGCTTGAAAACCCCTCGTCCGGCCCCCTTCGGGCGGGTCCGGACGAGGGTTTCCCATGCGTCCCGCCCGCTTTCCGGCTATGGTGCGGCCAATCCAAGGATTGTCCGCCCAACCGGAGCCCGCCGCGATGACCGACCCCCAGCCGACCCTGAACGACGCCATCCGCCTGCTGCGGACGAACGATCTGGGCGGAGCGGAGTCGGCCTGCCGGGCGATCCTGGCGACCGACCCGCACAACGCGCAGGCCCTGCACCTGCTGGGCGTCGTCGCCGCCCACACCGGCCATCCCGACGGCGCGCTCGACCTCTTCGCCCTCGCCATCGCCGAGGACGGCAAGGACCCGTCCTTCCACAACAGCCGCGGCAGCCTGCTCTTCCAGCTCGGCCGCGCCGACGAAGCCGAGGCGGCGTTCCGCGCCGGCATCGCCCTCAACGACCGCCTGCCGGAGCTTCACGGCAACCTTGGCAACGCGCTGAAGGCGCTGGGCCGGCTGGAGGACGCCGAGGGCGCCTTCCGCGCCGCCCTGGCCCTGCGCGGCGACGCGCCGGAAATGCACAATTTCCTCGGCACCACCCTGCGCGAACTGGGCCGCCTGGACGAGGCGGAGGCCGCCTTCCGCGCCGCTCTGGAACGGGCGCCGGACTATCTGGAGGCCCGCTACAACCTCGCCGAGGCGCTGAGCACCCGCGGCGCCCTGGAGGAGGCCGAGGAGGCCTTCCGCGTGGTGATCGCGGCGGCGCCCCGCTTCGTCCCCGCCCATGTCGGCCTCGCCCACACGCTGCAGAGCCTCGACCGCGCCAACGAGGCGGTGGAGGCCATCGAGGCCGCCCGCGCCATCGCGCCGGACCATCCGCTGGTGCAGTTCACCCGCCGGCTGATCCATTCCAACGCCGTCCCCGGCTGGCACCTGCCGATGATCAACGACTTCGAGCGCAACGACGCCTACGAGGCGGCGCTGAAGCGCGCGGTGACCCCGGACTCGCTGGTCCTGGAGATCGGCACCGGCTCGGGCATCGTCGCCATGATGGCGGCGCGCGCCGGGGCGCGGAAGGTGGTGACCTGCGAGGTGAACCCGATCCTCGCCCGCATCGCCAGTGAGACCGTCGCCAACAACGGCTACGCCGACCGCATCGACGTGGTGCCGAAGCTGTCCACCCGCCTGTCGGTGGGCGAGGGCGGCGACCTGCCGGAGAAGGCCGACGTCTTCGTGTCGGAACTCATCAACATCGGCATGCTGGCGCCGCGCATGCTGTCGGTGCTGCAGCACGCGCGCACCCATCTGGTGAAGCCGGGCGGCGCGATCATCCCGCGCGCCTCGACCGTCTACGCCATGCTGGTGGAAACGCCGGAGCTGGCCCGCATCAACCCGGTGAAGCGCATCGGCGGCTTCGACATGTCGGCGTTCGACGTGTTCCGCTCCCCCGGCTACCAGCAGATCGACCTCGGCGCCGACACCCACACGCCGCTGTCGGCCGCCTTCACCGCGCTCGATTTCGACTTCACCCGCAACATGCCCGAGGAGGGCGCGCGCGAGATCGACGTGGAGATCACGGCGGAGGGCACTTGCCATGGCGTGGCCTTCTGGTTCGACCTGCAGATGGACGAGGAGGTCACCTACCGCTCCGAAAGCCGGGCGCGGACGAACCATTGGAAGCAGGCGATGACCTATCTGGAGACGCCGATCCAGTTGCGCCCCGGCGACCGGCTGACCATCGTCGCCCGCTACGACAACAACCAGATTTCGTTCGGCGTGGGCGGTTGACCGGACGCGAGCCTTCGGATTTTCCCGTTGGCCAAAGCCAGCCGATCGACGCCGAACCGGAGAGTCCCATGAGCACCGAAGAAAGCACCGGCGGCATTGCCGTCCCGCCGCCCGACCTGTCGGATCTTGAACGGCAAAAGGCGGAGATCGCGGCGATCCAGGCGCAGATGGCGCAATTGCGCGCCCGGATCGACCAACGGTTGGACGACGGACGTCCCACCATCGATCTCGTCCCGACCCACCTCGACGGCCCCCCGCCGGACGGGGCGCCTGCGGCCATTCGCCAAAAAGAATAGAACGCCCCGTTTTGACAACCCTGACCTGAACGCGTTACGCTGCCGTCAACGAACGGCGGCAACATAACGACGCCCGCCGGGATGGTCGGGAGGGCTCCTCATGTCGATCACGACGCCAAACGCGCAAGCGTCCGGCTTCAGCCTCGCCGGTTTCAGCCTCAAGGCGGCCTTGACCGTGCTGGGCGCCGACAAGGGAGCCCCGTCGCAGCCCGCCACCGGTCAGGCGGCGTCGGCTTCCGGCGGCTCGGCCGTCTTCGTCACCCTGTCCATCGAAGCCCAGGCCTTCATGGCCACCACCACCGCGTCCAAGGCCGGCAAGACCGGAAGCGGCGGGGCGGCGGCGGGCCCCTACGCCGCCTATTTCCCGACGCGCGACGGCAAGAACGCCACGGCGCTGGCCAAGGCGGTGTCCGATCCGGGGGCGGTGTCCAGCTCGGCGGGGCTGAGCGGGCCGGCCATCGCCAAGGACGCCCGCGCCCGCATGGACGCGCAGTACGAGGCCATGAAGGCCGGCGGCAAGCCCTTCGACTTCGACAGCTTCGAAGGCCGGGACTGGTACTCCCTGATGGGCGATCTCGACCGCCGCTCGCTGGAGGCGGTGCGCAGCAACGCCGGCGGCCAGTTCAGCAAGCAGGAGCAGGACATCGCCCAATCGATCATGGCGCAGCAGGAAGGACTCGCCATGGGACTCTACAACGGCCCGATCAGCCAGGAGGCCACCTTCACCGATCCGTTCCGCGGCGACGAGGCCGCGCGGCGCACGGCGAGCCTCGCCTTCCTGGACGCCGTGAGCGCGGAGGAGAAGAGTTCGACCGAATGGGCGACGCGATGGGCGGCGGTGCGGGGCGTCGACGAACCCATCATCGGGACATAGGGCGGGGAGCCGGCGCCCGAGCCGGGTGATTGCATCTGAAGTCCCCTCTCCCCCTGGGGAGAGGGCTACAGAGGCCAAATGCGATAACCCTGGCGCGGCGCCCCCCGGGTTGGCATTCCCCGCCGCTTTGCCTAGAGTGGGCCATCCCGGACAACAGACGGCCGAACCTTCAGCATGCCCCACACCGCCGAGGCGCCGAGCCGCCGTGCCATCGCGTCCTGGTGCCTCTACGACTGGGCGAACTCGTCGTACAACACCATCATCACGACCTTCATCTTCTCGGTCTATTTCGCCCGCGGCGTGGTCGGGGACGAGGTGGCGGGCGCCTCGCGCTGGAGCGCCGCGCTGACCGTCGCCGGGCTGATGATCGCCCTGCTCAGCCCCATGCTGGGCGCGGTGGCCGACCGGACGGGGCGGCGCAAGCCGTGGATGGCGCTGTTCACCGCCCTGACCGTGGTCTTCTGCGCCGCCCTGTGGTGGGTGAAGCCAGACCCCTCCCACGCGCTGTTCGCCCTGGTCTGCGTGGTCATCGGCACCGTCGCCTTCGAACTGGCGAACGTCTTCTACAACGCCAGCCTGACCGCGCTGGCGCCGCCGCGGATGCTCGGGCGGATTTCCGGCTGGGGTTGGGGCATCGGCTATTTCGGCGGGCTGGCCTGTCTGGTGGTCGCGCTGTTCGTCTTCGTGAAGTCGCCCACCCCGCTGTTCGGCCTGCTCGACACGGCGGAGCAGGCGCCGGTGCGCGCCACCGCCCTGCTGGCCGCCGCCTGGTACGGGCTGTTCGCCCTGCCCTTCTTCCTGTTCGTTCCGGACGTGCCGGCGACCGGCCTCGGTATCCGTCAAGCCGCGCGGGAGGGCATGGCGACGCTGCGCCGGACGCTGTCGGAGACGCGCAAGTACCGCAACACGTTGCGCTTCCTGATCGCCAGCGCGATCTACCGCGACGGCATCAACACCATCACCGCCTTTGGCGGCATCTTCGCCGCCCACGCCTTCGGCATGAGCTTCGAGGAGATCCTGCTCTTCGCCATCGCGCTGAACGTGGTGGCCGGCGTCGGGGCCATCGGCTTCGCCTGGGTGGACGACCGGATGGGGGCCAAGCCGACCATCCTGGTCAGCCTGATCGGCCTGACCGCCTTCGGCGTGCCGCTGCTGCTGGCGACGGAGAAGGCATGGTTCTGGGTGTTGGCCCTGGGGCTGGGCGCCTTCTTCGGGCCGGCGCAGGCGGCCGGGCGGTCGATGATGGCGCGGCTGGCTCCGCCGGGCATGGTGGGCGAGATGTTCGGGCTCTACAGCCTGACCGGCCGCATGGCCGGCTTCGTCGGGCCGCTCGCCTTCGGGCTGGCGACCACGCTGTTCGAGAGCCAGCGGGCCGGCATGGCGAGCGTTGTGGCTTTCTTCGTCATCGGTTTTGGGCTTATGCTGGCGGTTCGGGAGCCGGCACCGGGCGATGCGAACGGGGTGCGACAGTCCGCCGCGGCATGACGGCGGATTCACCCAGCGGAAGCTGCTAACTTGCCTTTTGCTGCGACGCACAACGAATTTTGCGCGGAGGGCGGAACGGACATGTTGCACATCAAGGACATCGAGGCCTTCGCGCACATCAACGAGGCGCTGGCCCGCGACCACGCCGCGGCGCGTGGGGAAAACGATTCGGCGCCCCATCACCCGGCGTTGCATCCGGCGATGCTGATCGCCATGGCGGCGACCGGGCGGCTGAAGCCGGACGACAATGCGGACGGGAATTCTCAAGCCGAAGCCGCCGCCTTGCTGGCGCGGCTGATGGGGGCGCGGCGGGGTTCGTAAGCGCGCTGGGGACGTCGGCGTATTGCCCCCACCCCGGCCCTCCCCCGCTCACGCAGGGGAGGGAGAATGGTCCCCTCCCCTGCGCAGCGGGGGAGGGTTAGGGAGGGGGCAATGGATGCGCCCCCACCCGTCTCAGTGCCGGAAGTGGCGCATCCCCGTCAGCACCATCGCCAGACCCTTCTCGTCGGCGGCGGCGATGACGTCGTTGTCGCGGATCGAGCCGCCGGGCTGGATCACCGCCGTCACGCCGGCCTCCGCCGCGGCCAGCAGGCCGTCCGCGAAGGGGAAGAAGGCGTCCGAGGCGACCACCGACCCCTTGGTCAGCGGCTCCGACAGGCCGGCGGCCTTGGCGGCCTCCGCCGACTTGATGGCGGCGATGCGCGCCGAGTCGACGCGGCTCATCTGGCCGGCGCCGACGCCCACCGTGGCGCCGTTCTTGGCGTAGACGATGGCGTTCGACTTCACATGCTTGGCAACGCGGAAAGCGAAGAGCAGGTCGGCCAGCTCCTGCTCCGTCGGGGCGCGCTTGGTCACCACCTTCAGATCGTCGAGCGTGATGCGGCCGTTGTCGCGGTTCTGCAGCAGGAAGCCGCCGGACAGCTGCTTCACCATCATCCCCGGCTCGGCCGGGTTCGGCACGTCCTTGGTCAGCAGGACGCGCAGGTTCTTCTTGGTGGCGAGCAGGGCGCGGGCCGCGTCGTCGGCGTCCGGGGCGATCACCACCTCGGCGAACAGCTTGGCGATCTCCTCGGCCGTGGCGGCGTCCAGTGGACGGTTGACGGCGATGATGCCGCCGAAGGCGCTGACCGGATCGCACAGCAGGGCCTGCTTGTAGGCGTCGAGCAGGTTCGCCCCCTCGGCCACGCCGCAGGGGTTGGCGTGCTTGATGATGGCGACGGCCGGACGCTCGAACTCGGCGACCAGCTCGAAGGCGGCGTCGGTGTCGTTCAGGTTGTTGTAGGACAGCTCCTTGCCCTGGAGCTGGATGGCCGTCGCCACACCCGGACGCTGCTCGCCGGTGACGTAGAAGGCCGCCTGCTGGTGCGGGTTCTCGCCGTAGCGCAGGGTCTGGCTGAGCGTGCCCGACAGGGTGGTGCGCGGCGGGAAGGTCTCGCCGAGCTGGCCGGCCAGCCAGGAGGAGATGGCCGCGTCGTAGGACGCCGTGCGGGCGTAGGCGCGCTGGGCCAGCGTGCGGCGGAGCGTCAGCGTGACCGCGCCGTCATGGGTCGCCAGCTCGTCCAGCACCGCCTCGTAATCCTCAGGGTCGGTGACGACGGTGACGAAGTCATGGTTCTTGGCCGCGGCGCGGATCATCGCCGGGCCGCCGATGTCGATGTTCTCCACGCAGTTGGCGTAGTCGGCGCCCTTCGACACCGTCGCCTCGAACGGGTAGAGGTTCACCACCACGAGGTCGATCGGCGGGATGTCGTGGGTGGTCATCGCCTCGGCGTGGATGTCGCGGCGGGCCAGGATGCCGCCGTGCACGCGCGGGTGCAGCGTTTTGACGCGCCCGTCCATGATCTCCGGGAAGCCGGTGTGGTCGGAGACCTCCTTCACCGGGATGCCGGCCTCGGCCAGCCGCTGGGCGGAGCCGCCGGTGGACAGGATCTCCACGCCCTTGGCCGCCAGCGCCTGACCGAGCGCGACGAGGCCCGTCTTGTCGGACACGGAGATCAGCGCGCGCGTGATGCGGACGAGATCGGGGGCGGGCGAGTGGGCGACGTTCGGCGGGCTCATCGGGGCATCCTGGCTGTCATGGAACCGGCTGCGGCGAACCGGGCATGGGAAGACGGGGCCTGAGAAGACGGGACCCGGAAAGCCGGAAAAGCGAAACACCCCGCTTCGTCACCCCCGCCCGGGCGGGGATCACGGTCGCAGGGCGAACACTCCACAGACTCTCGAAACAGGCACCGATCCGTATTCCCACGGCCTGTCCGCCGCGGATGCGCGCGGTTTACCCCCCCTTGCGCTCGCGGCGCAAGGCCCATTTCACCGTCTTGATGGCGGGACCGGTATGTCCGGAGACGGCGATCTGGGTGGTCCGCCGCGGCTCGTCGCCGCTGCCCAGATAAATGCTCTCCTCCAGCTCCAGCGTGGCGCCCGACGCGCGAAGCCGCCAGGCGGCCCCGCTCGGCAGCTTCAGCTGGACCTGCCCGCCCTGGACGAGGCTCGCCTGGACCGCGGGGTGCAGGTGGAAGCGGATGGTGAAGGGCCGCGGCTCCGGCGTGGCGCCGATCACCGGCTCCAGCATGTCCTCGCCGCGCAGGTCCTCGCCGTTCTCCGCCAGATAGACGCGGCGGCGGTGCAGATAGCCGAAGTTGCGGCTGTAGCCGTTGTGGGTGGCGACGACCAGCACCGCCCCGTCGTTCTCCTGCCGCTCGCAGCCGACATGGGAGGGGCGGCGGCCCAGCCCGCCCGCCTCGATCACCTCCGACGAGTTGGTCTCGGCCAGCACGACGGTGGAATGGGCGGCGGTGCCGGCCAGCGCGGCGCGCCAGGGGCCGGTCTTCACCGGATGGGCGCCGCAATTGACGATCAGCCGCTCCTTGCCGACCGACATCTCCAGCGACAGGGTGCCGGCGTGGGCGGTGGCGTCCAGTCCGGTGACCGGCGGAACGCCGGTGTCCATCAGCACCATGGTGCGCCCGGCGATCAGCCGCTCGAAGCCGGTGTGCGGCGCGCTCTTCAGCGGGCGCCCGCGGGCGTCGGCCTGGGCCAGCACCGTGTCGACCAGCGCCGCGTCCTCCTCCCGCCCGCCGTTGAACAGGGCGAGGCCACCGTCGCCGTGGCGGAAGAAGCGCAGGGCCGGGGTCATGCGGTCGATGGCGTGCTGCAGCGCCTCCGGCACATCGGCGCGGGCGGTGCGCAGGACCGACCGCATGTCGATCAGGTCGCGCAAGATGCGCAGCTGCACCGAGGGGCAGCGCTCGATATGGCCGCCGTCCGGCAGGATCTGGCGCGGCAGCTCGCGCTCCAGCAGCTTCAGCGCGTCCTGGCCGATCCGCTCATGCTCCGGCAGGCAGAAGCCGCCATAGACGAGGCCCTTGGCCGCGGTGACCAGCGCCTTGCCGTCCAGCGCTCCGGGCACGACGCGGGTCAGATGCTTGACCTGCCGGGCGAGGCTGTCGAAGACCGCGGCGCGGAACTCGTCGTCGGCGGAGGCGCAGTAGAAGTCGTGCAGGCCGATCCAGGCGGCAATGCGGGCGCCCAGCACCTCCGGCGCCCAGGTCTGGGCGTTCCAGCTTCCGTTGTTGTCCAGCCAGGACAGCACCAGCGCGCGGGCGCGCCGCCGCGCCGTGTCGCCGCCGACCGCGCGCAGGTCGCGCAGCCATTCGAAGCCGTGCAGGGCGTCCTGCCAGACGGCGCTGCCGGCCCGCCAGTTCGGCGCGCCGTGGGCGTCGGCCGCCGCGGCCTGCCCGCCGAAGCGGAAGACGCCGGCCAGGATCGCCGAACCGTCCCCGGCGTCGCCCGGCCAGGGGTCCGGCGGCACGGCGGACAGGGCGGTCGGCGCGCGGCCGCCCAAGGTCAGCTTGTAGATCGGGTTGCCGAAGGCGATCTGCGCGACGCCGTCCCGCAAGCGGCCCATTTTCCCACGCCCGGCGCTCATCGGCTCACCCCGTCACACGGCAGGGGGAGGCGATGGCCGGCGCTTCGCTGAAGGCATTCGGGCGATCGGGGGGATGCATCCTGTTGTCGTATCAAATTCGCCTCGACCCCCGCAAGCCGGTGGTGCCCTAATCGTGCAACCGTCGCAGCCGTGCCACGAAGAACCCGTCGATGCCGCCGAGGTCCCCGAGCATGCCCGGCAGGGATCGTACCTCACCGCGCTCGTTGATCAACTCGGCCAAATTGCCATCCCCCGCATGGCCGCCACCCAGATCAACCGGTGTGATGGGCAGGCGCTCGACCCGCTTGTCGCGGGCCAGGATGCGGTCGATCTGCGCCTCGCCCTCCTCCGGCTGGATGGAGCAGGTGCAGTAGACCAGCGTGCCGCCCGGCTTCACCAGATCGACGGCGTGGGCCAGCAGGCGGCTCTGCGCCTTGGCCAGCTTGCCGATGTCCTCCGGCGTCTTGACGCGCAGGATGTCGGGATGGCGGCGGATCGCCCCGGTGGCCGAGCAGGGGGCGTCGAGCAGCACCGCGTCGGCCGGCTGGTCGGGGGTCCAGGTGGCGGCGTCGGTCGCCAGCACCTCCGCCGACAGATTGAGGCGGGCCAGATTCTCCCGTACCCGCTCCAGCCGCTTGGCGGAGCGGTCGACCGCCGTCACCTGCGCGCCCTGCGCGACGAGTTGCGCGGTCTTGCCGCCGGGCGCCGCGCACAGGTCGTAGACGCGCTTGCCCGCCAGATCGCCGAACAGCTTGGCCGGCAGCGAGGCGGCGAGGTCCTGCACCCACCAGGCGCCCTCGGCGAAGCCCGGAAGCTCCGTCAGGTTGCCGCCGGCGGCGCGGCGCAGCGTGCCGGTGGGCAGCAGCCGGGCCTCCAGTCGCTCGGCCCAGGCCGCGGGGTCGGTCTTGACGGTGATGTCCAGCGGCGCCTCGTGCAGGTGCGCCTCGACGATGCCGCGGGTGCGGCCGATGCCATAGGCCTGCCGCCAGGCCAGCCACAGCCAGTCCGGCGTGTTCAGGCGCCCGGCGTCCTGCTGGGCGGCCAGCTCCACCCCCTCGCGGCCGATGCGGCGCAGGACGGCGTTGATCAGGCCCTTGTAGGGTTCGGCCCCCTTGGCCGCGGCCAGCTCCACCGCCGTGTCGACGGCGGCGTGGGCGGGCGTGCCGAGGAAGACGAGCTGGGCCGCGCCCAGCCGCAGGATGTCGTGCACGGTGGCCTTGGGCAGGCCCGGCTTGGCGAGGCTCCCCTGGATCAGCGCGTCGATCTGGCCGAGCCGGCGCAGCACCGTGGCGGTCAGCAGCCGCACGAAGCCGCGGTCGCGCGGGTCGAGCGCGCGCAACTCCGGATGCGCGTCGAACGCGTCATCGAAGGGGATAGACTTGCGCAGCACATCGCGCAGAAGGTCGAGCGCGGCGGAGCGCGCGGCAAGGGAGGCGTCGGACATGCCGCTGGATGTAGCGCGCCGGACGGCGGGTGTCGAGTAGCCGCTGCACGCGGCCGAGCGGAATCGGACGCTGTTCAGCAGAGCGCCTCAGCGGGCCAGCGCGCCGCGCCGTCCGCCCTCGTGGTCGGGATAGGGACCGACGTCCTCGACGAAGAAGCAGACGACACCCCGCAGCTCGCCCCGGCGCAGGATGAAACGGTTGCCGTTGCCGGCCTTCATCCCCCACAGCGCCGCCCCCTCCAACCCTGCCCCCTCCAGCGGGCTCAGCTCCAGCTCCGGCGGCACCGGGTCCTCGCCCAGCCGCTTGAGGAAACGGTCGGCGCGGACGCGGTCGTCCGGCGGCAGGCTGCGCGCCGCACGGGCGTCGTAGCGGTCGCTCTTGACGTAGCGGGTCCCCGTACCCTGGATGGGGCTGGACGGCCCGCCGGGGTCGGCGGCGGCGCGCTCCAGCATCAGCGCCCAGCGGGCGTCCCGCGCCATCGCCAGGGCGCGGCGGTGGACGGCGCGGCACCGCTCGGCCAGCTCGTGGAAGCGGGGCATCAGGTCGCGCTTGCGGAAGCCGACCTCCATCATGACGCGCTCCACCGCCCCGCCCGCCGCAGCACCGGACGCCGGGATTCCCCGCGCCTCCAGCGCCAGCAGGGCGTCGATGCGCCGGTCGCGGTCGGCGGCCGCACTGGAAGCCGGAAGTCCGCCCTGGGTCAGCGTTCGCCCAAGTTGCTCCAGCGCCGCCTCGGCGCGGCGTTCGGCCTCGGCGAGGCACAGAAGCACGTCGTCCCGGCTGGCGGCGGCGGACACGCCCAGCCACCCCGCGTCGAACAGCGGAGTCTTGTCGAGAAACAGGTCCGGCACGATTCCCGTCAGCCGTCGGCGCGCATGCGTCCGACGATCTCCTCCAGCACCGTTTCGGCCTTGTCGTTGTCCACCTGACAGGTGCCCGCCGCCTCGTGCCCGCCGCCGCCGTACTCCAGCATCAGCGGACCGATGTTGGTCCTGGAGCTGCGGTTGATGATCGACTTGCCGCAGGCCAGCACCGTGTTCTGCTGCTTCAGCCCCCACAGCACGTGGATCGACACGTTCGCTTCCGGGTACATCGCGTAGATCATGAAGCGGTTGCCGGCGTAGATGGTCTCTTCGCGCCGCAGGTCGACGACCACGACGTTGCCGCGGATCGTGCTGCAGCGGGCGAGCTGGTCGGAGAACTTCGCCTCGTGCTCGGTGTAGAGGTCCACCCGCTCCTTCACGTCGGGCAGGGCGAGGATCTCGTCGATGCCATGGCTGCGGCAATAGTCGATCAGCTCCATCATGAGCTGATAGTTGGAGATGCGGAAATCGCGGAAGCGGCCGAGGCCGGTGCGCGCGTCCATGATGAAGTTCAGCAGGGCCCAGCCCTGCGGCTTCAGGATGTCCTCGATGCCGTATTGGGCGGAGTCGGCCTGATCGACCGCGGCCATCATCGCGTCGGAGATGGTCGGGAAGCGCTCCTTGCCGCCGTAGTAATTGTAGACGACGCGGGCGGCGGAGGGGGCATCGGCCTCGATGATGTGGTTGTCGCGCTTGCCGACGCGGATCGTCTCCGACAGATGGTGATCGAAGGCGAGATGGACGCCGGGCACATAGGGCAGATTGGTGGTGATGTCGCGGTCGGAAATCTCGACCTTGCCGTCCTGCATGTCCTTGGGATGCACGAACTTGATCTCGTCGAGGATGCCCAGCTCCTTCAGGAGCACGGCGCAGACCAGCCCGTCGAAGTCGGACCGGGTGACGAGGCGGTATTTCGTGACGTCGGACATGCGGTGTTCCCCCTGAGCGCCCCACAATCGGCAAGCGGAGGGAAAGTAGACTTGCACCTTTCGGCGTGCAACCGCGAACCGCCCGGGCCGGAAACGCCCGCCTGAACGCAGCGTCCGGCGAACGCGGGCAAGATCGACACGGATTTCACGGATCAAAACCGGATTTCACGGAGCTGCTCGGCCCGGTTGCGGCTGGCCCGGTTGCGGCTGGAATGAGGCACGGATCGAGGATTCCGTGAAATCCGTGCCCAAATCCGTGAAATCCGTGTCGATCTTGTCACCCGCCCTCGCGGCGCATCGGGTTGCGCGATGGTCCTGGCCGGCTCACCCCCAGGGGCTGCGCGGCATGAAGGAGGGGCCGGCCATGCCGCGCAGGCGGCGGACCCGTTCCTCCATGTTCGGATGGGTGGAGAACAGGCTGTCCAGGCTGCGCCCGTGCAGCGGGTTGGCGATGAACAGGTGCGCCGTGGCCGGGTTGGATTCCGCCGCGTAGTTCGGGATCTGGTGGGCGTAGTTGTGGATGCGGGTCAGCGCGTCGGCCAGCCACAGCGGGCGCCCGCAGATCTCCGCGCCGATGCGGTCGGCCTCGTACTCGCGGGTGCGGCTGATCGCCATCTGGACGATCATCGCGGCGAAGGGGGCCAGGATGGCGATCAGGATGCCGCCGATCAGCCCCAGCGGGTTGCCGCCCTGCCCGTTCTGGCTGTTGCTCTGCGACGCGCCGAAGAACATGCCGAAGTTGGCGAGCATGGAGATGGCGCCGGCGATGGTCGCGGTGATCGTCATGATCAGCGTGTCGCGGTTCTTCACATGAGCCAGCTCATGCGCCATGACGCCGGCGATCTCCTCCGGGCTCAGCAGGCGCAGCAGGCCGGTGGTGGCGGCGACCGCGGCGTTCTCCGGGTTGCGTCCGGTGGCGAAGGCGTTGGGCTGGTCGTTCTCCATGATGTAGACGCGCGGCATCGGCAGGCCGGCGCGCTCGGCCAGTTGCTGGACGATGCCGTAATATTCGGGGGCGGTGTAGGCGTCGACCTCCCGCGCGCCGTACATGGACAGCACCATGTCGCCGGAGTTCCAGTAGCTGAACAGGTTCATGCCCAGCGCCATGACGAAGGCGATCATCATGCCGCCCTTGCCGCCGATCAGATAGCCGATGCCCATGAACAGGGCGGTCAGGCCGGCGAGGAGGATGGTGGTCTTCACATAGCTGGTCATGGCGGTGTTCTCTTGGCGATGTTCCGGGCGATCTTCTGGACGGTGTCACTGTTGGTTGGACAGGATGGCCCCGGCGGGGCTTTCCGCCGGGCCTGTCTGGTGATATGGGCTTGGCGGAAGGCATCGTTCAAGATGGCCAAGCACCGCACCCGACCCCAGAGGACGGCCATGACCGAGACGAAGACCACCAGCCCGGCACCGCAGGACGCTGCAAAGCCCGACGCCGCGAAGCCCGACGCCGACACAACCCCCGAATCCGGCGCCAAGGGTCCCGAGCAGATGCCCGGCGAGATCGGCGGACCGCAGGGGCCGGAGCCGACCCGCTTCGGCGATTGGGAGTTCAAGGGCCGCTGCTCGGACTTCTAAGCCAGCGCCCTTAGGATCGATTGCCTCTGCACTCCCGTTTGAGAATTGAACACATACGCATTCAGGACACAATACCTAGGTTGTGCTTGATGCGTTCTGGTTCGCGCGCTACTCTGTGACCGGTTCGCCGCTTCGCGAACCGGTGCCCGGAGAGGTCGCGCCATGGGATCGCCCAAGTCCATCACCCCATGCCCGCGCCGCACCGCCGGGCTGTGGCTGGCGCTTCTCTCCACACTGCTGGTCCCGCTGCTGGCCGGCACCGTCCAGGCCGCTCCGCCCGCCCTGCCCGGCCCGATCCCGGCGGAGGTGCTGGAGGTTCTGGACGGCGACACGCTGCTGGTGCGCGCCACCATCTGGCTGGGTCAGGTGGTGGAAACCCATGTCCGGGTGGACGGGCTGGACGCGCCGGAGATGCGCGCCCGCTGCCCCCGCGAGCGGGAACTGGCGGAGACCGCCCGCGACCACGCGCGCCGTCTGATCGGGGCCGCCCCGGTGCGGCTGCTCGACATCCAGCCCGACAAATACGGCGGGCGGGTGCGCGCCCGCGTGCTGACGATCGGGGGTGACGACCTGTCGGCCGCGCTGATCGAGGCGGGGCTCGCCCGCCCCTATCACGGCGAACGGCGCCAGCCCTGGTGCGACGGGACGGGCATGGGCTAACCCGGTTCCACCAACGGGTGAGCTGGGAACCCGCCGTCTCGCTCCGCTGTTGCCCCTCCCACCAAGGAGGAGAGCGAACCATGACGACCCAGGCCTCGTCTTACGTCCCCGGCGCCATCGCCTTGCTGGCCGCCAGCCTTGCCCTGACCGGTGCCGCCGTGGCGCAGGACGCCAAGACTATGGAGGGCGGTCTCGGCGCCGCACCGCCGTCCCAGGGCGAAGCCTGGATGGAATCGACCGGCGCCCAGGACCCGACGTTGGGCGAGCGACGCACCGAGAAGCAGAAGAACGCGGCGGAGACCCGCGCGCAGGGCCGCATCGGCGCCGTCCCCGACGCGGCGAGCGGCGAGTCCGGCCTGAAGCCCGGCACCGCCGAGTCCATGAAAAACCAGCCCGGCAGCGGCGCCTCCGACGGATCGGACGCCACCCCAAAGTAACGGCTCCAAAACGAAACCGGGGGCCACGAAGGCCCCCGGTCCGTAGACAGATCCGATGAACGCCGCGGTCAGGCGTTGTTCATGCGGTTCTCGATCAGGTCGGTCACGACGGTCGGATCGGCCAGCGTCGAGGTGTCGCCCAGGCTGTCGTGCTCGTTCGCGGCGATCTTGCGCAGGATGCGGCGCATGATCTTGCCCGAACGGGTCTTCGGCAGGCCCGGCGACCACTGGATCAGGTCCGGCGAGGCGATCGGGCCGATCTCCTTGCGCACCCAGGCCACCAGCTCCTTGCGCAGCTCCTCGGTCGGGCTTTCCCCGGCGTTGAGCGTGACGTAGGCGTAGATGCCCTGGCCCTTGAGGTCGTGCGGGTAGCCGACGACGGCGGCCTCGGCGACCTTCGGATGGGCGACCAGCGCGCTTTCCACTTCCGCCGTGCCCATGCGGTGGCCGGACACGTTGATCACGTCGTCCACGCGGCCGGTGATCCAGTAATAGCCGTCCGCGTCGCGGCGGCAGCCGTCACCGGTGAAGTAGTAGCCCGCGAAGGTCGAGAAGTAGGTCTGGACGAAGCGCTCGTGGTCACCGAACACCGTGCGCATCTGGCCCGGCCAGCTGTCGGCGATGCACAGGTTGCCTTCCGTCTCGCCTTCCAGCTCCTTGCCGTCGTTGTCCACGACGACCGGCTTGACGCCGAAGAAGGGCTTGGTCGCCGAACCCGGCTTCTGGCCGATGGCGCCCGGCAGCGGGGTGATCAGGATGCCGCCGGTCTCGGTCTGCCACCACGTGTCGACGATCGGGCAACGGCCCTCGCCGACCACGTTGTAGTACCACAGCCAGGCTTCCGGGTTGATCGGCTCGCCCACCGACCCCAGGATGCGCAGCGAGGAGCGGGAGGTCTTCTTCACCGGAGCCTCACCCTCGCGCATCAGCGAACGGATGGCGGTCGGGGCGGTGTAGAAGATGTTGACCTTGTGCTTGTCCACCACCTGCCAGAAGCGGGAGATGTCCGGATAGGTCGGCACGCCTTCGAACATCAGCGTGGTCGCGCCGTTGGCCAGCGGGCCGTAGACGATGTAGCTGTGGCCGGTGACCCAGCCCACGTCGGCCGTGCACCAGTAGACCTCGCCGTCCTTGTAGTCGAAGACGTACTGGTGGGTCATCGACGCGTAGACGAGATAGCCGCCGGTGGTGTGCAGCACGCCCTTCGGCTTGCCGGTCGAACCCGAGGTGTAGAGGATGAACAGCGGGTCCTCCGCGCTCATCTCCTCCGGCGGACAGTCGGCGGAGACCGACGCGATCTCCTCGTGGTACCAGAGGTCGCGCCCCTCGGTCCAGGCGACGTTGCCGCCGGTGTGCTTGACGACCAGCACATGCTTGACGCCCGGCGCCGCGGCGACGGCCTTGTCGGCGTTCGCCTTCAGCGGAACCTTGCGGCCGCCGCGCAGACCCTCGTCGGAGGTGATGACGAAGTGGCTGTCGCAGTCGACGATGCGGTCCTTCAGGCTGTCCGGCGAGAAGCCGCCGAACACGATGGAGTGGATGGCGCCGACGCGCGCGCAGGCCAGCATGGCGTAGGCGGCCTCGGGGATCATCGGCAGGTAGATGGTGACGCGGTCGCCCTTCTTGACGCCGTTCTTCTTCAGGACGTTGGCGAGGCGGCAGACCTGCTCGTGCAGTTCCTTGTAGGTGATGTGCTTGGAAACGCCCGGATCGTCGCCTTCGAAGATGATGGCGGTCTGGTCGCCGCGCGTCGCGAGGTGGCGGTCGACGCAGTTGGCGGAGACGTTCAGCGTGCCGTCGTAGAACCACTTGATGTGGACGTCGCCGGTGTAGCTGACGTCCTTCACCTTGCTGTAGGGCTTGATCCAGTCGATGCGCTTGCCCTGCTCACCCCAGAAGGCTTCCGGATCGTTGATCGATTGCTCGTACAGGCGGGTGTAGGCGGCTTCGTCCACGTAAGCGGTCTTGGCGATTTCCGGCTTAACAGGAAAAAACGAATTGTCGGACATTGGCTCGCGATTCCCCCGTAGTGCTTCTGGTTACGCCCTGAAGGGCTGTTGGGGAGCGGTTTCCGGCCGCTCCTGTTGCGGGACATTATCCACACAAGTTCCCGTCACCACAAGCAGAACGGCTGATTGTCCGCCCTCTCCATCGGGGCTTTCGGTTCCACTTTGTTGCAGCGCACCGCCCGTTCTTTTGAATTCACCGGCATCTGCGACGACACGACAGCGCGACTATTTGTCGCGCATAATACGAAAGCATGATGACACCCTTCGGCAAGCCGCTTAACCCGGCCTTAACCAGCGCATCGTTAGCGTGCATGGCGTTCACCCAACAGCAGGGCACCGGCATGGCCAGCACGACCAGCGCGGACGGCACCACCGGAGACGGCACGACTGGCGGCGGTGCCGGACAGGGCCTGGAGCTGGCCGGACGCCTGTCGGAGATGGGCAGCCGCACCAGCCTGATGGTGATCGACGCCGCCCTGCGCACGGCGTCTCTGGCGGAACTGGATGCGTCCGGCTCGGCCGCTCTCGCGCCATTCGGGGAGGACGCCGGTTTCGCCGGAGCCGCCGCGGAGATGCAGGCGTTGGCCCGCCGGATGCTTCAGGCCACGCAGGATTTCCAGGCGGCCATCTGCGAACCGGCGGACTGATCCGCCGCCGCAGACGGCCGCGCTCTCAACACGTCCGAAGAACCGTCACGCCTCGATCCCGGCCAGCGCGCAGACATGCGCCCATTCGGCGTCCGACACCGGGCAGACCGACAGGCGCGACTGCTTGACCAGGGCCATGCCCTGAAGCAGCGGGTCGGCCTTCATCGTCTTCAGCGTGACCGGCGTCTTCACGGGCAGCAGCGCCCGCACGTCGACCATGCCGAAA
Organism: Azospirillum brasilense; assembly: GCF_001315015.1. Lineage (NCBI taxonomy): Bacteria > Pseudomonadati > Pseudomonadota > Alphaproteobacteria > Rhodospirillales > Azospirillaceae > Azospirillum > Azospirillum brasilense. The sequence goes on along the minus strand of NZ_CP012914.1, from coordinate 455,020 downwards.
CGGCCCGCCTCGTCGCTCGGGTCCGGGTAGTATTCCCGCGCGATCTCGACGACGCCGACCACCTCCAGCCCCTCGTTCGAGTGGTAGAAGAAGGCGCGGTCGCCGACCTTCATGGCCTTCAGGTTGTTCGACGCCTGATGGTTGCGCACGCCGTCCCAATGGGTGGTGCCGTCGGCGACCATGCGCTCCCACGAATATTTGAAGGGCTCCGACTTCAGAAGCCAGCGGGCCATTGCCGTCCGCCCCCGCTCAGGACTTCGGGTAGACCCGGCGCCACGCCCGGATCTCCACGCTCTCGAACAGCCCGGCCTGGGCGTAGGGGTCGTTGGCGGCGAAGTCCTTCGCGGCGGCCTCGTCGGCGCACTCCACGATCAGCAGGCTGCCAGCCATGCCCTGGCCGTCATCGGACAGCAGCGGGCCGGCGGCGAACAGACGGTCGGCGTGCGCCTCCAGATAGGCCAGATGGGCCGGGCGGTTGTCGGCCCGCACCTGGGCGGCGCCGGCCTTGTCGGTGCAATGGAACATGTACAGCATGGGAAACCCCTTCCGTTCGGTCGGGCGGGAGCCTAGCGCAGCCGTGACCGCTGCGGAAGGTGCCGCGACGCGCGGCCTTCCGCAGACGCAGGGTGCCTCAGCGGTGCAGCCAGAGGAACGGCGCGCGCAGCGGCGGCGGACGCCCGGGACGCGCGGGACCGCCATCGCGGCGGTGTCGTTCAGGCGCCGCGCTGTTTTCGCCCGTCCCCGCTCCGTCGGGCGGCGATCGTCCGCCCGGCAGCCAGCAGTGCGGCGGCGCGGAGCGCCAGCAGGGCGAGCGGGTGCGGCGGGGCGAACATGGAACGGACTCCGATTGTGAGGGTGCAAAGCCTCGCACAACCCATCCGATCTTGCAACCATTCCGAAGACGGCCGCGCCCTCAGCGCCCTTCCTCGCGGAACGGCCGCGACAGCAGCCCATCGATCGTCGCGTCCAGCCCGGCGCCGCGGTTCAGGATGGCGTCCACGGCAGCGCACAACGGCATGTCGACGCCCTTCTTCCCGGCCAGCCCGACCACCGCGGCGGCGGTGTAGACTCCTTCGGCGACGGAGCGGCGCTCCGCCAGCACCTCGGCCAGCGTCCGGCCGGCACCGAGAGCGGCGCCCAGCGACATGTTGCGCGATTGCAGGCTGGAGCAGGTCAGCGTCAGGTCGCCCAGCCCCGACAGCCCCATCAGCGTCTCCGGCCGCCCGCCGAGCGCCAGGGCCAGCCGGGTGATCTCCGCCAACCCGCGGGTGATCAGCGCCGCCCGCGCGTTGTCGCCCAGCTTGCGGCCTTCCACCACGCCGCAGGCGATGGCCAGCACGTTCTTCACCGCCCCACCGATCTGCGAGCCCACCACGTCGTCGGACAGGTAGGGGCGGAAGGTGCGGCTGCCCAGCGCCTCGACCAGCCGGGCGCCCAGCGCGGCGTCGGCGCAGGCCAGCGTCACCGCGGTCGGCAGGCCGCGCGCCACCTCCGCCGCGAAGGTCGGGCCGGACAGCACGGCCAGCGGCGTCCCCGCCGGCAGCGCGGCGGTGGCGGCCTCGCTCATCAGGGCGTGGCTTTCCAGCTCGATCCCCTTGGCGCAGATGACCAGCGGGGTGCCCGGCCGCAGATGCACGGCGAGGCTGGCGCAGGCGCTGCGCAGATGCTGGGCCGGGGTGACGAGCAGGATGGCGTCGCAGGCGGCAACCTCGGCCAGATCGCCGGTCGCGCGCAATGCGGCGGGCAGGGTCACGCCGGGCAGATAGTCGCGGTTCTCCCGCGCGGCGTTGACCGACTCGACCACCGCTGGCTCGCGCGCCCACAGCAGGGCCTCCCGCCCGGCACGCAGGGCGGCCAGAGCCAGCGCCGTGCCCCAGGCCCCGCCACCGATCACGCCGATGCGCCGGAAGTCCGTTGCCGCCATGGATGCCCCCTGTTTTTAAAATTTGGCCTGAAGGATTTGGCCGCCTGTTTAGGCGGAGCGTCCCCGGTCCGCAACCCGGACGGTCACGCCTCCGGCGTCAGCATGAGCTTCATCCCGACATGGCTCGCCCGAAAGCCCAGCCGCTCGTAGAAGCGGTGGGCGTCGGTGCGCCGGGTCTGGCTGGTCAGCTGCACCATCACGCAACCCTCGGCGCGGGCCAGCGCGATGGCGTGCCGCATCATGGTGCTGCCGATCCCCTGGCCGCGCAACGCGCCGTCCACCTTCACCGCCTCCACCGTCGCCCGCGCCGCTCCCCGGCGGGCCAGCCCGTGGGTGACGGTGAACTGGAAGCAGCCGACGATCCGCCCGTCCTGTTCCGCCAGCACGATGGAATTGCCCGGCTGGGCCGCCATGCGGTCGAAGGCGTCCCAATAGAGCGGGTCCAGCGGCTCGGCATAGACGTCGCCGCCGGTGGACAGGGCGTCGTCGGCGGTCAGCCGGACGATCGCCGGCACGTCGTCGCGCCGGGCGGTGCGGAAGGTCAGGGCCATGGCGGACTCACTCTCAGGCCTTCACGCCGGAACCGACCCCGGCCTTGCCGATGGCCGGCTTGGCGGTGGGGTCGAGCGGCCAGCGGGGACGCGGGGCGAAGTCCAGCGGGTCGGTCTGGCCCAGCCGCAAGCGCTCGATCCCCGCCCAGGCGATCATCGCCGCGTTGTCGGTGCACAGCCGCAGCGGCGGCGCCACGAAGGGCATGCCCTCGCGGTCGGCCAGCGTCTGCAGGCGGGCGCGCAGCGTCCTGTTGGCCGCCACGCCGCCGGCCACCACCAGGGCGCCGCCCTGCGGGTGCATCTCCTTGAATTGGCGCATGGCGCGGGCGCAGCGGTCGGCCATCACCTCGGCGACCGTGTTCTGGAAGGCGGCGGCGAGGTCGGCCCGGTCCTCCGCCGAGAGGGGCGTTCCCAGCTCCTCGACATGGCGCCGCACCGCGGTCTTCAGACCGGAGAAGGAGAAGTCGCAGCCGGGGCGCCCGACCATCGGGCGCGGCAGGTCGAAGCGGCCCGGATTGGTCGCCAGCGCCGCCGCCTTCTCCAGCAGCGGCCCGCCGGGATAGCCGAGGCCGAGCAGCTTGGCCGTCTTGTCGAACGCCTCGCCCACCGCATCGTCGATGGTGGTGCCGAGCCGCCGGTATCGGCCTACCCCCTCGACCACCAGAAGCTGGCAGTGCCCGCCGGACACCAGAAGCAGCAGGTAGGGGAAGGGCACATTGTCGGTCAGCCGGGCGGTCAGCGCGTGGCCTTCCAGATGGTTCACCGCGACGAAGGGCAGCCCGCGCGCCGCGGCAATGGCCTTGGCGGTCATCACGCCGACGATCACCCCGCCGATCAGCCCCGGCCCGCCGGTCGCCGCCACGGCGTCGAGGTCGGCGAAGCCCAGCCCGGACTCCGCCATGGCGCGGCGGATCAGCCCGTCCAGATGCTCCAGATGGGCGCGCGCGGCGATTTCCGGCACGACCCCGCCATAGGGCGTGTGGTCGTCCAGCTGCGACAGCACCACGTCGGCGCGGATCTCCCGCGCGTCGGTCACGATGGCCGCCGCCGTCTCGTCGCAGCTCGTTTCGATTCCAAGAACGATCATGATGGCTGTCAAACTAGCCGTCTCCACCGCTCTGGTATAGGGTCTTGACCCGGCTTCTTCAGGGTTTTGCCCTCCATGAACAAAGACGTCCCCGACGACGACGCCAGCATCGTCTATTACGACGGCGACTATCCGTCGCTGGAGATCGGGGAGGCGCGGGCGGATCACGCTGCGACGCTCGCCCGCCTCGGCATGCTGGGCGACGTGCCCTTCTACAAGGAACGCGCGGCGGAGACCGGCGGCCCGGTTCTGGAGATCGGCTGCGGCACCGGGCGCCTGACCATCCCGCTGGCCCGCGCCGGGCACGAGGTGTGGGCGGTGGACGTCTCCGCCGCCATGCTCGACCAGCTCCGCGCCAAGCTGGCGCGCGAGGCGCCGGAGGTGCAGGCCCGCGTTCATCCGGTGCGGCAGGACGCCACGGCGCTTGATCTGCCGGTGCGGGACTGCCGGCTCGCCGTCATTCCGTTCAACGTGCTGATGCTGATCCCGGAACTGGCGGCGGAGCGTCGCACGCTGGCTGCCGCCGCCGCTCATCTTGCGCCGGGCGGCACATTGGCGCTGGACGTGATGAATCCGCTGACGCTGCCAATGGACGCCGAGACGAAGCCCAGCCCGTCGGAGCCGCGGCGCAGCCCGCACAACGGCAACAGCTACATCCGCAACACGATGGCCTCCCGCCTGGACGAGGGGCAGTGCCAGCGCATTCACGGCTGGTACGACGAGCTGCTGCCGGACGGCAAGATCGCGGTGACCGAGTACGGCTTCACCTGGCGGATGATCTTCCGCTACGAACTGGAGCTGATGCTGGAAAGCGCCGGCTTCACCATCGAACGGCTGGCCGGCGATTTCGAGGATGCCCCCTGGACGGTGGACAGCCGCCGCATGGTGGTCACGGCGCGGCGCGCTTCCCCCGTCACCAAAGAGTAGCGCGCGCGTCACCAAGGCTTGCAAACCGCGGTGGATCGCCTAGAACACTGGCCTCATGACCCAACCGCTCCGCATCGGCACGCGCGGCAGCCCGCTGGCGCTGGCGCAGGCCCACGAGACCCGCGACCGGCTGATCGCGGCACACCCGCATCTGGCCGCCCCCGGCGCCATCGAGATCGTCGTCTTCAAGACGACGGGCGACCGCATCCTGGACCGCACGCTGGCCGAGGCCGGCGGCAAGGGCCTGTTCACCAAGGAACTGGAGGACGCGCTGCTCGACGGCCGCGCCGACCTCGCCGTCCATTCGATGAAGGACGTGCCGACCTGGATGCCGGACGGGCTGGAGATTTCCACGCTCCTGCCGCGTGAGGACACGCGCGACGCCTTCTTCTCGCGCGGCGGCCACACGGTGGACACGCTGCCCGCCGGCTCCGTCGTCGGCACCGCCGGCTTGCGCCGTCAGGCCCAGATCCTGGAGCGGCGGCCCGACCTGAGGGTCGTGCCCTTCCGCGGCAACGTGCAGAGCCGCCTCGCCAAGCTGGAGGCCGGGGAGGTGGACGCCACCCTGCTGGCGCTCGCCGGGCTGCGCCGTCTCGGCCTGACCGACCGCATCACCGCCGTGCTGGAGCATGAGGAGATGCTGCCCGCCGTCGCCCAGGGCGCCATCGGCATCGAGATCCGCAGCGCCGACGAGGCCACCCGCGCCCTGCTGGCTCCGCTGAACTGCGCCGCCACCACGGCCCGCGTGACGGCGGAACGCGCGCTGCTGGCCATGCTCGACGGCTCCTGCCGCACCCCCATCGCCGGGCTGGCCACCCTGGACGGCGACCGGCTGCACCTGAAGGCCAAGGTGCTGTCCAACGACGGGCGGCAGGTCTTCCGGGCGGAGCGCAACGGCAGCGCAAGCGATGCTGCCGCCATCGGCGCCGACGCCGGGGCGGAGATCAAGGCGGTCCTGCCGCCCGACTTCTTCAAGAGCTGACGGCGGCCGGCGATGGCGGCCCCTCACATCCTGGTCACCCGTCCGGCGGAGGATTCCGAGCCTCTGGCGGCCCGTCTGCGCGCGCTGGGCTTCGCCGTGTCGGCGGAGCCGATGCTGGAGATCCGCTGGCTGGACGGGCCGGAGCCGGACGTCGGGAACGTACAGGCCCTCCTCTTCACCAGCGCAAACGGCGTACGGGGCTACACCAGACGTACGAGCCGGCTTGACCGTCCGGTCTATGCGGTGGGCGACGCCACCGCGACCGCGGCCCGCGCGGCCGGTTTCACGCAGGTGGAAAGCGCGTCCGGCGACGTGTACGCGCTGGCCGATCTGGTGCGCCGACGCTGCACCGCAGCGGCGGGTCCGCTACTTCATGTCGCAGGAACCAAGCTGGCCGGCGACCTGTCGGCCATGCTGGGCGAGTCCGGATTTTCCATCCTGCGGGAAACGCTGTACGACGCCGTTCCGAGCGCGCGGCTGTCGGACGGCACGGCGGCGCTGTTGCGTACGGGAACACTGGACGCCGTGTTGTTTTTCTCTCCCCGTACCGCCCGTTCGTTTGTTAGGCTTGTCGCCGAGGCCGGGCTCATCGACCGCTGTCGTACAGTGGACGCGCTCTGCCTCAGCCCCGCGGTCGCGGAGGCTGCCCGCGCGTACGGTGAGCTGGGAGTGACACCGTGGCAGAACGTACGGGTGGCGCCACGGCCGGAGCAGGACTCTCTGCTCGGCCTGCTGCCGGAAGCATCCGGCGGCACGGGCCGGGCTTGAGCGCATCCGCTTGGGGGCTTGTGTGGCGTTCGTTGAGAACAACTGCGACCAGAAGGCACCCAATGACCTCTCGCCCAGGCTCCGAACACGAGGCTGACCCGAACGGCCACACGCCGTCCGACCAGAACCAGACGCCCAACCAGAACCCGTTGGCCGACCAGAACCAGGTGCCCGGCGGCCCCGCCGTCGAACGCATCATCGAGCGCTTCGGCGGCATCCGCCCCATGGCCCACAAGCTGGACATCCCGGTCACCACGGTGCAGGGCTGGAAGAAGCGCGGCGCCATTCCGCTGGCCCGCCACGCCGACCTCCGCGCCTCCGCCGCCAAGCACCGGATCAAGCTGAGCGAAGCCGACCTGGAAGCCGCGACGCCGAGCGAGGACCGCAACGCTCCCGACGCCGCCGGCTCGGTGATGCCGCTGCCGCCGCCGGACGCCGCCATCATCGCGCCGACCGCTCCCCTTTCCGAAGGCGCCGAGCCGTTCAAGACCGAATCCGGCAAGGCCGAGGACACCCTGCCGGGCGCCGACACGCTGCCGGGCGGTGGCCCGGTGCCGGCCACGGACCTGCCGCCCTCCACGCTGCCGCCGGTCGCGGACACTCTTCCGCCCTCTGCTTTGCCGGGTGCCGCCGACACGCTGCCGGGCGGCGACGTGAAGGCCGAAACGATCAAGGGCGATGAGATCCGCTCCGAAGAGAGCAAGGACGAGGCCAAGGCCGATCCCTTCAAGGCTGCCCCCTTCACGTCGGACGAGGTCAAGAGCGAGACGCCGCCGGTGGAGCCCCCCGCCCCCGCCCCCGCCTACACCGCCTCCTCCTACGAGCCGCCGCGTTACGAGGCGCCGCGCGAGGAACGCAAGTCCGGTGCCGGTTTCGCCACCGCCGTGTCGCTGATCGCCCTGCTGGTCGGCGCCGCCGCCCTGTCGCAGCCCTGGTGGGGGCCGCGCGTCCCCGGCTGGCCCACCGCCGGCGGGACTGCCGCCGGTCCGGCCGCCACGGCGCCCGCGCCGCAGCCCGACCCGGCTCTGCGCAACCAGATCCAGCAGCTGTCCGAGCGCCTCGCCAAGCTGGAGCAGCGCCCTGCCGCCGCCCCGGCCGAGGGCAACGCAGCCGCCGCCGGCATCGACCAGCAGACTCTGGACAACGCCGTCGGCCAGCTCACCGCCCGCATCCAGCAGCTTGAGGAGCGTACGCAGGCCGCCGCTGCCGCCGCCCCGGCCGAGCCCGACCCGCGCGTCGCCCAGTTGACCGAGCAGCTTGGCCAGGTCCAGCAGCGCGTCGACGCGGTGGGCAACGAGGCCCAGGCCGCCGGGCAGATCCGCCAGGAGGTGGACGCGCTGAAGCAGGAGCTTGCCGCCGTCAACCAGGCGGTGGAGACCCGCCGCGACGCCGCCACCGCTGCCCAGACGCTGGTGCTTGCCGCCGGGCAGCTCCGCTCCGCGCTGGCCGCCGGGCAGCCGTTCCAGCAGGAACTCCAGGCCGTCCGCGCCGTGGCGTCGGGCGACGCCCAGGTGACGCAGCCGCTGGAGGCCGTGGCCGGCTACGCCGCCAAGGGCGTGCCGACGCAGCCGCAGCTCACCGACCGCTTCTCGGCCATGGCCTCCGACATCGTGCGCGCCGACAACCAGGGCGAGGGCAACGACTGGGTGGAGCAGGTCACCGGCAAGATCGCCACGCTGGTCACCGTCCGCCGCTCGGGCGGCGACGCGGTCGGCGACGGCGCCTCGGCGGTGGTCGCCCGTGCGGAAGCCGCCCTGCAGGCCGGCAACCTCGGCGGCGCGGTCAAGGAGCTGTCCGCCCTGAAGGGCCCGGCGGCGCAGGTCGCCGCCCCGTGGATCGCCGATGCAAAGGCCCGTCTGGCCGCCAACGAGGCCGGCCAGCAGCTCACCAACCGCGCCATCGGCCTGCTGTCGCAGTCCGCCGGGGTCAAGGGAGCGGCCCAATGACACGCGCCATCTGGTTCATCATCAAGGTCGCCATCGTCGTCGCGATCGCGGTCTGGCTGGCCAACCATCCCGGAACCCTCGCCATCAACTGGCAGGGCTACGTCGTCGAGACCGGCATCGGCATCGCCATCCTGATCGGCGTGGCGGCTCTGGCGGCTGGCATCGTCCTGTACCGGCTGGCCCGTGCCATCCTCGGCGCGCCGCGCAACTACGGCCGCTACCGCCGGTCGCGCCGGCGCGAGCGCGGTTATCAGGCGCTGACCCGCGGCATGGTCGCCGTCGCCGCCGGCGACGCCACGACCGCCCGCAAGATGGCGCGCAAGGCCGACGGGCTGCTCAACGAGCCGCCGCTGACCATGCTGCTGTCGGCCCAGGCCGCCCAGCTCCAGGGCGACGACCGCGCGGCGAAGGAATACTTCACCGCCATGCTCGACCGGCCGGAGACCGCCTTCCTCGGCCTGCGCGGCCTGCTGACGCAGTCGCTGAAGGCCGGTGACCGGGTGGAGGCGCTGCAGCTCGCCCGCCGCGCCCAGTCGCTCCAGCCCAACACGCCCTGGCTGCTTGGCACGCTGTACGACCTGGAAGCCCGTTCGGGCGAATGGGCGGCGGCGGAAGGCACGCTGCAGCAAGCCGTGCAGGCCGGCGCCATCAACCCCGACGACGGCCGCCGCCATCGCGCCACCCTGCTTCTGGAGCGCAGCTTCGAGGCGGAGCGCCGCGGCCGGTCCGACTCGGCCCTGTCGCACGCCCAGGCGGCGCACGACCTGCTGTCCGGCTTCGTCCCGGCGGCGGCCCGCGCGGCCCGGCTGCAGATGGCCATCGGCAAGCACAAGAACGCCGCCAAGACCATCGAGCGTTGCTGGCGCGTCAACCCGCACCCGGACCTGACCTCGGCCTACCGCGAGGTGGTCTCCAGCTACGACCCGATGACCCGCGTCAAGCTGTTCGAGAAGCTGCGCAACCACGCCCCCAACGACGTCGAGTCGCTGCTCGCCGTGGCCCGCGCCGCCCTCGACGCCCAGCTGTGGGGCGAGGCCCGCGCCCATCTGACCAAGGCGCTGGAGATGCGGCCCTCCCGCCGCGTCTTCCAGCTCCTGGCCGAGCTGGAGCGGGCGGAGCGGCAGGACGAGGAGGCGGCGCGCGCTTGGTTGGCCCAGGCGGCGAACGCCCCGGCGGACGCGGCCTGGACCTGCAGCGCCTGCAACGCGGTCAGCCCGAGCTGGGGCGGCCTGTGCGGCCATTGCGGCGCCTTCGACAGCCTGGAATGGAAGACCCCGACCGTCAGCATGTCGCTGATGAGCCCGGAGTCGGCGCCGGCCGCCATCACCCATCACGCGACGGAGCCGGTCACCGGCCAGCCGGGCGTCGCACCGGGAGGCCAGATCGCTCCGCAGGGAGCAACCTAGTCCCGCGTCGGTCGCAGCACGAAAAAAAGCCCCTTCCCGGTTCGCCGGGAAGGGGCTTTTTCTTTGTGGTGAATCGGCCCCGAACCCTTACGCGCTGCCCAGCCGGGCGCCGTCCAGGATGGCCTCGTCGAAGATCGCGCCGCTGCGGTCGCAGCCGGTCAGGTCGGCCAGCGTCAGGTCGCAGCCCTTCATGTTCGTCGCGCTGAGCGAGGCGCCGGCCATGCGGGCGCGCACCAGCGAGGCGCGCATCACCTTCGCCCCGGCGCTGATCAGCAGCATCCCCAGATTGGCCCCGTCCAGGCAGCCGTCGATGAGGATCGCGCGGTCCAGCTTCGCGCCGCGCAGGTCGGCGCCGCGCAGATCGGCGGAGCGCAGATCGGCGCCGTCGAACTGGGCCGCCTGGAGCTGCGCGCCGTTCAGCCGGGCGTGGCGCAGCCGCACACCGGAGCCCTTGGCAAGCGTCAGCACCTTGCCCGACAGGTCCGCCCCGTCGAGGTTCAGGCCGGTCAGGTCGAGCTGGCGCCCCTTCTGGCCGCTGGTGCCGAGCCACAGCAGGTGCTGGTGCAACAGAACCTCGATGTCCGCCGCCGCGATCGCCGGACGGCCGAGCTCCGCCGCCGGGTCCTCGTCCGGCTCCGGGATGGGCTGCGGCGCCTGGGCGGCGACCGCGGCTTCCTCGTCGGTGCGGATGGAGGTGATAAGGTCCAGCTCCGACACCTTGGCGCCGTCCAGGATGGCGCCGCGCAGGTCGGCGCCGTTCAGGTCGGCCCCCTGGAGGTCGGCGCCGGAGAAGTTGCAGTCGCGCAGGTCGGTGCGCTGGAGCCGCGCCCCCGACAGGCGGGAGTTGGTGAAGTCGGCCGCCCGCGCGAAGCTGCCCGACAGCTTGGCCCGCGCCATGTCGGCGTTGGTCAGCTTGGCCGAGGCCATGTCCGCCGGTCCCGGCTCGAACCCGACCACCTTCAGCTCGCCGGACGCGCTGCGGTTGGCGACGCTGCCGTCGCGCAGGTCAACCTCCACCATCACCGCGCCGTCCAGGATGGCGCCGCGCACGTTGGCGCCGCGCATGTCGGTGCGATAGAGCCGCGCTTCCGACAGGTCGGCGCCGCGCAGGTCCGCGCCGTAGAGGTCGGCGTGGTCGAGGATGGTTCCCCGCATCCGGGCGTCGCGCAGGATGGCGCCGGACAGATGCGCGCCGGTCAGGTTGCGGCCCGACAGGTCGAGCCCGGTCAGGTCGAAGAAGGGAAGGTTGGCGCGGGCGCCGTTGGGCCGCCCCTCGGTGAAGCGGACATGGCGCTCGCACACCCGGTCCAGCTGCTCCTGGCTCAAGCGTATCCGGGATTTGTGGGAGCCGTCGTTCGCCATCGGCGCCTCAGGCGAACAGCGCGTCGATGTCGGCCTGCGAAATCTCGCTGCCGCCGCCCGACGGTTCGGGCGCCGGGGCGGCGGGTCGCGGGGCCGGCTTCGCAGCGGCAGGAGGCGGAGACGGAGGCGGAGGGGGCGGTGCCGGCGCCTCGGCCGGCTCCGCCCGTTCCAGCACCTGGGGAATCTGGGTGGCCAGCGTGTCGAACAGGGCGTCGATGTCGTCCTGGCTGACCTCCGGCCCGCCGAGCTGCGGGCCGTTCAGCAGATGCGCGTCGGGCCGGGTGTCGCCCAGCTTGCGGTGGGACGCCCCCTCGCCCATGGACGCGGTTTCCGAGGCGGTGGCGATGCGGTCGACGCCCCAGATCTCGATCATCGTGTTCACGCGCTGCTCGATGTAGCGCAGCGTGTTGACCACCTTGGTGGTGCGCTGACCGGTGATGTCCTGGAAGGCGCAGGCGGTCATAATCTCGATGCTCCAGGCATCGATGGCGTCGACCATCTCCGCGATGTCGGGATCGGTGCGCGGGATGCCCTGGGTGATCTCCTGGATCTTCTCGGTGGCGTTCAGGATGTCGGTGGTCGCCCGCTCCGTCGCCGCGACGATCTCGTCCAACTCGCCGGTCGCCGCCTCGATGCGGTTCGACCCGGTGTCGGCGGGGCGCAGCGCCGCGATGTCGCTGCGCGTCTCGCGCACCACCTGGGTGATCGACATCAGCTCCTGCTGAAGTTGCAGATTGTCCCCCAGGCCGCTTCCCGAGCCGCCGGCCGGCGCCAGACGGAGCAAGGCGCCGGTGTCCACCCCGCGCAGCCGGTTGACCTGCTGCTCCAGCGCGCCGGTCAGCCGGTGGAACTCGTCCACCGCGACCACACGGGATCGCCGGTCGCGCATGCGCAGGAACGCGCGGCCGCGCGCGGTCTGCGACAGCGCCTCCTCCATCTGGAGGTAGTCATGCTCGGTCAGTTCCATCAGAGGAACATCGCTCATCGTCGTCACCGTCGGCGGGCCGCTGTTGAGAATCCGCCATGGAGGAAAGCACGTCTTAGGAAAACTGAGGTTACACCAGACATGGTCTGGATTTCAGGCAAATCCTGCGCACCTCTGCCTCGCAGATCCCGCTGAACAAAGTCTTAATGAAGTCATGGGCGGCGCGCGATGCCGCACCCCGGCCTCATGCAACCAATCATGGAAGTCCACCACCGGAGCGGAGCTTGGAAGACGGCGGAGCTACGGCATTGAGGATTCTCCCGTCGCCGCCGCTGCCCTATACTCCGGCGCGGGGCGGGGCAAAGGGTGCGCAGGCTTGACCCACGGGCGCCGCTCGCCCACATCAGCCGCGCCAACGCGGTACGGAACAACAGGAACGGGGACAAGATGCCGATGACGACGACGCTTCGGTTCGCGGCGCTTCGGTTTGCAGGGGCGGCGTGCGTGGCCGGGCTTTTGGGGATCGGCGTTCCGGGCGCGGGTCTGGCCCCCGCCGCCGCGGCCTTGCCCGCCGGGGTCACCGGGGTGACGACCATCGCGCCGATGCTGGAGCAGGTGACCCCCGCCGTCGTCAACATCGCCGTTCTGTCGCGGGCGCCGCAGGCCGAGAATCCGCTGCTGCGCGACCCCTTCTTCCGCCGTTTCTTCAACGTCCCCGAGCAGCAGGCCCGCCCGCAGGTCAGCGCCGGGTCGGGCGTGATCGTGGACGCGCGGCGCGGCTACGTCATCACCAACGCCCATGTGGTGGAGAACGCGCAGGAGATCGCCGTCACCCTGAAGGACCGCCGCCGCCTGCGCGCCAAGCTGGTCGGGCGGGACGCGGCGACCGACATCGCTCTGTTGAAGATCGAGGCGGAGAAGCTGACCGCCCTGCCCTGGGGCGATTCGGACCAGCTCAAGGTCGGCGACTTCCTGGTCGCCATCGGCAACCCCTTCGGGCTGGGCCAGACGGTGACCTCCGGCATCGTCTCGGCGCTCGGCCGCAGCGGGCTGAAGATCGAGGGGTATGAGGACTTCATCCAGACCGACGCCTCCATCAACCCCGGCAACTCCGGCGGCGCGCTGGTGAACTTCAACGGGGAACTGGTCGGCATCAACACCGCCATCATCGGCCCGGCGGGCGGGTCGGTCGGCATCGGCTTCGCCGTTCCGGTCAGCATCGTCCGCTCGGTGATGGAGCAGCTGGTCGAGTATGGCGAGGTGCGGCGCGGCCGGCTGGGGGTCTCCATCCAGGACCTGACCCCCGATCTGGCGGACAGCATGAATCTGGCCGGCGACGCCGGGGCGGTGATCGCCCAGGTGGAGCGCGGGTCTGCCGCCGAGCGCGCCGGCTTCCGCAGCGGCGACGTGGTGACCGCGGTGAATGGGCGCCCGGTGCGCAGCGCCACCGACTTCCGCAACCGCATGGGTCTGGTGCGGGCCGGCACGCCGCTTCAGGTGACCGTCCTGCGCGGCGGCAGCGAACGGGTGCTGAACGTCCGCACGGCGAACTAGACCCGGCGAACCGGATCGGGATAACCATGGTCTGATGATCGGCCGCCCCTCCCCTCCCCGCCGGCAGGCACCGCCCGCCCCCATGGTCAGCGCGGCCCAGCGCCAGCGCGAAGTCGCCCGCATGCTGATGCGGCTCGACGACATGCTGAAGACGTGCGCGGATCTGGCGGCGGCGGCGCGGGAGCGCGTGTCGGTCGGCGGGATGGGCCGCTACCGCAAATTCTCCCGCAAGGTGCGCGACTTCTTCTCGCTGGCGGCGGTGACCCAGGAACGGCTGGACGCCGCCCCGTCGGAGATGGAGGAGCTGATCGGTCCGATGACCACCGCGCTGGAACGCCTGCACGCCCGCATGGTGATCCTGTTCGTGGAGGAGAGCCTGGGCTTCTTCAACACCTTCGCGCGGGTTAAGGCGCTGCCCATCGGCACCCACGAGACGGTGGGGGTGGAGTTCCGCGCGCTGATGGAGATCCGCAAGTTCCTCGACGACCCGCTCTACGACGGGGAGCGCGGGCAGGGCCTGCGCAAGCAGACGGACCGCGTCGCCGTCCTGATGCGCGCGGTGATGGACCGCTGCCCGCCCCTGCCCGACTTCGGCGACGAGCCGAGCATCGGGCCGCGGGGGACGGTGAACAAACCGCTGCGCCCGCCCCGCGCCGCGCCGCCTCCCGCCGCGGGCCGGGCGGCGGAGCCGCGCCCGCTGCCGCAGCCCAATTCCCAACGGCCCGATCCCCGGTTGGAGGTTCGCCAGCTGTCCCTGGACGACGAGGACTGACGGGCCGCCGTCAGCCTTCCGCCGGCGACGACTGGCGGTGGTGGCTGTGCGTGTCCACGCCGCGCAGATGCTCGGCGGCCTCGTGCAGGGCGCGCTCGCTGGCGCTGTCGGGGGTTTGCAGCCCGGCTTCCGGACCGGGCACGGCGTCCTCCTCGGCGATCTCGCGGGCGGCCTGCTGCCAATGCGCGATGTGGCGCCCCTCGGGACGGCCCTCGCGCTCCCAGATGGCGTGGGCGCGCTCGCGGACGCGGGGGTCGTCGGGGCCGGTGTGATGCTCCATGGCGCTGTCCCTCCTCGGTGGTCTGTTGTCTTGACCGTCAACAGGCGGACCGCACCGGCGTGCCGCAGGCCTTTCCGCTACAGCCAATAGAGCGGGCTGACTCCGAACAGCCAGGGATGAACCGCGATCATCGCGGCATAGGCGGTCAGCGCCCCCAGAACACGGCCCCAGCCGATCTCTCCGGGACGAAAGCTCTGGCGTCCGGCCAGGATCGCGGCGAAGGGCAGAGCGGAGGTTTCCGCCCGGTAGGCCCGCCCGGCAGCACCACGGCGCAGCAGCCAATCGTTCTTGACCATGGCGAACAGGGCGATGGCCGCCATCGCGACGAACAGCACGACCCGCCGCCCGTCCCCGGTGGCTTGCAGGTGCAGCAGCGCCCACAGCAACAGCCCCATGCTGCCGGGAAAGCGGGTGATCCGATAGATGCCCCGCGGCGGGTTGGGGGCGTCGGGCGCGCCGGCCTTGCTGGTGACGCGGGCGGCGATCAGCAGGAAGGACAGCGGCATCAGCGCGACGACCAGCGGCGCCGCCCAGCCGGCGGGAACGAACAGCGGCTCGCCGCCCCCGGCCTCGCGGTAGGCCCAGACGAAGAGGCCGAGCGCCAGCAGCGAGCCCAGCGAATGCAGGGCGACGAACCCGCCCCACCCCAGCCGGGCGATCAGCCACGGCCGCACCCCCGGCCAGGACGGCACGGCGTGGGTGGCGAACAGGAACAGGGCGGCGAGAAGAAGGTCGGTGGTCATGGGACGCGAGGAAACACCGCTTTGCCGGACGGAGTCTTGATGAACGTCAAACTTGGAGCTGCGAAAGCAAACCGCGTCCGAGTGTGGCGCAGGCCACAGCGGGGATGGGCGGCGGGGCGTAGTGTCTGGTCATCGGACAGGCCGGGCCCCGACGCAGACGGAACCGGCAGCCAACTCCCCCCAGACACCGGAAGGAAACACACCATGCGCCGCACCACCCTGATCGCCACCGCCGCCGTCCTGCTCTGCTCCGCCGCCTCCTTTGGCCCGGCCTTCGCCGGCGACCTGATGACCGGCGGCATCCCGCTCGGCAACGCCAGCAACCTGGGGGTCATCTCCAACACCGCCGCGGGCATCCAGAACAAGGCGCAGCAGCAGGTGATGGGCGTCCAGGCAGGCGGCGGGCTGGCCGGGCCCTTCGGCACCGCCTCCAACCTGGGCAACGTCTCCAACCTCGCCGCCGGCGTCGGCAACACCGCCAAGCAGCAGGTCTTCGGCATGCAGGCGGGCGGCGGCGGTGTGAAGACGCCCTTCGCTCTGGGCGGCTTCAACAGCAACGCCGGCACCGTCAGCAACAGCGCGGTCGGCATCGGCAACACCGCCCAGCAGCAGGTCAAGGCCATGCAGTTCGGCGCGCCGGGCGCCCTGTTCAACCAGAACCTCGGCACCGTCTCCAACCTCGCCGCCGGCATCGGCAACAAGGCCCAGCAGCAGGTCATCGGCATCCAGAAGTAACCCCCTCCCCATCCACCCTCCCATCCAGGCAGACCTTGCGGCCGGGGCACTCCCCCGGCCGTCTTTTTGCGCGCAAGCGGAGCGTTTCCCGGCGCGGATGTGCGGAGAAGGAACCTTCCACCCGGCGGCGCGTTGGAGCGGCGAACACTCTCCCGCGGCCGTGTGCCGCGGTCATTCGGGAAGCCGCAGCATGAACCGCAACAGCAATTCGACATTGGGATGGCCCAGGGTGGGTTGGAGGGCCGTTGTCATCCTGTCGGCGTCGCTCGGGCTGGCCGCCTGCGCCGGCAGCGTGCCGCCGCCGACCGCCCAGCTCGGCGCGTCGGCGCAAGCCATCCAGCAGGCCGAACGGGCCGGCGCCCTCCAACACGCCCCCGCGGAGTTCCAGTCCGCCCGCGAGAAGCTGGCCGCTGCCGACGCCGCGATGCGCGAGGACGAGCGGACCCAGGCCCGCCGTCTCGCCGAGCAGGCGCAGGCCGACGCCGAACTCGCCACCGTGCGTTCGCAGCGCGCGACAGCGCAGCAGGCCGCCAGCGCCGTGCGCACGCTCGCCAACCCCAACGCCGGGCTGCCCAACGCCGGTATGCCGGGCGCCGGTATGCCGGGCGCTGCGGGCCGGGCGCCCGCCGCGTCCGCCACAGCTCCCCTGGCCCCGTCGGGCATGAGCGGGACCTCGACCTGGGATTCCCCGCGCACGCTGGAGGGCACACCGTGATGCACACCCAAAAGAAGGCCCAAACGGTGAGAAAAAGCCTGGCCCTGGCCTCGCTGGGCGTCGTCGCCCTGTCGCTCGGCGCCTGCGCCACCCCGGACGACACGCCGGCCCTGGCCCAGGCGCGCCAATCCTATTCCAGCGCCGCCGCCAACCCGCAGCTGGCCAGCAACGCCACGCTGGAGCTGCGCCGCGCCGAAGAGGCGCTGCAGCGCGGTGAGCGGGCGCGCAGCGACGGCAACACCGCGGAGATGGATCATCAGGCCTATCTCGCCAACCGGCAGCTCCAGATCGCCCAGGACGTGGCGGCGATGAAGGGCGCGCAGCAGGTCGTCGCCAACGCCGAGACCTACCGCCTCCAGGACCAGATCCGCGCCCTCCAGGCAGAGCGGACGGAGCGCGGTCTGGTGATGTCGCTGGGCGACGTTCTGTTCGCCACCGGCAGCGCCCGCCTGACTCCGGGCGCCGACGCGCGTCTGAGCGAACTCGCCAACTTCCTCCAGCGCAATCCGGAACGGACCGTGCGGATCGAGGGCTACACCGACACCACCGGTTCGTCGGCCACCAACCTGCGCCTGTCCGAGGAGCGGGCCATGGCGGTGCGCGACGCGCTGACCGCGCGCGGCGTCAACCCCAGCCGCATCGCCGCCCAGGGCCTGGGGTCGGCCCAGCCGGTCGCCTCCAACAGCACGGAGTCGGGACGCCAGCAGAACCGCCGCGTCGACATCGTGATCTCCGAGCCGGGCTCGGTGGCGGAGACGCGCTCCTGACGGGCCATGCTGCCATTTGACGCACATTGCGCTTGAACAAGAACGGGCGGGCCGGAAACGGCTCGCCCGCTTCGATTCCGGCCCGATTTCCGGTCGTTTTTCCAGCTCCGACTTGCCCGTCCCGCTCCACCACTCCGCCGGAGTCGCGATCATCCGAAAAAATTGTCTCGAATGCAGGGCAAAATCAATGCTTCTTTACCTTTTACGGTGTGTGGTTTTACGATGCGCGAACATGAGGGGCCACGGTGTCCTTTTGATTGCGCGGGGATTCGGTATGACCACTGGACAGGGTGACGAGGGAGCGATGCTCAGCAGGGGATTTTTGAAGGCGCAGGCTCTGCTTCTCCTCATCATCGGCCTGCCGGTGATCGTGGTGGTGGTTCTCCTCAACCCGCTGTGGAACGCCACGCTGCACCGGTTCGGCGTGCCGGAGGGGCCGGCGGCGGCGCTCGGCATGATCGTCACCATCATGGTGGTGATGGTCGTCCAGTATTGGGTTCTGGAAACACGGCGGACCATGGTCACGTCGCTGTTCAACTTCATCCCTCACGAGCATCTGACCTTCGACGGCGAGACGCTGACGACGGACGAGGCCAACCGCCTGTTCGTCACCCTGCACCGGGATTCGGAGGAGTGGCGGCGCCTGCTGCGCGACAACGGCATGGACGGCCCGCTGGACGAGTTCGGCAGCCTGTGCGCCGCCCGGCTGGCCTTCGCGCGCCGCCCCCAGGGCATCCCGCCGGAGGCGGAGCGCGCCATCGCCGAGGTGCCGCAGGCGGTGGAGCTGGCCAAGGCCCGTGTCGGCGCGGCGCTCGATCAGGCGGAGCGGGAGGTGCAGGCCCTGCGCGCCCGCCTGTCCGACACGCAGGACGCGGTGGCCGCCCTGGTCGGCTTCATCCGCGACAGCGGGGTGCAGATCGCCGGCCGCCACGACGACGCCCAGCGCTGCGCCACGGAGAACCACACGCTTCTCGCCAGCCTCCAGGAGCATCTCGACCGCCGCCGGGCCGAGGCGACCTCCGACCTGACACGCTTCGAGCAGATCGTCGCGGAATCCCGCGCGCTGGAGGATTCGGTCAACGCCATCACCCGCATCATGTCCGCCACCAACATGCTGGCGCTGAACGCCGCCATCGAGGCGACGCGGGCCGGGGAATACGGCCACGGCTTCCGCGTGGTGGCCAACGAGGTGCGCGATCTGGCCCGCCAGTCGAACGAGGCCATCCAGGTGATCCAGAAGGGCATCGACCGCATGCAGCAGGCGATCGCCCAGCAGATCGCCGGGCAGGACGCCCAGGCCAAGGTGGCCGCCGAGCACGCGCTGCTGTCCGATCTGGCCGATCGCCTGCAAAGCCTCAGCGCCGGCCAGCAGGACGTCGCCGGGCACGAGCGGCGGCTGATGGGCGAGTTGGACCGGCTGGGCGATTCCCTGGCCGACACGCTGGCCGGTTTCGCCGGGGACCTGCGTGTTCCCGAAGGGCTGCGGCGCGAGCTGGACGCGATCAGCGGCGGGCTGGGCCGGCTGAACGGTCTGGAGGAGGATCTGCGCAGTGTGTCCGGCGTCCGGAAGCGCGCCGCCTGACGACCGGTTGCGGCGAACCGTTCAGCGGTCGCCGCGCTCGGTCTCGACCATCGCCTGTGCAACGGCATAGACCCCGGCGATCGCCCCGGCGGTGAACAGGGCCGCCCCCACCGCGCGGGTCAGGGAACGGGCCGGCGCCGGGGCCGGGGGCATGCGTTTCCACACGGCCCAAGCCTCTTCCGGACGGTCGGGATCGGCGATGCGCAGAGCGGCGAAGGCCTGCTCGGTCAGGCCGGGGTCGGTGTCGGGCAGCGGCGCCAGACGGCGCCCGGACGTTTTGTTCAGCCGGTCGATGGCGGCCACCAGACGGCCCGTGGCGCGGACGGCGGCGGTCATTTCCGACGGGTCCACCCCCATATGCTCGGCCAGCAGGCGGTTGCGCACCGCGCCGATGGCGTTGGCGGTGCTGCGGTCGCCGGGCTGGGCCTCCACCGCCAGATCGCATTCGGTGTCGTAGCCCATGGAGCGGTTGTTCAGATTGCTCGACCCGATGCGCAGCAGCCGGTCGTCCACCACCATGAGCTTGGAATGCACGACGATGCCGTTGCCGCCCTCGGTCAGCGGCGTCATGGCGCGCAGGCGCCCGTGGCGGTCGGCGGCGCGCAGCTCCTGAAGCACCACGCCGCGCGGCGTGTCCATGGCCATGCGGTCGAACCAGCTCGGGCTTTCCATGGGGACGACGACCACCACCTCCGGCCCGTCCGGCTCGCGCAGCCGCCGGGCCAACGCCTCGGCCACGCGGAAGGAGGCGAAATACTGGTTCTCCAGATAGATGCTGTGGCGCGCCTCGGCGATGGCGGCGAAGGTCAGCGCCTCGTTCTCGCGGACCGGACGGCCGACCAGACAGTCGGGAAGGGTGCGGGCGATGCCCACGGCCGCGTCGGTGATCAGCGGGTGCAGGCCCTCCGGCCAGGGATCGCCGCCCGAGAAGCCTTCCGGCGGCGGGGGCGGCAGAACCTGTCCGGTGGCGTGGCTCCAGCGTTCGCGCGCCATCACTCCCAGCGCGCGGGCGGCGGGGCCGTCCACCGCCATCATCACGTCGTGGCGCGGCGCGTGAAGCTCCCCGGTCGGCCAGCGGCGGCGCGGGTCGTTGTCCCGATGCTCCGGTGTGTCCCAGCGGTCGCCGGCCAGATCGATGCCGCCGCAGAAGGCCAGCGCGTCGTCGACCACCACCAGCTTCTGGTGCTGCGCCGCCCCCACCGGCAGGGCGTCGTCCAACTCCAGCGTCAACCGCGGGCCGGTGCGCCGGTTCAGCCGCTCCAGCGGCCCGTGCGGGTGCTCCAGCGAAATCGGGAACGGCATGTCCCACTTCAGCGCGTGGATCTGCAGCGACGGGTGGCGGCGGATCAGGCGGGCGAGGAAATCGCCCAGCGTTTCCGGGTCGTGGGGGTCGAGGCGCATCCGTGGATCGATGTCCCAGCCGAGCAGGATCACCGACCGCCGCGCCCGCAGCAGGGCGGCGCGCACAGCCGCGAAGAAGGCGGCGCCGTCGACCAGCACGGCCACCCGGTCCGCGCGTTCGGTCCGCCAGCAGGTGGCGCCGGGGCGCAGGATGGGCCCTGCCCCGGCAAGGTCCGCCGCATCCCGATGATCGTTCATTCCTGCCTCGACGTGCCGTAGCGGTGCTTGCGTCAACTCATTTGGCGGCGGCCTGTTCCGCGGGGCGCCCGGCTGCTCCGGAATCGCCCGGCGTCCGCACCTGGATGGGAGCGGACGGAAAGTCCGGACGGTGGGCGGTTCGCCAAAAGATCGGGCCAAGAGATTGGATGACCGTTCGGTTTTGCCGCAACGATGTGCCGGGCCTCCTGTTGGGGATGGGCGAATGGGGGACGGGCGCGCCGCAGGGCGCCAGACCGAGTCACCGCCCGAACCCCCGCCAGGAGGGCGCCCGGCCAAAGGGCGCCGCCACCAGATGGAGAGATGAGGATGCGTACCCTTATGATCGCCGCCGCGTCGGCCCTCGCCCTGATGGCCGGCTCCGCCGTCGCCCAGTCGGGCGGCACCGCCGTGAGCCCGACCGTTCCCAGCACCACGACCTCGCCGTCCACCGGATTGAGCACCTCCGGCCCGGGCTCCACCCCGGGCAGCGTCACCACCCCGGGCACCGCCGGCTCGACCGGCACCATGAACAGCCCGGGGACCACCGTGCCCGGCTCGTCGGGCAGCACCATGGGCAACGGCACCACGGGCAGTGGCTCTTCGGGCGGCACCTGGCAGGGCCAGACCACGGCACCGTCGGGTATGGGCAGCGCCACCAGCAGCAACCCGGCCCGCGACAACCAGACCGCGACCGGCACCCATTGCCCGCCGGGCACCCCGAACTGCGGCCCGGACGGCAGCAAGTAACTGTCTTCAAGGCAAGTAACTGCCTTCAAGGATTGCAGCGAAGGGCGCGCCGGAACCTCCGGCGCGCCCTTTTCCGTTTCAGGCCACCGGCTCCGGCCTGACCGCCGCCGGTCCGCCGCTGTCCACGGCCGGAGGGGCCTCGGCGGGAAAACGCAGAACGAAGCAGGTGCCCCCATCCTCCCGGCTGTCCACCCGGATGCTGCCGCGCAGGCGGGTGGTCACGATGTTGTAGACGATGTGCAGGCCGAGCCCGCTCCCCCCCTCGCCGCGCCGCGTCGTGAAGAAGGGGTCGAAGACGCGCCCGAGATTCGCGGCGGGAATGCCGCAGCCGTCGTCGCAGAAGCGCAGTTCGACCTCCTGCGGGTTGGGGCGGGTCGCGGCGACGGTCAGCGTGCCGGCCCGCCCGTCCGGATAGGCGTGGACCACGGCGTTCATGGTCAGGTTGGTCAGGACCTGGAACAGCGCGCCGGGATAGCTGTCCACCCACAGCCCCGCCGGACAGTCCACCACCACCCGGTGGGGGGTTTGCTTCAGCCGCGGGCGCAGGCTGGTCAGCACATCGTCCAGATAGGCGGCCAGATCGACGCGGCGCCGCTCCTCGCTGGTCTGGTCCACCGCGGTCTGCTTGAAGCTCTGGATCAGCTCGGCGGCGCGGTTCAGATTGCTCTCGATCAGCCGGCAGGCCTCCCCGGCGGTGGTCAGATAGCCGGTGAAGTCGGCGCGGCGCAGCGTGTTGGCCTCGACCTCGCGAACCACCTTGCGGGTCTGGTCGGCCAGATGGGTGATGCCGGTCAGGGCGATGCCAACCGGCGTGTTCACCTCGTGCGCCACCCCCGCCACCATCCCGCCGAGCGAGGCCATCTTCTCCGCCTGGATCAGGTGGGCCTGGGTGTCGCGCAGATCGGCCAACGCGCCCTCGGCGCGCTGCTTGGCGGCCTCCGTCTCCTCCTCCGACCGCTTGCGCAGGGTGATGTCGTTGACGGCGATGAGGATGGCCGGCTCGTCCACGTCGTGAATCTCCACGGCGGAGATCATCGCCCAGAAGGACCGTCCTCCGGCGGTGCGCATCTCCATCTCCAGGTCGCTCGCCGCCCCCTGCTCGGCCACCAGACGGGACAGGCGGGCGACGTCGGACGGGTAAACGAAGAAGCGCGCGTTGCGCGTCAGCGCCAGCCGCGACCCCTCGGTCCCGAACAGCGCCTCGGCCTGCGGGTTGGCAAACAGGACGGAATCGTCCGACCGCCGCGCGATCACGATGGGAAAGGGCGAGGCCGCCAGGATCGCCCGCATCCGCCCCTCCCCCGCCTTCAGCGCCTCGGCGTAGGCGTGGGTCTCCACCAACGCCGTTCCGAACCGCTCCACGCTGGTGGAGATCGCCTGAAGCTCCGCGAACAGAGCGGGCGGCAGGCGGACGGCCCGGCGCTCCCGCTGCACCATGGCCAGCGCCTGCGAGGCGCGACGGATCGGGCGGACCACATGGACGCGCAGCAGCACGTAGAGCACCGTCTGCACCGCCGAGGCAATGCCCAGCCCGATCAGCACGATCCACAGCCCGCTGCGCGCCTGATCGGTCAAGGTGTCGGCGATGCGCCGCGTGTTGGTCGCGGCGGCGTCGGTCAGGCTGCCGCTGAGGTCGTTCAGCACGCCGTGAGCAATCTCCGTCTCCAGCCCCATCAACCCCGCCTCGGACAGGATGGTCCGGCGCAGGGTGAACAGCTCGCTCAGCCCGTCCAGGTCGCGCGCGGTGCGGGCCAGCGGTGCCCGCTCTCCCGGTTCCAGCGGGATCAGCGCGTTCACCACTTCGGCGGCGTGCTCGTGGAAGCGGGCGACCTCACCGGCGAGTTGCACCGTGTCCGTCGCGGCCAAGCCCGCGGCGAGCGCCTCCAGCGCGCGGTGGTAGGGCTCCTGCACCGCCAGGGGGGCGCCGGAGCGCAGCAGGCTGAGGAACGCCTCGTCCCCCTTGCGCTGCAGGGCGACGGCCTGGGCCGCCAGGACGTCGATGGCATCGGCCCGCTCCGCGGTGCGGCGCACCGCCTGGATGGCCATTTCGAGCCGCTCGAGAAGCGCTGGGGCCGCCGCGTCCGCCGCGAAGCGCTGCGACACGCCTTCCACCTCGGCCAGGGCACCGGCGCGCTCCTCCGGCGAGCGGGAGCGCAGGACGGCCTCGGCGAGCTGGCCCATGCGGGCGGCGAAGACGGCGTATTGATGCTGACGGGTGATCTGGGGAACGATGGCGCGGTCAGCCTCCTCCGCGAGGTCGAGCACCCGGACGAAGGCGCCGCCCACCCCGAGTGTCAGCCCGGCCATCAGAAACGCCGTGGCCAGCGCGGTGAGCATCGTCACCGTGTGCAGCCGAAGCCGCCGGCCCGCCTGTTTCTCCGTCACGCCCTTGCCCCTCCGCCGTTGCGGCGGCCCGATCGCCAATCCCCGACCGTTCGGCCCGATCGTTAGGATAACCGCTTCCGCACGCCAGGGAAATGGTGGCACAACGAACAGTTAAGAAGCCGTCACAGAGCTGCGACGTCCTCCAGGCTGGCGGTGCCGGCGGCGGTGGCGGCGAGGGTCCGGAACAGCGCCTGCTGGCGCGGGTCGGCCACCAGATATTCGGGATGCCACTGCACCCCGATCAGGAAGGGGTGATGGACCGCCTCGATCCCCTGGACGATCCCCACCGTCTCGCGCGCCACCACGCGCAGGCCATCGCCCAGCCGGTCCACCGCCTGATGGTGCAGCGCGTTCACCCGGCATTCGGCGATGCCCAGGATGCGGTAGAGATGGCTGCGCGGGTCGATGCGGATGCGCTTGCGCGGCAGCACGGTGCGCAGGCGCGGGGCCTCCTCGTAGACCTCGTGGATGTCGGTGAGAAGCGAGCCGCCGCGGTGCACGTTGATCATCTGCGACCCCCGGCAGATGCCCAGCACGGGAAGCCGCCGCGCCGCCGCGCCGTCCAGCGCGCACAGTTCCAGCCGGTCACGCTCCGGGTCGATGCGCATCTTCGGGCGGGCGGTCTCGCCGTAGAGGGCAGCGTCGATGTCGTCGCCGCCACCAACCACCAGCCCGTCCAGCCGCTCGATGGGGAAGGGGTCGCGCGCCGTGATGCGCACCGCCCGCGCCCCGGCACGGCGCAGCGCCAGACGGTTCGCCCACCAAGCGATGCGGCTGCCATGCACCGACGCGGTGACTCCGATCAGGGGGCGTCCCCTTGCGATGAAGGCGGCCATGTCGCCCCCGTCAGACGGCGATACGCCGGCCCGCCTCGGCGGCCCAGCCGTCCAGCGCCTTGCGCGCGGCGAAGGCGCGGAAGTCAGTGCCCAGCGCGTCGAGCCGGTCGCGGTCCGCCGCCAGTTCCTCCACCGCCACCCAGCGGTTCCAGTCCTGGGCCAGGCTCCAATCCGGATCGCCCAGCCGGGCGTTCGGCAGACGGTAGTGGAAGGTCGGGCGGGGCCGCACATGCGGATCGGCGAGCTTGGCCGCCATCGTCTCCGGGGCGAGATGGGCGAACAGCGGGAAGAGGTCCAGTTCGCGGTTGCGGGTCGGGTTGGCCTCCAGATAGTCGCCGATCAGCCCGTCGAGGTCCGGACGGTAGGCGGGATCGACGACCTTCACCGCGTAGTCCGTCGGGAAAGCGGCGATGAAGCCGGTCAGGCGCCGGGTCGGGTCCACGCGGATCTCGCGGCGCAGCCAGGGGGCCAGCAGCAGAAAGGCCTTCAGATGGTCCAGCACATACTCCCCGTCGGTGCGCGCCACCTGCGGGTTCAGATGCAGGCCAAAGGCGAACAACGGGCTGGCGTCCGTGCCGGCGGCTCCCTGGGCGCTCAATGCGGCGAACAGGGGTTCCAACTCGGCCAGCCGGGCGATGGGAATGGGCGGGGCGGCGATCTCGAACGGCATGACGAGGCTGCCGATGTTGCCCCACCAGGGCCGCAGAGCCTCCACCACGTCGTCCACCGCCTTGCTCACCACCTTTCCCAGCGGGCCGGCGTCGGCCTCCTCCGCCTTGCTGGGGTGCGCGGAGCGCATGTCCAGCTCCACCGCGAAATCGCCCAGCCGCGTGCCGGTCACCCGGCAGCGATGCGCGCTCTCCGGTTTCAGCACGCCGCCGTAAAGGCTGCGCACCACCGCCGCCGCGGAGGGGGCGTCAAGGTTGGCGAACTCGACCTCCACGCCGACCGTGCGCGGGGCGCCGTCCGTCGTGGTGGAATGAGGGGGCGTGCGGAATGCGGTGTTCATGGCGCCCGTTCAACACCGCGCCCGGCATGGCGGTTCCCCAGCCGCCGACCGTTCAGCCGGGGATGTCGCCCGCCGCCCGCGGCAGATAGAGCGTCACGGTGGTGCCGGCCCCGACCGTGCTGGTCACCGTGACCGTCCCGCCCGACTGCCGGGCGAAGCCGAAAACCTGGCTGAGCCCCAGCCCGGTTCCCTTGCCATCCGGCTTGGTGGTGAAGAAGGGTTCAAAGATTTGACGCAGATGCTCCGGCGGAATGCCGGTGCCGGTGTCGCGGACGGCCAGCGCCACGAAATCGCCTGACAGCCCGGTGTTGTCGCCCCGCCGACCCGGCAGGCCACGGTTTTCCGCCATGACGGTCAGCGTGCCACCGTCCGGCATGGCGTCGCGCGCGTTCACCGCCAGATTGAGCAGCGCCACCTCCATGGCGTCCGGATCGGCGATGATGGGCCAGAGGTCGTCCGGAACGATCAGGGCAGTGTCCACCGCACTGCCGGCGGAGCGTGCCAGCAGGGCCTCCAAAGACGCCTTGCGGTCCTGAAGGCGGAAGGGCACCGGCTCGTAGACGCTGCGGCGACCGAAGGCGGCCATCTGCCGCATCAGCGCTTGCCCGCGCACCACCGCACCCTCGATCTCGGGCAGCACGCGGGTGATGCGCTCCGGGTCTTTGGGACGGCTGCGGATGGCGGCGATGCCGCTCATCACCACGGTCAGCAAATTGGCGATGTCATGGGCGACGCCGCCGGTCATGCGGCCCAGAGCCTCCAGCCGCAGGCTTTCCTCCCGCGCCACCTCCTCGCGGCGGCGCAGCCGCCATTCGCGGGCGAGGAGCCACAGGAAGGCGCCGGCCATCATCAAGCTGGCCAGCGCCCCGGCCCCGGCCAGCCACAGCGCGTTGGAAACCGGCGCCCGATAGGCATCCCGCGGGATGGCGAAGTGAACCGACCACCCGTAATCGGGCAGCCCGCGGAAGGCGACCACCGTCGGCGTGCCCTCCAGGCTCATTCCGTCATAGACGCCGCTGCCGGCGGCGCGGCGGGCGCGGAGCGCGTTTTCGCTGGCGTGGCGCCCGATCATGTCCGGTTCACCGCCGGCCCGTGCCACCACACGTCCTTCGGCATCGATGACCGCGGCGATCCAGCCCGGTGGCAGACTGTTGCCGAACAGCAGGCTTTGGAAACCCTCCGGCATCACCACCGCCGATAGAACGGCGACCGGCGCGCCGTTGCGCGTCACCGGAACGCGGATGGGAAAGGCGTGGACGCCGCGCGGGCCGCGCAGGATCGTGCCGACCGCCGGCTTGCCCGTCTCCACCACGCGCCGGTGGCTGTCCATGTCCAGCACCTTGCCCCTGACGCCAGCAACCAGGAAAGGGGCATCGACCAGCCGGTTTCCTCCGACATCGCTGAGGACGATGGTTGTCCACAGCGGAAGCGCGCCCTGCACCCGCTCGGCATATTCGAAGAAGGCCACGGCATCGACCTCACCGCCCGCGGCCAAGCCGTCCAGCAGGGGCGATGCCGCCACCGCCTTCAACGCGTCCATCTGCGCGGAAAGTTCACGGTCCACCAGGGCGGACAACCGATCAACCAGTGCGACGGCATTGGCCTCCATCGCGCTCTGCTGCCCCCGCAGCCAAGCGCCGCCGAGAACCGCGGACAGAACCACCAACGGCAACAGCGCGGCCAGCACCAGAAGAATTAGCGGACGGTGATGGGACTTCGACGGCAAGCGGGTCTTCCGGATCGGCGGGGCGTACACTGTAGCACGACCGTGCTCCGCTGGAAGCGGGCGATCCGATTCAGCGGCGCCACGCATCCCGCATGGCCCATGGGTTGTGGCGGAGACCTCCATCCACCCAAGGTAGCGCTTCGCCAAAGGGTTGCGGAAGAGTATTTTCCGGACGCCGCGCAGAGCCGGACCGGACAGGACAGGGACATCCGCGCAAGGACATTCGCGACGGCATGCATCTGTTGAAGGACGCCGTCACATCCGGCGACCTCGGTTGGATCCAGAGCGCCCATGATTCGCGGTCCAAGGTGCAAAGCATGAGCGGCGCGCGTCAGTCGGGTGATCTGTCGGGCGCGCAGAAGGCTTTTTCATCTCTGGCCCCGCGTGGTTCGCAGGGCTTGGATACGCTGGCCTGATCCGCCACGACACACCGGGTGCCTTGTCCTGGAGGCGCCCGGTACCGACCTGCGTCTGTTCCTCCATCGAAAGGATTGGTGATTACCCCCTTCGGTGACAGGAATTCAAAAAATTTTAGGAGAAATGCAAAAGTAAACCTTCAACATCATCACCCAAACTACCTCTTTATTGCCTGCGGAAATCCAACGTGTTTCCGGTCTGAAAGAAAATAAATCCCACCCATTAACTGCGATTTAACCATGCAAAGGTTATTCGGAACACAGGCGAAACGATAGCGGACTTTTGGTTCCGGCTGCTTTCCCCCCCGATGGGAGCCTGTGACACGATGACCTTGCTGGCCCGCCTTTTCCTGCTGGTGCTTCTGGCCGTCCTGCCGGCCCTGGGCATCCAGGCCTACAGCGTGTTCCAGTTCCGTGCGGAACGCGCCGAGGAAGTCGCGACTCAGGCCGAGCGGCTGCTGCATCTGGTCGAAGGGGAGCAGGCGCGGATCGTCGACGGTGCGCGTCTGATGGTCACCTCCATCGCGGAATCGGCCGCCCTGCGTTCCGGCGACTATACCCAGTGCCAGGCCCATCTGATCCGGCTGGCCCAACGCGCTCCCGAATACCGCAACCTGACCGTCCTGGACCGCGACGGCGCCGTCCTGTGCAGCGCCACGCCCGACCGCGCCGCCACCGCCGGTGCCAACCGTCCTTATGTCCGCCGCGCGCTGGAGGAAGGCCGCTTCGTCGTCGGCGAATGGACGACCCCCGGCCCGGCGGCGGAGCCCGGTACCGCCATGCTGCCCTTCGCGGTTCCCTTCCGCGACGAGGCCGGCACGGTCGCCGGCGTGGTGACGCTCGGCCTCGACCTGCCCTGGCTGGCCACCAATTTCGCGGCGCGCCCGCTGCCCGAGAACGCCAGCCTGCTGGTCACCGACCGCAACGGAACCATCCTGGTCAAGCTGCCCAACGGCATCGCCCAGCGCGGGGAGCGCGTGCCGCAGCCCTATCTGGACCTGCTGGGCGAGTCGCGCGGCGGCGTCACCACCCTGCCGGGGATGGACGGGGTGGCGCGGGTGCTGGCCTATTCGCCGTCCCGCCAGGGCACGCGCGACCTGTTCATCAGCGTCGGACTCGACCACACGGCCGCGGCCGGCACCATCGACCGCGCCACCCGCCAGGGCCTGCTGATGACGCTGACCGGGCTGCTGGTCGCCATCCTGGCCGCTTGGGTCGGCGGCACCCTGTTCATCCGCCGCCCGGTCGAGGCGCTGATCCGCGCCACCCAGGGGTGGAGCGCCGGCAATTCCAGCGCGCGGGCCGGTCTGGTCGACCGCAAGTCGGAGATCGGCCAGCTCGGCCGCGCCTTCGACGCCATGGCCGAGACGCTGGAGGCCCGCGAGCGCGCGCTGCGCGGCTCGGAGGAGCACCTGCGCGCCGTTCTGGACGCCCTGCCGACCTTCGTCGGCGTGCTGAGCCCGGATGGCGACGTTCTGCAGGTCAACCAGACCGCCGTCCAGGCGGCCGGCCTGCCGGTCGAGCAGATCGTCGGCCACCCCTTCCACGAGGCCTGCCGGCGCGCCTTCGCCGGGGCCGCGGGCGACCGCCTGCGCACGGCGGTGGAGCGCGCCGCCCACGGCGACTCCGCGCGCTTCGACGCGCCGGTGCGCATCGCCGGGGACCGCGCGGCGATCATGGAAATGCGGGTCACCCCGATGCGCGGAGCCGACGGGCGGATCACCCACCTGATCGTCTCGGGCATCGACATCACCGAGCGCAAGTCCACCGAGGAAGCGCTGCGCGTCGCCAACGAGCGCTTCCGCACGGCGCTGCGCAACTCCGGCGTCGTGGTGTTCAATCAGGATTGCGCCCTGCGCTACACCTGGATGCACAACCCCGCCCCCGGCTTCACGGCGGAAGGCGTCGTCGGGAGGACGGATTTCGAGGTGTTCGAGGACGCCGCCGACGCCGAGGCCCTGACCGCCGTCAAGCGCCGCGCGCTGGAGTCCGGCGAGGGTGTGCGCGAGGAGGTCCGCATCCGCCACGCCGGACAGGACCATTTCTACGACATGACCATCGACCCGCTGCGCGGCCCGGACGGCGCGCTGGCCGGCATCACCTGCGCCGCCGTGGACGTGACCGGCCGCAAGCAGGCCGAGGCCGACCTGCGCCGCGCGCGGGAGGAGGCGGAGCAGGCCGCCGCCGGCAAGTCCAAGTTCCTGGCCGTCGCCAGCCACGACCTGCGCCAGCCCGTGCAGTCGCTCTATCTCTTCGCCGCCGCGCTGGGCGACCGCTTGCAGGGCCACCCCAGCCTGCCGCTGCTCGACAACATGCGCCAAGCGCTGGACACGCTGAAGGGCTTGCTCGACGGGCTGCTCGACATGTCGCGGCTGGAATCCGGCAAGATCGCCGCCAACCCGGCGGAGGTCCGGCTGGGTCAGGTCCTGGGCCGTCTGGTCGCCGAATACGCGCCGCGCGCCGCCCAGAAGGGGCTGGAACTGCGCGCCGTCCCGACGCGGGCCTGGGTGCGCACCGACCCGTCGCATCTGGAGCGCATCCTGCGCAACCTGATCGAGAACGCGCTGCGCTACACCCGCCAGGGCCGCATCCTGATCGGTTGCCGCCGCAGCGGCCCCGACCGGCTGCGCGTCGAGGTGTGGGACAGCGGCGTCGGCATCCCCGCCGACCGGCTGGAGGATATCTTCGAGGAATTCACCCAGATCCAGGGCAGCGGCGACCGCGGGCTGGGCCTCGGCCTCGCCATCGTCAAGCGCTTGTCGAAGCTGCTCGACCACCGCGTGCGCGTGCGCTCGAAGGAGGGGATCGGCTCCGTCTTCTCGGTGGAGATGCCGCGCGTCGTCGTGGAGAAGCCCCGCGCCGCCGTCCCGCCGCCCGCCATGGACCTCTTCCGGCAGGCCGCCAACGACTGCGCGACCAAGGGGATGGTGCTGGTCATCGACGACGAGGCGATCATCCTGCTCGGCCTGAAGGCGATGCTGGAAGGCTGGGGCTACAGCGTGCTGACCGCGCGGTCGGGCGACCAGGCGCTGGAACGGCTGCGCGCCGACGGGCGCCGCCCGCAGATCGTGCTGGCCGACTACCAGCTCCAGCAGGGGCGGACCGGGCCGGAGGCTCTGGCCGCGGTGCAGGGTCTGGTCGGCAAGGACGTGCCGGGCATCATCCTGACCGGCGACACCGCCCCGGAACGGCTGGACGAGGCCCGCCGCAAAGGCTTCAGCATCCTGCACAAGCCGGTCTTCCCCAACGACCTGCGCAAGATGATGGCCAACGCCGGAGCGGCGTAAACGGCGGACGAACGTGCGGCAGCGTCAGCGCCGCCGGACGATCCGTCGCCACAGCGGCACGGGGCGTTCCTCGGCGGCCTTCTCGGCCAGCCACTGGTCGGCCAGCTCGCGCACCTGCCAGCCGCCCAGGTAACGGTCGCAGTCGATGGCGCTGTACAGCCGCACCTTGTCCCGGCCGAGTCGTTCGAAATAGTCCAGCGTCCGCTGGCGGTCCATCGCGGTCATCGGCGGGTTCATCGGGTCCATGGAACGCATCCTGTCCGCCCTCCCCTCTGTGGTGCCCAAAAGAACGGCATACACCCGTCGCGGTTTGTTCAGTTGGTATATGGATTGGGCACGCAAGCATCCCAATAAGCCTTTGGTTGCAAGGGTTTCCATTCGCACCATCCGACGAAGGTCAGCTCTGCGGCCGAGCTGGTGCCCATCCCTTCCCACCCACCCCGCGCGCGTGCACAATGCGGCACACGGATGCGTGGGCGGCGGTCCGCCGCCGGGCGCGATCAAAAGGCACCTTCAGAACGGGGAGCGGGGGATCATGAGGAAGACGTCGTGGATGGCCGGAGCCCTGGCGGCGGCGGTCGCCGGGCTGTGCGCGGTTTCCGCCTCGGCGCAGACCAAGGTGACCGTGGCGATGAGCGGCTGGACCGGCTTCGCGCCGATCACGCTGGCCAAGGAAACGGGCATCTTCAAGAAGAACGGCATCGAGGTCGAGATCAAGAAGATGCCGACCTCCAACCGCCACCAGGCGATGGCGGCGGGTGAGGTGCAGGCGATCACCACCACGGTGGACACCCACCTGCTCTACGCCTCCTCCGGCGTGGACGTGACGCAGGTGCTGGTGCTCGACAGCTCGCACGGCGGCGACGGCATCGTCGTGCGCGACGCAATCAACGGCCTCGCCGATCTGAAGGGCAAGCAGGTGGCCGTGCAGTATGGCGGCGTGCCGCAGTTCTGGCTGGCCTACGTGCTGAAGAAGAACGGCATGTCGATCGGCGATTTGCAGACCGTCAACCTCCAGCCGCCCGACGCCGCCAACGCCTTCGTCGCCGGCCAGTTCGACGCCGCCGTGACCTATGAGCCGTACCTGTCCAAGGTGCGCGAGGCCAATGGCAAGATCATCGTCACGTCCGACCAGACGCCGGGCGTCATCATCGACACGCTGGCCTTCCAGCCCGACTACATCCAGAAGAACCCGAAGGTCGTGAAAGCCTTCGTCGACAGCTGGTTCGAGGCGCTGGACGCGATCAAGGCGGACGAGAAGAAGGCCTTCGAGATCATGGCCCGCGACATCAACCAGACGCCGGAGGAGTTCGCCACCTCCGTCAAAACCGTGCGCTGGTACGACAAGGCCGGCAACGTCGAGTATCTGACCAAGACCATGCCGACCTTCATCAAGGAGGTCCAGGACGTGATGCTGGAGGCCAAGCTGATCCGCAAGGCGCCGCCGAGCCTGGACAGCATGATCGATACGTCCTTCGTGAAGTAAGTCCTTGCCCCCTCCCCAGCCCGTTCCCCGCCTTCGGCAAGGGAGGGAGCTATCCCCTCCCCTGCGCAGCTCTCGCGCAAACCAAAGGTTTGCGCTGATGCGACAGGCGGACCGAAGGTCCGCCGAGAGCGGGGGAGGGTTAGGGTGGGGGCCCGTGTTTTCATAAGATTCCGACAACGGTCCACCAATCCCATGTCCCCCCTCTTCACTCCGCTGAAGCCGGTCGCTCCGGCGCTGCGCACGGTGCTGGGCATCGCCTGTTTCGTGCTGTTCTTCCTGGGCTGGGGCATCGCCACCTACGGCGGCTTCGTGAAGCCGCTGTTCCTGGCCTCGCCCGGCGACACGCTGACGGCGGGCATCGCGCTGTTCCGGGAGTTCGGCTTTGCCGAGGACATCGCCGTCACCGTCTGGCGCGTCTTTGCCGGCTTCGCCATGGCCGCCGCCCTGGCGGTGCCGCTGGGCATCCTGATGGGCGCCTTCAAGCCGGTGGAGGCCTTCTTCGAGGCCTTCGTGTCCTTCGCCCGCTACCTGCCGGCCTCGGCCTTCATCCCGCTGCTGATCCTGTGGGCGGGTGTGGGCGAGTTGCAGAAGGTCCTGGTCATCTTCATCGGCTCGGTCTTCCAGCTCGTCATCATGGTGACGGTCATCGTGTCGGGCATCCGCAGCGATCTGGTGGAGGCCGCCTACACGCTGGGCGCCAAGCGCGACGGCGTGGTGCTGCGCGTCCTGCTGCCCGCCGCCTCGCCGCAGATCTTCGAGGCGCTGCGCCTCGTGCTCGGCTGGGCCTGGACCTACGTGATCGTGGCGGAGTTGGTGGGCGCGTCGCGCGGCATCGGCCACATGATCATCGACGCCCAGCGCTTCCTGGACACCGGCCAGATGATCTTCGGCATCTTCGTGATCGGCGTGATCGGCCTGATCACCGACCTGCTGTTCCGGGCGCTCAACGCCCGTCTCTTCCCGTGGGCCAAAGGACGATAAGCGCCGGCCATGAGCAAGCTGTCCATCCGCAACGTCGAGAAGACCTTCCCCGGCCGCAACAGCACGGCGCCCACCCGCGCGCTGGTGCCGACGAGCCTGGAGGTCGCCGACAACGATTTCATCACCATCCTGGGGCCGTCGGGCTGCGGCAAGTCCACGCTGCTGCGCATCGTCGCCGGGCTGGAGACGCCGAGCGCCGGCGAGGTGCTGCTGGAGGGCGAGGCGGTGTCCGGCCCCGGCCCCGACCGCGGCATGGTGTTCCAGTCCTACACGTTGTTCCCCTGGCTGACCGTGCGTGACAACGTCTGCTTCGGCCTGCGCGAGCGCGGCCTGCCGCGGGCGGAGCAGTTGGCGATCGCCGACCGCTTCCTGGCCCAGGTCGGGTTGAAGGGCTTCGAGAACCACCACCCCGCCCAGCTGTCCGGCGGCATGCAGCAGCGCACGGCGCTGGCCCGCGCGCTGGCCAACGACCCGAAGATGCTGCTGCTCGACGAGCCGTTCGGCGCGCTGGACCACCAGACGCGCGAGCTGATGCAGGAGTTGCTGCTCGGCATCTGGGAGGCTGACCGCAAGACGGTGATGTTCGTCACCCACGACATCGACGAGGCCATTTTCATGGCCAGCCGCGTCGTGGTGATGTCGGCCCGCCCCGGCCGCATCAAGTGCGACATCCCCATCGAGTTGCCGCACCCCCGCTCCTACAAGGTCAAGACCACCCCGGAATTCGCCGCCTACAAGGAACGGCTGACCGAGGAGATCCGCGTCGAGACCATCAAGGCCGTGACGATGGAGCGCTGACCAGCGCTCCCCACCGGACCCGAGAACGCGAGGGAGCGGCGCCGGCGGGCGCCGCTCCTTTCTTTTTCCACCACCGGATCAGAGCTGGTGACCGGTGTTCACGACCAGATCGGACAGGACGACGCCGGCGCGCTCGGCGTCCGACGCGAGCGTGCGCGGGCAGTTCCAGTGCAGCCGCCCGTCAATTTCAAGCATCCGGCCATGGCGCTTCACCACCCACACGCCGGTGGTCGCCAAGCGGATGACACGGGCCAGCGGTTCCCCGCCAGCGCGAACCGGGGATGTGGATTGGCTTACGGCCGGAACCGCTGGATGGATCGCCGCATCCGAGCGCTCGAAGGCCGGCGCGCAGGGATGGGCGCTGACCGGCTGCAACGGGTGCCGTTCACGGCGGTCACTCGGACGGCTCGCCGGGAGAGCCGCAAGCGCCTGCGGTCGGGAAAGATGCAGCATGGTGGGCATCCTGGGACGTTTCCGATGAGCCTGCGTCCTCAATGTCGCGCAGGTCGTTAGGACACTGAACGTTCCACGCGCCCTGAATGAAGTAAAGAGGAAACACCCCCAAATCAGTGCAACCATTCGACGCGGGACAATGGTAAAAAAGGCAATAACCAGATTATTTTTATAGTTATCGACCGTTCACCAAGCACCGCTCCCCCTGGCTTTGCAGAGCGCTCACAAATTCCTATTTCGAGGGAGAGGGAGGAGTCAGGCCCACTTTCTTAGGGATGAAAAGGATGGCTTTCTGCCCCGGAATAGTCACACGCAAATGCGTGTTCATTCCGTAAGCATGCGACGCAAGCGCAGGCTTGGCCGCTGGCTTCCGAGGCTGGCGGCACCCAAAAATGCAGGGAAGAAAACGGGTAGGATCATGGTGAAGAAACTGGCAGTGATCGTGGTTGGCGGCCTTGTTCTGACGGGTTGCTCGAACCTCAGCCACCGCGAACAGCGCACGCTGTCAGGTGGCGCCATCGGCGCCGCGGGCGGTGCCGCGGTCGGCGCCCTGACGGGGGGCAGCGCCGTGATGGGCGGTGTGATCGGCGGCGCGGCCGGCGCCGCGGTGGGCGCCCTGACCTCCAACAACGGCAAGCACCGGTAAACACCGGTTTCACAACGGGAATTAGGCCGCCGGACCAGTGTCCGCGGCCACCCCGCACGCCTGCGCGCCCTCAATGTCAGGGCTTCAGCAGACGTCTGATTTTCAAGGAGATGTTGGAGCGGGTGAAGGGAATCGAACCCTCGTCGTAAGCTTGGGAATGGCGGAACAAGACCGGAACGGATGCCAGCGGACGTTGGCGGACTGTGGAATTTCAATGGCTTAGCAAACGCCTGTCTGCTATCATCCGGGCCCGACCGCCGACGCTTTTTCGTACCGATTCCGTACGAGGAGACCCGTTCATGGCCCGTTCCGCCGCCCCCGACACCCGCTCGAAGACCGCGCGCGCCAAGCTCGCCCCGCGCCGCGAGCCCTACTGGGCGCGCCTGGCCAAGGGCAGCTACCTCGGCTACCGGCGGCTGAAGGAAGGGGCCGGCAGCTGGCTGGTGCGCCACCGCGACGCGTTGGGCACGCAGCACTTCGACGCGCTCGGCCAAGCCGACGACGCGCTGGAGGCGGACGGCGCCGGCGTCCTCACCTTCGACCAGGCGAGCGCCCGGGCGCGGCGCTGGTGCGAGGCCAAGGCCGCCGCCGAGGCCGGCGTGCGGCGCGGCCCCTACACCGTGGCGCAGTGCCTGGAGGACTACCTCGACTACGTGAAGACACACCGCAAGTCGGTCAAGCATCTCGACACCTACGTCAAGGCTTACATCCTGCCGCGCCTCGGCGCGCTCGACACGGCGGCGCTGACCTCGGCGGTGATCCGCAAATGGCACCGTGCGATCGCCGAGGAGCCGCCGCGCCTGCGCACCGCCAAGGGCACGGCGCAGCGCTACCGCGCCGAGGACCCCAACCCCGAAGAAGCCCTGCGCAAGCGCCGGCTGCGCGCCAACCGGCACTTGGTGACGCTGCGCGCGGCCCTGAACCGCGCGTGGCGCGAGGGGCTGATCCCAAGCAACGACGCTTGGGCGCGCGTCCAGCAGTTCGGCGGCGTCGAGCGCCAGCGCTCGCGCTTCCTCGACCACGACGAGGCGCGCCGTCTGATGAACGCCTGCCCGCCCGACCTGCGCAATTTGGTGCAACTGGCGCTGCTCACCGGCGCCCGCTACGGCGAATTGTGCCGGCTCGAGGTGCGCGACTACCAGGCGGCGAGCGGCACGCTGTTCATCCGCGACAGCAAGTCCGGCAAGCCGCGGCACGTGGTGCTGAATGAGGAGGGCATGGCGGCCTGCCGCCAGCTGACACTCGGCCGTTGCATGGGCGAGCCGCTGCTCACGCGCGAGGACGGCGGGCGCTGGGACCGCGACCTGCACCAGCGCCCGTTCAAGGAGGCGGTGCGGCGCGCCGGCCTCGACCCGGCCTTCACCTTTCACGAGTTGCGCCACACCTGGGCGAGCCTGACGATCATGGCCGGGGCGCCGCTGATGGTAGTCGCGCAGAACCTCGGCCACCGCGACACGCGGATGGTCGAGCAGCACTACGGGCACTTGGCGCAGTCCTACGTGGCTGACATGGTCCGCCAGACCGCCCCATCGTTCGGCTTCGTTCAGGATAAGAATGTTTTGCCTCTATCTGCCGGGGGATGAACAAAAAAACTTTTTCAATTTCATCTTACTGAAGCGAGCGCCGCAGAGATAAAGTCGACAGATAGCAACAGATCCAAACCCATAGGGCTCGGCTTGCTGGGACGCAGCAGACGAGCGCCGTTGGGTCGCTGGCGTTGCTAGACCGCACACTGAAGCGTTTAAGCCAGTTCGCGTGGCCAGATGACCGGGGTATTGAGGCCGGATCACCATAAGCGTTGGGAGCATCAGGCGGCCCGCAGCGCCCGCTTGATCTCGCGAATGATGATCGGCGATACGCCAAGAACGTCCAAGTCCTGCATTCGGACCCACGCCTTGGTCTCGGCCAGCCCCATATTCTGCCGGGCAGCCTCCCCCGCAAGCTTACGCGCCGAAATGCGCGAAAATGCGCGACAGGCCCATGCCGATGAACGACTTCATCGTCTGGGAGCAGGCGCCGACTTCCAAGAACATCGGTATAGGAACGATGCGCTCGGCGAGCTCGGCGTGCCCCTTCTCGACTAGCGCACGCTTCAACAGCGTGTTGTAGCAGCCAGTCAGCCGCACATACGTGAATCGCACGTCCTCCTCGATCGCCTTGAGTGTGGCGAGGATCGCGTTGGAGGTGGTGTACCGCTCGTTCCGTCTTGATTCGTACTCGAAATGAGCGTCGATGATCTGCGGCAGCGGCGCGCCGCGCATCCAAGGGTGGGCGAAGGCCGCAGCCCGTAGGTGGCTTCGATCCGCGGCAGGCCACTGGAAGATGTGGGTGTGGCATCGCTTAAAGATGGCTACCAGCCTTTCGTAGGCGCCAGGGCTGAGCGGATGGACCGGCATCAGGTACTCGGGCCCCTCTTTGGCGATC
This sequence comes from Azospirillum brasilense, assembly GCF_001315015.1. NCBI lineage: Bacteria > Pseudomonadati > Pseudomonadota > Alphaproteobacteria > Rhodospirillales > Azospirillaceae > Azospirillum > Azospirillum brasilense. Next base: position 417,201 of record NZ_CP012914.1, on the reverse strand, counting down.
TTCGCCAGCATGTAGTCGTACAGCCGCTGCTGGCGGTAGACCGACACCGTTGGGCTGGCCCGGACGACGGAATCATCCAGGCGAACGAGCTGCTCCGCCGCGCGCAGGGCATCGGAGAGCTGGATGCGCACCTCGGATCGCGGTGGCACCTCCAGGCGATTCAGCGCCTCGTCGAGATGCCCCGCACGGTGGTCGGCATAGAGTTTTGTAAAGGTGTTCTCGAACTCATCGGCGCCCGAACGGTCAGGCTTCCGGTCCGGCTCACCAATGTAGGCGATCAGCTCCTCCGGCCGCTCGCGCACGTGCTCCTCCAGGGTCGAGCGGATCTCCACTTTGCGGCTCCCGGTCAGCGGCTGGCTGGGCCAGTCATCGTAATCGATGAGGTAGACGTCGCCCTCAAACTCCTTGCCGAGCCGCCCGGCACGCCCCGCCAGATTCCAAAAGTCAACGGACTCGAGAGGGGACTTGTTGCCGCGACGAGGCCGGTTGAGGAACAGGCTGCGGGCCGGGAGATTGAGCCCATGCAGCAGTGTGCTGGTGCTCACCAGGAACTTTAACTCGCCATCTCGGAAGGCGTCCTCGATGGTCCGCCGCAACAGGGGCGGCATGGCGCCGTAGTGGAAGCCGACCCCACTCAGGACGGTCTCGGCCAAGGCGAACTTGGGGTGCACGCTCTCCCGGATGAATGCCGACAGCTGTCTGCGCTCCGCGCTGGGCTCCGGCGAACCGGACGTCTCGGCGCGGGCAGCCTCGAGCTGCATCAGACCGGTCGCCAAGCTCTGGCAGTCAGCCGCGCCCTTGGCATAGACAAGGCTCTGACCGCCTTGGCCGAACAGGTTGGCGAGGTGCACCGTCGCCTGCTTGACCCCGGTCAGGTCGTCGCTGGCGATCAGCTCCCCGAGCGGCTGCTTCGCGCCGCCCATGTTGAGCGAAACCCGGATGCGGCGGGGATCAGCGCCCGAGGTATCCAGGTGGATGAGGTTCTGTGCCACCGCGACGTCGCGGCTTTTGTAGTGGCGGTAGTTCTTCAGGCCGAACAGACGACCGAAGATCTGCGGGTTGGACAGGTTGGGGCTGGCGAAGAACATCTGGACCGCCGCGTTCCGCCGCGTGAGCTCCTCCAGGACGGCGGTGAGGATCACGCCGCGCCCGCCGTCGCCCACGGCCTGCGCCTCGTCGACGATCACCAGATCGAAGGCCGCTTCCGGGTGGTTCGTGAGGATGAGCTGCAGCCGCTCCTGCGTCATAACGAACAGCGCATCGTTCGGGACCGGCTGGTCGGCCGTCAGGGGCACGGTAACGACACCGACCTCATCGGCACCGTCGCTGCGCAATGCGGCGACGAGCTCGCCCGACACCTGGTTGATCAGTGCACGCGTGGGGACGATGTAGACCACCCGGGGACGCGGCGGCGCCGCCCAGAGCCGCCGGATGAACGCCTGGAGCAGGAAGCTCTTGCCGGCCGATGTCGGTGCCGACGTCCCGAGCGATGCCCCCTCGTCGAGCGCGCCCCAGACATCCCATTGGAAGTCGGTGAGCACGATTTCGGATGAGCCGAGGGCCGTCCGCCGCACCATGACGGTGTGCCGATCAGGCGATGGCCGGCCTCGATCGCCACTGGGAGCGGAAGTCCTTCAGGCGCCTGCACCGTTCCATGGCTGAATCGGATCGCCGGAAAATTTCCCAGCCGTGACAGGACGAGATAGAGCAGCTGCGGCAGCTGGTCGTACGCCGCGCCGTACAGCGTGTAGATCGCCGTGGCGATCCGATAGGCGGCCTCCTTGTGCGCCGCCTCGGCGGACTGCGCGAGCACCGCAGCGGACTGCAGGAGGCGGGCGAGCGCATCGTCATCGAGAGCATCCGCGCCGTCAGCGGCGGCCTCGCCCAGGGCGGACCGCCGGACACGAGCCGCGATCAAGGTCAGCAGTTCCTTCTGGAACCTGGGATTGGCCCAGATCCGGTCGGCCAGTTCATCCAGCATCGCCGATGCCCGTGTGCTTGAAGAACGCGGTGCGGAACGCGTTCACCGAGGGGAAGGGGATCAGGAAGAACTCGAAATTCACCACCTCCATCCCCACAGCACCGAGCCTGCGCCGCAGCAATTCCACGGCTTCGGCCACGCGCTTCTCAAAGAATTTCCGGAACTCATCCTCGACTTGGTCCGGATGCAGCTTTCGCAGCTGTTCATAGCGGGCGTAATCGAAGCCGACGAAGCAAGCGAACACGTGCCGCCTCTGATTGCCCTTCTCCGAATAGGGGTCGAGATAGTCGAGCAGGGTATCGCGCAACGCTTGCTGATCCTCTCCGAGATTCATGTGGTCACGCACAATGTCGATCTCGCGATTCCGCTTGCCGTCGTCCTTGATGAAATCCCCCACGGACTCGAAGACAGCGTCAAGCGCATCGGATAGGTCGGCGTAGAGCTTGGACTCGCCCCAGTACAGAAGCAGGGTCATGCCGTCGTCGTGCAGACCGACATGGATGCCGTCGGTGCCATGCACCGGCATCTCCCGGGATGTCTTCAGGTACATCTTCGAGATCAGCTGCGGCGCCCGCAACGCCCACTCCAACAGGACGAACAGGATCAGTTCGCCCGGCTCCCCAGCCTTCTTCTGCTGCTCCTTGGCCTTGATGAACAGATCGCGCGCCTTCTCGAACTGCTCGAGCACCAGCCGTTCGGCCTCGTCGGGGTCGGCCTGCATCTGCGCCCGCACGCGCATGCGGTCCCGGCGCGGAATGCAGAACGCCACCAGCTGGTGCTTCAGGTACTTGACGAACTGTTCGATCGTGGGGAGGCCGTCCTGGAAGGCCAGGTAATAGAAGCTGGCCTTGACGCGCGGGAACCCGTCCACGGGGATGCTGGACACCGTCCGCACCCGCGCGTTGAACTTGTCGTGCTTCCCGGCGAGGAGGTCGAGGGCCTCCTCAAGGCTTATGGGCGTGTCCATGACAACTGCATCGAACACATGCCGTCACCGATCTGCCGGCTTTCGACGTGCTTGGCCTCCACAGCGAGCATCGCGCAACCTCACTTTCCCCGGATGGTATATTACCGCACCTCCGCCACACGACTTCCGCTTGTAACAAGCGCTCCTGTATCATTTTAAGCGCCAATCGCGCCATGATCCGGCGTACCGCGCTGTCGGGTCCCGCCGATCCTTCGATGCGGCTGCGCCGCATTGGCCGCGAATGCACGATCGGGTGAGCGTCACCCCAGCACGTGAAAGCCTATCATCGATACGTGCAACCTCACAAGTTCCTTGACCGCGCTTGACCAAGCTGTCAAAGTAACATTGTGATGTCGCACGTACCGTACAAAATCATCTCGCCCGAGCTGTTGGAGGCCGCCGCCGGCTGGGCGCCGAGGTATTTTGTCGGGTTGGCGGCAGCGGCTCTTCGCGCCGGCCGCGGCGGGCGATCGATCGGCGATTTGCGAGGGTGGATCCTCGAAGGTTGGCGGGTAAGCGACACGCCTGGCGCCCTCACCTACGACTCCAGAGCGGCGGCGACGCCGATTTACCGCCAAGCCAACATCGGTCACCTGCGCCTGCTGCCTTCGGAGCAGCATTGGTCTCCGCCGCGGATCGCCGGTCGGTGGTGCGCGCGTCCCGACGATGTTGTGCTGAACAAACTCGTCCCCGTGCGAGCTGCGTTCGTCTCGCCTAATGCGAGGCGACACCCGGTCGACGGCAACGCGCTCATCATTCGAGGGCTCACGACGTCAGCGGCGGTGTGGGTCGCTCTTTGCCTCAACCACCCCGGCTACGAGCAGCTTTTGCTCGTTGAATCGGGCGTGTTGAAGCGGGTCGGGCTCGGTGCGCTGGAGGCGTTGCGGGTGCCGCCCGTTCCGCCGGAAATGGACGGGCTGGCGGCGCGCGTTCGTGACATTCTCGACGACGCTACGCTGGTCAGCGAAGCGCTGCACCGGACGCGCGAAGAGGCCAACGCCGCGACGACGACGACGTCCCGCACCGAACATGACCTTGCCGGAGGTTCGTTCTTCGCCCGCGACGCGGTCTCGAACGAGAGCTGGCTGCCGTCCGCCACGGCGCTTCGCGCGGAACAGTCGGCGCTTGAAGAGGACTCCGGATGGGTCGCCCTGGACGAGCTTGCCAGCTTCGATGACCGCACCCGTCTCTGCCACGCCCCGGATGGCGCGCGCGTTCTACGGTTGAGCGACGTCGGTGACGACCTTCTCGCACCCTCGGCGGCCGATGCACACGCGTCGGAGTTGATCCCCAGCCGGACGCTGGCGAAGCCGCTCGTTGCGGGCGACGTTCTCCTTTCGACCCTCGGCACCAGCTTTCGCGCGGCCTATGCCGATGAGGACATGCCGCCGAACACGCACCCCGTGGACGGCTGGGTGCGGCTCCGTTTCCGTGAAACACCCGCGGCCTGGGCGCTGCTGCTAACGACGGCGGCACTGCGCTCTCAGGCGGCCCGCCTCACGGTCGGGTCCGCCCAGCAGTTCGTCCCGCCCGATGCCCTGCGGTCGTTGCGAGTCCCGGCGCCGTCGCGCGACGTGCGCGACCGCTGGCAGCGTGCCATCGAGCAGCACCATGCGCAGCGCCGCTCGCTCGATCGCCGCTGGTCGTCGCTCATGAACGAGCTCGCCGCGCTGTTCGACGCCGTCCACGCGCCGTTCATGCCATCTCCCGTGCGTATGAAGGAGGCGCTCCGGTGACGCTACGACACGCCGAGGACCTGCTGGACACGCTGAAGCGCAAGCGTCTCAGCCTCGATGAGTTGCACGAGCGCGCACGGCTGTCGGGTCTGGACTGGAGCCGCGATCAGGTCGAGCTCTTCCTCCTGTGCGCGCCGGGGGTCGAGCGCGACGAGTCCGGCACCTTCCACGTGGGCGCCTCCCGCCCCGAGGAGGCGCTGGAAACCGCCATCATCGACGCCGTTCGCTCGTTCGCCGGCAAACCGATCCAGGCGGCGCAGGTCCGCGCCCGCCTCCCCGCTGACTTCGTGACGACGAACGAGCAGATCCTCGCCATCGCCCGGCGCGCCGCCGGGCTCGACGTCTTCGGCCCGAACCTCATCCGCATTGCCCCGTAGGCTCAGGTAAACACCCATGGCACGTCCCAAGAAGGTTTCGCCCGACACCACGACGAAGGAGGCGGCATCCGTCGGCTCCGAGGAGAGCAACGTCCTCGCGTCGCTCACCCATACGCTCGCGGTCGCCGGCTTCGATCAGAAGCATGACCTCAAGGTGAGCGAGCCGGGAATGGCGGCCGCCATGGTGTGGGGCCGCCACGAAGGCGTGGAGACCGCGCGGGTGCTGGCTCTTGTGCTGCCCCCCGGCGCCTGGAACCGCAGCAACGCCGACGACGTGGCGGCGCTGTCATGGACGTTGCCGCCCTCCGACACAGCGGCGGACCATTACCCGCAATTCGCCGTGGTCAAGGACGCCGAGGGCAAGCTGGAGGCGGTCTTCGACGTGACGCCGGGGACGCCGCATCAGATCGACAAGCTGCCGGGCGTCCGTGAGATCAACGACTACGAGCGCATCAAGGTCGACCCGACCTACCGCTGGTCGATGCGCATGTACGACCGCCTGATGAAGGGCTTCAACGCGCTGCACGAGCGCATCTACCAGACGCACAAGGATCGGGTGAACGGCAAGAACGACATCATCGAGGAGGTCGCCAAGCTCCTCTTCCTGGAGTCGTTCCGCCTGCACCACCCTCCCCCGCTGTCCTTTGAACACGAAGGACGGACGCTGGATCTGATGAACGTCTTCTCCGCAGCGCACGTGAAGGCGCACGGCCGCGCCGCGGTCGCCGAGATCCGCTCGGCCTTCGCGCATTTCAAGCTGCACCCCGACTACATTGTCACCGACGACGCCGGCGAGGAACACCCCATCTTCGACCGGCACAGCTATCTCCGGCTCGAACAGCCGGGCAACTACGAGGCGGTCCTGTCGCTCATCCAGGATCTGGGGCCGGTGACGGACAACCGGAACCAAGTCCTGAAGAAGCAGGGCACGCTCGCCGACATCGCCGCCGACGTGCTCGGCCGCGCGTTCGACGTGTTCCTGCGCGCCAACTTCGAGTCGAAGGGCGGCCTCGGCATCTATCTCACCCCGGCGCCGGTGAAGCAGGCGATGCTGGCTATGGCCTTCCACGACATCAAGCGGAGCACCGAGGACGCGGCCAAGCTCGTCGCCCACGACAAGGGGCGGCCCGCCTTCCGCTTCTGCGATCCGGCCTGCGGCAGCGGCGGCTTTCTCTCGGTGGCGCTCAACCAATTGCGGCGCACGTTGGACGAGCTTAGCGGCCGCCGCACCGCGACCGAGGACGACCGCCGGAAGCTGTTCGCGGAGATGTGCGAGCACAGCTTCGTTGGCGCCGATTCCTCGCCCCAGATGGTGATGCTGGCGCGGGTCAACATGGCGCTTCTCGGGGCGCCGAAGGCCCGCATCTTCTACACGCAGAACTCGCTGACCAGCCCGCAGCTCGAACCCGGCAGCTTCGACCTGATCTGCACCAACCCGCCCTTCGGCACGCCCAAGTTCAGCAAGGGCCAGGACACGGCGAAGAAGGCGCACGAGGAGGCGATGCAGGCTATCCTCGCGACCTACCGCTCCGACCTCGAACCGCGCACCGGCCGCGGCGGCGGCTACGACTATTCGCCGACGGTCACCGGCCTTGCCATGGGCGGCTCGCCCAACAGCAAGGGCGTGTGGAAGGAGGCCTCCACCAACACCGACCCGGCGGTGCTGTTCCTCGACCGCTGCCTGCAATTGCTCAAGCCCGGCGGACGGCTGCTGATCGTGCTGCCCGATGGTGTACTCTGCAACTCCGGCGAACGCTACGTGCGCGAGTACATCATGGGCGTGAAGGACGAGGCGACGGGCGAGTTCCACGGCGGCAAGGCCATCGTCAAGGCGGTCCTCAGCCTGCCGTCCGACGCCTTCAAGCTGTCGGGCACCGGCGCCAAGACCAGCGTGCTCTACCTCCAGAAGCGCCACGCCCGCAAGGACAACCCGGAGAAGTTCCAGGACGAGCCGCAAACCGATGTGTTCATGGCCGTCGCCGAGACGCTCGGCTACGTCGTCAAGAACAACGTCGAGGATTACGGTGCGGGCGTTCCCAACGACCTTGCCGCCATTGTCGGCGCGTATGTGCGGGGGGAGTAAATGGTCGTGACCACGCGGATTGGGTCTCTCGGCCTTACACCCAATCGACTTGATCCTACATACTATCGGCCAGAACATCTCCGCGATTGCGAACTCCGTGCTTTGTGGGCACGAGAATCGCTCGATGAATTGAGGGCATCATCAGCGCCTATTGTCTACGGAGTTCTCAAGCCAGATGACCGCGGTGCGAAATTTCGCGTTGCGAAGGCAGAACGCTTCGACGGAATGTTTGTTTCCGCCGCTGACTGTGATCCGGTCAGTGAAGAGTTGTTCCGTGAGTTCGGGCGGGCTGAGGCAGTCGATGGCGACCTACTTGTCGCCATTGGCGGTTATGTCGGGCGCCCTGCGATGCTGCGTTTAGAAGACGGGCTTCGTGTCGTGGTGAACCGACATCTCGCACGCGTTCGCATCGATACCGGTCGGGTCGACTCTGGTTGGGTTCTTGCGTATTTCTCGTCTCCTCTTGGAGAACGGCAGCTTGCGCGCGAGATAACTGGTTCAGTTCAGGCTGGTATTAACCTGTGTGATTTGCGCCTTGTTGAGGTTCCTCTGCCTGCTTCGGAAGCCCAACGCTACATCGGCGACAAGGTCCGGCAGGCCGGGCGACTGCGTGCGCGTGCGAGGACGATGCGCCACCGACTGAACACGCTGCTCAACCTTCCTCACGTGACCGATGCCCTTCGCACTGCAGACCGGCGGGCAAACCGTGTTCCTTCAGCAAACCTTAACAACCGGCTTGACGCAAAGTACTACGGGCGACGAGCGATGAACGTGCTCGAGTCGGTCTCAAGGAGCAGCGTAGAACTTGGATCGCTCGTAGAAAATGTGAGCAACGGGTTCGAGCACCGCAATTTTTCTGATCTTGGCACCCCGTACATCACCGTGGCCGAGGTTTCTGGTGGGCGCCTTGCACTAACAACCGCACCTAGACTTGGGCCGAATGTTCCGATTCCGGAGAAGGCGAAAATCGATACACGGTGCGTGTTGGTGGTGCGCACGGGGAGCATCGGAGTTGCAGTGCCCGTCTTTGAAGATGACACATGCGCCGCGATCAGCAGTCACCTTATTCGTTTGAGGTACAAATCCGAGCAAGAAGCTGCTGTTGTTGCGGCATTCCTCAATTCTGATGCGGGCCGAGTGCTCCTGCAAAAAATCTCGTATGGTGCCGTGCAGCCGCAAATAGGTCAGGACGAATTGCTTTCGCTGCCTCTACCCAGGGCTTTGATAGAGCAGTCTTCGGCGATTCACGTCGCGCTTAAAGCCGAGGACGCTTGTCTGAGAGCGGTTGAGCGTCTTGTCTCTTCTGCCAAGCTCCTCGTCGAATACCTCATCGACGGCCGCCTTTCCGAAGCCGACCTGATCGCCGCGCAAAAGGGGCTGGAGGCCGGCAAACGTGACGCCGACCGGGCCGTCCTCCAATCGCTCCGGCAGGGCGATGGCGCCGACGCCCCGCCGCTGATCCCCGACCTCGACGGTCTCTATGCGCTCCTTGACGAGCCGGACGAAGGGAGCGGCCCATGACCGTCGCCGCCCTCCAGCGGCGTGCGCTCACGCGCACGGTGGACGCGGTGCGGAGCCTGCTCGCGCAGGGCGAGGTGCCGGCGTCCGCCCTCGACGGCCTGGAGGGAATACAGTCCGGCGGTCTGTGGAGCGAACGGGGAGCGGTGCTGGTGGCGACCCCGCTCGCCGTGGCGCTCGCCGACCGGTTGCCCGACGCGGCGGAGGCGGCGCCGGCGGTGGTCTCGCTGCTGTCCGATGTGCGCGCCGCGTGGCTGCGCGTGCTCCGCGCCCGCTTCACCGAGATGAGTGAGCGCGGCGACGTTGCGGCGCTGGCCGAGGCCGTGACCGGCGCAGGCGACCTCGCCGGCGCGCTCGTGGCGGTGGAGGCTCCGTCGCTGTCGCCGACTCCCTTCGGCGAACTGGAACGCTCCGTGCTGCCCGCCGCCGCCCATGAGGCTCCGGCCTTTCCGGTGCTGCTGCGCGCGCTGGCCGCGACCGCCGGAATGGCGGACGGCGCGCCGACGCCGCAGCCGTTGCCCGACATCGTCTTCGACGACCCGTCAACGGCCTGGCGGCCCGGGCGGCTCCTGCGCCTGCCGGAGGCGACCGACACCGCGCCCGCGACTGTGGTCCTCAGCGGCGCGCTCGACGGCCGCGGCGGCGAAGGCGACGTCATGCGCTGGGCGCTCCATCATCCCTGGGCCTTCCTGCTCGCCCAGATGGTGTTCACCAAGGAGGCGTGGGAGGCCGAACGGGTGTCCGGCGGCATCGCCTTCGAGCTGGAGCCGGCCCACCTCCCCCAGTTCCAGAGGCCGCCGTGCGTCGAGGTGGTCGTCACGCGGCCGAACGGCGAGGAGGTCCGCTGCGGCTCCCTCGGCGAGCTGGTGCGGCGCGCTCTGGCGCAGCTCGGCGTCACGCTTCTCGGTCATCGCGTCACGGCAAGCACGCTCGACGACCGGCTCGGGCTCGTTGTCGACGCCGTGCAGCGGCGCGGAGTCTGGCGTTTTGAGCATGGGACCGGCGCCCGGCACCCCGCCTATGCCATCGATCCCGCCTTCTCCGACGCTTGCTACCGCGCGCTCGGCAGCCGGGCCTTTTACCGGCTGGGTTCCCCGGTGACCGCCGCTGTGCGCCGGGCCGCCGAGACCTGGGCCGCCGAACGGATCGCCCGCGCCGGCGCCGGAACGAGCGGCGAGGTGGCGTCATGACGGCACCCTCCGAGCCACTGCTCCACCTCGAACGCCCCGCTTTCTGGACCGAGCCGGGCGACCCAGAGTCCTGGTTTCGCGCCCTCGACGCGCTCGCGGCACAACGGAGTGCCCCACTGACCGGCACGCCGCGTGCGGTGGCCGACCGCTGCCTTTCCGGGGTGATTTCCCGGCGCGGTGCGGTCGGTCTGTTCGGCCTTTTCCGGCGGGAGGACCGCACGCTGTTGCCCGGCGTGGGCCTTGTCGCCCGCGACGCGGACGACCGTTGGGAGCTGACCGACGATGCCCATGCGCTGCTGCGGCACTGGAAGGACGAGCCGGCGCGCGGGCTTGAGCGGCTCTCGGCCTTGCTCCTGCGGGAGAGCCCGTGGCTGCGGCTGCTGCTGCTGCGGCTCCAGCGGGGCGACTGGGAACTCAGGCATTGGGCCGCGGTGCGCAGCGGGCGCGCGGGGCTGAAGGCAGGCGTCTCGCTCCTCCTGCACCGCCATGGCGAGCCGGCGGCTTGGTTCGCCGGGCTCGAGCAGCGGACGGCGGGACGTTGGCTTGCGCGGACACGCAGCGTGGGAATGGCGTACGATCCCGACGTCCTGAAGCGCAGGAAGCGCAAGGACAACCTCTCGCTGGCGCCGCTCGCGGCCCCCCTGCATCTGCTGGAGTCGGTGGGCTGGCTCAGCCGCACCGGCGACGTGACGCTGCCCGGCGCGCTGGCGGCCGACCTCGCCGGCACGTCCACGCCGGCGCAGGCGCTCAGCGACATCACAGCCGGACAGGCGGATCTGCGTGGCTTCGTCGCCGTCGAGCCGGTGCTGCGCGCGTTGCTCGCGACCTACGGTGTGAGCCCCGGCGACGACACCTTCGCGCGCTGGATGGACACGCTCATGGAGTTGGCCATGGCGCGGGGCGCGCTGGAACTGCTCGACGCGGAGCCCGGCCAAGCGCGCCACGGACGGGGCCTGCACGCCGACGCATCGCGCAAGCTCGTGCGCTGGGTCGTCCACTCCGAATTCAACGATGCCTTCCACAACGCCTGGGCCGCGCTGGGGACTGAACGGGAGCAGACACGATGACCAACAAGGCGAAGCACCAGTGGGCCGCAACCGGCGTGTCGAGCTACCCGCTCAGCCACCCCATCGTCGGCCAGGGCCGCTTCTTCGAGGCGTTCCGACACTTCATCCACCTCGTCGACGACGAGGCGGAGAAGTTCGCGCACGTCTTCGCCGTCGTCGCGCGCTGGGGCATCGGCAAGTCGCGCCTAGGTTACGAGCTGGTGGCGCAGATCAACGATACCTCGCGCGGCTGGTGGGTGCGCGGCGACGATGGCGCCTTGAGCAAGGCACAGCTCTTCCACGACGACCAGGACCGGGACCAGTACCTCGGGCTCTACGTCCGCTACAGCCAGGTCGCGAACGACTACAACAACGTCGATAACTGGTTCGCCTACGGCCTCTACAAGGCGCTGCTGCCGCTGGCCCGCGGCACGTTCGACGGCTCGATCCAGGGCCAGATCGCGAAGGAGGCGGCCGACCGCCTCGCCGTCGCCGGCTTCGACGCGCAGAGGCTCGCGGCGGCGCTCGAGGTTTCGGCCAACCACTCCGACGAGACGCTCTACGTGGACCCGGAGCTGGCGACCCGGCTCTGCCAGGCGGCCTACGCCTACCTTCAGTCGCTGGGCATCAAGTACGTGCTCGTGGTGCTGGACGAGTTGGAGACCGCCGCCGAGGCGGCGACCTTCGGGCTCGATTCGACCGACATCAAGCACCTCGACGGCCGTGCCATCAAGCTGATGGGCAAGGCGATCAAGGAGGAGGATCCACGCCGCAAGCTTCCCTGGCTGCGCTACGTCGCCCTCTGCTCTCCGGCCATCGGCGACGAGCTGCGCGAGATCCAGTCGACCGTGCGCCGCTTTGAGATGGAGGAGCTGCAATCGAACGCCTTTTCCGACGTCAGCGACTTCGTGCAGGCGTTGGGTGACGACGGGCGGCTTGCCGAGTCCTACCCGCAGGGGCTGGTCGAGGCCGCGTATGCGATGAGCGCGGGCAACTTCGGCTGGTTCAACGTCATCATGGCGAGCATCGACGAACGCCTGCGCGACAAGCGGCTGCGGGGCGAGACGGACACGCCGACGGTGGGCTCCCTGTTCGACGAGCTGGTCCGGGTATCGGGGCGGGTGCGCCAGCACGTCCTCGATCACAACGCCATCGCCATGCTGAAGATGCCGGATCGGTCGCATTTGGCAACCGCACGCGACCTGCTGTACGGCCAGCTTCCGGTCCCCCTCGACGCCTACTCCGCTGAGACGCGCGCCGCCGTGCTGGGCGCCCGCAACGAATACGACGAACCCGTCGTCACACTGTTCAGCCGCGTTGCGTGGGACGGGTTAGAGGCGGCCGAAGCGTTGCGCGTGTCGAAATTCACCCGCGACCGCGGGATGTGGCGGCTCGGCGGCGTCGATCAGCCGCTCGACCTCGGCCAGCTCCTCTCCAACCTCGGCACCTACGCCATCCATGAGACGAAGGGACGGCCGCGCACCGATGGCAAGCACACACTGGTCGTCCCGTTGCGCCAGACCGACTTCGTCCACCTCGTGTCGCTCCTCTATCCGCACCCCGCCGCCGAAGACGCGGCGCGCGCCCTGTGGCGCCGCTTCCTCGGGGCGGAGGATCTCGAACCGGACACGGCCACGCACGTCGGACCGAGCGTGGAGATGATCGCCCGGCTCGATCTGCGGCACCGCAAGCAAGGCCAGACATCGCTCATCTTCCGCGACCCCGACCAGAACGCCGCCCACGAGGCGGCGCTGTCGGCGCTGCGGGCGCAGACCGAGCAGCAGCGGGCGCGGCAGATGCTGGTGGGCGCGATGCGCGTCATCGACCAGCATTGGGCCTACGACGCCGTGGCCTCGGGCATCCGCGACGAGTCGCTGACCGTCATTGGCACGGCGCCGCGAAGCCGGGGAGCCTCGGGGGGCCTGGTCACGTTCGACGGCCTGAAGCTGCATCCGAGGGGGCGCGTTCTCTTCGCGTGGGTGAAGAACGACGACGAGCTGGTGAGCCTGTGCAAGGCGGCCAGCACCCAGTTCGGCGAGGAGGGGCGAACGCCTGTGGTCGCCTTCACGGCCTCCCGGGCCTTGGCAGACCGGATGGCGAATCCGTCCGTCCAAACGCTGAGGGATGCGAAGGGCTACCTGCTTCTGTATCAGCTCACCTCCACCGAGGAGCACATCCTCCACCAGGTCGGCGTCGCGACGTCGGCGTGCGTCGGCTTTCGCCTTGATCACCACGGATTCACGACGGCGTTCAACAACCGCCTGCAAAGCCTCGTGCGCCAGTTTTCGGACGAGGTGGGGCGCTTCCGCCGTCAACTCGACGATCTCGGCCGCATCGCGTGGCCGTTCCGGCCAGCGGGTCGGCTCAAGGAGGCGGAGGAGGAACTGCTCAGGAGAGCTTGGCGCGTCCTTGCCATCGACAAACAGGAGTCGGTCACCCTCGCCGATCTCGATGATAAGTCAAGGGTGGACGTCGAGGCGCTGAAGGCGCTCCTGGCCAAGCTTGGGGTGTCGCCGAAAGCCCGCGCCGCCGGCTACCTCGACAGCGAACGGGCCGGGCTGTTCTCGCGCCTCGACGATTCGGCCGAGCCGCTGTTCCCTGCCTTCCTCGTCGGCACGATCAAGCGCGTGCTGGATGGCGAGTGGTCGTTTGCCCATGCCGAACACGAGTGGTTCTGGGGCTACATCTGGGAGGGCGTCAAGCCTAAGGAAATCTACCTGGAGTGGATGTCGCTCATCTGCGAATTGGGATTCGGAAAGCCGAAACCCGGTGCGACGACCAACGACGTCTACACGCCGACGACCCGCTCCGAATTGCGCGGATCCGTTCAGGAAGCGGACAACTGGCTGACGACCGAGTACCCGACGCTGGTCAGCGACATGGAAACGGTCTTCGGCGCCGGGCTCGTGAAGGAGCTGTTCGCGTCGGAGAGTTCCGGACCAGGGACTAAGACACTCAAGGCCCGCGAGAAACTCAAGGAGAGCCGCACCGACCTCGACGCGCTCGATGCGTTCGAGACCCGGTCGGCAACGGCTGAGAGCTACCGCATTGCCGCGCAGCGCCGGCGGCGCGTCCTGGACGCCGTCAACTGGGTCTACCGCCGCGAGGACTTCCAGGCGCTGCAGCAGGATGCGAACATCCGGACCCTCGACATCCATCTCGACGATGTGCCTTTGTGGCAACGTATCCGCCGCGCGTCCCTGTTCGCGGGGTTTGTCCGCCGTGCCGAGGAGCGCATCCGCGTGCGGACCGTGTCATTGGCCGACGAGATCCGCGTGGACGTGGCGTCGCTTCGGGGGTTCCCGATCGCCCTCTTCACGCTCTCCCTGGAAAAGATCGTGCACATTCTCGATGGTGCCCTCGCACCGACCGCCACGCCCGGGGCGACTGAGGTCGGTCAGGCGAAGGAGCCCGGCACACTGAGGCAGCACCTGCGCGACTTCCAGGTCGCGGAGGCAACCCTACAGCTGGAGAACCTCGCGCGTGAGGTGGGCCTCGACTTGGTGACCTGGAAGGAGCATCCGCTCGACCGGTGCGAGGGCCAGATCATCACCGCGTTCCGTGAGCTGAAAGGCGTTTATGAGAAACTGCGGACGGACCTCGATGACGCGACGAAGCGAATTTCAACCCTTCAGACGGTGCTGACGCAGGCGCCGGCCGACTTTCGCTACCCATCCTCGGCGATACCCTTCGACAAGCTGCAGAAACGGCCAGCCCTGATTCAAGAGGCCTTGGAGAATGCGCAAGCGGAGGACGTGGAACGATTGCGTTCCGAATACGACGGCCCGGCGCGGTTGGGAAACTTCCAACCCCTGATGTTGAAAGCCCGCGATCTGCTCGAAGAGCCGCGCAAACCCCTGATGCTGTTGCTGAGCAGCGTCATAACAGTCGAAAACGCCGTGACCGAGTACCGGAAGCGCCTTCTCGAGGACCCGCAACTGTTCTGGTCGCAGCGCAGCCGCGAAGCTCTCGCGCATGCGCTTGGGGTGGCCGGGCCGAAGCCATTGACCTTCACGGACATTGAAGACGCAGGCTCGCTCGTCGCGGCGCAGGCATTGGTCAAGGCACACACCCAGGGCAACAGCGCCGAGGGCGAGGCGCTGCTCCATGGAGCCGGCGTGAGCTTCGACCGCTGGTGCGCCATCGTGGCCGCGCTCGATGACGGGCGCGATCCCGACTTGGCGCTACAGGAAGCGGACGCGCTGGTGCGACGCGGGCTCATCCAGAGAACCTATCGCCTGGGGGAACGGCCATGACCGTCCCGGTTTTTCTCCACGGAGCCCTCGCCACCCATCGTCGCGGCCGGATCCTGCAGGAGGCGCTGGCGGCGACGGCAACGTCGGAGCTGCCCGGCAGTCGCGCCGCCGTCCTTGCGTTCGCCGACGGCTTCCAGGGTGCCGACGACGGGGAGCAAGCCCGGCTAGTCGAGTGGACCCGTGCGCCGGGGCACCTTCTCCTCCTACTGCCCCCCTTCGCCGTTGCGCCCAGCGAGCGTCCCGTCTCCTGGCGGGCGGAGCGGATGGAGTCCGCGCCCCGTGGAGGCGAAGGGCTCGCCACGGTGCTGGCGCCCGAAGTCTCGTACCGGCTGACCGGCAGGCTCCAGGCACCGGCGATGCCGGGTGCGACGTGGAGCGATCTCAGCGTCTGCGTGGGCGCCTACCGACTCCACCCCGCAGCCGGGCTCTTCGCGGTCACCTGCCTGCCGCTGTGGTCCCTCGCCGTGCTGGATGTGCCCGCAGAGCTTCAGAGCTGGCTTGGAAACCTCGTTGCGCTTACCGGGGAAACCCAAGCCGCTCCGACACCCGCGACGGCTTCGCTGCAGCCCGACCATTACGGCTTCTTGGTCTTCCTGCTCAGCCGGCCGTTCACGGACGAGGAGGAGGTCGTCGCGGCGCTTCGGTCCTCGCCGGTGTTCCGGTTCTCCACCGAAAAGGCGCGCGCGCTCCTGACGGAGCTGCGCAAGCAGGGCCTCGTTCTTGGCGTCACGCCGACGGCCGACGCGTACGATCTGGTGATGCAGAGCCCATACGCGCCTTACGTCAGCGCGCTTCGCGAAGGGTCCAGCCGATGAAGACCGCCAACCGTTCGCTCGCACAGACGCTCGCGGTACAATCCCAGGTCCGTCTGCCCGGGACCGTTGGGCGACTGCTCAAGCAGATCCGGGACCTTGAGCGCGTTGCGCCGCTGTTCGTGAAGGCGGGGCTCGTTCGAGCCATCGATCGTCCGAACCCGATCAACACCCGGGTATCCGGAATCGCGACGCATTCCGCGACCGCGAGAACGATCGGCGGCTTTCTGTACGGAGCAGTCGCAGCGCGATGCGACCTCCTGGTCGAGCACAACGCAATGTCGACGGCGGGCCAGGACAGCGCGTGCGAGATCGACGACATCAACTACGAGAACCAATCGAAACGCCTCGCCCTGGTGGCCATGCGGCAGGCCTACGAACTCGCCGAACGGGCGGTTTCGGAGGAGCGCGCGCGGCTCATCTTTCTCGACACGCCGCTGGTCATGGACCGGGGCATGGTTCCGCCGGTCAACCGCACCGGCGACGAGGGATACCAGGCGGCCTACGCGGCAACGCTCGACGCCATAGAAACGTTCTGGTCACGCCATCGGGAGCGCCTTTTCCCCTGGCAAGCCGGTGGACCCATTATCGTCGGCCTCGCCTCGCAGCGGTTCGGCGCCATCGTGCAGTCGGCGCAGCAGGATTTGCGCTCGCCGGAGGGGCGCAGCCAGCTCTTGCCGACCGAAGAGTTCGACCATAGCCACCTTGCCGCGCTCGACGGCGTTCGCGACGCGATCCTCGGCGTCGGTGAACGGCGCTTCGTCCACGGGATTCTTGGGAGCTTTACGAGAACGGCTGCCTTCCGGATGAACGTCCACGCTCCGCGTATGGAACCCGGGTCCGTCGTCGATCTGGGCGTCATCGGGCTTCACTTCCGGGCGGGACAGACCACGGAACCGCGCTTGATGCAGCTCGTCGGCGACGCGCCCACATGGACGGCCAAAGCCATCGACGAGGTTGTTGGCATGACCATGGCGCTGACGGCGGTGGGCGGCGCGCTGACGGCACCGCTGCCGGTCCAACTTGCGGAACGGGAACTGAACGCCCTTGGACCTTTCCTCGAAAACTACAGCCGAAGCGTCGTCGGTGAGCTGAAGCGGCGCGAACTCGAGAGCATCTGGCTTTCGGATTGGGATCTCGCGACGTAAGGAGAATTCGCCATGGCCACACACATGCTTGGCCGCCTGGTCGGCAACACCGGCGACCCGACGAACCTGTCGATGGTGCTGAACTCATCTTTCGCCGGCCGGCGGGGCGAGTTTGTACGCGTCCGACACCGCGAACAGGAAGACGGTGGCGCATCCGACGTCCTCGCGAGGATCGTCAGCATCAGCCGCAGCAACGTCCTGTACAACTCCGGGCTCGGCCAAGCAGTGACGGAGTTGGAGCTGCTGCCCGGCGCACATGTGACGGGCGAGCATATCATGGGCAAGCTCGAAGCGATCGGCTACCGGGATGCCGAAACGGGGCAGATCAAGATGCCCCGCCGCGCCCTCGATCCCGGCGCGCCGGTCGAACCCGTGGATTTCCAGTTCCTGAGCGCATTCTATGAGTTCCAGGAGCACTCGAGCCTGCACATCGGCAACCTTGTCGGCTACGAACGTGGGGCCACGGCGGTTCCCGTCTATCTCGACGTGAACCGCCTCGTGACCGAGCACCTGGCGGTTCTGGCCATGACAGGCTCGGGCAAGTCGTACACCGTCGGCCGCATCATCGAGCGCCTCGTCGCCCTCAACAACGGCACCGTCGTCGTCTTCGATCCCCACGGCGAGTACGGGCGTGCGTTGCAGGGCGGGCGCATGCACTTCAACGAGCGGCCCGACGAGCTCGAGGACCAGCGAGACCGAACGGTGCTGCCAGCGATTTGTGAGGCGTTCACCCGCCTTCGCGAGGCGGGCGCCGGCGTCTCGATCTACAGCCCACAGATCGCCTCCTTCCGACAGAAGTATGCCGGTGCCAATCAGGAGCTGTCCCTGCAGTTCGACCACTTCGAGATGGACGATCTCAGCGAGATTCTGCCGGGACTGACAGAGCCTCAGCAGCGTGTTCTGGACGTCGCCATTCGCTACTGGATCGCGCACGAAACGACAACACCGCGAGACATCAACCGCCTGCGCCACTATCTTGGCGACGGCATCGAAGACGTTCGGCAGTGGGATGAGCTGAGCCAAGCGGAGGCGGCGGCACTGAACGGTCGCAGCGCCGCAGTCGCCTCGATGAAGCTCTCGCGCGTGTTACAGGAGGCACAAAGCTTCTATCACTCGGGATTGGCCGGAGCGACGGACATTTACGACATGGTCGGCAGGCCCATGGATCGTCGCGGCCGCCTGGTCATTGTCGATCTTCAGGGGCTCAGCGATACGGCGAAGCAGGTCATCACAGCCTTGATCTCGAGTGAGATCTTGCGCGCGGCGTCGAGCAAGACCGACCGCATCCGCCCGTGCTTCATCGTCTACGAGGAGGCGCACAACTTCGCGCCGGCCGGCGAGCCGGCTGTGAGCCACCGCATCATTAAGAAGATTGCCGGCGAGGGACGCAAGTTCGGCGTCGGCTTCGCGGTCGTCAGCCAGCGGCCGTCGAAGCTCGACCCGGACGTGACGTCGCAGTGCAACACGCTGATCGCCATGCGGCTCCGGAATCCCGACGACCAGCGTTTCATCGCGAAGACCTCCGACATGGTGAGCGCGGCGGACCTCGAGCAGCTTCCCGGTCTCTCGACGGGCGAGGCGCTTATCTGCGGCCGATCGATCCCGGCTCCTCTGCTGGTTCGCGTCGGCACAAAGGCGCTGATTCACGGCGGCGAGTCGCCCGAGGTGCTCAATGTCTGGGGGAGGTTTGGTGGCTAGCGTGAGCGACATCTGCAGCCAGCTCACTATCAAAGCCGCGACGTTCCATCTGCCGATGTGGACAGAGTGGGGGGTTCGTGACGTTGGGCACTTGGTTCACAGCCTTGGCTGCACGTTCCTCACGGCGGCCGGCCGTGACCTCGGCTTCGCGGCGGTCTCCGAGGTGCCCGCGCCGCGCGAAGGACCGCTTGCGCACGTTGAGGAGGACGTGCGTTCGGATTCCGTCTGGTTCGATCGGACGACGAGGCGGGTGGCGCTGGTGGCCGAGTTCGAGCGCTACGCGGGGAAGCAAAAGGACTTGCGTCCAAAGGTCGAGACTCTGCTCCTCGCCCAGCAGCGGTGGGCCTGCGAGGACGCAATCCTGCTGTTGGCCTACTGGAGTGTTGGGTTCGTGACGCTGCCCGATCACGACAGCCTTCGCAGCATCGTGCGTGGAGGCTTCAGTGCGATGGGTGGTGTGCGCGTCCCTGGCAATCCGAAGGCGCGACTGATGTTCTACCAGTTTGTCGTTCGTGCCGGGCAGGACGGCCTGATTCGGCTCGAGAATATCATCCGACGAGGCGAACCATGACGACCAAGTTCTTCGTCCCAAGAGCCGATCGGCGCCTCGGTGAGCGCTACGAGCTTGTTGAGTGCCTGGGCGACGGTTCTTACGGGTGGGTCTGGCGAGCCCAGCGACTGTCGGACGGCGCCCTCGTCGCGGTGAAAATTCCCAAAGCACAGGGCAAGCGGAACGAGGAGCTGGCCGAAGGCTCGCCGCTCGTTGGTCAGCCCTCGCACCCGTGCGTCGTCGACGTCCACTGGATGGGGCGTGTTCCGCCGGAGCGCGAGTGGTACGCGATCGAGATGGAGTACTTCCCCTCGATCACGCTGGCGCAGCTCCTGGATAGGGGCGAGGAGGGCTTTGTTGCCAGTTATGATAAGCTGCTGGGCGTCTTCGAGCAGGTCGTTGAAGGCTGCGCTCACCTGCATCGCGTGGGCATGTCCCACGGGGACATCAAGCCACAGAACATCCTCGTCTCCGCGGAACGCGTGAAGCTGACCGACTTCGGTTCGAGCGTTCTACCCGAGGACATGTACGCGCGAACACGCGAGAATGGCGGGACGATTCTCTACTCCGCGCCGGAGATCGTCGGCGCGACGCTGTCGACGAGAGACAGCTCATCCCGGTTCCTCAGCGATATCTATAGCCTCGGCGTACTGCTTTACCACCTCGTCACCGCGCGGCTTCCGCACGACACGCTGAGCCAGGTGGCCCGTCACGTGCCGTTCCCAAGAGCCCGCGAGATCAACTCTTCGGTGTCACCACCGCTCGATGACTTCATCGACCGCTGCCTAAGGCTCGCACCGGAGGACCGCTGGCCGAGCGCCGACGCGATGCTCGACGCGTTTCGTGCGGTGCGACGCGCACAGGTTCAGTTCACGCCCACCCGCGCTCTCGCGGTCACGCGTGCGCCACACGAGGACTGGTCAACGCAGGCTATGCTCCTCGTTGAGCGCGGCGACTACCGCGACGCGGAGCTGGTGGCGCGCGCGGAATTCGAGTCGTCAAGGGACGCACAAGCCTTTCTCCTCATGGTCCAGGCGTCATACCGGGAGGGGCGCTACTTCGACTGCATCCGTGACCTCGAATCCCGGACCGATGTAGTCGAAGCCCAATCGTCCACCGGCGCCGAGCTCCGACGTCTCGCGCTTTCGGCATACCTGGAGGTACGCCAAGTGGATCGCGCCAGGACCTTCGTCGCGAAGTGTCTGACAGACGCGCCTGACGCACCGGAACTGTTGCTCAAGCATGCGTCGATTCTCGCGCTCGATGCGAAGTACGAGGCAGCAGCCGAGCAGCTCATGGCCTTGCACCGGCGACTGCCGGGCAAGCCGGCAATCCTCCGGAGGCTCGTCGCCGTATTTGAGCAGATGCGCGATACGGGAAAGGCTGCGGCCTTCCTGCGGGCTTACCAGAAGGCAGTGCCCGACGATCCATGGGCGGTCTCGAAAGCCGAGCAGTTCCGCGCGCTTGGGCTCACGTGAAGCAATAGCTAGAACAAACTCTTTTCGGCTCTGAAAGCTAAGGCCATGCGCTTGTGTAGCCGCAATGGCGGAACCAGCTGCGGGCATTGGGATTGGGGATTGGGTGGCGGCTGTTTCACCCGACATTAGCACAGCGGATGCGCCGCAGCTGTGGAATTCGTTGGAGTAGCTCATGTGAAGCAGCGTAGTCTGCGTCGTGGCCATCCAGCGCTTTGAGGTTATCACCAACGCCGGTGGGCGCCACGCCTGTTCCGCCGAAGAGAATATTTGGGCTGTCGGCTATGGCCCAAGCCTGGTGCGGTGCTGTCGCTGTGCACCAGCCTGATCTACTGCTTTTCCTTTTCTGAGCGCCGTTTGGGTTCCGGAATCTTTCCCCGTGCCATTCGCTCAACGAATGCTGCTGTTTTGGCGATCAAGTCGATGGAAATGCCAAGCGGAACCTGGTCATGACTAAGATAACGAGAGACGTAAGCTGCGCTAGTACCCGTGAGTTCAAGACGCCGAGTAACAATGAAGGCCACCGCTTCTGCTTCGATTTCCATCGACGCCTTATCAAGACCGGCGCGCCCCGGCCACCACCGATCAACGTCGGCGCCAAGGTGCCCTAGCATAACGTGCGCAATTTCATGACAGAGGATGCCGAACTGACTGGGAGGTGCCAGCTGGCTGTGCACCGCAATGCGCATTTTCCAGCCCTTCGCTTCGCTCTCTCGCATTGCGAAGCCGGCGTTGGTGGACGAGAGGGGCTTGAAATCCACTCGAATCCGATGCCGCCCCGCGTTCTCGATCAGCCGCTGAAGCCAACTTTGATCGAAGTAGCCCTCAAACTGGGCAAACGTTTCGAGCTCTTTGGGCAACGGTGGGCCGACCGTCTGATCCAAGTCATAAACCAGCATGACCGGGTGCATCGGTGCGAGAATGATCATCGGCTTAGCGTCTTCGACCAACTCGCGATTAAAGCGAATGCGCCAATCACGGGCCGTCGCATAGAAGTTGCAACTTGGATTTTGCAGTCGCACCAAAAGATTGTTGTATGGTGCGTAGTCCCTGAAGCCCGCCATGAAGTTAATCATCTCTTGGAACGCACCCGATTCACGATAAAGCCGACTCTCCTGAACCAACGCATCAATGGTTGATCGTGCCTCGAGCTCCGGTGGCGGGTTACGAAGCGCCGATTCGAGATCATTCCCTTGCAAGATCAATAAGCAGTAATCGCGATCGGCCCTTGTGAGTTTTCGTCTTTCGGCAAGCCGGCGCAGGAGGGGCGGCAGGAGGCGCGCTGCCTCAAGGCCCACTTGATTGCGCAGATCATTGACGAGCTCTTGGGCCGACGGGCGCCGACGCGTGCGCAGGAGGACGAGCATAAAATCCTCGACCGCCTGGGTAAGGTCTTCAGTCTCGAAAAGATCGCCTTGAGCGATGCCTATCACTCGTCAATGCTCCCGCCATGGTTGATTGCGCCCGCACTTCGAACTCTGCTTTGCGATGCCAGCGCGTTCGATTTCCATGCCTTCTCACCCCTGAGGCGCGGGTCGCCGTAGCGATCCATCAGCTCCCGCGCCACTTTGGGGCCAAATTGATTTCGAACGTAGGGATGCACGTGCAAGTGCTCCAACGCGTCCCGCACGGTGCGCCACGCAAGGTGTTGACTGTTGCGTTGTCGGCTACGTCCCTCGACCAGCGTGTCCAGCTTGTCCTGGGCCTCGAGCGACAGGCCCTGGGACTGCGGGAGGTACAGGAATGCGCGACCGCTGACCGCGAAGGGATCGCCGGCCGGTTGGGTGCCCGCCGCCTTCTCCTCCTCGTCCACCTGCGGCTGCGCTTCGGGAACCGGCCCCGGAACGAGGCCGCCTAAGTCGACGTGCTCGCTCCAGCGGTCGAACACGAAGTGCTCCTGCCTCGCGGCCACCCAGGGCGTCAGCGCACCGCTGTGGGAAATGACGAGCTGGTACTTGGCACGCGTCATGGCGACGTAAAAGCGGCAGGCGTCGCGGAACTGCTCCTCCTGCGGCATGTCGGCGGCGGGAAGCACGCCGTCTTGGCAGTTCAGAATGCACATCACGTCGAACTCGTAGCCCTTCGTCTGCTCAAGGTCCGACAGGAAAATGTGGCCGTCGCCGAGCGCGCGCGTGCCGTCGAGCACGGGCAGGCCGAGCCGCTCGCCGAACTTCTGCATGTCGCGCAGTGTGAAGCCGGCGACGGCGATGCAGACCTTGCGCGGCTTCTCGTCGATGTAGTCCTTGGCGATGGCCAGTGCGCACGCGACCTCCTGCTGCAGCGATGCGGCTTGCAGCACCAAGGGTTTCGGCGTCGAGAAGTTCGCGTATTCCGGTTCAATGATCTCCAGCTCGCCGTCGAACTGAACGTCGTTGGCCAGCGTGCCGACGAACACCTCGTAGGCGGCGCGCAGAATCTCCCGACTGTTGCGGTAGTTCCGCTCGAGCTTGCGCGACCGCGCCCCGGGGATGTCGATGCCGGCGTCGCGGAACGACTGGTGCTTGGCCTGGACCTGCTGCGCGAGGTCGCCGCAGAGGAACAGATCGTTCTCGCCGGGAGCGGCGAGGCGGCGCAGGATGGCCAGCTCAATAGTTCCGAAATCCTGCGCCTCGTCGACGAGCACGTGCGCGTATTCCGGCTCCAGCCGATCCACGTACCGGTGCAGTTGCACCGACAAGCCGAGCTGGTCGATCACCCCCACGTCCCGCATCTTGCGTTCCCACGCGTCCAGGGCGCTGACCACGGTGGCGCGCCACGGCGTGTCGAACGGCACGCCCCGCCCCCGGCGCTCGACGCTCTTGTCCAGGTAGCCCGACCGCCGCTCCCGCCCGAACGCGCTGCGCAGCCAATCGAATTCCTGGCGGATGTAAGCCTCCGGGCTGACGCCGCGGCTGTTCAGCGACTTGTGAACGCCGATGAGGCACGCCGCTGAGTCGTTGTTGCGCCAGCACCGGTAGTACTCGCGCCAAATTTCGTCGATGTGCTCGTTGAGCTTCCACGTGATGTCACTGTAGAGACGGTCGTTCTCAGGTTCGAAGCGATGCAGGTAGCGCTGGCAAAGCTCGAAGAACGAGGTGACCTGGATGCGCTGCGCCACGCCCTCGGATGGGGAGACGTGGTCGACGAGGCGGCGGATCAGGGTGGCCAGCGGGCGGTTCAGCGTGACGATGAGCACCGGCTTGCCCGGCGTGCGCTCGGCCAAGCGCACTGCGCGCTTCACCACGATGCAGGTCTTGCCGGAACCGCTGACTCCCGACAGCTTGGCGGGGCCGTTGAAGTCCTCGTCGACGATGGCCTGCTGCGCGGGATGCAGGAACAGCATCCAATCCTCGTAGCTGGCCGTCTGCATGAACCGCTCGATCCAGCGCACGTAGTCGTCCGACCCGACGCGAATGACGCGCACCGTCGTGCCATCGCGCACTTCGACCACCTCGTCGTCGTCGAGGTCGAGCAGCGGCTGAGCGTCGCCGGTGAAGAGCTGGATGCGCCGCACCGCCTCATCGAGGTCGCCTTCACGAAGCGCCGTGAGCACGTCGTAAATGGCGTGCGCCTGCTCCTGGTCGCCGACGCGCGTGGTGGCGTTCCAAATGTCCTCCGGCGAGCTGGTGCTCTCCAACTTCATCAGGCTCGTGAGCACGCTGGCGCTCAACCCTTCGGTGAGCGCGTCGAGTTGCTCCGGCGGCAAGCGCTCGGCCAGAGGACCGGGGGCGAGGTCGGTGCCGCCCTTGCGCGCAGCCGTTCCGTCAGCAGTCTCGGGCGTTCGGAACGTCACCTCAACCCGCCGCTCGGTGTCGATGGTGGGGGTGAGCCCCTTGTGCCCCTCCAGCCAGCGATCCGTCTCGTCATGAGTGCCGCAAAAGCATAGGAAGACGAAGCGCTCGTTTTGGACGGTGACCAAGCGGTAACCGTCGCCTAAGTCGTACTTCACGCAATGGTCAATGCGGCTCTCGCCGTTGTTCGTTACCGAAAGCGTTCGGAACGGGAGTTCCGACCCGTGCTCGATGTCGTAGATCAGCACTTTGAGGCGGTTGGCGACTTTCTGGGGGCGCCCTCCGCGGGCGTGGAGCGCAACCAGCTGGCGGTCAAAGTCTTTGAGACGCTGGTAAGTGATGACCATTCGTGCGTAGTCCTCGCGCCGACCGCAGTGCCTGCGTCCGCCGGTTCCTATCCGGCGCACCCCCCTACGGCTTCTTTTCATCAAAGATTCTGTCAAAAAAAGTCGTGGATATACAAGTGCTTTCATGCACTAGGAGAGCGTGAGGTTGCCTTGTAACCCACGGATTGTATTTTTGTGGGGCTCCGACTGGCCGGCGCGGGCGGATGGTCTTCTCGCCCGGCCGGCCGTCGAGGGAGCTAATGTCCAAGAATCCACGTTCGAGCCGTTTCGCGGATTTCATCGGCGTAAACGGCGCCGAACGACCCGCCGGGGTGGTCGCGTGAGGTCAGCAGGCGGTCGCGGAAACCATGCCTGGTGTACCAGGCTTCCTTGGCTTCCCAGTCGTCGCGATAGCCCTTGTTGGCGAGCATGCCCAAGTGCTCCCAGTACCACGTGCGGCCGCCATGGACGATCGTGAAGTCCGGCAGGCAGAAGTCGTCGGGGTCGGTGGGGGCGCACAAGCGTTGCTCGTACAGCGGCTGCAGCCCGAGCCCCTTGAGTGCCTCGTAAACGATGATCTCGCTCTTCGACCGCATCGGCGTGCCGTCTTCGGCGCGGTGCACCAGGCCTTCCGGCCGGTAGCGCGGCGGCAGCGGCACGTCGGTCCCGACGTCGCCGAGCAGGAGGTCGAACATGTAGGTCGAGCGCCGCGCCGTCTCGGAGAGGGCGGGATTGCGCAGGCGCTCGAGCACCTCGGTGTCCTTCTCGGCCAGCACGATGAGCCTGCCGCGGTAGCGGGTCAGCGCGGTGTACAGCAGCTCACGCGACAGGGTCTGCGCCTTGCGCGGCAACACGAAGATCACCCCGCCGAAGTCGCTGCCCTGCGCCTTGTGCACGGTGAGCGCGTACGCGAGCTCAAGGCTCTCCTCGACCTCGCTCTTGAGGTAGCGGTAGGACGCCTTGGGCTGCGTCGAGAAGTTGACGTGAAGCTTGTCCTGGCCCTTCTCCTCCCCGGGCTTCTTCTTCCACGCCGCCGTGACGATGCCGATTTCGCCGTTTGCCACGAAGCGCATGCCCTCCGTGCCCTCCGGCAGCCACTTCGGCTCGTTGACCCTCTGCATCACCTTGTCGTGGAACACGATCCCCTGGTCGCCCATCGCGCGCGGCCAGCGGTTGGCGTTGTTGGCGTTGGTCAGTTCCCTGCCGCGGTAGCGCTCCTGCACCACGCGGTTGATCTCGCCTGTGCCGAACGGGTGGATGCGGGTGGGCGAGATGATCTGCCACGCCTCCGAGCGCTTCCATTCCTCCTCGCTTATGCCGAGCGAGCGGTCGAACGACTTGGCGTCTCCCGGCGTGATGTTGAGCATGGCGAACGCCTCGTCCAGCTTCGCCAGGAGGCTGCCGTGGTCGTTCCACGTCATCAGCGTCAGGTCGCCGTGGGTGGACGAGCGCGCGACACGGGAAATGACCATGTCGTCGCCGGGCGGACTCTCGTCCCGGTACCCGTTGGCCAGTTGCAGCCCGACGGCCATCCCTCCGGCCCCGTCGGTGCGCATGCAGGTGCCCAGGTCCGCAACGCAGCCCGGATGGGCCTGGCGCAGCCAGCGCAGCATGTCGATGAACGGCCGGCCAGGGCCAATCGGGGGCAGCTGGCAGGGGTCGCCGACGAAGATGAGGCGGGCAATCGCACCGGTGTTGATGGCGCGGAACAGCGCGGCGAGCAGTTCCACCGACGGCATCGAGCTTTCGTCGATCACCACCGTGTTGTAGCTCAACTTGCCCTTCTCGGGGGTTTCCAGGATGCGGTAGTTGGGGCCGAGCATGCCCGCATCGCTGAGCACCTGGTGGATAGTCGCGGCCGGCCGGCCGGTGCTGGTCTGCAGCTTGACGCGCGCCTTGCCGGTCGGCGCGGCGAGCAGGGTGGAGCGTGGCCCCTCGAGCGCGCGCAGGGTGCGCAGGAAGATCCTGAGGATGGACGTCTTGCCGGTGCCCGCACCGCCGGTCAGCACGCTGAGCCGGTTGCGGTACAGCACCTCGAGCGCCATGATCTTCTCGTCGATCGCGGCGTGTTCTCGACCAGTCTGCGGCTCGCCGAATCCGCCCTCCTCCTCGGGCACGGTGAGCAGCGCCCGCCAGTCCGGCCCCTCGGCCGGCAGGTCGGCCAGCGCCCCCACCTGCTTCTTGATCACCTGGGCGATTTCGAGCTCCCAGCGCCGCACGCTCTTGAGAGCCGCGAGGCGGAGGATCGGCCTCTCGCCCTCCGTAGGCTTGGCGGCACCGAGGTCCTCGCGCAGTTCGGCCAGTTCGTCGTCCGCTCCGTCCGCTGCCGCGTCGGCGTCGGCTCGCTTCCACGACTCGGGAGCGGGAGCGTCGCGGAACCAGAGGATCTGCTCGTGAAACGTGCGGTCCTCGCTGCTCCAGATCGTTTCGGCATCGGCGGCGCAGCGGCGCGACTCGGGAAAGAAGCTGGCAGCGCGTTGCACCAGCGTGGGGAAGGGCAGCAGGCTGTCGCCGGCGCTGGCGGCGCGCTGCAGCACGGCGACCATGGTGGCGCGCACGCGGCGGTGGTCGTGCGGCGGCAGCGGCGGGTCCGTGCGGAAACGCGCGGCGTCGCCCTCCGGCAGCATACCCTGGTCGATAACTTCGAGGCTAACCGGGGCGCTGCGCTTGGTGCCGCAATCCTGTTCGAACAGGCGGTACGGGTTCTCGAGAATGGCATCGTTGGTGGCGAGAATGCCGCGCTGCTTGCGCGTATCCTCGTTGAGGATGTCCGCGATCTGGTCGGTCGTCAGCTCGAAGCGCACGAGCAGGTCAATGAGCTTGTGCCGGCTCGGCATCTTGCGCCAGCAGAGGATTGCTTCGGCCAGGCTGTGCGCGTAGTCGGCCTCCGGCTGACGGCGGCCTTCGAACAGGTCCTTCACGTGTTGCCAAGGATCGCGGCCGTTGCGCTCGAGCTGACGCAGGACGGTGGCGTGGTACCCGATTCCTTGAGAGCAGCCGAGCGCGCGCAGCATGGCGCCGATGCCGGGGTAGGCGCCGCGCCCGGACCAGACTTCGTCGAGAGCGCCATCGAGCCAGGCAAGCGCGCCCGCCCAGTCACCATCGACGCCACGCCCCGCTTTGCGGTCGGCCTCCAGACGCTCGACTGTGGTCATGATGGCGAGCAGCGCCGAGACGGCTTGGCCGTCGCTGAGATGTTCGGCGACATACGAGAAGGGAAGAGACAGATCGCGGGGGGGCCGGCAGACGATCCCGTCAACGTCGAGATCGCGATGGAGGTATTCCTGGTACGGAATGCGAACCCCCTCCCGGGGGTAATGGTGGGTGACGCGGCGCGACCACACGGGAAACCGGCCCGGAAACGCGCTGCTCTGGCCGAAGTACGTTGGGTTTGCCACCTCTGCGATGCGCGACACGCCGACCAGCAGGCGGTTGGCTTCGTCGTCAACCGCGTTGCCACGGTTGCAATAGAAGAAGACGAGCGAACGGTTCTTCTCAAGCTTGCCCCAGAACCGCTCGAGCAGTTGGCGTTGGCGCGTGTCCTCTTGCACCCACGTGGCGGAAGGATTCTTGGGCGCTGGGATGAGCAGGTTTTCCGCCTCGCAGATGTCCCGGAAGTTCGACTCGAGCATCCAGCGGTACGGGGTCGGGCACACCGAAAACGCCGGTACGTCCTCCTCGACGCTCGGCAGGTTGCGACCGTCGAGAGGGTCTTGGTGACAAATGACGTATGCGTCTTCGCCGAACGCGTTCGCGTCGCGCTGGCAAGGCGGAAGGTAGCCAGTGACGCGCTTGAGGTCGACGAGCCCACAACCGGCGTGCGGCGCTTCGACGTCGAGCCTACGCAGCGCACGCACGTGCTCGTGCTCCATGCAAGCCGCGTTGGTGTCCGGGTTAGCGCAGAGGCGCCCGTTCCATGCGGTGTCGTGCCACGTCAAACGGGCGGTGAGATGAGTCGTCATGGAGTGGTTTCCAATCAACATCGGCGGCCCGCTTGCCGAGCATGCGTTGAGCCGCCGGGGATGTGGGCGCGCGGCGGCGGACCGGGTCTTCGGTCCGTCGACCGAACAGCGCCTGCAATTCGTCGGCCTAGGCGAGCGGCGCCGGTCCTCCCGACCGGGCTATCGCCGCGTTCAGCGCCTCCCGTGCTGCGGCAGCCTCCTCGGGCGATGGCTGGCGGCAGCGCGCGCAGCCCTGCGAATTGATCTCGTAGGTGGACTTGCCGCACATCGAACAGGACTTGTAATACATACTTTCCTCAACCTGCCGCTGAGGCGGGCTCAGGCGCTTGTCCAGATAGCTGGACCGATACCGCTCGACGATTTCGCCCGGCACGAGGTCCCAGGCATCCTGGTTGCGGGCGATGTTCGAGCGCAGCCGCACGGCGCCGCCGCTGCCGCGCGGTCGGGGGCTTCCAGAATCGCGGTCCTGCGTTCGGACGCCGTTGGTGCGCGTTTGGTCGGCGGCCAAGCCGAACTCAAGGTCATGGATCTCGACCGCCCGCTCGTCGCCGCGCAACGTTGAACGCGCACGCGCCGTGACGATCAGGTCGTGATCGACTTTCACGCTGAGTTCCAGCCGCTCGAAAAGCGGTCGAGCGGTCGCGTCGACGCCGAGCGCAAGGCTTGTGTAGACGTGCCGCGGGTCGGCCGGCTGACACCGCCCCGGCCATTGCGGGCGGGTGAACTGCAGTTTCGCCAGCCCGTCGCGCGGGTCGACGCAGTACAGGCCCAGTTCGTACGGATGAGTCTGATTTTCCAGCGGCAGGAACGTGCCCTCGTGGATGACCGGCACGTAGGTGTCGTCGGCGTGCAAGACCTCGAACGGCTTAGCGAGGCATAGGCGCAGCCCATCGTGGGCGATCCACGCCGCCCCTTCCGCGATGACACGGTCGCCGTTCCCGATGGTGGGCACGCGGGCGAGGCCGAACTTCTCGGTCAGGCGGTTTCGGATCGCCGGCATTTGCACCACGCCGCCGGTGGCGAGGCAGAGGGCGACCGCGGCTTCGGGAACGTTCGCCGAAGCGAGCAGGCGGTCGATGTTGGCCATGCCCTGATCGACAAGGTCGCGCGTCAGCCCTTCCAATTCCTCGCGGCCAACCGCCAGGTCCAGCGTGCGCTCCGGGCCGTCGGAGCGCAAGAAGTTGGCCATAAACACGGTCGCCGAATGGCGCTCCGACAACCGGATTTTGGCGAGCTCGCACTGCCCGATGAGTTGCGCCTCCGCGTTCGGCATTTGGCTGGGCCAGCTGGCAAGTCGGTAAACGTTCGCATGCCGGTCTTTCACATGGTTGACGAGGCGTTCGTCGAAGCGGTCGCCGCCGATGGTGTTGTCGCCCATGTTCTGGATCTGCACCAGCGTCCCGCCGACGAGCTTGACCAGCGTAAGGTCGAGCGTCCCGCCGCCCCAATCGAACACCAGCACGTAGCGGCCTTCCAGTTCGGCCAGCTTTTGTTTGAAGGACGATTGGGAGCGGAGATGGCCGTACAGAGCGGCCAGCGGCTCGTGGACGTACTGGACGATGTGCAGGCCCGCCTTGTAAGCCGCGTCCCGCAGCTCGCGTCGCGCGGCCCCTTTCATGTTCACCGGAATGGTGACGATCGCGCGGTCGAACCCCATGTCCCTCATTCCGGGGAGGCTTGTCGCATCGGTGCGCACGTGCCGCAGGATGTCGGCAACGACGTCGGACGGTTCGCGCGCTACGCCGCCGACGTGAATCGCCGCTCCGGTCCCGAGATAGGATTTCGGCGATCGCACCACATCACCAACCACGCCCGTGGCAATTTCCGTCAGCTGGTCTTTGGCGCGCCGTCCCGCGACAACCTCGGCGCCGTGATACCAGACCGCGGACGGGTGAGGTCGATCGGTCTCGCGGTCGGTCAGCACGGACACGCTGTCGTTCAGCACGATCGCGGCAAGGCTGTTGGTGGTGCCGAAATCTAGTCCGAAGACTTGAGCCATTCGATCTTTCTCCCGATTCGATCGCCTATCGTTTCGACCCGCTCGGCAACGACGTGAACCCGCGGTGGATTGAGGGAGGCCGCCTCCCCCGCGTCCGCCACGAGCGGCATGATTTGCGCCGTCAGAAATCCCTGGATGTCCGCTTTGACCTGGGTCACCCGGTGGCGTCCGCCGACCCGCTCCTCATCGAGCGCTTTCTCGAGCGACGCGACGCGGGATTCGGCTTCCGCGAGGCGGGCGCGGCTGGCGGCCAAGTCCGCTTGCGCGTCCGCAAGGGCCCGCTCGAGCGCCTCCTTGTCCCGTCGTAAGGCCGATGCGGCTTGCTCTTGGCGGGCCGCTTCCGATCGCATGTGCTGCGCCTGAGCGATCCAGGGGCCGATAAAATCGGCCAACGCCTTCAACGTCGCAGCCCGCGATCCAAATTGCGCAAGGAAGCGGTAATTGTTCTGCTGAATCTGCCGCGCTGTTGGATCCTGCTTCGTGTTGTCCGGCGGCTGCACCAGCTCACGCAGCGTGGTGATGACGTGCGCGTAGTCGAGCTGGCGCGTGCGGAACAGCCACAGCGCCGCCGCGAGCAGCAGCGCCATGGCGCGCTTTTCCAGCTTTTTGTCGGCGAGCGCCGGCTTGACGGCATAAGCCACAGCCTGGAAAACGTCGGGGGCCGGCGTCTCGAGGTCGATATCCAAATTGAACTCGGCTGCCAGACGCTGGCGCACCGCTTGACCAACAAACTGGAAGCAGGCGTGCGCCAAGCTGTTGCTCTTCTCGACCAGCGCCCGTTGCGCAAGCCCAAAGCATTTCTGAAATTCGGGGTCGGTCTCTGGCAGCGTGCGAAGCGCGGCTTGCACGTCGTCGGGCTCGAACCCCTTCGGCTTTGCTTTGCGCAGCCCGCTCAGGAAGGGACCCGCCGCCGGCTTCTCCTGGCGGAAATAGTCGTGCAAGGACAGGATCGGCGGCGCGCTGCCTTCGGCTGGCGCTTCCTGTGACGGTTCGGCTGCCTGCCCAACAATCCCGGCTGCAATATCGGGATGGCTCATGGCTCAAGCTCTCTCAATTGACGGTTGGCCCAGCGCGCAAAAGAGCCGTCGTTGGCGAGCATTCGCAGCGCCCGGCGGCTCAGATCCGCATCACCGGCCTGTACGCTGAACACCGCGGAGAATGCCAGCAGTTTCGACCGATCTTGGCTGGAGAGCAAACCGCTCTCGGCGCGTTCGATCAACGCCTGCCTCCGGTGCCGAGGCGCGTGCGTTCCCAGCGCTTCGAAGGCATCGAGCACCTCGTCCGTCAACCGGTCGATCGGGCAAGAGGCGATGCGCCGTCCCCCTGGGCAGTGAGGCCGTGTGGGCAGCGCCGCCTGGTCGCGGGCGAGAGCGGCCAGCGCGGCGAAGGCGGCATCGAGCACCGGCACGTTCGACCGAACGGCATCCCCCTCAAATTGATTGAGGTTGAAGCGAATGCAGGCCGTTACCGTCGCGGCAACGGAGCGGTCGAGCTCGTGCAGCACCGCCAGCGCCGACTTGTACTTTTCCGCAAAACGCTCGAACGGCAGCGTGACCCCGCTCGGCCGCCCTTGGTCCTTGATGAGCGTTCCCAGAACGTAGTCCGCAAGAGCGCTGCCGTACTCGCGAGCCGCGCGATCGCGGGGCAGTGCGTCGCCAAACCGAGTGACATCGGCCACGGTGACGTCGTCGGCGGCAAGCCGTTCCAGGAACAAGCGGTCGACCGCGTCAAGTTCCGCAGCCTCGGCCATCAACACGCTCACCGTGTAGCGGGCGGGCGCCGATGCACCGTCGGCGCGGCGGCCGTTTTCGAGCTCAAGCTGGAAATGCCCATCACGGCTGGCGGCGATGCGGGCGAGCGCGGCATCGATTGCGGCAACCGGCTCCCATTCGCCGTTCCTGCGCAGACGTATCCGCGTGCAGTTCTCGACGGCCAAGTCGCCGGCCGCACAGCGCTGCCGTAGCGTGACCGACGAGGGGGCCAAGCGCCCGCGAACGAACAGGAGCGGACGCTCGATCGGGTGCTCTAAACTGATGTGTTCGGAACGTCGCCGCTCGGACGGAAAGCTGGCCGCGCAGAATGGGCAGGCGAAGGCGGGCGGCTCACGCGCGCCAACCACCAGCGGGTGCGCAGCGTTCTCGAAGTCGACCGCATCGTCGACGATCCAGCCCAGGGTTGGCATTGGCTAGCGTTTCTCCCGCCTGCGAGCTGAGGCAGCTGAGATCAATGTCCGCGCTTAGGCGGTTTGCGTTGGAGAGAGGACAAAGCCGACCGTCCGTGTCTGGAAGTTGCTCATTGTGGGTGAACACCTTGCGCTACACAACGAATGCGAGAGCTTAGGCCTGATAACTTTCTCAAAGCAAGCGCACCTTGAGCCTAAACTTGTTGGTCGGGGATTGCTCCGATGGCCTAGTTCGGCGACGCGCCGCCTTGGCGTGTGTGAGCGCAAGAAAGCGCTTGCAGCGGGAGCGCCTTCCTTCCGAAAGAGGCGAGACCACCCGCATGAAGGCGACAAATCAACGATCACAATGGCACAACACCGGGCGGGGCACCTGCAACGATTGCTTGGAGCAAGACGATAAGCCCCATGGAACGGCCGGTACATCCTCCATCCAATCCTCGGCGCTGTGGGTGGCTCCGGCGCTCGAGCCCGAAGCGGCGGCCTTCGTCAGCAACGCGTACCCGGCGGCGCACGCCTTCGCCATCGTGGTGAGCGGCGATGCGCGCGCCGACCTCGGTAGCGCGCTGCGCAGACCGCTGGCGCACGCCGGTATTCCCGTGGACGACGTGGCCCTCGCGCTCGCCGGCCAACCGTGTCGCTCGCCGCGGCACCGCGCCTGAAGCATTCACGTCGTTCTCAGGCGGTTTTGGCGCGCCCCGTTTGCCTCAGCGCGGCGCCACCTCCAGAAACAGGCGGTGAATCCGATCGTCGAGCGGATGGCCGGCGGGCAGACCGACGTGCGCATCCTGGGCGGCCAGCGCTTCCGCCCATTCCGCGGCGGAGCCGGGGCAGGTCCGGCCAGGCCCACCGCGGTCGCTGACGAAGTGGATGAACAGCAGGCGCGCCGCAACGCCGTGTTCCATAAGGGCATGGAGGACGGCCACGCGGTTGCAGAGCTGGTAGTGCCCGGTGAGCCAATCTCGGTCGTGCGGCACACCGAGCTCCCGCTTCACGCGGTCAAGCGCCCGCTCGATCATCGGGCGCCCACCCTGCGGGCTGGCCCGGCAAGGAGTTGCGCAGATCCTCGAGGTTGGCCTTGGCCTCGACCAGCAGCCATTCCTCAACGCCGTCGTGCGTCGCATGGCCGATGGCGTCCCAAGTGGGTTGGCTGCCCCGCGGCGGCCAGAGGCCGGTCCAGGCCGTGCGCGTGGTGGAATCCTTGGGCAGGAAGTCGAGCCCTTGCCATTCGCCATCGCCCCACGTGCGGGAGGCATCGAATGGTTGGTCGAGCCACACGACACGCTCCGCCCCGATCGCCGCGCAAACGAGCTCATCGAGCAACCGCCGGTGCCGGCCAAGGAAGCGCAGCAGATGGCACTCCATCGACGAGGCGCACAGCGGCCAGAGTGGCAGCGCGCATCTCCGCCATGCCGTGCCTCTCCCTCCGGTGCTGCTCAAGCCATCTTGGGCATATATTACCGCCAGGAGGACAGCGGCTCGATATGCGGTGTTTGCCGAGCACGACGCCCGCGCGCCCTCGCCCGCCGTCACATCCCACTACCTCGCGACCATCGCCGCCCACCTCGCGGGAGGGTCCAGACCGCATGCGCAGACGGCGCCTCCCTCCACCACCGCAGGACTGCCCCATGACCGAGGAACCGCCCCGGCCCACCCCCACCACCGCCCGCCGTCCGTCCGCCGGCCGCGGCCCCACCGTCTGGCTGGTTAGCGGCGTGCTCACCGTTGCCGACACCAGCCTGCCCGCCGCTCTGCACAAGCTCGCCGACCACGCCCAGTTCTGCGCCGCCGGCTTCGCCACCGCCAACATTGCCGGCGTCATCTTGCACGGCCGCCTCAAGCTGGCGTGGAGTCTCACCGTGCCGACGGACGATCAATTGCCGGCGCTGGTCGACACCCCCGATCCGGACACCAGCTACCGTCTGCTGACGATCACAGTCACGCAGTACGCCGGCGACGCCTGAGCGCCCCGTTGTATGGCGGGCGCCGCGTATCCGCCTCGACAATCGGTATCCACGGCGCCGCAGAACCGCGCCGCGCGTCTGCCCTGGTGCCGACGATGGCATCTCCGTGCATTGAAAGGCACGAGCAGTGCTTCCGGTGGCGCCAGCAGCCGCTGGGCTCCCCGCAGCAAGCAGAACTCACCGGAGCGCCGACTCGCTTTCGCTCCGCCTGCAATGAGGAATCGAGAACCATGACTGAAGACAATGGAACCTTGAAGAGACC
Organism: Azospirillum brasilense; assembly: GCF_001315015.1. Classification (NCBI taxonomy): domain Bacteria; kingdom Pseudomonadati; phylum Pseudomonadota; class Alphaproteobacteria; order Rhodospirillales; family Azospirillaceae; genus Azospirillum; species Azospirillum brasilense. The sequence continues at coordinate 381,902 of NZ_CP012914.1, read as the reverse complement.
ATCCAGCTATGGCGTCGAACCGAAAACCATCGCAGCCCTGGGCGGTGTCGGTGCCGTCTGCGGGGCGGTAAGCGCCGTCCTGGTCGGTAAAAGCGTCGCCAACATTCTCGGGACGGCGGCGGTTACCGGCTTGGCCTGCGCCATCGTCGGCGTCGTCGTGTCGCTGCACCGGAAAGACTCGGCAGAGATCATCCCGTCCGCCGACCGGGAGGGGCGGCTGAAAGATGCGGCTTGAACTGCCTTTGTTCGAGGTTGGGCAGGGCCACTGCCCGATGTCGCAAGCCGTAGCCAAGCCGCTGCCAAGTGACTAAGCCACGACGGGCGGGCGCGAAAGCGCCCGCTTGCGCTGAGCTGTTGCGCAAAAGGCGTGTTCCTTGGCGCTCAAGGACGTCGCCACTTCAAGTGATCTACGCTTTTTGGAAATGCAACAAGTTAATTCGCGGAAAAATCCCTCCCCGATATCACGGTCACTTTCCGCGTAATTTCCTCGATAAACGCAGGGATTTTATTACATACAATAATGGGTTATAAGTAATATATTAAATAGGTACCTATTATGCTATAGGCAAAGAAGCCTCATAGCATAATCTTGGAGAACTTCATGTACATAACCTACACCTACGACCCAGAGATCCTCAGCTGCATCAAACAGCGATTGGATTTCATGCTGGCACATCATTGCAAGGTTCTCTTCGTTCGCTTCGACGTGCGGTTTCCTCTGGGGACCGGCCATGTGGGCCGGAACACTGAGATGTCGCAGTTCATGAAGAGCTTGAAGGCGCACTACAAAGCCCAAGACATCACGCTTCATTACATCTGGGCGCGCGAGCAGGACAGCAGCGACGCGCCACACTATCACGTGGTGGTGCTGCTGAACGGCTCCAAGGTCCAGCACCCCATGGGCGTCTGGAACAAGGCGGCGGAGGTGTGGTCGGACATCACGAACGGGCCGCGTGCGCTGGTCCAGCAATGCCGCCCAATGGACGGAGGAAACAGTGGGAACTGGGGCATAATGATCCGGCGCGTCTCCGGGACGGCGGCCGGGGCCGACCTCATCGCCCAGCAGCATGCGTTTCAGCAGGCCTACACCGCCGCTTGGGGCTGGGCGTCGTATCTCGCCAAGGAGGTCACGAAAGGCAGCGCACCCTACCGCGTGCGCGAGTTCAGCGCGTCGCGTCTGCCGGTCGGGATCATCACCCCGCCGACCCACTGCGTCTTGCCAGCGCTCAACGGAATGAATGGCAGCACGCTTTCTTGGTGAAGCAGATTCAGCCCATCTGTGGTCGGCGGTTGGGCTCCCTCCCCGGCACGAGCGGAAGAGGCATCCCGCGGTTATCGTCGGACAGTCCTTTCGTCGTGAAACAACGTCAGAATCTGATCCGGTGTTGGAGATGCTCACGGCACTCCGCGTATGCGGACGGCCGCACCCCGCCGACCGCACCGCGGTTCGGTACGCCCACCTGAGTCAGAACTCCTTTCGGCGGGGCGCCGGCCACGTCTCAGTTGGGGTTCCGCAAGCTAAGGCTACTCAAGCCGTGCCTTCGGCGCCCCGGCATACACCGCGCCTGTGGCCGCGAACACGCGGCCGCATGGTGCAAATTTCTTAAGCCGGACAGCGTCAGAAGCGAGGCCTTGGCGTTCCGGCACGGGCGCGCGACGGCGCGTCGAGGGAACTCGCCGTAAGCCATTGACAAAAAAAGAATAAACCGATTCCGATCCCCGCGCTTGCGCACAGTTTGGGCGATTTGCGCGCGGCGACGGCCCTATTTTGGGCGCTTCGGCGGAGTTTTTGGGCGTTCGAGCGTTGGTTCTGGGCGGAAACACGCCGCCAACCAACCGGCCCACAAAGTCGACGGACGGCTGCACCCTCGGCATGGATCACGATCTGCAGGTGACGCTCGGTGGCATCAACCCGACCGCTTGATGGCCCTTCATACGGTTGAGCGATCTTCTGATTGGCGCGCGCCCGCGCCGGCGTGGCGCCCTGACGCATACGAACTTTCGGAACGCGGTCGACATCCACCGTGACTGGAGTGGCGAGCGCGCCAGCACGCTCCGCAGCGCGCCGGCGCTTGCCCCCGATTGTATCAACGGAGGATGATGTCCTTTTCCGCAGTCGCCGACAGACGATAGCGTGTTCCCCGCCCACTCCCCTCCTTGAGCACCATCTCCGCAGTCTCAAGCGGTTTGAGTACCGACCTTGCGGTGGACGCCGATACCTGTAGCGTATCGACGATCTCCGAGATGGTCACTCCAGAGCCCCTGCGCAGGTGGCATTCCGCGAGGCGGCGAAGGATGACACCGGCGCGGTGTTCGAAGCGAGTAAGGTAGGCGTCATTGAGGCGGCTTTCGGAAGGGTTCGGGCAGGCGACCCACGGCTTGTGCTGCTCATCTTCCGGAAGAACAGTCCACCACCGGGAACGCCCGGTCTCCTCGTCGCGATCCCAGTACAGGCGGAACGACGCCATCGATTTGCCATAGGTCGCGTCGTCGCGGTGTTTTTCAAACGTGACCAGCACCCCGTTGCGGGCGTCGGGAAGCGCTTCCAAGCGCAAGACGACGTCCACGTCGGCTTCGATCTGGCTGGTGCCGCGCTGCTTGCCGTCCTTGCCCGCGTGGTGCAGCAGCAAGACGGCCTTGCCGCGCCGCTTGAGAGGCTCGAGCCTACTCTTAATCTGGCGCCAACGCGGCTCGTCGTTCCGGCCGTTGGTGGCGTTGGTCAGATGGTCGATCACCACCAGGTCCGCCTCCTCGACCAGAGGCTCAAGGACACGCCACGCGTCCTCGGACATAAGGTTGAACTCCGCAGGCCCACCGCCGGGCGGCGGGTACAGGCTGATGGGCGGGGTGACGTCAGCGGACCCAATGGATGCCCACACGTCTTTAAACCGGTGGGCGATGGCGAGTTCCATCTCCGTCCCGATGAACAGCACCCGGCGCGGCTTTGGGGCGCACAAACGATCGCCGGGCAACGAGAGGCCGCCGGCCACCAGAGTGCTCAGCACCGTTGCGAACTGGGTTTTCCCGACCCCCGCCGGTCCGTAGAGGAGCGCCACCTGTCCCGGCATTACCACGCCGTCGAGCAAATACTCCGAGGAAACGAGCGGCAACGGATCATTGAAGTGCCAAGCCTCAACGCGAGGTCCCTCATCGGCACGGTTCATCCCGAACTGCGTGGCGGCAATGTCACGCAGTTCATTAATGCCAATCGTGCGCGTGGACAGCAGGGAGCCCGGGTCGACCACGCTTTGCGCCGACGACGGTTCCTGAAAAAGGAACAAAATCCGGGCTGCACCGGCGGCGAGGAGTTCGTCGTGCACATCGAGTGCATCGCGCACCCCTTCTTCGCTCCTCCACGTTAGAACCAGGGCATGCCGCCCGGCCAGCGCGCGCCAGTTCGTGTGCTCGGGGCGCGTGCCCGCCACCGCCTTCGGCCAAGCTACGGCCACCGCGGAGGGAACTCCGGACGCGTCGCACAGACGCGCGTTCATGCTGTCGGCCAAGGCAAGATTGTCGGCGATGACAACAACCATCGTGGAATGGCGGAGAGCTTTTTCGATGCCGAAGGGGCACACGCGGGTGTTGGAGCGAAGGATTTGCCAAGCCTGGGCCGGAGGATCCTCATCCTTCCGACACAGCGTGAACGACAGGGTGAACGGCAGAAGCAGGCCGCTCGTGGACCTTACAGTCCACTCGGCAATCACCTGTTGGAGGCGGCCCCGCTCATCCCGCAGATAAAAGATTGTGTGGGGGATCCCAACAAACGGCGCGCACCCGACGCTCTTGCCAGGCCAAGGGGCGCAGGAATCGAAGCCAACGAGGTCGATATCGGGGCTCGATTTCGACGCAAACTCCGCTTGGGTCCAGCCGCGGCGCACCGGGTCGAGCCGAATGGTGGGGTTCTCAGCGTCCATGCCGAGGCGCCGAGCCACCTCGGAGGTGGTTTCCTGAAGTGAGGCGTTGGGGGAGAACTGGGCCGCGATCTCGCGTTGAAATGCAACGTCCTGGGATGCCGCCCACATGGGCAGGCTTCGCAGGAAGGTGGCGAGGTCCAGCGGGGTTCCTCCACTGCATTGCGGGATGCCATTCGGCGCCCGGACTTCCCAGGAACCGGGCGCAATCGGATCTCCGTAAATGCTTGGCCGGCGCCAATGTCGGCGGATGCACACGGGGCCGAGCCGATAGACGGCCTCGCGGGCATCATGCGAAAGGATATGAGTTCGCTCAAGCATGAGGTGCTGAAGCCCCAACCCGGTCGACAGTTTGAGCCACATGGCCAGATTGAAGACGTCCTCTTGCGCAACCGGTGCACGGTTCGAACGCCAGGTCGATTCCGTTTTCGACGTCATCGTCCGACCTCCCCGTTCTGCAGGCGGGACAGGAAGTCAGCGATGTCGGCAGCCAGAAACAAGGTACGGCGGCCACATTTGGTTGCCTTGAGGTCGCCGGATTTCATGAATTCGTAAATGGTCGTGCGGCTTATCGGTATCAGCGATGTGAGTTCCTTGACGCTGACCGCAGGCTTGTCGAGGCCGACGATTTTGCAGCTTCCATCAAGATCCCGGTACGACTGTCCAACCCCATTGCAGAGATCTGATTTTATCCGACCTTGGGAAGCGGCCTTTGAACTGTACATGGTGTATGGCTCCGTCATCTGTTCGCGATGACACGCCATTCTTCACACAAGTCCGCCCGTGGCTATGGGAATATGTAAGGCGATTTTTCCCTCAACGGGCGCTGGGGGCGCGGAATGCAGCCTCATGCCGGCCGTCCAATGGCAGCGAACGCCATGGCTGATCCAGCGCCCCACTTGATCTCGGCGTTATTGTGTGTCCACGCCAGGGTTCTGGCCGAGGCCACTATGCGTCTTCGTAACGCTCGCGGCGAACGGTCTTGATCCAATCCACCACGCTTGTCTGGGACAACCCGCGCACTGCCACGCCCTCCACCAAGAGGCCTCGAGCCTCCAAATGGTCTTTTGCAATCATGGACGCGCAATAAATGAAATTGTATGACTTTGTCGTGTGAAGATGATTGTCAAAAAATATCGCGTAGGTGTCCATGAGATCAGAAACCAAAGTTGGGTAAAATGGATCGGCTCTTCGCCCCGTCTTCTTCGTGTATTTTCCTGCCAGAGAGTCCGCCGCAGCGTATATAACATCAAGATTGCGGCAAAACTCAGGCAAATCGAAAGGCTCCTGGAATTCATCCCGAGCTTCTTTTGTAATCTGCCAAAAGGCAAAACTCAACAGCTCCGCATTCTCTGCGCTCTTTATAGCCGCAACAGCTTCCCGTTTTTCATTTTCATGAAGCTTTTCCAACTCTTTCTCGTGCGGGCCGATCTGGCGACCGACAAATTTCTCCCCAGTCAGCTTCTCCAATCTATCCGTAAATTTAGTGACAGCATCTCTTATGGAAATGAGCGTATCCCTCAGCTCACGCGCGGACCTGGCGTCAGCGTAGCCCTTGATTGCCTGCAGGTAAGTGTTGACCGCTTCCTCTATTCGAACGCGGGCTTCCATTGGCAGAACGGCACCAGGGCCATGGGAGCTCTGGATTGCCTTATTAAGGTTTTCCCACTCTTTGTCTTCGATGTTTTCATACAGAAAAAAAGTGTGGTTCTCATAAATTTTTTGGGTCATCGCCTCGCCACCGGGATTGAGAGTTAGCACTGCGAGCAGTGGATATCAGCAATTCCCGCAAGGCAAGCACATGCTCTGGATAGAGGACTCCGCGGAAGCAGCGATAGCAGCGTGCACGGCCGGCGTGGTCCGGGCGTTGGGATGGGTCTGGTCCATGGCGGCTCCTCCATGGAAGCCACGGAGGCTGCGACTGCCGCCTTGGTCAAGGATCCCCGGCCCGTGCTCCCGGTCCAACCCTGGCCCTACGGGCCACCGCCCCGCGGGCGGCGATGCGGGTGACCGGGATCAGCGCGCCGGGGGGCTGGGGCTCGTCATGGCGGCGACCGACCGTTGTGTGCCCTTGCCCCACTTGGTGTGGCGCGCCTGCCGGGAGACGCCCGGGATCACCCGCCGCCATGGTTCTACCCCCTCCGGTGCAGCGGACGCCGGCACCGATCGGTGGCATGCTGGTCCATCCCCCACCGGCGGGAAGGCTGGATGATGGCGGCGCACGCAAACGTCAAGCAAGCGGCTTACGACGCCTTGGTGCTCCGGCGAAAGGCCTGCACGGCCTGCACGCCGCACCTGACCAACCCGGCGCGGCACCAAGCTGGCCGGTACGACAGCGACCAGATTGGTCCGTGGACCCTCTGGCAAGGCAATCTGTCGGCCGACGTGCTGGTGGTCGGTGAGGATTGGGGCGGCGTTGACACGCTGGAGGATTACGAAGGCCGCGATCCCGCCGACTTGGGCAAATTCCAGACCAACAAATCTCTTGTCGCGCTGCTCGCGCACCTTGGCGTTCCCATCGGGGCGCCGCAAACGGGCGGTCCCAACGTGGCGTTCTTCACCAACGCCGTTCTGTGCCTGAAGCCCGGCAACGCCACGGCAAACAGGGTGGGAAACCCAGCGTGCTTCGCGACCTGCGGCCGAAACTTCCTGAAGCCGACGATCACGATCGTCGCCCCGAAGCTCGTGGTCACGCTCGGCAAGAGGGCTCTGGGCGCGGTTCTTTCGGCCTTTGGCAAGGGCGAGGCGTTTTGGAAGGCCGCGGCAGCGACCCCGGTTCCGGCCCCTTACAAGGTGGGCCAGAAGCCGACGCTCTTTGAGCGGGCCGTCACCATGCCCGAGCCGTTTTGGCTGGAGCCGGGGATCGCCTTGGGAGCGGTGTACCATTGCGGCAGCAAGGCCAACATGAACCGCAAAGGGCGCCAGGAGGGCGACTGGGCGCGCATGCGGCCGTGGCTCATCCAGAAGCGAGAAACACCCCGTGAGCCCCGCCAGAGCCCCACAGGCTTCGCGCCCGAAGGAGCCATGGAAACGACCGAACGGACACCCCAGGGGGGCGGCGTGGCCGACGCTGCGAGCATCGCCTCACCCGTGGCTCAAAAGCCGGCAAGCGGCGTCCGCCCTCTGACGATGGTGGAGGCCAAACAGGGCCTTGCCGCCATGTACGGTGTCGACGTCGCCCAGATCGAGATCACGATCCGGGGATAGCCCGGCGAAACGGGCACGCCACCGCCCTTCACCGATGATGGTGCCGCGATTCCGCCGCCTGGGCGGTGCGTTTCTCCCCTGACGTGGTAGCGACACCCACGACCTCCGAGCGCGCCGCCGTCCATTTCGCGCTTCGGCTGTCCCAGCCATTTAAAAGTCGATGCGCATTCGTACTTTCAAGCACAGGCGGACATCATCCACGGCATCTTCGCAGGCATGCTCACCACGCCCACACGTGCAGCGCCCAGGGAGGCCGCCGACGCGATCCTCGCCGGGACGCTGTTCCTGGACGTGGAGGTCGATCGGGCCGAACAGCCGCGCGCCGTCGGCGCCGTGCTGGGTGACCGGGTGTTCCGCTGGGAGGGGCACCGCACGGCCGCGCTTGCCCGCTTGGCGGAGCTCGACGCGTTCGCCCGCGGGGCGGAGCGGATCGCCGGCCACAACATCCTGGACCACGACCTGCCGATTCTGCGCGACGCCGTGCCGGGCCTCGGCGTTCTGGCGCTGCCGGTGGTCGACACGCTGATGCTGTCGCCGCTGGCCTTCCCGGGCAATCCGTACCACCGGCTGATCAAGGGCTACAAGCTGGTCCACGACGCGGTGAACGACCCGGTGGCCGACGCCCGGTTGTGCCGCGACGTCTTGCGCGATGAGCTGTTTGCCTTCGCCCTCCTCGCGCGCACCCAGCCGGAGGTGGCCGCCTTCCATCGCTTCGCCTGGAGCGACGATCCCTGGCGGGGCATGGCCGACCTCCTGGCCGCCCTTGGCGCGCCGGGGCTGCCCACGCCGGCCGCCGCGCTGGAGGTGTGGGCGCGCTGCGCCGGTGCCGACGTCTGCGTCGGCGCCGTGGAGCGCCTCGACGCCCGCCAACTGGAGGCGGCGGCCGGCCGCCCGGCCTTCGCCTACGCCTTGGCGTGGCTCACCGTCGCCGGCGGCTCCTCGGTCGTGCCGGCGTGGGTGCGGCGGCGGTGGCCGGACACCGCCCGGCTGCTGGCGCACCTGCGCGACACGCCGTGCGGCAGCCCGCGGTGCCCCTGGTGCCGCTCGGCCTTCGACGCCGTGCACTGGCTGACGGCGACCTTCGGCTTCGACGCGTTCCGTCCCGAGCCCGCCGCGCCGGACGGCGGCAGCCTGCAGCAACGCATCGTCGAGGCCGGGCTCGCTGGCCGGCCGCACCTGGCGGTCCTGCCGACCGGCACCGGCAAGTCGCTGTGCTTTCAGGTGCCGGCGCTGGCCCGGCACAGCCGCACCGGCGTTCTGACCGTGGTCGTCTCGCCGCTGCAGGCGCTGATGAAGGACCAGGTCGACAACCTGGAGGCCAAGACCGGCCGGCCTGCGGCCGCGGCGCTGTACGGCACGCTCACGCTGCCGGAACGCGGCGCCGTGATGGAGCGGGTGCGCAAGGGCGACGTGGCGGTCCTCTACGTCTCGCCTGAGCAGCTGCGCAACCCGTCGGTCGCCCGCACGCTTGCGCAGCGCGACATCGCCACCTGGGTGTTCGACGAGGCGCACTGCCTGTCCAAGTGGGGCCACGATTTCCGCCCCGACTACCTCTACGCCGCGCGCTTCATCGCGGAACTGGCCGAACGCCAGGGCGTCCCGCCGCCGCCGGTCTCCTGCCTGACTGCCACCGCCAAGCACGAGGTGGTCGCGGAGATCATCGCGCATTTCCGCGAGCGCCTCGGCCAGGAGCTGGCCCTGTTCGTCGGCGGCGTCGAGCGGCCCAACCTCGCCTTTGCCGTGGAGGCCGTTGACGAGGCGGACAAGACCAACCGCATCGCCGAGCTGTTGGCCCGGCACCTTCCCCGCGGCGATTCGGTCGCGTGCGCCGTGGTCTACGCCGCCACCCGCCGGCGCACCGAGGAGATCCGCGACGACCTGACGGCGCGCGGCTGGGACGCCGCCGCCTACCACGCAGGCCTGCGCGCTCCCGAAAAGCTCGAAGTGCAGGAGGGCTTCGTCGCTGGAACCATCCGCGTGGTGTGCGCCACCAACGCATTCGGCATGGGCATCGACAAGGACAGCGTGCGGCTCGTCGTGCACGCCGACGTGCCGGGCTCGCTGGAGGCCTACATGCAGGAGGCCGGGCGCGCCGGCCGCGACCGGCGGCCGGCGACGTGCGTCCTGCTGTTCACGCCGGAGGACCTGGAGAAGCAATTCCGCCTCGCCGCCTTGTCCGAGCTGACCCGCCGCGACGTCGCCCAGGTGCTGCGCGGCGCGCGCCGGCTCGCCAAGGCACTCGGCCGGACCGAGGTGGTGGCGACCACCGGCGAGCTGATCGCCGACCCGGACCTCGACCTTGGCTTCGACGCTGAGGACGGCGACGCCGACACCAACGTGAAGACCGCGCTGTCCTGGCTGGAGCGCGCCGGCTTGCTCGAGCGCAACGAGAACCGCACCTGGGTGGTCACCGCCCGGCCGCGGCCCCTGTCGGTGGACGAGGCGCGGCAGACGATCACTGCGCTCGCGCTGCCGCTGCGGACCACCCAGCAGTGGATGGCCGTCTTTCGCTGCTTGGTGGCCGCCGGCGCCGATGCCGGCGAGGAGCGCTCGCTCACCATGGACGAGCTGGCCCGCCTGCCGGCGCTGGCCGAGGAAACCAACGGCGCCCCCTATCTGGCAACGGCGCGGGTGCAGGCGATCCTCGCCGCGATGGCGCGCCACGGCTTGATCGAGAGCGGCACGGTGCTGACCGCGCTCGTCCGGCCGGCCGGCAGCAGCGCGTCGCGCCGGGTCTTCGCGCACTTGGTCGAGATCGGACAGGCGCTGCTCGACCTGCTGCGCGAGGAGAACCCGGACGAGGCGCCGTTCACGCTGGAACTGCGCGCGGCCAACCAGCGGCTGCAGGACCGCGGTTGCGTGGACGCCCAGCCCGACCTCGTGCGGCGCCTGCTGAAGACGCTGAACGAGCCGGAACGCGCCGGCACCGGCGGGGCGCGGCTGCGCCTCACGGTGCGCGCGCATGGCCGCTACAGCGTGGCTCCGGTCGGCGGGTGGAGCGCGGTGGTCGCCGCCTTCCGGACGCGGAGCGCGGTCGCCAGAATCCTTTTGGACCATCTGCTCGGCAAGGCCAAGGCGGCCGAGACGGGCGGGCGGTCCATCGTCCCCTTCACCCTGGAGGAGCTGGCCGAGGCGGTCGGGGCCGACTTGCTGCTGGCCGCCGACTGCCCCGACCCGGTCGCCGCCGCGCAAGCGGCGCTGCTGATGCTGCACGACTGGAAAGCGATCATCCTGCAGGGCGGGCTGTCGGTGTTCCGCCAGGGCTTGACGCTGCGCCTGCCCGAGGCGGCGCGCGCGCGGCGCTACACCGTCGCCGACCACGAGCCGCTCGCCCGCCATTACCGCAGCCGCGCCTTGCAGATCCACGCGATGGGCGAGTTCGCGCGGCTTGGGCTCACCGACACGCGCCGCGCGCTGGCCTTCGCCGCCGACTACTTTTCGCTTCCCGAGGACCGCCTCGTCGCCCGGCATTTTCCCGGCCGCAAGACCGAGCTGGCCCGGCCGGTCACGCCGGAGACCTTCGCGCGCATCGTTACCGACCTCCGGAATTCCGCGCAGGAGGCCATCGTCACCGCGTCACCGGGGAGCAACCTGCTGGTGCTGGCCGGGCCCGGGTCGGGCAAGACGCGGGTCATCGTGCACCGCTGCGCCTGGTTGATGCGCGTGCGGCGCGTGCCGGCGCGGGCCATCCTGGTGCTCTGCTTCAACCACACGGCCGCGCTGGAGGTCCGCCGCCGGCTGCGCGATCTGGTCGGGGAGGAGGGTGCTTGGGTGGACGCCCACACCTACCACGCGCTCGCCTTGCGGCTGATCGGGGCGAGCTTCGCCGAGCGGGTGGAGCGCGGCGCCGACGCGACGGCGCGCCGCGGCCTCGACGGCGTTGTCCGCGACGCGACCGCACTGCTGCGCGGCGAGCGTGATCTCCCCGGCCTCGACGCGGAGGAGATCCGGGAACGGCTGCTGGCGCGCTACCGCTACATCCTGATCGACGAATACCAGGACATCGACGAGGACCAGTACAACCTCGTTTCGACCATCGCCGGCCGGCAGGAGAAGGAGCCCGAGGCGCGCATCACCCTGCTGGCGGTCGGCGACGATGACCAGTCCGTGTACCGGTTCCGCGGCGCCAACGTCGGCTTCATCCGCCGCTTCCGCGAGGATTACGGCGCGCAGGTCCACCATCTCGTGGAGAACTACCGCTCCACCGCCGCCATCATCGCGGTCGCCAGCGCGGTAATCGCCGCCAACGCCGAGCGTATGAAGCCCGATCACCCGATCCGCATCGACGGCGCCCGCGCCGGGCAGCCGGACGGCGGGCGCTGGGCGGCGCTCGACCCAGCGGGGCGGGGCCGCGTGCGGCGGCTCGCGGTGGACGACGCGGCCCACCAGCTCGGCGCGACACTCGCCGAGGTCCGCCGCCTGCGCACGCTGGCCCCGGAGACGGCGTGGAGCGCGGTGGCCGTGCTCGCCCGCACCCGGCACGACCTGATGCCCGTCCACGCCCTGTGCGAACAGGAGGGCCTGCCGTGCGCCCCAGCCTACGATCGCGACGGGGAGCGCTTTCCGCTGCACCGTCTGCGGGAGGTGTCGGCTTTGCTGGAGCGGATGGGGCGGGCCAAGGCTCGGATCACCGACGCCTGGCTGCGCACGCAAGTCGCGGCCGCGCAGGCCGACCTGGGCCCCTCCCCCTGGTGGCGGCTCGTCGCGGAGCTGCTCGATCAATGGGCGGTCCGGCAGGGCGGAGCACCGGCCGAGCCGGAGCGGGTGCGCGAGTTCCTGTACGAGGCGCTGGCCCAGCGGCGCCGCGAGCGCTCGACCGGCAGCGGGATCTTCATCGGGACGCTGCACGGCGCCAAAGGGCTGGAGTTCCGCCACGTCCTCATCCTCGATGGCGGCTGGGGCCACGCGGCGACGCGCGAGGAGGCCGAGGAGGAACGGCGCCTGTTCTACGTCGGCATGACCCGAGGGCGCGAGACCCTGTGCCTGGTGCGCCGCGGCGACGCGGGGCATCCGCACCTGCCGCTGCTGGACCGCCTCGACCTTGACCGGACGGAGGCGCAGGCCGCGGACCGCGCCGACCCGGCGCTGCTCAACCGCCGCCGCCACGTCATCGGCCTCAGCGACCTCTACATCGGCTTCGCCGGCGGACTGCCGCCGGGCGACCGGACGCACCAGGCCCTGGCGACGCTCCGGCCGGGCGATCGGGTGAGCCTGGACGCACCGGCGGGCACCCAACGGCGCGTGAGCGTGCGGACCGCGGACGGCGTCACCGTGGCGCGTCTGTCCACCGCCGCCAGCGAGCGGTGGGCCCGCCTCGCCCCGTCCATCGCGAAGGCCCGGGTGCTCGCGATGGTCAAGCGCTACCGAACCGATGCCGCGGAGGAATGGCGCGATCGGATGCAGGTCACCGCGTGGGAAATCCCGGTGCTCGAAGTCTGGACCGACGACGCCCGGTGATGTCGATTTAGTACCCCATCGCGGGCTCGTCAGCCGAACGGTCAACGCAGCTCTGTTGTCATCGCCCGTTCCGACGGCGGACCGCTCACCGCACAAACGTTCGTTCAACAAAACCCGCTAAGTTTGTTTATAAAATAAATACATATCGGAGTATGCAGCAAAACGCCCCCGTATATTGTACACACGCCACCATACCACCAACAGATATCGTCCCACATGGGCGTTGATATTTCAAAGCCACTCGTTCAACCTTAAAGAAACACTTAAGCGGCATGGACGCCTGGAGCCCGCTCCTGTGTGAGAGGGCAGAATGTATCCTTTTTCAGTTGGAGGTTAACCGCTCGGCCACTGACGAGTTGGAGAAGACTGTGCAAGCCGCGCATGCACATGTTCACGCCGACACGCCAGCTCCTTTGGTCGAGCGCCTTTGGCCACGCTGACAAGCCTTTTCCGCGAGCCGGTTTCGGCAATCACAACCACTGAAGGGCCGGCTTGAGCCGCTCTAAGTCGCAGCACAAGCCAACAGGGCGCCCTCAACGGCTCTCCGGAACGCGCCCTTAGGATGGCGAGCACGCTAAAAGTGGGGAGGAACCATGAGCAAAGCCGCTGTCAACGAGCGCCCTTCCAAGGGCAAAAGCGTCAAGCCGCACACCCCGAAAGAAACGGCGCCGCCCGTTCGCATCCTCAACTGCATCCCGTCGCGCGACACCGAGCGCGATTGGCAGGTCGCGCATGCCGAAGGCGCCGGGCTCCTGCGCGCGCAAGCGATTCCGCCGGCAAAGGACCTGCGCGAGGCTTGGTGGACGGTTGGCGACCAAGGATCGACCGGATCGTGCGTCGGCTGGGCGGTGGCCGACTCCCTGCTCCGCTGGCACCTCGTCAAAGCCGGCCGCGTCGCGCGCGACGCCATCCTGTCTCCTCGGTTCATCTGGATGGCCGCGAAGGAATTCGACGAGTTTGTCACCGCGCCGACAACCTTCATCGAGGCGGAAGGCACCAGCCTGAAGGCCGCTCTCGACGTCGCGCGGAAGTACGGCGCGGTGCCGGACGCCCTGTTGCCCTTCGGGTCCGGCGCGCTTTACCCAGGCGATGAGAAAACGTTCTACGCGACCGCATCGACGCTGAAGATCAACAACTACATCAACCTCGACCGCACGGCCGGCGCCTGGCGGCGCTGGCTGGCCTTCAACGGGCCGATCTTGACGCGCTTGGACGTCGACCAGACTTGGGATGACGCCACCAGCACGGGCGGGGTTCTGCAAACCTACCAGCCGATGACCGCCCACGGCGGCCACGCCGTCGCCCTTGTCGGGTACGACCAGGACCGCTTCATCGTTCGCAACAGTTGGGGCCGCGAGTGGGGCGACGGTGGCTTTGCCTATGCGTCCAACGCCTACGCAGCGGCGGCTTTCACCGAGGCGTACGGCGTCACCGTTGCATGATCCACGGCGTCACTCGACGCGGCCAAATCACGCAGATCGGACGCCGCGCGGCGTGGGAGGATAGACGATGAGAACACCGCTCGTTCGCGTGGTCATGCCCTCGATTTACACGAAGGACGGCCTACCGGTGCCGCTGCCAAGCCGGATGGCGGTCGCCACGCCGGACACGCGCCGAGCGCTGCTGTCTCTCCGCGCCGCATTGCAGGCCGCAGGCGGCGATCTCATCCTCTCCGACCTGTTCCGCAGCTACGATATGCAGTTGCAATCCCACAACGATTACGTCACGGGCAAGAAAAGCGCGTTCAGCCCTCCGCCGGGTGGGAGCATGCACGAGGCCGGCCGGGGGTTCGACCTCGACTTAGCAGCGCTTAGGATCAAGCTTTCCGATTTCTGGGACTTGGCGAACGAACTTGGCGTCTTCCCGATCATTCCGAAGCCCCTCGCCAAGGCGAGCGAAGCGTGGCATTTCGATGTCCGCGGCAGCCACGCTCTTGTCTACGACTACTACCGGGCTGGACAGGGAGGCAACATGAAGCCCTACACCGCTATGGCGGCGAGCGCCATCCTGGCCGTCGGCATACGGGTCGACGCCTTCGGCGACCGCCAGGACGAGGCTTTCCTGCAAAGTGGCTTGGTTCGGCTTGGCTACGGCCTCGGAAGCATCGACGGCAACATCGGGGCGAAGACCCACGCGGCGCTGCAGGCGGCCGGCATTCCCATTGGCCCCGTTCCAGACATGGTCACGGCGGTCGAGCACCAACTGCAGACGAAATTTCCCATTGAATTTGAGCCTCCGGAGTTGATGGTCATCGACCGGCGCAACGTGCGCCAAGTTGCGTGACGGTTTGTCCCTGCTACGGGCCACAGAAGCCGACCCCACCTTCGTCGCCGGCTGGCTGTGCAAAGCAAAGAAAGCGGTTTATCCTCGCGCTAACCGCCACAGGAAAGCACCTCAAATCTTCCATAAATTGCGGCCTTCTGAGCACAAAAGCCCCGTATATACCTGCAGTTTTGCACACAATTTGGAGATAACGATCCAAGCAAAATTTCCATGCCGAGAACACGGACAAAGGTATAGACTATGGCATTTCATCTCGAGCAGTTTCTCCAGAAAAAACGCTGGCCACCAAGCACCAGAATTTCGAAATAACTTGTAGTATTCCATGGCGTTCTCCGCGCAAGAAGCGAGGCTTGCTTTCAAATAAGGAGTAGTTAGCTCGAAGAATCCTTCCATCATCACATTGAAACAGCACGAAAAATGCTACACAGGCCCATCCCTCGCGATATTGGTAAAGGTAAGGAGCCGTGGGAGACATAACCCCGTTGGTCGTGGCAATTCCGCACCGGTCAACAGGTTTAACTACACAAAAGCCTGTCACAGATGGGGCAAAAGATGAGCCTTATTCTTAACGTAACCGGGCATGAAGCCAACATGTTGAAGCTTGCGTGGAGCAGCCAAGACTGGGCGCTTGCCCCGTACACGGTTGGAAGAGAGCTGGTGGAGTCACAAAGCGCAAACATCCGGCACATACTTTGTGAGCTCTCCTATCATTACGGGCACCACCCAAGCCCCGATTACACGCCATATTTCAAAAGATTGGTTGATGCAGGTCAAAAGTTGTCCACGGCTCTTTTTACCTCTGTCGGAGCCGGCGAGGAAGCTGCCGCACAAGCGGAGTTGATTGTTTCCGACATAAGAGAACGTCAACGCCTAACGGTATACTCAGATGCAACCGCGCATATTCCATGGAATTTCATATGCCGTGACATCGGTAAGTGGGAAGAATTTGCGCCAAGTGGGAATTTCGAAGATTTTAGTGACTTTTGGTCAAATCTATTCAGCATAACCGTAAGGTTCAACAAAACCGATTTCCTGCCAGACAAACCGCTAGAGCGGTCGAGTTTTAAGGTCCTTTATATCTTAAACAAAACCCATTACCAACAAGCACGAAAGCATTTGAACGAAGAAGAACAGGAGTGCTTGGACCGACTTCTCGAGATCGACGTCGGCAATGTCACTGACTGGGATTCCGGTCGCCAAAGGTGGCGGCAGATATCAAGCAATAACAGCTTGCTTTATATATTTGGTCACTCGGATGGAACAAGCATCGTTCTCGACGAGGACGCTGACCCTCACGACACCAAGTACCGCTTAGATGCGGCAGGTCTGATGCAGGTTTTTAGAAAACGCGAACGGCAAAGATCGGCAACCATCTGCTTTTTCAATGGCTGCCATACTGCCGCCGGAAAGATGGATAACAGCTTTTTGCCGATTACGTCGACACCCGGGTTCTATGGGTTTATCGGCACGGAAGCTGAGGTTTCGAACATTTTTGCAACCCGATACGGAATAAATTTCATGAAACGTGTTTGTGAGGAAGGCATGTCCGTTCAAGAGGCATACGATAGCCTCAAAACCGATCTCTTCCCGCAATCTCTTCTATATTCGTGCTTTGCGCATGCGAAATATCGTGTTGAGTCCTCAAAGCAATCGTGACAGGAGGCTTAGTCAATGAGCCATAGCCTCAAGCTACGACAGCCCGGAAAAAGCTTTTTCATTTGGCCTTCAGAACCTTATAAGGGCCTGAACTACTATACCGGGATGGATGCACCGTTATTTACCGAGAGAGAGGACGAGGTAGAGGACTGCGCAGTGATACTCGGCGAGTACAGCACTCGGCTTCTGCTTTTGCACGGAAGAACTGGCACGGGAAAATCGTCATTTCTTCGTGCCGGATTGGTTCCTAAGCTCGAAGAGCAGGCGTCCCGGTTCTACTTCCTCCGAGAAAGTGGAAATCACATCGATCCGATTTTTGTCCGTTGCACAAACGATCCTATTTCCCGCCTTCAACAAGCACTAAGGCGCGCGTACTATGGTGACCCGATATTAGCGGGTGTTGGAGATGATTGCAGGCGCAGAATGGCAGATGCGCTCTGGCCTGGCTTCATACAGAGCAAGAAAGAATTAGCTGATAGCGTTCTCCAAGCCATTTCGGCTGTGAGCTCAATGTTGCCCCAAACATTGGTGTTGGTCATAGACCAATGCGAAGAAATATTCACGTTACAAAACCTAGCAGATCCACAAAGCCGCAGAAGCGCATTCGTGTATTTCCTGGAGGAGTGCTGCCTGAGAAGTTTTGATGTGAAAGTAATATTGGCACTCAGAACGGAGTATTATGGACAGTTCTGCGACTCTTTCAGAGTTAATCCAACTCTTCGCATCACGTCTTCTCCACGTGTCGGATTTGAGCAGTTCATGCTGCTTGGTCTGCACGATAAAAAGTCTATTGTATCTGTCATACTAAGGCCGACCAGTGATGTACAAATCGGAGCTTATGGTTCCCCGAAAAATGTTTATGAATTTTCTTACGCGCCGGGTGTAGCCGACAAGATAGCAGAAGACTTACTGGTGACCTACGGCGAATCAAGCATCCTTCCCGTTTTGCAAATAGTATCCAAAGATTTGTACAAGAGGGCAAAACTAGAGGGAGGGGACTGCCTCGTAACAATGGCAAAATACCGCAACCTTGGAGGAGTCGGCGGCAGCCTTGATAACTATATCGATGAGGCGCTAAAGGAAGTCCTTTCCAATACTGCAAGCGGCGTCATCGACTCGCAGCAAATTACGAAGTGGCGGCGCGTACTGTCTATGCTCGTCGCGCGCCACGAAGGGGGGGCAATCACGAGCATAATTGAGGATGAAAAGGAGCTTATCAGCATCAGCAGACAAGAGGGAATTACAGGTGACCATCAGAAAATTCTCGAAGCCCTGTCTGATGATCAGTGGCGGCTGCTTAGGCAGATTGTCACTTTCGATGAAGACAGTGAGCAGGACGGCGATCATCGCTCGTGCGTTGAAACGCGACGTGATTACAGCCTCGGCCACGACGCAATTGCAATAGCGCTGTACCATTGGAGTGAAGCTGAGGCGAAAGTCGAGCGCGAACGCACTCTCCTCGAAGAGCAAGCAGCGCTTGAGCGCAAAAAGATTGAAGAGAAGTCAGCGGAAGAGCTGAAAAGGGTTGAGCGTCGAAACAACGAGGAAATGGAGCGTGCAAAAAGACAATTTAGAGCTTTAAAGTGGACGACGGCATGGGTTGGAACAGTTCTTGCGCTCCTGTTGTTGATCGTTTTTTGGCAAGCAACAGCAAAAAGGAACGAATTTGTGAGAAAAGCGGTCAGCATCTCCCAAGCTGACCAGACTCCAGACTTTAGGCGTCGCATACTGTTGTTGCTCACCTCGCTGTCGAGAGCGGATGGGCTTTGGAAGGTGCTGGTACCGTCTGGGCAGACGACGGAAAGACTTAGGTCTATTCTGCTGAGTTCGCCAGTGTCTGGTGGTGCATTCGAAGCGATCGGCCTGAGCAAGGATGGTCGCCAGCTGGCCCTACTCGATAAAAGTGGTGCAGTGAAAGTTCAAATAATGGGAGAACGCGACAGTGTAATTGCGGGACAGATTCCAAGCGATATGCTCTCCGCAAACATGCGTTGGCATTCTCCAGCGGTCGGGTTTGTCCATGGGTTCGATAAACCGGTCGCTGTGGCAAATGGACGCTTCGCATTCTGGAGCGAAGGGAAATACAGGTCCGTCTTGCTTGGCCAAATTATGCCTAGCTGGGGAGTCGAACCGTCCAGACCGTTTGTTGAGATCGCGGCTGGCAGCATCAGATTCACTTATTGGCTCCGTAGCAATGGAGCCGACGACGAATATCGAATTTACGTCGTTCGCCCCCAAATCACATCCGATGATTCTATCAAACCAATGGAAAATTCTACGCCCATAATTATTCCGGTAACAGCCGGATCGTCGTGGCCTGCACTTGCGGCGCGCTCCAGTTTGGCTGCTGTTATTGCGCGGCCAAGCAGAGGGAGCGCGGCGCAGCGTCAGTTGGAGATTATTGATCTTCAATCTGGGAGACTGGATGGTCCACTGGTTTTCGACTCGGATGGCCCTAGGAGGGATGGAGCCACAGAAGTCGACCCTCCGCGGCTTCTTGCTATTGCAGAGGATGGCCGCGGGATACTGGTGCGCCGTGAAAGAGGATTGCTGAACATGTTGCGCTACGAGGACGGGGTAATTTCACCAGCTTCGAACATCGAGCTGCCCGAGAACTTGCAGGAATTTTGGCGACCTCGAGGCTTCTCCACAAGCCTGGTCGGAGCCGCAGTCAAAGCGAGCGACCGAACCGAGGCCTGGAATTTCGCTTGGCTTAGCCCGAGTCGCGTTGTGCATGTTCATGTCGATGATGAACGCATTGTCGACACTCGAGAGCTTCTAAGTGGGTTGGACGGAGGAACAAGAATTTCCTACAGCGACGACGGAAATTACATCGTTCTAATAAATCGGGGTTGGGCGTCCGAATCTCATTACAGAGTATGGAACCTGTCTAAAGACCGTGAAGTTGCAATAAATAGAATTGTAGACAGTGGAGTTTATGACGATATTTTCCATGAGTCCTGCGAGGTTGCCCGTATCGCTGGTGATCCAACATTTTCAAAGCTCGAAAGGGCGATTTGGGTGGGTGATGATCCGACGGATCCATGTTTGTCATACAAACGCCAAGGGAGACAATAATGCCAACGCTTGCCGATCGCATCAAAACACTATTTGATACCATAGGCACTGGCAAGATGCCCGTGCCAGAAACCTTGGTCATTCCTCCTAAGCATTGTGAGCCTGCTACATCAGCCGGATATGAAATACGCCAGAACCGCGACTATTTTCAATTTAAGATTGATGAACTTTTTCTCGCTTCCGGTCGTGAATGGTGGGCGACTTACGATCCGATGGTCGTTGTCCTAATCAATTTCCTGTACGGCGACAAAATGATTGCCGTGCCAGCTGTTGTCGGAACGCAGTTGTTCGGTCAGCCTAGGGATATGGTGCCCCACGGTGCAGTACTGCACGATACGCACATTACAGGCCCCCATCCGTTTCGTGGTGGACGCATTTCTGTGAGCATTATTCTGTATAAGGTCAAAAGAAATGACTATGCTCGAAATCTTATGAAATTCATGGAAAATGTTTCAGGACTTCTCGCGGTTGGCGCCAGTGTCGAGATGGCGGCGAAGCTGGGCAACATCGTTGTCGACGGCCTCGAGTCCATTTTGGACCTTGGAGATACAACTCCGATCGTTGGTCACAGGTTCGAAATCGATACCTCGAGTGTTCGCGGCTTTGTCGCAAACTATTACTCCTTGATCAATTCCGCAGGGTCGGATGTATCAAAATTGCGTGTGGTTGATGGAAGGCTGCACCTTCAATCCGATGATGGAGGCTTCGAAAAGTTCATGAGCTCTGATTACGTGCTTTACAGTTTTTCTGGGATGGAATCTCGCAATGACGTGAGTTCCTTACCTTTTCATAAACTAAGAGATCAAGCACTTGAAGCAGCCATGATGGGTGACCAGGAGAACTATCAACGAGCAAAAGCGCTTCTTCTAACGCTTTTCCAACAGATGGTGCTCAGCCCTGATCTCTGCAGGCATCAAGTCCAATCTTTGTTTGAACAATTCAAAACAGAGTTGATGATCAAACATAAAGAAGCCACTGATGTGTTAACAATGTCTTCCAAGAAGGAAACGGCAAAGCCGGTTTCGAAGTTCATCGAGGTGAACCGAGCTCTTAATGAGCTTAGCCTTTGATCATCGCTGCGACTGAACACTTCGGTGGCGGGCTCAGGATCAGGCAAGCCGGACACCGGCATGGCGGCCGTCCTGCCCTCGCCACGACGCAATCACCACGCACTGCCCGCCCACTTGCCGTGCACCGCGGTCCTGCTCGGTATTGCCAAGAAGAACTGTCATTGCTGCAGCAGGACCTTGCATGAGACTGGCGCCGACGTGTCTGAAATGCTCAACATGATCCCGACGCAGTTCCCCGTGAGGGTGAGCCGGCGCCCACGTTACGGCTGCCCCCAATGTGCGAGCGCCATGGTGCAGGCGCCGACTCCCGATCATTCCCTCACCGGCGGCTTGGCCACCAAGGCGCTGGTCGCCCACATCCTTGTGCCGAAATGCGTGGCCGGTGATTATGGGCAGGTCGTCGGCGGCACTGCGGAGTTTTCCGACTCCGCCAGCATTTATCGGTCTGCTGGACTGCGCATAGCCGGAGGCTCTGGAGAAACGGCGTCAGTTGGTCGGGCGGTCGTCACCTTGGCCCGTCGATGTTCGGCAATGGCAGTCGATCCAGAGCGCGTTCCTCCATCAACCGATCGGACTCGATGTACATGCGCTTGGCCGTCGGCTCTCAGGGCCCAGCCACAGCGCGGTTACGGTGATGCCGATCCCGGACTGCAGCAGATGCATGACTGTCCGCCGACGTGCCGCGGTATTCACGAACGTTTTTCCGTACCGCTTCCGTACGGTGCATTTGAGGGGAATTGTTGGGCGCTAAGCCCTTGAAAAGCTTGGAGCGGGTGAAGGGAATCGAACCCTCGTCGTAAGCTTGGGAAGCTTCTGCTCTACCATTGAGCTACACCCGCGCGCCGCATGTTTATAGGCGACGCTTTCGCCGCTTTCAAGCGGTTCGAGCATGCCACAGGCGGGATTCGGCAAGTTCCCGCGGGGACGCGGCGAAAACCGACACCAGCGGCGAGATCAGTCGCGGAAACAAGGCGGTGCCGCCGGCCTCCTGCCGAACGTCCTCGTTCGCGGGCACGCCGTAGCCCTCGTCCACCGTCGGGACGGTCACCATGCCGGCGGCGCCGGCCAAGGCGCCGGGGACCAGTTCCAGGCCGAGGAAGCGGTCGAGATCCACCGGTCCCGGCAGGGCCATGTCCAGCGTCAGCTCCCGCGTGAAGCCGAACCGCGCGTAATAGGGCGCGTCGCCGACCAGGATCACCGCCCGGTGACCCAGCGCCGCCGCCTTGTTCAGGCTCATCCGGATCAGCTTGCTGCCGAGCCCGCCGCCCTGCAGCCGGTCCGACACGGCGATCGGGCCGAGCAAAAGTGCCGGCACCGTGCCGCCGATGGTCACCGGCCAGTAGCGGATCGTGCCCTCCAGGATCTCGTTGCCCAGTTCGTCATGCTCGATGGCGACGAAGCCGAGCTCCGGGATCGGGGCCACGCCCTCCCGCAGCTTGTAGGCGGTCTTCTTGAAACGATCCGGACCAAAGGACCGGTCGAGCAGGGCTTCGATCGCCGCGTCGTGCCGCGGCTCTTCCAGGGAGATCATCATGTCAAGGGGCTTCCCGGCAGAAAGACTGTGGTCGGAGGCGGATCGCGCCGCCGCGCCGGGGGAGCGCCGGATCAGTGCCGGCGGAGACCCGAAGCGTCCGCACGCGACCCAAGGACGGCCGCACCCGCGCGCTGCGCGGCGTGGCTTCGTCGTCGGATGCTGATGCTGTGCGGACGAGACATGGGCAAGGCTCTTCGGCCGTTGCAGGGACCTCGCATATACCACCGGTGGACAGGGGGTTCAAGCGATCGTGAAAGGGCCGGAACCGGACCCTCGCGCATGGCTTCCCGGTGTGTCCTGCATGCATCGCCGGGGCACCCGTCCCGCCGCTTCCGGGCATCCGGAGGGGGTGTCCCCCGCTCCACCACTGGACAGGGGCTTTCCCCCGCCCCTATTCTCAGGATCGGGAGTGCCGCCATGTACACGAAAGTCACCCGCGCGATCCGCGTCACCGTCCAGCCGGTCTTTCTCGACGAGCAGTCCATGCCCGCCGAAAGCCGCTATGTCTGGGCCTATCACGTCCGGATCGAGAACGAAGGCCAGGAAACCGTCCGGCTGCGCACACGCTATTGGCACATCACCGACGCGCTGGGGCGCGTGCAGGAGGTCCGCGGGCCGGGCGTGGTGGGCGAACAGCCGGTGCTGGAGCCCGGCGGCAGCTTCGAATACACCAGCGGAACCCCGCTTCCCACGCCATCCGGCATCATGGTCGGCTCCTACCGGTTCGAAACGGGCGGCGGTGAG
Source organism: Azospirillum brasilense (assembly GCF_001315015.1). Classification (NCBI taxonomy): domain Bacteria; kingdom Pseudomonadati; phylum Pseudomonadota; class Alphaproteobacteria; order Rhodospirillales; family Azospirillaceae; genus Azospirillum; species Azospirillum brasilense. The sequence continues at coordinate 358,962 of NZ_CP012914.1, read as the reverse complement.
GCCTTCGACGTGGCGGTTCCCGCCTTTTCGCTGGACAGCCCGCACCAGCCCCGCCAGCTGAACTGACGCCGGTCGTCCAGCGGTTGCCAGTGAAAGTCTGCCCGCCCCGCCCAACCAATCGCCGCAGCGCGGGCTGAAAGACCGAGCCCGGCGCCTTGACTGTGGGGCCTTCGAACCCACTTGCGCCATATTCCGCCCTGCCGCCTGCCCGCCTTCGCGAAGATCCTGGTGATCCGGGCAAGCTGCGGGTCGTATTCATACCTGACAGGCTGGCTCCGGCATTGTGTGCCGCGGCGACGGGCCGCATATGACCAGAACCTGTTTGACCGCGACCTGTCTGACCAGGAAATCGAAAGGCTTCGCCCCGTGACGGCTTCCAAGACCCCGCACGCCGACAACGTCCTCCGCGGCCCCGGCCACCCCACCGGCACCAGCCATGGCGAGACCGCGCGCCCCACCCGTGCCGAGGCCGAGGATGCCGTCCGCACGCTGATCCGCTGGGCGGGCGACGATCCGGCGCGCGAGGGCCTGGTCGGCACGCCGGACCGGGTGGTCCGTTCCTACGAGGAGTTCTTCGCCGGTTACGCCATCGACCCGGAAGAGATCCTCGCACGCACCTTCGAGGAGACCGACGGCTACGACGAGATGGTCGTCCTGCGCGACATCCGGTTGGAATCCTACTGCGAGCACCACATGGTGCCGATCATCGGCAAGGCGCACGTCGCCTACCTGCCCCGTCAACGGGTCGTCGGCATCTCCAAGCTGGCGCGTCTTGTCGAGGCCTATGCCAAGCGCCTGCAAATCCAGGAAAAGATGACGGCGCAAATCGCCAACGCCATCGATCAGGTGCTCCAGCCCGAAGGCGTCGCCGTGGTGATCGAGGCGCAACACCAATGCATGACCACCCGCGGCGTGCACAAGACCTGTGTCACCATGGTGACCAGCCGGATGCTGGGCGCCTTCCGCAGCGACCCATCCACCCGGCGGGAGTTCCTGTCGATGATCGGCAACCCCGGCTCGCGTGCCGAATGAGGCGTCGTCGCGCTAATCCGCGCGGATGCCGTGTTGGCGCAACAGGCTGTAAAGCGTCGGGCGGCTGACCCCCAGCAGGCGCGCCGTCGCCGACAGGTTGCCGCCGGAGCGGGCCAGCGTGTCGAGCAGGGCACGCCGCTCCGTCTCGTCGCGCAGGACGCGCAAAGTCGGCGGGGCGTCCCCGATGGCCAGCCGGCGCCCTTCCAGTTCCAGGTCGGCGCGCTGGAAGGCGCGCTGCACCACCCCCGCCAGCTCCTGCGCGTCGATCGGTTTGCCGCACACCTCGTGGGCGCCGCGGGCCACCGCGCGCACCGCCAGCACCCGCTGGTCGTGCGGGGCGAGCGCGATGACCTTGATCGACGGCGCCTCGCCCAGGATCAGCGACAGGGCGTCCAGGCCGTCGCCGCCTCCGTTTGGCGATTCCGCCAGTTGGGCCAGATCGACCGACAGGGCCACCACCGGGGGCCGGTGCGCCCGCACCGCCTCCAGCGCGTCCGCCACGCCGCCCGCGGCGACGATCCGGCACACCGGCAGGGCGTCCTGGACCCGGCCTTCCAGGGTGGGATCGTCATCGACGACAAGCAGCGTGCGTGGGACCATGATTCTCCAACTCTCCGACCGGGAAGCGGGCCGGCGGTCAGAATCGCGGCAGGCGGCCCGTCTGTCCAAGGCGCGTTGGCATGAACACCGACGCAATTTGGGCAAAATTGCGTCGTCGAAAGGGGTGCACCGCGGCGTTGCGCCTTCCCCTCGGTCCCCCTCTCCCCCTCGCCGGGGCGGTCTGCTAAGCTCCCGGCGTGAAAGGGCGAATCCGCGCCCGGGGGAGCAAGGTCGAGATGGCGGCGAAGGTCACACCGGCGGTGAACGCGGCGAAGGCGGCGGGAATGGCCCACCGCCTGATGGAGTATGAGTACGACCCCTCGGCGGACGCCATCGGCCTGCACGCCGCGGCGGCCATGGGGCTGGACCCGGCGGTGGTCTACAAGACGCTGATCGTCCAGCTGGAGCCGAAGGCGCTGGCCTGCATCGTCATCCCCGTCGCGGCGAAGCTGGACCTGAAGGCGCTGGCCGCCGCCGCCGGGGCGAAGAAAGCCGATCTCGCCGATCCCACGTTAGCGGAGCGCACCACAGGCTACATGGTCGGCGGCATCAGCCCGCTGGGCCAGCGCAAGATTCTGCCCACCTTCATCGACGCCAGCGCCGAGACCTTGCCGGAGATGGTCGTCAACGGCGGACGGCGCGGCCTGCAGATCGCCCTGGCCCCGGCGGATCTCGCCCGCGCAACCAAGGCCGTGGTGCGGCGGATCGTCGTGCAGTAGGCGAAACGGGCGGAAGCCGTCAGCGCCGCGCACCGGCCCACAAGGTGCCCAGCCCGGCGGCGGCGATCAGCCCCCCGCCCAACAGCACCGCGGGCGACGGACTCTCGCCCCACCACACGAAGCCGATGGCCGCCGAGGCCGCGATCCCCAGATAATCGATGGGCGCCAGCACCGCCGCGGGCGCCCGGCGGAAGGCGGCGGCGTTCAGCAGGATGGCCGCCCCCGCGGCGAGGCCCAGCAGCAGGAAGACCGGCAGGTCCGCCGGCTCGGGCATCCGGAAACCGGTCAGCAGGGCCGCCGGGGCGGTCAGCAGGCACCCCGCCAGCACGAAGACCAGCCCGGTGGCCGCCGGCCCGTCGGCCTGGGCCGTCCGCCGGGTCGCCAGGATGCAGACCGCGTTGAGGAAGGCCATGGCGAGCATGGCAAGGCTCCACGGCTCCAGCCGCGTCGGCGGGGCGATCAGGAAGACGCCGGCCATCCCCAGCGCGACGCAGACGGCGGAAGCCGCCCCCGCCCGCTCCCCGATGGCCGGGCCGGACAACAGCACCACGAACAGGGGCGCGGCATAGGACAGGGCGACCAGATCGGCGAAGGGCAGATGCTGGGTCGCCGCGTAGAAGATCAGCGCCGCCCCGACGCCGCTCAGCGCCCGCACCGCGTGGCCGCCGGGGCGGGTGACGGACAGGGCGCGCCGTCCGGCCATCGCGACGGCCGCCGGGGCGACCACCAGCAACGACAGCAGGAAACGCAGGAACAACACCTCCGCCGCGCCGTAGCGGGCGCCCAGTTCGCGGGCCAGCGCACCGGCGGTCAGCACCAGGGCGAGCGACGCCGCCATCAGCAGCGCCGCCCCCGCGATGCCGGGCCGCCTTTCCGCGCTCCTCCGAAAGGGCAGAGTCCGCTCAGCGGGCGGAACGCTCAAGCGTCGCGCACTCCCTCAGGAACTCCTCGCGCAGATCGCGCGACTCCAGCAACTCGCCGTGGAAGGAGCTGTTGACCATGCGGCTGTCATGGCCGGCACGCACGCCGCGGTGGGTTTTGCACATGTGCACGGCGCTGATCCGCACGGCCAGCCCGCGGGGCCGGGTGGCCTCGACGATGAAGTTGCCGATCTGCTTGACCAGTTCCTCCTGGATCTGAAAGCGCGCGGCGAAATGGTCGACGATCCGGTCGTACTTGGACAGGCCCAGGATGTTGCCGCCTTTGGCCGGCAGGATGCCGATGAAGGCCGTGCCGTAGATCGGCATCAAATGGTGCGCGCAGGTGGAGCGCACGGCGATCGGGCCGGTGACGATCAGATGGTCGAATTCCTCGGCGTTCCTGAATTCGGTCAGCGCCGGCGGTGCGGTGAAACGGCCCTTGAGAAGCTCGCGCACCAGCATCTTGGCGACACGGCGCGGCGTGTCGCGGGTGTTGTGGTCGTTGCGGTGATCGATCCGCAGCACGTCGAGCAATTCTTCGACCTTCCGCGCCGCGGCGTCGATCATGGCCGCCTCGCCCGCGGCGTCCAGCGGCGTGTCGAGCGCCTCGTTCGACCGGCGCGCCTCCATCGCCTCCTGCACGAGGGCGAGAACATTTGCCTGCACCGTCATAAAACCCGATCCCTTCTTCGTTGCTTATCCCCGGCGAGGCCCACGCCGGGTGTACTCATGCCTGGCTTGCCGGGTCCGGACGCGGCGCCAACCCGCCGACCCGTTCCGCCGGGAAATGGAGAGAGGCCCGAAGGCCGCAACCCGCCGCGCCTTCCAGCCGCAGCCGGCCGCCATGCGCCTCCATCAGGCTCTTCACGATGCTGAGCCCCAGCCCCGACCCCTGGAAACGGCGCGTCGCGCCGTCCTCCGCCTGATAGAACGGCTGCGCGGCCTTTTCAATCTGCTCCGGCGTCATGCCGATGCCCTGGTCCTGCACGGCAATGACGAAGCCGCCCTGCGGGTCCAGCCACGCCTGCACGTCGATCGCCGACGGGGCGGTGCTGAACTTCACGGCGTTGGACAGCAGGTTCAGCATCATCTGCCGCACCGCCCGCTCGTCGGCCTGAAGCACCGGCCAGACCGCCCCCGCCGCCGTCCGGATCGTCCGGCCCCGCCCGGCCTGGGTCCCCAGCACCGTGGCGATGGCGGTGCCCACCACCTTGCGCGGATCCACCGAATCGAAGGTCAGGTTGGCGTGGCCCGATTCCATCTGGGCAACCGTCAGGATGTCGATGACCAGACCCAGCATGTGCCGGGCACTGGTCAGGATGTAGCCCGCATACTGTGCGTGCTCCCGCTGGGCGTTCTCCCGGCGGGTGGTTTCCTTCGTGCTGCCGGGCGGGGGGGCGGGACGGCGGCCACCGCCGCCGATGTCGCCATCGTCGCGGATCAGTTCCGAAAAACCGATGATCGCGTTCAGCGGGGTGCGCAGCTCGTGGCTCATGGTCGCCAGAAAGCGGGTCTTGGCCTGGCTGGCCTCCTCCGCCTGGGCGATGGCCGTTTGCAGGGCACCGGCCATCGCCTCCATCCGGTCGTGCGCCTTCCGGATGGCCCGGTTCTGGATCAGCAGCACCGAGATGAACAGAATGCCGCAGACCGCCAGACCGGCCGACAGCATGGAGAACAGCCCATGCAGATAGAGCAGGTGATCGTGCCCCTCGTCCACCAGCTCCCCGCCGAACTGGGAAGCGACGGACGCGAAGGCGTTGAGTTCGCGGTCGACGGGCTCCAGAACCGCCAGGGCGGCCAGAGCCTTGTCCGCTGGCGGCAGCGGCCCGGCCAGGATCGTGCCGACGGTGTTCAGCGCCTCCTCCAGCCGCACCACCGTGCGGCGATGCTGCGGGTAGCGGTCCATGAAGAGGGAAGCCTGCCCCCGCCCCAGCACGGCGATGCGGTTGCGCACGATGTCCAGGCGGAGCTGCACTTCTTCCGCGTCGACCTTGGCCCCCGGAAGTGCGCTGGCCAGGATGCGCTGCTCCAGCCGCGTCACCTCGCCCACCGTCTGGCTGGCGGCCCAGGCGAAGTTGTAGGGCGCGGCCCCCCGCAGCGCCTCACCGTAATTCACCACCAGCAGCGAGAGATAGGCGGCGGCCAAACCGAATCCGCCGGTCAGGATGGCCAGCCAGAGCCCAATGCGGCGCGTGCGGTCCTCCGACGCCCAGCCCAGCAGGCGGGACAGCCGCGATCTCTCTTTCGGCGCGGTCTCGGTCGGCGGAGTCACGGGGAGTGCCTTCACTTCACGGTCAGACGGGCAACCTGCCAGACCGAGCGTCCGAAATATTTCTGCCGGTTGGCTTCCGGATCATGGTCGAAATCATAAACGATGAACAGCGGTCCCTTGTCGCTGACCGGCATGTAGGCCCCGTCGCGCTTCAGCGCCAGGATCACCTTGCGGTTGCGGACATCGTCCATGGGGATTTCGCCGGTGTAGTCGTTCAGCGCCGTCGCGGTCAGCGTCTCGCCGCGCGCCTCCACACGCTCCATCAGGCGGGCCAGCGGCACCCCCTCGAAGGTCACCGGTTCCTTGTACCAGGGGGTGGCGGTGGTGAAGGACACCATGCCCAGCGCCTCCAGCATGGGACGGTCGAAGACCGCAGCACCGTCGCGGTTGCTCACCCCGATCTGGCCCGACACGATCAAAATCGGCTTTTCCGTCGGCTCCGGCAGCGTCCCGGCACTGGCCGCACCGGCAAGTACAAACAACGCCAGGGCGATAAGACGGCAAACAACTCTATCCACCATATCGGCTAACCGTCCGCTATTCGGCCATGCAACCTTTATCATGATTGCTTTCTGCGAACGATCCAACGAAAATTCTGTAAAAATCAGCCCCTCAATTTTCACATACGGAAAGGCGTATCGAAATCCGTTCATATTTGGCTCGTGAAATGATCAGCCTGCAACGATTTGGCATCATCGTTTCTCTCCGACTTTTCACATCTTTCCCATGCACATCCCGACCGACGGAACGCTTATGGACGCATTGATTCCGGTTTCCTCCGCACCCCTGCCACCGGCCGGCTACATCCTGGGAATCGGAACGAATGTGGAGCCCGATCTGAACGCGGCGCGGATCGCCGCCCGTCTGGCCAACCTGTTCGGCTCGGTCCTGCTCAGCCGCTTCTACCGCACGGCCCCGGTCGGCATGACGAGCGCCCATCCCTTCGTCAACTACTGCGCCTATGTGCCGAGCACGCTGGAGCCGGCCTGCTGCAAGGGGCTGTGCGTGGAGATCGAGCTGGCGCTGGGCCGCGACCGCGCGCACCCCTGCTGCAAGACGCGCGACCGCCCCGCCGACATCGACCTGATCGGTCGGGTGGGCCGCGCCATCCCGCTGGACGGCTTGGCGGCCCTGCGTCCCGATGCCTATCTGGCCGCCCCCTTCGCGGAGATCACCGCGCTTCTGACCGGGCGCCCCGTCCCACCGCCGCGGGGCGAGCTGTGCATCACCGCCACGCCGGGTTGCCGGGGCGGCTCCCCACGGTTAGGCGAGGCGCCGGCCACCGTCCACCGCGACGACGGCGCCGGTCTGATAGTGGTTCTGGAGGACGGCCTCCACCGCCATGCCGATGGCCTCCACCCCGCCCTCTTCGCCGAGCAGCGTCTCTGACAGCACGCGCGCACGCGCGTCGGGACCGTGCCATTCCTTGAACAGGATCGGACCCGGTTGGACGACGTTGACCTTCACCTTGGGGGCCAGACGCTTGGCGAAGGACAGCGCGAGGTTCTGAAGCCCGGCCTTGCTGGCGCAATAGGCGTCGAAAGCGGGGTTGGGGTTGTCGGCGTAGATGTCGGTGATGTGGACGATGTCGGCCCGCCGCGCCGAACAGGCGCCCAGCAGCGGCGCCAGTTCGCGGTTCAGCACGAAGGGCGCGCGCACATGAACGGCGTGGAAGACGTCGAGCTGCCGCAGCGCGTCCGCGGTGTCCGACGCCGTCACCTCGAAAGCCGAGGCGTTGTGGATCACCGCCCGCAGGCTTCCCGCCACGGCCCCCACCGCCGCAGCCAGCCGCGGCCCGCCGTCCGGATCGGCCAGATCGCCTTGCAGGCAGACCGCCCCGGCGGCGCGCAGCCGCTCCACACCTTCGGTGTGCGTGCGGTAATGGGCGACGACGGGGTGCCCCAGCGCCATCATCCGCTCGGCCAGATGCAGACCAACGCGGCGGCCGGCACCGGTGACGAGAACGGCGTCCTGCAACAGGGATGCGGTCATGGGAAGGCCCTCCATCGGATTGCGGGGTCAGCAGACTGCGGACCCGGCCGCGGAAGGAGGTGGTGACCCCGGCTGGACTCGAACCAGCTGCCTACGGTTTAGGAAACCGTCGCTCTATCCAGATGAGCTACGGGGCCACGGCGCAGAACATAGCGGCTCCGCCGCGACTTGCCAACCGTCCGTCTCCGGCCCGTTCGGAGGCCCTGCAAGCCGGCATGCCGAAAAGGTCACCGATGCCAACCGCACGGTGCATGGCGCGGCCGGCGAATCCGCTGGGCATGGGCACGCCGCTGCGTATACTGCGCCCATGGCACGCATGCTTTACCTGCGCGACATCGAGGTCGATGTGCACGTCCGCTGCCGCGCCTGCGGCCACGAGGGCGTGCTGCCGCGCGCGGACATGAACCGGCGCTTCGGCCCCAATTATCCGGTTTTGTCCATCGCCCCCCATTACCGCTGTTCGCGCTGCAATTCCCGCGACACCGAAAGCCGTCCGGCGCCCCCGCCCTTCTCGACGCCCGTGACGGCAGCGACCATGCAGGAGGACGCCCCGTCCTTCGCCGGGCCGCTGGCCGCCCTGCAAGGGCTGCTCGACGCGGTGCGGACCCGCGGCGATGCGATGGACGAGCCGGAGGCGGAGGATGCCGCGCCAGCCATGCGGGCGCCCGCCCCCGCACCCTCGACCGTTCGGGTCGAACCCGCCGCGCTGGATCCGGACTTGGATCTGGAACTGGAGCGGCTGGCGGCGGACGGTGGCGCCGCTCCCGAGTCGGGCCGGCGCCCGCTGTGGGAGCCGGTGTCGCTCGCCGACCTTGCCGGCCACGACGATGCCGCGGCGGACGACGCGGAGCGGAACGACGACGGGACGGACTTCGACGACGACGAGGATTGGAGCCCGCGCCGCTGGACTCTTCTGGACCGGGACGCCGATCAGCATGACGGCGGGGACGACGAAGCGGACCGGGTCGAGGCCATCGCCCCGCCGCCGACACCGCCCATCCGGTCGAGCCGCCCGACGGTTGCCGACGATCCGGACGACGACGCCTCCCGCTCCTTCGACCGCACCATCGCGGCGCTGCGCAGCATCTTGGACGGCCGTGGCGACGGCACCCGCGCGGAAGAGGCTGCGTCTCCGCCGCCTGCCCTGCCGACAGCCTTTTCGATCACGGACGCCATCGATCAGCCGGGCGAAGACGCCCCCGACGACGACCCCGATGAGGCGGAGCCGTCCAACGACGACATCCTGGGCTTCGCCATCCGCGACCCGGACAAGGCCCCGCCCCCGTGGGAGCGCCCCCGGGAGCGCCCCCGGGAGCGCGACCTCGCGCCCTCCGGAAGCGAACCACTGGACCGCACCATCGCCGCCCTGCGCAGCATGGTTCAGAAGGCGGCCGCCGACCGCGACGAGGACGAAGACGAGCAGGACCGCGACGGCGGCGTCGTGACTCCGCTGTTCGGCCGCTCGCGCAAGCCGGCCGACAGTGGCGATGCCGACACTGGCGATATTGATGTTGATGACGGTCCGGAAGAGGACGGCGCGGAGGATCGGAAAGCCGACGCCGATGACGCCTTCTGGAACCGCGAGGATGTGGATGGGGACGACGGGCCGGACGAGGAGAGCCTCCCCGTGCTGCGCAAGTCCGCCCAGGAACAGGACATGGAAGAGGCGTTGCGCGCCCTGCGCGCGCTCGTCGAGGCGGAAAGCGATCTGGACGACCCGCCCCACCCTGCCTGGAAAAGCGAAGCGCCCACCCGCTCCGACGCGGACGCCTTGCCCGGCTTCAAGCCGCTGCCGCGCCGCGCGGCGGAGCCGGAAGCGGAACCGGACGATGCCGACGAGCCTCTGGACCTCGTTGAGCCGGTCCCTGTGAGCGCGTCGGAAAAGCCCAAGCCCGACGCCGTCAGGCAGGCGAAAGGCAACGAGGCGGGAAAGAAAACCGCCAAGGACGATTCGGGCACGCTCGGCAAGACCCTGGCCGCGCTGCGCAACATGCTGGAGTTGGACGGCAAGCAGGGGCGCTGAGGCCCCGCTTGCCGTCCCTCCGAATCAGCCGTTCTCCGCCAGCACCGTGCCGGCCAGATAGAGCGAGCCGCAGATCAGCACGCGGGCCGGCCCTTCGACCCGCCGCGTCATATCCTCCAGGGCGCTGCCCACATCCGCCGCCGCCGCGCTGTCGGCGATGCCGCAGGCGCGGGTGGCCGCGGCGGTGTCCTCCGCCGTCAGCGACGCCTCCTCGCCGGGAATGGCGACGGTGCGGGCGGCGGAGACGAAGGGCGCCAGCGGACCCAGGAACTCCCGCGGCTCCTTGCTCGCCAGCATGCCGTAGACCAGCAGCAGCGGCCGTTGCGGCTCCTCCTCCGCCCAGCGTGCGGCCTGGACGGCCAGAACCTCGCCCGCCGAGTCGTTGTGGCCGCCGTCCAGCCACAGGTCCCAGCCGGCGGGCAAGGCCTCGGCCAGGGGGCCGCGGGTCAGCCGTTGCAGGCGGGCGGGCCAGTGCACGGCGGCGAGGCCGCGGCGCACCGCCGCGTCGTCGACCTTGACCGGCAAATGGTCCAGGCAGGCCAGCGCCACCCCGGCGTTGAGGATCTGGTGCGCTCCGGCCAGCCCCGGCAGCGGCAGCTCGATGCGGCGGCGGTCGCTTTCGAAGCGGAAACCGCCCGCGGTCGGGGTGACCGACCAGCCGGGAACCGGCGCGCCCACCGTCTCGGCGCGGATGGCCAGGGTGCGGGCCGCCTCCTCCGCGGGCTGCGGGAAGATCACGGCGGGGACGCCCGGCTTGAAGATGCCGGCCTTCTCGCCCGCGATGGCCTCCAGCGTGTCGCCGAGGAACTGGCGGTGGTCGTAGGAGATGCGCGTGATGGCGGTGACCGCCGGGCGGTCCACCACGTTGGTGGCGTCCAGCCGTCCGCCCAGCCCGGTTTCCAGCAGCACCACGTCCGCCGGCTCCCGCGCGAAGGCGAGCAGGGCGGCGACCGTCGTCACCTCGAAGAAGGTGATCGGCCCGCCGCCGTTCGCCGCCTCGCATTCCTCCAGCAGGGCGGCCAGCCGGTCGTCGTCGATCAGCGAGCCGGCCAGCCGGATGCGCTCGTGGAAGCGCACGAGGTGCGGCGAGGTGTAGACATGCACCCGCAGCCCCGCAGCCTCCAGCATCGCCCGCAGGAAGGCGAGCGTGGAGCCCTTGCCGTTGGTGCCCGCCACATGGACCACCGGCGGCAGGCGCCGCTCCGGATGGTCCAGCGCGGCGAGCAGCCGGTGCACGCGGTCCAGCGACAGGTCGATGACCTTGGGGTGCAGCCCCTTCAGCCGGTCGAGAACCGGATCGGCGAGCGACTCAGCGAGCGGCATGGCGGGATCAGGCCGGCTGCTCGGAGCCGGTCCTCTCGGCGCCGGCCTGGGCCGGCGTCTCGTCGGCGGCCTCCGCCTGGCTACGCGGCTCCTCCGCCTGGACGGCCGTGGCCGGCAGCGCTTCCGGCGCCACGGCCAGGACCGGCTGCATCAGCAGGGTCAGGACGCGCGACAGGGTCGGGCGCAGGTCGCGGCGATGGACGACCATGTCCACCATGCCGTGCTCCTGCAGGTATTCGGAGCGCTGGAAGCCCTCCGGCAGGGTCTCGCGGATCGTGCTCTCGATCACGCGGGCGCCGGCGAAGCCGATCTGCGCGCCCTTCTCGGCGATGTGGATGTCGCCGATCATCGCGAAGGAGGCGGTAACACCGCCGGTCGTCGGGTCGGTCAGCACCACGATGTAGGGCAGGCCGGCTTCCTTGACCATCTCCACCGCGATCGTGGTGCGCGGCATCTGCATCAGCGACAGGATGCCTTCCTGCATGCGCGCCCCGCCCGAGGCCGGGACGACGATCAGCGCCGCCTTCTGGGCGATGGCGGTGCGGGCGGCGGCCAGGATGCCCTCGCCCACCGCGATGCCCATCGAGCCGCCCATGAAGCCGAAGTCGAAGGCCGCGACGACCGCCGGCTGCCCGCCGATCAGGCCGGAGCCGACGACGATGGCGTCATGCCGGCCCGTCTTGGTCTGGGCCTCCTTCAGGCGGTCGGTGTAGCGCTTCTGGTCGCGGAACTTCAGCGGATCGACCACCGACTTCGGCAGCTCGACCGACTGGTAGTCGCCCTCGTCGAACATCGAGGCCAGCCGCTTGATCGGGTCTAGCCGCATGTGGAAGCCGCAATGCTGGCAGACGTTGAGGTTCTCCTCCAGATCGCGGTGGAAGAGCATCGCCTCGCAGCTCGGGCACTTGTGCCAGAGGTTGTCGGGAACCTCCTTGCGGGCATAGAGGGCGCGGATCTTGGGGCGGACGTAGTTGGTAAGCCAGTTCATCGCATTCTTCCTGATATCCCGCTCAGCCGGCGCTCGCAGCCCGGCGATCTAGGCCCGACGCACTCAGACGCGCGCGCCGCGCACGCCGCCGGCCAGTTCCCGGACGAAGCCCAGCACATCCTCGGCCAGACCCGGACGGGCCTTGCCGTCCGCGTCCAGCCCGCCGGCGAGCCGCGTGACGATGGCCGAGCCGACCACCGCCGCGTCGGCGACGCGGGCGACCTCGGCCGCCTGCTCCGGCGTCTTGATGCCGAAGCCGACCGCCACCGGCAGGTCGGTGTGGCGCTTCAGCCGCTCCACCGCGGCGCCCACCGCGGCGTTGTCGGCGCTGGCAGCACCGGTGATGCCGGCGATCGACACGTAATAGACGAAGCCCGAGGTGTTCTGGAGAACCGCCGGCAGGCGCTTGTCGTCGGTGGTCGGCGTCGCCAGGCGGATGAAGTTCACCCCGGCCTTCAGCGCCGGGATGCACAGCTCCTCGTCCTCTTCGGGTGGCAGGTCGACGACGATCAGCCCGTCCACCCCGGCCTCGATGGCGTCGGCCAGGAAGCGGTCCACCCCATAGGCGTGGATCGGGTTGTAATAGCCCATCAGGATCACCGGCGTGTCGGCGTCCGTTTCACGGAAGCCGCGCACGAGGTCCAGCGTCTTGCGCGCCGTCGTCCCGGCGTGGAGCGCGCGCAGGCTGGCCGCCTGGATCGCCGGGCCGTCGGCCATCGGGTCGGAGAAGGGCAGCCCCAGCTCGATCAGATCGGCGCCCGCGGCGGGCAGGCCGTGCAGGACGGCGCGGCAGGTCTCCAGGTCCGGGTCGCCCGCGGTGATGAAGGTGACGAGGCCGGCGCGGCCCTCCGCCTTCAGCGCGGCGAACCGCCGGGCGATGCGGCCATTGTCAACGGACTTGTCGTTGAGGGCGCTCACAGCTTCACTCCCAGATGCTGGGCGACGGAGAAGATGTCCTTGTCGCCGCGGCCCGACAGGCAGAGCACCATCAGGTGGTCCTTGGGCAGTTTCGGGGCGCGCTTCACGATCTCCGCCAGCGCGTGCGCCGATTCCAGCGCGGGGATGATGCCCTCGGTGCGGGCGCAGAGCTGGAAGGCGTCCAGCGTCTCCTGGTCGGTGGCCGAGACATACTCGACGCGCCCGATGTCGTGCAGCCAGGAATGCTCCGGTCCGACGCCCGGATAGTCCAGGCCGGCGGAGATGGAATGGCCTTCCAGGATCTGCCCGTCCTCGTCCTGCAGCAGGTAGGTGCGGTTGCCGTGCAGGACGCCGGGGCGCCCGCCGGTGATCGAGGCGGCGTGGGCCAGCGGCCCCTTGTCGATGCCGTGGCCGGCGGCCTCGACCGCGACCATCTGCACCGACGGATCGTCGAGGAAGGGATGGAACAGGCCGATGGCGTTGGAGCCGCCGCCGACGCAGGCGACGAGGCTGTCCGGAAGACGGCCCTCCAGCTCCTGCATCTGCACGCGCACCTCGTCGCCGATCACCGACTGGAAGTCGCGGACCATGGCGGGGTACGGGTGCGGGCCGGCGGCCGTGCCGATCAGGTAGTAGGTGTCGGCGACGTTGGTGACCCAGTCGCGCAGCGCCTCGTTCATCGCGTCCTTCAGCGTCCGCGCGCCGGAGGTCACCGGGACCACCTCGGCCCCCAGCAGCTTCATGCGGAAGACGTTGGGCTGCTGGCGGGCGATGTCGGTCTCGCCCATGTAGATGACGCAGGGCATGTCGAACAGCGCGCAGACCGTGGCGGTCGCCACACCGTGCTGGCCGGCGCCCGTCTCGGCGATGATCCGCTTCTTGCCCATGCGGCGGGCGAGCAGGATCTGGCCGATGCAGTTGTTGATCTTGTGCGCGCCGGTGTGGTTCAGCTCCTCGCGCTTGAAGTAGATCTTCGCGCCGCCGAGCTTCTCCGTCAGGCGTTCGGCGTAGTAGAGCGGGTTCGGGCGGCCGACATATTGCTTGAGCTGCTCGCGGATCGCGCCCTCGAAGGCGGGATCGGCCCGGGCCTCGCGGTAGGCTTTCTCCACCTCAAGGATCAGGGGCATCAGCGTCTCGGCGACGAAGCGTCCGCCATAGATGCCGAAATGCCCGCGCTCGTCGGGACCGGAACGGTAGGTGTTGGGTCTGGTCATGGCCTGGGAAACTGCCTGAAGCGGGCCGCGCGGCGCCCGGAAGGCGCCACCATAGCGGCGGATCGCCCGGATTTGAAGCGTTCGCCGAACCTTTCGCCGAACATGCCCACAAGATGGGAAAAGCCGGCGCGAAGGCAATCCGGCGGGGCGGCATGGCAGAGCGCCGCCGCCCTCATCCTCCCAGCGGCGGGGCGTAGTGCAGGCCGCCGTTCATCCACAGCCCGTTCATCCCGCGGTCGATGCCCAGCGGCGAGGCGGCGCCCAGATGGCGGTCGAAGATCTCGCCGTAGTTCCCGACCTGCGTGACCACGCGGAAGGCCCAGCCGTCGTCCAGCCCCAGCCCCCAGCCGACCCCGGCGGTGGCCCCGAGGAAGCGGCGCACCTCCGGGTCCTGGGCCTCCTCCTTCAGGCGGGCGGCGTTGGCGGTGGTGATGCCCTTCTCCTCGGCCAGGACGGTGGCCAGGAACACCCAGCGCACGACGTCGAACCACCGCCGCTCGTCCGGACGGACCATCGGCCCCAACGGCTCCTTGGAGATCGCCTCCGGCAGGATGACATAGTCCTCGCGCTCGGGGGCCTTCAGCAGGCGCTGGGCGTGCAGGCCGATGCGGTCGCTGGTGTAGAGGTCGCAGTGATGGTTGAAGAAAGCCGACAGCGCCCCCTCGGTCGAGCGCACCGGCTTCAGGCGGAAGCGCAGGCCGGTGCGGGCCATCCAATCCTCCAGGTTGCGCAGGGTCGTGGTCTGCTCGATCACGCAGACCGAGGCGCCGGGCGGCAGGTCGGACAGGCGGGCGATGCCCTGGGCGCGGTGCGCGATGAACCCCTGGCCGTCGAACAGGTAGACCGCCGGGAAATCGATGCCGAAGGTGGCGTCGCGCTGCAGGGTCCAGGTCGTCCCCTCCATCACCACGTCCACCTCGCCGTTGCGCAGGATGGCGAAGCGGTTCTCGGAGTTGGTCTCGACAAACTCCACGCGGTCGGCCTTGCCGGCGACGGCGGCAGCCAGCGCCCGGCACATGTCCACGAAGAAGCCGCGCCAGTTGCCGTTGTCGTCCACCGCCGCCAGACCGGCCCCGCTGGACGAGACGCCGCAACGCAGCAGCCCGCGCTCCCGCACATCCTCCATGGTTTCGGCCCGCGGACCGCCGGATGGCGCGGCCAGCGCCGCCGCCAGAACCGCGGCAACCACCGCGGCGCGCGCGAAAGACCGGACCAAGCCCATCGACCATCCCTCTTTGCCGCCGGCACCTTTGCCACCGGCGGTCAGCATTGGTCCGGCAACCGGCGCGGGTCAAGCCCGCCGGGCACCCGCTTGCCCAGCGTCCGATCGCGGCGCGGGGGTGTGAATTGCGCCCGGTCGATTGCCCGTGTTATCTCAAGCGGACGACAAAAATCGAGGGACGGGCATGCGGCTTCCCCGGCTGGGCGTGGCGTTTCGCATCCTGGCGGGTCTGACCGTGATCGCCGGCCTGACCGCCGCCACCGGCGTGGTGGCCGTCTCACTCTTCGGCCGCTTCCATGAGGGGTTCGAGCAGATCGCCACGGCCAAGGTGCCGGGCCTCGTCAACGCTTCCCAACTGGCCCAGCAGAGCGGCACGCTGGCCGCCAACGCCCCGGCCCTGGTGGCAGTGCAGAGCCAGTCGGTGCGCGAATCGGTGATGGCCCGGCTGAGCGATCAGATCGCCCTGCTGGAAGACCTGATGACCCGGCTGCGCGACCGCGGCACCGACGTGGCCGACGTGGTCGAGCTGCAGCGCCGCAAGAACGAGCTGATCGCCAACCTGATGACCCTGAACACCCAGGTGGAGCGCCAGCTCGCCGCCGCCGCGGAGACGGGTGGGCTGGTCGGCCGCCTGATGCATCTGGCCGAACGCGTCCGCAACGCCGAGGAAGCGCTGCGGGACAAAACCACCACCCCCAGGACCCTGGAGGAGTGGGGGGAGGCCCGGGACGTCGAACGGCGAATCGACCTGTGGACGGCGGAGGCCCAGCACGCCATCCTGCTGATGCTCGCCGCCTCCCGCGCCGACCACGAGGCGCGGGTGGACCGGCTGCGGCAGGACTACCGCGCCGCGATGGACCGCGCGGCGGAGGTCGTGGCCGCTTTGCCCTCCGGCGCCGCCTTCGACCTGGAGCCGCTGTACCGGGAGCTGGAGGCGCTGGGGCTTGGGGAACACAACCTGTTCAACAGCCGCCTGACCGAAATCGGCTTGGCCCGCGCCATCAAAGGCTCCATCGCACGCAACCAGAACGTCTCCGACCGGCTGGTCGGCGCGGTGTCGGACCATTTCCTGGCCATCGAGCAGGACATCGCCGCCCGCTCCGGCGAGTTCGAGCGGGTGATCCGCGACGGCAAGAACGCCATCCTGGCGATGGCCGTGGTGTCCATCCTCGGTGCCCTCGGCATCTTCCTCTACATCCACCGCAACGTGGTGCGGCGGCTGCGTGGGCTGCAGACGGCCATGGCCGCGTCGGCCGCCGGGCGGTCCGTCGCCATCCCCACCCATGGGCAGGACGAGATCGCCGACATGGCGCGCGCCCTGCACTATTTCGTCGCCACCATCCGTTCGCGCGAACACGCCCTGTCGGACAGCGAGCGCCGCCTGCGCGCGATCCTGGAGCAGAGTCCGGTCGGCGTATCGATCGGGCGTCCCGACGGCTCCGTGGCCTTCGCCAACGCCCGCGCCGCTGAACTGGCCGGGCTGCCGCCGGACGCCTTTGTCGGGCGCCGCCACGCGCTGGCCCTGCCCGGCGCCACCCTGCAGGGACGTGCCCTCCCGCAGGAGGGCCCCGGGCTGGTCGCCCGCGACGTCGAGGTGGCGGTCGACCGGCCCGACGGCAGCCGCGTCTGGGCGCTTCAGACGCTTCAGCGCACGGAGTTCGAGGGGGAACCGGCGATCCTCGCCTGGAGCTACGACATCACCGGCCGCAAGCGCGCCGAAGAGGACCTGCGCCACGCCAAGGACCAGGCGGAGGTCGCCGCCCGGTCCAAGTCGGAGTTCCTGGCGACCATGAGCCACGAGATCCGCACCCCGATGAACGGCGTGCTGGGCATGCTGGAGCTGATCGCCCTGAGCCCGCTGGACGCGGAGCAGACCGAACTCGTCACCACCGTGCGCGACAGCGCGACGGCGCTGCTGCGGATCATCGACGACATCCTGGACCTGTCCAAGATCGAGGCGGGCAAGCTCGACCTCGACGAGATGGACCTCGACCCGCGCGAACTGGTGGAGGGGGTGGCGGAGCTGCTGGCTCCGCAGGCCCACCAGAAAGCGCTGCTTCTCGTCTGCGACCTCGACCGCAAGGTGCCGGCGGCGGTGCGCGGCGATCCCGGACGGCTGCGCCAGATCCTGTTCAACCTGACCGGCAACGCCATCAAGTTCACCGACGCGGGCCGGGTCGTCCTGCGCACCCGGCTGGAGCCGTCCGACGCCGGGTCGGACCGGCTGCGCCTGCGCTTCTCGGTGGAGGACACCGGCATCGGCATCAGCGCCGCCGGGCAGGCCCGCCTGTTCCAGCCCTTCAGCCAGGCCGACAGCTCGACCACCCGCCGCTTCGGCGGCACCGGGCTGGGGCTGGCCATCTGCGCCCGCCTCGTCGAGATGATGGGAGGGCGCATCGGGGTCGAATCGGCCCCGGGCTGCGGCGCCACCTTCTGGTTCACGGTCGATCTGCTGGCGGGCGATCCGCGAACGGTGCCCGGCGACGACACCGACCTGACCGGCCTGTCGATCATCGTGGCCGAGCCGGACCCGGTGCAGCGCGCCGTCCTGATCCGCGCGCTGGAGGACAAGCGGGCCGCCGTCGCCGACGCCACGACGGCGGACGAGGCGGTGGAACTGCTGACAATGGCCGACGCCGACCTGCTGGTCCTCTCCGACGGCCTGCTGGAGCACCATCCGGACGACGCGCCCGGCGCGCCCAACCCGCGGCTGTCGGCGCCGGCGGTTCTGGCCCGCATCGCCGCCGCCGGGGTCCGCCCTCCCCCGACCCTGCATCTGATCGACGGGCGGGAGCAGCCCGGCGACTGCCCGCCGGAAAGCGGCGAGGACGGTGCAACGCCCGCTGGACAACCGCCGCGCCACGACCATCTCGGCCGCCCGATCCGCCGCGATGCCCTGTTCCGCCGCCTGACCGCCCTGGCCGGACGCGCCGTCTCCCCGCTTCCCGTGACGGAGGACAGTCCGCCAGCCCTCGACATGGCGGCCCTCGACATGGCGGACCCCGATGCGGCCGCGCCCCCGCCGATCATCCTGGTGGCGGAGGACCACCCGACGAACCAGCAGGTGATCCTGCGCCAGCTCCGCCAGCTCGGCTTCGAGGCCGACCTTAGCGGCGACGGGCTGGAGGCGCTGACCGCCTGGCGGTCACGGCCCTACCGGCTTCTGATCACCGACTGCCACATGCCGCGCATGGACGGCTACGAGCTGTCGCGCCAGATCCGCAGCGCTGAATCAGTCTTCAAATTGGCACCCGATCCGCGTCCTCGCACCGCCATCATCGCCATGACCGCCAACGCCCTGGCCGGGGAGATGGAGCGCTGCACCGACGCGGGCATGGACGACTACATCGCCAAGCCGGTGACCCTGAAGCAGCTCGCCGCCGCCCTGAACCGGGCGCTGGGCGAGGGCAGCGTCGCGGCTCCCGACGATCCACCCGCGGCGGAGCCCGCCGGGACGGCGGAGCAGACGCTGGACCTCGACCATGTCCGCACCACCTTCGGCGGGCTCGACGCGGCGTCGCTGGACATGCTGGATTTCTTCCTGGAAACCACCCGCCCGCTGCTGGACGAGGCCGCCGCCGCCCTGGAACGGAGCGACCTGGAGGCCGTCCGCGGCACCGCCCACACGCTGGCCGGGGCGGCGCGCACGGCGGGGGCCAACCGGCTGGGCCGCGCCGCGTCCGCCCTGGAACTCGCCGCCCATCGCGGCGATCCGGACGGGACCGGGCACGCCCTGACGGCGGTGCGCACCGCCTTCCCGGCGGTCGAAGCGGCGATCCGCGCCCTGCGGATCGGGGAGGCGGTGTAGCTGGGAGAAAGGGCCGCACCACCCCGAAAGTGGCACCACCCCCGGCCCGCCTTGCTCCGCCGGGAGGCGTGGACTAGTCTCACCCGCGTGAGTGTCCTGACCCGATCATACGCCTTTGCCGCGCTGGGGCTGGCGGTGGGAGTCGGCCTGATGGCCGGGCCCTCCGGCTCGCCGGCTGTGCTGGGCTTTGCCGGTGTCCTCGGCGCCGCCGGATTCGGCGGGCTGTTCTGGACCGGCAAGGAGCGCCGCCGCAGCGACCGGCTGGCGGCCGACGTGGCGCGTCTGGAGGCCCTGCTGGCCGCATCCCCCCATCCCTGGTGCGCCTGGAACGCCGAAGGCGCCGTCAGCGCGGCGCCGGGCTGCGCCGGATTTCTGGGGACGGAGCCGGGCCAGGACATCGCGAGCGCCTTCGCCGACAGCGACGCCCCCCGAGTCGCCGAGGCCGTCCGCCGCCTGCGCGGTGGGGGCGAGGACTTCCGAATCGAGGCGACGACCCGCAGCGGACGGCGCCTGTTGCTGAACGGGCGGCGGGCCGCCGGGCATCAGAACGCCGGGCATCAGAACGTCGTCTGGCTGGAGGACATCACCGACCGTTGCGCCGAACAGGAGGGACTGACCCGCGGACGGCACGACGCCGAATCGGCGCTGGCCGAGCTGCGCGCGGCGGTGGACGCCCTGCCGCTGCCGGTGTGGCTGCGCGGCGCCGGGCAGACGCTGTCCTGGTGCAACCGCGCCTACGCCCGTGCCGTGGATTCCGACCCTGCCGCCGTGCCGGACAGCGGCAAGGAGCTGAGCGACGCCGGGCGCGCCCTGGCGCAACGCGCGCTTCGCAGCGGGGTCGCCCAGTCGGAGCGGGTTTCCGCCGTCATCGGCGCCGAGCGGCGCCTGCTGGAGGTCACCGAGGCCCCCCTGCCCGCCCCGGACGGCGGCGGCACGCTGGTCGTCGGCTACGCGCTGGACGTCACGGCGGTGGAAGAGTTGCGCGGCGAGCTGAGCCGCCACCTCGCCGCCCACGGCGAGGTGCTGGAGCGGCTGGGCGCGGCCATCGCCATCTTTGGCGCCGACACGCGGCTGACCTTCTTCAACCAGGCCTACGCCCGGCTGTGGGACCTGGAGGAGTCGTGGCTGCGCAGCCAGCCCACCCACGGCGAGATCCTGGAGGAGCTGCGCACCCGCCGCCGCCTGCCCGAATACGCCGACTACCAGAGCTACAAGCGCGAGCGGCTGAGCCGCTACACCCGCCTGCTGGAGCCGGTCGAGGAGCTGATGCACCTGCCGGACGGCACGACTCTGCGCAGCCTCGCCGCCCCGCACCCGCTGGGCGGGCTGATGCAGATCCTGGAGGACGTGACCAACACGCTGGCCCTGGAATCCTCCTACAACACGCTGATCGCCGTGCAGCAGGAGACGCTGGACAATCTGGCCGAGGGCATCGCGGTGTTCGGCGGCGACGGGCGGCTGAAGCTGTCCAACCCGGCCTTCGCGCGCGTCTGGGACCTCGACGACGAGGACCTGCTGGGCGAGCCGCACATCTCCGGCCTGTTCGAGCGGATGCGGCCCTTCCTGGAGAATGGCGGCGACTGGGACAGCCTGAAGGACGAGATGATCGGCGCGACGCTGGAACGCGCCGTGCGCTCGGGTCGGCTGGAGCGGGCCGACGGGTCGGTGGTCGAGTTCTCGACCCTGCCGCTGCCCGACGGGGCGGTGCTGAACAGCTATCTCGACGTCACCGACAGCGCCCGGCTGGAGCAGGCGTTGCGCGCCTCCAACGCCGCGCTGGAGGCCGCCGACCAGTTGAAGAGCGAGTTCATCGCCAACGTCTCGCACCATCTGCGCAACCCGCTGAACGGCATCATCGGCTTCGCCGAGGTGCTGGCGAACCAGTATTTCGGGGAGCTGAACCCGCGCCAGATCGAGTATGTGAAGGGCGTCCTCAACGCGGGCGAGCGGCTGCTGGAGCTGATCGACGACGTCGTCGACATGACCAGCCTGGGGGCCGGGGTGACCACGCTGGACCGCGCCGTCGTGGACGTGCCCGACCTGCTGGAGACGGTGGGCGAGCTGACCCGCGAATGGGCGCGGCGCGAGGGGCTGCGCCTCGACCTCGCCGCCCCGTCGTCGCTGGGCGAGGCGGAGGGCGACGCCCGGCGGCTCAAGCAGGCGCTGTTCACCCTGGTCGTCGGCGCCATCCGCCACCCGCCGGCGGACCGCCGCATCCTGCTGTCCGGGGAACGGACCGCCGGGACCATCGTGCTGACCGTGGGCAGCGGCGCCGGGCCGGGCGAGGCCGCCCTGCCCTCGCGCTACGACCGCAACGACCCGCGCGGCGCCGCGGCGCTCGGCCTGTCGCTGGTCCGCAACGTCATGGAGCTGCACGGCGGGCGGCTGGAGGTCGAGGAGTGGCCGGGCCACGGCACCCGCTTCCGCTGCGTCCTGCCGCTTCCCCCCGCCTCCGGTCCAAAGCCCTCCTGATCCGAAGCCGTCAGCCCTGGCCGCGCCTCACGTCCCGGAAGGGTTCGGCGCTCCCGCCATGCGGCGAGGTGACGGATTCCGCGACCGACACCGGGCGGTCGGTGGTGATCAGCCGCGCGCCGCGCTGGTAGGTGGCCCAGCGCCACAGCCACTGCATGGTGACCAGCATCCGCTTCTGGAAATTCACCAGCAGATAGACGTGGATGATCGCCCACAGCACCCAGGCGAACCAGCCCTTCAGCTTGCGCGTTCCGAAATCGAAGACGGCGGCGCTGCGCCCGACGATGGCGGTGTTGCCGCGGTTGCGGAAGCGGAAGGGTTCCAGCGGCTGACCGCGCAGCAGGCTGGCCTCCAACCCGCCGCCGAGATGCTCGCCCTGCTGCTTGGCGACCTGGGCCAGACCGGGCAGCGGCTTGCCGTCGTCGCCGGCCAGCGCCGCCGTGTCGCCCAGCGCGTAGACGTCGGGCACGCCCGGCACCGCCATGTCGGCGTCGACCGGGATGCGCCCGCTGCGGTCGGTCTCCACCCCCAGCCAGGAGCCGGCGGGCGAGGCCTTGACCCCGGCGCCCCACACGATGGCCCCCGCCGGGATGAAGCGCCCGCCGACCGTGGCGCCCTCCGGCGTGATGCTCTCCACCGCCTGTCCGGTCAGCACGACGACGCCCAGCTCCTCCAGCTTGCGGCGGGCGTATTGGCCGAGGTCTTCCGGGAAGGTGGACAGGATGCGCGGCCCGGCCTCGACCAGCAGGACGCGGGCGGTGCGCGGGTCGATGCGGCGGAAGTCGCGGGCCAACGTAAAGCGGGCCAGTTCGGCCACCGCCCCGGCCATCTCCACGCCGGTGGGACCGCCGCCGACCACGATGGTGGTCATCAGCGCCTTCTGCCGGGCCGGGTCCTCGCTCATCTCCGCCTGCTCGAAATTCATCAGCAGCCGGGCGCGGATCCGCCGGGCGTTCTCGATGGTCTTCAGGCCGGGGGCGATCTCCGCCCAGTCGTCGTGCCCGAAATAGCTGTAGGAGGAGCCGGTCGCCAGCACCAGCCGGTCGTAGGGGACGAAGCTGCCGTCGGCCAGTTCCACCCGCTTGGCCGTACGGTCGACCCCGGTCACCTCGCCCATCACCACGTCGATGTTGGGGTGGCGGCTGACGATGCGGCGGATCGGCTCGGCGATGTCGGCGGGCGACAGGGCGGCGGTCGCCACCTGATAGAGCAGCGGCACGAACAGGTGATAGTTGTTGCGGTCGATGATGGTGACGCGGATGTTCGTCCCGCCCAGGGCCTCCGCGCAGGCCAGCCCGCCGAACCCCGCCCCGACGATCACGACATGGGGGCGGAGGTCCACGGGCGAGGGGGTGCGGTCGATCTGCGGCACGGCGGCAACCTCCGGTGACGTTGATCCTGCACCGTTAAACGCCGATGCGCCGCCGATGTTGCGGTGCATAATCCCTTCTCCCCCCTGGAGAGAAGGCTGGGGAGAAGGTCAGGATGAGGGGGCGGCCGCAGGCCGGAAAGGCTCTGCAATGAGGCTGCGTTTCCGCCCTTCGGACGCCCCCTCACCCAACCCTCTCCCCGGAGGGGCGAGGGCTTTGACGCACCCTGCCATCACCGCGGCAGGGTCACCGTCACCCGCAGCCCACCTTCCGGGCGGTTGGACAGCGCGATGTCGCCGCCATGGCCGCGCACCACCGTGCGGGCGGTGGCCAGACCCAGCCCCACCCCGCCGGTGTCGCGGGAGCGCGAGCGCTCCAGCCGGTAGAAGGGGGCGAAGACCTTCTCGAACTCCGCCTCCGGAATGCCGGGACCGCCGTCCTCGATCTCCACCCGCAATTCCCCATCCACGGGCCGCAAGCGCACGGTGAAGCCGCCGCCATAGGCGATGGCGTTGTCCATCAGGTTGGCAAAGGCGCGGCGCAGAGCCACCGGGCGCCCGTCCACCGTCGCGTGCGCCGGCCCCTCGTAGGCCGCCGCGTGCCCGGCGTCCGCCCGGTCGTCGCACAGGCTCTGCAGCAGGTCGGCGAGGTCGAGCGGGCCGCGCGGCTCGTGCTTGGCGTCGTCGCGGGCGAAGGCCAGCGTGGCGTTGATCATCGCCGCCATCTCGTCGAGGTCGGCGAGCATCTTGCGCTGCATCTCCGGGTCCTCGACCAGTTCGGCGCGCAGGCGCAGGCGGGTCAGCGGCGTGCGCAGGTCGTGGCTCATCGCCGCCAGCATCTGCGTGCGGTCGGCGACGAAGCGGGCCAGACGCGCCTGCATCCGGTTGAAGGCGCGGGTGGCGGCGCGCAGCTCCTGGGGGCCGGCTTCCGGCAAAGGCGGCGCCTCGCCGTCCACGCCCAGCCGCTCCGCCGCGTCGGCGAAGCGCGCGATGGGGGCGGTCATGCGGCGCGCCGTCCAGACCGAGACCAGAGCCACCGCCCCGACGATGCCGGCCATCCACAGCGCGAAGCGCAGCAGCCGGAACGGCCCCTCCAGCGGGTCGCCGCCGACGAAGGTCAGCCAGGACCCGTCCTTCAGCCCCACCGACAGCCGGACGTCGGCGCCCCAGCGATGCTCGTCCACCGGGAAGGGGCCGGGCATGGGGCGCTCCCGCCGGACCTCGACCACCACGGCGCGCTCGGGATCGTCCAGCTCGCCGCGGATGGCCCGGCGCAGCCGGTCGAAGGGAAAGCCTTCGCGCTGGTTGGCGAAGCGCGGAGTCTCGGGATTCCAGTCCACCCGCAGCACGGGGTCGTCGATCGCCTTGACCAGCCGCCGCCGCTCCGGCGGCGGGGTGCTCTCCACGAGCTGGACGATGGCCGTCACACGCTGGACGAGGACGCGCATGCTGTGAGCCGGCGGTCCCGGAGGGCGGTCGGTCAGATAGACCAGCGCGCTGACCGCCTGGGTCAGCAGAAGCGCCAGCACCACGGTCAGCACCAGCCGCGAGGCAATGCTGTCCGGCAGCCAGCGCCGGGCCACCAGCAGGCGGCTCTTGCGGGCGGTCTCCATCTTCACGCCCCCGTCACCGCCGGGGTGAACAGATAGCCGCCGCCGCGCACCGTCTTGATCATGGTGGGGTCGGCGGGGTCGGGCTCGATCTTGCGGCGCAGCCGGCTGACCTGCACGTCGATGGAGCGATCGAAGGGCACCGCCGAGCGCCCGCGCGCCAGATCGAGAAGCTGGTCGCGGGTCAGCACCCGCTGCGGATGCTCCACGAAGGCGACCAGCAGGTCGTATTCCCCGGCGGAGAGCTGCACCAGCACCCCGTCGGGCGAGCGCAGCTCCCGCTTGGCGAGGTCGAGCGTCCAGCCCTCGAAGCCCAGCGTCTTGCCCACCGCACCGCCGGCCACCGGTGGGCCGGAGGCGCGGCGCAGCACGGCCTTGACGCGGGCCAGCAGCTCGCGCGGGCTGAAGGGCTTCGCCAGATAGTCATCGGCCCCCATCTCCAGCCCGACGATGCGGTCCGTCTCCTCGCCCATCGCGGTCAGCATGATGACCGGCGTCTGCGCCGTCTCCGGGGCGGCGCGCAGGCGGCGGCACAGGCTCAGCCCGTCCTCCCCCGGCATCATCAGGTCGAGCACGATCAGGTCCACGCGCGCGCTGTCCAGCGTGCGCATCATCTCCACCCCGTCCTTGGCCCCGGTGACGCGGAAGCCGTGCCGCGTCAGGAACTGCGACAGGAGGGTGCGGATTTCGCGGTCGTCGTCGACCACCAGCAGGTGAGGGGTGCGGTCCATGGAACGCATGATCCGACGCGCGGGCGCCGGGGTGAAGAAGAAATGTGTAACGCCACGTTACGGGGGGGCCGGCTGTTACACAGCGTTACCAATTCACGGAAGGCCGGACATCAACCGGATACGTTGCCGGCCCATCATCGGGGTCATCGGGAACGCAAGACCCCGTCGATAACAAGGAGCATCCCCATGAAACGCGCTATGATGACCACCGCCGCGCTGGTTCTCGGTCTCGGCCTCGCCGTGCCGGTCTTCGCCCAGCAGCAGCCGGGTCCCGGCGCCGGCCCTGGCCCCGGTCCGGACGGCGGCCGGCATTTCTCCCGGATGTGCGAGGATCAGGACGCCCGGCTGGCCGGCATGCTGGCCTACGCCGAGAAGAAGCTGAACATCACCGACCAGCAGCGCGCCGCCTGGACCAAGTTCGCCGACGCCGCGAAGGCGAGCCAGAAGCCCACCCAGGACCTCTGCGCCAAGTACAAGGACCAGCCGATGCCCGCCGCCGCTCCGGCCCGGCTTGAGCGCATGGAGGCCATGATGTCGGCCCGCCTCGCCCAGCTTCAGCAGGTGCGCCCGGCGCTGACCGACCTCTACGCCCAGCTCACCCCGGACCAGCAGAAGCAGGCCGACCGCTTCCTCGACCGCGCCGGGCACGGCATGATGGGCGGCGGCATGGGCGGCCCGGGCATGCGCCATCACGGCCCCGGCCCCATGCACGGCCATGGCCCCGGTCCGGGTCCCGACAAGGGCCCCCGCGGCGGCTGATCCCTTGCCTCCCGTCAGCCGTTGACGGAGCGGGCCGCCGGTACCCCCGGCGGCCCGTTTCCGTTTTCGGGACGGTCACTCGGCGCCCGGAACGCCCTTGGAGGTCGAGTATTCGAAGTGCAGCGCCTCGCCCGGATGGACCAGCGGGTGGATGGCGTGGGCCGCCTGCGCCGCCTCGGAGAAGCCGCAGAGGATCAGCTTCAGCTTGCCGGGATAGGTCGCGATGTCGCCGATGGCGTAGACGCCGGGGGCGCTGGTGGCGCAGCCGGGAAGGCTGACGCCGATATGGCTGCGCTCCAGGTTCAGGCCCCACTCGGCGATCGGCCCCAGATTCATCGACAGGCCGAAGAAGGCGAGCAGCGCGTCGGCCGGCAGGTCCTTCTCCTCGCCGTCCAGCGTGGCGACGCGCACGGCGGAGAGCTGGCCGTTCTCGCCGACCAGACCGGAGAGCTGGTAGGGCACCACCATCTCCACCTTGCCCTCGCGGACCAGGACGTCCATGCGGGCGACGCTTTCCGGGGCGGCGCGGAACTTGGGCCGGCGGTGGACGACATAGACCTTCTCCGCCACGTCGGCCAGCGACAGCGTCCAGTCCACGGCGGAATCGCCGCCGCCGGCGATGACCACGCGCTTGCCGGCGAAGTCCTGCTTGCGGCGGACCATGTAGAAGACCGACGTGCCCTCATACTGCTCCAGCCCGTCCAGCGGCGGGCGGTTGGGGCCGAAGGCGCCGCAGCCGGCGGCGATGATCACCGCCTGGGTGTCGATCCGCGTGCCGATGCTGGTCTCCACCAGCCAGCGCCCTTCGTCCGTCCGGGTCAGCTTCTCGACCTGCTGGCCCAGATGATAGGTCGGGTTGAAGGGGGCGGCCTGCTCCGCCAGCCGGTCGATCAGGTCGGCGGCCTCGATGGCCGGGTGGGCCGGGATGTCGTAGATCGGCTTTTCCGGGTACAGCGCGGTGCACTGCCCGCCCACCATGTCCAGCGCGTCCACCACATGGCATCGCATCTTCAGCATGCCGCATTCGAACACGGCGAAGAGACCGACGGGGCCGGCGCCGACGATGACGACGTCGGTGCGATGGACGGTGTGCGACATGGGACGCGCTGCCTTGTGCAAACGGGGGGAACGATGACGCCTTCAATTGTCCGGTTTCGCGCCCCCGGTCAACCCCGCCCTGCACGGGGAGGGCGAACGGCGCGCGCAAAATGGGTGCTGCACTGCCGATTTCCTTCTGGGCGTGCGGTCGCGGTGGGGTAGGATTTGCCCGTTTCCCCCGTGCCGGAGCGGCCGCAATGAAGGACTGGCGATGAAGGAGCTGCGCTGCCTCGTGTTCACCGACCAGGAGGTCGTGAAGGCCGTGCTCGACCGCCGCCGCCGGATGAAGGAGCCGCTGCCCAGCGGCACCGTCGGCAAGGTCACCTACCGCCCCGGCCAGCCCGGCGGCGGCGGGGTGGAGACGCTGATCCAGGTCACCGGGGACGAGGGCGACGACCGCAGCATGACCCTGCACGAGTCCGAGGTCGCCGCGGCGCTGGTGTCCTATTGCATGGGCCGCAAGATTCCCCTGCCCGTCGAGTCCGACAAGATGATCCATCTGATCAACGGCGCCCTGACGCTGATGATCACCATGAACTTCAAGAAGCCGCCGCGTCTGGTGGAAGACCGCGTCGAGGCGACGGAGCCGCCCCCCGCTCCTCCCCCGGTGCCGCGCAAGGCCGCCTCCCGCCGTTGATTGCCGCCGTTGATTTGACCGCATCCCGTGACATGATCCAGACTGATTCCCCCAACACGCGCGCCGTCACGCTGCCGAGCGAGGAGGCGACCGCCGCGCTGGCCCGCCGTCTGGCCGCGGCGCTGGCGCCCGGCGACCTCGTGGCCCTGCGCGGCGACCTCGGCGCCGGCAAGTCCGCCCTGTGCCGCGCCCTGATCCGCGCCGTGACGGAGGAGGACGCCGAGGTGCCGTCCCCGACCTTCACGCTGGTGCAGACCTACGACACGGACATCGGCCCGGTCTGGCATTTCGATCTCTACCGCCTGTCCGGCCCCGACGAGGTGACCGAACTGGGCTGGGACGAGGCCCGCGCCGAGGCCGTCCTGCTGGTGGAATGGCCGGACCGGCTGGGTCCGCTGCTGCCCGCCGACCGTCTCGACGTCACGATGAGCTTCGCCGGGCCGACCGAACGCCGCGCCACCCTGACCGGCCACGGCGCCTGGGAGTCGCGCCTGACCACCCTCGACCTTTCCGCACTGGAGCGGCCGTGACCGACCGCGCTTCGCAGATCGCCGCCTTCCTCGCCCGCCACGGGCTGGAGGGGGCCAAGCGGGAGCCGCTGGCCGGCGACGCCTCGGCACGCCGCTACGAGCGCCTGACGACGCCGGACGGCGGCACGCTGATCCTCGTCGACACCCCCGCCCCGGCGGAGGATCTGGTGCCTTTCATCGCCATCGGCGCCGCCCTGGACCGGCTGGGCTTCTCGGTCCCCGCCATCCTGGCGGCGGAGGTGGAGGCGGGGCTCGCCATCCAGGAGGATTTCGGCGACGGCACCCTGACCCGCCTGCTGAACGCGGGGGAGGAGCCGCGCCCGCTCTACGAGCTGGCGACCGATGTTCTGATCGAACTGCACCGCCGCTTCCCCGTGGAGGAGGCAGCCTGCCTGAACCTGCCGCTCTACGACGCGGCCCTGTTCACGCAGCAGGTGGCGCTGTTCGCCGACGTCTACATGCCCGCGGCGACGGGCAAGCCCCTGTCCGACAAGGCCCGGTCCGACTTCGATGCGGCCTGGGCCGCCGTCGTTCCGGGGGCCTGCGCCGGGCCGCAGTCGCTTCTGCTGCGCGATTACCATGTGGACAATGTGATGCGGCTGCCCCGGCCCGGACTGCGGGCGGCGGGGCTGATCGACTACCAGAGCGCCGGGCTCGGCCCCGTCGCCTACGATCTGGTGTCGCTGCTGGAGGACGCCCGCCGCGACCTGCCCGCCGGGCTGGAGGGCGTTCTGCTCGACCGCTACCGGACGGCCTTCCCCGATCGGGACTGGGACGCCTTCCGCCGCTCCTACGCGGTGCTGGGCGCGATCCGGCACACCCGCATCGTCGCCATCTTCGTGCGTCTGGCGTTGCAGCGCCGACGCGGCTATCTCCTTCACCTGCCGCGCGTCTGGCGGCTTCTGGAAGGCCAGCTCGCCAAGCCCGAACTGGCCCCGGTCGCCGACTGGTTCGCCCGTCATCTGCCGCCGGGTACCCGCGCGGAGCTTGTCGTTCCGGAGCCGGATTGATTATGTCGCCTGTCTCGAAGAAGACCCGTACCAAGACGCCGCCTGTGGCGACCGCCCCCGCCAAGGCCATGGTGATGGCCGCCGGGCTGGGCCTGCGCATGCGCCCGCTGACCCTGGAGCGCCCGAAGCCCCTGATCCCGGTGATGGGCAAGCCGATGCTCGACCACGCGCTCGACCGGCTGGAGGAGGCCGGCGTGACCGCCGCCGTGGTCAACAGCCATTACAAGGGCGAAATGATCGCCGCCCATCTGGCGGGGCGGACCACCCCGGCCATCACCCTGTCGCCGGAGGACACGCTGCTGGAGACCGGCGGCGGCGTGAAGAAGGCGCTGCCGCTGCTCGGTACCGACCCGGTCTATGTGGTCAACGCCGACATCCTGTGGCTCGACGGCCCCTCCCCCACGCTGGCGCGGCTGGCCCGCCACTGGAACCCGGACGAGATGGACGCGCTCCTGCTGCTGATGGCGACCACCAAGGCGGTGGGGTACGAGGGGCGCGGCGATTACCACATGGACCCGCTGGGCCGGCTGACCCGGCGCGGCGAGATGGAGATCGCCCCCTTCGTCTACGCTGGCGTCCAGATCGTGAAGCCGGCGCTGTTCGGGCAGGACACCCCCGACGGCGCTTTCTCCACCAACCGCGTCTGGGATCGCGCGCAGGAGGCAGGCCGCCTCTTCGGCCTCGCCCATGACGGGCTGTGGTTCCACATCGGCACCCCCGACGCGCTGGCCGAAACGGAGGAAATGTTGTCGATGAGCGACGTCTCGGTGGTCACCACCTGACCGGCCACCGGACCGCTGCTTTGTGAGAATTTTTGTATTCCTTGACGCTTTGTGGTCTCATTGCCCCACATCTAGTATCCTCGCGCGTCTGACGATACAGCTTCCGGGGCAGGCATGAGCGGCAGGGCGGAGCCCAAGGTCTATTCGATTCCCACCGGCGTGTCCTTCGTGGACCAGCTCGCCGCGGGCATCCTGGACCGCGTGGGGAACGACCCGCTGGCGCTCGCCGGGGTGACCGTCCTGCTGCCGACGCGCCGCTCCTGCCGCTCGCTGCGCGAGGCGTTCCTGCGCCGCTCCGGCGGGCAGCCGATGCTGCTGCCGCGGATGAGCCCGCTGGGCGAGCTGGACGCCGCCTCGCTCAGCCTGACCTCGGCGGAGGAGCTGCCCGGCGTGCCGCTGGAGCTGCCCGACCCGATCAGCGGGCTGAAGCGCCAGATGATGCTGGCCCGGCTGATCCTCCAGGCGACCGGCGTGTCGGCCACCACCGCGCAGGCGGTGCGGTTGGGCGCCGACCTGGGGCGGCTGATCGACGCGGTGTGGACGGAGAACGTCGCCTTCGACCGGCTGGCCTCGCTGGTGCCGGAGGATTACGCCCAGCACTGGCAGGTGACGCTGGAGTTCCTGAAGATCGTCACGGAGCACTGGCCGGCCATCCTCGGCGCCAGCGCGCTGACCGACCCGGCGCAGCGCCGCAACCTCGTGCTCCAGACCCAGGCCGCGCTCTGGCGGGCGGAGCCGCCGCAGGGGCTGGTCATCGCCGCCGGCTCCACCGGCTCCATCCCGGCGTCGGCCGACCTGCTGGCGGTGGTCGCCGCCCTGCCGCAGGGCGCCGTCGTGCTGCCCGGCCTCGACCTGGAGGCCGACGAGGCGAGCTGGGACGCCATCCGCGCCGACGAGGCGCACCCGCAACACGGCCTCGCCCACCTGCTCGACCGGCTGTCGGTCGGCCGCGCCGCCGTGCGCCGCTGGAACGACGCGGAGGAGCCGCGGGCCGCCCGCGCCCGCCTGCTGGCCGAGGCCATGCGCCCCGCCGCCACCACGGAAAGCTGGCGGGAGCTGGAGGGGCTGGACGCCGCGGCCCTGGACGGGCTGACCCGCATCGACGCCCCGACCGCGGAGGAGGAGGCGTCGGTCATCGCCCTCCTGCTGCGCCACGCGCTGGAGACGCCGGGCAAGACGGCGGCGCTGGTCTCCCCCGACCGCAACCTCGCGCGCCGGGTCGCCATGGCACTGACCCGCTGGGGCATCGCGGTCAACGACTCGGCGGGCCAGCCGCTGGTCCACACCGCGGTCGGCACCTATCTGCGGCTGACCGCCGAGCTGGCCGCCAGCCGCGCCCATCCGCTGGCCCTGCTGGCGCTCGCCAAGCACCCGCTGGCCGCCGGTGGGCACGACCCGGCGGAGTTCCGCCGCTCCGCCCGCGCGCTGGAGCGCACCGTGCTGCGCGGCCCTCGCCCGGCGGAGGGCTTCGCCGGGCTGATCGCCGCGCTGAAGGCCGCCGACCGCTTCGACCACCCGGACCAGCAGGCCGCCCTGCTCGGCTGGCTGGAAAATCTCGAAACGCTCGCCGCCCCCTTCATGGAGGCTCTGTTCAGCGAGGCCCCGCTCAGCGACCTCGTCCGCGCGCACGTCGCCTTCGCGGAGGCGCTGGCCTCGCGCACCGACGCGCCGGGGTCGGAATTCCTCTGGCGGCAGGACGACGGCGAGGAGGCCGCGACCTTCGTCCATGAACTGCTGGAGGCGGCGGACGGCTTCCCCGCCGTTCCCGGCAAGGATTATCCGGCGCTGCTCGACGCGCTGATGGCGATGCGCCCGGTGCGCCCGCGCTTCGGCCTGCACCCGCGCCTCTACATCCTCGGCCCCATGGAGGCCCGCCTTCAGCATTTCGACCTGCTGGTCCTCGGCGGGCTGAACGAGGGGACCTGGCCGCCCGACCCCGACGCCGATCCCTGGATGTCGCGCCCGATGCGCCGCGACTTCGGCCTGCCCAGCCCGGAACGCATGGTCGGCCTGTCCGCCCACGACTTCACCCACGCCTGCGGCGCCGAAGAGGTCGTGCTGACCCGCGCGGAGCGGGTGGACGGCACGCCGACCGTCCCCTCGCGCTGGCTGCTGCGGCTGGAGACGGTGCTGCGCGCGCTGGGTCTGGACGGCCGGATCGAGCTGGCCGGGGAGCCCTGGCTGGCCTGGGCGCGCGGGCTGGACGAGCCGGACGCCGTGCGCCCCGTCCTCCCGCCGGAGCCGCGCCCGCCGGTGTCCGCCCGCCCGCGCAAGCTGTCGGTCACCAAGATCGAGAAGTGGATGCGCGACCCCTACGCCATCTACGCCGAGCATGTGCTGAAACTCCGCAAGCTTGATCCCATCGCCGCCGATCCCGGCGCCGCCGACCGCGGCCAGTTCATCCACGCGGCCCTCGACGCCTTCGTGAAGGCCCATCCGGGCCAACTGCCCGACGACGCGCTGCACCGGCTGCTGGCGATGGGGCGCGAGTCCTTCGGCCCGCTGCTGCACAGCCATCCCGACGTCTGGGCCTTCTGGTGGCCGCGCTTCGAGCGCATCGCCGAGTGGTTCGTCGGGCTGGAGCGCGACCGCCGCCGCACCCTGAAGCCGCTCGCCACCGAAGTGTCGGGCGAGCTCGCGCTGAGCGGCCCCGCCGGCCCCTTCCTGCTGACCGCCAAGGCCGACCGCATCGATTCGGGCGGCGAGGGGCTGGTCCTGATCGACTACAAGACCGGCACCCCGCCCTCGACCCGCGAGATCGAGCTGGGCTTCGCCCCGCAGCTCCCGCTGGAGGCCGCCATGGCCGAGGCCGGCGGTTTCGCCGGGGTGGCCAGGAACCGGGTGGCGGAGCTGGCCTTCTGGCGCCTGTCCGGCGGCGACCCGCCGGGCGAGGAGAAGGCGGTGAAGGGCGACCCGGCGACTTTGGCCGCCGAGGCCCGCGCCGGGCTGGAGGAGCTGATCCGCCATTTCGACGACCCCGCCACCCCCTACCGCTCCTGCCCCCGCCCGGCCATGGCCCCGCGCTACACCGACTACGCCCACCTCGCGCGGGTGCAGGAGTGGTCGGCGGGCGGCGATGGGGGTGAGGGGTGATGCGCCTTCAGACCGGCGCCACGTCTGTCGCCGTTCTGCCTACACCAGCACGTTCAGCGACTTCGCCGAAAAAAGGCTGGCCGGCGACTCGTGCGGTGCGCCCCCTTCGAGGCGCCGGTTGAGCGCCGCGATGAGGCGCTGGGTTGCCGAGTCGGTCGCCGACAGGTCGCCCTTGAGTTTCTTCAGCGTGTCGGCCGGCATCCCTTTGAGAAGTTCGGCCAGTTCCCGATCGTCACCATCGTGCATGAACTTTGAGAGCGCCTTGTTGGCCTTGGCGTAGAATTCCGACTCCTCCTCGGGGTTCTTGAAGCCCATCCGTTTGGTGAGCTTGGCCGCGGCGTCGGTGGCGGCCTCCTCGACGCGGTTGTAGGCGCGGTACTCCTCACGCGAGGTCACGTACTTACCGTCGCCAACCCCCCATTGCCTTATGTGGGCGGCGCGTTCGTCCTGGGTTTCGAACGTCGAGGCGACCATGTCCCTCTCAAAGGCTTCGATATCATCAAAGCTGGTGATGGCTTCGGTGCTGGCGCTGCCGGCGATCCCCCCGTAGCGGGTGTCCGCCGGCAGCGCCAATCCGGTCGCGTCGTTGGTGCCACCGGACAGAGTCCGGCCCAGCAGAGCACCCTTCGCGCCACCGATCCCGTATGTCAGTTCCAAAACCTCGCGTCCGTCATCGAGCTTGCGCCCGCTGAGGCTGATCGTGACATCACCATCCTCGGACCTGAATGTTCGTTGCGTCCCGGCAAGCTGGCCCGTCTCCTGATAGGCCTTCTTCACAGCCGCGAATTCGCTCTGGAACTGGCTGCGAAGGGACGCGATCAGCGTGCTTCCCGAACCGGGTGCGGTGATGGACATGATGGTTCCCCCGGGGTGGCGGTCAGACTTCCTCTCGGCATCGCTCGTCCGCAATCATGCCAACAAAAACAACCATTCAGCCTTTTTTTCCTATACAATAACACCTTTAAGGAGAAAAATAAAATGTTTCACATCCCATCGCCAAGCCGTTTCAGCCGGTCGCGGTGGCGATTCGCTCCTCCCGCTTGCACCGGATGCGCAAGCCCAGCGCAAGGATCAACGTTTGGCTCTTGCTTGGCCGTCCCGCGGCAGTCAAGCATGGGCGCATGACCGTCCTCGACTTCCCCATCCGCGACCTGCCGCTGGACCCCAACGTCGCGCAGCGGCTCGCCTCCGACCCGCTGTCGTCGGTGTGGGTGGGCGCCTCCGCCGGGTCCGGCAAGACGAAGGTGCTGACCGACCGCGTGCTGCGGCTGATGCTGTCCGGCACCGCGCCGGCGCGCATCCTCTGCCTGACCTTCACCAAGGCGGCGGCGGCGGAGATGTCCATCCGCATCAACCGCACGCTGGGCATCTGGGCGACTCTGCCCGACGAAGGGCTGGAGGACCGGCTCGCCGACCTCTGCGGCGAGCGGCCGAGCGCCGAGACCCGCACCATCGCCCGCCGGCTGTTCGCCCAGGTGGTGGATTGCCCGGGCGGCATGAAGATCCAGACCATCCACGCCTTCTGCCAGTCGCTGCTGCGCCGCTTCCCGCTGGAGGCCGGACTCGCCCCGCATTTCGAGGTGATGGACGAGCGCACCGCCGCCGGCCTGCTGACCGAGGCGCGGGACGAGGTGCTGCACGCCGGACGCGCCGCCCCCGACAGCCCGCTTGGCAAGGCGATGGCCCGCCTGACCGCCGAGCTGAACGCCGAGGAGTTCGCCGGCATCCTGGCCGAGCTGGCCAGCGAGCGCGGGCGAATCCAGCGCCTGTTCGAGAGCTTCCATGGTCTGGACGGCGCGGTGGACGCGGTTCACGAGGCGCTGGGCGTGCCGCCGGGCATCACCGAGGCGGCCATCCTGCGCGAGGCCTGCGCCGACCACGCCTTCGACGGGACGGGGCTGCGCGACGCCTGCCGGGCGCTGTCCACCGGCAGCAAGACCGATGAGGAGCGCGGAGTCGGCATCCAGAGCTGGCTCGACGCCGCGGAAAACCGCGTGCGCGCCTTCCAGATCTACGCCCGCCATTTCCTGACGGCGGAGGGCGGTGCCCGCAAGACCCTCATCACCAAGAAGCCGGCGACATCCTTCCCCGCCGCCCTGACGGCGCTGGAGCGTGAGGCGGAGCGGCTCGTTTCGCTGATGAAACGGGTTCGCTCGGCCGGAGTCGCCGCCTCCACCACCGCCCTGCTGACGCTGGCCGAGTCGCTTCTGAGCGCCTATGAGGCGAAGAAGAAGGCCAAGGCGCTGCTCGATTACGACGACCTGATCCTGTCGGCCAACGCGCTGCTGCGCGGCAAGGACGGCGTGCCCGCCGTGCCCTGGGTGCTGTTCAAGCTGGACGGCGGGCTGGACCACATCCTGATCGACGAGGCGCAGGACACCAATCCGGAGCAATGGCAGGTCGTCGGCTCCATCGCCGAGGAGTTCTTCGCCGGACTCAGCGCGCGGGACGGCGGCGAGACGACGCGCACCGTCTTCGCCGTGGGCGACGAGAAGCAGTCGATCTTCAGCTTCCAGCGCGCCGACCCCGCCGAATTCGCCCGGATGCGCCGCCATTTCCAGACCCGCGCCAAGGCCGCCGAGCGCGACTGGCACGCGGTGGCGCTGGACATCTCCTTCCGGTCCACCGCCACAGTGCTGCAAACGGTGGACGCGGTGTTCGGGCTGGACGGCGCCAAGGATGGTGTCGCGTCCGAAACGAACCCGGTGATCCGTCACCGCGCCTTCCGCCGGGGTCACGCCGGTCTGGTCGAGCTGTGGCCCCCGGTGAAGCCGGCGGAGGCCGCCGACCCGCCCGCCTGGGCGCCCCCGGTGGAGCGCGAGGCCGCCGATTCGCCGTCGGCCCGGCTGGCCGCGGTCATCGCCGACACCATCCGCGACTGGACCCAGCGCGGCGAGTCGCTCGAGTCGCGCGGTCGGCCGATCCAGCCCGGCGACGTGATGGTGCTGGTCCGCCGCCGCACCGCCTTCGTGACGGAGCTGGTGCGCGCGCTGAAGGACCGCGCCGTTCCGGTGGCCGGTGTCGACCGCATGGTGCTGACCGAGCAGCTGGCGGTCATGGACCTGATGGCGCTGTGCGAGTTCCTGCTGCTGCCGGAGGACGACCTGACGCTGGCCACCGTCCTCAAGGGGCCGCTGATCGGGCTGAGCGAGGACCAGCTCTTCGACCTCGCCCACGGGCGGCGCGGCACGCTGTGGCGGGCGCTGGTGGCCAAGGCGGAGGACGACCCGGCCTATCGCCCGGCCCGCCGCTATCTGGGCGCGCAGTTGGCCCGCACCGACTTCCTGGCGCCCTACGAGCTGTTCGCCGGGCTGCTGGCCGCCCCCTGCCCCGCCGATCCGGACGGGTCGGGCCGCCGCGCCCTCCTGAAACGGCTCGGCCCCGACGCGCAGGACCCGCTGGACGAGTTCCTGGCCGTATGCCTGGCCTTCGAGAAGACCGAGCCGCCCTCCCTCCAGAACTTCCTCGCCTGGCTGGCGGCCAGCGAAGCGGAGATCAAGCGCGAGCTGGAGCAGGGTGGCGGACGCGTACGCATCATGACGGTGCACGGCTCCAAGGGGCTCCAGGCGCCCATCGTCTTTCTGCCCGACACGCTGGGCACGCCGACCCAGAGCCCGCCGATTCTCTGGCCCGACGAGGGCTGCGCCGTGCCGCTCTTCGCCGCCCGCCGCTCGCAGGAAGACGCGCTGTGCGCCGAGGCCCGCGCCCGCGCCAACCGCCGCCGCGACCAGGAGTACAGGCGCCTGCTGTACGTCGCCCTGACCCGCGCAGAGGACCGGCTGTACGTCTGCGGCTATCAGGGCAGGAAGGAGCCGTCCGACGTCTGCTGGTACAAGCTGGTCGAGGCCGCGATGGGCGAGATCGGCGTGCCGCACCCCTTCGACTTCTCCACCCTCTGCCCGGACGGCTGGAGCGGCGAGGGGTGGCGGCTGGCCGACCCGCAGACCGCCGTGCCCAAGCCGGACGGCGCCGGGGCCGGCCGCGTGCTGACGGCGCAGGAAGCCCCGCCCTGGCTGACCGCCGCCGCGCCGGAGGAGCCGGAGCCGTCCCGCCCCCTCACCCCCTCCCGCCCGGATGGCGACGAGCCGGCGATGCGCTCGCCGCTCGGCGAGGACGACGGGGCGCGCTTCAAGCGCGGCCTGCTGATCCACCGGCTGATGCAGACCCTGCCCGACCTGCCGCCCGACGCGCGGGAGGGTGCCGCCCGCCGCTACCTCGCCCGCCCCGGGCATGAGCTGACGGCGGAGCGCCAGGATGAAATCGCATGCGAAACGATGCGCGTCCTGACCGACCCGCGCTTTTCCCGGCTGTTCGGCCCCAATTCCCGCGCCGAGGTGGAGGTGGTCGGTCTGGTCACCGGGCGCGCCCTGTCGGGCCGGGTCGACCGGTTGGTGATCGAGGACGACGCGGTGTGGATCGTCGACTACAAGACCAACCGCCCGCCACCCGTCCGGGCGGAGGATGTGCCGCCGGTCTATGTCCGCCAGATGGAGGCCTACCGCGCGGCGCTGCGCGCCATCTACCCGAACAAGGCGGTGCGCTGCGTCCTGCTGTGGACCGATACCCCCGCTTTGATGGAGTTGCCGGAGTGAGGCGCGCGTGATAGTCCGCCCATGGAACTTTTCACCCCCGGCCGCGTTGCACGGGACGGCGGATTGGGTTGACGAGACCGCATTCGCGCCCCGGCTTGACCAGCAAGGGGGGTCGGTCATACATTTTGGCAAATTCCACCGATGAGGGATGGGTCCGCCGCCGGTGGAAAATCGGCGCGGCGGTGCCCCTGAACCCAGGCATAGAGGTCACATGAGCGATCCCATCAAGGTCACCGACGACAGCTTCGAGCAGGACGTGCTGAAGGCCGACGGTCCGGTCCTGGTCGATTTCTGGGCGGAGTGGTGCGGCCCCTGCAAGATGATTGCTCCCGCGCTCGACGACCTCGCCAAGGAGTATGGCGGCAAGGTCACCGTCGCCAAGCTGAACATCGACGACAACCCCGGCACCCCGACCAAGTACGGCGTGCGCGGCATCCCGACGCTGATGCTGTTCAAGAACGGCAACGTCGCCGCCACCAAGATCGGCGCCCTGCCGAAGACCGCCCTGTTCTCGTGGGTCGACGAGGCTCTCTGAGCCCCGCTCCCCGGACGATCGAAAAGCCCCGCCCCTCCGGCGGGGCTTTTTGTTTGGCACGATACACGTACAGAAGGCACGGTCCCCTCTGTCGAGCCGCTTGTCGGAAAAGCGGCTCATCATCGACATCGGCTTTGCAGTCGCGGGCTGTGCAGTCGCGGGCTGTGCAGTCGTGCCGCCGCTGCTTATTCCACCGCTTGACGCAGGGCGGCGGCGCTGGCCCAGGGAGCGAGCGGCAGGGCGCCGGCCAGAAGGCCGCCCAAAAGCAGCAGATGCGGGCGCGGGGTCAGGCCGTTCAGCGCGGCGTCGATGGCCCCGGCGCCGAAGATCAGCACGGGGATGTAGAGCGGCAGGATCAGCAGCGACAGCAGCACGCCGCCGCGCCGGGCGCCCAGAGTCAGCGCGGCGCCGATGCTGCCGATCAGGCTGAGGATCGGCGTGCCGACCAGCAGGGTCAGCACCAGCACCCCGAACCCCTCCGCGTCCATGTTCAGCAGCAGCGCCAAAAGCGGGGCGGCGGCGATCAGCGGCAGGCCGGTCACCAGCCAGTGGGCCAGCGTCTTGGCCAGAACCACCGCCTCCATCGGCAGGGTGGACAGCGACAGCAGCTCCAGCGAGCCGTCCTCGTAGTCGTTCTGGAACAGCCGCTCCAGCGACAGCAGCGAGGCGAGCAGGGCCGCCACCCAGATCACCCCGGCGGCGATGCGGGCGAGGATGTTCGGCTCCGGCCCGACGCCGAAGGGGAACAGCACCACGCAGAGAACGAAGAACATCACGGCGATGCTGGCGTCAGACCCCTGGCGCAGCGCCAGCCGCAGGTCGCGCCCGATCAGGCGCAGGAAGCGGGTCACGCCGCGTCCTCCTCTTCCAAAACGTCGTCGTCCCCGCCCCCGTCGTCCCCGTCGTGAGGGACGGGGGTGAACTCATCGAGGTGCAGCTCGCCGGCGCCGGGCATGGCGATGTCCACATGGGTGGAGACGGCGACCATGCCGCCGCCGGCCCGGTGCTCCGCGATGATCTCCTCGAACAGGGCGATCGCCGCGCGGTCGAGCGCCACGGTCGGCTCGTCGAGCAGCCACAGGGCGGCGGGGGCGGCGATGATGCGGGCGAGGTTCAGGCGCCGCTTCTGCCCCGCCGACAGGTAGCGCCCCGGCACGTTGGCGATGTGCGGCACGCCCAGCCGGTCCAGCGCCTTCAGCGCGTTGCCCCGCGGGTCGGCGGCGCCGCCCAGCGTGGCCCAGAAGGACAGATTCTCCACCGCGCTCAGCACCGGCTTCACCGCGTCGAGATGGCCGACGTAATGGATGCGGCCGCGGTGGGCGTCGGGATCGTCGGTCACCGGAACGCCGTCCCAGGACAGCTGGCCGCGGATCGGCTTCAGCAGCCCGGCCATGACGCGCAGCAGGCTGGACTTGCCGCTGCCGTTGGGGCCGAGCAGGAACAGCGCCTCGCCCGGCGCGATCCGGAAGTCCAGCCCGGTGAAGACCAGCCGGTCGCCACGGAGGCAGGTCAGCGCGGAACCGGCGAAAACGGGCATGGCGTCGGGCGGGCTCTTGCGGTGGACGGGGCGGGGGGAGCTATAGCACAGCCCGTCCGGGTGCCAAAAAGAAACGGCCTCACAAAAGGTCGGGCCAAACAGAAACGGCCCCAAAAAGAAACGGCCATCGCAAGGGGGTTCTTGCGATGGCCGCCGATCCAGCCGGGGCCTGGCTGGGGGCGCCGGAAAACCGGAGCCCTGATCGTCGCTTAGGGGCCGGGCCGCAGGGGTTCACGGGTCCGGCCAGCCACTTGATGCCGTAAGGCTTCGTCCGGTTTAGGGCCAGAAAGTGGCGAAATTTTGATCCGCGGAATGTCCCTTTCCATTCCAGGGCATTGCCGAGGCGAAGCGGAGCGGGCATTCATAGGCGCCTTCGCCCCCTCAATGCTCAACCGGACCGGGTGCCTGCCATGACCGTGCTGATCGACCTGTTCAACGGCCTTCCCGACATCGCCCGCATCATGCTGATGCTCAGCGTGGTGGCGGCGTCGGGGCTGGCGCTGGGACAGATCAAGCTGCGCGGCGTGGGGCTGGGCATCGGTGGGGTGCTGTTCGCCGGCATCGCCGCGGGGCACGTCGCCAAGGCGCTGGGCCTGACCTTCGACCATCACGTCCTGCATTTCATGCGGGAGTTCGGCCTGATCCTGTTCGTCTACACCATCGGCGTGCAGGTCGGCCCCGGCTTCTTCGCCGCCCTGAAGAAGTCCGGCCTGACGCTGAACCTGCTGGCCGCCTCGCTGGTCGGGCTGGGGGTGCTGGTGGCGGTGGCGATCCACGAGATCGGCGGGGTGCCGTTGCCGGCGGTGCTGGGCATCTTCTCCGGCGCCGTCACCAACACGCCGTCGCTGGGCGCCGCACAGGAGATGCTGCGCGAGGTCGGGGCCTCGGCGGCGGAGATCAACACGCCCAGCCTCGGTTACGCCGTCGCCTACCCCTTCGGCATCGTCGGCATCCTCATCACCATGGGGCTGATCCGCGTCGTCTTCCGCATCGACCCGGCGGCGGAGGCCGAAGCCTTCGAGCGCAAGCGCCGCGCCCAGGTGGAAACCTTGGAGACGCTGGATGTCGCCGTGCGCAACCGGTCGGCGATGGGGCTGCCGCTGCGCGACATGGAGCTCTTCGGCGACCAGGGGGTGATGATCTCCCGCCTGCTGCGCGAGGGGCGGCTCCAGGTGCCGCACCCCGACACCTGCCTGCGCGCCGGCGACGTCGTGCATCTGGTCGGGCCGCGGGTGAAGCTGGAGGCGACGAAGCGGCTGCTCGGCGAAGCGGCGGAGGTCACCCTGACCACCAAGGGCACCGCCATGCGCTGGGACCGGCTGGTCGTCACCAACGAGCATGTTCTGGGCAAGGCCATCGGCCAGCTCGATCTCGCCGACGCCTACGACGTGGTGGTCAGCCGGGTCAACCGGGCGGGCGTGGAGCTGGTGCCGAGCCCGGCGCTGCACCTCCAGTTCGGCGACATCCTGACCGCCATCGGCAAGCCGTCGGACCTCCAGCGGGTGGCGGCGCTGATGGGCAACTCGGCGCGGCGGCTCCAGCAGGTGGAGTTCGTCCCGGTCTTCATCGGCATCCTGCTGGGCGTGCTGCTCGGCTCCATCCCCTTCTACATTCCGGGGATGCCGGCGCCGCTGAAGCTTGGTCTGGCCGGCGGGCCGCTGGTGGCGGCGATCCTGCTGGCGCGCATCGGCCACATCGGGCCGCTGGTCTGGTTCATGCCGCCCGCCGCCAACATGGCGCTGCGCGAGATCGGCATCGTCCTGTTCCTGGCGGTGGTCGGGCTGATGTCCGGCGACCGCTTCGTCGAGACGCTGGTGCACGGCGACGGGCTGCTGTGGATCGGGTGCGGCGTGCTGGTGACGCTGATCCCGCTGCTCGTCGTCGGCGTCGTCGCGCGGGCCTTCACCCGGCAGAATTACCTGACGATCTGCGGCCTGCTGTCCGGCAGCATGACGGACCCACCCGCGCTTGCCTTTGCAAACGCAATGAGCGCATCGGAGGCTCCCGCCCTCGCCTATGCCACTGTTTACCCTATGGTTATGTTTCTGCGTATCCTTGCGCCGCAGTTGATCGTCCTGTTCCTCTGGTAAGGGAGCGACCCAGCGGGGACGCTTCCCACGGGATCGGCGGGCGGTCTGTCCTCGCGTGAGGAGACGCGGCCATGCACGCGCTCATCGACCTCTTCCTGGCCATGCCGCCGATCGCGCGCGTGGTGTTCATGCTGGGCATCACCTCGGCCCTCGGGCTGGCGCTCGGCCACATAAAGCTGCGCGGCGTGGGGCTGGGCATCGGCGGCGTGCTGTTCGCGGGGATCGCGGTCGGCCATTTCGCCAAGCAGGCGGGAGTGACGCTGAACGCCGAGATGATGGAGTTCATCCGCGACTTCGGCCTGATCCTGTTCGTCTACACCATCGGCATCCAGGTCGGCCCCGGTTTCTTCGCGGCGCTGAAGAAGTCCGGGCTGGCGCTGAACGGTCTGGCGCTGCTGATGGTCGGGTCGAGCATCCTGCTGACCGCGGTTCTGGTGCTGTTCGACCTCGTGCCGCTGGGCTCCGGCCTTGGCGTCTTCGCGGGCGGGGTGACCAACGCCCCGGCGCTGGCCGCCTCGCAGCAGGTGCTGAAGGAGGTCGGGGCCGACGCCGCGGTGATGGCCCTGCCCGGCCTGGCCTTCGCCGTCACCTATCCCTTCGGCATCGCCGGCAACCTGCTGGCCATGGCGGCGGTGCGGATCGTCTTCCGCATCGACCCGCAGGAGGAGGCCAGGGCCTTCGAGGCCGCCCGGCGCGCCGAGGTCGCGGCGCTCGACACCATGGACATCGCCGTCACCAACCCGGCCCTGCGCGGGGTGCGGCTGGGCGACCTGACCCTGCTGCCGAGCCTGGGGGTCTGCGCGTCGCGGCTGCTGCGCGGCGGCCAACTCCGCGTGCCCGGCGAAGACACGCGGCTGGAGGAGGGCGACGTGCTGCACGTCGTCGGCCCGCGCCCGAGGCTGGAGCAGGTCCGCCTGCTGATGGGGCGGGAGGCCGACGTCCGGCTGACCACCAAGGGCAGCGACCTGCGGTGGGAGCGCATCGTCGTCACCGCCAACCCGGTGCTGGGCAAGTCCATCGCCGCGCTGAACCTGAAGGGGGCGTGCGACGTGGTGGTCAGCCGCGTCAACCGCGCCGGCGTGGAGCTGGTGCCCAACGCCGCGCTGAAGCTGCAGTTCGGCGACATCCTGACGGTGATCGGCAAGCCCGACGACCTCAAGGCGGCCGCCTGCATCATCGGCAACTCGGAACGGCGGCTGCAGACGGTGGAGATGATCCCGGTCTTCGTCGGCATCACGCTGGGGGCGCTGCTGGGCGCCATCCCGCTGTTCCTGCCGGGCATGCCGGCGCCCTTGCGGCTGGGCATGGCCGGCGGGCCGCTGATCGTCGCCATCGTGCTGGCGCGCATCGGCCACATCGGGCCGCTGGTCTGGTTCATGCCGCCCGCCGCCAACCTCGCCCTGCGCGAGATCGGCATCGTCCTGTTCCTCGCCGTGCTGGGCATCGCGTCGGGCGACCGCTTCGTGGAGACGATGGCGAGCGGCGCCGGGCTGCCCTGGATGGCCTGGGGCGTGCTGGTCACGCTGGTGCCGCTGTTGCTGACCGGGCTGCTGGCGCGCGGAATGATGAAGCTGAACTTCCTCAGCATCTGCGGCGTGCTGGCCGGGGCGCAGACCAACCCGCCGGGCCTTGCCTACGCCAACGCCGTGGTCGCGTCGGAGGCGCCGGCGCTGGCCTACGCCACCGTCTACCCGCTGGCCATGTGCCTGCGCATCCTGGCGCCGCAGCTTCTGGTGCTGATGCTGTGGTGAAAAACCCGCTGGCTTACCCCGTCGCGCGGTTGCCCCAAACCTGTAAAATCCGCGTTGCGGGAGTTTGTCCGGCGGTCTAGCCTAGCGGCACCGTCCAGGGTTGGGCGGTCCAGACCGTTCCCCGCCCCGCTCCCCGCCCCCGCTCGCCGCCGACAAGCCCCGCATGCACCGACACCCGCCCACGAATCCCAACGCCCCCGAAGCCGTCCTCGTCGAGAATGTCCACAAGCGCTTCGGTCCGCTGGAGGTGCTGAAGGGCGTCTCCCTGACCGCGCGCGAAGGCGACGTCATCACGCTGATCGGCTCCTCCGGCTCCGGCAAGAGCACGCTTCTGCGCTGCATCAACATGCTGGAGGTGCCGGACGAGGGGCGGATCGTCATCGGCGGCGAGGCCATCGGCCTGAAAAAGGCGCGCGGCGGCCAGACCGTCCCCGCCGACTCCCGTCAGGTGGACCGCATCCGCACCCGGCTCGGCATGGTGTTCCAGAGCTTCAACCTCTGGACCCACATGACCATCCTGGAGAACGTCATCGAGGCGCCGGTCCATGTGCTGGGCGTCCCGAAGGCGGAGGCGGTGGACCGCGCCCGCAAGCTGCTGGACAAGGTCGGCATCCTGGCCAAGGCCGAGTCCTACCCGGTGCAGCTGTCCGGCGGGCAGCAGCAGCGCGCCGCGATCGCCCGCGCGCTGGCCATGCAGCCCAAGGTGATGCTGTTCGATGAGCCGACCTCCGCGCTCGACCCTGAATTGGTGGGCGAGGTGCTGCTGGTCATCCGCCAGCTCGCCGAAGAGGGCAACACCATGATTCTGGTGACGCACGAGATGGGCTTCGCCCGCGAGGTCGCGTCGGAGGTGGTGTTCCTCCACCAGGGCCGCATCGAGGAGCGGGGGCCGCCCGACCGGGTTCTGGTCAATCCGGAAACGGACCGCGTGCGACAGTTCCTGTCGCGCCACCTGTCCGGCGGCGGCTGAATCGGTCGCGCGGGGACGGCCCGATCAATTCCCTTGACTGGCGCTGTAAAACCGTAAACCTCAGAGCCTGCCCGAGCATAAGAGCCATCCATAAGGGCATCAGAACAGAGGAGGTTTTCCCGTGAAGAAGATCGTTGCGGCGCTGGCGCTCGGCGCCATCGTGGCGGTCGCCGGCACCGCCGCCGAGGCCAAGGACTGGAAGAAGATCCGCATCGCCACCGAGGGCGCCTACGCCCCCT
This sequence comes from Azospirillum brasilense, assembly GCF_001315015.1. NCBI lineage: Bacteria > Pseudomonadati > Pseudomonadota > Alphaproteobacteria > Rhodospirillales > Azospirillaceae > Azospirillum > Azospirillum brasilense. The sequence goes on along the minus strand of NZ_CP012914.1, from coordinate 314,126 downwards.
GGAACGCGACGGACCCGTCGGGCAAGCTGGTCGGCTTCGAGCCGGACCTCGCCATGGAACTCTGCAAGAAGATGAAGGCCGAGTGCGAGATCGTCGCCCAGGATTGGGACGGCATGATCCCGGCCATCCAGCAGGGCAAGTACGACGCCATCATGGCGGCGATGTCGATCACCGACGAGCGTGAGAAGGTCATCGCCTTCGCCGGGCCCTACGGCACCGAGCCGTCGATGTTCGGCACCATGAAGGCCTCGCCGCTGACCAAGGTCACGTTCCCCGGCGAGCGCTACGACCTGTCCAAGGACGACCCGAAGGCCGCCATCGCCGCCTTGGCCGACGCGCTGAAGGGCAAGACGGTGGGCGTCCAGACCTCGACCATCCAGGCGAATTTCATGGAGCAGCTTCTGCCGCAGGTGTCGGTCCGCACCTACGACAAGCTGGACAACGCCGGCATCGACATGGCCGCCGGCCGCGTCGACGCCATCTTCGGCGACCGTTCCGCGGTGGACGCCATCATCAAGACGGATGCCGGCAACATGACCCTGTTCGGCCCGGCCTTCGCGCGCGGCGTGCTGGGCAAGGGCGTGGGCGTGGGCCTGCGCAAGGCCGACGGCGACCTGAAGGAACTGTTCAACAAGGCCATCGCCGAGGCCAACCAGGACGGCACCATCACGAAGCTGAGCACCCAGCACTTCGGCTACGACATCTCGATCAAGTAAAGCCCATCACTTAATGGGATGTCCCCCTCTCCTCCGTCGCGGGGGGAGGGGAACCCGGTTCGGAGCCCATGTTCGAACTTCTCTCCTTCGGCCCGAACGGGTGGGGCGGCCAGCTTCTCGGCGGGGCCGCGATGACGGTCGCCGTGTCGGTGTCGGCCTTCGTCCTCGGCCTCGTCTTCGGCTCGCTCGGCGCGTCGGCGAAGCTCAGCCGCAACCTCGCCCTCACCGGCATCGCAGAGGTCTACACCACCGTCGTCCGCGGCGTCCCCGAACTGCTGGTCATCTACCTGCTGTTCTTCGGCGGCAGCGGCGCGGTCATGGCCGTCGGCCGGGTCTTCGGCTACGAGGGCTACATCGAGCTGAACGCCTTCTCCATCGGCGTGCTGGCGGTCGGGCTGATCTCCGGCGCCTATTCGACGGAGGTGATCCGCGGCGCGGTCCAGGCGGTGCCCCACGGCCAGATCGAGGCGGCGCGCGCCTGCGGCATGTCGCGCTGGCTGATCCTGCGCCGCATCCTGGTGCCGCAGACGCTGCGCTACGCCCTGCCGGGGCTGGGCAACGTCTGGCAGCTCACCCTGAAGGACACGGCGCTGATCTCCGTGACGGCGCTGGCCGAGATCATGCGCGTGTCGCATGTGGCGGCGGGGTCGACCCGCCAGCCGTTCCTGTTCTACACCACCGCGGCGGTGCTCTACCTCCTGCTCACCACCGTCTCCACGGTGGCGTTCGAGCGGGCGGAGCGCTACGCCAATCGCGGCGTGCGGAGGGCCTGACCCATGAACTGGGAACTGATGTGGGACAGCGTGCCCACCCTCCTGCGCGGCGTTCCGGTGACCCTGCAGCTGGTCGGGCTGGCGCTGCTGTTCGGCGCGGGCGTTGCCTTCGCGGTGGCGCTGCTGCGGCTCTACGGCAACCGCGTCACCGAGCGGCTGATGGCCGCCTACGTCTTCGTCTTCCGCGGCACGCCGCTGCTCGTGCAGATCTTCCTGATCTATTACGGCATGGGCCAGTTCGAGCTGGTGCGCAGCAGCTTCCTCTGGATCTACCTGCGCGAGCCCTTCTGGTGCGCGATCCTGGCGCTGACGCTGAACACCGGCGCCTACACCAGCGAGATCCTGCGCGGCGCCATCCTGTCGGTGCCGCAGGGGCAGATCGAGGCGGCGCGGGCCTGCGGCATGTCGCGCACGCTGCTGTTCCGCCGGATCGTGATGCCGGTGGCGATCCGCCAGATGCTGCCGGCCTACGGCAACGAGGTGATCCTGATGGTCAAGGCCAGCTCGCTCGCCAGCACCATCACGCTGCTGGAGATCACCGGCATTGCCCGCAAGATCATCGCGCAGAGCTTCGCGGTGTTCGAGGTGTTCATCGTGGCGGGCAGCATCTATCTGCTGCTGAACTTCATCGCCTCGCGCCTGATCCGCTACGCGGAGTGGCGCATGACCCCCTACCTGCGGGCGCGGGGGTAGCCTTCATCCCCTCCCCTGCGAGAGCGGGGGAGGGTTAGGGTGGGGGCAAGGTTTGCCCCACTCAACAGGCGTGCGAGGCTCCCATGCCCCGAACCGGCGCGACGACCGCCATCCTGGCCGCGGTCCTTTTCGGCCTCAGCACGCCGCTGGCGAAGCTGCTGGTCCACGACCTGTCTCCCTGGATGCTGGCGGGCCTGCTCTATCTCGGCTCCGGCATCGGGCTGGGGCTGGTCCGTCTGCTGACAGGGTCGCGAAAACGTGGCGAACGCGGCCTCCGCGGCGCCGAGTGGCTCTGGCTGCTGGCCGCCGTCGCTGCCGGGGGAGTCGCCGGGCCGGTGCTGCTGATGGCCGGCCTGACCGCGACGCCGGCATCGACCGCCTCGCTGCTGCTCAATCTGGAGGGAGTGTTCACCGCCCTGCTGGCCTGGTTCGTCTTCCGCGAGGGCGTCGACCGGCGGCTCGTCGCGGGCATGATCGCCATCGTGGCGGGGGCGGTCGTGCTGTCCTGGGGCGGACCGGTCAGCCTGGACGGCGGTTGGGGACCGGCCGCGGTCGCCGCCGCCTGTCTGATGTGGGCGGTGGACAACAACCTGACCCGAAAGGTGTCGCTGGCCGACCCGGCGGACATCGCCACGATCAAGGGGCTGGTGGCCGGCACCGTCAATGTCGGGATCGCCCTGGCGCTCGGCGATGGTCTGCCTGCCGCGCCGACCGCGGCGGCGGCGATGCTGGTCGGGCTGCTCGGCTACGGCGTCAGCCTCGTGCTGTTCGTGGTCGCCCTGCGCCACATCGGCGCCGCCCGCACCGGGGCCTATTTCTCGACGGCCCCCTTCGTCGGGGGCATCGCCTCCCTGGCGATCTTCGGAGAGCCGCTGACGGTCGGGCTGGCCGTGGCAGCGACCCTGATGGGACTCGGCGTTTGGCTGCACCTGACCGAGGACCACGACCACGAACACGACCATGACGAGATGGAGCACGACCATCCGCATGTTCATGATGAGCATCACCGGCACCATCACGATGGCCCGGTGACCGAGCCGCACACCCACCGGCATCGTCACGTGCGCCTGCGGCACCGGCATGCCCATTTTCCGGATGCCCACCACGTGCACAGGCACTGAGGCTTGGGCCGGATCGACGGACGTTTTAAAAAGAATGGGATGATTCGGCCGACGCCGCGTGCGACAGGGCGGTGTCACACCGCGGGGAATTCCGCCGCTTCCGGGCGAATTTCTGTGTCGCAACACTGTCTTGGGAGTGATTGGTGGAGCCGAGGAGGATCGAACTCCCGACCTACGCATTGCGAACGCGTCGCTCTCCCAGCTGAGCTACGGCCCCACACACCGTCACCGGCGTGCGGCGGATAATGGTGATGCGGAGGGAGCCTGTCAAGCCCTCTGAACGCGCCCGATGGCGGGCATCGGCGGTTGCGCGCAAGGGCATGGCAGGGGGATGGTGGCGGCCCGCCGCGCGGCACTGGACAGCACTCGCCGCTTGTGCTTAGGGTGCCCCGCAAAATCGGACAATAAAGGGACGGGCCGGGCATGATTGCGCTCTACCTGCTGATCGACACCGTTCTCAGCCTCTATGTGTGGCTGCTCATCGCTTCGGCGGTGCTGAGCTGGCTGGTGGCCTTCAACGTCGTCAACACCCGCAACCGCGCGGTCTATGTCATCGGCGACTTCCTCTACCGCATCACGGAACCGGTCCTGCGCCCGATCCGCCGCGTCCTGCCGAACATGGGCGGCCTGGACCTGTCGCCGATCGCGCTGATCCTGCTGATCTTCTTCATCCGTAACCTGATGGCGGAATACTGGCCGCGCTTCTGATGCCGGGACCTTCGGAAGCCGCTCCCTTCGAAGCCGTGGCGGATGGTGTCCGGCTGGCGCTGCGGGTGACGCCCAAGGCGTCGCGCAACGCCATCGCCGGGCTGGCCGCCACCGCGTCCGGAGGAACGGCCCTGAAGGTGACCGTCACCGCCGTGCCGGAGAACGGCAAGGCGAACGAGGCGGTGGTGAAGCTGCTGGCCAAGGCGTGGAAACTGCCCAAGACCAGCCTGACGGTGGTGGCCGGCGCCACCGACCGGAACAAGATTGTCCATGTGGCCGGCGATCCGGCCGACCTGATGCGCCGGTTGACGGCGCTGGTGGAAACAGCAAAGCCTGATACGGGGAAGAGCGATGGCTGAGGCGAAGATCATCGACGGCAAGGCGTTCGCCGCGGGGCTGCGCGCCCGCGTGGCGGAGGGTGTGGCCGCGCTCAAGGCCAGCCACGGCGTCACCCCCGGTCTCGCCGTCGTGCTGGTGGGCGAGGACCCGGCGAGCCAGGTCTATGTCCGGTCCAAGGAGAAGGCCCTGGCCGATCTCGGCATGAACAGCTTCGACCACCACATGCCGGCTGACCTCGGCGAGGCGGAGCTGCTGGCCCTGATCGACCGGCTGAACGCCGACCCGGCGGTGCACGGCATCCTGGTCCAGCTTCCCCTGCCCAAGCACATCGACACCCAGAAGGTTCTGGCCCGCATCGTCCCGGAAAAGGATGCGGACGGCTTCCACGTCGTCAACGCCGGCCTGCTGGCGACCGGCAGCCCCGGCGCCATCGTGCCCTGCACCCCGCTGGGCAGCCTGCTGCTGCTCCGCGACACGCTGGGCGCCGACCTGAAGGGCAAGCGGGCGCTGGTGCTGGGCCGCTCCAACATCGTCGGCAAGCCGATGGCACAGCTTCTGCTCCAGCAGGACTGCACGGTCACCGTCGCCCATTCCCGCACCCAGGACCTGCCCGGCGAATGCCGCTGCGCCGACATCCTGGTCGCCGCGGTGGGCCGTCCGGAGATGGTGCGCGGCGACTGGATCAAGCCGGGCGCCGTGGTCATCGACGTCGGCATCAACCGCGTGCCGCACCCGACCGAGCCGGGCAAGACGAAGCTGGTCGGCGACGTCGCCTACGACGAGGCGGTCAAGGTCGCCGGCGCCATCACCCCGGTGCCGGGCGGCGTCGGGCCGATGACCATCGCCTGCCTGATGCTGAACACGCTGGCCGCCGCCTGCCGCGCCGCCGGCGCTCCGGTCCCCGCCGAGGCCCTTGCATGATCACGGTCCACGCCCGGGTGGGCGGCCGCGTGGTCGAGCAGCCGCTCGCCCTCGGAGAGCCGCTGCCGCCCAACACGGTGTGGATCGATCTTCTCCGTCCCGACGAGGCGGAGCGCGCGCATGTCGGCGCCGTCACCGGCTGCGATCTGCCGACGCGCGAGGAAATGAAGGAAATCGAGGCGTCGAGCCAGCTCTACACCGAGGGGGAGGCCGTCTACCTCACCTCCTCGGTGATCGCGCGGGCCGATTCGCCGATGCCGGAGCAGGGCGAGGTCACCTTCGTCCTGACCCCCCGGCACATGATCACGGTGCGCTTCACCGAGCCGCGCTCCGTCGCCACCTTCGCCGCGCGGACCAGCCGCCAGCCGGAGCTTCTGGCCAGCGCCGAGGACGCGCTGCTGGGCATCCTGGACGCGGTGATCGACCGGGTGGCCGACGTGCTGGAGCTGATCGGCGCCCGCATCGACGGGCTGTCCGCGCGCATCTTCACCGACTCGCTGAACAGCAAGGGGGTCGGAAGCTCCAAGAAGCCGGACGAGCTGCAGGACGTGCTGCGCGGCATCGGGCGGGCCGGCGACCTGACGCACAAGGTGCGTGACAGCCTCGCCGGGCTGGACCGGCTGGTCGCCTTCCTCTCCTCCGTCGCCGCCGGGCGGCTGACCAAGGAGCAGAAGGCCGCGCTGAAGACGCTGACGCGCGACCTGCGGTCCCTGAACGAGCACGCCGGCTTCCTGGCGCACGAGGCGAACTTCCTGCTCGACGCCACGCTCGGCCTGATCAACATCGAGCAGAACGCGATCATCAAGATCTTCTCGGTCGTGTCCGTGGCGCTGATGCCGCCGACCCTGATCGCGTCGGCCTACGGCATGAACTTCCACCACATGCCCGAGCTGGACTGGGACTTCGGCTATCCCATGGCCATCGTGATGATGGTGCTCTCCGCCGTCGTGCCGCTCTGGTACTTCCGCCGCCGCGGGTGGCTTTAACCGGAAAAGGGAACCGCCGATGCTCGTCCTGTCCGATGCCGCGCTCGACGCGCTTCTCGCCCAGGACGTTCCCTACGGCGACCTGACCACCGACTCGCTGGGCATCGCCGCCGCCCCGGCGCGCATCCGGTTCACGGCGCGCGGCGCCATGGTGCTGGCCGGGACGGAGGAAGCCGCCCGCCTGATCGAGAAGGCCGGCGGCACGGTGACGTCCGTCCGGCCCAGCGGCACGGCGGTGGAGGCCGGGGTCCCCTTTCTGGAGGGGCACGGCCCGGCGGGTGCCCTGCACCGCGGCTGGAAGGTGGCGCAGACGCTGGTCGAATACGCCTCCGGCATCGCCTCCCGCGCCCGCCGCATCGTGGAGGCCGCCCCCGGCGTGACCGTCGCCTGCACCCGCAAGAACTTCCCCGGCGCCAAGGACCTGTCGGTCAAGGCGGTGCTGGCCGGCGGAGCGGTGATGCACCGGCTGGGCCTGTCGGAAACGATCCTGGTCTTCCCCGAACACCGCGCCTTCCTGTCCGGATCGCCGGAGACCTGGATTGCCGACCTGCGCCGCCGGGCGCCGGAAAAGAAGATCGTGGTGGAGGTCGACACGGTGGCGGACGCCATCGCCTTCGCCCAGGCCGGGGCCGACGTGCTGCAACTGGAGAAGCGCCCGCCGGAGGAGGCCCGCGCCGTGGTCGAGGCGACGCGCGGCCTGCCGCACCCGCCGGTCGTCGCGGCGGCGGGTGGGGTGACGGAGGACAACGCGGCGGCCTACGCCGCCGCCGGCTGCCCGCTGCTGGTCACCACCGCCCCCTTCTTCGGGCGCCCGGCGGATGTGAAGGTGGTTCTGGAACCGGCGTGACGCCCTCCAGGCGCGCGAGGATCAGCGGTCGCGGTTCGGGGCGATCTGGTCCACCCGGTGGGCGAAATCGACGTCGGCCTGGGTCAGGCCGTCGGCGCTGCGGGTGCACAGGATGATCTCCACCCGGCCCATGTCGTTGAACCATTCCGGATGGTGGTTCGTCCGCTCCGCCAGCAGGGCGACTTGGCTCATGAAGCCCCAGGCGGCGGGGAAGTCGGGAAAATGGTAGGTCTTGCGGATCGCGTCGCGCTCCAGCACCTCCGCCCAGCCATGCAGTTCCTTCAGCGCGGTCTGCCGCTTGGCACCCACCAGCTTGTCCGACATTCCTTCCCCCGTTGTTGGTTGGCCTGAACTTGGTTGGCCTGAACTTGGTTGGCCTGTGCAGGCGTAACGGACACGGATCGATTGTGGATCAAATCGGTGTTCCGGTCCGCCTTCCGGTTTAGCGCCGCTTGGCCTGGGCGGCAAGCAACGCTACCTTCACCGGTATGATGCGCAAACCGGCACACACCCATACCGTTCCCCCCTCCACCCCCGACCTCGAGCGGATGGCCGAGGACGCGCTGGAGACGATTCCGCGGGAACTCCTGGCTCCCATCGCCAATCTGTCGATCCATGTCGAGGATTTCCCCGACGAGGAGACCGAGCGCGAGATGGAGCTGGAAAGCCCCTTCGATCTGCTCGGCCTCTATCGGGGCGTCGATATGACGCGGCAGAGCGTCGCCGACCTGCGCAGCGGGCCGGACATGATCTTCCTCTACCGCCGCCCGATCCTGGACTACTGGTGCGAGACGGGCGAGGACCTGTTCGCCATCGTCCGCCACGTCCTGATCCACGAGATCGGCCACCATTTCGGCCTGTCGGACGAGGATATGGAGCGCATCGAGGCCATGGAGGGGTGAGTCAGCCGTCCAGGGCGCCCAGGGCGCCCGCCACGCGGCGGCGGAGCGCGGGCACCAGCTCCGCGTCGAACCAGGGGTTCTTCTTCAGCCAGGCGGTGTTGCGCCAGCTCGGGTGTGGCAGGGGCAGGTACTCCGGCAGGTAATCCCGCCACGCCGCCACCGTGTCGGTCATCGTCCGCCGGCGGCGGTTTCCCAGATAATGGGCCTGGGCGTAGCTGCCGACCAGCAGGGTCAGCCGCACCCCGGTCAGGGCGGCGCGCAGCGGCGGGTGCCAGAGCGGAGCGCATTCCGGGCGCGGCGGGTAATCGCCGCCCTTCGGCGCCGTGCCGGGGTAGCAGAGCCCCATGGGGACGATGGCGATCCGGCTCTCGTCGTAGAAGGCCGCGCGGTCCATGGCCAGCCACTGGCGCAGCCGGTCGCCGGACGGGTCGTTCCAGGGAATGCCGCTGGCGTGCACCCGCGCGCCCGGCGCCTGCCCGACGATCAGCAGGCGGGCGGACTGGCTGCCGCGCAGCACCGGACGGCAGCCGTGCGGCAACACCCCCGCGCACAGCCGGCAGGCGCGGGCCTGTTCGAACAGGCTCTCCAGGTCACCGCTCAAAGGCTCAACAGCTCGCTCACGAAGGCCGGGACCAGCTCGGTCGCCGGGCCGTTGACGGAGTCCGCGAACAGGCTGGCGCCTGCCGACGGTTCCAGGTTCAGCTCCACCGTCATGGCGCCGGCGTTGCGCGCCTCGGCCACGAAGCCGGCGGCGGGGTAGACGTTGCCGGAGGTGCCGATGGACACGAACAGGTCGCAGGCGCCCAGCGCGCGGTAGATCCGCTCCATCTGGTAGGGCATCTCGCCGAACCACACCACGTCGGGGCGCATGCCGCCCTTGCGGGCGCAGGACGGGCAAACGTCCTCCACCGACAGGTCGTGGGTCCAGTTCTCCACCTTGCTGCGGCAGTGGCGGCAGAAGACCGCGTTCAGCTCCCCATGCATGTGGATCAGCGTGTGCGACCCGGCGCGCTCGTGCAGGTCGTCGATGTTCTGGGTGACCAGCAGCAGGTCGCCTTTCCAGCGACGCTCCAGCTCGGCCAACGCCCGATGGGCGGCGTTCGGCTGCACCGCGGGGTCGCGCAGGCCCCGCCGCCGGTCGTTGTAGAAGCGGTGGACCAGCACCGGGTCGCGGGCAAAGCCCTCCGGCGTGGCGACGTCCTCCAGATCGACCTTGGCCCAGATGCCGTCGGCGCAGCGGAAGGTGTCCAGGCCGGATTCCTTGGAAATGCCGGCCCCGGTCAGGATGACGATGGAGTCGGTCGGTTTGAGATGATTGGCGATGGTCATGGCGGCTTGGCGGGCTCAGGGAACGGCTGCTAGATCTCGGTTGCGGAAAACAATGACCCAAACCAAAGAGGAGGAGACCGGGATGGTCAAGGTCCTGTTCGTGTGCACGGGCAACATCTGCCGGTCGCCCACCGCGGAAGGTGTGTTCCGCGACCGGGTTCGGCAAGCCGGTTTGGCGGGCCGCATCGGCACCGATTCGGCGGGCACCCACAGCTATCATGTGGGGGAGGCGCCCGACCCGCGCAGCCGGCGCGCCGCCAAGGACCGCGGGGTGGATCTGTCGGACCTGCGCGCCCGCAAGGTGACCACGGCGGACTTCGCCGACTTCGATTACATCCTGGCGATGGACGGCGGGCATCTGGCGCAGTTGCGGCGCATGGCCCCGGCGGACAGCCGGGCGACGGTTGCCCTGTTCCTCGACTATGCCCCCGACGCGCCGAAGCGCGAGGTGCCCGATCCCTATTACGGCGAGGGGCTGCACTTCACCGAGGTGCTGGACCTCTGCGAGGCCGGGGCGAAGGGGCTGCTGGAGGCGATCCGGCGGGACCATCTGTAAACCGCGAGCTTCACCGCCATAGCCCTTTGCGCGCCTCGGTGAGGGCGTCGTAGCGGGTGATGCCGATGTCCCGCAACTCGTGATCGGACAGGGACAGCAGTTCGGCGCGCTGGCGGCGCTCCTCCCGGGTGCGGGCGATCCAGGCCAGCAGGGTGCGGAGGCGGGCCTGTGGCGGCCCGGTGCGGGGGAAGACGTGCAGTGTCATGGTTGGCCTCCAGCGGGTGCGAAGAGGCACCAGCATCAGGCCGTCCCCGCCGCTCCGGCAAACGGGACCTTTTCATTGTCGGGTGAGCGGATTTCACCCGAAGCGGCTCATTGCCCCTGGGCGAACTCCGCCCGCATCCACGCCCGGAAGGCGGCGACCTCCGGGCGGCGCAGGCTGTCCTGGGCGGTGACCAGCCAATAGGCGCTTTTCGCGCGCAGACGCGGCCCCATCACCTCGACCAGCTGGCCGGACGCCAGTTCCGGGTCGACGGTCGGGCGCCGTCCGATGATGACGCCCAGCCCACGCACCGCAGCGTCCACCGCCATGTGGATGGCGTCCAGCCGCAACCCGCGCTTCAGCCCGTCGTCCAGCGCCGACGGGGGCAAGCCCGCGGCCGCGGCCCAGGCGGTCCAGTCCTCCGAAACATCGGCGACGTGGAGCAGCGGGACGGTGGCGAGGTCGGCGGGGCAGGCGATGCGCGCCGCCAGGGCGGGTGCGGCCACCGGAACAAGGTCCTCCTCCATCAGCTTCAGCGCGGCCAGACCGGGCCAGTCGCCGCGGCCCAGCCGGATGCCGGCGTCGATGCCGTCGCGGGGGAACTCGACCACCCGGTGGGCGGTGTCCAGCGCCACCGTGATCGCGGGGTGACGCTCCTGGAAGGCGGGCAGGCGGGGAATCAGCCAGCGCAGGGCGAAGGTCGGGGCGGCGCTGACCGACAGCCTTCCGCTGGGCGCGCGGCCCGGCACGCTCTCCGTCGCCAGCGCCAGCGATTGCAGCGCTTCACGGACTCGGGGCAGATAGGCGTGGCCGGCGGGGGTCAGCGACAGGCTGCGGTTGCCGCGCAGGAACAGCTCCACCCCCAGCCACTCCTCCAGCGTCTGGATGCCGTGGCTGACCGCGCTGGGAGTCAGGTGCAGTTCCTCCGCCGCCGCCTTGAAGCTCTGGTGGCGGCCGGCGGCTTCGAACAGGCGCAGGGTGTTCAGGGGTGGCAGTCGGTAGGCCATGGCCCGCGCAGTCTGCGGTGCTTGCGGATGGGCCGCAAGTGGATGTCCAACCGTTGGTGCCGATGGGCCCTCGCCCCTCCCCTCCCCCGGCTTCCCGGTCCGCACGGACTTTTTCACCCGCCCTGCACCAACGTAGCATGGAAAGGCCGCGTCAACCCGTCGTACCGTCAGTGCGACAGGCCGCCGCACCGTCCTGAAAACACCACGGTGTGCGGCCATGTTTCCTGACCAAGATCAAGGCGAAACCCCTCGCGCTGGGGCATCACTGAGCTTATATCGTCCGCAGCACGACCAGAGGCCCATAGGTCCTATGCATCGATTTGCAAATCCTGCCCGCTTCCAGCGCCTGTCGGCGGCGATCCTGCCCTGGACGGCGGGGGCGACCGTGATCCTGCTGATCGTCGGGCTCTACGTCGCGCTGATCGGCTCGCCCCGCGACTATCAGCAGGGCGACACCGTGCGGATCATGTACATCCATGTGCCCGCCGCCTGGATGAGCCTGTTCGTCTACGTCAACATGGCCATCGCCGCCGCCTGCGGGCTGGTGTGGAAGCACCCGTTGGCCGACCTGTTCGCCAAGGCGGCCGCCCCGGTCGGCGCCGGCTTCACCTTCATCTGCCTCGTCACCGGCTCGCTGTGGGGCGCGCCGATGTGGGGGACGTGGTGGGTGTGGGACGCGCGGCTGACCAGCGTGCTGATCCTGTTCTTCCTCTATCTCGGCTACATGGCGCTGGTGAACGCCTTCGACGACCCGCAGCGCGGGACGCGGGCGGGCAACGTGCTGCTTCTCGTCGGCATCGTGAACGTGCCGATCATCAAATTCTCGGTGGACTGGTGGAACACCCTGCACCAGCCGGCCAGCGTCATCCGCATGGGCGGGCCGACCATCGACGGGTCCATGCTGGTCCCGCTGCTGGTCATGGCGCTGGGCTTCACCGCCTACTTCATCACGGTGGTCCTGCTGCGCCTGCGGGCGGAGATCGTGCAACGCAAGATCCAGACGATGCGCCTGACCGAGGCGCAGGGCTGAGGCACGGGAACAGGCGGGGCCGGAGGCAAGGATGGCAGAGTTTTTCGCGATGGGCGGCTACGCCGCGTATGTCTGGTCGTCCTACGCGCTGGCGGCGCTGGTGATGGTCGGCCTGCTGGTCGCCACGCTGAAGGCGCTGCGCGGCGCCGAGACGACCCTGAAGGCGCTGGAAGGCAGCCGCCCGCCGCGGCGGCGCCGGGCGCGCAACGGAGCCGCGGCGTCGCCCGCGGCGGAGGTTGGTGAAGGATGACCCGCAAGAAACGGCGCCTCTACATGCTGGGCCTCGCCCTGCTGGGCCTTGGCGCGGCCACCGCCCTGACGCTGACGGCGTTCGAGGACAACATCGTCTTCTTCTTCAGCCCCACGCAGTTGCAGACCCAGGACATCGGCGACCGCAACTTCCGCCTGGGCGGCCTCGTCGAGGAGGGCAGCGTCAGCAAGATGCCCGACGGGGTGACGACGCGGTTCCGCGTCACCGACACGGTGCACACCGTCGCCGTCAGCTACCGCGGCCAGCTTCCCGACCTGTTCCGCGAGGGTCAGGGCGTCATCACGGAAGGCCGCATGATCAACGGCGTCTTCCAGGCGCGCGAGGTGCTGGCCAAGCACGACGAGAACTACATGCCGCCGGAGGTCGCCGCCGCGTTGAAGGAGGCGGAGCACTTCAAGGCGAACTCGAAGGAGCAGAAGCCCAGCTCGTGACGCTGGCGGCTTCTCCACTCCTCCTCATTCCGTTCTTTTAGGGAGCATCGGGCCCGTGATTCCCGAACTCGGCCATTACGCGCTGGTGCTGGCGCTGTTCGTGGCGCTGGTGCAGTCCGGCGTCCCCCTGGTGGGTGCCGCCACCGGCAACGCCGCCTGGATGGGCGTCGCCCGCCCCGCCGCCATCGCGCAGTTGCTGCTGGTGCTGGTCGCCTACGGCGCCCTGACCTGGGCCCATGTGGTGTCGGACTTCAGCGTGTCGAACGTGGTCCAGAACAGCCACTCGATGAAGCCGATGCTCTACAAGGTGTCGGGCGTGTGGGGGAACCACGAAGGCTCGATGATGCTGTGGGTCGTCATGCTGACGGCGTTCGGCGCGGCCGTCGGCATCTTCGGGCGCAACCTGCCGCCCTCGCTGAAGGCCCGCGTCATCTCCGTCCAGGGCATGATCGGCGTCGGCTTCCTGCTGTTCATCCTGATCACGTCGAACCCCTTCCTGCGCGTGGTGCCGGCGCCGCTCGACGGCAACGACCTGAACCCGCTGTTGCAGGACCCCGGCCTCGCCTTCCACCCGCCCTTCCTCTACGCGGGCTATGTCGGTTTCTCCATCGCCTTCTCCTTCGCGGTCGCCGCCCTGATCGAGGGGCGCGTCGACCCGGCCTGGGCGCGCTGGGTGCGGCCCTGGACGCTGGCCGCCTGGTCGACGCTGACCGCCGGCATCGCGCTCGGCTCCTGGTGGGCCTATTACGAGCTGGGCTGGGGCGGCTGGTGGTACTGGGACCCGGTCGAGAACGCCTCCTTCATGCCCTGGCTGGCCGGCACCGCGCTGCTGCACTCCGCCATCGTGGTGGAGAAGCGCGACGCGCTGAAGACCTGGACCATCCTGCTGGCGATCATCACCTTCTCGCTGTCGCTGATGGGCACCTTCCTGGTGCGCTCGGGCATCCTGACCTCGGTCCACGCCTTCGCGGTGGACCCGGCGCGCGGCGTCTTCATCCTGGTCCTGCTGGCGATCGCCACCGGCGGCTCGCTGCTGCTCTACTCCGTGCGGGCGCCCAGCCTGAAGACCGGCGGCCTGTTCGCCCCGGTCAGCCGCGAGGGCTCGCTGGTGCTGAACAACCTGCTGCTGTCCACCGCGACGGCGACGGTGTTCATCGGCACGCTCTACCCGCTGTTCCTCGACGTGCTCGACCTCGGCAAGGTGTCGGTCGGCCCGCCCTTCTTCAACGCCACCTTCATCCCGGTCGCCATCCCGATGGTGATCGCCATGGTGATCGGTCCCTTCCTGGCCTGGAAGCGCGCCGACCTGCTGGGCGCCCTGACCCGGCTGTGGACGGCCGGCGTGGCGACCGTGGCCTGCGTCGCCATCGCCGCCTACGTCACCAACGGCGGCGGGCCGCTGCTGGCGCTGGTCGGGGTCGCGCTCGCCGCCTGGGCCTTCTTCGGCTCGATCGCCGAGTTCGCCGAGCGCATCCGCCTGTTCCGCATCCCGGTCAAGGACAGCTGGAACCGCGCGGTCAACCTGCCGCGCAGCGCCTGGGGGATGACCATCGCCCACGCCTCCATGGGCATCGCCATCGCCGGCATGACCGGCACCTCGGCCTGGCAGAGCGAGACGATCAAGGCGATGAAGCCGGGCGACAACGCCACGGTCGGCGCCTACGCCGTTCACTTCGATCGCGTCGGCGCGGTGCAGGGGCCGAACTACAGCGCCGAGCAGGGCGTCTTCACCGTCACCCGCGACGGCAAGACCATCGCCACCCTGACGCCGCAGCGCCGCAGCTACCCGGTCACCCGCATGACGACGACCGAGGCGGCGATCCACACCACCTGGCTGTCCGACGTCTACGTGGCGCTGGGCGACCCGACGCAGAACGGCACGGCCTGGACCGTGCGGCTGTACCATCACCCGCTGGTGCCGTGGATCTGGATCGGCTCGCTGGGGATGATGCTGGGCGGGCTGGTCAGCCTGTCCGACCGCCGCTTCCGCGTCGGCGCCCCGGAGCGCCGCCGCGCCGCCAAGGGCAATCTTCAGCCCGCCGAGTAAGGACACGCTTCCGATGCGCCGCCTGATCTATCTGTTGCCGCTGCTGCTGTTCGTCGGTGTCGGCGTGGCCTTCCTGCGCGGGTTCGACCGCGACCCGCGCGACATTCCCTCCGCCCTGATCGACAAGCCGGCGCCGGAATTCTCGCTGCCGCCGCTGCCGGGCCACAAGGAAGGGCTGTCCAACGCGACGCTGAAGGGCGACGTCACGCTGGTGAACGTCTTCGCCTCCTGGTGCATCCCCTGCAAGGCCGAGCACCCGATCATCACCCGGCTCGCCCGCGAGCAGGGCGTGACGGTGCGCGGCATCAACCACAAGGACAAGGCGGAGGACGCCATCGCCTGGCTGAACCGCAACGGCGATCCCTACGCCAGCATCGGCGTCGACCTGGACGGCCGCGTGTCCATCGACTGGGGCGTCTACGGCGTGCCGGAGACCTTCCTGCTCGACCGCCAGGGCCGCATCCGCTTCAAGCATGTCGGCCCCCTGACCCCGCAGGTGGTCGAGGAGCAGATCCTGCCCATGGTCAAGCATCTGCGGAGCGCGTCGTGAGAGCCCTCCTTCTCGCCGTCCTGCTGGCGTTGACCCCGGTCGCCGCCTCCGCCGTCCAGCCCGACGAGGTGCTGAAGGACCCGGCGCTGGAGGGCCGTGCGCGGGAGATCAGCAAGGACCTGCGCTGCCTCGTCTGCCAGAACCAGTCGATCGACGATTCCAACGCGCCGCTCGCCCGCGACCTGCGCGTGCTGGTCCGCGAGCGGCTGACCGCCGGCGACAGCAACCAGCAGGTGCTGAGCTTCGTCACCGACCGCTACGGCGACTATGTGCTGCTGCGCCCGCCCTTCAAGGCGACGACGCTGTTCCTGTGGATCGGCCCCTTCGTGATCCTGGCCATCGGCGGCGTCGTGACGGCCCTGTACCTGCGCGGGCGGAAGGGGGCTGCCGCCGATGGCCCGATGACCGCGGGCGGCGACACCGCCCCGCTGACCGAGGACGAGCGGCGGCGCCTGGACGCCCTGCTCCGCAAGGACAAAGCCTGATGCTGTTCTGGATCGTCGCCGCCGCCCTGACGGCGGCCGTGGTGCTGCTGATCGTGCCGCCGCTGCTGAGGAAGCCCGAGGGCGCCGCCGAGGAGCGCGCCGCCTACGACCTGGAGGTCTACCGCGACCAGCTGGGCGAGCTGGAGCGCGACCAGGGCCGCGGCCTGATCAGCGAGGCGCAGGCCGCCGCCGCCCGCGCCGAGATCGGCCGCCGCATGCTGGCCATCGCCGACCGCGGCAAGGGCCCAGTGAAGAATGGGGCGAAGGACGCGAAGAAGGGCAAGCCCACCGCCGCCCGCACCCCGCGCAGCGCCATGGCGCTGGCCGCCCTGCTGGCCGTCCTGCTGCCGCTCGGCACGCTGGCCGTCTATGGCAAGCTGGGCCGTCCCGAGCTGCCGGCCCAGCCGCTGGCCTCGCGCAATCTCGACCATGAGCGCGGCGGGCCGCCGAAGAACGTGCTGGCGGCGATGGACAAGCTGAAGGCCCAGCTCGCCGAGACCCCCGACGACCCGCAGGGCTGGGCCATCCTCGGCCAGGCCTACGCCAAGATGGGCCGCCTGCCCGAGGCCGCCGACGCGCTGGGCAAGGCGGTGGCCCTGGCCGGCGACGATCTGGAGCTTCTCGGCAGCTATGGCGAGGTTCTGATCTCGGCCAACGGCGGCACCGTGCCGGACGAGGCCCGCAAGACCTTCGACCGCGTGCTGGCGAAGGACCCGACGGAGCCGCGCGCCCGCTTCTACGCCGCGCTGGCCCGCTTCCAGGCCGGCGACAGCAAGGACGCGCTGGAGCGCTGGAGCGCCCTGCTCGCCGAGTCCCACGCCGACGCGCCCTGGGTGCCGATCGTCCGGACGCAGATCGCGGAGGCCGCCAAGGCGCTGAACCTCGACCCGGCCAAGGTGACGCCGGAACCGCTGCCCGCCCAGCAACAGCCGCCGGTCGCCCAAAACCAGGGTCAGGGCCAGGGTCAGGCGCAGGGCCAGACCGAGGGCGAGGACCAGCAGCAGATGATCCGCGGCATGGTCGACGGTCTGGCCGCCCGGCTGGAGGCCAACCCGGACGACGTGGACGGCTGGCTGCGGCTGTCGCGCTCCTACGGCGTGATGGGCGAGTCGGCGAAGGCCATCGACGCCGCCCGCAAGGCGCGGGAACGCGCCCCCCAGCGGCCCGACGTGCTGGTCGCCTACGCCTCCGCCCTGCTGTCGGCGGAGCCGCGGAGCAGCAAGCCCGGCCCGATGCCGGAGGAGGCCGTCGCCTCGCTCCGTCAGGCGCTGGCGGCCGAGCCCGACAACCGCGACGCGCTCTGGCTGCTCGGCCTGAACGCCGCGGGCATCGGCCAGACCACGGAGGCCACCGATCTGTGGACCCGCCTGCTGGCCCAGTTCAAGCCGGAGGAGCCGGAATACACGCTGATTCGCGCCCGCCTCGACTCGCTGAAGGCCGGGGGCTGAGCGTCTTTCGAATGTCTCTTGCAACCCGGTGCGCCTGAAGAGCAGGATGGCGTTGCACGCTGGGGTGGCGCGCCCGAACGGAACGCGCCACCCGCAAGCCGATCCGCCAGGGACGCAACCGATTGCCCACCCACGCGCTTACCGCCAAAGGTCCCGCCACAGGCCCCGGCATGGCGGGAAAGCCGCTGGAGGCGGCATTCTGGATGCTCGGGGCCGCCCTGTTCATCGCCATCGGCAACGCGATGATCCGCCATGTCAGCGGTGAGCTTCATCCCTTCGAGATTGTCTTCTTCCGCAACCTGTTCAGCCTGATGTTCATGCTGCCCTGGCTCGCGGCGGTCGGGCTGGGACGGCTGCGCACCGGGCGGGCCGGGCTCTACGCCTCCCGCTCGGCGACCAGCCTGGTGGCGATGCTGTGCTGGTTCTACAGCGTCACCCATATGCCGCTGCCGGACGCCACGGCGCTCAGCTTCACCATCCCCCTCTTCGTCACCGCCGGGGCCGCGCTGTTCCTGAACGAGACGGTGCGGGCGCGGCGCTGGGCCGCCGTCCTGGTCGGGCTGGCCGGGGTGATGATCGTGGTCCGCCCCGGCGACACCACCCTGGACCCGGCGATCCTGGTCATGCTTCTGCATTGCGTCGCCGCCGCCGCCACCACGCTGCAGGTGCGGGCGCTGGCGACGTCCGACGGGGTGATGGTGGTGGTCGCCTACATGGGGCTGTTCCTGACCCCGATGGCACTGGTGCCGGCCCTGTTCGTGTGGGAGTGGCCGAGCTGGACGGCGCTCGGCTGGCTCGTCCTGCTGGGCGGCGTGCTGACGCTGGGGCAGTTGGCGATGACCCGCGCCTTCAAGCTGGCGCCGGCCTCGGCGATGATGCCCTACGACTACGCCCGCCTGCCCTTCACCGCCCTGCTCGCCTGGCCGCTGTTCGGCGAGGCCATGGACCTGTGGGGCTGGGTCGGCGCCGGGGTGATCGCGGCCTCCGCGCTCTACACCGCGCACCGCGACGCCGCGCAGTCCCGCGCCGAGCGGACGGCCTCCGCCAAGGCGTGAGCCGTCAGCTGTTTCCGGCGGGCTTCATCCCGGAAGCGTCACCCGCGGCAGGCTTCATCTGTTGCTCCTTGCGCAGGGCGGCGCGGGCGCGGTCCTCATGCTCGGGCTTCAGATTGCTGCGCACCGCATGGACGGCCGTGGCCAGCACCGCCGCGTCGTCCACGAAACCGACCGCGATCAGCCAGTCCGGGATCGAGTCGGCGGGCAGCACGAAATAGGCCAGCGCCGCCATCAGGATCGCCTTCGCCTTGAAGGGCGTCTGCGGGTCGGTCGCGCAGAAGAAGGCGGCCAGCGCCTGCTCCAGGAAGGGAATGCGGTGCAGGTTGGCGCGCAGCGTGTTCCAGAAGCGGCGGCGGACGTAGCGCTCGTTCCGCTCCACGCGGACGGGATCGATGACGGCGGGCAAAGCGGCGGCGGCTTCGGTGGGTCCGTCGGTGGCAGTCTGCATGGCTTTCCCTGGGCTCCCCCTGGCCTTACCGCCCTTCCCGGTGGACCGGGCGGGGCGGCCTGTTGCACAGTTGCGTGGAGTGACAACAGCGCAGACGCGCCAATGGTCCCGCCAAGGGTTCGACTACGGCCAAAGGGTCAGAAGGAGGAAAGCGCCATGCCGATGAAGAAGGGCTACAAGGAACTGCTGGCCGAAGCGAACGCCCGCATCCAGGCGATCACGCCACAGGAGGCGCTGTCCCTGCACGGCGACCCCGACGTGGTCTTCGTGGACATCCGCGACCCGCGCGAGCTGACGCGCGACGGCATGATCCCCGGCGCCTTCCCGGCCACCCGCGGCATGCTGGAATTCTGGGTGGACCCGGACAGCCCCTATCACAAGCCGGTCTTCGCGTCGGGCAAGCGCTTCGTCTTCTACTGCGCCAGCGGCTGGCGCTCGGCGCTCGCCACAGACACGGTGCAGTCGATGGGGCTGGAGAACGTCTGCCACCTCGAAGGCGGTTTCAAAGGCTGGAAGGAGGCCGGGCTGCCCATCGCCACGGTCGAACGCAAGGACGGCTGAGATGGAACAGAGAGTCAGCCTGATCACGTTGGGCGTCGCCGACCTCGCGCGCAGCCGCCGCTTCTACGAGGAAGGGCTGGGCTGGACCCCCTCCCCGGTCAGCCAGGACGCCATCACCTTCTACCAGCTGGGCGGCGTGGCGCTCGCCCTGTTCGGGCGGGAGGCGCTGGCCGAGGACGCGCATCTGGCGGAGTCCGGCCCGACCTCGGGTTTCGGCGGCATCACGCTGGCCCACAACCTGCGCAGCAAGGCGGAGGTTGACGCCGTGATGGCCCAGGCCGAACGGGCCGGCGGGCGCATCCTGAAGCCGGCGCAGGACGTCTTCTGGGGCGGCTACAGCGGCTATTTCGCCGACCCGGACGGTCACCCCTGGGAGGTCGCCTGGAACCCCTTCGCCGCGCTGGGCGAGGATGGAAGCTTCAAGCTGGAGGGGTGAGCGGCACATCGCCCACTTGCAATCTTTGCTCGAAGATGTGGTGGAAGCGTTTGCCACCGTCCGGAGCAAGACACCGTCGTGACCCCCATGACAGCGTTGCTCGAAAACGAGGAATGTTACTTTTTGACGAAATATATTTTCGTTAAAATGTAGCTTAATATTAATATGTATCATCCACGATGCGATGACCTGCAACGTCAACGCATCGTGGAACGAGCCGATGTCTACGGTCAAAGCACGCCTTTTGGTTGCCCTCTCTGTTCTGTGCTTCTTTCTTTTCGCGATTGCGGCCACCGGCTGGCTGGCCTTGGGGCAGGCACACCGGGGCATGGAGACGGTGTTCAAGGACCGCGTCGTCCCGTTGCGTGACCTGAAGGTCGTCTCCGACATGTTCGCCGTCAACATCGTCGACACCACGCACAAGGTGCGCGGCGGCGCCGAGACCTGGGAGGGCGGTCTCAAATCCATCGATGCCGCACTGGGCGAGATTGCGACGCGCTGGTCGGCCTTCACGGCCACCTCGATGAACGCCCGCGAAAAGGATCTGGCGAACGAGGCCGAGCGCCACATGGGCAAGGCGCGCGCCGCCGCGACGACCGCGCGCGCGCTGATGCAGGCCAAGGATCAGGCCGCGCTCGACGCCTTCGCGGTGTCCACGCTCTATCCCAGCATCGATCCGGTGGCGGCAGCCGTCGGAAAGCTGGTCGACCTGCAGTTGAAGGAGGCTGAGGCCGAGTATGGGCGGACCAACGCCGCTTACGACACCTCCCGCTGGATTTTGGGGATCGCGGTGCTGCTCGGCGTGCTGGCCGCCGCCTTTGCGGTGACGACGACGCTGTTCCGCGTGGTCGGCCCGCTGCGCGCCATGGCCGAACTCATGCAGCGCCTTGCCAAGGGCGATCTCGGCATCACCGTCAACGGCACGGACCGGAAGGACGAGGTGGGCACGCTCGCCCGTTCGCTGGCCGTGTTCAAGGATTCCGCCGTCGCGAACCGCCGCATGGAGGAGGAGCAGCGCCAGGAACAGGCCCGCAAGGAAGCCCGGCAGGCGCTCGTGGAAAACTACATCGTCGGCTTCGACAGCACGGTGCACGCGACGCTGAAGATGCTGGCCTCCGCCGCCACCGAGATGCGCGCCACCGCAAAGTCCATGTCGTCCACCGCCGAGGAGACCAGCCGGCAGGCGTCGACGGTCGCCGCCGCGTCGGAGCAGGCGACCACCAACGTCCAGGCGGTCGCCGGGGCCACCGAGGAGTTGTCCGCCTCCATCACCGAGATCGGCCGCCACGTCGCGACCTCCACCACCATCGCCGGCAACGCCGTGGATGAGGCGGCCCGCACCGACCGGACGGTCCAGGGGCTGGCGGAGGCCGGTCAGAAGATCGGCGAGGTGGTCGGGCTCATCAAGGCCATCGCCGACCAGACCAACCTTCTGGCGCTCAACGCCACCATCGAGGCCGCGCGCGCCGGGGAGGCCGGCAAGGGCTTCGCCGTGGTGGCCTCGGAGGTCAAGTCGCTGGCCAACCAGACGGCCAGGGCGACCGAGGAAATCGCCACCCAGATCCAGACGATCCAGGGGGTGACCACCGAAACCGTCCGCGCCATCAAGACCATCGGCGGGACGATCGGAGAGATCAACGGCATCGCCACCACCATCGCCGCCGCGGTGGAGGAGCAGGGCGCGGCCACCGGCGAGATCGCCCGCAACGTCCAGCAGGCCGCCCACGGCACGACGGAAGTGTCGGGCAGCATCGTCCAGGTCCATCAGGCCGCGGTGGAGACCGGGTCGGCCGCCTCCCAGGTGCTGTCCTCGGCCGAGGAGCTGAGCCGGCAGGCGGAAACGCTCCGCCTGGAGGTCGAGCGCTTCCTCGTCAACATCCGGGCGGCGTGAGCGCCGCCCCACGGCCATTCCCAAAACGAAACGAGGGGGCCGAAGCCCCCTCGTTCCACATCCGGAATGGTCGCGCGCTTACTTGACGTTGGCGCGGGCCATGGCGCCCAGGCGCAGGCGGAGCGCGTTCAGCTTGATGAAGCCTTCCGCGTCCTTCTGGTTGTAGACGCTGTCTTCCTCGAACGTCACATAGTCCATGCGGTAGAGGCTGTTCGGCGACTTGCGGCCGACGACCGTGACGTTGCCCTTGAACAGCTTCAGGCGGACCACGCCGTTCACCGGCTCCTGGGTCTGGTCGATCAGCGCCTGGAGCGCCAGACGCTCCGGGCTGAACCAGTAGCCGCAGTAGATCAGCTCGGCGTAGCGCGGCATCAGCTCATCCTTCAGATGGCCGGCGCCGCGGTCGAGCGTGATGCTCTCCATCGCGCGGTGGGCGGCCAGCAGGATGGTGCCGCCCGGCGTCTCGTACACGCCGCGCGACTTCATGCCGACATAACGGTTCTCGACGAGGTCGAGGCGGCCGATGCCGTTCTCGCCGCCCAGGCGGTTCAGCTCGGTCAGCAGGGCCGCCGGGGACAGGGCCTTGCCGTCGATCGCCACGGCGTCGCCGCGCTTGAACTCGACCTCGACGTAGGTCGGGGTGTCCGGGGCCTTCTCCGGGGCGACGGAGCGGGTGTACATGTCCTCGAACGGCTCGACCCACGGGTCCTCCAGCGCCTTCCCCTCGTAGGAGATGTGCAGGAGGTTGGCGTCGGTCGAGTACGGGGCCTCGCCGCGCTTGTCCTTGGCGATCGGGATCTGGTTCTTCTCGGCGTAGTCGATCAGCCGGGTGCGGCTGTTCAGGTCCCACTCGCGCCACGGGGCGATGATCTTGATGTCCGGGCGGAGCGCGTAGTAGCCCAGCTCGAAGCGGACCTGATCGTTGCCCTTGCCGGTGGCGCCGTGGGCCACGGCGTCGGCGCCGACCTGGTTGGCGATCTCGATCTGGCGCTTGGCGATCAGCGGCCGGGCGATCGAGGTGCCGAGCAGGTAAGTGCCCTCATAGAGGGTGTTGGCGCGGAACATCGGGAACACGAAGTCCCGCACGAACTCTTCGCGCAGGTCGTCGATGAAGATGTTTTCCGGCTTGATGCCCAGAAGCTCGGCCTTCTTGCGTGCCGGCTCCAGCTCCTCGCCCTGGCCGAGGTCGGCGGTGAAGGTCACCACCTCGCATTGATAGGTTTCCTGAAGCCACTTCAGGATCACCGAGGTGTCGAGGCCGCCCGAATAGGCGAGCACCACTTTCTTGATCTGTTTGCCGGACGCACCGCTCATGGGACTACTCACGCGGGTGGGGAAAAATATCGGTGGCGGACAGTAGCCCTACGACCGATGCGAATCAATCGGTCCCGCTCATAAGTCACCTCTCCCCAGAGGGGAGAGGGTTGGAGCGCTCAATCCGTCCCGGCGTCGGCCGCGACGGTGTTCTCCGCGGCGGGGCGGGCGGGCGCCCGGTCCACGAAGGGCCAGCGGATGTAGGCGTAGAGCCACATCGCCAGGATGTCCGCCCCGTTGATCAGCAGGACCAGCGCCCACAGCGGGCTGCGCCCGCCCTTGGCCAGCACCCAGCCGCCGAAGATCAGCTTCAGCATCAGCAGGATCGCCATGACGAGGTTCGCCGTCCACGGGTCGGTGGACATGATGGCCGCCCAGGGCTGCCAGTAGACGGCGTTGAGCAGGGCGACGATGGACTCGAGCATCTCCATCACGCGGCCCTCCGCGCCTTGCGCGTCCGCGCCGGCCCGTCGACCAGGACGCGCGCCGGCCAGCGCCGCACCGTCAGCAGCCCCAGCACGCCGACCAGCCCGATCACCGGCACGAAGATCACCAACGCCCACCACGGCGAGAAGCCCGCCCGGCGGAAGATGCGCATCAGCGGCCAGACCGCCGCGGCGTTGAACAGGAACAGGATCAGGCCGGGATCGACGGCAAACTCAGGCACGGAGCACTCCCAGGGATAGGTCCGGCCTTATCCGGCCAGCGCCGCGTCCTTCTCGGCCAGCACCTTCTCGATGGCGGCACGGTCGGCGGCGGACAGGCGGACGGACGCGCTCTTCAACTGGCCGCAGGCGGCCATGATGTCCTCGCCGCGGGTGGTGCGGACGGGGCTGGCGTAGCCGGCGTTGTTGACGATGTCGCCGAAGACCTGGATCGCCCGGTCGGTCGAACGCTCGTAGGGGGCGCCCGGCCAGGGGTTGAAGGGGATCAGGTTGATCTTCGACGGGATGCCCTCCAGCAACTTGACCAGGGCGCGGGCGTCCGCCGGGCTGTCGTTGACGCCCTTCAGCATCACGTATTCGAAGGTGATGCGCCGCGCGTTGTTCAGGCCGGGGTAGGTGCGGCAGGCGTCCATCAGCTCCTTCAACGGGTATTTCCGGTTGATGGGCATGATGATGTCGCGCAGTTCGTCGGTCACGGCGTGCAGGCTGACCGCGAGGTTGACGTTCAGCTCCTCGCCGCAGCGCTTCATGGCCGGGACGACGCCGGAGGTCGAGAGCGTGATGCGGCGCTTCGAGATCGATATCCCGTCGCCGTCCATGACGATCTTCAGCGCCTTGGCGACGTTCTCGTAGTTAAAGAGCGGCTCCCCCATCCCCATCATGACGATGTTGGAGATCATCCGCCCGTCCGGCGGCGCCGGCCATTCGCCGAGCGCGTCGCGGGCCAGCATGACCTGCGCCACGATCTCCGAGGCGTCGAGGTTGCGCACCAAACGCTGCGTGCCGGTGTGGCAGAAGCGGCAGGTCAGCGTGCAGCCGACCTGCGAGGAGACGCAGAGCGTGCCGCGGTCCTCCTCGGGGATGTGGACGCTCTCCACCTCCTGCCCGTCGGGCATGCGCAGCAGCCACTTGCGCGTGCCGTCCACCGACTTCAGGTCGCGCACGACCGTCGGGCGGGCCACGGCGTAGCTCTCCGCCAGCGTCTCGCGCACCGGCTTGGCAAGCGTGGTCATCACCGCGAAGTCGGTGGCTCCGCGGTGGTAGATCCAGTGCCAAAGCTGGCGGGCCCGGAATTTCTCCAGGCCGACGGACAGCATTTCGGCTTCCAGCTCGTCGCGGGACAGGCCGACAAGGTTTTTGCGCCCGTCGGCGTCAACAGCCGGCAGGGCAAAGGCAGCAGCATGGTTGGAGGCGCTCATGGCCCCCTAAATAGGGCCACGAGCGTCCGGAGTCAAAAGACGAAACGAGGAGCGACCAAGTGAAAAGAGCAGCGCTGCTCAGCGCTTCACGCCGCAGGCCTGGTTGATCGCGTCGTAAGCCTGGGCGAAGCCGTCGGTGCCGTAGGTGTCGGTGGTCTTCGTGCCGCGGGCCGAAACACCCTTCACCACCATGGACTTGCCCTTGGCGTCGCGCATCGCGGCGGTGACGGCCTTGTCGGTGTCGGCGTCGCGCGCCCAGGCGGTCTCGCCGTCGGTGAACAGCTTGAAGGACTTGCCCCCCACGTCCACCGTGGACTCGCTGTCCTTCTTCAGGGGATAGCCGACGACGACGCTGACGACGTCCAGCGCCTTCTCCGCCGGGCGGTGGGTCACCAGCACATAGATGTCCCCGCGCTTGGCCGCGGCGGGTTCCTTCTTCTTGGGCTGACTGGACAGGTAGCAGACCTTGTGCCCGCCCTCGTCGAAGGCGAAGGCGTTCCAGTCCTTGAAGGTCCCCAGCAGGCGCGGGTCGGCGGCGGCGGCCGTGGTGACGGTGCCCATGGTGACGGCGGCGGCGAGGATCGGACCGGCCAGAAGCAGAGCGGCGCCGGCGGTGCGACGGATGGTGCGGATGGGCAACATCGGTTGGCGAAGGCTCGAATGGTTTCGCGGACGGGTTCGGGAGTGGGGCGGACCCTACCCCAATTCGGTGAAGCTTTCCAGGGCCGCCGCCCTGTCCCGGCGGCGAAGTCACGGGTTGTCCCAACGGCCGGTCCTGCAATCGATCGCTCGATTTCGTATCGAAAGCCGGTGATCCGATGGCCCGCGGGGTGCGTAGAAGACCCATCGAACCTCAAGTCCAACGCCCGACGGAACGTCGCAGCCCCCCATGACACCCTTGGCCGCCCGAGCAGACGACTGCGCACAGGACACGGGGGAGCGCCAAACACGCTTTGCAGCGGGGCGCTCCGCGCACCATGTGTTGCGGGGCTTGCCATCTTGCGCAACGCCCATGCGCGCAGAGACGGCGCCCCCGAAGACGTGCCCGAAGACGTGGATGCAGGATCTTGGTTCCCCAGCCGCCGGCGCCGACCGGACCTTCGAAGAGCTGCTGACCGCGGTCGGGCGGGACCGCGACCGCGCGGCCTTCGCGGCGCTGTTCGGCCATTTCGCCCCGCGGCTGAAGGCCTATCTGCGCCGCCAGGGCTGCGACGCGGGCGGTGCGGAGGAGTTGGTGCAGGACGTGATGCTGTTGGTGTGGCGCCGCGCGGAAACCTATGACCCGACCCAGGCGTCCGCCGGCACCTGGGTGTTCACCATCGCCCGCAACCGGCGGATCGACGCGCTGCGGCGGGAACAGCGGCCCGAGATCGACCCCGCCGACCCCACGCTGGTGCCCGACCCGATGGAGAGCGCCGACGACGGGGTGGCGGCGCGGGAGACCGCCGGACGGCTGCGGGCCGCGCTGAAGACCCTGCCGCCGGAACAGGCCGACCTGCTGCGTCTGGCCTATTTCGAGGACAAGCCGCACAGCCTGATCTCCGCCGAACAGGGCATTCCGCTGGGCACCGTCAAGTCGCGCCTGCGGCTGGCCATGGAACGGCTGCGCAAGGCCATGAGGGACTCCCGATGACCGTGCCCACCCACCATCCCGGCGACACCCTGCTGATCGACTATGCCGGCGGCGCTCTGGGCGAGGCGGCGTCGCTGATCGTGGCGACCCATCTGGCGCTGTGCCCCTGCTGCCGCCTGAACGTCGCCGAGATGGAGGCGGTCGGCGGCGCCCTGCTGGAGAGCATCGAGCCGGAGGAGGTCGATCCCGCCTGCCTGGAGACGGTGCTGGCCCGGCTGGACGACCTGCCGCCCCTGCCCCGCGCACCCCGGCCGAAGCTGGTCTGCCAGCCGGCCGAGGTGCCGCTGCTGCCCGAACCGCTGCGCCGCTACGTCGGCAGCGACCTGTCGCGCCTGCCCTGGAAGCGGCTGATGCGCGGCATGGACTGCTACGACATCCCTCTGGGGTCCGGCTCCGGCTACGATTCCGAACGCCGCGGCAAGGCCCGGCTGATGCGGCTGGCCAGCGGCGTCGGACCGCCCCACCACACCCACCGGGGGATTGAGCTGACGCTGGTGCTCGACGGCGGCTTCACCGACGATCTCGGCCAATTCGCCCGCGGCGACCTGTCCGTCGCCGACGACTCCGTGCGCCACCGCCCGGTGGCCGACGAGGAGGGCTGCCTGTGTCTGGCGGTGACCGACGCGCCACTTCATTTCACCGGCGCGCTGGGGCTAATCCTCAACCCGTTTGTGAAGTTCTGAGCCGGATCACCCCTCGTCGCGGACGGCGTCAGTCATCGTCGCTGACGATCACGGGCTTCTGGATGCCGCGCATGCGGCGGCGGCGCTCCGGGTTGCGCATGATCTGGCGGCCGTGCTGGTGATCGCGCAGCGGCTCGGTCGGGCCGCCGACGCGCACCGGGCGTTCGGCGAAGCGGCCCAGGCTGATCATCCGGTCGTACATCACCAGCGCGCCGGCCACCCCGACGTTGATGCAAAACTTCATCGGGATCTTCACCGTGAAGTCGCAGCGCTCCAGCAGCGGCTCGGACAGGCTGCCGCGCTCCGGCCCCAGCACATAGGCGGCGCGGGTCGGGTGGCGGAAGCTGGGCAGTTCCACCGCGTCCTCGGTCAGCTCCACCCCGACGAGCTGGCAGTCCTTGGGCAGGGCCAGATCGGCCACCCGGTCGTAGACGTAGAGCGGCAGATGCTCCGTGGCACCCGAGGTGTCGACGATGTGGGCCTCGTGCAGGTCGGGTTCCGGGTCGATGGCGAAGAAGAAGGAGGCGCCGAAGGCGTGGGCGGAGCGCATCAGGTTGCCGACGTTGCCCGGCTTGCTGATCCGCTCCACCCCGATGGCGAAGTATCCACGCATGGCTTGCACAATCACTCGTAGTTTCGGCCCGCATACACGGCGGATCGGCCGCGAATCGGCCATGATCCGGCGGGTCCGACGGTGCGACACCTTGCCTCGCGACCCGGAGAGAGGCAAGCTCTCCACCCATGAGCCACGACCATTCCTCCTGCTGCGGCGGCCACGGTGACCACCACGGCCACGCCGACCATAACCACCCCGCCGAGGGGCACGCCGACCTGTCCGGACCGCCGGAGGCGCCGATCCTCGTCGAGGTGACGCGCGGCGGCATGGTGGAATCCGTCCATCGCGGGCGCGCCTGCATCGTCGATTCCGACGGGCGTGTGCTGGCCCAGTGGGGCGACATCCAGGCGCCGGTCTACCCGCGCTCCGCCATCAAGGCGATCCAGGCGATCCCGCTGGTCGAGACGGGCGCGCTCGACGCCTACGAGCTGGGCGACCAGGAGCTGGCGCTGGCCTGTTCCTCCCACCACGGGGAGATCCGCCACACCCGCATCGCGGAGGCCTGGATCAAGCGCATCGGCCTGACCGTGGGCGATTACGAGTGCGGGGCGCATCTGCCGACCGACACCGAGACCGCCCACGAGATGATCCGCCACGGCGAGACGCCGACCGCCTTCCACAACAACTGCTCCGGCAAGCACGCCGGCTTCCTGACCACCGCCCTGCACAAGGGCGAGCCGACCAAGGGCTATGTCCGCTTCGACCATCCGGTGCAGCAGCGCATCCTCGGCGTGATGGAGCAGATGACCGGCCAGGACCTGTCGCAGGCCCCCTGGGGCGTCGACGGCTGCGCCATCCCGACCATCGGCATCCCGCTGGGCGCCATCGCCTACGCCATGGCCCGCATCGGCGACCCCAAGGACCTGCCCGATTCCCGCGCCGAGGCGGTGGCCCGCATCCGCCGCGCCTGGCGGTCGCACCCACACCTGATCGCCGGCAAGGACAGCTTCGACACCGGCATGATGCAGGCGGCGGGCGGCTTGGTGCTGGTCAAGGGCGGGGCCGAGGGCGTAGGCTGCGCCGTCCTGCCCAAGCAGGGGCTGGGCATCGCCCTGAAGATCGACGACGGCACCCCGCGCGCCCGCGAGGTCGCCCTGGCCGCCCTGATCCGCGCCACCAAGGTCCTGTCGGACGAGCAATGGAGGCGAGCCGGCCAGCTCATCAACCAGCCGGTGACCAACCGCAACGGCCTGGAGGTCGGCGTGGTCCGCCCGGCGGAGGGCTGAAGGTCCGCAAGCGCGATCAAGCGGCCCTCGGCTAGGGTGTCGGGCATGGAGGACTCATGACCAAGCCCGACACCCTGCTGGACTACGGCCGCCGCATCGAGCGTGTCATCGACCACATCGCCGCCCATCTGGACGAGACGCTGGAGCTGGAACGGCTGGCCGCCGTCGCCTGCTTCTCGCCCCACCATTTCCACCGCATCTACCGCGCCATGGCGGGGGAAACGGCGGCGGACACGCTGCGTCGGCTGCGTCTGCACCGTGCCGCGGGGGATCTGGTGCGGGGCGGCGACGGCGTGGCGCAGGTCGCACGGCGGGCCGGCTATGGCAGCGTGGAGGCGTTCACCCGCGCCTTCGGGCAGGTCTACGGCTTGAGCCCCGGTGCCTACCGGCGGCAAGGCCGTCTGGTTCCTCCACCCGACCAACCACCGGACGAGGAGCGAAACATGCACGACGTCACCATCCGCGATCTGCCGCCGCTGCGCGTGGCCGCCATGGCTCACCAAGGCCCCTACATGGATATCGGCACGACCTTCGAGCGGCTGTACGCCTGGGCCGCAGGCCGCGGCCTCGTGGGACCGGACACGCGGTCCTTCGCCCTTTATTACGACGACCCGGAATCAGTTCCGGCGGACCGCCTCCGCTCCGAGGCCGCGTTGCTGGTCGACGGACCGATCCCCGAGGACGGAACGGTCCGCGCGCTCGACATCCCCGGCGGCCGGCACGCCGTTCTGATCCACAAGGGCCCCTACGCGGAGTTGGAACGCCCCTACCGTTGGCTCTACCGCGACTGGCTGCCGTCGAGCGGCCACGCGCCGGCCGACCGCCCCTGCGTCGAGGAGTATCTGAACGACTGCCGCAAGCTGCCCCCGGAAGAGTGGCTGACCGAGATCCGTTTGCCTTTGGCGTGAGAGGCGGTGGGGAGGCCTTCCTCCCCACCCGTCCCTGCGATGATGGTATGGTCCGGCACCCGTCCACCTGACCGGTTGCCCGATCCATGAGCATCGACACCCTGCGCGCCCAGTACGAAGCCTTCCCCTATCCCGCGCGCAACCCCGCCGACGAGAAAAAGCGCCTGATCACCGGGTCGCCCAGCCATCTGGACGAGGTGAACCACAACGTCTTCGGCGGGCGCCTCGACCACGCCAGGCCCCTCAGGGTGCTGGTGGCCGGCGGCGGGACCGGCGACGGGACGATCATGATCGCCCAGCAGATGGCCGACGCCGGCAATCCGGGCCGCGTCACCTATCTCGACCTCTCCGACGCCGCGCGGGCGGTCGCCGAGGCGCGGGCCCAGGCGCGCGGGCTGACCAACATAGACTTCCGCCGCGGCTCGCTGCTCGACCTCGGCGGGCTGCTGGAGGAAGGGGGACCGTTCGACTACATCGACTGCTGCGGCGTGCTGCACCATCTGGACGAGCCGGCGGCGGGCGTCCGCTCGCTGGCCGGGGCGCTGAAGCCGGGCGGCGGGATCGGGCTGATGGTCTACGCGCCGTACGGACGCACCGGCGTCTACCCCATGCAGGCGGCGCTGCGCACCATCACCAAGGACCTGCCGCCGAAGGAGCAGGTGGCGCTGGCCCGCCGGCTGATCGAACGCCTGCCGACGTCCAACTGGCTGCTGCGCAACCCCTTCATCAACGACCACAAACAGGCCGACGCCGACCTCTACGACCTGCTGCTGCACTCCTGCGACCGGCCCTTCACCGTACCGGAGCTGGCGGAGCTGGCCGCGGCGGGCGGGCTGGCCATCGCCGCGCTGGTCGACCCCTACCGCTACGACCCCGCCGTCTGGGTGAAGGACCCCCGCGTGCTGAAGCGGCTCGACGGGCTGTCGCGGCTGGAGCGCGCCGCCTGGGCCGAGCAGGTCACCGGCAGCATGACCAAGCACATCGCCTATCTCGTCCGCCCTGAGGACGCCGAGGGTTCGGTCGCCCGCCCCGACGGGCCGGAGGTGGTGCCGGTGCTGCGCGACCTCGACGGCGCCGCGGTGGCCAAGGGACTGCCCCCCGGCGGGGTGCTGGAGGCCGAGCTGATGGGCGCCGTCGTCCCCCTGCCCCTGCCCCGTCTGGCCGGGCCGATCCTGGCGCGGGTGGACGGGCGGGCCAGCCTGGGCGCCATCCACCAAGCGGTGACGGGAAAGGCCGGGCCGCTGGCCTGGGACGCCTTCCTGGCACAATTCGCGCAGCTTTTCGCGGCGCTGAACGGCGTCGGCAAGATGTATCTGCGCCGCTGAACCGTCCACGGTCTCCAAAATGAAAAATCCGCCGCCGGGCGACCCGGCGGCGGAAGTTCATGGAGGAAACAACCAGGCAGCAAAGGGTGCTTAGTGGATGGTCTCGCCGTGCAGGGCGAGGTCCAGGCCGTCGCGCTCGACGTCCTCGTCGACGCGCAGGCCCATCACCACGTCGATGACCTTCAGGATGATGAAGGAGCCGACCGCCGAGTAGACGATGGTGGCGAGAATGCCGTAGACCTGCGTCCAGATCTGGCCGACGTTGCCTTCCAGGGCGCCGGCGGTGCCGCCGATGGCTTCCTGGGCGAAGACGCCGGTCAGGATGGCGCCGACGATGCCGCCCACGCCGTGCACGCCGAAGGCGTCCAGCGAGTCGTCATAGCCGAGGGCGCGCTTCAGGCCGGTGGCGCCCCAGTAGCAGATCACGCCGGCGGCCAGACCGATGACCAGGGCGCCGGTCGGACCGACGAAGCCCGAGGCCGGGGTGATGGCGACCAGACCGGCGATGGCGCCGGAGATGATGCCGAGAACCGAAGGCTTGCCCTTGGTGGCCCACTCGACCAGCAGCCAGGACATGGCGGCGGTGGCGGCGGCGATCTGCGTGACCAGCATGGCCATGCCCGCACGGCCGTCGGCGGCCACGGCGGAACCCGCGTTGAAGCCGAACCAGCCGACCCACAGCATCGAGGCGCCGATCAGGCTGAGCACCAGGTTGTGCGGAGCGAAGTTCTCGTTCGGATAGCCCTTGCGCTTGCCCAGCACGATGGCGGCGACCAGACCGGCCACGCCCGCGTTGATGTGCACCACGGTGCCGCCGGCGTAGTCGAGCACGCCGTCACCCGCCAGATAGCCGCCCGGACCCCAGACCCAGTGGGTGATCGGCGCGTAGACGATCAGCGACCACAGGCCCGTGAAGACCAGCATCGAGGAGAACTTCATGCGGTCGGCGAAGGCGCCGGTGATCAGGGCCGGGGTGATGATGGCGAAGGTCATCTGGAAGACGACGAAGATCGTCTCGGGAATGACGCCCGTCAGGCTGTCCTTGGTGATGCCGGCCAGCATGAACTTGGACAGGCTGCCGAAATACGGGGTGCCTTCGGTAAAGGCGATGCTGTAACCGGCGAAGAACCACAGGATGCTGACCAGGCAGCAGATCGCAAAGCTCTGCATCACGACCGACAGCACGTTCATCTTGCGGACCATGCCGCCGTAGAACAGAGCCAGACCCGGGATGGTCATGAACAGAACCAGCGCCGTGGCGACCAGCATCCAAGCCGTGTCGCCGCTGCTCAGGGTGGGTTCGGCCGCGGCGGCGGCCGCTTCCTGGGCGAGGGCGGCGGCAGGCAGACCGGCCAAGCCCAGAATCGCCGCCATCGTCGGCGCGGCGAGGGTGAAGAGACGGCTCATCGAGGCTCCTCTTTATTCGAATGCTTCTGGCCCGTTTCGCCCCGTCCCCGGTACAGACGGGGCGGCGGGAGGGGGCCGTGTACGCCGATTTGTCTTCAAGAAGCGTGCCAACCCAAAAGGGCTAGGAATCGCGGTGGTTGCGGCCTTTCGGATGACCGCAAAGCAGCATAGGACCCGAGTCGCCGGACTGCATTGCCCAGAAAATAAGCAGAAACTCGGCCCATCCACCCCCCCGCAATACAGCGTGATTCGCCCATGGATTGTGGGCCGATTGCTGTCCGTTCGGGCGCTGCACGCTCGTTTCCCGCGCGCTTGCCTGTTTTTTATGCACAATGATGCGCCCGAATTCCGCACAGCCGTTGGGCAGCCCCCTCTATTTCCGGCCTGTTCCCCTCGGCCTATTGGCCCGCCCCCGTGAAATGTGGCACGGTCACCCTCTCTACCGGCGGAGCCGGACGGGGCCGGGGACAAGCGGTCCCCGCCCACATGGGTCCGCCGGACGCTTCCGGATGGCCGACAGCAAAAAAGAGAACCGAAAGGGGAGACACATGCTCGACAAACGGGATCTGCGGTTGGCGCCGCGCCGTGCCGTGGCCCTCGTCCTGGCCGGTGGCCGGGGCAGCCGGCTGAAGCAGCTGACCGACCGTCGCGCCAAGCCCGCCACCTATTTCGGGGGCAAGTTCCGGATCATCGACTTCGCGCTGTCGAACTGCATCAATTCGGGCTTCCGCCGCATCGGCGTGCTGACCCAGTACAAGTCGCACAGCCTGCTGCGCCACCTGCAGCGCGGCTGGAACTTCTTCCGCGGCGAGATGAACGAGTTCTGCGACCTGCTGCCGGCCCAGCAGCGCATCAGCGAGACCGCCTGGTACCAGGGCACCGCCGACGCGGTGTACCAGAACCTGGACATCCTGCGCGACCATGAGCCGGAATACATCCTGATCCTGGCCGGCGACCACATCTACAAGATGGATTACGGCGCGCTGCTGCTCGACCACATCGCCAAGAAGGCCGATGTGACGATCCCCTGCATCCAGGTGCCGCGCGCCCAGGCCACCGGCTTCGGCGTGATGCATGTGGACGAGACGCAGCGCGTCATCGACTTCGTCGAGAAGCCCGCCGACCCGCCCCCGATGCCGGGCAACCCGGACAAGTCGCTGGCCAGCATGGGCATCTACGTCTTCAACGCGCAGTTCCTCTACGACCAGCTGGAGCGCGACTTCAACGAGCCCGGCTCGTCGCGCGACTTCGGCAAGGACATCATCCCGTATCTGGTGACGAGCGGGGCGCGGGTGATGGCCCACGACTTCGCCGATTCGGCCATCCTGAACGGCCACGAGTCCGAGCCCTACTGGCGCGACGTCGGCACCATCGACGCCTATTGGGAGGCCAACCTCGACCTCTGCCACGTCACGCCGCAGCTCAACATGTACGACCGCGAGTGGCCGATCTTCACCTACCAGGAGCAGCTTCCCCCGGCGAAGTTCGTCTTCGACGACGAGAACCGGCGCGGCATGGCGGTGGACAGCCTGGTGTCGGGCGGCTGCATCATCTCCGGCTCGCTGGTGAAGAACTCGCTGCTGTTCAGCGAGGTGCGCGTCAACTCCTTCAGCGAGCTGCATCAGGCGGTGGTCCTGCCGGATTGCGACATCGGCCGCCACTGCCGCCTGACCAAGGTGGTGATCGACCGCGGCGTGGTGATCCCCGAGGGGCTGGTCGTCGGCGAGGATCCGGAGCTGGACGCCAAGCGCTTCCACCGCAGCGAGGGCGGCGTCTGCCTGATCACCCAGGACATGATCGACCGCCTGCCCAAGGACTGACCCTTCCCATCCCCCTTCGCCCCCATGGGGCGAGGGGGCGGTGAGCAAGACCAAGAAGAAACCGAAAGACCCCGCCTCCATGCGCGTCCTGTTCGTCACGCCGGAATGCTACCCCCTGGTGAAGACCGGCGGGCTGGCCGACGTTTCCGCCGCCCTGCCCCCCGCCCTGAACCGCGCCGGAGCCGAGGTCCGCCTGCTGCTGCCCGGCTATCCGGCGGTGCTGAACGGGCTGACCGACCTGCAGCCGGTCGGCAATCCGCTCACCGACCTCCCCGGCGGCGCCCCGGCGACGCTGCGGATCGGACGGATGCCGGGCGGGGTGCTGGCCTATGTGCTGGACGCGCCGTCGCTCTACGACCGGCCCGGCAACCCCTATCTGGGGCCGGACGGCAAGGACTGGCCGGACAACGCGGAACGCTTCGCCGCCCTGTCCTGGTGCGCGGCGGGCTTCGCGGCGGAGGACGGCCTCGATCCCTGGTGGCGTCCCGACGTGCTGCACGGGCACGACTGGCAGACCGGCCTGATCCCGGCCTATCTGGAGCTGCGCCCCGACCGCTTCGCCGGGCCGTTCCGGCCGGGCACGGTGACGACGATCCACAACATCGCCTACCAGGGCCTGTTCGGCGCCTGGATGATGAGCGACCTCGGCCTGCCGTCCGCCGCCTTCCGGATCGACGGGGTGGAGTATTACGGCGGCGTCGGTTTCCTCAAGGCCGGCTGCTTCTATTCCGACCGCCTGACCACGGTCAGCCCGACCTATGCCCACGAGATCCAGACGGCGGAGCACGGCGCCGGCCTCGAAGGGCTTCTCGCCACCCGGGCCGAGGCGCTGACCGGCATCCTCAACGGCGTGGACTACGACATCTGGGACCCCGCCACCGACGCGCACATCGCCGCCCGCTACGGCGCCGCGGACCTCGGCGGCAAGGACCTGTGCAAGGCCGATCTCCAGGCGACCTTCGGCCTGGACCGCCGGGCGGACGCCCCGCTGGCCGCGGTGGTCAGCCGCCTGACCGGTCACAAGGGGCTGGACCTGGTGCTGGAGGCGGCCTCGCAATGGATCGCCTGGGGCGGCCAGCTCGCCGTTCTCGGCAACGGCGAACCGGCTCTGGAGGCCGGCTTCCGCCATCTCGCCACCTGGTACCCGAAGTCGGTCGGCGTGCGCATCGGCTACGACGAGGCTTTGTCCCACCGCATCCAGGCCGGCGCCGACCTGTTCCTGGTGCCCTCGCGGTCGGAGCCCTGCGGCCTGACCCAGATGTACGCGCTGAAGTACGGCACCCTGCCGCTGGTCCGCCGCACCGGGGGCCTCGCCGACACCATCGTGGACGCCAACCCGGCGGCGGTGAACGACGGCAGCGCGACGGGCTTCCAGTTCGTCAACGCCACCGCCCAGGAGCTGACCTGGGCGCTGCGCCGCGCCGCCGCCCTCTACCGCAAGCCCGAGCGCTGGCACGTCCTGCAGCAGCACGCGATGACCCGCGACTTCGGCTGGCACGGCCCGGCGGAGGAGTACATGGAGCTGTACCGCGCGGTGGCGCCGGTTCTGGTGGGGTGAGGCCGCTCGCCCCTCATCGGCATCACACCGGCACGGCCACATAGTTCGACGCGTCGACGCACGGGAATTCCTTGGCGATGCGGTAATCGTTCCGTCCGGCCCAATCGAAAAAGCCGCCCTCGTTGGCGTTCATGACCTCGATGAACAGGATGGGCCTGTGGAGGGCGATCGTGTTCCGGGCGCCGGACAGGGTTTCCATCTCCATGCCCTCGACGTTGATCTTGATGAAGTCGACGCGCTCCTGGACGAGATCGTCGATGGGGTGGACGGCGACGCGTCCGCCCGCCGCCGGGACCAGCCGCGCCGCCCCCAGGTTGGCCTCGTCGGCAACGCTGAGGTCGAAGGAGCCGGCACGGTCTCCGACGCCGCATTCCAGGAACGTGATGATCGCCGGGTCGAGCCGGTTGATCTCCACGTTCTTCTTCAGGAAATGCATGGCCGCCGGGTTGGGCTCGACCGCGATGATGCGGCGCGGCGCCATGAACAGACCATAGTAGACGACGTGGTTCCCGACATTGGCGCCAATCTCCAGGATCGCCGATCCGGCCGGCACGAGTTCCCGCAGATAGTCCAGTTCCTCCTGTTCGAAAAACATGCGCCGCAAATAATGGCGGTGGATCATGTCGAACGGATTGGCGATGGCAAAGCCGACCTTTACGCCGGACACCACGAAGTTGATCACGATGGGATGGTTCCGGAAGAACGCGCCGAACACCCGCGTCACCGCGTGGCGCCACCCGCTACCGTCCGCCGAGCGCGGCCCGGTGGAGTGGGCGCCGCGCCGGTTGATGAAGAGCGGCTGCGCGATCTTGCAGCATTTGTGCGTCCGCCAGAGCTCGAGGTAATATTTGAAGTCCTCGCCGGTATCCATGGCCTCGTCGAATGGGATGGATCGCGCGACGCGCGCGCGGACGAAATGCCCCATCTGCAGCGTCAGATACGGGTCGTTCAGGAGAATGTCGGTCAGGAGGGTGGTCGCCCCCACCTGCTTTTCCCGCAACACCACCGCGTCCGACCCGAACCACTGCTCGGCGATCATCCCGAACACAGCGTCGAAGTCCCCCACGTGGGCCCGGACCACCGCGAAGCCATCGCGATCCATCAGGTCGTCGGCGTCCAGGAAGAAGACCCACTCCGCGCCGTGTTGGATGGCGTGCTCGACACCGAAGTTCCGGCACTTCGAACGGCCGATCGCGCCGTCCGGGTCGGGGATGCGCAGGATCATCACGTCCGAAAAGGGTCCCTGGTCGGTGCGGAACGCCGCCTCGACGGAGGCCGCCGCCTCGTCGGACAAGCCATCGTGCCCCGGCCCCACCGGGATGATCACCGCGCATTTCATGAATGATCCCCCAAAGGCACGCTTCGCGCCGCCATAGTCCATGGCCGCCGCGGGACGGTAAAGGGAAAAGGCCGGACGCCGCACCGTGCCGCGGGCGGCCCCGCCCCTGGCCGGCGCGCGGCATGGTTGTCGCGCGACGGACCATGGGAGGGGGTGTGAGGGGAGCCGCCCTGCGAGCCGCGACCGACGTTGGTCAAAGCGGCACCGTCGCCCTTCTCCATTGCGCGCATCGTCCGTCCGCCCTATGTTCCGCCCCAAACCAGGGCTCCGGGCACCGATGACTGACCTTTCGCACATCCGCAATTTTTCGATCATCGCGCACATCGACCACGGCAAGTCGACCCTTGCCGACCGTCTGATCCAGCAGTGCGGCGGCCTCGATTCGCGCGAGATGCGCGAACAGGTGCTCGACAGCATGGACATCGAGCGCGAGCGCGGCATCACCATCAAGGCGCAGACCGTCCGCCTGCTCTACAAGGCCAAGGACGGGCAGCAGTACACGCTGAACCTGATGGACACGCCGGGCCACGTCGACTTCGCCTACGAGGTCAGCCGCAGCCTCGCCGCCTGCGAGGGCTCGATCCTGGTGGTGGATGCCTCGCAGGGTGTGGAGGCGCAGACGCTCGCCAACGTCTATCAGGCGATCGACAACAACCACGAGATCATCCCGGTCCTCAACAAGATCGACCTGCCGGCGGCGGAGCCCGACCGCGTGAAGCAGCAGATCGAGGACGTGATCGGCCTGGACGCCACCGACGCCGTGGAAATCTCGGCCAAGACCGGCCTGAACATCGACGCCGTGCTGGAAGCCGTGGTGCAGCGCCTGCCCGCGCCCAAGGGCAACGCTGACGGCGAGCTGAAGGCCCTGCTGGTCGATTCCTGGTACGACCCGTATCTCGGCGTGGTCATCCTGGTGCGCGTGGTGGACGGGCGGCTGAAGGTGAACCAGAAGGTCCGCTTCATGTCCACCGGCAGCGCCCACGAGGTCGACCGCGTCGGCGTCTTCACCCCGAAGGCGCTGCTGACCGGCGAGCTGGGGCCGGGCGAGATGGGCTTCATCACCGCCGCCATCAAGGACATCACGCTGACCAAGGTCGGCGACACCATCACCGAGGACCGCCGCCCGGCGGCCGAGCCGCTGGCCGGCTTCAAGCCGTCCATCCCCGTGGTGTGGTGCGGCCTGTTCCCGGTGGACGCCGCCGACTTCGAGCGGCTGCGCGACAGCCTGGGCAAGCTGAAGCTGAACGACGCCAGCTTCCATTACGAGGCCGAGACGTCGGCGGCGCTGGGCTTCGGCTTCCGCTGCGGCTTCCTCGGCCTGCTGCATCTGGAGATCATCCAGGAGCGGCTGGAGCGCGAGTTCAACCTGGACCTGATCACCACGGCGCCGTCGGTGGTCTACAAGCTGTACATGACCGACGGCACGGTGATGGATCTGCACAACCCGGCGGACATGCCGGACGTGATGAAGATCGATCGCATCGACGAGCCGTGGATCAAGGCCACCATCATGCTGCCCGACGAGTATCTGGGCGGCATCCTCCAGCTCTGCACCGAGCGGCGCGGCCAGCAGATCGAGCTGACCTACGCCGGCGCCCGCGCCATGCTGGTCTACCGCCTGCCGCTCAACGAGGTGGTCTTCGACTTCTACGACCGCCTGAAGTCGATCAGCCGCGGCTACGCCAGCTTCGACTACCAGATGGACAGCTACGAGGAAGGCGACCTCGTGAAGATGTCGATCCTGGTGAACGCCGAGCCGGTGGACGCCCTGTCGATGATCGTCCACCGCTCCCAGTCGGAGCGCCGCGGCCGCCAGCTCTGCGAGCGGCTGAAGGAGCTGATCCCGCGCCAGCTCTTCAAGATCGCCGTCCAGGCGGCCATCGGCGGCAAGATCATCGCCCGCGAGAGCATCGGCGCGCTGCGCAAGGACGTGACGGCCAAGTGCTACGGCGGCGACATCAGCCGCAAGCGCAAGCTGCTGGACAAGCAGAAGGAAGGCAAGAAGCGCATGCGGCAGTTCGGCCAGGTCGAAATCCCGCAGAGCGCCTTCATCGCCGCCCTCAAGATGGGCGACGAGTGAGCCCCGGCGTCGCGGTGATGTGATGGAAAGCGGGTCCGGCAAGACCCGCTTTCTTTTTGTCCGCGCATCCCGGAGCCCACAAAAAGTCGAATGACTCGCCGCGCGGAATCGCCTATCACCCGGTCAGGCTTCCAAACGGATGATGTCCCGTGACGCGCACTGTCATGTTTGGCCTGCCCGCCGCGGCCCTGGTCGTCGGCATCCTCGCAGGCTGCACCCCGAACTATTCGCCCAACACCTACGCCGCCACCGCGACCCAGCAGGCGAACAAGGTGGAGCGGGCGGTCGTCATCGGGTTCCGTCAGGTCAAGATCAGCACCAGCGGCACCGTCGGCGCCGTCACCGGCGGGGCTGCGGGCGGCGTGCTCGGCTCGCAGTCCGGCACCTTCGGCATCAACTCGGCGCTGGGTGCGGTCGGCGGCACGGCCATCGGCGGGCTGATCGGCACCTCCATCGAGCATGTGACCGGCGACACCACGGGCTGGGAATACATCGTCCGCAAGCCGGACGGCGAGCTTCTGTCGGTCACCCAGCGGGAAGAGAAGCCCATCGAGATCGGGCAGAAGGTGCTGGTCATCGCCGGCAGCCAGGCCCGCATCGTCGCCGACTATTCCACGGACCCCGAGCCGGCTCCCGCCCCCAAGGACGCGGTGAAGGAAGCGGCCAAGGACGACGCCCAAAAGGACGCCTCTAAGGACTCTAGGCCCGCCGAGACGATCGAGGCGAAGGAGCTTCCCGCCCCGCCCCCTGCGGAGGTCCCTGTGGAGGCCCCCGTGGAAGCTCCGGCGGCTTCGACTCCCGACAGCGGCGGACCGGCGCCCATCCGCCTCACCCCGCCAGCAACGCCGGCTCCCGAGCCGGTGCCGGCGGCCGAGGCCCCGGCGGACAAGCCCGCCGACGGCGCGCCTGCCACCTGACCCGGCCCTCACGCCACCAGGATCGTCAGCAGCAGCACCGGCAAGGCCGGCATCCGGGGCAGGCGGAAGCGCCGCGGCGGCGGCGCTGCCACGGTCACCGGGCGCTCCTCCTCGCGGTCCAGCCGCCCGGCCTCCAGCACCACCGTCGTCATCGCATCGAACACGCCCATCGCCGGTCCCTCCGTCATGTTGGAGGTCACCCTGCGCCCGCGCGAAAAATCTTGGAAACGAATAGGCTTTATGAGGATCATTACAGATCGTGATGGTCCTTCCGCGCGTTGAACCCGCGCGCCCCCTCTGCTTGAATGCGTGACCATGCCGGCCAACCTCGACACCGACCTTCTGCGCGCCTTCGTCGCCGTCGCCGACGCGCGCAGCTTCACCCGTGCCGGCGACACGCTGGGCCGCACCCAGGCCGCCGTCAGCCAGCAGGTCCGCCGGCTGGAGGAGGTCGTGGGCACCCGCGTCTTCCAGCGCGACACCAAGAGCGTCCACCTGACCCAGGAGGGCGAGCTTCTGCTGACCTACGCCCGGCGGATGCTCACCCTGAACGACGAGGTGCTGACGCTGATGCGCCGGCCCGCCACGGTGGCCAGCGTGCGCATCGGCACGCCGGACGATTACGCCACCATGCTGCTGCCCGGCGTGCTGGCCCGCTTCGCCGCCGCCTACCCCGACGTGCCGGTGGAGGTGATCTGCGACAACAGCCCCGATCTGGTGGCGGAGATCGACAAGGGCCGCTACGACCTCGCCCTGGTCACCCGCCACCCGGACAGCCGCAGCGGCGAGCTGGTGCGGCGGGAGCCGGTGGCCTGGGTCGCCCCGCCGCGCTCCACAGTCGTTGATTCCATCCCGATAGAGCGTGAGAACCCGCTGCCGCTGGCCCTGTTCCCCAAGGGCTGCGTGGTGCGCGATCTCGCCGTCGCGGCGCTGGAGGGCATCGGGCGCGGCTGGCGCGTCGCCTTCATCAGCAAGAGCGTGGTGGCGGTGCACGGCGCCGTGCTGGGCGGGCTCGGCGTCACCGCCATGGAGGAATGCACCGTACCGCCCAGCCTGCGCCGGCTGACCGCGGCGGACGGCTTCCCCGACCTGCCGGACATCGACATCGCGCTGCACCGCGCGCCCGGCATGGCCGCCAAGCCGGTCCGCCTGCTGGCCGAGGCCATCCACGATCTGGTGGGCGGGAATCGCGCGGCCTGACCGACCTTGCGGCTCCGTGACATCCGTCCCGGCGCGCACGCGCCGGGTTGCCCCGGCGGGCCGGACCGATGCAGAATGGCCCCTCCTTCATAGGGACAAACCGCCGTGCGCACGCGTTCCACCACCGCCTTCCGCGCCCTGGCGCTGCGGCTGATCCTGGCCGCGGCGGCGATGTGGTTCGCCCCGGACGCCGCCCTGGCGCAAAGCCCCGTCGCCATCGGCGCGCCGCTGACCGGCGAGGTGGTCCTGAACCGCGACATCGAGGTGCGCATCGGCCCCAACGCCGACGCCCGGATCATCCAGACCCTGCCGCGCGGCAAGGCGCTGAACGCGCTGGGCACGCCCCGCGGCACGAGTTGGACGGAGGTCGCCATCGGCGGCCAGCCCATCGGCTACGTGCCCTCCGACTCGCTGGACCCGGCGCTGATGGTGTCGCGCTCGATCACCGCCGCCATGGGCGCCACCGCCGCGGGGGCCAACGCCGGCGGATCGCCCCCCTCGACCGGCAAGCCGCCGGTCATCCACCGCAGCGCCGCCGTGGTGCCGCGCAGCGCGTGGGAGATCGCCGCCCAGGTGCCGGCCCAGGGCTATGTCGTCGCAGCGGACGCCATCAAGGCGACGGAGATTCTCGACAACAAGAAGCGACGCAGCTTCACCCTGCGCAAGGGCGACGTGGTCAGCCTGATCGACTCCGCGAACGGGCGTGTGACGCTGGGCATGCCCGGCCGGACCCGGGCGGTCGCCACGGCCGAGGGGCTGATCGGGGTGGTCGCCCCCTACCCGCTGCCCGGCATGCCGCCGATCGAGCCGGGAGCGCTGTTCGCCGCGCGGCTCGGCGAGTATGTCAGCCACGCCGAGGGGCTGCGGGCGTGGCAGGAGTTCACCTACGGACCCGGAACCGCCTACCGCGACCTGCCGCCGATGGTCTGGCCGGTCTTCCGCGGCGCCCGCACCACCTACCAGATGGGCGTCGGCCCCTTCACCCGGACGCAGGTGGACAATGTCTGCGGCGCGCTGGCGCAGCGCTCCATGGACTGCTGGGTGATCGAGCTGGAGACCTTCTGACCCCGGCCTGACCCCGGCCTGACCCCGGCTTGACCCCGGCTTGACCCCGGCGGCGCCCTTCCGCCAAGCGGCAGCAACTCGTCGCCTCCGGTAAATTACTGAGCTTTTTCGACGAAAATCCATCGATCGTGGCGGTAGGCGGGCATGGCCGTGCCATGTTAATCTTTCTTACTCCCCGCCCGCTCCGCCCCAGGCCTTGCCCATGATCGACTCCGACGACGAGTTCCTTTTTCTGGACGACCAGGACGGCGACGGCAACGGCGAATCCGGGTCGCCGGTCACCGGGAACCGGTGGAAGATGATGATCGTGGACGACGAGCCGGAGGTGCATTCCATCACCAAGCTCGTCCTGGCCGATTTCTCCTACAAGGGCCGCTCCGCCCAGTTCATCTCCGCCTATTCCGCCGCGGAGGCACGGACGATCCTGGCGCGCGAGGAGGACATCGCCATCATCCTGCTGGACGTGGTGATGGAAACCGACGACGCCGGGCTGCAGCTCGTCCACCACATCCGGGAGGAGCTGAAGAACCGCCACGTCCGCATCATCCTGCGCACCGGCCAGCCCGGCCAGGCGCCGGAGCGCGCGGTGATCCTCGACTACGACATCAACGACTACAAGGCCAAGACGCAGCTCACCGCCCAGCAGCTGTTCACCACCACGGTCGCCGCCCTGCGCTCCTACGAGGACATCATGGCGATCGAGATGAACCGGCGCGGGCTGGAGAAGATCATCGAAGCGTCGTCGTCGCTGTTCCAGGCCCGCTCGATGAAGCTGTTCGCCGCCGGCGTGCTGACGCAGCTGTCCGGCATCCTCGGCGTCGGGCCGGACGCCATCCTGTGCGTGCAGCGCGGCCCGGTCATCAGCGGCGCGGCGGACGGGCTGTATGTGCTGGCCGGTTCCGGCCGCTTCGAGACGCTGATTGACGAGCCGGCGGCCAACCATGTCGAACCCGCCGTTCTGGCGGAGGTGAAGCGCTGCCTGGAGGCGCGCAGCAACCGATACGCCGCCGATCATTGCACGCTCTACATCCGGACGCCGAACGACCGCGAGAACGTGGTCTATCTGAGTTCCGACCGGCCGCTGTCGGACCTCGACCGCAACCTGATCGAGGTGTTCTGCCGCAAGATCTCGGTCGGCTTCGACAATCTGCACCTGTACGAGCAGTTGCGGCGCAGCCAGGAGCACACGGTCATCGCCATGGCCGATCTGGCGGAGCGCGCCGGCCATTCCAGCGCGGAGGCCGAAACCGGCCCGCGCATCGCCATGGTGACCGACCGCATCGCCCGCCGGCTGGCCGAGGAGGGGCGCCATCCCGCCATTCTCGACACGGTGTTCCTGGAGTCGGTCGGTCTGGCCGCCATCCTCCACGACGTCGGCAACGCCACGCTGGACCCCGCCATCCTCGGCAAGACCGGGCCGCTGAGCCCGGAGGAGCGGGCCGTCATGCAGGCCCACACCACCACGGGTTGGGATTTGCTGGACCGTGCGAGCCAGCGGTCCGAGGGACGGACGCATCTGCATCTGGGGGCGGAGATCGCCCGGTCGCATCATGAGAATTGGGACGGCACCGGCTATCCCGACCGCCTGAAGGGCGACGCCATCCCGCTGAGCGCCCGCATCGTCGCGGTGGCCGACAGTTTCGACGCCATGACCCGCGACCGCCCCTACCGCAAGGCGCTGGACCATGACGTGGCGGTGGCGGAGATCCGGCGCCTGTCCGGCAGCCGGTTCGATCCGGTGGTGGTCGACGCCTTCCTTGCGGTGTCCGGCAACCTGCGCCGGGAGTGACGCCCTTCGGAGTAGGAGGCGGACGCGGTCAGCCGGCGCCGCTCATCAGCGTGTCCACCATGTCCTTCAACGGACCGATCTGCACCGGCTTGTGCAGCAGCCGGCAGCCCATGGCAGCGGCTTCGGCCTGACGCTCCGGCATCGTGTCGCCGGTCAGGATCAGGGCGGGCACCGGGCCGCCGACATGGGCGCGCACCATCTCCACCGCCTGGGCGCCCGTACCGCCGGCTGGCAGGAAGTGATCGGCCAGGACCAGCCCCGGACGGCCGGACACCTGCGGCAGCCGCTGCGCCAGTTCGTTCAGCGACAGGGCGGTCAGCACATCGTACCCCCAGGCCTCCAGAAG
Source organism: Azospirillum brasilense (assembly GCF_001315015.1). NCBI lineage: Bacteria > Pseudomonadati > Pseudomonadota > Alphaproteobacteria > Rhodospirillales > Azospirillaceae > Azospirillum > Azospirillum brasilense. The sequence continues at coordinate 269,283 of NZ_CP012914.1, read as the reverse complement.
CAGTGCCAGCCCTTCCACGATTGACCGATCGTCGTCCACCACAATGACCAGCCGGCTGGCCTCGTCCGGCGGCCCGCCGTCGCCGTCATCGCGGCGGAACGCGCCGTCGCCATCCACCGGACCATTGCCGGCATCCCCGGTCATGGCGAGGACGGAGGCGGTTTTGGCGTGGTCGTTCGTTAAGCTCACCATTGGATTCTTCACCAGGGCTGAGGGCGGCGGAGCCAGGATACCCCGCGCCGTTTCCAACATGACCATTTCAAAAAAGAATGAAAAATATTAAAAAAATCGAAATATCAGCCTAACAAATTTTTTGCAATGCCTGCCATGTATCGTGGAAAGAAAACATTCCATTTCTGAAATTTATATGCAGCGATGCGCAACATCGAAACAATACGGACGCATGATTTACAAACTTATGTTCATTCGCTTTATCTGATGGACCAACTCTGTTCAACTCTGAAAAAGCGCATATGAGGCACGCTCGGATGCCCTGCCGAAACGTGCTCCAAACAACGGGCCGCGGCATGTTCCGCGAATCCAGACGTGTCGCCTCCGGAACAATCCTTTGAACTGTCCGGATTGGGAGCCGTTCCATCCGGAGACCGAAAAACAATGGGCCCCCGCCTTGCGGCGGAGGCCCGAACTTTATCCTACGAAATTGAATCCTTTTTCGGATCCACAGTCTTTGGATGCGCCCGCTTCAGAAGCGTAGACGTCAGCTGCGCAGGCTGCCGCCCGTGGCTTTGGCGACCGCGGCGACGATCTTCTGGCCGATGGCCTCGATCTCCGGCTCGGTCAGGGTGCGCTCGGTCGGCTGGAGCGTGACGGAGAGCGCGACGGACTTCTTGCCCTCTTCCAGGTTCGCGCCCTGGTAGACGTCGAAGACCGTCACGTCCTTGACCAGCGCCTTGTCGGCGCCCTTGGCGGCGCGGATCAGCTTGTCGGCTTCCACGTCCTTGCCGACGACGAAGGCGAAGTCGCGCTCCAGCGGCTGGAAGGGCGAGAGCTGGACCAGCGGACGCGCCGTGCCGCCCTTCTTCTTGGGCAGCGGGATGACGTCCAGGAACACCTCGAAGCCGACCACCGGACCCTTGACGCCCAGCGTGCCCAGCACGGTCGGGTGGATCTCGCCGAAGCGGGCCATCACCGTCGGGCCGAGACGCAGCACGCCCGAGCGGCCGGGATGGTACCAGCCCGGCGCGTCGGTGGTGACCTGCAGGTTGGTCACCGGCGCGCCGGCGGCCTCCAGCACGGCCATCGCGTCGGCCTTGGCATCAAAGGCATCGACGCCGCGGGCCTTCTCCGCCCAGTGGCGCGGCACCGCGTTGCCGGCGCGGATGCCGGCGGCCACGATGTCCTGCCCGTCCGGCGACGGCTTGCGGAAAGCCGGGCCGACCTCGAACAGGCCGGCGTCGGCGTAACCGCGGTCGGCGTTGCGCCCGGCGGCCTGGATCAGGTTGCCGAGGATCGACGGGCGCATCACGTCGAGGTCTGCGCTGATCGGGTTGACCAGCGTCAGTCCCTCACCGACGCCGCCGAACAGCTCGGCCACCGGACCGGCCATGAAGGACCAGGTGACGGCCTCCGACAGGCCGCGGACGGCCAGCGTGCGCTTGGCCAGCCCGACGCGGCGCTGCTTGGTGGAGAGCGCCGGGCGGGTCAGCACGCTCTCGCGCGGCAGCGGAGTCGCCGGGATGGCGTCGAAGCCGTGGATGCGCAGCACCTCTTCCACCAGATCGGCTTCGCCGTGGATGTCGGCGCGCCAGGAGGGGGGGACGACGCGCAGGGTGCCGTCCACATCCTCGCCGACGATCTCGCAGCCGAGATCGATCAGGATGCGGGTCTGCTCGTCGCGCGGCACCTCGACACCGCCCAGCGCGGCGACGCGGCCCGGACGCAGCGTCAGGGTGCGGCGCCACTGCGGCTCCTCGCCGGCGATCACAAGGTCGGAGGCCTCGCCGCCGCAGATCTCCAGGATCAGGCGGGTGGCGCGCTCTATCCCCGACACCACCGCCGCCGGATCGACGCCGCGCTCCAGCCGGTAGCGGGCGTCCGACTCGATGCCCAGCTTGCGGCCCGTCTGCGCCGTGCGCACGGTGTCGAAGATCGCCGCCTCCAGGAAGACGTTGACCGTCGTCTCGGTGCAGCCCGACGCCTCGCCGCCGATGATGCCGCCCAGCGCCTCGGCCCGCTCATGATCGGCGATGACCGTCATGCCCGGGTCGAGCGGGTATTCCTTGCCGTTCAGCGCCGCCAGCGTCTCGCCCTCGCGGGCCAGACGGACGACGATGCCGCCCTTGACCTTGTCGGCGTCGAAGGCGTGCAGCGGGCGCGACAGGTCGAAGGTGATGAAGTTGGTGATGTCGACCAGCGCGGAGATCGGGCGCAGGCCGATGGCGACCAGCTTGTCGTGCAGCCACTTCGGCGACGGGCCGTTCTTCACGCCGCGGAAATAGCGGCCGACATACATCGGGCAGGCGTCCGGCGCCTCGATGGTCACGCCGAACGGGCTGGCGAAGGCGCCCTTGACCGGCTCCGCCGCCAGCGGCTTCAGCCGGCCCAGACCAGCGGCGGCGAGGTCGCGGGCGATGCCGCGCACCCCGGCGCAGTCGGCGCGGTCGGGCGTCAGGCTGATGTCGATGACCGGATCGCCCAGGCCGGCATAGTCGGCGTAGGCGACGCCGACCGGCGCGTCCTCGGGCAGCTCGATGATGCCGTTGTGCTCCTCCGACAGCTTCAGCTCGCGTTCGGAGCACATCATGCCGTTCGACTCGACGCCGCGGATGACGCCCTTCTTCAGCGTGATGTCGGAGCCGGGGATGTAGGCCCCCTCCGGCGCGAAGACGCCCTTCAGGCCGGCGCGCGCGTTGGGCGCGCCGCAGACGACCTGGAGCTTTTCGGTGCCGGTGTCGACGACCAGGACGCGCAGCTTGTCGGCGTCCGGGTGCTTCTCGGCGGAGACGACGTGGGCGACGCGGAAGGGCTTCAGCTCCTTGGAGCGATCCTCCACCCCTTCGACCTCCAGGCCGAGGGCGGTCAGCTTCTCCACGATCTGGTCGAGCGTGGCGTCGGTCTCCAGATGGTCCTTCAGCCAGGACAGCGTGAACTTCATGGGTCCGGCTCCTTTAGCGCGTCAGGCCCTGGGCCATGCTGGGAACGTCGAGCGGCACGAAGCCGTAATGCTTCAGCCAGCGGAGGTCGGCTTCGAAGAAGGTGCGCAGGTCCGGGATGCCGTATTTCAGCATCGCCACGCGCTCGATCCCCATGCCGAAGGCGAAGCCCTGGTACTTGGTGCTGTCGATGCCGCAGGCTTCCAGCACGTTGGGGTGCACCATGCCGCAGCCCAGGATCTCCAGCCAGTCGCCGTAGTTGCCGAGCTTCAGCTCGCCGCCTTTGCGGGAGCAGCCGATGTCCACCTCGGCCGACGGTTCGGTGAAGGGGAAGAAGCTGGGGCGGAAGCGCAGCGGCAGGTCGTCCACGTCGAAGAAGGCGCGGCAGAACTCGATCAGGCAGCCCTTGAGGTGGCCCATGTGGGTCGCCTCGTCGATGACCAGCCCCTCGATCTGGTGGAACATCGGGGTGTGGGTCATGTCGTAGTCGGACCGGTAGGTGCGGCCCGGCGCGATGATGCGGATCGGCGGCTTCTTGTTCAGCATGGTGCGGACCTGCACCGGGCTGGTGTGGGTGCGCAGCAGCATCTTCTTGTCGCCGGCATCCGGCAGATAGAAGGTGTCGTGCATGTCGCGGGCGGGGTGGCCCGGCGGGAAGTTCAGGGCGGTGAAGTTGTGGAAGTCGTCCTCGACGTCCGGCCCCTCGGCGACGCTGAAGCCCATCTCCGCGAAGATCGCCACCATCTCGTCGATGGTCTGGCTGATCGGGTGGATGCGCCCCTCGGTCTGCGGACGGATCGGCAGCGTGACGTCGATGCGCTCGGCCTGGAGGCGGGCCTCCAGATGGGCGCGGGCGAGGTCGGCCTTGCGGCCGTCGATGGCCGCGGCGATCTCGTCCTTCAGCGCGTTGAGCTGCTGGCCGCGCTCGCGCCGTTCGTCGGGCGACAGCCCGCCCAGCTCCTTCATGAAGCCGGTGATGCGCCCCTTCTTGCCGAGCGCGGTGACCCGCACCTCTTCGAGGGCCGCGAGGTCGCCAGCGGCGTTGACCTGCGACAGGAGTTCGTCTTTCAGCGCATCGAGCATGTCATTTCCCGCGAGCCATAAGGAAGTGCGAGCGTAAAGAAAAAGGGAGCCGGCCCAGAGGCACGGCTCCCTTCTTTCGTGTCCGGCGCCGGACCGGGGTTTCCGCTTGCGCGGCGAACCCTTTAGGCGGCGGCCTTGGAGGCGAGAGCGGCCTGGGCCTGATCGACGATGGCCTTGAAGGCCTCCGGCTCACGGGCGGCCAGATCCGACAGGACCTTGCGGTCGATCTCGATGCCGGCCAGCTTGATGCCGTTGATGAAGCGCGAGTAGGTCAGGCCGTACTGGCGCACACCGGCGTTGATGCGCTGGATCCACAGGCCGCGGAAATCGCGCTTCTTGTTGCGGCGGTCGCGATACGCGTATTGAAGGGCCTTTTCGACCTTCTCGATCGCGATGCGGAAGTTCTTGGAATTGCGACCCCGGTAGCCCTTGGCGAGCTTCAGGATCTTGCGGTGACGGGCGTGCGTGGTGACGCCGCGCTTAACACGAGCCATGGTTCAGATTCCCTTACGATATCAAGCGTTGCGCAGCCAGTTCTTCAGCACGATCTTCTGGTCCGGCTCGGCCAGGGTCATCATGCCGCGCGCATTGCGCTTCATATTCGGGCTCTTCTGCTCCAGGCAGTGGCGCTTGAAAGCCGCCTGGGCGCGCACCTTACCGGACGCGGTCACCTTGAAGCGCTTCTTGGCGCCGCTCTTCGTCTTCAGCTTGGGCATTTTCAATCCTTGCGTTGGATGTTCCCGACTGACGGTTGGGCATGCCCTGGGTCTCGGACCCGGCCTCGCCGCCCGTTGGAGCGCAGGGTTATACGCGCGGCCACGCCGCAACGCAAGGGGGAGCGAATGCGGGAGGGATGGAAGGTGGTTTCGCTCCATCCTCCCCCACTTGGCGGCGGGTCCCTCCCGCTCCCGGGATGGGAGCGGGAACCGGTGTCCGATTGTGATGTTGACGATGGAGGCGCGGCGCTTTGGCCGCGCCTTTGTCTTAAGTTTTCGTCTTTCGCCGGGCCTGCGCGGCGCCTACACTCCCGCCCCGGCCTGTTTTGGGCCGGTCCGTGACCGCTGGATGGGATGAGCGTCTCCGGCATGTCTGAAGCGCAGAAATTCATCGATCTCCGAAACCCGCGGCGCATCTGGGCCGTCGGTTCGATCCACGCGCAGACGGACCATCTCCACGCCGTGCACGAGGTGATCGCGGCGCGCTTCCTGCCCGGCGACCGGCTCGTCTATCTCGGCAACATGGTCGGCTGGGGCGAACGGGTGCTGGAGACGGTCGACGCGCTGCTGGCCTTCCGAACCTGGCTGCTGAGCTGGCGGGGCATGGAGGCCGGCGACATCGTCTATCTGCGCGGCGCGCAGGAGGAGATGTGGCACAAGCTGCTCCAGCTCCAGTTCGCACCCGACCCGCAGCAGGTTCTCGACTGGATGACCCGCCATGGCGCGGGGGCCACGCTGGCCGCTTATGGCGGCACGGTGGAGCAGGGCATGGCGGCGGCCCGCGGCGGCACCATGACGCTCGGCCGCTGGACCCAGGGGCTGCGTCAGGCGATGCACGCGCATCCCGGTCACGAAAATGTGTTCAACACCCTGCGCCGTGCCGCCTACTGCACCGGCCCCGAGCAGGGAGAGGGCGGCGTGCTGCTGGTCAGCGCCGGCGTGGACATCCGCCGTCCGCTGAATCACCAGGGCGACGCCTTCTGGTGGGGGGCGCCCGGTTTCGCCCAGATGTCAGAGCCTTACGGCGGTTTCGCCCGCGTCGTGCGGGGCTACGACCCAGCCCGCAAAGGCGTGGCCGTGACCGACCGCGTGGCGACCCTCGACGGCAATTGCGGGTTGGGTGGGCACCTCGTTTGTGGGTGCCTGTCGCCTTCGGGTGAGATCCTGGACCTGTTCCAGGTCTGATCCATCTCCCTTTTTCCTACCCGTCCTACCCATTCCTTCGGCCTCCGCCACCGAATCCCTTCCGGTGCGGATGATCCGAAACGTCTTGTGCTGCGTATGACGTGCAACAGGGCGAGGGGAACGGCTGTTGTCCCAACCGTCGGCGGTCCGTGGCGAAACGGCCATAGCGAACCGACGGATCATTGGACCTGAGGGGGCCTGTCCCTTCGGACTCCGCAGCACAGGGCACAAGCAGCCTGAAACGCGGCCGCCCAGACGGGAAGGAAGGGACGTATGGCTTACATCGACGATCCCGAGACTCAGCGCGCGAATCTGAGTTTCATCAAGGCTTCCATGCGTGAGCCTCTGCTGACGCGCGATCACGAATTCGATCTGGCCCGCAAATGGCGCGAGGGCGGTGACGAACGGGCCCTTCACGAACTGGTCCGCGCCTACACCCGGCTGGTGGTGGCGACCGCCGCGCGGTTCCGCAACTACGGCCTGCCCATGGGCGACCTCGTGCAGGAGGGCAACGTCGGGCTGATGCAGGCGGCCAGCCGGTTCGAGCCGGACCGCGAGGTGCGCTTTTCCACCTACGCGGCCTGGTGGATCCGCTCGGCCATGCAGGACTACATCCTGCGCAACTGGTCCATCGTCCGCACCGGCACCACCGCCGCGCAGAAGTCGCTGTTCTTCAATCTGCGCCGCCTGCGCGCCCGCATCGAGAGCATCAGCCAGGGCGGCACCGGGTCCGGCAACAGCCTGACCAAGGAAGGGCGGGAATGGATCGCCGGCGAACTCCAGGTCGACGTGACTGAGGTGGAGGCGATGGAGATGCGGCTGTCCGCCTCCGACCAGTCGCTGAACTCCCCGGTGGCCGACGGTTCCGACGAGGACTGGCAGGATTTCCTGGCCGACCAGCGCCCCTCGCCGGAGGAGGTGGTGATCGGCATGCGCGACAGCCGCACCCGCTCGCAATGGCTGGCCGAGGCGCTGGGCGAACTCAGCCCGCGCGAACGCACCATCATCCAGGAGCGCCGCCTGCGCGAGGAGGGCGCCACCCTGGAGCAGCTGGGCCGCGAACTTGGGGTGAGCAAGGAGCGGGTACGCCAACTCGAACACCGCGCGCTGCTCAAGCTGCGCCAGTCGATGCTGAAGCGGGTCGAGGGGTTCGGGGATCTGCTGGCGGACGCGTAGAAGCCATTTGCCCCCACCCTAACCTTCCCCGCCGGGCGGGAGAGGGGACGATCGCCGCTTCGCATAAGGCACCCTCCCCTGCGAAGCGGGGGAGGGCCGGGGTGGGGGCACGTCGCGCTGGCGCAAGGCCACGCTACGCCTTCTCCTCCTCCCGCACCGCCCCCGCGCCATCCCCGCCGCCGTCACCATCCAAAGTCACCCGCCACACCTCGGTCGTGCCGTTGCGGCCACGGAGCGTGCGGTCGCCGACGCAGTCCAGCGGGGCCGCGCCATCGCCCTGGAAGGCGGTGGCGGCACTCGACAATACGATGACCTCCTCGTCCCCCTGAAGGGCAGAGGCCAGCTCCTCGATGCGGGCGGCGACGTTCACGGTGTCGCCGACGATCGTGTAGTTGATGCGGCTTGCCGACCCGATGTTGCCCACCACCACCGGTCCGGAATGCAGGCCGATGCGAACACGGATCGCCGGCAGCCCCTCCGCCGCGCGGCGGCGATTGCCGTCGCGCACGGCGCGGGTGATGGCGTGGGCGGCGCGCAGCGCGCGGGCGGCGTGGTCCGGCTGCTCCTCCGGCGCGCCCCAGAAGGCCATGATGGCGTCGCCGATGAACTTGTCCACCGTGCCGCCCTCCGCCTCGATGCAGTTGGCGAGCAGGGTGAAATGCTCGTTCAGCAGGGCGGCGGTGTCGGCGGCGCCCATATGCTCGGCCATGCGCGAGAAGCCGCGGATGTCGGTGAACATCACCGTCACCTCCCGCTCCTCCGATTGGAAGCTGGTCAGGCCGCCGCGGCGGTGCATCAGCCGCAGCACCAGGGCCTTCGGCACATAGGTCTCGAACCAGCGCAGGCCGGCGACCATGGCGTTGAAGGCGCTGTTGGCGCGGGCCAGCTCGCGCAGGCGCGAATCGGGCAGCTCGTCGATCGCGCGGAAGTCGAAGGTCCGGACATGGTCGGCGGCCTCGGCCAGATGGGCCACCTGGGTGCTGATGCGCCGCCCGACGATCAGCGCCACCGCCACCGAGATCAGCAGGATGCCCAGTCCGGCGAGGCCGGTGGTGTAGAGGCGGCGGACCTCGGCGCTGGCCTCGTTGGCGCGGAAGCTGATGCCGATGGTCCAGTCCTGCTGGCCATAACCGGCCATGCTGCGCATCAGGAACAGGTAATCCTCGTCCAGCACGTTGACGATCCGGCCCTCCACCCGCTTCTTCAGGGCGTCCACCGGCTGGCCGGTCTGCCAGAGCGCCGCCAGCGCCGGGTCGGCCACCTGATCGATGCGCGGCAGGGGTGGGCCGTCGGTCTTGGTGGAGAAGTCGAACTTCATACCGGCCAGCGACGGGTGGGCCAGCACATGCTGCTGGTCGAACAGGACGAAGGCGTTCAGCCCCTGCTCCACATAGAGCGTGGACAGGAAGCGCGAGAGGTCGCCCAGCGACACCCCGACCACCACCTGCCCCAGATAGGCGCCGTTGCGCCGCACCGGCTGGAACAGGGTGACGAAGCTGGTCCCCGCCTCCTTCGACCACAGCGGGTCGGCCCAGACGGCGGTGGTGCGGTCAGCGCCGTTGCGCAGTTCGGGCGCCAGCTCCGGCTCGTGGCGCAGATCCTCCCGTCCGATGTGGAGCTGGTTGCCCAGCCGGTCGGCGCGCAGGCCGGTGCGGTCGGGATGGAAGAAGGCGATGCCCGTGACGTCCGGCGCCCCGGCCAGCGCGCCGCGCAACGTGTCCTGGAGCGAGCGGGAATCGGTCGGGTCCAGCTCCCCCCGCTCCATCAGTCCGGCCACGAAACGGGCCATGTCCCGTGCGGGGTTGAGCTGGTTGCGGATGCGCACCTCCACCCCCGACAAAGCGAGGTCGGCGCGGTCGTTCAGCAGGGTGAAGGTGTTGCGGCTGGCGCTGACGAGACCGAGCACCAGCACGCTGGCCACCGCCAGCAGCATCAGCGACCCGAAGCCGGCCACCAGCACCGCCGCGATGGGCAGGCGCAGGCGCGGGCGTCCCAGCGCGGGCGGGCGCGTCCGGCGCGGACCACCCTTTTTGCGCGCGGCCTCCTTCAGCCGGGCGATGCGCAAGCCGGTTTGAAGAAAACGCCGTTTGGTGGGGTGGTCAGCCATGGCGCGGAGCCTACAGGACGCACGCGGCCATCGGCAATCGGCCATCGCGCCGCGTCCTGTAACGGTCACCCCGCCGTCAACGGGGCGCCTTCAACCGAGTGCCGTCAGCCGGTGATGATCTTCACCGGACGTCCGGGCTGGATCGGCGTGCCCGGCGGCAGGTCGTTGATGATCCGGAACAACTCCTCCGCGTAGGGCTCCCGCGGCATCTGGCGGACGAAGCTCTCGACGCTGTCGCCGGGGCGGACGGTCTGCACGCGGATGCGCCGGGGCTGGTAGGACGCGGCCTCCTGCCGGGTCAGCCGGCGAAAGCTGGTGGCGGTCTGGCGGAAATCGGCGTCGAAGCGCGACAGCGCGCCGCCGGGGGCCAGGAAGGTGAAGCGGTAGAGGGTGCCGGAGTCGGCGCGGATGGCGACCAACCGCACGTCCACCGCCCCGGCGTCGGTCTTGCCCTGGGTCAGCGCGGTCGCCGCCGGCATGCCGTTGACGGTGAAGGATTGCAGGTCCCTCAACGGCGCCCCCTGCGCCCAGCTGCCGGTCAGATAGGCGGCGGGGTCGCCCGCGCCCGGCGCCTTGCCGCCGTCGAACACGATGGCGCCGCCGTTGGGACCCTTGGCGATCACCTGCTGCGCCCCGTTGAGCAGGCTGTATCCCTGCGGCACGTCGAAGGCAATGCCGAGCTGCGGGTGGGCGAAGCTGCGACCGCGGACGAAGCCGTTCTCCGGGCTGTCGCCGTAGATCACCCCGTCCATCGCCGTCATGTAGGGATCGACGGGCCGCGCCCCACGAGGAAGCTCGCGGGCGATGGCCGCCGCCTCGTCGACGCGCGACGCGGTCTGCGGGTGGGTGGCAAAGAAGTCGAAGCCGCCCTCCGCCGCCCCCTTGCCGGCGCGCAGGCCGGAATATTGGGTGTCGCGGCGCATGGTCTCCAGGAAGGTCGCCATGGCGAAGGGGTCGTAGCCGGCGCGGTGCAGATACTCGATGCCCAGCCGGTCGGCCTCCGACTCCTGGCCGCGCGAGTAGCGGGCGAGCAGGGCGGTGCCGCCGATGTTGGCGATCTGCGCCAGCTCCGGACTGCCCAGCACGAGGCCGATGCCGGCGGCGAGCAGCCCGGCGATGGTCTGGTTGGTCTGCCTCTCCTGGCCATGGTGGGCGATGACGTGGCCGATCTCGTGCCCCAGCACGCTCGCCACCTCCGCCTCGTCCTTGGCGAGCGCCAGCAGGCCGCGGGTGATGTAGACGTAGCCGCCGGGCAGGGCGAAGGCGTTGACCACGTCGCTGTCCAGGACGGTGAAGGTCCAGGGGCCGGAGCGGTCGGTCTGGGCGGCCAGCCGGTTGCCAATGCCGGTGATGTAGGCCTGCAGCCGCTGGTCGGGGTAGGCCCCGCCATACTGGGCGAGGATCTTGGGATGCTCCTGCGCGCCGATCGACTCCTCGCTGCCGCCGAAGATCTGGGCGTCGGCCGGGGTGCCGGCCGAGGTGAGCAGCAGGACGGCCAGCGCCGCGGCGGCGATCCGGCGCAGCGGGGACGGGGAAGACGGCTTGCGTTCGGTCGTCGGTTCGGGCGTCATGAGTCGTCATATCGGAAGGGGGCTCGCTGAGATCAAACTCCCCATCCGGTCCGCCTGTTCCACCGCTCCACCCCCACACCAACCATGCCGCGCCGCATTCTTCCGCTGACGCTGTCCGCTCTGCTGCTGATGGCGAACACCGCCGGGCCGCCGGAGCTGCGCGTCGCCGCGGTGACCGACGGCGCCACCCTGCTGCTGGAGGATGGGCGCAGCCTGCGTCTGGCCGGCATCGAGCCCGCCGCACCGCCCATGGGGGCGGAGCCGGGCGATCACTGGCCGCTGGCCGAGGCCGCGCGGCAGGCGCTGGCGGAGCTGGCCGTCGGGCAGCGCCTGAGCGTGCGTGGGGAGGCGCGGACCGACCGGCACGGCCGCCTGCTGGCCCAGGTGGAACGCGGCGACGGTCTGTGGCTCCAGGGCGAGTTGCTGGCGCGGGGCCTCGCCCGCGTGCACACCCGGCCCGACGCCCGCGCCCTGGCCCGCGAGATGCTAGCGGCGGAGGCCGGAGCGCGGGCGGCCGGGCGCGGCATCTGGCGGACCCGCGCCTACGCGGTGCGGCCCGCCGACCCGGACGCGCTGCGCCGGGACCGCGACAGCTTCCAGATCGTCGAGGGGCGGGTGCTGCGGGTAAGCAAGGCCGGCGGCGACGCCTATCTGGATTTCGGCGAGGATTGGCGGATCGACGTCACGGTGCACATCGGGCGCGCCGCGCTGCGCGAATTCGTGGCCGCCGGCATCGACCCGCTGTCCTACGAGGGACGGGTCGTCCGGGTGCGCGGCTGGGTGGGTCTGCGCGCCGGCCCGCTGATCGAGGCGACCCATCCCGAACAGATCGAGCGGCTGGACGGGGCGGCATCGCCGCTCCGGCCAACGCCGCGCCCTTCCGCTGCGCCACCGGACCTTTCCGACGACGACGAGGAGTGAGCCTGTGGCGGACGACGGACGGGCGTCCTACACTTGCTTCCATTCGGCCCGGACTGACAGGACCTCTTCATGCCCCGCAGCGAGCTTTTCCCGCCCATCGACCCCTACCAGACCGGCTTCCTGCCCGTGGACGAGATCCACACGCTCTATTGGGAGCAGTCGGGCAACCCGCGCGGCGTGCCGGTGCTGTTCCTGCACGGAGGGCCGGGGGCGGGCGCCTCGCCGACGCACCGGCGCTTCTTCGATCCCGGCCATTACCGCATCGTCGTGATGGACCAGCGCGGGGCGGGCCGATCCAGCCCGCTGGGCGAAGTGCGGCGCAACACGACCGAGCTGCTGGTGGAAGACGCCGAACGGCTGCGCCGCCATCTGGGGATCGAGCGCTGGCTGCTGTTCGGCGGAAGCTGGGGATCGACGCTGGCGCTGGCCTACGGGCAGACCCATCCGGAGCGCTGCCTGGGGCTGATCCTGCGCGGCATCTTCCTGATGCGGAAGGCGGAGGTCGACTGGTTCCTCTACTCCATGCGCACGATCTTCCCGGAGGCCTGGGCCACCTTCGCCGGCCACATCCCGCCGGAGGAGCGCGGCGACCTGCTGGAGGCCTACTGGCGGCGGCTCAACGCGCCGGACGCGGCGACCCGCATGGCGGCGGCGCGGGTGTGGAGCCTGTATGAGGGCTCCTGCTCCTCGCTGCTGCCTTCGCCGGAGCTGATCGCGACGAGCGCGGAGGACACCCACGCGCTGGGCCTCGCCCGCATCGAAGCGCATTACTTCCGCTCCAACCGCTTCACCCCGGAGGACCGGCTGTTGCGCGACGTGCACCGTATCCGGCATCTGCCGGGGGCGATCGTCCAGGGCCGCTACGACATCGTGTGCCCCATCACCAGCGCCGACGAGCTGCGCCGCGCCTGGCCGGAGGCCGATTACCGCGTGGTGCCCGACGCTGGCCATTCCGCAATGGAGCCGGGCATCCGCGCCGCCCTGGTCCAGGCGACGGAGCGATTCAAGGAGTACCGGTAGAGGAGAGATGGCTTCGCTGGGCCCCCTCCCCCCGCAGCAGTGGAGGGGGGCTAGGGGGCTTTCGGCCAGCGCGAGAGGCCTTCAGGCCAACCCTCTCCCGAAACGGGAGAGGGCTTTGAACACAGATCAGGCGGCCTTCTTCAGGACCAGTTCCAGCCGCTCGGTGGCCTTGGTCTCGTCGATCTTCTCGACGGCGGCCAGTTCGCGGGCCAGACGCTCCAGGGCGGCCTGATAGATCTGGCGCTCGCTGTAGGACTGGTCGGACTGGTCGGCGCCGCGGTACAGGTCGCGAACGACCTCCGCGATGGCCACCGGGTCGCCGGAGTTGATCTTGGCCTCATACTCCTGGGCACGGCGGCTCCACATCGTGCGACGGACGCGCGAACGGCCCTGCAGCGTCTCCAGGGCGACCTTGATGCGGTCCTTCGTGCTGAGGCGGCGCAGGCCGGCGGCCTTGGCCTTGCCAACCGGAACCTTGAGCGTCATGCGCTCTTTTTCGAACGTGATCGCGTAGAGCTGAACATCCATGCCAGCGATGCTGTGGGTCTCGATTCCCTCGACCCGACCGACGCCATGGGCCGGGTAGACGACGAAGTCACCGGCCTCGAAGTCAAGCTTGTTCGACATTTGGGTTGGCTCTCACTTCTCGCGATCGCGCCATTTTGCCGCCCCGGTGGAGGGGGCGAAAAAGGCCCGGTGACAACGACACACCGTGGGGATGGGGTCCTCCACGCCGCGCACTGTTGCACTGAGCCCTTGGTCGATGGGAATTCCGGCAATGACGCTGAGGCCGGCTCCGGGCGCGTATTATAGCGATGTTACGGCCGGGTTACAAAGGCTACGCGCGGGCAGCCGTCCGGATTCTGACGTTGCCCGCCGATGGCCGACCTGTCGTTTTTGCATGGCGGCAAAAGAATGCCATGCGCCGCAATAGTCCCGACTCCGCTTAGCCGCCGGCCTTCGGAGAGAAGAACTTGTCGAACTTGCCGTCCACGCCCTTCATGGCGTCGGCGTCGGGCAGCGCGTCCTTCTTGCGGGTCAGGTTGGGCCACTGCGCCGCGTAGTCGCGGTTCAGCTCCATCCACTTCTCCGCACGGCCGTCGGTGTCCGGCACGATGGCCTCGGCCGGGCATTCCGGCTCGCACACGCCGCAGTCGATGCACTCATCCGGATGGATGACCAGCATGTTCTCGCCCTCGTAGAAACAGTCCACGGGGCAGACCTCGACGCAATCGGTGTACTTGCACTTGATGCAGTCTTCCGTCACGACGTAGGGCATGATTCGTTCTCCGCTGTTCTCGCCAGTTCCGGCGGTGTTCACGCGCCGGGGTTCGAGTCGCTTCGATGGACGCTTCGACTGACGTGCTCGCGCGTGGGCGCGGCCGGGGGCATGATAGGGACCATGGCCCGACCGCGGCGCTTGCCTAGCACGCCGCCCGAGACGGGATCAACCCCGCCGGTTGTGTGGGCGCAAGCGACGCAGCCCCACCCTCCGGATTCCCCTCCGCGACCGCCTCCAGGAAGGTGCGCAGGGCCACCGTCTCCATGGAATCCACCCGCCGGACGAAACGGGTGGGCATGCGCGCCAGTTCCGGCGGCAGCGGGCGGGCGGTGAACAGGCCACGCCAGGGCTCCCGCTCCACCACGACGCGGGGCAGGACGGTGACGCCCATGCCGGCGCCGACGCAGCCCAGGATGGCCTCCAGCGCCCCGAACTCCATCACCCGGTAGGGAACCCGCCCGGCCTCGCGCATCGCCGTCTCGGCCCGCGCGCGGTAGGCGCAGCCGCGCCGGAAGGCCAGCAGGGTGTTCCGCCCGGACTCGCTGGTGATGCCGCTGGCGGGTTCGACCAGCACCAGCTCCTCCTCGAAGACGGGCTGGCTGACCAGTTCGGGATGCTCCACCGCCCCGGAGACGAAGGCGCCGTCGATGCGCCCGGCCAGCACCTCCCCCAGCATGGTTTCGGTGGGGCCGGGGACGATGGTCAGGTCGACGTCGGGATTCTCCGCGTGGAAGCGGGCGAGGATCGGCGGCAGCCGCACGGCGGCGGTCGTCTCCATGGTGCCGACGGACAGCCGCCCGCCCCGCCCCGCCGCGTCGGCCACCGCGTCGCGCGCCTGGGCGACGAGGCGCAGCACGCGGTCGGCGTAGTCGGCCAGCACCCGCCCGGCCGGCGTCGGGGCCATGCCGCGGCTGAGCCGCAGGAACAGCGGCACGCCGAGATCCTCCTCCAGACGCTTCAGCCGCGCCGTCACGTTGGACTGGACGCAGTTCAGCGTCTCCGCCGCCCGGCTGACGCTGCCGGCGTCCGCCACCGCCTTCACCACACGCAGGCCCGCAAGGTCCATCGCAGCCTCCCCGATCCGGACATCTCCCATCACTCACAGTGAAGCATAGCATCGAAACAAATCATTAGAAATGAGGTCTCCGTCGCGCGAAGATGGGAGCACACAAAAACGCGAGCCTACGGGAGGAAGCCATGGTCCGGGTGCTGATCGGCGGCGTGCTGGCGCTGGCCATCGCCATGGGGGTGGGGCGTTTCGCCTTCACGCCGATCCTGCCGGCGATGCAGGCGGCCACCGGTCTGGGCACCGACGCCGCCGGGCTGCTCGCCTCGCTCAACTATCTCGGCTATTTCCTGGGGGCGCTGGGGGCCGGGCTGGTGCCCCACGGCACGGTGCGCACCGCCGTCTTCCGCACCGCGTTGATCGCCAGCGTCACCTCGACCGCCGGCATGGGCTTCACCGAGGACATGGCGGCCTGGGCGGTGCTGCGCTTCGTCTCCGGGCTGGCCAGCGCCGGCATGTTCATCCTGGGCATCGCCATGACGCTGGACGCGTTGGCCCGCGCCGGGCGGGAGTCCTGGACCGGCTGGCTCTACACCGGCGTCGGGATCGGCATCGCGTCGAGCGGCCTGTTCGTCGCCCTGATGGGGGACCGGCTGGGCTGGCGCGGCGATTGGCTGTGGCTGGGGTTGGCCTGCCTGGGCTTCGGTACCCTGTCCTGGCTGTGGGTGACCGACCCGCCGAGGGCGGCCGCTCACACCGCCGCCGGGACGGCGGGGGGTGGCAGCCCCCAGCCCTCCGCCCCGCTGGTCCTGCTGACTCTGGCCTATTTCCTGGAGGGGGCGGGTTACATCGTGACCGGCACCTTCCTGGTCGCCATCCTGAAGACCATGCCGGAGACGGCGCAGCTGGGTGCCGCGGCCTGGATGGTCACCGGGCTGGCGGCCATGCCGTCCGGCATCGTCTGGGCGGCGGCGGGACGGAAGCTCGGTCTCTGGCGGGCGCTGATCCTCGCCCATGTCGTGCAGGCCGTGGGCATCCTGCTGCCCATCACCGGGTCTCCCGCCGCCGCGGTGGTGTCGGCGGCGCTGTTCGGCGGGACCTTCATCGGTATCGTCACCCTGTCCTTCACGCTGGGCCGGCAGTTGTCGGGCGGGGCGTCGGCCCGAGTCATCGGCGCACTGACCGCCGTCTACGGGCTGGGACAGATCGTCGGGCCGGTGCCGGCGGGGCTGGTGGTGGCACGCACCGGCAGTTTCGATTCCGCCCTGGTGGGCGCCACCGCTGTGGTGCTGGTCAGCGCGGCGCTGCTCGCCGCGGGGGCCTGGATGGCCGGACGCTCCGGCCCCGCCACGGTTGCCCTGGACGCCCGGCGGGGGTAGCCTGCCCAGCATGTTCGATCCACTGCACCCTGAGGAGTCCCGCCGCCACGCCCCCGCGACGGAGCGCAACCGCGCGCCCATCCTGGAGGTGCTGCGCCGCGTCCTGCCGCCGCAAGGTCTGGTGCTGGAGGTGGCGAGCGGCACCGGCCAGCACGCCGTCGCCTTCGCCGAGGCGCTTCCCGGCGTGACGTGGCAGCCGAGCGACCCCGACCCGGCCTTGCGCGACAGCGTCCGCTCCTGGGCCGCCGCCGCCGCGCTGACCAACCTGCGCGACCCGCTGGATCTCGACGCCGCCGCGCCCGACTGGCCGGTCCACAGCGCCGATGCGGTGGTCTGCATCAACATGATCCACATCGCCCCGTGGGAGGCGGCGCTCGGCCTGTTCGCCGGGGCCGCCCGCCTTTTGCCCACGGGCGGGCCGCTGCTGCTCTACGGCCCCTTCACGCGCGGCGGCCGGCACAGCGCGACGAGCAACGCCGCCTTCGACGCCGACCTGAAGGCCCGCAACCCCGCCTGGGGCGTGCGCGACCTCGACGCGGTGGAGCGCGCCGCCGCCGGCTTCGCCCTGGCTGAGCTGGTGGAGATGCCCGCCAACAACCTGACCGTCGTCCTGCGCCGCCGCTGACCGTCCATTCAGGCCCCCAATCCGGACCACCCCGTCCGAGGTGCGGTCTTCTGCCGCAGTTTCGCACCCGCGAGATTTGCTATTGTTTCCCTGTAGCGCTTGAGTTTGTAAACAAATTACAAATTGGGGGAAATGATGAAGCGGAAGCTGGTTCCGGACGTGGTGAAGTCGCAGGAACTCATCCTGGTGACGGAGGACACCTCCGTCCTGACCGTGTCGAAGCTGATGGCGGAGAAGAACATCGGCGCCGTTCTGGTGGTGAACCACGGCGACCTCGTCGGCATCGTCACCGAGCGCGACCTGAACAACAAGGTGCTCTCCACCCAGATCGACGCCTTCGAGACCGAGGTGTCGGCGATCATGACCCGCAACCCGGACACCCTGTCGCCGGACGCGGACGCCATCGAGGCGTTGACCCTGATGCAGTCCAAGCATTACCGCCACCTGCCGATTACCCAGGGCAAGCGTGCGGTCGGCATCGTCTCGATCCGCGACCTGTTCAAGCTCGCCTACGAGCATCTGGTGGAGGAGGTGGAGTTCCGCGACGGTCTGATGCGGACCTGACCCGAAAAGGCGAACGGGCCGCCCCAGCGAAGGGGCGGCCCGTCGGAAGACCCGTTCAGGAAGGCCGGAGCGTCAGTGCGCTTCGGCCTTCTTCCGTTTGCGGCGGGCGGCGGCCATCAGGTTCAGCGCCTCGACCAGCGTCGAGAAGGCGATGGCGAAGTACAGGTAGCCCTTCGGGATGTGGAAGCCGAAGCCGTCGGCGATCAGCGCCACGCCGACCAGAAGCAGGAAGGACAGGGCCAGCATCTTCACGGTGACGTGGCGGTTCACGAAGTCGCCCACCGGCCGGGCGGCGAACAGCATCACCGCCATGGCGATGATGACGGCGGTGACCATCACCGGCAGGTCGTTGGACATGCCGACCGCGGTGATCACGCTGTCCAGCGAGAAGACGATGTCCAGCACGATGATCTGCCCGACCACCGCGCCGAAGCTGGCGAGCTTGGGGGCGGCGCTGTCCTCCTCGTGGCCCTCCACGGTGTTGTGGATCTCGATGGTGCCCTTGGCCAGCAGGAACAGGCCACCGCCGAGCAGGATCAGGTCGCGGCCCGAGAAGCCCATGCCGAACACGGTGACCAGCGGTTCCGTGAGGGTCGCCACCCAGGAGATGGAGGCGAGCAGCGCGAGCCGCATCAGGAGCGCCAGCGCCAGACCGAGCTGCCGGGCCTTCTGCTGCTGGTGGACCGGCAGCTTGGCCGCCATGATCGAAATGAAGATGATGTTGTCGATGCCGAGCACGATCTCCAACGCGGTGAGCGTCAGGAGGCTGGCCCAGACCTGCGGGTCGGAGAACAGTTCGAGCATGAGGGCGGCGGGCTCCAGAAAAGTCGGCCGTTGCGGGATTATTTTGCGCAGATGAGGTTGCGGTTCCTGAATGGCAATGGCCCGGCCCGCGCTTCACCGCCGCTTTCCGTGGCTGTTCCGGCTTACTCCTCTCCGTAGAGCTGGTCGAGCGCCCGGCGGTCGCGCTTGGTGGGACGCCCGGCGCCGGGCTCCCGCGGGGCCGGCGGCGCGCGGTAGGGGTCCTGGATCGCCTCCTCGCGCACCGGCGGGGCAAGATCCTCGTAGAGGGCCTGCGCCTCCGGCGCCGGGCCGCGCCGGCTGCCGAGCGCGACCACCTTGATGACGCGGATATGCCGCCCCTGGGCGAAGGTCAGCACGTCGCCGGGCTTCACCGCGTAATGCGCCTTGCCGACCACCGTGCCGGACACCCGCAAGCCGCCGGCGTTGCACAGCTTCGCCGCGAGGCTGCGCGTCTTGAAGAAGCGCGCGAACCACAGCCACTTGTCGATCCGCAGCCGGCCCGCCGGGGTGGGGTCAGAGCCGGAGTCGGGGAGATCGTCATCGTCGTCGAGGTCGGTCATGCGGCGCCCCCACCCTTCCCACGGCTGACGCCGTGGGCCCCTTCCCTCCCCCGCTCACGCAGGGGAGGGACTTTCATCCCCTCCCCTGCGAAGCGGGGGAGGGTTAGGGTGGGGGCAATCGTGACCAGAAAAATCACGTTTCTCATCCAATTCCCGAAAGCTGGCGCAGCTTGGCGAAGGGGTGGTCGGCGTTGACGGGGGCCTCGCGGCGGGGCTTGTGGCGCGGGTTGCGGCGGCGGCGCCAGGAGACCGCCCCATCCTCCGCCACGGAACGCGTGTAGCCAAGCCCCTTCATCACCGCCCCCAGCTCGTCCGGCTTGGCGCCGATCATCTGGGCCAGCGCCGGCTCGGCCACCGTCCGACCCTCCTTGGCGGCGGTCAGCAGCTCGGTCTCCAGCCGGTCGAGCATGTCCACCCGCAGCGCCCGCGGCCCCGCCGCCGGGTAGCCGATGGCCTCCCAGAAGGCGGGCGGCGCGCCCGTCGCCTCCACCGAGACGCGGCCCGGCGGCGGGATCGGCACCGGCAGGGGCAGGCGGTGCTTCACCGCCCACAGCAGCCCGCGCAGCTCCACCGCCCCCGGCTTGGCGAGCGCCGTCAGGTAGAGGTGCGACACGCCGAGCCGCACCCCGTGTCGGGACAGCGCCTTGCGGTCGGCCTTCTCCAGCCCTTCGACGAGCGGGGCGACCGGCGCGCGGGGCATCGCCCCCATGTTCTCGACGACCTGGAAGGCCAGCCCACGCGCGGTGCCGGTGAGATCAGCCGCATCGCGCAGCGCCAGCAGGGGGCGCAGCCGGGCGGCGACGCGGTCCTTCAGCCAGCGCTCCAGCCGGACGCGGACGCGGTCGAGCTGCCCCTGGTCGAGCAGCCCCTCGTCGAAGGGCAGGACCGCCGGGGTCAGCACCGACGGGCCGGGGCCGAGCCGGGCCACCGCCAACCCGTCCGCCGTCAGCACCCCGTCCGGCCCGAGGGCGAACACGTCGTCCGGCTCCTGCTCGAAGGCGCGCAGGCGGGACGCCACCTCCTCGCGCAGCGCGCGGCGGGCGGCGGTCAGCAGGGATTTGGCCTCCTCCGAGCGCTCCGGGGCGTCGGGGACGAAGCGGAAGCCCTCCAGCCGGCCCACCGGGTGGCCCTCCACCACCACCTCGCCGTCGGCGCGCACGCCGCCGATCAGCTCCCGCCCATCCTTCAGCGTGCGGACCAGCGTGGCCGAGCGGCGGTCGATGAAGCGCTGCGTCAGCCGCTCGTGCAGGGCGTCGGACAGCTTGTCCTCGATGGCGCGGGTGCGCGCCTGCCAATGCACCGGGTCGGTCAGCCAGGAGGGCCGGTTGGAGATGTAGGTCCAGGTGCGGATGTGGGCGATGCGCGCGACCAGCGCGTCGATGTCGCCCTCGGTGCGGTCGAGCCGGGCGATCTGCTTGGCCGCCCAATCCTCGTCCAGCCGCCCGATGCCGGTGCGCAGCTGCCGGAAGATCTGCCCGAGCAGCCGGGTGTGGGCGTCCGACAGCACCTTGCGGAAGTCGGGGACCTGGCAGACCTCCCAGAGCAGGCGCACGTTGTCGCGGCCCTTGGCGAGGTCCATCACCTCATGGTCGCGGACCAGCGCCTGGAGCGCCAGATGGTCGTCGGCGTCGCGGGCGCGCAGCAGCTCGGGGATCGGCGGGCGCTCCTCCAGCGACTTCAGCAGGAAGCCCGGCGTGTCGAAGCGCAGCTTGCTGTTGCGCCACATCAGCGTCTTGATCGTCTCGAACTGGTGGTTCTCGACGCGGTCGACCACGTCGGCCTCCAGCTCCCCCACCTCGTCGGTGGTGCCGAAGGTGCCGTCGCGCATGTGCCGCCCGGCCCGCCCGGCGATCTGCGCCACTTCCGGCGCGCGCAGGCGGCGCGGGGCGAAGCCGTCGAACTTCACGATGCGGGCGAAGGCGACATGGTCGACGTCCATGTTCAGCCCCATGCCGATGGCGTCGGTCGCCACCAGATAGTCGACCTCGCCCGCCTGATAGAGCCCGACCTGGGCGTTGCGGGTGCGCGGGGACAGCGCCCCCAGCACCACCGCCGTGCCGCCGCGCTGGCGCCGGATCATCTCGGCCAGCGCGTAGACGTCGGTCGCCGAGAAGGCGACGACGCAAGAGCGCGGCGGCAGGCGGGTCAGCTTGCGGTAGCCGGCGTAGGTGAGCTGCGAGAAGCGCGGCCGGCTGATGAACTCGGCGCGCGGCACCAGCCGGCGGATCAGCGGCTGCACCGTGTCGGAGCCGAGGAACATCGTCTCCACCAGCCCGCGCGCGTTGAGCAGCCGGTCGGTGAAGATGTGCCCGCGCTCCGGATCGGCGCAGAGCTGGACCTCGTCCACCGCCAGGAAGTCCACCGCCCGGTCGAGCGGCATGGATTCCACCGTGCACACCCAGTAGGACGGGCTGGGCGGCAGGATCTTCTCCTCCCCCGTCACCAGGGCCACGGCGCTCTTGCCCTTGATCGACACGATGCGGTCGTAGTTCTCGCGGGCCAGCAGGCGCAGCGGAAAGCCGATCATCCCCGTCCGATGGCCGAGCATGCGCTCGATGGCGAGATGGGTTTTCCCGGTGTTGGTCGGCCCCAGCACGGCGACCACCCGGCCACCCGCACCCAGACCGCCCCCGGACGAAGAAAGGACAGAGGTCATAAGCGTAAGTTTTGGGCCTGGGGACCGGCAATGCAAGCGTCAGGGCGGCCGTGCCATGCTGCAACGCCCATCCGGGGCCGAACTCTTCCGGAAACGGTATAAAACCTCGGGCCGATGGACGGGCGCCGGTTATCCCGTCTACCCTGGCGCGCTCCACCCTAAGGGATTCCTCATGCGCCGTCTTCCCGCCCGTCCGCTCGCCGCCGCGCTGATGCTCGCAACCCTGGCGCTGCCGCCCGCCGCCCGCGCGGAGGCGCCCCCGGTGACCGAGGACGGGGCCAGGGCGCTCGCCGCCGCGCTGAAGGACGGGCTGGCCCGCTGGTTCCCCAAGAGCGAGGGCGACGAGACCGAGCTGCGCTGGAGCGGCGAGCCGGTGGCGACCCCGGCGGGCGACCATTACGAGGTGGCGCTGCCCGCCCTGACCGCGGTGTCGGACGACGGCACCACCGCCGACATCGGCACCATCCGCCTGACGGTGAAGCCGCAGGACGGCAACACCCACGCCGTCACCGCCACCCTGCCCGACCGCGTCGCCATCCTGGACAACGGCAAGCCGTCGGCCACCGTCAAGCTGGGCCGCCAGCGCATCAGCGCCCTGTGGTCCGGCACCTACGAGACGGCGCTGTCCATGGACGCCGAGCTTGGCGACCTGTCGGTCACCAGCGACCGCAAGGGCAAGAAGGGCAAGAAGGACGAGAGCGCCCTGACCGTCGGCGCCATCACCGTCGCCGGGGAGCTGAAGCCCGACGGCACCGCCGCCGCCGGCACCCCGCTGTGGAGCGGGCCGGGCGCCCTGTCCGTCAGCAACCTGCGCTTCCTCGACGAGACGAAGAAGGAGGTGCTGAACCTCGGCGGCCTGACGATGGAGGGCACCTACACCCGCGTCGACCTCGCCCGCGCCGACGCCATGCAGCGGCTGACCCAGACCCACGCCCTGGCCGGCACCCAGCCCCCGGCGGCGGAGCTGATCCCGCTGATGCAGAACCTGATGGGCGGGGCCAGCGGGCGCGTCCGCCTGTCCGGCCTGACGGCCCTGAACCCGGAGGACGGCACCCGCCTCGCCCTCGGCCAGCTCGTCCTGCGCGGCAGCGCCGAGGATCTGGACAAGCCGATGGCCTCGACCACCTTCGGGATCGAGTCCAGCGGCCTGACGCTGGAGCCGGAGGTGGCGCCGAAGGCCTTCATGCCGGAAAAGCTGGACATCCAGCTCAGCACCGCGAAGCTGCCGACCGCCTCGCTGTGGCGGGCCTTCGCCGACCTCGCCGCGCTGGCCGAATCCCAGGCCGCCGCGGGCGAGGAGGATGAGGAAGAGGGCGAGGAGGAAGCCGCCCTGCCGGACGACGGGACCGACGAAGCGGCGATGGCCGCCATCGGCAACCGGCTGATGGGCGCCATGGCGGAGGTCGGGACGGAGCTGCGCATCGACCGCTTCGTCGTCAACACCCCGGCGACCTCCGGCACCATGACCGGCGCCATGCGCATGGCCGCCAACTCGGCCTTCGGCGCCGTGGGCAGCAGCACCGTGCTTCTGCGCGGCCTGGACGCCGCCACCAAGGCGATGCAGCCCAAGCCGGGCAAGAAGGCCGACGAGAGCACCCAGAACGCGCTGGGCGTGATCGCCATGCTCCAGGCCTTCGGGCAGGCCTCCAAGGACGACGCCGGCAACGACGTGCGCAGCTACAAGATCGACGTCACCGAGACCGGCCAGTTCCTGTTGAACGGGGCGGATATGAGCGCTCTGATGGGCATGGGCCAGCCGGCGCCGGAGCTGGAACCGACCCAGGGCAAGAAGCGCTGAGGCTTGGGGGCGGCTTTTGCCCCCACCCTTCCCATGCTGCGCATGGGCCCCTTCTCTCCCCCGCTGCGCAGGAGAGGGAGTTGATCCCCTCCCCTGCGATAGCGGGGGAGGGTCAGGGTGGGGGCAATACTTTCCCCCACCCACTCCGGTTGCGAAACTCCAGTGCAACGCCAGCCGATCGCTCTTGCATGGGGCGGCGCGCTCGCACATATCTGCGCCGTCCTCCGGACCCACCGGCAAGCCCACCACTAACAAGCCCACCACCAACAAGAACGATCAAGGATGACACCATGACCGAGGAACGGCTCAGCTTCCAGGCCGAGGTCAGCCGCCTGCTCGACATCGTCGCGCACTCGCTCTACAGCGAGAAGGAAGTCTTCCTGCGCGAGCTGGTCTCCAACGCCTCCGACGCCTGCGACCGGCTGCGCTACGCCGCGCTGACGCAGCCCGAACTGTCCGCCGACGACCCGAACCTGAAGGTCCGGCTGATCGTGGACAAGGAGGCGCGGACCCTCACCGTGGCCGACAACGGCATCGGCATGAACCGCGAGGATCTGGTCGAGAACCTCGGCACCATCGCGCGCTCCGGCACCGCCGCCTTCATGCGCAACCTGAAGGACAGCGCGAAGGAGGGCGACGCCAAGAAGGACGTCAATCTGATCGGCCAGTTCGGCGTCGGCTTCTACTCCGCCTTCATGGTCGCCGACCGGGTGGAGGTGCTGACCCGCAAGGCCGGGGAGACGCAGGGCTGGCGCTGGCTGTCGGACGGCAAGGGCGAGTTCACCATCTCCGACGTGGCCGACCTGCCGCGCGGCACGCAAATCACGCTGCACCTGCGCGAGGGCGACGACGAGTATCTGGAGGAGCACCGCCTCTCCGCCATCGTCCGCAAATACTCCGACCACATCGCCATCCCGATCCTGTTCGGCGACGGCGAGGAGGCCAAGCCGCTGAACAGCGCGTCGGCCCTGTGGATGCGCTCCAAGAACGAGATCACGGCGGAGCAGTACAAGGAATTCTACCACCATGTCGGGCACGCCTTCGACGATCCGTGGCTGACCCTGCACTGGCGGGCCGAAGGCGCCATCGAATACACGAACCTGCTGTTCGTGCCGTCCTCCAAGCCGTTCGACCTGTTCGACCCCAAGCGCGCCCACCGGGTGAAGCTGTACGTCAAGCGCGTCTTCATCACCGATTCGGCGGAAGGTCTGCTGCCGCCCTACCTGCGCTTCCTGCGCGGCGTGGTGGACAGCGAGGATCTGCCGCTGAACATCAGCCGCGAGATGCTCCAGCACAACCCGATGCTGGCCAAGATCCGCGCCGGCATCACCCGCCGCGTCCTGTCGGAGCTGGGCAAGAAGGCCCGCGACACCGAGAAGGCGGAGGAATACGCGGCCTTCTGGGAAAATTTCGGCGCCGTCCTCAAGGAAGGCCTCTACGACGACTACGAGCACCGGGACGATCTGCTGAAGCTGATGCGCTTCCGCAGCACCGCCGGTGACGGTCTGGTCTCGCTGGAGGAGTATCTGGGCCGCATGAAGGAGGGCCAGGAGGCCATCTTCACGATCAGCGGCGACGACATCGAGACGCTGAAGCGCAGCCCGCAGCTCGAAGGCTTCAAGGCCAAGGGCGTCGAGGTGCTGTTGCTGACCGACCCGGTGGACGAGTTCTGGGTGCCGTCGGTCGGCAGCTTCCAGGACAAGCCCTTCAAGTCGGTGACCCGCGGCGGCGCCGATCTCGGCAAGATCCAGGGCGGCGAGGAGAAGCCGGCCGAGGAGAAGGCCTCCGAAGGCGAGCTGACCGACCTGCTGGTCCTGCTGAAGCTGACGCTCCAGGACGTGGTGAAGGACGTCCGGCCGTCGGAGCGCCTGACCGACAGCGCCGTCTGCCTCGTCGCCGACGAGAACGACATGGACATGCATCTGGAGCGCCTGCTGAAGCAGCACAAGCAGCTCGGCATGGACGCCCCGGCGGCCAAGCGCATCCTGGAGGTCAACCCCGCCCACCCGCTGATCAAGCGCCTCGCCGAGCGCGCCAAGGCGAGCGGCGCGGCGACCTCGCTGGACGACGCGGCGTGGCTGCTGCTCGACCAGGCGCGCATCGTGGAGGGCGAGGCCCTGCCCGACCCCGCCGCCTTCGCCCGCCGTCTGGCGAGCGCGATGGAGAAGGGGCTGGCGTAACCCGCCCCCCGTTGCCCCCTCCCTAACCCTCCCCCGCTCTCGCAGGGGAGGGAACTTTTCTCCCTCTCCCGCGCAGCGGGGGAGGGCCGGGGTGGGGGCGACGCTTATCCCCCCACCCGCTCCGCCGGGAAGACCAGCGTCATGGTGGTGCCGCGGTCAGGGGCGGTGTCGATGTCCAGCCTCCCGCCATGAAGCTCCACCAGCCGCTTGGTCAGGGGCAGGCCCAGACCGGTGCCGATGTGGTTGCGGCCCAGCGCGCTGTCGATCTGGCCCCAGGGTTCCAGCGCCTTTTCCAGCTCGTCGGCGGTCATGCCGATGCCGGTGTCGTGCACCGACAGGCACAGCGTCCCGTCCGCCGCCACGCGGCCGTTCAGGGTGACCACCCCGTGGGGCGGCGTGAATTTTACCGCGTTGGACAGCAGGTTCAGCAGCATCTGCCGCAGCTTGCGCTCGTCGGCGCGCAGCGGCGGCAGATCGGGCGGCAGGTCCGTCTCGATGCCGACCCCGGCCCGCCCGGCGCGGTCGGACAGCAGCCGGGCGCTGCCCACGGCGACGCGCGGCACGTCCACCAGGGATTCGGCCAGTTCCAGCCGCCCGGCCTCGGCCTTCGACAGGTCGAGCAGGTCGTTGATGAGGTCCATCAGATGACGACCGCTTTCCGCGATGTCGCGGGCGTAGTCGCGGTAGAGCGGGTTGGAAATCGGCCCCAGTACCTCCTTCTCCAGCAGTTCCGCAAAGCCCATCATGGCGTTCAGCGGGGTGCGGATCTCGTGGCTCATGCAGGCGAAGAAGGCGGTCTTGGCGCGGTTGGCGCGCTCGGCGGCGCGGCGGGCCTCGTCGAGCTGGCGGGTCCGCTGGATGATCTGCTCGTCCGTCCGCGCCAGCAGGGCCACCCCCGACCCGATGCCGAAATACCGCCCGTCCTCCAGAACGGCGAAGCCGGAAGCCAGCGCGCCGGGATTGTCCTGCATGATCCGCCGCGCGACCTCGCAGAGCGGCAGGTCGGCCTCGACCAGCAGCGGCGCCGGGTCCATTGCCGTCCCCGCGGGCGCCTCCGGATCGGCAACCCCCGCCAGCGCCAGACGGTCCACCAGCCCCAGAATGCGCCCGTCCTCCGCCGTCACGGCGAGCGCCGGCAGGTCGGGCTGGGCGGCCAGCCGATCGCGCAGGGCGCGGCAGGGCGCGTCCGGCCCGACGGGCGGCTCACGGACGGCCAGCAGGGCCGCGACCAGGACGGGGGCAGCCTCCGTTTCCGGTGTGCCGCTGGGGGCGGGACTGGTCGGATCGGGATCGAGCACGGGGTGACGCAGCCTCGTCTGTCGGATGGGACGGTCAGGCCGGAACCGAAACAGCCCCGGACCCTCCATTCTGCCAGACGTTCGTTTGCAATTGGTTGCCGTATCAGGCCGCGCCAGCCGCCGGCATCGGGTTTTGCGGAGCGCCGCCGGCACCCGCCCCACCGGTCGCGGTGACCTGCACGTCCACCGTCATGCCAAGGAAATCCGCTGGCGCGCCGGTCCAGGAACCGCCGAGCGGCACTGCCTGCGAGGGGTCGCGGGCGACGGCGACGCGGATCAGGTTCTTGCCGCCGATGATGCCGTTGGTCGGGTCGAACTCCACCCAGCCGCAGCCGGGCAGGTAGATCTCCACCCAGGCATGGGTCGCCCCGCCGCCGGTCATCGCCCCCTCCTGCCCGTCCCGCGCGGGATCGTAGAGGTAACCGGACACGAAGCGCGCCGCGAAGCCCAGCGAGCGCACGGCCTCCATCATCAGAAGCGCGAAATCGCGGCAGGAGCCGCTCTTCCACGTCAGGGTGTCCACCGGGCTCTGGGTGCCTTCCAGGTCGCGGGCCTGATAGGTGAAGGTCTCCTTGATGGCCCGGGTCATCGACACCAGCATGTCCTGCGTGTCGGGCGGCCCGCCCTCGCCCAGCGTCACGAACTGCCGGGCCCATTCGTCCACCAGATGCTCAGGGTCCGGATAATGCCGCTGGGTGGTCAGTGCCAGATCCGGCACCTCCTCCGCGGAATAGCTGAAGGGATAGGAGCGCGCGTAGTCCTCGATGGGAAACTCCAGTTCGCCCATCGGGTAGTGATCGACCCGGATGTGGCTTTCGAAGCGCAGCTCCGTCGCCGGCTGGTCGAAGCTCGCCACCGCGATGGAGTTGCCGAAGACATCGTGGAGCCAGCGGACGGAGGCCGGCGGCGGGCTGATCACCAGCCCCGTCTCGATCAACCGCAGATCGTGGCTGTCGCGGGGCCGGAACATCAGGCGATGGTCGCCGAAGGTCACCGGATTGGCGTAGCGGTAGGTGGTGGTGTGGTGGATGTCCAGGGTCATCATGGCGCGCGCCCTTTCCGTAAGCCGACACCAAACGTCGGCGTTTGTGAATGGTTCCGAATCACAGTATGGTGCTCGGGCTTTTGGGTGGCCGTGCCGGGGAGGGACGGCGGCCAACGCGCGGCCGGAGCCACAGGTGCCAAGCCAGACCGGGCTGAACCGCGCGCGCCAATGAGACGACAACAAGGGGACTTCCATGCCTTCGCGCCTCGAACAGCTCTGCATCGAGAAAGGGCTGAAGATGACCGACCAGCGCCGCGTGATCTCGCGCGTGCTGTCGGAGGCCGCCGATCACCCCGATGTGGAGGAGGTCCACCGCCGGGCATCCACCATCGACCCGCGCATCTCCATCGCCACCGTCTACCGCACGATGCGCCTGTTCGAGGACGCGAACGTCATCGACCGGCTGGACTTCGGCGACGGCCGCGCCCGCTACGAGGAAGCCGGGTCGGAGCACCATCATCACCTGATCGATCTCGAATCCGGAAAGGTGGTGGAGTTCCAGAATGAAGATCTCGAACGGCTGAAGGAAGTCATAGCCCGCGAATTGGGCTATGAACTGCTCGGCCATAGGCTCGAATTGTATGGTGTTCCGTTGCGCCGCCGCACCACCACGTCGGAGGGGGAGTAACGCCCGGGCGTGCCCGTTCCTGAGTCCTTTGGGACTCGTCGGGCACCATCCGGACGATAATCCCATCAATTGCGGGTTGCGCCGGGCGCGGGTCTGTCCAGAGGCGGTGCGTGGTCCTAGCTTCAGGAACGCACACGAATCACCGACGGATCAACCGCCGCCATGGACGACACGAACAACGACCCGGTTCTCGCCCGCCTCGACCGGCTGACCGACAGCGTCACCCGCCGTCTGGACAAGCTGGAGGAGCGCCTGCGCATCCTGGAACAGGACAACGGCGAGATCATCAACCTCCTGATCGCCGTGAAGGCCGGGCTGGAGGAATGCGCCGGAGAAATCGCCGTGGGCGAGATGCTCATCGACGCGGAGGACGCGGATGATTGCCCCAGCCCGTCGCTGCACTAAGTTGCCCAGGACGGCTCCGCTCAACGCATTTGGCTTGTGACGCGGCTCGTTCCGCCGGATAAGGGCGCATGCAGACCAGCGCCACTCCCGTTTTCGACGCCATCGCCTCCGGTCCCTCCACCGGAAGCCCCACCACGCATGGCGCCGGCCCCCTGGCCTCCATCGCGCCGGGGGTGGCCTTCTTCGACTTCGACGGGACGCTGATCCACGGCGACAGCCTGCTGATGTTCATCGGCGAGGTCATCGGGCGCAACCGCGCCCGGCTGGCCTTCCTGGACGCCCTGCGCTCCGGCCTGCACCGCCACGCGCGCGGGCGCGGGCCGGGGGTGGATTTTCCGGGGTCGGTCAAGACCATCCTGCTGCGCCGGACGCTGCGCGGCGTTCCGGTGGCCGACGCGCTGGCCGCCGCGGAACGGCTGGTCCACCGCATCCGCTGGCACGCCCCGCTGGTCGAGACTTTGAAGATGCACCGGCGCGAGGGGCGCCGGGTGGTCGTTGCCACCGGGGCGCTCGACGTCTACATGCCGGCCCTGCTGCGCGGGTTGGACGTCGATGACCTGCTCGCCACCGGGATGGAGGTGGAGGACAACACCCTGACCGGGCGGCTGTGCACCGGCAACTGCGTCCGGCTGGACAAGCTGGAGCGGGTGCGCGGCTGGATCGCCGCCAACGGCCCCTTCGGCGAGACCTGGGCGTACGGCAACCGGCCCAGCGACCTGCCCATGCTGTCCATCGTCGACCGCCCCACCGTCGTCAAGATCCGCTGACGTCAAGATCCGCTGATCGGGCGGCGCGTGCCGGCCATGGGGATTTGCAACCGGCATCCGCGTGGCGTAGAAAACTCTTGAGGTTCAAGGCCCCTGAAGTTCAGGGAAGCCCGTGGTGAGACCCCCATGACGACCGGCTTTTCCATCGATGCCGACATCCGCCCGCCCGGCCAGGTGGGCCGCAGCGCCGTCGTCGCCGACGACGATCCCGGCCAGCGGGACGAGTTGGCCCGCCATCTGGCCGAGCGCGGCTTCATCGTGTCCACGGTGTCCGGCGGCTTCGAGGCGCTGAACCTCATCGGGGTCGAGGGGTCTGCCGTCGCCCTGCTCCGCCGCCACCGGCTGGAGGACGAGGGGGACCGGGCCGCGGCGCTGGCCTGCATGCTCTACCCGCACACCCGGATCATCCTGACCGCCGGCGCGCCGGACGCCCAGTTGGACGCTGAGCCGGGCAACAGCCCGGTCACCGTGCTGGCCCGCCCCGTGGATCTGGCGCTGCTCGACCGCTGCCTGGACGGGCTATAGGA
The DNA here is from genome assembly GCF_001315015.1 of Azospirillum brasilense. Classification (NCBI taxonomy): domain Bacteria; kingdom Pseudomonadati; phylum Pseudomonadota; class Alphaproteobacteria; order Rhodospirillales; family Azospirillaceae; genus Azospirillum; species Azospirillum brasilense. The sequence goes on along the minus strand of NZ_CP012914.1, from coordinate 238,867 downwards.
CGACCTCCACCGGCGTGCCCACGGCCAGCCCGCCCAAGCCGCGCCCAACGTCACGGTCGGCGCGGCCCCGGTTGACGGCGATCTCCGCCAGACCGCTGGAGTTCGTGTACCACAGCGCCTCCCCCACCGGGACGTCGGCGAAGGTCCGGCCCCGGCGCACCGTGCGCCCGCCGGCCCGCAGCACCGCGTTCTCCGGCAGCCGGTCGGCGCGCAGGCCGGTCATGGCGTTGCCATAAACGTCCACATAGACGATCCGCGCCAGATCGTCCGGCCAGTCGGGCCGCGCGAGGCCGGCCGGATCGACGGGCTCCAGCGCGACCGGGTTCCCCATGGCCAGGCTGGCCGCCACCGGGGCGAACAGGTCCCGCCCGTGGAAGCTGGCCGACAGCCGCTCGGGCCGCCAGCCGATGCTCCAGGCGCGCACCGACCCGGCCCGCCGCCGCAGCAGCTCGAACAGGCCGTTGTCCGGCCCGACGAAGCGGCGCCCGTCGGCCTCCACCACCAGCGGGCGGCGGTCGGTCCCGACGCCGGGGTCGACGACGCAGAGGAAGACGCTGTCCGCCGGGAATTCCGGAGCGTAGGCGGCCAGCAGATAGGCCGAGAGCTGCGGGTCGAAGGCGGGCGCGTCGGCGAACAGGTCGATGACCGGCAGACCCGGCGCCATTCGCGCCAGCACCGCCTTCATCTGCCCGGTGTAGGGGCCGGACAGCCCGAAATCCGTAAAGAGCACGATCATCCCGCCACTGTAGCGCACTCCACCCCGTTCGGTAAGACACGGATCGTCACGAACCGCCTTGCAAGGCCGGAGAGGCGCTTCATATATTCATGGAACGCAAATGCACTCCGCCCCGTTTACTTGGTCCGCCCGCCCTAACCTTGCCGATCTTTGTCGGGACCAATGAATATGAACATATGTTCAAAAACCTTCGCGACGAAGAGCCTGACGAAGTTTATTGCCATCATGGGCTTGGCCGCCGCCCTGCTGCTGCCGGGAGCGGCGCGGGCCGAGGGTGAACGGCCCCAAGGCGAGCGCCCGAAGATCGTCGCGACCACCGGCATGGTCGCCGACCTCGTGCGGGCGGTGGCCGGCGACCGGGCGGCGGTGGAGGCGCTGATGGGCGAAGGCGTCGATCCGCACCTGTTCAAGCCCACCCGCTCCGACACGGTGAAGCTGCTGCGGGCCGATGCGGTGTTCATCAGCGGCCTGCATCTGGAAGGCAAGATGACCGCCGCCTTCGACCGGCTGCGCGAGTCCGGCAAGCCGGTGGTGGCACTGGGCGATGCGGTGCCCAAGGAGCGGTTGCTCAGCCCGCCGGAGTTCGAGGGCGCCCATGATCCGCACATCTGGATGGATGTGGGGATCTGGGCGAGCACCCTGCCGTCCATCCGCGACGGGCTGACGCGACTCGACCCCGCGGGTGCCGAGACGTACGCCCGCAACGCCGACGCGTACGGGGCGGAACTGGCGCGACTCGACACGTACGCCCGCCGCATCCTGGCCTCCATCCCTGGCAAGGCCCGCGTGCTGGTCACCGCCCACGACGCCTTCAACTATCTGGGCCGCGCCTACGGGATCGAGGTGCGCGGCATCCAGGGGATCAGCACGGAATCCGAAGCCGGGCTGCGGATCATCGAGGAGCTGGCCGCGCTGCTGGCGGACCGCGGCGTGCCGGCGGTCTTCCCGGAAACCAGCGTGTCCGACCGCAACGTCCGCGCGCTGGTCGAAGGCGCGGGCGCGCGCGGCCACCGCGTAACGCTGGGCGGCGCCCTGTTCTCCGACGCCATGGGCGCGCCGGGCAGCTACGAAGGCACCTACATCGGCATGATCGACCACAATGTGACGACCATCGCCCGCGCGCTGGGCGGCGAGGCGCCGGCCGACGGCTTCCAGGGCAAGCTCGCCCTGGCGCAGCGCTGACGCGGCGGAGGAGGAACGGACCATGCAGTATCTCTGGCGCACCCCCGGCAGCCGCACCGCCCCCGAGGAGGCCTCGCCCATCGGGCCGCCGCCCCTGGAGATCCGCGGCCTGACCGTCGCCTACCACCGCCGGCCGGTGCTGTGGAACGTCGACTACGCCGCCCCGCCGGGCGGGCTGATCGCCGTGGTCGGACCGAACGGCGCGGGCAAATCGACCCTGATCAAGGCGTGCCTCGGGCTGGTCCCCAGCGTGTCGGGCACGGTCGAGGTGTTCGGACGCCCGATCGCCAGGCAGCGCCGCCTAATCGGCTATGTGCCGCAGCGCGAAAGCGTGGACTGGGACTTCCCCGTCTCGGCGCTCGACGTGGTGGCGATGGGCCGCTACGGGAAGATCGGCTGGTTCCGCCCGGTCACCCGCGCCCACAAGGAGGCCGCGCTGCACGCGCTGGAGCGGGTGGGCATGGCCGACTTCGCCAAGCGCCAGATCGGCCAGCTGTCCGGTGGTCAGCAGCAGCGCGTCTTCCTGGCCCGCGCGCTGGCCCAGGAGGCGCAGCTCTATTTCATGGACGAGCCCTTCGCCGGGGTGGACGCGGCGACGGAGCGCGCGGTGCTCCAGGTGCTGCGCGACCTCGACGCCGCCGGGCGCACGGTGATCTGCGTCCACCACGATCTTCAGACGGTCAGCGACTATTTCGACCACGCCCTGCTGCTCAACACCCGCGTGGTCGCCCAGGGGCCGGTCGCACGGGTGATGACGCCCGATCTGCTGTCCCGCACCTACGGCGGGCGGCCGATGCCGGCCCCGGCGGCATTGGGGACATTGGGGGCGGAGGCGTCATGATCGATCCCATGTTCGAGGAGGCGTTGCGCATCCTGACCTTCCAGTCCGGCTTCAACAGCGCCGTGGTGGTCGCCGGGACCGCCGCGCTGGGGTTGGCCGGCGGGACGGTCGGCACCTTTTTGCTGCTGCGCCGCCGCGCGCTGGTCAGCGACGCGCTGAGCCACGCCACCCTGCCCGGCATCGCCGTCGCCTTCCTGGTCGGGGCGGCGCTCGGCCTGCCGGAGCGCTCGCTGCTGCTGCTGCTGGCCGGGGCGGTGGCGAGCGGGGTGGTCGGGCTGCTGACGGTGCAGGCGCTGTCCCGGTTCACCCGGCTGACCGAGGATTCGGCCATCGGCGCGGTGCTGTCGGTCTTCTTCGGGCTGGGCGTCGTGCTGCTCAGCGTCATCCAGAATTTGGAACTGGGCGGGCAGGCCGGGCTGAAGACCTTCATCCTGGGCCAGACCGCCGCCATGGCGCAGGGCGAGGCCATCGCCATCGGCCTGCTGGCCGCTGGGGCGGCGCTGGCCGTCGCCCTGCTGTTCAAGGAGCTGCGGGTGCTGGCCTTCGACCCCGGATTCGCCGCCGTGCAAGGCTGGCCGGTGGGGGCGCTCGACCTCGTGTTGATGGGTCTGGCGACGCTGGTGACGGTGATCGGGCTCCAGACGGTGGGGCTGATCCTGGTGGTCGCGCTCCTGATCATCCCGCCCGCCGCCGCCCGCTTCTGGACCGACCGGCTGCCCGCCCTGACCGTCGCCGCGGCGGTGATCGGTGCGCTGTCCGGCTGGCTCGGCGCCACCCTGTCGGCCCTGCTGCCCAAGCTGCCGGCGGGGGCGGTGATCGTCCTGGTCGCCGGGGGCTTCTTCCTGCTCAGCTTCCTGTTCGCCCCGGCGCGCGGGCTGGTCGCCGCCGCGCTGCGCCAGGGGCGGCTGCGCCTGACCTTCGCGGAGCGGCGCGCCCTGACCGACCTGCTGGACGGCCGGCCGGTGGAGGGCGCGACGGCGCTCTGGCTGCGCCTGCGCGGCTATGCCCGGGACGGCGCCCTGACCCCGGCCGGCCAGACCGCCGCCCGCGCGGCGGCGCGCGACCGCCGGCTGTGGGAGCGGTTCCTGGCCGACTACCCGGCCCTGCTGCCCGCCCACGCCAACTGGGGCGTCGACCCCATCGACTCGGTCCTGCCCGGCGACATGGTCCGGCTGCTGGAGGAACGGAGCGCCCCGTCATGATGCCCGACGTCCAGGAATTCCTGCAGATCGACGCCCCCGCCCTGCTCGCCGCGGTGCTGGCCTGCGCCGCCTGCGCGCTGGTCGGCAATTTCCTGGTGCTGCGGCGCCAGGGGATGATGGGCGACGCGGTCAGCCACGCCATCCTGCCCGGCATCGTCGGCGGCTTCCTGGTCGCCGGCACGCGGGAGACGCTGCCGATGATGCTCGGCGCGCTGGCCGCCGCGGCGCTGGCCGGCCTGCTGATCGAGGCGGTGCGGCGGCTGGGCCGGCTGGAGTCCGGTGCCGCCATGGGCGTCGTCTTCACCGTGATGTTCGCCGCCGGCGTGGTGATGATCGAGCAGGCGTCGGCCGGCGGCGTCGATCTCGACGCCGACTGCGTGCTCTATGGCCAGCTGGAGACCATCCTGTGGCTGGCCCCCAAGGGCTGGGCGTCGCTGGCCGACCCGGCGGTGTGGGCGGCCCTGCCGCGGGAGGTGCTGACGCTGGCCGCGGTCTTCGCGCTCTGCGTCGCCCTGGTCGGGCTGTTCTACAAGGAGCTGAAGATCACCACCTTCGATCCGGCGCTGGCCTCCACGCTGGGCATCCCGGCCGGGCTGTTCCATTACGGGGTGGTGCTTCTGGTGGCGGCCACCGCCATCGCCGCCTTCGAGGCGGTGGGTTCCATCCTGGTCATCGCCATGCTGATCGCCCCGCCCGCCGCGGCGCGCCTGCTGACCGACCGGCTGGCCGCGCAGATCCTGCTCAGCGTCGCGCTGGGAGTGCTGGCGGCGCTGGCCGGCTATGGCGCCGCCGCCTTCGGGCCGATGCTGCTCGGGGCCTCCCACTCGCTGAACGCGGCGGGGATGATCGCCGTGGCATCCGGGCTGATCCTGGCGCTGGCCGTCCTGTTCGGGCCGCGCCACGGCCTGCTGGGCCGCCGCCGCGCCGTCGGCCGGCTGCGCGCCGCCCCCGGATTCGTTGCTCCGGAGGCGCAAAAGCCGTAACGTTTTCGCCTCGTCCGATGCGGAGCGCCGAATGCCGTTCCACCCCCGCCGGCTGCGCCGTTGGAGCTGGCTCACCCTGGTCGCGCTCCTCCTTCTGATGGCGAGCGCGCTGCACACGCTGCAGCATCTTCTGGAGCATGGGACGGACGAGCTGATCTGGCCCTTCTTCGGGATCGGGCTGGCCGGTGTGGTGATGGCCCTGGCGGTGCTGCGCGAGCGGGAGGCTACCCGGCGCGCCGAAGCGGAGGCCCGCGCCGCCGACAGCCGGGCGGCGGACGCCCACCGCCGCCTGTCCGAGGCCATCGAGGTCGTCAACGAGGGCTTTGCCCTGTTCGACGCGGATGACCGGCTGGTCCAATGCAACGCCCGTTTCCGCGAGATCTACGCTCCGCTGGGGCCTCTGGAGCCCGGCATCACCTTCGAATCGCTGATCCGCCGCGCCGCCGCCGCCGGCCATTACCCCGACTGCGGCCCCGGCGACATCGACCGCTGGGTCGAGCGGGAGATGGAGCGGCACCGCAACCCGCAGGGGCCGCAAGTGCTGCGGATCGGCGACGGGCGCTGGTTCAAGATCGAGGAGCGGCGGACCAGCGACGGCGGCTATGTCGGGCTGCGCACCGACATCAGCGAGCTGAAACGGCGCGAGCAGGAACTGGCCCACAAGTCCGACCTGCTGGAGGCCACCTTCAGCGCCATGTCGCAGGGCCTCGTGGTGTGGAGCGCGGACTATCATTTCCTGACCTGCAACCGGCGCCTGCGGGAGATGCTCGACCTGCCGGACGACGCGCTCCATCCCGGCCTGAGCATGCCCGGCTTCCTGCGCTTCATGGCCGAGCGCGGCGAGTTCGGCCCCGGCGATACGGCGGAGATCGTCGCCCGCCATTTGACCAACCTGCGTCCCGAGGGAGTCAGCCGCATCGAGCGCACGCGCCCCGACGGCCGGGTCCTGGAGATCACCGCCAGCTTCCTGCCCGACCGCTCGGTCCTGATGACCTACACGGACATCACCGATCACCGCCGGGTGGAGCGGGCTCTGCGGGAGAGCGAGGACCGCTTCCGCAAACTGTCGGACGCCGCCATCGACGGCATCCTGGTGCATGAGCAGGGGGTGATCGCCGACGCCAACCGGGCCGCCGCCGCCATCCTGGGCTATCCGCCGGACGAACTGACGGGGCTGTCCATCACCGCCCTGATGGCGCCGGAGGACCGTGAACTCAACTGGCAGCGCATCCGCGCCCACGAAGAAACCCCCTTTGAAACCATCTGCCTGCGCCGCAACGGCGAACGGCTGACCGTGCAGGGGGAAACCCGCTACGTGCCCTACCGCGGGCGGACGATGGCGATGGTGTCCTTTCGCGACATCACCGCCCACCGCCTTGCGGAAGCGCAGCTCCGCCTCGCCAAGGAGCAGGCGGAGCTGGCGAGCCGCGCCAAGTCGGAGTTCCTGCGCACCATCAGCCACGAGATCCGCACTCCGATGAACGGCGTCCTGGGCATGCTGGGGCTGCTTCTCGACGGCCCGCTGGGCGAGGAGCAGCGCGCCTACGCCCGCACCGCCCGCGAGTCGGCGGAGGCGCTGCTGTCCATGCTGAACGACATCCTGGACATCTCCAAGATGGAGGCCGGGAAGCTGACCCTGGAGTCGGGCTGCTTCTCCCCGGCCGAGGTGGTGGAAAGCGTGGCCGAGTTGCAGGCTCCCCGCGCCTTCGCCAAGGGGATCGAACTGGCCGTCTGCATCCCCGGCGGCCTGCCGGCGATGCTGCGCGGCGACTCGGGGCGGGTAAGGCAGGTCCTGCTGAACCTTGTCGGCAACGCCGTGAAGTTCACCGACCGCGGCGGCGTCGCCGTCACCCTGTCGACAGTGGAGTCGGACCAGGACGGTGGCGGCCAAGCGCCGCCGCGCCTGCGATTCGAGGTGACCGACACCGGCATCGGCATTCCGCAGGACGCGCGGGCCGACCTCTTCACTGAATTCTCCCAAGTGCATCCCCGCCTGTCGCGGCGCCACGACGGCGCCGGGCTGGGGCTGGCGATTTCCAAGCGGCTGGTGGAGATGATGGGGGGGAGTATCGGTTTCGACAGCACCCCCGACCAGGGCAGCCGCTTCTGGTTCACCCTGCCTCTGGGGTCCGGGCCTCTGGGGTCCGGGCCGCTGGAGTCCGGGAGGGCGCGGGCCGCCGCGGCGGAACCGCCGTTGGCCGGGGAGACCGTTCTGCTTCTGGAATCCAACCCCGTCGCCCGGCGGGCTTTGGCCGAGCAGCTCCATTCCTGGGGAGCCACGGTCAGCGCGCCGGACGTGGTGGCGATGGTGGCCGGGCTGGACGCCGGCACCCTGCCCGCCGCCGGCATCGCGGTGATCGGCAGCGTGGAGACCCCGGTCGCCGGCTCGCTGCCCGACCGGCTGCGCGCACGGGGCGTGGGGCGGATCGTCCGTCTCGCCCTGCCGCACCGGACCGCGGGAGGGGACGGCAACGGCGCCGACGCCACGGTGACGAAGCCCGCCCGGCCCTCACGCCTGCTCGCCGCCGTGACCGGGCGGAGCGTGGCGGAGGCGCCGCCCGCCGCGCCGCCGCCTGCGCAAAGCCCGGCCGCCCCGCTCGCCGCCGGAACGGGCCAGCGGATTCTGCTGGTCGAGGACAGCCCGACGAACCAGATGGTCGCCGCCCTGCTGTTGCGCGGCGCCGGCTATCGGGTGGACATCGCCAACAACGGACGGGAAGCGCTGGAAGCGCTGGAGGCCGCGGCGGCCGGCCCGTCGCCCTATGGGCTGGTCCTGATGGACCTCGCCATGCCGGAGATGGACGGGTTGACCGCCACCCGCCGGCTGCGCGTCCTGCCGCCGCCGGCCGGCACCGTCCCGATCATCGCCATGACCGCCGACGCCATGGACAGTGACCGCGAACGCTGTCTGGCCGCCGGGATGAACGGGCATGTCGCCAAGCCCATCGACCGCCCGCATCTGCTGGAGACGGTTTCCCGCTGGCTGGACGCCACCCCGGCGGGCGTTGCGGATACGGGCACGCCGGAGAAAGGCGTTTTGGACATGGAGGTCCTGCAACAGCTCGCCCATGATCTCGATGCGGAACTTCTGGCCGATGTCATCCGCCAGTTCGTGGAGGAGACGCTGGAGCGGGCTGAGAGGATCGCCCGCGGCGGCGCGGAAGCGGCGGGGGGAGGCCCGGCCGATCTCGCCGGGCTGGCGAAGGAGGCCCACACGCTGAAGAGCACCGCGGGGACCTTCGGCGCGCGCAACCTGTCGGCGGCCGCCCGGGCGCTGGAACTGGCCTGCCGGAGCAACGCGGTGGGTGAGGTGACGTCGCTGTGCCGCGACATCCCCCGCCTCACCCGGGAAGCCGTGGAGGCCTACCGGCTCCGCGGCTACGTCACGTCATGACGCGCGGCTTCACTCCATGACGCTGATGTTGACCGCGGCGTCCTTGCCGTTGTTGCCGCGCGCCACCTCGAACTCGACGCGCTGGCCCTCGGACAGGGCGTGAAGACCCGACTTCTGCACGGCCGTGATGTGCACGAACACGTCCTTGGCGCCGGCCTCCGGCGCGATGAAGCCATATCCCTTGGTGGTGTTGAACCATTTGACGGTGCCGGTGGTCATAAGGCGAACTCCTGCTCCTCGGTCGGGGGGCTGCCGCCGGTCCGCGCCGCGGGGCGCAAGGGGCCGGCGAAGGACGATGGACGGTGTGGCGGTCATGTCCGGCGATCCGGTGTAGCGGTCCGGTGTGGCGCCACGCGGAAGCGCAAGCAAAGCAACGCGAGGGGAGGCTAGCCGGATGGCACCGGAACCGGCAAGGCGGCTTCACGGCATATGCCCAATGTGGCCAGACCGGTCATTTGGAAATAAGCCGATGGCGGCAGGTCCCGGCACGGCAAGACTTTCGATGGTCTTGCGTGAATTGAACGCACACGAAGTCTATGCTTCGGCAGGACCAGAGGCGCGAGGACAAGAGCGGGGGGATGAGACTCCCGACGCGACCGGGAATCAGAGTTTTCCTTCGGCCTGCCAGGCGAGGCGCTTGCGGTAGATGGTCGAGGCGCTGATCTCCAGCAGGGCCGCGGCGCGGGGAATGTTGCCGTCGCAGGCGGCAATGGCCTCCTCGATGGCGTCGCGCTCCACCTCCCACAGCGGCTTCACCGTTTTGGGGGACGGCGCGTGGGCCGCGGAGGCCAGGCCACCGCCGTGTCCGCCGCCATGACTATTGCCGCCGTTGCCCGCGGACGACGCCGCGGCGGTCCCCGCCGGACTGCCGAGCGGGGCCGGCAGCATGGCCGGCGTCACCGTGTCGCCGTCGTGCAGCACCACGATGTTGCGCACCACGTTCTGCACCTGCCGCACGTTGCCCGGCCAATGGTAGGTGCGCAAAGCCTGCTCCGCCGCCGGGGAGAAGCGGACGAAGCCCTTGCCCTCCTCTCGCGCGTAATCGCTCAGGAACTGCCGGCAGATCTCCAGCACGTCGTCCTCACGCTCGCGCAGCGGCGGCAGGTGGATGGGGATGACGTGCAGCCGGTAATAGAGATCCTCGCGGAAGCGCCCCTCCTCGACCTCGCGCAGGGGGTCGCGGTTGGTCGCGCAGATGATGCGCAGATCGACCTTCTCCAGCCGGCTGCCGCCGACGGGCGTGAAGGTGCCGGTCTGGATGAATCGCAGCAGCTTGGTCTGGAGGTCGGGCGCCAGCTCGCAGATCTCGTCGAGGAACAGGGTGCCGCCGTTGGCCCGCGCTGCGGCGCCCTCGCGGTCGGCCACCGCCCCGGTGAAGGAGCCCTTCATGTGGCCGAAGATCTCGCTCTCCATCAGGTCCTTGGGGATGGCCCCGCAGTTGATGGCGATGAAGGGCCGGTCGGCCCGCGGGCTCTGCCGGTGGATGGCCTCGGCGCAAACTTCCTTGCCGGTGCCCGACTCGCCGGTGATGAAGACCGTCGCGCGCGAGGAGGCGGCGCTGTCGATGATCCGGTAGACCGCCTGCATCGCCAGCGAGGAGCCGAGGAAACCGTGGTAGCGGCTGCGCCCCAGATCCTTCTCGAAGCTGTCGACGAGCTGGGCGAGGCGCAGCCGCTCCATGGCGTTGCGCACGGTGACGGTCAGCCGCTCCGCCGAGAAGGGCTTCACCAGGAAATCATAGGCGCCGTAGCGCATCGCCTCCACCGCCACCCCGACCGACCCATGGGCGGTGATGATGATGACCGCGCAGGGCAGCGCCTGGGCACTGATCCGCTTCAGCACCTCCATCCCGTGCATGTCGGGAAGCTGAAGATCCAGCAGCACGATCCGAGGCACGCCGTCGGCGAGCTGCTCCAGCGCCGCGGCCCCGGTTTCCACCGTGGTGACGGCGGTGCAGTCCTTCTTCAGGAATTCCGCATAGACGCGGGCCAGCGACGGCGTGTCTTCGACAAGAAGGATTGGCGTGGAGCGCGGGGGCATGGACCGTATGGATTCAAAGGAAAAATGCGGAAAAGGCCATCGGATTGCCCTGGTTATCAGCAAATCCTTAAAAATGCACTCTACGCGATGATGGGCCGGAGACGAAAGACCTGGGATGCGGCCGCGCAACGAAATATCACGCCCGCGGTTTCACACACCCATCATGGATGTGCATTTCACACCGGATTCGCTGTGAGGATCAGCGAAGGACGCTTGTACCGGGTGTCGTGATGGAATATCTGAATTCTACAAAATCCATAGCAAGGAGAGGCGGACCCCCGTGGCCGAAACATCCGTGCTGTCCGGCAAGCGCATCCTGCTCGTCATCGCGGGCGGCATCGCGGCCTACAAGAGCCTGGAGCTGATCCGCCGCCTGAAGGAGCGGGGCGTGCGCGTGCGCGCGGTCCTGACCCGGGCCGGGACCCAGTTCGTCACGCCGCTGTCCGTGCAGGCGCTGACCGAGGACACCGTCTACCAGGACCTGTGGTCCCTGACCGACGAATCGGAGATGGGACACATCCAGCTGTCGCGCGACGCCGACCTGCTGGTCGTCGCCCCGGCCACCGCCAACCTGCTGGCCCGCATGGCCGCCGGCATGGCCGACGATCTGGCGGCCACCGTGCTGCTGGCCACCGACAAGCCGGTGCTCGTCGCCCCGGCGATGAACGTCCGCATGTGGGAGCATCCGGCGACCCGCGACAATCTGGCGCTCCTGGAGAAGCGCGGCGTGCGCCGGGTCGGCCCGAACAAGGGGGAGATGGCCTGCGGCGAGTACGGATTCGGGCGCATGGCCGAACCGATGGAGATCGTCCAGGCCATCGCCGCCCATTTCGAGGAGTTGGACGCGCCCAGGCCGCTGGCCGGCAAGCGCGCCCTGGTCACCAGCGGCCCGACGGTGGAGCCCATCGACCCGGTGCGCTACATCGCCAACCGCTCCTCCGGCAAGCAGGGCCACGCCATCGCCGAGGCGCTGCGGCGGCTGGGCGCCGACGTGACGCTGGTCACCGGCCCGACCCGCCTGCCCGACCCGGCCGGCTGCACCGTGCGCCCCATCGAGACGGCGCGGGAGATGCTGGCGGCCTGCGAGTCGGCTCTGCCCGCGGACATCGCGGTCTGCGCCGCCGCCGTCGCCGACTGGCGTGTGGCCGGCGAATCGGACCGCAAGCTGAAGAAGGACGGCGGCGGCCCGCCGAGCCTGACCCTGGCCGAGAATCCCGACATCCTGGCGACCCTGTCCCAGCCGGGGCCGCGCCGCCCGGCGCTGGTTGTCGGCTTCGCCGCGGAGACCGGCAACGTGGTGGACTATGCGACCGCCAAGCGCATCCGCAAGGGCTGCGACTGGATCGTCGCCAACGACGTGTCGCCGGGCACCACCACCTTCGGCGGGGCCGACAACACTGTCCATCTGATCCGCGCCGACGGCGCCGAGGACTGGCCCACCATGGGCAAGGACGCCGTGGCCGCCCGCTTGGCCGAGGCCATCGCCCGGCATTTCAATCCACCCTCCACCCCCGCCCTCCAGGAGACCATTCCGTGAGCGCAACGGCACCCGCCATTCCCGTTCCCATCGTCCGGCTCGCCCACGCCGCGGGGCTGGACCTGCCGGCCTACGCGACGGAGCATGCGGCGGGCATGGACCTGCTGGCGGCGGTGGCGGAGCCGGTCGTCCTGGAGCCGGGCCGCCGCGCGCTGATCCCCACCGGCGTCGCCTTCGCCCTGCCCGACGGGTACGAGGCGCAGGTGCGGCCGCGCTCCGGTCTGGCGCTGAAGCACGGGGTCACGGTGCTGAACAGCCCCGGCACCATCGACGCCGACTACCGCGGCGAGGTCGGGGTGATCCTGATCAACCACGGCGACCAGCCCTTCACGGTGGAGCGCGGGCAGCGCATCGCCCAGTTGGTGATCGCCCGCTACGAACGCGCCGCCTGGGCCGAGTCGGCCGCCCTGCCCGACAGCGCCCGCGGAACGGGCGGCTTCGGCTCCACCGGCCAGTTCGCCCCGCCCTCCCCCGCGCAGGAGTCGCGCTGATGCTCCGCATCTCCAAGAAGCTGATGTTCGCGATCGAGGCGGTTCTGGACATCGCCTACAACGCCGGCACCGAACCCGTGCAGTCCGGCGAGATCACGCGCCGCCAGGGCATTCCCAAGCGCTATCTGGAGCAGGTTCTCCAGCAGCTCGTCCGCGACGGCGTCCTGGCCGGCGTGCGCGGGCCGCGCGGCGGCTACCGGCTGGCCCGCGAGCGCCGGCGGATCACGCTGGGCGAGATCGTGAAGGTCGTCCGCTCCATGGAGACCGCGACCGACCCCATCGAGGAGCCGGCGGGTTCCATCCTGGGGCACAAGGTCGTGCGCCCTCTGTGGAACGAGCTTCAGGAGGAATGCATGAAGAAGCTCGACGACATCACCATCGAGGATCTCTGCCTGCGCGCCCGCACCGCCGGGGTGGAGAGCGAGACCGAAGACCGCATCGATTTTACGATTTGATCCCACCCGGAAAACGGTTAAATTCCACACACGCTGTGGAAAGTGGGAAAATACCACACACCGGAGGAGTGAAAAATGCCGGGTTCCGAGTTTCGCGGTAAGATCTACGACAGCATTCTCGACACCGTCGGCGCCACGCCGCTGGTGCGCGTCAACCGGCTGGCCGAGGACGCCGGGGCCAAGGCCCAGATCGTCGGCAAGCTGGAGTTCTTCAACCCGCTGGCCAGCGTGAAGGACCGCATCGGCTTCGCGATGATCGACGCGGCGGAGCGCGCCGGCACCATCGAGCCCGGCCGCACCACCCTGGTCGAGCCGACGTCGGGCAACACCGGCATCGCGCTGGCCTTCGTCGCCGCCGCCAAGGGCTACCGGCTGATCCTGACCATGCCGGAAAGCATGTCGGTCGAGCGCCGCAAGATGCTGAAGCTGCTGGGCGCCGAGCTGGTGCTGACCCCGGCGGCGGAGGGCATGAAGGGCGCCATCCGCCGGGCCGACGAGATCGTCGCCACCGATCCGAACGCCTACATGCTCCAGCAGTTCAAGAACGCCGCCAACCCGGAGATCCACCGCAACACGACGGCGGAGGAGATCTGGAAGGACACCGACGGCAAGGCCGATTTCCTGATTTCCGGCGTCGGCACCGGCGGCACGCTGACCGGCGTGTCGGAGGTCCTGAAGGCCCGCAAGCCGGGCTTCCGCACCATCGCGGTGGAGCCGGAGGACAGCCCCGTCCTGTCCGGCGGCATGCCCGGCCCGCACAAGATCCAGGGCATCGGCGCCGGCTTCGTGCCGGACGTCCTGAAGAAGGACCTGATCGACGAGGTCGTGCGCATCTCCAACCAGCGCGCCTTCGAGACGGCCCGCAAGGTGGCGAAGCTGGAAGGCATCCCGGTCGGCATCTCCTCGGGCGCGGCGCTGGCCGCGGCGCTGGAGATCGGCTCCCGTCCGGAGAACGAGGGCAAGCTGATCGTCGTGATCCTGCCATCCTTCGCCGAGCGCTATCTCTCCACCGCCCTGTTCGAGGGGCTGGAATAAACCGGTCCCCCCTCTCCCACGGCCGCCCGCGGCTATGGGAGAGGGGTTTCCAGCGCATGTTCCTGCGCAACCGGGCGGCGAATATTGCGCCGCCGCGCATCCTGCTGTAGAGTGGGATCCGTCCGGTCTTTGTACCCGCCCCTGGCATCGGGCGGCGCTTTGACAAAAAGATTGGATTTTATTAATCTAACCTGTCTGCGCCGGGAGTTTCGGCCGGCGCGGCTCCGCCGTTACAGGCGATGGCCCGGCTTTCGCCACGGGCGCCCGACGATGCGGAGCTGACGGCACAGGACCAGCGGGGGAGGCCACCATGGGCGTCGCGATTCCGAATGCCTCGACGATGAACTGGTTCCAGTTCCGCGGCATCACCAACGAATTGGACTCCAACCTCGCGTCCACCGACTACCGCCAGTTCACGGTGTCGAAGGCCGGCGAATTCAATTTCCGAATCGCCGACATCAACACCAACATCAAGATCGTCGACCAGAACAACAAGGTCGTCGCCGAGGCCAAGGCGAAGAACGAGGCGGCGGAGGCCAGCGCGAAGCTCGGCCCCGGCACCTACACGGCGGTCATCTCTCAGGCCGTCCGCGGGGTGAACGAGCGCGAATACACGCTGGACGTCACCGAACGCCAGAACATCATGATGGTGGGGACCGGCGCCCAGATGAAGGGCATCGCCCGCGCCGTCGTCGGCAAGGATCCAGGCGTCCAGAAGCACACGCTGACCGTCGCCCAGGGCGGCGAGTTCGTCGGCAACATGTCCCTTCCCTTGACGCGCTGGGCCCTCATGAGCAAGGAGGGCAAGGTCGTGGCCTCCGGCGACACGATGGACCCGGCCAAGTCGGGTGGGGACATGCTGAAGAAGCCCAGCTTCAAGATCGAACCCGGCCAGTACGAGTTGGTGATCGTTCCGCCGAAGAACGTGATCGGCGAAATCCCCTATCAGCTGAACTTCGTCCAGAAGGTCGCCAAGTCGCCCGACGACAACAGCGAGGAACGCCCGTTCGACAAGATCATGCGGGAGCGCGAAGCCCGGCTGAAGCAGTGGGCGGCGGAGGACGCGAACAAGTCGTCCAGCAAGGCGAAGACCACCCCCTACAAGATGAGCCTGCTCGCCTGACGCCGCCGCCTGCGGCGGGAGCCTGAGCGAGGGGCTTGCGCGGCATGGGGCGTTCCGCGCTATTCTGCGGATCATGGATTTCACCGACACCCAGCTCCACCGCTATTCCCGCCACATCATCCTGCCGGAGGTCGGCGGCGTCGGGCAGGAGGCGCTGCTGCGCGCCCGCGTCCTTGTCGTCGGAGCCGGCGGGCTCGGCGCGCCGTTGCTGCTCTACCTCGCCGCGGCGGGGGTGGGCACCATCGGCGTCATCGACGACGACACGGTGGACCTGTCCAACCTGCAACGGCAGGTGATCCACGATGAGTCGTCGCTCGGCGTTCCGAAGGTGGAGAGCGCCGCCGCCCGCATCCGCGCGCTGAACCCCGACGTAGCGGTGGAGGTGCACAAGATGCGCCTGACGAAGGACAACGCGCTGGACCTGATCGGCCGCTACGACATCGTGGCCGACGGGTCGGACAATTTCGCCACGCGCTTCCTCCTAAACGACGCCTGCTACTTCGCGGGTAAGACGCTGGTGTCGGCGGCGATCCTGCGCTTCGACGGGCAGGTGTCCACCTTCAAGGCGCATCTCGGCGATCCGCACCCCTGCTACCGCTGCCTGTTCCCGGAGCCGCCGCCGCGCGGGCTGGTGCCCTCCTGCTCCGAGGGCGGCGTGCTGGGGGCGCTGGCCGGCTTCGTCGGCTCGCTCCAGACGACCGAGGTGCTGAAGGAGATCATGGGCATCGGCGAGGGCCTGTCGGGCAGCCTGATGATGCTCGACACGCTGCACGCCTCGTTCCAGCGCATCACGGTGCGCCGCGACCCCGACTGCCCGCTGTGCGGCGCCCACCCGACCATCCACGACCTGTCCGCCCACTGAGCGGCGGCTGAGAGGCTCCCCCCATGGAAGGTCCTGAAAACCTGTCCATCGTCCTGTTCGCGGGCGGCTTCGACCGGGTGCACTACGCCCTGGTGATGGCCAGCGCCGCGGCGGCGACCAACCGCAAGGTCACGCTGTTCTTCACCGGCCGCGCCCTGAACACGTTGCTGGCCGGAGACGCCGACGGCGCGCCGGGCTGGCACCGGCTGGACCCCGCCGACGACGGCAGCCGCCCGGCGGAGCGCGACGCCGCCTTCACCGCCAACGGACTGGCCGGCTTCGAAGAGTTGCTGGAGGCCTGCGTGATGCTGAAGGTCACGGTCATGGCCTGCGAAATGGGGCTGCGCGCGCTCGGCCTGCCTGCCGGTGTGCAGTTGCGCCCCGACGTGCCGGTGAAGACCGGCGGCGTCGTCACCTTTCTGAACGACGCGCCGAAGACCGGCGCGATCCTCTTCGTGTGAGCGCGATGACCGACGACCACAGCCCGGTGGACCACAGCTTGGTGATCGAGCACGCGAACCGCTTCGAGGCGATCGCCGCGGAGGGATTCGAGGGCCACCCCTACCGGGACGCGCTGGCCCATCTGGCGCAGCATGTGACGGCGCATCCCGACCTCGCCCCGCGGGTGGCGCACGCCCTGCGCATGATGATCGGCTTCATCGAGGACAGCGACCCGGTGAAGCGATTCGGCCCGAAGGTGGAAATTTTGCGGGAGGCGGTGGGGCTGTTGGAGGGGTAGCTTTCGCATTGCACACGGAGCCCCCACCCTTCCCACGCTTGCGCGTGGGCCCCTTCCCTCCCCCGCTTCGCAGGAGAGGGAAACAATCCCCTCCCCTGCGTCAGCGGGGGAGGGTTAGGGAGGGGGCAAGGCCGGCGCTTGGCGCATTTCGCTCAGATGGACTTGCTGTCCAGCGCGTAGCCCGCCGAGCGGACGGTGCGGATCAGGTCCATCTCCGTCTCCTCGTTCATCGCCTTGCGCAGGCGGCGGATGTGCACGTCCACGGTGCGCGGCTCGACATAGACGTCGTGGCCCCACACCACGTCGAGAAGCTGCTCGCGCGAGAACACGCGGCCGGGATGCTGCATGAAATGGCGCAGCAGGCGGAACTCGGTCGGCCCCAGATGCACGTCGCGCCCGTTCCGGCGCACCCGGTGGGCGGCCAGATCCATGGTCACGTCGGCGAACTGCAGCGTCTCGTCGGTCATGCCGGGGGCCGAGCGGCGCAGCACGGCGCGCATGCGGGCGACCAGCTCGGTCGGGGAGAAGGGCTTGGTGATGTAGTCGTCGGCGCCGGAGTTCAGGCCGCGCACGCGGTCCGCCTCCTCGCCGCGGGCGGTCAGCATGATGATCGGGATGTCGCGCATCTTGCTGTTGCGGCGCATCTGGCGGCAGACCTCCAGGCCCGACATCAGCGGCAGCATCCAGTCGAGCAGGACGATGTTCGGCGTCTGCTCGCCGGCCAGCAGAAGGGCTTCCTCGCCGTCGGTGGCGGCGTTCACGCGGAAGCCTTCCTTCTCCAGATTGTACTTCAGCAGCGTCACGATGTCGGCTTCGTCCTCGACGATGAGGACGAGCGGCTTCAGCGCCGAATTCATGCTTGTCCCGCTCCCACTGCGCGTCTCGCCGTCACGCGGCATGTCCCGCTCCATCGTTATCCGGGCCGCCGTCCCGCGGCAATCCCCGTTCCACTGGCCCCCGCTCCACTGGCCCCCGCTCCACTGGCCCCCGCTCCACCGACTCCGTGGCCGCATCCATGACCGAACCGCCCGGCTCGACCACCGCGAAGCTGCTGCCGTCGTTCTTCGGACGCGCGGCGCGCAGCGTCGTGCCGACCACCAGATAGTGGATGGTCTCGGCGATGTTGGTGGCGTGGTCGCCGATCCGCTCCAGGTTCTTCGCCATGAACAGCAGGTGCGTGCAGGGCGTGATGTTGCGCGGATCCTCCATCATGTAGGTGAGGACCTCGCGGAACAGGCTGGTGTAGAGGTCGTCCAGCTCCTCGTCGCGCTCCCAGGCGGCGATGGCGCGCCGGACGTCGCGCTCGATGTAGGCGTCCAGCACGTCCTTCATGATCGACTCGACCAGCCGCCCCATGCGCGGGATCGCCACCGCCGGGCGCACCACCGGCACCTGGGCCAGCGCCAGCGAGCGCTTGGCGATGTTGGAGGCGTAGTCGCCGATCCGCTCCAGGTCCGACGCGATCTTCAGCGCCGACACGATCTCGCGCAGGTCCTGGGCCAGCGGCTGGCGCAGGGCGAGCAGGCGCACGGCCTCGGCGTCGATGTCGCGCTCGTAGGCGTCGATGCGCTGGTCGGCCTGCATGACCTGGGCGGCCAGCGCGACGTCGCGGCGGGCCACCGCCTTCACGGCGGCGTCCACCTGCGCTTCGGCGACGCCGCCCATCTGGGTGATCAGGTTGGACAGGCGTTCAAGTTCGTGCGCGAAGGAACGCACGATGTGTTCGTTGCTCATGCTTCACGTCCTTCGCTGATGGAAGAGTAGTGGCGATGCCGGGGATCAGCCGTAGCGGCCGGTGATGTAGCCCTGGGTGCGCTCGTCCCGCGGGTTGGTGAAGATTTCCTCGGTGTCGTCGCACTCCACCATGTCGCCCAGGTGGAAGAAGGCGGTCTTCTGGGAGACGCGGGCCGCCTGCTGCATGTTGTGGGTGACGATGACGATCGTGTAGTTCTCACGCAGCTCGTCGATCAGCTCCTCGATGTGGGCCGTCGCGATGGGGTCGAGCGCCGAGCAGGGCTCGTCCATCAGGATCACCTCGGGGCTGACGGCGATGGCGCGGGCGATGCACAAACGCTGCTGCTGGCCGCCGGACAGGCCGGTGCCCGGCTCGCGCAGGCGGTCCTTCACCTCGTTCCACAGGCCGGCGCGCTTCAGCGAGGTCTGGACGATCTCGTCCATCTCGTCGCGGTGGCTGGCGATGCCGTGGATGCGCGGGCCGTAGGCGATGTTGTCGTAGATCGACTTCGGGAACGGGTTCGGCTTCTGGAAGACCATGCCGACGCGGGCGCGGAGCTGCACGGCGTCGATGTTCTTGCCGTAGACGTCCTCGCCGTCGAGCGCGATCAGCCCCTCGACGCGGCAGTTCTCGATGGTGTCGTTCATGCGGTTCAGGCAGCGCAGGAACGTCGACTTGCCGCAGCCGGACGGGCCGATCAGCGCCATCACGCGGTTTTCCTGGATCTCCAGGTTGATGCCCTTGAGCGCCTGTTTGGCCCCGTAGAACACCTTGACGTCGCGGGCGACCATCTTGGTGCCGTGGATGCCGGCGGCGGGACGCGAAGCCATGGCCGTGGCCGGGATGTGGGTCTGGACGCTCATGGGGTTACCAACGCCTCTCGAATTTCTTGCGCAGGAAGACGGCCAGGCCGTTCATCAGGATGAGGAAGGCGAGCAGGATCAGGATCGCCGCGGAGGTGCGCTCCGTGAAGGCCCGCTCGGGGCTGTCCGCCCACATGTAGATCTGCACCGGGATGGCCGTGGCGCTGTCGGTCAGGCCGCCCGGAATGTCCACGATGAAGGCCACCATGCCGATCATCAGCAGCGGCGCCGTCTCGCCCAGCGCGCGGGCCATGCCGATGATGGTGCCGGTCAGGATGCCCGGCAGGGCCAGCGGCAGGACATGGTGCGTCACCGTCTGCAGCGGCGAGGCGCCGACGCCCAGCGCGGCCTCGCGGATCGACGGCGGCACCGCCTTCAGCGCGACGCGCGAGGCGATGATGATGACTGGCAGGGTCATCAGCGCCATCACCAGGCCGCCGACCAGCGGGGCGGAGCGCGGCAGCCCGAAGAAGCCGAGGAACACCGCGAGACCGAGCAGGCCGAAGATGATCGACGGCACCGCGGCAAGGTTGTTGATGTTCACCTCGATCAGGTCGGTCCAGCGGTTCTTCGGCGCGAACTCCTCCAGATAGACCGCGGCGGCGATGCCGATCGGCACCGACAGCAGCATGGTCACCACCAACGTCAGGGCGGAACCGACGACGGCCCCCAGGATGCCCGCCTGTTCCGGCTCGCGGCTGTCGCCGGCGGTGAACAGGGTGGTGTTGAAGGTGCTGCGGATGGAACCGTTGGCAACCAGCGCGTCGATGGCGGCGATCTTGACGTCGTTCAGCCGGCGCTCGCTCTCCGGCACGTCGCGCCGGATGAAGCCCTTCATGAACTGGTCGATCTCGTCGTCGGCGCGGACCCAGACCGTCTGCGTGGTGCCGACGAGGGAGGGGTTGGCGTTGACCATCGCCTCCAGCTCGTACGGCGCGCCGGAGGACAGCAGGTCGTTCAGCGAGCGGCGGGTGGCGCGGTCGGTGGCCGCCGGGACCTGGGCGTAGAGCGCCTGCCGGACGAGGGCGGTGTAGTTCCGCTCCTCGACATGCTGCTTGTCCAGGGTCACCTCAAGCCGGATCTGCGCCTGCCAGAAGGCGGTGTAGCCCTTGCTGACGATGGAGCCCAGCAGGATCACCAGCATCAGGGACGCAACCCCGAC
The DNA here is from genome assembly GCF_001315015.1 of Azospirillum brasilense. Classification (NCBI taxonomy): domain Bacteria; kingdom Pseudomonadati; phylum Pseudomonadota; class Alphaproteobacteria; order Rhodospirillales; family Azospirillaceae; genus Azospirillum; species Azospirillum brasilense. Next base: position 218,487 of record NZ_CP012914.1, on the reverse strand, counting down.
GGCGAGCATCCCGGCGATCCGGAACCGGCGCTCCGCGGCGTAGCGGCGGCGCAGGCGGGCGGAGAATTCCTCGCTCTGGTAGCGCGACTTGGTGACGGCGACCGACATGGCCCGCGTATCCTGTTCCACGAGGTCAGTCATATTTCTCTCGATACTTCTGGACCACCCGGAGGGCGACCATGTTGAGGGTGAGGGTCACGACGAACAGGACGAGGCCCAGCCCGAAGGCCGACAGCGTCTTGGGGCTGTCGAACTCCTGGTCGCCGACCAGCAGCGTGGCGATCTGCGTCGTCACCGTGGTCACGGCGTCCAGCGGGTTGGCGGTCAGGTTGGCGGTGAGGCCGGCGGCCATGGTGACGATCATCGTCTCGCCGATGGCGCGGCTGACCGCCAGCATGACGGCGGCGACGATGCCCGGCAGGGCGGCGGGCAGCACGACCAGCCGGATCGTCTCCGACTTGGTGGCGCCCAGCCCATAGGAGCCGTCGCGCAAGGATTGCGGCACCGCGTTGATGACGTCGTCCGACAGCGAGCTGACGAAGGGGATGATCATCACGCCCATCACGAAGCCGGCGGCCAGCGCCGATTCCGAGCTGACGCTCAGCCCCAGGCTGTTGCCCACGTCGCGGACGAAGGGCGCCATGGTCAGGGCGGCGAAGAAGCCGTAGACCACGGTCGGGATGCCCGCCAGCACCTCCAGGATCGGCTTCAGCCAAGTGCGCAGGCCCGGGCTGGCGTATTCCGACATGAAGATGGCCGCCATCAGCCCGACCGGAACCGCCACCGCCATGGCGATGCCGGTGATCAGCAGCGTGCCGGCGAACAGCGGGATCGCGCCGAAGGAGCCGCTGGAGCCCACCTGGTCGGCGCGCATGGCCATCTGCGGGCTCCAGTGCGTCCCGAACAGGAAGTCCAGCGGGTTGACCACCGCGAAGAAGCGGATCGCCTCGAACAGAAGCGACAGCACGATGCCGATGGTGGTCAGGATGGCGACCAGCGAGCAGATGACCAGCGCGATGTTGACCGTGCGTTCCACCCGGTTGCGGGCGCGCAGGTCGGGGTCGATCCGACCGCGGGCGTAGAGCAGGCCGCCGATGGCGATGCAGCAGCCGATGACCAGAAGGCTCCAGTCGCCGAGCGCGTGCAGCCGCAGATAACGCTCCGCCGCGGCGACCACCTCAGGGTCGGGCTCGCGGCCCGTGGCGACGCCGTGGGCGAGGTTGAGGATGTCGGCGCGCAGCAGGCCAAGCGACTGGGCGTCGCCGTTGACCAGCCGGTCCGGCAGGCCGGACAGGACCATCTGCATGACCAGCCAGCCTTCCGACGCCCCCCAGAAGGCGAAGAGCAGCAGGGCCGGAAGCCCCGCCCAGAGGGCGACGTAGAAGCCGTGGTAGGACGGCACCGAATGAAGCTCGACGACGCGGCCGCCGACGGAGGCGACGGCACGCGACCGGCCCATCTGGTAACCGATCACTGTGAGCAGGGCCAGAATGATGAGCAGTACCGTGAGCTGCATGCGAAACCGCCGGAAATGGGCTGAGAATTGGCTCCTGGCACGAACGGGAAACCGGCGTTCCACCTTTCAGGGGCGCGATGGCATCCATGGTCCCCTCTCCCCTCTGGGGAGAGGGTTAGGGTGAGGGGGTTGCGCTTGTGCCGGACGAACCGCCTTGCGCAACCCCCTCACCGGCCCTCCGGGCCACCCTCTCCCCAGAGGGGAGAGGGCTAAGGTGACCAAACGCTATCGCCGCGCCCTCCGAGGAGAGCCGCCGGTGCCGTCAGCCGGTCAGAGCTGGAGCGGGGTGAGGTTGGTCGCCGAGGTGCGGGCGGCGTCGCGCTCCGCCTTCGGCATGGAGATCAGGCCCTTGTCGCCCAGGTAGCCTTCCTCGCCCATCGCGCGCTCCGAGGTGTACTCGGCGATGAACTCGCGGATGCCCGGGATGACGCCGGCGTGGGCGTTCTTGATGTAGATGAACAGCGGGCGCGACAGCTCGTACTTGCCGGCCTGGACCGCTTCCGGCGACAGCTCGACGCCGTCCATCTTGGCGGTCTGCAGCTTGTCGCGGTTCTGGTCGTAGAAGCTGTAGCCGAACACGCCGAAGGCGTCCGGGTTGGCGGTCAGCTTCTGGACGATCAGGTTGTCGTTCTCGCCGGCCTCGACGTAGCCGCCGTCCTCGCGGATGGTCATGCAGGCCTTCTCGCGGGCCTTTTCGTCGGCAACCGCGGCCTTCACCTCGGCGACCTTCTTGCAGCCTTCGAGCATCACCAGCTCGTTGAAGGTGTCACGGGTGCCGGACGTCGGGGGCGGGCCGAGGACCTCGATCTCCTTGTTCGGGAGCTTCGGGTCGATGTCCGACCACTTCTTGTAGGGGTTGGCGACCATCTTGCCGTCGACCGGCACGTCCTTGGCCAGCGCCTTCCACAGGATCTGGGTGGTCAGGTCGGTGTGCGGGGCCTGCTTGGAGTAGGCGAGCGCGATCCCGTCGAAGCCGACCTTCAGCTCGGTGATCTGGGCGACGCCATTGGCGGCGCACTGCTCGACCTCGGACTTCTTGATGCGGCGCGACGCGTTGGCGACGTCCGGGTGCTGCGGGCCGACGCCCGCGCAGAACAGCTTCAGGCCGCCGCCGGTGCCGGTCGACTCGACCACCGGGGTCTTGAACTTGCCGCCCTTGCCGAAGGCCTCGGCAACCGCCGTGGTGAATGGGAACACGGTCGAGGAGCCGACGGCGCGGATCTGGTCGCGCGACTGGGCGTTCGCAGCACCCGCGAAGGCGGCGGTCATGGCGACGACCGCAGCGGCGGTGACGGCGAGCTTCTTGGAATTCACGGTATCCCTCCGATGGTCCGGTTGCCCCTTTTCCGGGGAACGCGATGGTTCAACCCCGTGCCGCTTCCCCCAGGGGCGGGCGGCTTGCGGGGCGGACACTAGTCGGGGTCCGCGACGCGCTGATTACGGTTTTATGACAGTTTCATGACGACGCCCACTTTCGGTCACGCCGGACGGGGTAGACGCAACCTCTACGCTTGGCGCCGCGCGGGCTCCGCGGCGCGGCCCTCTCCCGACTCCTCCGAGGCCGCCGGCAGATAGACCGTGAAGGTGCTGCCCACCCCGACCGCGCTTTCGATGGTCAGGCGGCCGCGGTGGCGGTTGACGATGTGCTTGACGATGGCCAGCCCCAGCCCCGTGCCGCCCATCGCCCGCGACCGCGCGGCGTCGACGCGGTAGAAGCGTTCGGTCAGGCGCGGCAGATGGGTACGGGCGATGCCCTCCCCCTGGTCGCGCACGGCGACGGCGACCATTTGCATCCCCCGTCCGCCGCGGCCCGCCGGGCCGGACACCCCGACCGCCACGCCGTCGGCGAGCGATACGGCGACGGTCACGTCGGTGTTCTCGCGCGTGTATTTGATCGCGTTGCTGACGAGGTTCTGGAAGACCTGGGTGAGCTGGTCCTCGTCGCCGACCACCGCGGGCAGGCCGTCCGGCGCCTCCAGCGTCAGGCGGATGCGGCGGCTGGCCGCCTTCAGCTCCAGCGCCGCCATCACCCCGTCCAGCCGGTCCAGCACGTCGACTTTACCGGCGGGCGGCATGTGCTCGTCCAGCTCGATCCGCGACAGCGACAGCAGGTCGTTGACGAGGCGGGCCATGCGGCTGGCCTGGTCCTGCATGATCGACAGGAAGCGCTCGTGCGCCTCCAGATCCTCGCGGGCGGGGCCGCGCAGCGTCTCGATGAAGCCGAGCAGCGAGGACAGCGGCGTGCGCAGCTCGTGGCTGGCGTTGGCGATGAAGTCGGCGCGCATCTGCTCCGACCGGCGCAGCGCGGTGATGTCGTGCAACGTCAGGATGACCATCCGCCCCGGCACGGTCCCGGCGGGCACTCCGTCCTCGCCCAGGGCCGGGCGGGGGACGCGCCGCTGGAAAGGCTTGACCCGCACCTCGAACATGCGCTCCACCGGCACCGGCAGGCTGAATTCCAGGATGCGCGAGGCACCGCCCTTCAGGACGGCGTCCACCGCCTCCAGCACCGCCGGGTTGCGCAGCGAGGCGGCGAGGTCGCGGTCGAGGATGCGGTCGCCGAACAGGGCGCGCGCCGCCTGGTTGGCCCGCGCCACCTGCCGCTCCACCCCCACCAGGACCAGCGGGTCGTGCAGCGCCTCGATGATGGATTCGTTGGCTTCGAGCTGGGCCAGCGCCAGTTCGGTGCGGGCGTTCATCACCCGATGCAGCCGCACCGCCGCCGCCGCCGCCGCCCGCACCGGGCGGGAGGCGGTGACGGGCAGGGAGGGCACGGGCTCTGTCGGGCCGGCGGCGAGCTGTGCCGCGTGGGCGGCCACCGTCCGCAGGTCGCGGAAATACAGTTGGATCATCAGCGCCACCCCGCCGACCCCGGCCAGCCCCCCCAGAAGCGCCACCAGCGGCCCGATCGTCCCCTGCCGCCACAGCCCCCACAAGGCCGGCAGCAGCGGCGCCAGCACCAGCGCGGCGGCGAGGATCAACCGGAGGGGCGGCATCGGCTTGGGAATCATGGACGGCGCTTCTCGTGCGTCATGCGGACGGTTTTGGAGACGGAACTCCGCTTTTACACCATCCCGCAAGCCGGTGAGCGGGCGTCACAAAAGATTAACGCGCGGGCCGGGGACATGCCCGGCCCGCGCGTCGTCCGAGAACAGCGTCCTTCGCTTACCAGGGCAGCGAGTCGTGGGCCGCCAGCGCCGCCGCGGTGACCAGATCGTTGACCGAGGCGCCCATGGTGACGATCTGCGCCGGCTTGTCCAAGCCGATCAGCAGCGGGCCGATCATCTGGCCGCCGGCCATCTTGTTGAGCAGCTTCGCCGTGATGTTGGCCGAATGCAGGCCGGGCATGATCAGCACGTTGGCCGGACCGGACAGCCGGCAGAAGGGGTAGACCCGCTTCATCAGCTGGTAGTCCAGCGCCACGTCCGCCGACATCTCCCCGTCATACTCGAAATCGACGCGGCGGCTGTCGAGGATGGAAATGGCCTCGCGCAGCGGGTCGGTGTGGGGGTGCGGGTGCTGGCCGAAGTTGGAGAAGGACAGCAGCGCCACCCGCGGCTCGTGCCCCATCTGCCGCGCCTTGGCCGCAGCCCCGATGGCGATGTCGGCCAGCGTCTGGCCGTTCGGGCGGACATGCACCGTGGTGTCGGCGATCAGCACCGTGCGGTTGCGCGTCAGGAAGACGTGCAGGCCGAAGACCGGCTCGTTCGCCTTGGCGTCGATGACCCGGCGGATCTCCTCGAAGGCCACGCCGAAGGTGCGGGTCAGGCCGGTGACCATGGCGTGGGCGTCGCCCTGCGCCACCATCAGCGCGGCGAAGACGTTGCGGTCCTGGTTCACCATGCGCTGGCAGTCGCGCAGCAGGGCCCCCTGGCGCTGCATCCGGCGGTACAGATAGTCGCTGTAGCGGCGGTTGGCGTCGGACACGCGGGCGTTGTGGATCTCCAGGGAGACGCCCGACTGGCCCATCGCCGCCAGCTGCTCCTTGATGACCGCCTCGCGCCCGATCAGCACCGGCGTGCCGAAGCCGGCGGCGCGGTAGGCGAGCGCCGCGCGGATCGTCCGCTCCTCCTCGCCCTCGGCGAAGACGACGCGGCGCGGGTTGGCCTTCACCTTCTCCAGGATGAGCTGGAGGCTGTCCGCCGTCGGGTTGAGCCGGGTGCGCAGGCCGTTCCGGTAGCCCGCCAGATCGACGATGGGCTTGCGCGCCACGCCGGTCTCCATGGCGGCCTGGGCCACCGCGGCGGGTACCGTCACGATCAGGCGCGGGTCGAAGGGCACCGGGATGATGTATTCCGGCCCGTAGCGCAGGCGGCGGCCGGCATAGGCGGCGTCCACCTCGTCCGGCACGTCCTCGCGCGCCAGGGCGGCCAGCGCCTTGGCGGCGGCGACCTTCATCGCCTCGTTGATGGTGGTCGCCCGCACGTCGAGCGCGCCGCGGAACAGGTAGGGGAAGCCCAGGACGTTGTTGACCTGGTTCGGGTAGTCGGAGCGGCCCGTCGCCACGATGGCGTCGGAGCGGACGGCCTTCACCTCCTCCGGGGTGATTTCCGGATCGGGGTTGGCCAGCGCGAAGATGATCGGCTTGGCCGCCATCGACTTAACCATCTCCGGCGTCATCGCGCCCTTGGCCGACAGGCCGACGAAAACGTCGGAGCCGGCGACGGCCTCCTGGAGCGTGCGCTTGTCCGTCTCCACCGCGAAGGACGACTTCCACTGGTTCATGCCGTCGGTGCGGCCGCGGTAGACGACGCCCTTGGTGTCGCACAGGATGATGTTCTCGCGCGGCACGCCCATGGTCGTGAACAGCTCGGCGCAGGCGATGCCCGCCGCACCGGCGCCGTTGACCACCATCGTCACGTCCTTGAGATTCCGCCCGGTGATGTCGCAGGCGTTGATCAGGCCGGCGGCGGCGATGATGGCGGTGCCGTGCTGGTCGTCGTGGAAGACGGGAATGTCCAGCAGCTCGCGCAGACGCTCCTCGATGATGAAGCAGTCCGGCGCCTTGATGTCCTCCAGGTTGATGCCGCCGAAGCTCGGCCCGAGGAAGCGGACGCAGTTGACGAACTCGTCGACGTTCTTCGTATCGACCTCCAGATCGATGCCGTCCACGTCGGCGAAGCGCTTGAAGAGGACCGCCTTGCCCTCCATCACCGGCTTGGAGGCGAGCGCGCCGAGGTCGCCCAGGCCGAGCACCGCCGTGCCGTTGGAGATGACGGCGACGATGTTGCCCTTGGCCGTGTAGTCGTAGGCCGTGCTGGGGTCCTCGGCGATGCGCAGGCAGGGAACGGCCACGCCCGGCGAATAGGCCAGCGACAGGTCGCGCTGGGTCGTCAGCGGCTTGGTCGGCGCGATCTCCAGCTTGCCCGGACGCCCGGAGGAGTGCAGCAGAAGGGCTTCTTCGTCGGTGACGCGCTTTGTATCGGGTTCGGTCATCGGGGTTCGGTTCCTGAGCGTAGGCTGTTGCAGCCGTTCTTCTTTGGGCCGGCCGTCGTTGTTGTTCTCGGTTCCGGCCGGTCGGGCGGCGGATGTTAGCCCGCGCGGGCGCGTCCCGCCAGAGCGGGATCGCACGAAAGATGCGAATTTTTCCTGGAATACGACATATCAGATCACGAACGATGATCGAAGCGATCATTCCGTGTCCGAAAGGAGGCTCAGCAGCCCTCGGCCATGTCGTAGATGGCGTCCATGTCGCTGATCAGGACCTTGTTGCCTTCCTGCAGCGAGATGGCCCCGGCGGTCTTCAGCTGGGTGAAGGTGCGGCTGACCGTCTCGGTGGTCAGGCCCAGGTAATCGGCGATGTCGGCCCGGCTCATCGGCACGTAGACGGGGTTTTCCTTGTGACCGCGCCGGGCGGCGCGCTGGGACAGCATCAGCAGGAAGGAGCAGATCTTCTCCTTCGCCGTCTTGCGGCCGAGCAGGAGCATCTGGTCCTGCGCCGCCGCCAGCTCGTTCGAGGCCATGGAGAAGAGACGGCGCTGCATCTTCGGGAACTCGTCCATCAGCGCGTCGATCTTCTTGCGCGGGAAGCGGCAGAGCGTCGCCGCCGTGACCGTTTCCGCGGTGTAGGCGTAGCTGTCGTTGACGGCCAGCCCCAGGAAGTCGCCGGTGACGAGGAAGCCGGTGATCTGGCGGCGCCCGTCCGGCAGCAGCTTGTAGAGCTTCACGGTGCCGGCGGTGACGTTGTAGAGCGCGTCCGCCGCGTCGCCTTCGCTGAACAGGGTCTGTCCGGCCTCGACGCGGGAGGTCTGGAGGATGTCGGCGAGACGGCGCAGTTCCTCGGGGTCCAGGGCGGCGCAGACGGTGAGACTGCGCACGGGACAGGCCCCGCAGGGATTCATTTCACTCGCCGCGCCCTTTTCGCGGGCGCGCCCCATGTCAAAGGGTGGCATGGCATGACCCAACCCTTAGCCGTACAACGCTTCCATAATCGTCATATTCGGTCCGTTTCGCAACGGTGCTCACAGAGACCGTGGCCGAATTGCCATACGAATGCCTTATGAGCGGCCCGCCGGAGCGGCCAATCAGCGCCCTTTCGGGGGGCTCGGCGGCTCGGCGTTCGGGCGCGGCGGCTCGTCGTCGAACAGGATGCGGTGGGCCGCCCCGTCGAGATCGTCAAACTGCCCGGACTTGAGAGCCCACAGGAACGCCCCCAGGCCCATCAGCCCCAGGCTCAGCGCGATCGCGATCAGATAGAGAAGCTCGGTCATCGGTCAGGTCCTTGGTCACCGCGCCGCGGCTGAGCCGCAGGGCGTTGGCGATAACGATCAGGGAGGAGGAGGACATGGCCAGCGCCGCCAACAGCGGCGTCAGCATGCCCGCCATGGCGATGGGCACCGCGAACAGGTTGTAGACCAGCGCGATGCCGAAATTCTGGCGCACCAGCCGCCCGGAGCGGCGGGACACCTCGAACGCCTCCAGGATGGGGCGCAGGCGGCGGCCCTGGAACACCACGTCGGCGGCGGTCTGGCTGACGTCCACCGCGGTGGACGGCGACATCGACACGCTGGCCGCGGCCAGCGCCGGGGCGTCGTTCAGCCCGTCGCCGACCATCAGCACCTTGCGGCCCTCGGCGGCGAGCGCGTCGAGGACGGCGGTCTTGTCGGCGGGCGTCTGGCCGGCCCGCCAGTCCTCGATGCCGAGCTGCGCGGCCACCGCGGCCACAGCACCACGGCGGTCGCCGGACAGCAGCCGGACGTCGAGGCCCCGCGCCTTCAGCCCGCGCACCACCGCCGCGGCGTCGGCGCGCGGCGCGTCGAGGAAGGTGATGCGCACCGGGACGGCGCCGGGGCGGGCCAGCCACAGCTCCGGTCCCGCGGCGTCCTCCGCCGTGTCCGGCGCGCCGGTGAAGGCGCGGCTGCCCAGCCGGATTTCCCCACCAGCGTCATCCAGGGCGAGGCCGGCGCCGGGGATCTCCCGCACGCCGGCGGCGACGGGTACATTGGGCAGCGCGCGGGTCAGGGCGCGGGCCAGCGGGTGGCGGCTGGCCCCGGCGAGCGTGGCGGCGAGGCGCAGGTCATCCTCGGCCACGCCGTCGAGATGCGGGACGGGCCGCCCCTCGGTCAGCGTGCCGGTCTTGTCGAAGATCAACGTGTCGATGACGGCCAGCCGCTCCAGCGCCGTGGCGGTCTTCAGCAGGATGCCCTGCCGCATCAGCCGCCCGCTGGCGATCACCTGCACCACCGGCACGGCCAGCGCAAGCGCGCAGGGGCAGGTGATGATCAGCACGGCCACCGCGTTCATCAGCGAGTCCTGCCAGGGTAGCCCGCCGAGCAGCAGCCAGCCCAGGAAGGTGCCCAGCGCCGCCACATGGACGACCGGGGCGTAATGGCGTGACACGCGGTCGGCGATGGCGACGTATTTGGCGCGGCCCTGCTCCGCCACCTCCATCAGCCGGACGATCTCGGCCAGCAGCGTGCCCTCGCCCACCGCCGTGACGGTCACGCGCAGCGGGGCGGTGAGGTTGAGCATGCCGGCGAACACGCGGTCGCCGGGGCGCACGCTGCCCGGCACCGTCTCGCCGGTGATCAGGGCGGTGTCGAGGTCGGACACGCCGTCGGCCACCGTGCCGTCCACCGCGACCCGCTCGCCCACCGCCACCAGGATGGTGGAGCCGGGGCTGACCTGATCCGGCGGGACGATGGCGCTGCGTCCGTCCTCGTTCAGCACGGTCACCGAGGTGGCGTGCAGGCCGAGAAGCTGCTCCGCCGCCGAGCGGGCCCGGCCACGCGCCCGCTGGTCGAGGTAGCGCCCGATCAGCAGGAAGAACAGCAGCATCATCGCGCCGTCGAAATAGGCGTGCTGGCCGCTGTTGATCGTCTCGAACAGGCTCATGCTGGTGGCGAGCAGGACGCCGATGGTGATCGGCACGTCCATGTTCGTCCGCCCGCGGCGCAGCGCCTGGAAGGCCGAACGCGCAAAGGGCCGCAGGGCGTAGGCGATGGCCGGCATGCAGACCAGCGCCGACAGCCAGTGCATCAGGTCGCGGGTGGCGGATCCCATGCCCGTGGCGTGACCGGCCCAGACCGACACCGACAGCAGCATCACGTTGCTGGCGCCGAAGCCGGCGACGGCCAGCGAGCGCAGAAGCTCCTTCTCCGTCTTCGCTTGAGCGTCGCCCAGCCGTTCCGGATCGAAGGGCACGGCGCGGTAGCCGATGCGGGCGACGGTGTCGACGACCGTGTTGGCGTCGGTCTCGGCCGCGCGCCACGTCACCGACAGGCGGCGCGTGGTCATGTTCAGCCGCGCGTGGGTCACCCCCGGCTGGCGGGCCAGCGCCGTCTCGATCAGCCAGACGCAGGCAGCGCATTGCAGCCCGTCGATCATCAGGTGCAGCGAGGCGGTGCCGTCGGTGCCCGGCTTGGCGTGGGGGGCGTAGTCGAGCGGCGGCGCCTCGCCGTCCGGGCGCAACGGCCGGGCCGCGGGATCGACGCAGCGCCGCTCGTAATAGCGTTCCAGCCCGAGCCCGCGGACGAGGTCGTAGGCCGCCGCGCAGCCGGTGCAGCAGAAGGGGCCGGTACCGTCGGAGGCGGTGGTGCCGGTGCCCTCGGGATGCTCCTGCCCGCAGTGGAGGCAGACGGTCATGTCACGAAACCCGTGTGCTGGTGTGCCGTAATCTTGAGGACGGGACGCTTACTTGACGAAGAGGCGCTGTTCGTCCTGGTAGTCGCCCGTGGAATGGTGGATTTCCACGCGCAGGTCCCACTGGCCGGGCAGCGGCAGCGCCACCGGGGCGGCGAAGCGGCCCTCGCCCAGATAGGGCAGGTCGAGGCGCACGTCGTGGCCCTCGCTGGTCGGGCGGATGAAGGCGACCTTGACCTCGGCGTCCTTCAGCAGGTTGCCGTACTTGTCGTGCAGCGTCAGCGCCAGGATGCCCTTCTGCGCCTCGGTGCTGGTGAAGTCGGTGGCGACCTTCCAGCCGCGCTCGGCCTGGGCGCGGGCGCCGGCCAGATCCTCGTTGTACTTCAGGCCCTTCATGAAATGCTGCTCGGTCTGGACGCCGGTCCAGCTCGACAGGGCGAAGTGCAGCATCACGCCGTTGACCGCGATCACGACGGCGAATCCGGCCACGAAGATCCAGGGGATGTACCAGCCGGGCTGGCGGCCGGTCCGGCGGGGCGGGGTGCGGCGGGTTCCGGCGTCGGTGGACAGCGTCATCGTCGTCTTGACCTTTGGTGAATGCAGCGCGAAGAGCCGGTCGGGATCAGTTGGCCGGCCCCATGAAGACGGAGTCATAGGTCGCCACCTCACCATCGGCCGAGGTAAGCCTGAAGGTAAGGGGCTGGGAGGCGCCTTGCAAACCGGTGCGCGGCGCGGTCACGAAAATTCTGTAGGTCGCCACCATGTCCGGATCGGCGGTCAGGCGCTGGTTGTCGGCCTGCTCGTCCTGACCGTCGCCAGCCACCGACAGGCTGGCCCCCGTCACCCCGGAGACCGCCAGCGTGTAGGCGCGCGGGTCGCGGGTCATGTTGGAGATCTTGAAGGTGTAGGCGTTGCGCACCGACCCGTCGGACAGCGCCACGAACAGCGGCGCGCGGTCGCGCAGGACGCTGATGTCCAGCCCCGGCTTCAGCAGCAGCCCGACCCCGATGCCGCCGGCGATGACCAGCATCATCAGCGTGTAGAGAATCGTGCGCGGGCGCAGCAGGCGGAAGGGCACCGGCTGCCCGCCGGTGGCGACGGCCACCTGATTGGTCTGGGTGTCGAACGTGATGAGGCCGGTCGGCCGCCCGACCTTGGTCATGATCTCGTCGCAGGCGTCGATGCACAGGCCGCAGCCGATGCACTGCATTTGCAGCCCGTCGCGGATGTCGATGCCGGCGGGGCAGACCTGGACGCAGTTGAAGCAGTCGATGCAGTCGCCCAGACCTTCGGCCCTGCGCTCCTCCCAGCTCTGCGACTTGCGCAGCAGGCTGCGGCCCTCGCCGCGCCAGTCCTGGTAGGTGACGATCAGGCTGTCCTCGTCGATCATCGCCGACTGGAAGCGCGGCCACGGGCACATGTAGGTGCAGACCTGCTCCCGCGCGAAGCCGGCCAGCAAATAGGTGGTGGCGGTGAACAGGCCGATGAAGCCGAGCGCGGTCGAGGACATCTCGAAGCGCAGCATCTCGCCCAGCAGGGTCGGCGCGTCGGTGAAGTAGAAGATCCAGGCGCCCCCGGTCGCCAGCGCGATCAGCAGCCAGATCAGGTTTTTCAAGACCTTGCGCCCGACCTTCCGGGCGGTCCAGCCGCCCTGGTCGAGGCGGATGCGCTCGCCGCGGTCACCCTCGACCAGCCGCTCGACCCAGACATAGAGGTCGGTCCACACCGTCTGCGGACAGGCGTAGCCGCACCAGACGCGGCCCGCCAGCGAGGTCGCCAGGAACAGGCCCAGCGCCGCCAGGATCAGCGCGCCGGTCAGGTAATAGATCTGCTGCGGCCACAGCTCCACGAAGAACAGGTAGAAGCGGCGGTTGGCGAGGTCGAGCAGCACCGCCTGGTCGGGGGCGTTCGGCCCGCGGTCCCAGCGGACCCAGGGCAGCACGTAGTAGATCGCCAGGAGAACCGCCAGCGCCGCCCATTTGATACGGCGAAAGGTGCCGTGCACCGCCTTGGGATAGACCTTGGCGTGCTTCTGATACATGGAGCGCGACGCGCGACGCTGCGCCTTCGGTGGGGCAGCGGCGGGCGCGTCACCGAAGGCCGGGCGTTCCAACCGGTCGCTTCCCAGTCGGTCGCTTCGAGGCGGTTGCTGTTCGGTGGTCGTGTTCATGACCTCGCCCTTATTCGTCTGGCGACCGCCGCGCGGGCGGCTTGGCCATGCCGACATGGTTCGGCCGTGGCGAGGGGACTATGGCGGCAGAACGTCACAGGGGCATTGCGCTGGATCAAAGGATTCGGGGGCGGATTCGGGGGCGGATCGGAGCACCACCACCCACCTCGACGCAGCCATCGCGGGCCGGACAACAAGCCGCCCGGAAAAAGAAAATGCCGGGGAGTCGCCTCCCCGGCACCGAAGTCCGGCGGACCCGCCAGGGGGGCGTCCCCCTCCCCGGCCGGTTCCTCCTGTCTGGACGGCTTACTTGCCGCCGCCCAGGTTGTGCACGTAGACGGCCAGCGACTTGATCGTCGCGTCGTCCAGACGCTTCGACCAGGCGGGCATCACGCCGGCGCGGCCGTTCGTGATGGTCTGGACCAGCGTGGCCTTGTCGCCGCCATACAGCCAGTTGGCCGTAACGAGCGGCGGAGCGCCGACCTCCATGCCGACCGCGAGCGAGCCCTGCGCGTTCTCGCCGTGGCAGGCGGCGCAGTTCTCGTCGTAGACGGTCTTGCCCTTCTCCGCGGCGGCGGCGTCGGTCGAGCGCTTGTTCAGCGACAGGATGTACTCGGCGACCTGACCGATCTGGTCACGGTTCAGGATGCCGTCCCGGCCGAAGGCGGTCATGCCGATGCCGACGGTGCCGCGGGTGTCGCCGTCATCCGCACGGATGCCGTGCTGGATGGTCTTGTAGATGTCGGCGGTGGTGCCGCCCCACAGCCACACGTCGTCGGCGAGCGTCGGGAAGCCCTTGGCGCCCTGACCGCCGGCGCCGTGGCAGGCCGCGCAGTTCTCGTTGAAGTAGGAGCGGCCGCCGGCCATCGCGAAGGCAAGGAGGTCCTTGTTCTTCTGGATGTCCTCGACCGAGGTCGCCGCGATGGCCGTCAGGTACTTTTCCTGGGCCTTCTTGCCGTCGGCGACCTTCTGCACCAGCTCCTCGCGCTGCGAGTAGCCGAGCAGGCCCTTCGTGTAGCTCTTGCCCAGCGGCCAGGCCGGGTAGAGCACGTAGTAGACGAGGGACCACGCAATGCAGACGTAGAAGATGTACAGCCACCACTTGGGCAGGGGGTTGTTCAGCTCCCGCAGGCCGTCCCACTCGTGGCCGGTGGTCTCGACGCCGGAAAGGGCGTCCTTTTCTTTCTGTGCCATGGCCTAAAACTCCTGACCATCTTCCTTGAGCGGGATCCGGGAGGCGTCTTCGAACTTGCCCCGGTTGCCTGGCCACATGGCGTAGACCACGATGCCGGTGAAGAGCAGGGCCAGCCAGACGGTCCAGAAGGACCGCAGGGCGACAGTGATCGAATCCAAGTCCATGGATCCCTCCCGGTTACTGCTGGAGCTGCTTGGGCGACTGGTACTTGGTGAAGTCCACCATGGTGCCCAGGACCTGCAGGTAGGCCACCAGCGCGTCCATTTCGGTGACGCCCTTGTTGCCCGTGAAGTTCGCCACGACGGCCTTCGGGTAGCGCTTCATCAGACCGGCCGTGTCGGCGTCCGGGTTCTTCTGCGCTTCGAGGTCGGCCTTGGCGCTGGCGATCTGCTCGTCCGTGTAGGGGACGCCGACGATGCGCAGGGTCTTCATGTGATCCTGGATGTCGGTGTACTTCAGCGGACGGTCCTTCATCCAGGCGTAGCCCGGCATGATCGATTCCGGCACCACGGCGCGCGGATCGACCAGATGGGCCACCTGCCAGTCGTTGGAGTACTTGCCACCCACGCGGGCCAGGTCCGGACCGGTGCGCTTGGAGCCCCACTGGAAGGGATGGTCGTACATGCTTTCCGCGGCCAGCGAATAGTGACCGTAGCGCTCCACCTCGTCGCGGAACGGACGGATCTGCTGGCTGTGGCAGTTGTAGCAGCCTTCGCGGAAGTAGATGTTCTGGCCAGCCAGTTCGAGCGGCGAGTAGGGACGGACCCCATCCACCTTCTCGATCGTCGACTCGATCGTGAACAGCGGGACGATCTGGACGAGGCCGCCGATCGACACGGTGATCAGGATCAGGACGATGAGCAGAAGCGTGTTCCGCTCGATCGTGTCGTGACTAAAGCCCTTTTTTTCCTCAGCCATTTTCTCAGTTCCTCCGGCGTCAGGCCGCACCGACCGCCGCCTTGTGCGGGGCGGAGGCATAGGGCTTCTCGATGCGGACGTCACCCTTGGCCGTGCGCCACAGGTTGTAGACCATGATCAGGGCACCAGCCAGGAACAGGACGCCGCCCAGCGCACGGATCACGTAGAAGGGATGCATGGCCGCGACCGTCTCGACGAACGAGTACTGGAGGAAGCCGAGGTTGTCGTAGGCGCGCCACATCAGGCCCTGCATGATGCCCGACACCCACATGGCGGTGATGTAGAGCACGATGCCGATGGTGGCGGTCCAGAAGTGGTAGCTGACCAGACGCAGGCTGTAGAGCTGCGAGCGCTTCCACAGGACCGGGACCAGATAGTAGATCGCGCCGAAGGAGATGAAGGCCACCCAGCCGAGCGCACCGGAGTGCACGTGGCCGATCGTCCAGTCGGTGTAGTGCGACAGGGCGTTGACCGGCTTCACCGACATCAGCGGGCCCTCGAAGGTCGACATGCCGTAGAAGGCCACCGACGTCACGAGGAAGCGCAGGACCGGGTCGGTGCGCAGCTTGTCCCAGGCACCCGACAGGGTCATGATGCCGTTGATCATGCCGCCCCAGGACGGCATCCACAGCATGACCGAGAAGGTCATGCCCAGCGTCTGCGCCCAATCCGGCAGGGCCGTGTAGTGCAGGTGGTGCGGGCCGGCCCAGATGTAGAGGAAGATCAGCGTCCAGAAGTGCACGATCGACAGGCGGTACGAATAGACCGGCCGCTCCGCGCGCTTCGGAACGAAGTAGTACATGATGCCGAGGAAGCCGGCGGTCAGGAAGAAGCCGACCGCGTTGTGGCCGTACCACCACTGCACCATGGCGCTCTGCACGCCCGAGACGAACGGGTAGGACTTCATCCCGGTCAGCGACACCGGGACGTTGACGTTGTTGCCGATGTGGAGGATCGCGACGGTCAGGATGAACGCCATGAAGAACCAGTTGGCGACGTAGATGTGCGACTCCTTGCGGGTCATCACCGTGCCGACGAACTGGATGGCGTAGAGGACCCAGATGACCGTCAGGTAGAGGTCGAGGATCCACTCCGGCTCTGCATACTCCTTGCCCTGGGTGTAGCCGAGCACGTAGCTGAGCGCCGCCAGGACGATGAAGATGTTGTAGTTCCAGAAGACGAACTTCGCGAGGCCCTCGCCGCCGAACAGGAACTGGCGGCTGGTGCGCTGCACGGAGTAGAGCGAGGTGGCGAACAGGACGTTGCCGCCAAACGCGAAGATCACGGCCGAGGTGTGGACCGGCCGCAGGCGCCCGAAGCTCGTCCACTCAAGGCCGAGATTCAGCGCCGGAAAAGCGAGCTGCAGCGCGATGAAGACGCCGGCGAGGAAGCCGACGACGCCCCAGAACACTGCAGCGATGACGAAGAGTCGGACGGCGTCTTCGTAGTAACGCACATTTTCCGACACCCGCTGGCTGCCCAGGGCGGCCCCTGGCGTCAGAGTCGCTGATGTCATTCAATCTCTCCCGTTTGCCCCGGGCGGCTCGGGCCGCTCCCTCTGAGGTTGCACCACCGCTGGGTACGTACTGTTAAGGAGGGGGGCAGGTTCACATACGATGCACTTCTTATGCGGACGCCGGTTGCGCCTGCCTCCAATAATCCCAATATGTGTAGGGGTGGACCTTGCAACATTGATCTACGTCAACGACCGGTCTTACCGGTGCCTGCCATCGTTCACCGTCCTTCACGCGGTCGGACGGGCATGGACGAAAGCTTCATCGCGAAACCTCTCGGTCAGCGTCAGATCGACCAGGCCTATCCGCTGGTGCGGGCCATCTTCCCGGACCTGCCGGTGGAGCAATGGCGCGCATTTGCCGCAGCACTTATCGGGCCGGTTGATACCCCCGCGACGCCGTCGGGCATCATGACCGTGCAGAACGCACGGGGGTACCTCCATGGACTTTTCTCATACGCTATTGCGGAGCATCTTCGCCACGGCCGAATTCTGGCCGTGGAGAATTTCGTGGTGCTCGACCTGTTCGACATGACGGGCCCGGCGGAGACTTTGCTGCACTCCATGGATCGTTTGGCGCGCGGTCACGGATGCGCGGCGATTCACACCGCGCTGCCGGAATTGCTGGCCGGGGCGGCCGGGTCGCGCGGGTCGCTGCTGACCTGCTTCCACCAGGACGGGCACCGCACGGAAACCTTGCGGCTGTGCAAGGCGATGGACGGCGCCAACGACAACCGCGCGCATCGGTCGCAGGCGGAAAGCCCGCTCGGCATCCCGTAAACCGCGCCGGAGGCGTCGGGTCCCCGTCCCATTCCGCGAATCCACGCGCCGTTTCCCACGACTCCGGCGACGTGACCGTTTGCTCGGCGGGCGCGAGCGGCTAGGATGCGCCATCATGACCGACACCCCCACCACCCCCGTCAAATACCGGGCGATCCATCTGCAGGCCGGCCGCCAGCGGCGCGTCCTGCACGGCCACCCCTGGGTCTATTCCAACGAAGTCCAGATGGACACGGCGGCCAAGGCCATCCCGCCGGGCAGCCCGGTGCGCCTGCTGGACCCCGGCGGGAAACCGCTGGGCATCGCCACCTTCAACCCGCACACCCTGATCGCCGCGCGGATGCTCTCCGGCGACCCGGCGACGGTGGTCGACCACGCCTTCCTCGCCGGGCGGCTGAGGAACGCCGTGGCGATGCGCGACGCGCTGTTCGACCGGCCCTACTACCGCGTCGTCCACGCGGAGGCCGACGGGCTGCCGGGACTGATCGTGGACCGCTACGGCGACGTGGTGACGGTGCAGGCCAACAGCGTCTTCATGGACCAGCGGATCGACGCCATCCTGGCCGCCATCGACGAGGTGCTGGCCCCGCGCGCGGTCATCCTGCGCAACGACAGCACCCAGCGCGCGCTGGAGGGGCTGCCCGAGGAAAGCCGGCTGGTGAAGGGCGAGATCGACGGCCCGATCCGGCTGGAGGAGAACGGCGCCACCTTCTTCGCCGACCCGCTGGGCGGGCAGAAGACCGGCTGGTTCTACGACCAGCGCGACAACCGCGCCTTCATCGCCAAGCTGGCGAAGGGCAAGCGGGCCATCGACTTCTTCAGCTACAACGGCGGCTTCGGCGTGCTCTGCGCCGTCGAGGGCGCGTCGTCGGTGGTGTCGGTCGACCGCTCGCAGGGGGCGCTGGACAACGCCACCCGCGCCGCGGAGGCCAACGGCGTGGCCGACCGCTTCGAGGCGCGCCGCGCCGACGCCTTCAACGAGCTGGAGCGGCTGAACGCCGAGGGCGAGACGTTCGAGATCGTCATCGCCGACCCGCCGGCCTTCGTGAAGTCGAAGAAGGACCTCGCCGTCGGCTGCCGCGCCTACCGCAAGATGACCCGTCTGGCGGCGAAGATCACCGCGCCGGGCGGCTTCCTGCTCTGCGCGTCCTGCAGCCACAACGTCGACCCGCCGACCTTCGCCGAGCAGGTCGCCCGCGGCCTGCACGACGCCGGGCGGACGGGGCGCATCCTGCGCAGCGCCGGGGCCGGGCCGGATCATCCGGTTCATCCGCATCTGCCGGAGTCGGCCTATCTCAAGGCCATCGTGATGCAGCTGGACTGAGGGTGACTCACCAGGAAGGCGCGAGGCTGTTGATGACCCTCGCGCCTTCCTGATCTTCCTCGCGGACCCTACGGGCGGCTGAACACCCCGACGACCTCGACATGGGCCGACCACAGAAACTGGTCCACGGGGTAAACGCGGCTCAACACGTAGCCGCCGTCCACCAGCGTCCGGGCGTCGCGGGCGAAGGTCGCGGGGTTGCAGGATACCGCCACCAGCCGCGGCACCTTCGAGCCGGCCAGCGCCTGCGCCTGGGCGGCGGCCCCGGCGCGCGGCGGGTCGAAGACCACCGCGTCGAACCGCGCCAACTCCTTCGCCGTCAGCGGATTCTCGAACAGGTCGCGCCGCTCCGTGGTCAGGCGCAGCGCCCCCGCCGCCTTGTTCAGCGCGGCCAGCGCCGGGGCGTCCCCCTCCACCGCATGGACCGCCGCCCGCTGGGCCAGCGGGACCGCGAAGGTGCCCAGACCGGCGAACAGGTCGGCGACCCGCTTCGGCTCCCCGATGTTGGCGAGGACGGCGGCGACCAGCGCGGCCTCCCCCTCGGCGCTCGCCTGGAGGAAGGCGCCGGGCGGCGGGGTGACCGGCAGGCCGGCGAAGGACACCGCCAGCGGACGGCGGTGGGCGATGGGCTCCGGCGTACCCCGCCCATCCGGCTGTCTTTCATCGGCCTGCCAGGAGATGCGGGCCACCCCCTCCGCCTCGCCGAAGGCCACCAGCCGTTCCCGCGCCGCGCGGTCCAGGCTGCGCGGGCCGACCAGCACAAGGTCGATCCCGCCCTCCAGATCGGTGGCGATCACGTCACAGCCGCCGCCGTCCGGCAGAACCGACAGCAGCAGCCCGCGCAGCGGCTCCACCAGGGCGAACAGGCCGGGCCGCAGCACCGGACACTCCGCCAGGTCGGTCAGCCGGTGGCTCATCCGCTCGTTGAAGCCGAGCCAGACGCGACGCCCCCGCTTCAGCGCGGCGAAGCGGGCGCGGCGGCGCGCCGCTGGCGGCGTCCGCGACAACGGCTCAAGGGGCGTGTCGCCCAGCCCGACGCGGGCCAGCGCGCCCTGCACCAGCCCGACCTTCCAGGCGGCGTAGGCGGCGTCCTCCATATGCTGGAGCGTGCAGCCGCCGCAGGTTCCGAAATGGGAACAGGGCGGCGCGGCGCGTCCGGGGCCGGGCTCCAGAATTTCGAGCAGGTCGGCGCGCAGACCGTCTCCCTTGGCGTTGGCGGCCTCCTTCACGGCCACCCGCACGCGGTCGCCGGGGACGGTCAGCGGCACGAAAAGCTTGGCGTCTTCGAAGCTGGCGATGCCGTCGCCGCGGGCGCCGACCTCGGTGACGGTCACCTCGGCGATCCTGGGGGCAACACGGGGAGCGGTGCGGGATTCGCCGCTGCGGGGGGACGGGCGGTGTTTGGGGGCGGGTCGTTTCACGCGGTCACTCTCAGGACGGCCATCATGCCGGTCTCCTGATGCTCCAGAACATGGCAGTGGAGCATCCAGTCGCCGGCCTCTTCGGCCACGAAGGCGATCTCGGCCGTTTCACGGGGGCCGAGCAGGATGGTGTCGCGCCACTCGCGGTGCTCGGCCGGCCGGCCATTGCGCGAGAGGACGCGGAAGGGAAAGCCGTGCAGGTGCATGGGGTGCCACCAGCCGGTCTCGTTGACGAAAGCCGTCACCTGCGTTTGACCGCGTTTGACGGTGATGAGCGGCTCCAGGTGATGGCCCATGGATTGATGGTTCATGGCGGCCACGCCGTTCAGCGCCCAGAAGGGGCCGCGCGGCCCGGCGGTCTTCGGCATGGCGCCGTGCATCCCGCCATCCAGAACCACATCCTGACGGACGGCTCCGGAAAGGTCAGGCTCGGGCAGCGGGTTGGCGGCCAGCGCGATCGGGGCGTCCAGAGGCGAATCGCGCAGAGGCGCCTCGTCGCCGTAGGTCAGCCGGGTCAGCCGGTAGGCCATGCGCGGGTAGAAGCCGTCGACCACGTCGAACCCCTCGCCCGGCCTGCCTTCCATGTCGATCACGAGATCGGCGCGCTGGCCGGGTCCCAACACCACCTTGCCGTCCGGCGGGGCGTGCGGCGTCACCGGCTGGCCGTCGAGCGCGATCACCCGCGGCGTGTGCCCCTGGAAGTCGAGCGCGAAGACGCGGGCGTTCGCCGCGTTGATCAGGCGCAGACGGACGCGCTCTCCGGCACGGACCGGCACGCTGTCCCGCACCGCGCCGTTGATGGTGACGGTGTTGCCGATGCGCCCGGCGTGGGTGGCGTCCATGGGGTGGCCGAAGCCGCCGGCCAGTTCCGCTTCCTTCGTCAGACGCCAGTCGCCGAGCAGCCAGAGCAGGTCGCGGTCGACGCGGATCGGCTCGCGCTCATCCACGATGAAGGCGCCGGTCAGGCCGTGGGCCACCTGCACCCCGCTGTTGACGTGCGGGTGGTACCAGAAGGTGCCGGCGTCCTTCAGCGGGAACTCGTAGTCGAACCGCCCACCCACCGGCACCGGCGGCTGCGACAGGCCGGGCACCCCGTCCATGGCGTTGGGGACGCGCAGGCCGTGCCAGTGGATGGTCGTCGGCTCCGGCAGCGCGTTGGCGAAGGCGATGCGCGCCGTGTCGCCCTGGCGGAAGCGCAGCTCCGGCCCCGGAATCCGCCCGTCATAGGCCCAGACCGCCGTGTCGGGAAAGCCCGCCCCCGCCAGATTGGCGCGGGCCGGGCCGGCGGACAGGCTGACCGCCGTCCCCTCCCCCACCGCCGCGCGGGCCGCGCGCGGCAGCAGGCCGGCCCCGGCCAGCAGGGCGGAGCCGATCAGCAGATCGCGGCGGGTCAGCGGGAGAAAGGGCGGCACGGCGTCCTCACACGTAGCGGGCCAGGGCGTCGCGCAGGTCGGCCGGCACCGGGGTCGGACGGTGGCTGTCCTTGTCGACGATGACGCAGACGGCCTCCTGCACGGCGATGCAGCGGTCGCCGTCGAAGATCGCCGCACCCAGCACGACGGAGGTGTTGCCGACCTTCGCCACCCGCGCGCCGACACGGATGCTTGCCGGGAACAGCAGCTCCGCCTTGTAGTCGATGATGCTGCGCGCCAGCACCACGGTCCAGGGCGACTCGCCACGGAAGCCGCCGCAGTCATGGACCAGCGACACGCGGCTCTGCTCGAAATACACGCCGATGGCGTTGTTGTTGACGTGGCCGAGCGCGTCGAGGTCGGCGAAGCGCACATGCTCGGCGATCCAGAAACGGTAGAGGTCGGGGCGGGTCGGATCGGTCATGGTCGCCTGTCGTATGATGGTTCGGGCCGAATGTGGCCGGTGGCGCGGGCCGGGGCAAGCCCGGGCATGACGGTCATTCCCCGCAGCGTCCCGATTTGCCGCGCCAACCCGGGCGGGGCGGTGTTATAGGAGTCGCACCATAACACCCGCAACGGACCGCAAGATGAGCAAGGACAGCACCAACCAGACGGCCGAGGCCCTCTTCGAGAAGGCCCTGTCGGTCGCCGAGAAGCATCTCGAGGCGGCGATCAAGGAAGGCGGGGTCCTCGGCCCCTACATCGCCGTCGCCATGATCGAGGCCGCCGTGAACACCGCCGTGGACGAGACCAGCCACGAGGACGTCATCGACATGCTGCGCGATCTGGCCGCCCAGATCGAAGCGGACGCGGACGAGAGCGAAGAATAAAGCGAACTTCGTTCGCTTTAGTTTTTAACGCCTCATTCGCCGGCGGGCTTCGGCCGCATGTGCGGCCGGGACCGCCGTCGCGGTCCGAAGCGGATGAACATCCGCTTCAAGTGCCGCCGTCACGCGGGGTCCGGCTGCCGGCGCGCTTCGCGCCGGCGCAGGATTTCGTAGACGACGGCGCCCAGGATGGTCAGCGCGATCAGGATCAGCGACAGCGCGTTGACCGCGGGTGTCAGGCCCGTGCGCACCTTCGAGGCGATGTAGACCGTCAGCGTGGTGTCCAGCCCGCGGACGAACAACGTCGTGTTGTAGTTCTCGAAGCTCTGCAGGAAGGCCAGGAAGGACGCC
The DNA here is from genome assembly GCF_001315015.1 of Azospirillum brasilense. Taxonomy (NCBI): domain Bacteria; kingdom Pseudomonadati; phylum Pseudomonadota; class Alphaproteobacteria; order Rhodospirillales; family Azospirillaceae; genus Azospirillum; species Azospirillum brasilense. The sequence goes on along the minus strand of NZ_CP012914.1, from coordinate 195,979 downwards.
GACAGGATGGCCGGCGTCAGATAGGGCAGCGTGATCCGCCGGAACACCTGCCCGTGGGTGGCGCCCAGATCCAGCGCCGCCTCCTCCAGCGTCTGGTCGAACCGTTGCAGCCGCGCCAGGAACAGCAGCATCGCGTAGGCCGCGATGAAGCTGGATTGCGCCAGGATCGTCAGGAACAGGCCGCCGGTCACCCCGAACCACTCCCGCCAGAAGACCAGCGTGGAGATGCCGACGATCACCCCCGGCGTCAGCAGCGGCGACACCATCACGGCGTAGAGGAAGGTCCGCGCCCGGCTGTGCAGCCGGTCGAGCAGCAGCGCCGCCGCCAGCCCCAGCGGCACCGCCACGGCGATCACCCCCGCCCCGACCAGCAGGCTGGTCCCCAGCGCCTGCCACATGCGCTGATCGGCCCACAGGGCGCCGAACCATTGCAGCGTGAAGCCCATCCAGGGGGTGACGGTCGGGAAGCGGCTGCTGTTGAAGGTCGCCGCCGCCATGATCCCCAGCGGCAGGAACAGATAACCGAAGAACAGGACCAGATAGGCCCCGGTGACCCAGCGGCGGAAACTTGCGGCGGTCATGGCGCGATACCCGTCACTTGGCAATACCCATCACTTGGCGATGTCTGTGAGGCCGACGCGGAACAGCCGCATCATCAGCAGGATGAAGGCGACGCACAGGATCAGCAGGATGAAGGCGTAGGCCGCCCCCTGGTTCCAGTTCCCGCCCTCGAAGAACCAGTTGTAGATGACCTCGGTGAACCAGCGGCTCTGCGGTCCGCCGAGCAGGGCCGGCACGGCGTAGCTGCCCGCCGCCAGCATGAAGGTCATGATGCAGCCGACCGCGATGCCCGGCTTGGCGTGGGGGATGACGATGCGGCGGTGGATGCGCAGCCACCCCGCCCCCAGGTCGCGCGCGGCCTCGATCTGGTTGCGGTCCAGCGACTCCATGGCGTTCATCATCGGGAACACCATGAAGAGGATGTAGACGTAGACCATCCCGATGATCACCCCGGCGTCGCCGCCGAGCAGCCGCTGCGGCTCCGAGAAAATGCCCAGCCCGACGAGCAGCGCGTTCAGCGGCCCGTTGAAGGCCAGGATGATGTACCAGGCGAAGGTGCGCAGCAGCTCGTTGATCCAGAAGGGCACGACGAGCATCAACACGAGCAGCGGCAGGCGCCGCCGCGGCGCCACCTGCGCCATGTAGAAAGCGACGGGGTAGCAGACCGCCAGCGTCACCGCGGTGACGAGGCTGCTCGCCCAGATCGTCTTGAGGAAGATCGCCAGATGGATCTGGTTGGTCCACAGCGTCGCGTAGTTGCGCAGCGTGTAGACGTCCTCCGGCCCGCCGGCCTTGCTGGGCGGCAGCGACGGGCGGAAGGAGAAGTCCACCATCAGCAATTGCGGCAGCACGACCAGCAGCAGAAGCCACACGGCCACCGCCAGCAGGATCGCCGCGGTCAGAACCGGACCGTACCGGCGCAGCACGCCGCCCATGACCAAACCCCCACCCGCCGAGATTCTAGGATCGAAAGCCTCTCACGACCCCGGTCCAGAGCGCAAGCGAGGCTATGCCCCGGCAAAAGACCAGAGACTTCAAATAACCACAATTTTATTGCCTTTTTTCGGTCCCTGGACTGTGCCCATAGTGACGCCATGCGTGCATGGCGGACATCCGGCGTGATGAGGGAGGCAACAGCGTGGGTCGCCGCGCTGGTGCTGGTCTTCCACGCCCTGGTCATGGCCACCCACATCCCGGCGCCATTGGCCAGGGTGCTGGCGGAGTCGGCACAGATCGCCATGGCCGGCTCGATCTGCCATTCCAGCGCCGCGCCCGACGCCTCCGCCGCATCGCACGCGAATCATGATTCCGTCCCGGATGGCACGCCGGGCCACGTCACCTATTGCCCGATCTGCCTGTCGCTGGGCGGCGGGTCCCTGTTCGGTCCGGCCATGGCGCCGGCCCCGCTGCCGCCGGTCGGGATCGTGCTGGCCGCCGTTCCGCTGCCCGTGGACGACGAGGCCGGGGCCGGGCGACCCCCGCGCGCCTTCTCCGCCAGAGCGCCTCCGGTGGGTGTCTGAACCGACCCCCTCAGACAGACCCACACCGGAGACTTCCCATGTTCCGCAACACCCGCGGCGCCCTGCTGGCCGCTGCCGTCCTCGCTTGCCTGCCCGGTCTTCTTCCTGGTTCCGCCGCCCTCGCCCACACCACGCTGGAGACCAAGCAGGCCCCGGCCGCCAGCACCTACAAGGGCGTGCTGCGCGTCGGCCATGGCTGCGGCGCCTCCCCCACCATCGCCCTGCGCGTGCAGATCCCAGAGGGGGTCATCGCGGTGAAACCGATGCCCAAGCCCGGCTGGACCCTGACGACCAAGGAAGGCCAATACGCCAAGGCCTACGACTACTACGGCGAGTCGCTGAGCAAGGGCGTTACCGAGATCGCCTGGACCGGCGGCTCGCTGCCCGACGCCCATTACGACGAGTTCGTCTTCCGCGCCCGCCTGCCCGACGCCGACCCCGGCACCGTGGTCTATTTCCCCGTGGTGCAGGAGTGCGAGACCGGCGTACACCGCTGGATCGAGATCCCGGAGCCGGGCAAGACCGACCATGACGTCAAGGAGCCGGCCCCCGGCGTCACCCTGACCGCCAAGCCGTAAGGGAAGGAAAAACGCATGCGCCGGCTGGTCGTGGGGTGGGTCGCCGCCCTGATGCTGCTGTCCCTGTCCGTGCCGGCCCTGGCGCATGCCGTGCTGGTCGAGAGCGCTCCGGAGGACGGGGCGCGGCTCGACAGCCCGCCCGCCGAGGCCGTGCTGCGCTTCAACGAGCCGGTGCGGCCGGTGTCGGTGACGCTGATCGGCCCCGGCGGTGTGACGCTTCCCCTGCCCGCACCGGCCGCCGGGGACGGGGCGCTGCGCGTCGCGCTGCCCGGCGGGCTGGCGGTGGGGACCCATGTCCTCAGCTACCGCGTCAGCTCAGCGGACGGCCATCCGGTCGCCGGATCGCTCCTCTTCGGGATCGGTGCGGAGCCGGAACGACCGGCGGCGCTGGGCGGGGCGACGCCGCCGGCCACGCTGCTGGCCGCCGCCGCGGTCCGGGCGCTCCATTACGGAAGCCTGCTCGCCGCGGTCGGCGGCGGGCTGTTCCTGGTGCTGGTGGCGGGGCGGTGGAGTCCGCTGAACCGCCGCCTGCGCCCCGGCCTGTGCCTGGGCGTCGGCGTCGCCGCCCTGGTGGCGGTGCTGAACGCCGGGCTGGCCGGCGCGGTGCTGGAAGGCGCGCCCCTGTCCGCCCTGGCCACCGCTCCACCCTGGATCGCCGGCCTGACGAGCACGGCGGGGCCGAGCGTCCTCCTGGCCCTGCTCGGCCTGATCGCCACCGCCCTGGGGCTGGCGCTGGAAGAGCGGGGGACGGCGGGCCGCGTCCTGCTGGTCATCGGGGCGGTCGGGGCGGCGCTGGCGCTGGCCGCCACCGGCCACGCCGCGACGGCGGAGCCGCGCTGGCTCAGCGTGCCGCTGGTCGCCTTGCACGGACTCGCGGTGGCCTTCTGGATCGGCGGCTTCTGGCCGCTGGCCGTGCTGCTGCGGACGGAGCCGCCGGCCGAGTCGCTGCGGCTGGTCCGGCACTTCTCCGCCATCGCGGTTCCGGCGGTGGCCGTGCTTCTGCTCGCCGGGGCGGGGCTGAGCGTGTTGCAGATCGCCGACCCGCGCGCCATCCTGACCACCGCCTACGGCCAGATCTGGTCCGGCAAAATCGTTTGCGCCCTGGCCCTGCTGGGGCTGGCGGCCCTCAACCGCTGGCGGCTGACCCCACGGCTGGAGACCATGGGGACCGAGGGAGCGGCCCGGCTGCGCGCCAGCGTCCAGACGGAGATGGTGGTGGCCGCGCTGGTCGTGCTGTTCACCGCCGGGCTGGGCACCACGCCGCCGCCGCGCACCGAGTCCCTGCCGGTCTTCGCCGAGAAGCCGGCGGGCTTCAGCACCGCGGTCGTGGCGCGCGGGCGCACCGCCATCGTGACGGTGACCCCGGCGACGCCGGGAGCGAACCGAGTTGAGATGCGCCTGACCGGACCGGACGGCGCGCCGCTCGACGCGCTGGAGGTGTCGGCGGAGCTGGCCCTGCCCACCGCCAGGATCGAGGGCATCACCCGCCCCCTGCCCAAGGTCGCGCCCGGCGTCTATGCGTCGGACGGCATCACCCTGCCGGTGGCCGGATCCTGGGCGGTGCGGCTGGACGCGCTGGTCAGCGACTTCGAAAAGGTGCCCTTCCGCGCGGTTGTCCCGGTGGGTCGCTGAGCGGCGTTACGCCGGCGCGTCGGGCAGCACCACGGCGTCCTCCGCCCGGAAGGCCAGGCGGGCGGGCTCGCCGGGGGTCAGCGGCGGCTCGTCGCCGAGATGCGGGACCTGGACGGTGATGCCGCCCTCCAGGAAGGCGTTGATGAAGGCGCCCTCGAAATCGCGGTGGGTGACCCGCGCCTCCAGCGCGTTCTCCGCCCCCGCCCCCGCCGCCATGCGCTCCGGCCGGACGAACAAGGTGGCGCGGTCGCCGGGGCCGAGGCGGCGGGGGTTGCGCCCGACCAGACGACCGCGCGGCGTGTCCAGAACGGCCATGCCCCCCGCCGACTCGGCGACGGTGCCGGCAAAGCGGTTGTTCTCCCCGACGAAAGCGGCGACGAAGGCGGTTTCCGGATGGTCGTAGATGGCCCGGCCGTCGCCCACCTGCTCCAGCACGCCCCTGGACATCACGCCGATCCGGTCGGACATGGTCAGCGCCTCGCCCTGGTCGTGGGTGATGTAGATGAAGGTCACGCCGGTCCGCTTCTGCAGGTCGCGCAGCTCGGCGCGCATGTGCTGGCGCAGCTTGAGGTCCAGCGCCGACAGCGGCTCGTCCAACAGCAGGACGGCGGGCTCCACGGCCAGCGCGCGGGCGATGGCGATGCGCTGGCGCTGGCCGCCCGACAGCTCCGTCACCTTCTTTTCCGCGGCGTCGGGCAGGGCCACGAGGTCAAGCAGCTTGCGGACCCGCTCCTGGCGCTCCGCCGAGGGCACGCCGCGCACCTCCAGCCCGAAGCCGATGTTCTCCGCCACCGTCATCAGCGGGAACAGGGCGAGGTTCTGGAAGATCAGCGCGGTCGGCCGCTTGTTCGGGCCGATGCCGCGCATGTCGCGGCCGCCGATGCGGATGGCGCCCTCCGTCGGCTCCATGAAGCCGGAGACCATGCGCAGGATGGTGGTCTTGCCGCAGCCCGACGGGCCGAGGAAGCTGAAGAATTCCCCCGCCCCGACCGTCAGCGACACGTCGCGGACGGCGGTGACGGAACCGAACCGCATGGTGACGGACTCGAGCTGGACGTCCTGACTCATAGGCACCTGATTGGAAGGTCAATCCCTTGTGGGGCGATCACACGTCGCCGCCCTTAGCCCTCTCCCCTCTGGGGAGAGGGTGGCCCGGAGGGCCGGTGAGGGGGTTGCGCGTGACGGTGCGTCCGGCAAAAGCGCATCCCCCTCACCCTAACCCTCTCCCCGGAGGGGAGAGGGGACAATCGGGACGGGAGAGGGTCGCACTCACGCGGCCAGGAAGCGGTCCTGGTACTCGTTGCGGATGGAGACGTACCAGGCCTCCTGGATCGGCCACCACCACAGCTTCTGCAGCGCGTCGCCCGGATAGGCGTCGGCGAAGAACTGCTTGTTCAGGTCGGACAGATGCGCCTCCGCGCCGACCGCCGTGCTGGAGATGCCGGAATGGTTGGTGTAGAGGGCGCCCGCCTCCGGCGTGTAGAACCAGTTGATCCAGGCGTAGGCCTGCTCCAGGTTCGCCGCCTTGGCCGGGATCGCGAAGCCTTCCATCCAGGCCAGCGCGCCTTCCTTCGGCGCCAGGAAGCGGATCGGCAGGCCCTCCTTGCGCAGGGCGACCGCGGACGAATCCCAGGTCTGGCCGATCACGCAGCCGTTGGTGCGGAAGGCGCCCTGGGCCTCGTTCTCGTTCGACCAGAACTGGCCGATCGCCTTCTTGTTGGCCGCAGCCACCTGGAGGATCGCGTCGAAGTTGGCGCGCGCCTTCGCCTCGTCCTTGAACTGCTCGCGGATCGGGTGGGGCAGCTTGCCCTGGCCTTCCAGCCACAGGCCGATGCCGATCAGGCCGGAATGGCCGCGCACCGTCACCTTGCCGGCGTGCTCCGGCTTCCACAGGTCGCCGTAGCTGGCCGTGCCGTAGGTCAGCGGCGCCTTGGCCTGATCGTAGGCGATGGCCTCCGTCCCCCAGTCGGCGGGGGCGAAGAAGCGCTTGCCGCCGACCACGCCGCCCATGGCGGCGGAGCCCTCGACCGCCGACTTCAGGCAGCCGTCCCATTTGACCTTCGACTCGTCCAGCGGCTGGACCAGCTCGAACTCCACATAGTTCGGCACGCGGTCCACCGTGGGGTGGATGATGTCGAAGCCGGCGCCGCCGGTGGCCTTGAGCTGGTTCAGCAGCTCGTCGTTGGTGCCGTATTCGGTCAGGCTGGCCTTGATGCCGGTCTTCTTCTCGAAGTCGGCCAGCATGTCCGGGCTGATGTAGCCGGCCCAGGAGAAGATCTTGACGCTGCCCGACGCGGCGCGACCCTCGCGCAGGATGAAGGGGCCGACCGCCGCGACGCCCGCGGCGGCGGCGGTCCCCTGGAGCAGCAGGCGGCGGGTGAAGCCCTTGGCGGCGCGCTGCGTCTCGGCGCTGGAGCGCTGTTCCAGGCTGGTGGTTTCCGGAACCTTGGTCATGGCACCTGCTCTCCCCTTTTCTTATTGGCCCGAAATCATGCCGGCCATGCCCATCGCGGGGCCGGCCGCGGGGCCGGTCCAGCCGGACTCCGCCGCAGCGGCAACTGTGCCGCGATATCCGGGCGCCGTCCATGGCTCAAGCGGGAGTGGGCGCAAACTTCATCGGCCTGTAACGGCCCGAGGGACCGCCTCGAAGCCGTCAGCTCTCCAGCATGCGGCGGAGAAGCTCGACGTCCTCGGCGAAGGCGGGGTCGGTGGTGCGCAACTCCTCCACCTTCTTCACCGCGTGCATCACGGTGGTGTGGTCGCGCCCGCCGAACTTGCGCCCGATCTCCGGCAGGGAGCGGGCGGTGAGCTGCTTGGCGAGATACATGGCGACCTGGCGCGGGCGGGCCACGGCGCGGGCGCGGCGGGCCGAATGCATGTCGGCGACGCGGATGTTGAAATGCTCCGCCACCCGCTTCTGGATCTCGTCGATGGTGACGCGGCGGTCGTTGGCGCGCAGCAGGTCGTGCAGCACCTCCTGCGTCGATTCCAGCGAGATGGCCCGCCCGACCAGCTCGGCGTGCGCGACGATGCGGTTCAGCGCCCCTTCCAGCTCGCGCACGTTGGACGTGATCTTGTGGGCGAGGAACTCCAGAACCTTCAGCGGGATGGCCGCGTTCAGCGCGTCCGCCTTGGCCTGCAGGATGCCCAGCCGCAGCTCGTAGGTGGTCGGGTGGATGTCCGCGACGAGGCCCCAGCCGAGGCGGGAGCGCAGCCGCTCCTCCATGCCTTCCAGGTCGGACGGGCTCTTGTCGGCGGAGATGATGACCTGACGGTTCTGGTCCACCAGCGCGTTGAAGGTGTGGAAGAACTCCTCCTGGGTGCTGTCCTTGCCGCTGATGAACTGCACGTCGTCGATCATCAGCACGTCCACCGAGCGGAACTGCTGCTTGAAGGCCATGGTGTCCTTGAAGCGCAGCGCCCGAATGAACTGGTACATGAACTTTTCCGCCGACAGGTAGATCACCTTGCGGTTCGGATCGTTCCGCCGGATCTGCCAGGCGATGGCGTGCATCAGGTGCGTCTTGCCGAGCCCGACCCCGCCGTAGAGGAACAGCGGGTTGAAGGTGACCGAGGTGGCGTCGGCGACGCGCCGGGCGGCGGCGTGGGCCAGCTCGTTCGGCTTGCCGACCACGAAATTCTCGAAGGTGAAGCGGGGGTCCAACGGCGCCGAGATGTCGGTCCGGTCCTCCAGCACCGAGGCGACCGCCGTGGGCGACTCGTCCGACGCGAAGGAGGGCGGTCCCGCCGAATAGGATGAGCCGATGTAGGAATTGGCCCCGTAGGAGGCGGCCCCATAGGGAGCGGATTGGCTGAGCGCCGCGGCCCGCGGGGCGGGCGCCTGGGGAACCGGGCCGCCGCCGCCGGCGCCGTCGGCCGGAGCGGAGTCGCGCGACGGCTCGCCCGCGTCCTCGTCCGGCATCAGCATGGACGGGGCGTTGGCGGAGGCGACCACGACGTCGATGGACAGGACGTCCGGATTCTCGCCGGCCCACAGGTTGCGGATGCGGTCGGCGTAGTGGGTCAGCACCCAGTCGCGCATGAAGCGGGTGGGCACGACGATGCGCACCTCCCCGCCGCGGATGCCGGCGAAGGAAAGCGGCTGCAGCCAGCTGCGGTAGGCGATCTCGCCCACCTCGTCCTTGAGGCGGCCCCGGATGCGGGCCCACTGCTGATCCAACGACGCGCCGACCGACATGCTTCCCCTACCCCGCTCCTTTCCCCCCGGACGGCCCCGCGCCGCAGGGGGCACCGTCCCGCCCGACTGAACCCGGACCCCTTAACTTAGGCCCCGCGCCTTCAAAACGTTCCTCTCCTGAAGACTCCAACAGTGGATGCCTCCCAACTGGGCGGCAATACTATCCCTTCGGCGAAGTTGGACTCCGCCTTAGCCACGTCGAGTTTTAAGAAAAGCATCGCTCCAGGAGCAACGGGTTGAGTCGAGCTTCTTGAGCGTCCCGCAGCGTTGCCCGCCGCTTTGAACGTCTCCGTCCTTTAGCAAACGGCGCGTGACATTAAAGGCAACATCAGTGCGCCATTCCCAACGGATCGAAAGTCTAATCAGCCGCCCTCGCCGTGGCAATAGGACAGAAAGCGAACGGTCCGGACTGCGGCAAAAATCACGCAACCCCTCCGAAACGCGCCCCTGCCCTCACGAAAGACCAGGACCGCCGGGAGCGAATCGCCGCCCAGCAGCCGCGATCCCCTGTCCCACCGGAGTTCTGCCGGAGGACTCGGAAAGAACGGAGACTGTACTTATCAAAAACGCAAAAAGCCGCGCCCAGACCTGGTGCGCGGCTTTATAACGCCGAGTAAACTCAGAGAGCCTTGATGCGGGCCGACAGGCGCGACAGCTTGCGCGACACGGTGTTCTTATGCAGAACGCCCTTGGAGGCTCCACGCATCATTTCCGGCTGCGCGGCCTTGAAAGCCTCAGCGGCTTCAGCCTTGTTGCCGGACGAGATCGCCGTCTCGACCTTCTTCACGAAGGTACGGATACGGCTGACGCGGTTACGGTTGATCTCCGTACGACGCGCGGTTTGACGAATGCGCTTTTCAGCAGACTTATGATTGGCCATGAAAACCCTACTCCGGACGACACGCCTGTCCCAGTGCGAGGGGGCCTTATACGCTCCAGCCGAATGGGAGTCAAGGCACCGTCCAACACTGTTTTTCGGCAAAGGAAAGATTACGAGATCTTGACGGATTTCTGGTCCTCCCCCGCTAGATACGGGGGAGGAGTCGGGGGATGTCAGCGATGCTTCCAATCCGGCTGACGCTTTTCGGCGAAGGCGGCCATGCCTTCCTTCTGGTCTTCGGTGGCGAAAGTCGAGTGGAAGATTCGGCGCTCGACCCGGATGCCCTCGGACATGGTCGTCTCGTAGGCGGCGTTGACGGCGTCCTTGGCCATCATGACGACCGGGCGCGAGAGCTTGGCGATCTTCTCGGCGACCTTCACCGCCTCGTCCACCAGCTCCGCCGCCGGCACGATGCGGCTGACGAGGCCGGCGCGCTCGGCCTCGGCGGCGTCCATCAGGCGGCCGGTCAGGCACATCTCCATGGCCTTGGACTTCCCGACAAAGCGGGTCAGGCGCTGCGTGCCGCCGGCGCCGGGGATGGTGCCGATGGTGATCTCCGGCTGGCCGAACTTGGCGGTGTCGGCGGCCAGGATGAAGTCGGCCATCATCGCCAGTTCGCAGCCGCCGCCCAGCGCGTAGCCGGCGACCGCGGCGATGGTCGGCTTGCGGCACTTGGCCAGCCGCTCCCACTTGGCGGTGATGAAGTTGGCCTTGTAGACGTCCATGTAGGAGAAGTTCTGCATCTCCTTGATGTCGGCGCCGGCGGCGAAGGCCTTCTCCGAACCCGTGACCACGATGGCGCCGACGGAGTCGTCGGCCTCCAGCGCGTCCAGCGCCTGGCCCAGCTCGGTCACCAGCAGGTCGGACAGCGCGTTCAGCGCCTTGGGCCGGTTCAGCGTGACGAGCCCGACCGGTCCGCGGGTTTCGACGAGAATGGTTTCGTACGGCATGATGCAGCAGGCTCCCGTGGTTTGCCCCCTCGCTCCGGGCGGGGGTGCTTCTGGTTTGCTCTTGGTCTCGTTTGGAGGATCAGCGCGGAATCAGCGAGAAGCGGACGACCGTGGCCGCCGCCTTCTGGGCAGCGGCTCGGGCCGGCTCGACGAATTCCAGGCGCAGCTCCTCGCCCTCCCGCAGGAAACTGGCGCTTCCACCCGCCCATTGCGGGGCGCGGCTCCAGCCGAGCTGCGGCATGGTCTGGTTGTAGAAGGACAGGACCGCGTTGCGGTCCATGGCGCCCGCCATGACGGACTGCGCGATGCGTCCGGCGGGCTTGTCGAAGACCAGCGGCGCCTCCTCGGCGGGGGCGAGGCCCGGCATGACCGGCACGTCCCCCATGCCTTCGACGTAACGGGCGGAGTCGGCGCGGGCGGGGTCGGCCGCCCAGGCGGACGAGGTTGCGGGCAAAGGAACCCCGGCCAGACCCGCAAGGGCGGGGCCGGCGAGGAGGAGGGCGGCGAGTGTCGCCCTCGCGGTGGCCGATGGAGCCGTCATACCTTCCACCTATATCAACGCTGGCGTTGCGGACAATAGAAAGTCGAACGGCCCGCCTGGACGATCCGGCGGACGCCCCCGGTCTTCGCCACATCGCAGCTGCAGCCCGGACAGGGCGCGCCCTCGCGGTCGTAGACCGAGAACTGGTGCTGGAAATAGCCGAGCTCCCCCGACGCCTGCCGGTAGTCGCGCAAGCTGGATCCCCCCGCGGCGATGGCCCGCTCCAGCACCGCGCGGATCGCCGTGGCCAGCCGCTCCGCCTTGGCGCCGGTCACCGTGGCGGCGATGCGCGTGGGGCTGAGGCGGGCGAGGAACAGCGCCTCCGACACGTAGATGTTGCCGAGCCCGGCGACCACGCTCTGGTCCAGCAGGGCGGCCTTGATGCTGGTCATCCGCCCGGCCAGCCGCGCGGCCAACACCGGTCCGGAGAACGCGTTGCCCAGCGGCTCCGGCCCCAGCGCGCGCAGCAGCGGGTGCTCGGCGAGCGTCTCCGCCATGGCGAGGTCCATCAGGCCGAAGCGGCGCGCGTCGTTGAAGGTCACCACCGTTCCGGCGTCGGTCTCCAGCACGACATGGTCGTGGGCGCCCCAGGCGGCGGGCCGTTCCGGCGTGATGATCATACGGCCCGACATGCCGAGATGGGCGATCAGCACCGTCCCGTCGTCGAGATGGACCAGGATGTATTTGGCGCGGCGGCGCACCGACTCGACACGGCGGCCGGTCAGCCGCTCGCAGAAGCTGTCCGGAAAGGGAACGCGCAGGTTGGCGCGGCGCTGGAGCACCTGGACCAGGGTCCGCCCCTCCAGATGCGGGGCGAGGCCACGGCAGACGGTTTCGACTTCGGGAAGTTCGGGCATGATGGCAAGGAGGATGGTGGGAAGCGCCGGTTGACGCAAGGGGCGCCTTCAGCCCTCCAAACCGTCCACCAGCCCCCGCAAGGCGCGCGCCACCGCCTCCGCCGGGCCGGACCAGTCGCCCCTCCGGGTCTGGCGGAACAGGCGGGCGGTGGGATACCAGGGGCTGTCCTCCCGCCCCATCAACCAACGCCAATCCGGCGAGTGCGGCAGCACGACCCACACCGGCACCCCCAGCGCCCCGGCCAGATGCGCCGGCCCGGTGCAGGAGGAGATCACGAGGTCGAGGTTGCGCATGATCGCCGCGGTGTCGGCGAAATCGGCGATGTCCGGCCCGAGGTCGGTGAAGGAAGGCGGCATGTCCACCCCTTCCAGATCCTCCCGCCCCGGCCCTTTCTGAAGCCCGAAGAAGCGCACGCCCGGCACCTCCAGCACCGGCCGCAGCCCGGCCAGCCGGGGCGAGCGCTGCGCGTCGCCGTGAAAGGACGGGTTTCCCGCCCAGACCAGCCCGACCCGCAGCCCGACCCGCCGCTGGGCATCCGGGTCCGCATCCCGCAGGCGGTGGACCCAGCGACCGCACCACTCTTCGGGCGTGCCGAGATAGGGCACGCGGGCGGGGATCGCCTCAAGGCTTGGGCAGAACAGGCCGGCGAGGCTCATCAACGGAATCTGGACGTCCGTGTCGGGCAAGCCGCTCACGCCCGGAAAGTCGGGAGCCCGCGGGATCACCGTCACCCGCGCCGGATCGGTGTTGCGCTCCAGCAGCGGCAGGAGAGGACCGTGCGCCTCCAGATAGACGCGCGCCGGGGCGGCCTGCAGCACATGATCCAGGAAGCGGATGAACTGGATGGTGTCGCCCAGCCCTTGCTCCGCATGGACCAGAATGGTCCGCCCCGCCAAATCGGTGCCGTCCCAGAGCGGCTGGCGGAAGGGGCGGCGCTGCCCGGCCAGGGCCTCGCTCCGCCAGCGCCACTCGTACTCCGCCCAGCCGGCGGCGTAATCGCCCAGGCGCAGCAGCAGATGGGCCAGATTCCAGTGGGCGACGGTCAGTTGCGGCGCCACCCGCAGGGCGCCGCGGAAGGCCTCCTCCGCGTCCCGCGGGCGGTCGAGATGCACCAGGGCATCGCCGCGGACGACCTGGGCCTCGCCCAGATCCGGGGCCAGCCGCAACGCCCGCTCGGCCAGCCGCAGGGCCTGCGCATCCTCCCCGATCTGGATGGTCAGCGCGCCGAGGTTGGACAGGGACGGCGCGTGCGCCGGATCGCAGACCAGCGCCGCGCGGCCGGCGGTCATCGCCTCCTCCCGCCGTCCCAGGGCGGTCAGCGCCAGCCCGAGCTTGGCATGGCCCTCCGCCTCCTGCGGGGCCAGGGCGCGCGCGCGGCGGGCCAACCGCTCCGCCGCCGCCGCGTCGCGCCCATCGAGCCGGCACAGCGACAGGTTCCACAGCGCCAGGGCCTCCGCCGGACGTGCGGCCAGAAGCCCCCGGAACAGCCGTGCGGTCTCCTCCACCCGGCCATCGCGGTAAAGCGCGGCGGCGTGGGTGGAGAGGAGCGGCACCCCCACCGCCTCCGCCACCGGGCGGGTGAGCCGCGCCACCGCCTGCCCAACCTTCCCTCCATCAAGAAGCTCCCGCCCCTCCCGCTCCACCGCCCGGTCGGCGAGGTAGCGCGCCTCCAGGCTGTCGGGCTGGAGCGTCAGGAGCCGTTCCAGCACCAGCAGCGACTCGTCGTGCCGCCCGACGCCGCGGCAGGCCAGGGCGAGCTGGAACGCCGCCGCCGCATGGTCGGGCTGGAGCGCCAGCGTCCGCCGCAGGGCATCCACCGCCCCATGCCCGTCCTCCAGGATCAGCCGGACGCGGGCGAGGTCGTAGCGCAGGCCCGGATTGTCGGGAACCAGCCCGATGGCCCCCACGAACAGCGCCGCCGCCAATTTCGGCCGGTCCGTCTGGCCGTAAAGCACGCCCAGCAGATGCAGCGCCGTCGCCTGATGGGGATCGGCGTCGAGGATGCGGCCATAGAGAATTTCGGCCTCGGCCAGACGGCCGGACTCGTGGTGGTCGAAGGCGATGGCCAGGGCTTCCGCGATTGTCGCCATGTGTCCGTGCCGGGCCGTGGGGGGGAGTGAAGGGGTGTGAGGACGCGAAGGGTAGCAGAGCTATGGGAAAAGCGCGCGCAGCCGGCCGGTCACGGCATCCAGCGGCGTCCGCCAATCCCCCGCCGCCGGCTGACGGAACAGGCGGGCCGAGGGATACCAGGGCGAGTCGTCCCGGCCGACCAGCCAGCGCCAGTCCGGCGCATGGGACAGCAGGACCCAGACCGGATGGCCCAGCGCGCCGGCGAGATGGGCGGTGGCGTTGTCGATGGTGACGACGAGGTCGGTGGCGGCGATCTGCGCGGCCAGCCCGTCCAGGTCGTCCTTACGGTCCAGCCCGGGCGGCAGCGCGACGGCAACGCCCTCCGCCGCCAGGGCGGCCACCTCCGCCGTGCAGTCGCCGTATTGCAGGACCACCATGTCGGCGCCCGCGGCGTGCAGCGCGCGTGTCAGATCGGCCAGCGGCACGTTGCGCAGGCGCCCCCATTTCGGGTTGGTGGTGTGCCAGGCGATGCCGACCAGGGGGCGCCGGCCACTCCGCTGAACCGCCGGTGTCCGCGCCGGGTCGGCGGCCAGGATCGGGCGCAGCCGGCGGAAATCCTCCTCGGCGCGCAGCAGAAGGCGCGGCAGGCTGCCCGACGGGATCTGCGCAGCGATGTCCGGAGCCGACAGGCGCGGGTCCGTCAGCGGGCCGCGCGGCACCACCTCGACCCCCGGCAGCGAGCGGGCGAACAGCGGCGCCAGCCGGGCGTCGCATTCCAGCAGGCAGCCGGCCAAGGCCGGCGTTGATGATTGCGTCTTATCTGTTGACGATTGCGTCAACAAAGGGAGCAGCGTGGCGAACATCAGTTCATCGCCGACACCCTGCTCCCCCCAGACGAGCAGCCGCCCGCCGCCCAGCGGCTGGCCGGTCCACCACGGCTGCGGGAAACGCCCGGCGGTGCGGCACCAGGGTTCGGCGGACCAGCGGTCCTCCCAGGCGTCCCAGCCCACCGCGAAGCGCCCGAGCGCCAGCAGCGCCGAGGCCCGCGCCAGCCGCGCATCGGCCAGGGCGGGGTCGCGGGCGAGCGCTGCCTCCGCCTCCGCCAACGCCGCCTCCGGGTCGCCGCAGAGCGCGTGGGCGTCGGCGAGGTTGTTGCGGATGGCCGCCGAGTCCGGCTGGAGCGCCGCCGCCCGCAGCAAGGCCTCCCGCGCGCCGCCCGGAGCGCCCTGCCCCTTCAGCACGTTGGCCCGGTTGTTCCACAGCGCGGCGTCGGCGGGGTCCAGCGCCAGACCACGCTCGTAGGCGCTGCGGGCCGAAGACAGCGCGCCGCGGTCCTTCCGCCACGCGCCCAGCCGGTTCCACAGCGCCTCCTGCTCCGGGTCGAGCCGCAGGGCGCGGCGCAGTTCCCCTTCCCCCGCGTTGGGCCGCAGAGCCAGCGCCCCCAGCAGGGCGGCGTCGTCCGGCGCCAGCAGCGCGGCGATCCGCCGCTGGGTCAGCGCCGCCTCCGGCCGGCCCAGCGCGTCCAGCGCCCGGGCTCGGTTTATGCGCGGGTCGGCCAGCCCCGGTTGAAGGTCCAGCGCGGCGCGCAGGGCCCGCTCCGCCGTTGCCGGATCGTCGGCGGCCAGCCGGCGCACCGCGAAATTGTTGAGAAGCGCCACCCGCTCCGGATCGAGGGCGGCGGCGCGGGCCAGCGCCTCCGCCGCCCCGCCGAACCGGCCCAGCGCCTCCAGCAGATTGGCGTGGTTGGCGTGCAGGTCGGGCTGGCCTCCATCCTGACCATCGATGGCGGCGATGGCCTGCTCGACCAGCGCGCAGCCTTCCTCCAGCCGCCCGCATTGGGCGAGGAGGAGGCCGCGCAGATGCAGGGCCGGCGGGTGGCCGGGAACGGCGTCGAGGATCTGCCCGTAGACCGAGTCGGCCTCGGCGAAGCGCCCCTCCCGCTGGAGGTCGAAGGCGATCAGCAGGGCTTCCTGCAGCGTGGCCATGGTCCCCCGTCCGTCCGCCATCATCCACTGGCATCGTCCACCGGCAGGCACGGTGGCGAAGCCGGGACGCGGGGTCAAGCCCGCAAAAACCGCGCGCCGGGGGTGCGTCACGGCAACGCCCCGGCTGGCGCAAGCCCAGACCGCGCGCTATGTTGCGCGCCATGACCGATCCGCGCACCCCCTCCGCCCCGTCCCAGCCCGCAGCTCCGGCCCAGGCCACCGGCGTGTCCGCCGGGGCCGAAGGGAACTGGTTCGGCTACCGCCCCGTCGACCCCGACGCCAAGTCCGGCCTCGTCCGCGCCGTCTTCGACAGCGTGGCCGGACGCTACGACCTGATGAACGACCTGATGTCGGGCGGCATCCACCGGCTGTGGAAGGACACGCTGATGGAGATGGTGGCGCCGCGCGCCGACATGACGCTGCTCGACGTGGCGGGCGGCACCGGCGACATCGCCTTCCGTTTCCTGGAGCGCGGCGGCGGGCGGGCCGTGGTCTGCGACATCACCGAGTCGATGGTCCGAGTCGGGCGCGACCGTTCCTACGACCGCAACCTGCTGACCGGCGTGAACTGGACGGTCGGCGACGCCGAAAGGCTGCCCATCGCCTCCCGTTCGGTGGACGCCTATACGATTGCGTTCGGCCTGCGCAACGTCACGCGCATCGACGCCGCGCTTTCCGAGGCGCGCCGCGTGTTGAAGCCCGGCGGAAAGTTCTTCTGCCTGGAGTTCAGCCACGTGGTCCTTCCGGTCCTGCGCGAGATCTACGACGTCTATTCCTTCCAGGTCCTGCCGCGGCTCGGCCGCATGGTGGCCGGGGACGAGGACAGCTACCGCTATCTGGCGGAGAGCATCCGCCGCTTCCCCGAGCAGCAGGCCATGGTCAAGCGCATCGAGGCCGCGGGCTTCGGCGCGGTGCGCGTGCGCAACCTAACGGGCGGCATCGCCGCCATCCATTCCGGCTGGCGGATCTGACCGGATGCTGTTCCGGACCGCCCGAAACATCGGCCGCCTCTTCGTGATCGGCCGCACGCTGGCGCGCTACAACGCGCTGCCGGAAACGCTGCCGCAGACCGCCCCCGGCTTCGCCCTGTTCTGGCGCTGGGTCGGCAACGCCAAGGAGCCGGGCCGCGTCGGCCAGCGGCTGGCCCGCGCGCTGGCTGATTTGGGGCCGACCTACATCAAGCTGGGGCAGCTGCTGTCCACCCGCTCCGACCTCGTCGGCGAGCGGATGGCGCTGGATCTGGCCGAGCTTCAGGACAAGCTGCCGCCCTTCCCCGGCGCCCAGGCCCGCGCCATCGTCGAGGAGGAGCTGGGCGCCCCCATCGGGACGCTGTTCCGCAGCTTCGACGAGGTGCCGGTCGCCGCCGCCTCCATCGCGCAGGTGCATTTCGCCGTCACCGCCGAGGGGCGGGAGGTCGCGGTGAAGGTGCTGCGGCCGGGCATCGAGAACGCCTTCGAGCGGGACATTGACCTGTTCTACTGGCTGGCCGAGCTGGCCGTCCTGGTCATGCCCAAGCTGAAGCGGCTGCGCCCGCGCGAGGTGGTGGACACCTTCGCCCGCACCTCCCGCCTGGAGATGGAACTGCGGATGGAAGCCGCGGCGGCGTCGGAGCTGGGCGACAACTTCAAGGACGACCCCACCTTCAACGTGCCGGCCATCGACTGGGACCGCACGGCGCGCCGCGTCCTGACGCTGGAGCGCATCCGCGGCTTCAAGGTGGACGAGTCGGAAAGGCTCGACGCCGCCGGCTACGACCGCGACGAGATTTTGGCCAAGGCCTCGGCCAGCTTCTTCAACCAGGTGTTCCGCGACGGCTTCTTCCACGCCGACCTGCATCCGGGCAACCTGTTCGTCACCCAGGACGGCAACATCACCGCCGTCGATTTCGGCATCATGGGCCGGCTGGACCGGGCGACGCGGACCTACCTCGCCGACATGCTCATCGGCTTCCTGACCGGCGACTATCGCCGCGTCGCCGTGGTGCATTTCGAGGCGGGCTACGTCCCCCGCCACCAGTCGATCGAGGTCTTCACCCAGGCCTGCCGCGCCATCGGCGAGCCGTTGCAGAACAAGCCGCTGAGCGAGATCTCCGTCGGCCGGCTGCTCGCCCAGCTCTTCGCGGTGACCGAGCAGTTCGAGATGGAGACCCAGCCGCAGCTCCTCCTGCTTCAGAAGAGCATGCTGACGGCGGAGGGGGTGGGCCGTATCCTGAACCCGAACATCAACATGTGGGAGCTGGCGCGCCCGCTGATCGAGGACTGGATGCGCGAGAACCGCGGGCCGGAAGCCCAGATCCTCGACGATCTGGAGGCCATGGTGTCGACGGTGCGCCGCCTGCCCCGTCTGGTGAACCAGGCCGAACGCGCCGCCGCCGAGCTGGCCGACGGCGGCCTGCGCCTGCACCCCCATTCGATCAAGCACATGCTCGACCGCTGGGTGGAGCGCCGGATCAGCGAGCGCGTCGCCCTGTGGATCATCGTCGTCCTGCTGACGGTGATCGCGGTGAAGGTGCTGTAGATCCATTTTGGCTGAGCGCGGAAGGGGTGCGACGGGGTGCCCCTCCCCCTTGGGCGTCGTTGACCCCGCCGCCGCCCGGCCGGACACTGGAATCGTCGCAACCGTTCGCGGAGGGAAGCCATGGCCCGCGACGAATTCCAGGCGCTTCTGACCTACATCCGAACCGACCAGCTCCAGCCGCACCGGCCCCGCTCCGGCCCACTGGAGTCCCCGCCCCCCGTCGTCACCATCGCCCGCGAGCACGGGGCCGGCGGCGAGGTGATTGCGGCGAAGCTCGGCGGGTCGCTGGGGGTGCCCTGCTTCGACAAGGAAATCCTCGACGCCGTGGTGGCGACGGCCACCTCCGACCCGACGCTGATGCGCCAGCTCGACGAGAAGCTGCCGGGGCGGGCGGGGATGTTCCTTTACGCCAGCCTGATGGGGCTGCACGACCCGCTGACCGAGTACCAGCGGCTGCTGACCCGCGTGGTCAACGGCATCGCCTTCCGCGGCGGGGTGATCGTCGGGCGTGGGGCGCATTTGCTGCTGCGCGGGGCGCCGCGCTTCCGCGTCCGCATCGTCGGCTCGGACGAGGTCTGCGCCGCGCGGCTGGCCGGCGGCGATCCCGCCAAGGTCGCCGACGCGCTGCATGAGGTGCAGCGGGTCAACGCCGCCCGCACCAAGTATTTCAAGGAGTTCTTCAAGGTCTCCAACAGCGATCCGCTGCAATACGACCTGATCGTCAACACCGACCGCTTCACCGATCTGGACGCCGTGGTCGATGTGATCCTGCACGCCTACCGGGTCCATGGCGGGCATGAGGAGGCTCAGCCGCCGTCCTCGATCCACCAGGACTCGACCAGCGGGCCGTAGAGGGGCGTCGCCTCCGGGTGCTTCAGCCGCGACCAGCGGGCCATGCGGTCGGCCGGGCTGTGGAACAGCGGCACCATATATTGTCCCCACAGCAGCACCCGGTCGAGCGCACGGACGCGGGCCACGAGGTCGGCGCGGGTCCGCGCCTCGGCGATGGAGGCGGCGATGGCGTCCACCACCGGGTCGCGGATGCCGGGATAGTTGCGGCTGCCCGGCTGGTCCGCTGCCTCGGACCCGTAATAGTAAAGTTGCTCATTGCCCGGCGAGAGGCTGGAAACCCACCAGCGCAGGGTCATGTCGAAGTCGAAATGATCGAGGCGCGCCTGATACTGCGCGTTGTCCACCGTGCGCACCGTGGCGGCGATGCCCAGCCGCTCCAGCGAACGGGCGTATTCCAGCGCCACCCGCTCGTCCGCCGGGTTGCCCAGCAGGATTTCGAAGGCGAAAGGATGCCCCGCCCCGTCGGTCAGCCGCCCGCCGCTCACCCGCCAGCCGGCCTCCGCCAGCAGGCGCAGCGCCTCGCGCAGGTTGCCCCGCGCCCCCGCCGGGCCGCTGCCGTCGGTATGCGGCAGGGTGAAGGGCGTGGTGAACAACTCCGGCGGCAGGCGGTCGCGGAAGGGCTCCAGCACCGACCGTTCCTCCGGCCCCGGCACCCCCTCCGCCGCCAACTCGGAGTTCGGGTAATAGCTGGCGGTGCGGACCAGCGCGCCGTGGAACAGCGTCTTGCCGATCCAGGCGAAATCGGTGGCGAGACCCAGCGCCTGCCGCACCCGGATGTCTTGGAACGGCGGGCGGCGGGTGTTGAAGATCAGGCCGCGGGCGAACTCCGGGCGGCGGTGCGGCAGTTCCTCCAGCACGATCCGCCCCGCGCGGAGCGCCGGGCCGTCGTAGCCGGTGGCCCATTTGGCGGGGTCGGATTCGCGCCGCACGTCGCCCTGCCCGGCCAGGAAAGCTTCCAGAGCCACCGAGTCGTCGCGGTAATAGGTAAAGTCCAGCGTGTCGGCGTTGAACAGCCCGCGCCGCGACGGCAGGTCCCGCCCCCAGTAGTCGGCCACCCGCTCGTAGACGATGCGCCGTCCGGCCTCCGCCTGTTTGACCCGATAGGGGCCGCTGCCCAGCGGCGGGTCGAGCGTCGTGGCGGCGAAGTCCCGCCCCGCCCACCACGCCTTGGCGTGGATCGGCATCAGCCCCATCAGCAGCGGCATCTCGCGGTCGAAACGTCCGTCCGGGCCGGGGGCGAAGGCGAAGCGGACGGTGCGCTCGTCCGGCGCCGCGGCGCTCGTCACCTTGGCGTAGAATTGGCGGCGGTTCGGCGTGCCGTGGGCGCGCTGGACCTCCAGCGAGAACAGCACGTCCGCGGCGGTCACCGGCGTCCCGTCGTGCCAGCGCGCGGCGGGGTTCAGGTGAAAGACGGCGGCGCTGCGATCCTCCGGCACCTCCAGGCTCTCGGCCAGCAGGCCGTAGAGCGAGAAGGGTTCGTCCCACGAGCGGGTCAGCATCGTTTCGAAGACGAAACCGAGCCCCAGGGCGGGCACGCCCTTGACCACATGGGGGTTCAGCGTGTCGAAGCCGCCGGTCACCGCCTGGCGCAGGGTGCCGCCCTTCGGCGCGTCGGGGTTGACGTAGGCGAAATGCGCGAAGCCCGGCGGGTAGGCGGGCTCGCCATGCATGGCGATGGCGGGCATGGCGATGGCGTGGGAAGGCCCCGGCGGTGGTTCGGCCCGCGCGGCAAGGGGAAACAAGGCGAGACAGAGCAGCGCGAGACGGAGGAAGGGCATGGCGAAGGCTCGTCCCTTTGCCGCACCTGCGCAAGTGCGCTTTGACTTATGGCCGCATCTGCCTAAAACTCCGCGCGCGCGGCGCCGGGAGCTTTGGCCCGCGTCCACAACCAAGCGCAACCCGCTTTTGCAGTCGAAGGATGGTTTTCCATGGATCTCAGCAAGGTTCCGGTCGGCAAGAACGCCCCGTGGGACGTGAACGTGGTCATCGAGATCCCGTTGCGCGGCGAGCCGGTGAAGTACGAGATCGACAAGGAGTCGGGCGCGATGTTCGTCGACCGCTTCCTGCACACCGCCATGTACTACCCCTGCAACTACGGCTTCATCCCGCACACCCTGTCGGGTGACGGCGACCCGGTGGACGTCTGCGTGGTCGGCCGCCATTCGGTCATCCCGGGCGCCGTCCTGCGCTCGCGCCCGATCGGCGTGCTGTTCATGGAGGACGAGGGCGGCGAGGACGAGAAGCTGCTGGCCGTTCCGGTCGACAAGCTGCACCCGTTCTACAGCAGCGTGAAGTCCTACAAGGACCTGCCGGAGATCACCACCGAGCAGATCGCCCACTTCTTCCAGCACTACAAGGATCTGGAAAAGGGCAAGTGGGTGAAGATCCTGCGCTGGGGCGACGAGCAGGAAGCCGCCAAGAAGATCCAGGAAGGCATGGAGCGCGCCGCCGCCGCCACCAAGGGCCAGCTCGGCCCGGTGGTCTGACGCGCCTCTCGACTGGACGGGTTGCAAGGGCCGGCTCCGCAGCGCGGGGCCGGTCCTGCAACGCGGACCAGTCCCGCTTTTTCCTTCACCCCGTCAGGGCAGCGACTTCTCCACCGAGGTCACCGCCTCCTTCAGGATTTCCGCGCTGCGCTTCAGCGCCGCCGCCTCTTCCTCCGACAGGTCGGGCATCACCGTCTCCAGGACGCCGCCGGCGCCGATCACCCGCGGCAGCGACAGCGCCACGTCCGGCACCCCCAGAACCTCGTCGTTGAGGATGGAGCAGGTCAGCACCGCCCGCTCGTCCCCGGCGATGGCCGCCACGATGCGCGACAGGCCGCCGGCGATGCCGAAGGCCGTGTGCCCCTTGCCGTCGATGATGCGGTAGGCGGCGCGGCGCACGCCCTCGTCGATGGCGGCGCGGTCCTCGGCGGTCAGGGGACGCTTCAGCCGCTCGGCGCCGCGATCCACCGGCAGGCAGGCCACGGTGGCGCCGGACCACAGCAGGACTTCCGAATCGCCATGCTCGCCCACCACATGGGCGTGCACCGACTTCGGCGTCACCCCCAGCCGGTCGGCCAGCAGGGCGCGGAAGCGCGCGGTGTCGAGGATCGTGCCGGAGCCGATCACCCGCGACGGCGGCAGGCCGGAGATGCGGGTGGCGATCTGCGTCATCACGTCCAGCGGGTTGGTCGCCACCAGCAGGATGGCGTCGGGCGCCGCCGCCAGGACCGCCGGGATGATGGCGCCGAAGACCGCCGCGTTGCGCTCCAGCAGCTGCAGGCGCGTCTCGCCGGGCCGCTGCGCCACGCCGGCGGCCAGCACGACCACCCCGGCCCCCGCCAGCGCCGCGTAGCCGCCCTGGCGCACTTGGGCGGCGCGGGCGAAGGGCACGGCGTGAGCGATGTCCTGCGCCTGGGCCGCGGCCAGCTTCTCGTTCATGTCGACCAGCACGACCTCGCTGGCCGCACCGCTCATCACCATGGCGAATCCCGCCGTGGCGCCCACCGCGCCGGCCCCGACGATCCCGACCTTCATGACTCCCGCTCCCTGTTCTTTTCCATTGAGGGTCAACAGGGTGGAGCATCGCGCCCGCCCGCTCAAGCCCCGATGCGCGGCAGGGATATCCGCTCCGGAAGGGGGCGCGACAAAGGGCGCCTGTACAAAGGTATGACCAATGTGTATGTTGCACCGCAACATGAGCGGCGATCGGTCGCGTTCCCGTCCTGCGATTGCCTCCTTACCGCTGATTGCAAGTCGATGGCCCCGGTCCGATCTTTAGCGGAATGGCGGCTGTTCGAGCCTTGCTGTGTGAGACGAACCCCCGGAACCCGGCCATGACCGTTCGCAACCTCGACCGCCTGTTCAAGCCTGCCTCCATCGCCCTGATCGGGGCGACCCGAAAGCCGAACACCATCGGCGCCGTGGTGGCCCGCAACCTGTTCAACGCCGGGTTCGACGGCCCGATCATGCCGGTGACCGGCGAACGCGCGGTCGAGGGAGTGTTGACCTACAAGTCGGTGGACGATCTGCCGGTCACGCCGGATCTGGCGGTGATCTGCACCCCGGCCGCCACGGTGCCCGCCACCGTCGACGCGCTGGGCAAGCGCGGAACCAAGGCGGCCATCGTCATCTCCAGCGGATTTTCCAAGGAGCAGACGCAGACCCTGCGCGAGGCGGCGAAGCCCCACCTGATGCGCGTACTGGGTCCCAACAGCCTGGGCATCATGGTGCCGGGCCGCGGGCTCAACGCCAGTTTCGGCCACGTCACGCCGAAGAAGGGCGACGTGGCGCTGGTGGCCCAATCGTCCATGGTGGTGACGTCGATCGCCGACTGGGCGACGGCGCGGGGGATCGGCTTCTCGCACCTGATCTCGATGGGCGACAAGGCCGACGTCGATTTCGGCGACCTGCTGGATTATCTGGCCAGCGACGCCACCGTGCGGGCCATCCTGCTCTACATCGAGAGCATCAGCGACGCGCGGAAGTTCATGTCGGCGGCGCGCTCCGCCGCCCGCCAGAAGCCGGTGATCGTCATCAAGTCCGGCCGCACCGACGAGGCGCTGGAGGCCTCGACCTCCCACACCGGAGCGCTGGCGGTGTCCGACGCGGTCTACGACGCCGCCTTCCGCCGCGCCGGCATCCTGCGCGTCACCGGGCTGGACGAGCTGTTCGACGCGGTGGGCACGCTGGGCACCGGGTCGCCGATCACCGGCGACCGGCTGGCCATCCTGACCAACGGCGGCGGCATGGGGGTGATGGCGACCGACAGCCTGATCCTGTCCGGCGGCCGGCTGGCCCAGTTCGCGCCGGAGACGATGGACGCGCTGGAGAAGGCGCTGGGCGCCGGCAGCGCCCGCAACCCGCTGCGCATCGGCGGCGACGCCCCGCCCAAGCGCTACGCCGATGCGTTGAACGCCCTGATGGCCGACCCCAACAACGACGCCGTGCTGGTGCTGAACTGCCCGACCGCGGTGACCGACGGGCTGGCCGCCGCGCAGGCCGTGGTCGACACCATGATCGCCAACAAGACGCGCAAGCATCCGGTGCTGACGAGCTGGCTGGGCGACAACACCGCGGCGGAAGCGCGCAAGCTGTTCGCCGCCAACCGCGTCCCCACCTACGACACGCCCAGCCACGCGGTGCGCGCCTTCCTGCATCTGGTGGAATACCGCCGGAACCAGGAGCTGCTGATGGAGACGCCGCCGTCGGTGCCGGAGGATTTCCAGCCCGACGGCATCACGGTGCGCAAGATCATCTCCCGCGCCATCGCCGAGAAGCGCGACTGGCTGAGCGAGTATGAGGCCAAGCGCGTGCTCGCCGCCTACGGCGTCCCGGTGGTGGACACCCGCCGCGCCGACACGCCGGAGGAGGCCGCCCACTGCGCCGAAATGATCGGCGGGCCGCTGGCGCTGAAGATCCTGTCGCCGGACATCACCCACAAGTCGGACGTCGGCGGCGTCGCCCTGCACCTGACCGAGCCGGCGGAGGTCAAGGCTGAGGCCGAGGCGATGCTGGCCCGCGTGCGCGAGGCCGTGCCCGACGCCCGCATCGAGGGCTTCACCGTCCAGGAGATGGCGGTGCGCGCCGACGCCTACGAGCTGATCGTCGGCATGACGGAAAACGAGCTGTTCGGCCCCGTCCTGCTGTTCGGCGAGGGCGGCATCGGTGTGGAGGTGGTGGAGGACTACGCGCTGGCATTGCCGCCGCTGAACATGAAGCTGGCGACGGAGCTGATGGGCCGCACCCGCATCTGGCGCCAATTGCAGGGCTACCGCTCGCGCGCCGCGGTCGACCTGGAGGCGGTGGCGCTGACGCTGAACAAGATCTCGCAGCTCATCGTCGACTTCCCGGAAATCGCCGAGCTGGACGTCAACCCGCTGCTCGCCGACGCGGAGGGCGTGCTGGCGCTCGACGCCCGCATCAAGGTCGGCGTCCCGGCCCTGCCCGGCGCCAAGCGTCTGGCCATCCGCCCCTACCCCAAGGGGCTGGAGGACCGCATCACCATCAAGGACGGCCGCCAGTTCCTCGTCCGCCCCATCCTGCCGGAGGACGAACCGCTGGTGCACCACATGGTGGCCAATCAGACGCAGGAGGATCTGCGGCTGCGCTTCTTCGCGCCGCTGAAGCGGCTGTCGCATCAGGCCGCCGCCCGCCTGACCCAGATGGACTACGACCGCGAGATGGGTCTGGTCGCCGTCGGGCCGGACCCGGAGACGGGTGAAACCATCATGTACGGCGTCGTCCGCATCACCGCCGACCCCGACAACCTGCGCGCCGAATACGCCGTGATGGTGCGGTCGGACATGAAGGGCCAGGGGCTGGGTTACCAGCTGATGAACAAGATCCTGGACTACGCCCGCTCCCGCGGAATCAAGGAGGTCTACGGCGAGGTTCTGCGCGAGAACACCAACATGCTGGGCATGTGCCGCGCGCTGGGCTTCATCCGCAAGGAGAACCTGGACGAGCCCGGCGTGGTCGAGGTCCGGATTGAGCTGGGCGGCGGGCTCGCCGCGAAATAGCCGCGGCGGCCCCTTGGACGGCGCCCACTTGGAAGCGACGAGGGAGAGGGCCATACTCATGGGCATGAGCGATCCGGCACCCCGCCCGATGACCGTGGATGAGTTCCTCGTCTGGAACGACGGAACGGACACCCGCTATGAGCTGGACGGCGGTCAACCCGTTGCCATGGCGCCGCCCGCCGCGACCCATGGCGCCTTGGCGATGGCCATCGGCATTCAGATCGGAACCCGGCTCCGGCCTCCATGCCGTGTCGTTTCCGAAGCGGGCATCCGGCTTTCCGACCACGAGGACACCTATTTCCAGGCGGACATCGCGGTGACTTGCCAGCCCTTGAAGCCCGGCATGGTTCCGGTGCCGGACCCGACGATCATCGTCGAGATCCTGTCGCCGTCCACAGCCCAGTTCGACCGTGGCCGGAAGCTGGCGATCTACCGGGAAATCCCATCGGTACAGGAAATCCTGCTGCTCGACTCGACAAAGCGCTATGCCGAGCTGTGGCACCGCGAGGACGAACAAAGCTGGGTTGTTCGTGACATCAGAGGCTGCGACGTCATCGGGGGCGGGACGCTGCGCTTCCCCTCGGTCGGGATCGAGATCCCCATGGCCAGCCTGTATGAGGGCGTCCTCTAGACGCCCTCTCCAGCACTCAGCCTTACAGCAGCGTTTCCAGGACGCGGTCGGGCGGGGCGTGGCCGTCCGCGAAGGTCTTGATGTTGATGATGACCTTCTCGCCCATGTCGATCCGGCCCTCGATGGTGGCGGAGCCCATGTGCGGCAGCAGGACCACATTGTCGAGCCGCAGCAGCTTCGGGTTCACCGCCGGCTCATGCTCGAACACGTCCAGGCCGGCCCCGGCGATCTCGCCCTTCGACAGCATCCGGGTCAGCGCCGTCTCGTCGATGACCTCGCCGCGCGAGGTGTTGACGATGAAGCAGTGCGGGCGCAGCAGCTTCAGCCGGCGCTCCGACAGCAGGTGATAGGTGGCCGGGGTGTGCGGGCAGTTGATGGACACCACGTCCATGCGCGCCAGCATCTGGTCCAGGCTGTCCCAATAGGTCGCCTCAAGCTCCTGCTCGACGTCCGGATAGACGCGGCGGCGGTTGTGGTAGTGGATCGACATGCCGAAGGCGCGCGCCCGGCGCGCCAGCGCCTGCCCGATGCGGCCCATGCCGAGGATGCCCAGCCGCTTGCCCTGGATGCGGTGGCCGAGCATCGTCGTCGGCCCCCAGCCTTTCCACTGGCCGGAGCGGACCAGCCGCTCGCCCTCCGCCACCCGGCGGCCGACCGCCAGCAGCAGGGCCATGGTCATGTCCGCCGTGTCTTCGGTCAGGACGCCCGGCGTGTTGGTGACGCTGATGCCGCGCTCCCGCGCCGCCTTCAGGTCGATGTGGTCCACGCCCGTCCCGAAGGAGGCGATGAGGCGGAGTTGCGGCCCGGCCTTCTCGATCACCTCGCGGTCGATCCGGTCGGTGACGGTGGGAACCAGCACGTCGGCCACTTGCGCCACGTCGATGAGCTGCGCGTGGGTCAAGGGTTCGTCGTCGGAATTCAGCCGTGCGTCGAACAGCTCCATCATCCGCGTCTCGATGACGTCCGGCAATTTCCGGGTGACGACGACGAGCGGCTTCTTCTTTTCGGTCATTGGACGGTGCCTCCCCCATTCCGGGCCGACGCTTGTCCTATCAAGCGGTTGGGAGGCTGTCCAGATGGCAGTGACGATTCGGCGCGGCGGCCAGCCCGATGAGCCGCCCCGCCATGTGACAAGAACCGATGCCGTGCGCCCACCCGCGCCTTGCGCTTGCTCCCGGCGGCTACCCCTAATTATAGTGCTTCCGACTCAAATCCTTCCGATCTCCACAGCACGGGGCTGCCGGTGTTGCCGTTGCCGACGACGTCTGCCATCCGCCGCGCTCTCGCCGTTCTGGCGCTGGCCGTCGCAGCCCTGGCTCCGGTCACGCCGTTCACCGCCGACGCGTCGGAAGGCGGGCGGCGCGAGAAGGACCCGACCCACGCCTCGGGCCTGCCGATCCCCCGTTTCGTGTCGCTGCGCTCGGGCGAGGTGAACGCGCGCACCGGCCCCAACGTGCGCTACCCCATCGAATGGGTGTTCACCCGCAAGGAAATGCCGGTGGAGATCACCCAGGAATTCGACACCTGGCGCCGCATCCGCGACTGGGAAGGCAGCGAGGGCTGGGTGCACCAGAGCATGCTGTCGGGCAAGCGCAGCATCGTCATCACCGGCGACATCCGCACCGTCCGCAAGGAGCCGCGTGGCGACGCCGCCGTCGTGGCCCGCGCCCAGCCGGGGGTGATCGGCTGGCTGCGCAAGTGCAAGGGCGAGTGGTGCGAGGTGGACCTGAAAGGCTATCGCGGCTGGATGAGCCGCGGGGAGTTCTGGGGCGCCTACAAGGACGAGACGTTCGAGTAACAGGCGGGCACAGCGCTCTCTACTCGAAATCCCCCGCAAGCTCCGCCCGGACCGCCTCCGGCATCACCGCCATGTGGCCGTACTGAGAATGGCCGATACCGAGGATCACCTCCGTCCGGGGGGTGCGGAAGGCGGCAATCTGCTCCGGCGTGAAGTCGAAATGCAGGAAATGGACGGCGGACGCCTTGCCGGCCTCGTTCGTGCGCTCCACGTCCTCCTCCGGCCGGCCGGTCACCGTGTGGCCGGCGAACCGCAGCGTCACCGTCCGCTCCACCCCGCCCAGCCGGCCAAGTTCGGCAGCGCGCCGCGCCGGGTCGGCGATCTCGAACATCACCGTGGCGACCAGTTCCGTCCCTTGCGGGATCAGGCCGTTGTAGGCGCGAAGCTCGCCGTCGATCTGCGCCTCGCCGCCCCGCTCGATGAACAGCATCTCGTGGACCTGCTGCCACATCGTCTCGTAATTCTCGAAATGGACGAGGGCGTAGGGGCCGACCGCGACGCGGCGCTTCCTCTTCACGGCGACCAGCGCGCTGCGGCGGGCGGCGCGTTCGCGGGCGTAGCGGTCCAGGGGAAGGATGTCGGTGCGGGTGATCGCGGTCCGGCGTGCCGTCATGACGACAGCTGGTCCAGCATCCTCTGGAACCGCCCGGCGTGGCTCCGCTCGGCCTTGGCCAGCGTTTCGAACCAGTCCGCAACCTCCTCGAAGCCTTCCTCGCGGGCGGTGCGGGCCATGCCCGGGTACATGTCGGTGTATTCGTGGGTCTCGCCGGCGATGGCGGCCTTCAGGTTGCTCACCGTATCGCCGATGGGCAGGCCGGTGATCGGGTCGCCGGCCTCCTCCAGAAATTCCAGATGGCCGTGGGCGTGGCCGGTTTCGCCCTCCGCGGTGGAGCGGAAGACGGCGGCAACCTCGTTGTGGCCTTCCACATCGGCCTTCTGGGCGAAATAGAGATAGCGGCGGTTGGCCTGACTCTCCCCCGCGAAGGCCGCCTTGAGGTTCTGCTCGGTCTTCGTGCCCTTCAGCGACATGGCGGCGTTCTCCAGACGGGGTTCTGTCCGGCCCGGCCGCGCGCGGGCGTGGGGCCTCCGGCGGCCGAGCCTCGGCTACGGCTTATGCCATTGCTCCCAAAACGCGTCAATGTTCCGGAAATTCCCTGAAGACCCGGCTGGGAGACGGATTTTTTCCAGCAGCAGCCATGGGCCGCCCGCCCCTCAGCGCTCGTCGCCCTGCTCCGCGCTCAGCCGGACGATCACGTCCACCCGCGCGATGCGCGTGCCCGGCGGGGCCGGCGGCAGATGCTGCACCACCACGTCGTCGCCGGGGATGTCCTCCAGCCGGCCCGTCCCTTCCAGGAAGAAATGGTGATGGTCGCTGGTGTTGGTGTCGAAGTAGGACTTGCCCGCCTCCACCACCACTTCGCGCAGCAGGCCGGCGGCGGTGAACTGGTTCAGCGTGTTGTAGACCGTGGCCAGCGACACCCGCAGGTCCGCCCCCATGGCCTCGGTGTGGAGTTGCTCGGCGGTGACGTGACGGTGCTCCCCTTCGAACAGCAGGCGGGCCAGCCCGAGACGCTGGCGCGTCGGGCGGAAGCCTGCCGTCTGCAGGCGGTCGAGAGCGCGCTTGAAGGGTCGGGTGCCGGTCATCGTCGTCTGTTCGCCGTGGTTCAGGTCACAAAGTCGGAACGCGAAACGGACCGCGGCGATCCGCCGCAGCCCGCTCACTTTAGAACGATTTCAGGTCAGGGGGCAAGCGCCCCCGCAAAGCCGCGGGCCGCCGGCGTCAGTAGCCGGTGGCGATCCGCTCGACCAGCTGCTTCACGGTCGGGATGAACCCGTCCTTGTAGTACGGGTCTGACGCGAAGCGGAAGGCGTTGTGACCGGCGAACATGAGCTGGTTTTCGCAGTCGTCGGTGTGGCTGACCGCCTGCAGGGTCTTCTGGATGCAGTAGGACCGCGGATCGGCGCGCTTGCCGTTCGTGCCCTCCTCGTTCTGCGCCCAATTGGAGAAGTTGCAGGCAGACAGGCAGCCCATGCAGTCCACCTGATCGCGGTGGATGCGCTCCGCCTGCTCCGGCGTGACGAAGATGACCGTGCTGTCCGGCGTCTTCAGGCCGCTGGTGAAGCCCTGGGACAGCCAGCCCTCGGCGCGGGCCTTGTCCGTCTCGGTCACATAGACCGGGCGGCCGCGCGGACCCAGCGGCAGCTCGGCGGAGTGTTCGCCCACCGGCTTGGGCAGATAGGCCACCTGACGCTCCGAGCGGGCCATCAGGTCCATCAGGAACGGGTTCTTGACGGCGGAGGAGTAGAAGCCCGTCGGCGAGAAGCGGTTCAGGAAGACGTCGCCTTCCTTCAGCGTCAGCAGACGATGCTTCCAGGCGTTGGAGATCGGGCTTTCCTGGGTCAGCAGCGGGCGCGTGCCGAACTGGAAGGCCACCGGGCCGAGGTCGGGGTTGTCGATCCAGTCTTCCCAATCCGACAGCCACCAGACGCCGCCCGCCATGACGATGGGGGTGTCGTTCAGGCCGAAGCTGTTCATCATCTGGCGCAGCGCCAGGACGCGGGGGAACGGGTCCTCCGGCTTCAGCGGGTCCTCGGAGTTGGACAGGCCGTTGTGGCCGCCGGCCAGCCACGGGTCCTCGTAGACCACGCCGCCCAGGTTCTCGCGGAACTTGTGGTAGGCGCGCAGCCACAGGGCGCGGAAGGCGCGGGCCGAGGAGACGATGGGGTAGTAGTGCACGCCGTAGTGCACGGCGATTTCCGCCACGCGGTAAGGCATGCCGGCGCCGCAGGTGACGCCGTGGATCAGACCCTGGGAGCCTTCCAGCACGCCGTGCAGGATGTGCTCGGCGCCGCCCATCTCCCACAGGACGTTCATGTGGATGCGGCCCTGGCCGTTCGACGCCTCGTGCGCGATGCGCGCCTGCGCGATGCCGCCCTGAATGCCGAACTTGATCAGCTCGTCATGACGCTCGCGACGGGTTTTGCCGTGATAGACCTGCGGCAGGAGATTCCCGTTCTCGTCGTAGCTGTCGGCGTTCACGCCCGAGAATGTTCCAATACCCCCGGCCGCCGCCCAGGCGCCCGAGCTTTCCCCGTTGGAGACGGCAATTCCCTTGCCACCCTCGACGAGCGGCAGAACCTCCCGGCCAGACATCAGCAACGGCTTAAGCGCCTTCAACGAAACCTCCAAGACCATGAGAGCGCCCGCGTGCGGGCACCCGGACAGCGCGACCCGAAAGACGACGAAAAACGCCGCCGGGAGTCGTGCCCCCGACGGCCCATGCCGCCATGAGCGATCTATATATGAGGAAATTTCCGTGCGGACGAGCGGATTCGCGGTGTTAGAAAAAAATCTGTCACGGCGACATGTCCCCAAACGTCAACCTGTGGTCCCCGGGAGAACCGTCTCATGGGGTCGTCCCGGCGGCCAGTTCCGCCGCCAAGCGGCCCGGCGCGTCGGTGAAGACACCGGCCACACCCCAGCCGAACAGCGTCCGCGCCCGCGCCGCGTCGTTGACCGTGTAGGCCAGCACCGGGCGCCCGGTGGCGCGGTAAGCGGCGACGCTCTCCGCCGTCTGACGATCCTGATGGACGTTCAGCGTGGCCGCGCCGATGCGGTCGGCAATGGCCGCCCAGTCGGCGGGCGGGTCCCACAGCAGGTAGCCGCGCGGAATCTCCGGCGCCCGGTCGCGCGCCACCTCCAGGCAGGGCACCTCGAAGCTGGACACCAGCAGGGGCAGGCCGGCGGGCCACAGCCGCGTCAGCAGATCCAGCGCAACTTCCGCCGTCGGCACCTCCTGGCCGGGATAGGGTTTGATCTCCAGATTCAGGCCAAGACCCAACTTGCGGATCACGCCCAGCGCCTCCTCCAGGGTCGGCACCGTTTCGCCGGCGAAACGGGTGTCGAACCAGGAACCGGCGTCCAGCGCCTTCAGCTCCGCCAGGGTCAGGTCCGGCACCGGCCCGGCGCCGCTGGTGGTGCGCTCCAGCGTGTCGTCGTGGATCAGCACCGGCACACGGTCGCGGGTGAGCATCACGTCCACCTCGACCCAGGCGGCGCCCTGGCGGGCGGCCTCGCGCAGGCTGGCGAGCGTGTTCTCCGGCGCGCTTTCCTTGGCGCCGCGGTGGCCGATCAGGCGGGGAAGAGTCGACAGCATGGGTCCTGCGGGAGTAAGAGCGGGCCTCTCATACTAGGCGCAAAGCGGCGGATCGGGAACGAGCGATGAAGGCAGCCCACAGCGTGACCGATCTGGTGGCCGCCGGGCTGATGACGCCCGCGGCCGGCGAGGCCGTGGCCGCCGTGGCCGACCGCTACGCCATCGCCCTGACCCCGTACCTGCTGGAAACGCTGGCGGACGCCGCGCCCGGCGATCCCCTGTACGCGCAGTACGTCCCCTCCCCGGAGGAGGCGTACACCGCACCGGAGGAGCGCGAGGACCCTATCGGCGATGTGGTGCGCAGCCCGGTGAAAGGGATCGTCCATCGCTACCCCGACCGGGTCCTGCTGAAGCCGCTGCACGCCTGCGCGGTCTATTGCCGTTTCTGCTTCCGGCGGGAAATGGTCGGTCCGGGCGGCGAGGCCCTGTCGCCCGAGGAGTTGGACGCCGCGCTGGCGTACGTACGTGCGCATCCCGAGGTGTGGGAGGTCGTGGTGACCGGCGGCGATCCGCTGCTGCTGTCGCCGCGGCGCCTGTCGCACATCGTCCGCAGCCTGTCGGATATTCCCCATGTCGGGGTGGTCCGGCTGCACACCCGCATCCCCGTCGCCGACCCGGCGCGCGTCACCGCGGAGTTGGTCGAAGCGCTGAAGGCGTCGGAACTGGCGACCTGGATGGCCGTCCACATCAATCACGCCAGTGAGTTGACGGAGCCGGCGCGCGGCGCCATCGCCCGGCTGGCCGACGCCGGCATTCCCCTGCTCGGCCAGACGGTGCTGCTGAAGGGCATCAATGACGACGCGGCGACTCTGGAAGCGCTGTTCCGGGGATTGGTGCGCAACCGGATCAAACCCTATTACCTGCACCATCCCGACCTCGCCGCCGGCACCAGCCATTTCCGCCCGACCCTGGCCGAGGGACAGGCGCTGGTGAAGGGGCTGCGCGGGCGCGTCTCCGGCCTCTGCCAGCCGACCTATGTGCTGGACATCCCCGGCGGGCACGGCAAGGCCCCCGCCGCGCCGGGCTGGGTGCGGCCCGACGGCGACGGTGGATACTTCGCGGACGACTTCACCGGGGCGACGCACCGCTACCGCGGTTGATCAGCGCGTCCCCAGCCCCGGCCCCAGCCCGAACAGCGGGTCCGGATTGAGGACGACGCCATGAATGGCGACGATGGAGGCGAAGCCGGTCCACAGCACCAGCGGCAGCCAGCTCGCCGCGATGGCGCGGTCGTCCGGCCAGACCAGCAGCACGCAGGTCGAGGCGATGATGAAGTAGGCGATGGTCCAGGCCGCCGCCAGGATTGGGCTGCCCATCGTGAAATAGGCGAACCCGAAGCTGGCGTAGAGCAGCCACAGCGCCCCCTGCATCCCGATCAGCGCCGGGCGCCAGCGGATCGTCCAGGGCGCGTTCAGCAACCGCACGCAGCCCCAGAGCTGGATCAGGCTGATGCTGAACCAGACGACCGGAAAGGCCCAGCCCGGCGGCTGCAGCGGCGAGGGCTGATAGCCGGGAAACGGCTCCCCGCCCCGCTCGAACACGCCATAGGTGTTGGTGAGCAGCCAGAAGACCAGAGCCTGCCACCAATAGACGCGGAAGGGCAGCGGGCCGGTGTCGGTTGCGGGTTCCGTCGGGACGAAGGAGCGGTGGTTCATGCCTTAGGAAATGGCACGGCCCCGCTTGCGGTCAAGCGCGTGGTTGACGCATCCGGCGGTGCGCCGGAACAGCCGCCCCCCCTCGCTGGTTTTCCTCTGGCAATGCGTCGGGGGAGGATCGGGCGATGCGGTGGCAGGACGGTCGCGAGAGCGAGAATGTCGAGGACCGGCGCGGCGCGCCCGGAAGCAGCTCTGGGCGGGGAGGCTTCCGAACCGGCGGGATCGGCATCCCCATCGGGCGCGGCGGGATCGGCATCGGCGGGCTGGCGGTGATCGTGGTGGTATCGCTCCTGCTCGGCATCAACCCGCTGGATCTTCTGCAGGGCACGGCGCCGCAGGATCAGGCCCGCACCGAGCAGTCCGACGCTCCGCGCGGCGGTGGCGACGACGAACTGAAGCGCTTCGTCTCCGTGGTCCTCGCCGACACGGAGGACACCTGGGCGGCGCAGTTCCAGCAGTTGGGCCGCACCTACCAGGACCCGGCGCTGGTGCTGTTCTCCGGCACGGTGGATTCGGGCTGCGGCTTCGCCCAGGCGGCGATGGGTCCCTTCTATTGCCCGCAGGACCGCAAGCTGTACATCGACCTCAGCTTCTACCGCGACCTGCGCGACCGCTTCCGCGCGCCGGGCGACTTCGCCCAGGCCTATGTGATCGCCCACGAGGTCGGCCACCATGTGCAGAACCTGCTGGGCATCTCCGACCGCGTTCAGCAGGCCCAACGGCAGGCCGGATCGCAGGCCGATGCCAACGGGCTGTCAGTGCGGCTGGAGCTTCAGGCCGACTGCTTCGCCGGCCTGTGGGCCAACCACGCCAACCGCGAGCGCCAGATCATCGAGCCCGGCGACGTCGAGGAGGCCCTGACGGCGGCCAGCGCCATCGGCGACGACCGTCTGCAACGGCAATCCCGTGGCACCGTAACGCCGGACAGCTTCACCCACGGCAGTTCCGCCCAACGGGTGCAATGGTTCCGCACCGGTCTGGAGCGT
This sequence comes from Azospirillum brasilense, assembly GCF_001315015.1. Lineage (NCBI taxonomy): Bacteria > Pseudomonadati > Pseudomonadota > Alphaproteobacteria > Rhodospirillales > Azospirillaceae > Azospirillum > Azospirillum brasilense. The sequence goes on along the minus strand of NZ_CP012914.1, from coordinate 161,105 downwards.
GGCGAGTTGAACGCCTGCGACACATTCCGCGCGGAGCGGCTGTAACCACCGCCCTCAACTCATCCGGCATCGGTCAGTTGCGCGGGCAGGCGGGAGCGCACCGGCTGGCGCCGGTCGATCACGCCGACGACCGCCCCCGCCGCATCGCGCCGGATCTCGGCCAGAAGCACACCGTTGTCCGGCACCTCGTCCGTGTCGCCGATCCGCGAGGAGGCCGCCAGATCCATGGTGGTTCCATCCTTTCCGACCGGCGCCGGGTCGGGGAAGAGCAGGTGGATGTAGCAGGAAGCGGACGAACCGCCGGGCACGGTCAGGGACGCGCCCTCGCCGGGCAGCACCAGGAAGCGTCCCACGGCGTCGAAGCCCGCACCACTCCCGACCGTCAGGCGGTTGCCGCCACCGTGGGTCACCGCCAGCCCTTCCAGGACACCGGGCGTGTAAAGCAGCCGGTTCTGCAAGGCGTTCCAGTTCAGGAGGAACCGCTGTTCGAGCGTCATCAGTCCGCTCGTCAGGAACATGCCGTCGCCGTGATGCAGGCAACGGGTGGCGTCGGCGGGAATGGAAACGGGCATTGCGGATCACCGGAGCCGTGGAGCGGGGAATACCGATCGTAGGGCAGCGCAAGCCCGGAATGAAGGACTGCGGCAGCACAGGCTTTGGCACGCACTCTGTTTGCAGAACTTCGAGGCCAACTGCCGGCAAGGGACTTGGCAAGCCCCTCCGCACAGGAATCATCCTACGGTAGCGGGCCGCCTGTTCGGCGGAAGGCTGGTCCGGCTGGTGGGCCGGCGCGCATGAAAAAGGCGCCTTTCGGCGCCCTCCCCCCTCCCCGGCCCTCCCCCACTTGCGCAGGAGAGGGAGGCGAGAGGCATCCTCCCCCGCTGATGCGAGGGAGGGTCAACCCTGATCGTCAGGCGGCGGGGCCGTCCTTCTTGGTCAGGTCTTCGCCGGTGGCCTGATCGACCTGCTTCATCGACAGCTTCACCTTGCCGCGGTCGTCGAAGCCGATGACCTTCACCTTCACCGAGTCACCCTGCGACACCACGTCCGACACCTTGCCGACGCGCTGCTGCGCCAGTTCGGAGATGTGGACGAGGCCGTCGCGCGAGCCCAGGAAGTTCACGAAGGCGCCGAAATCGACGACCTTCACGACCTTGCCGGTGTAGACCACGTTCATTTCCGGCTCGGCGACGATGCCCTTGATCCAGTCGATGGCGGCCTGGGCGGCCTTGGTGTCCACCGCGGCGACCTTCACCGTGCCGTCGTCCTCGATGTCGATCTTGGCGCCGGTCTGCTCCACGATCTCGCGGATCACCTTGCCGCCGGAGCCGATCACGTCGCGGATCTTCTCCTTCGGGATGTTGATCACGGTGATGCGCGGGGCGTTCTCGTTCACCGCCTCGCGGGCGCCGGTCAGGGCCTTGGACATCTCGCCCAGGATGTGCAGGCGGCCGTCCTTGGCCTGGCCCAGGGCGATCTTCATGATCTCCTCGGTGATCGAGGTGATCTTGATGTCCATCTGCAGCGCGGTGATGCCCGCGTCGGTGCCGGCCACCTTGAAGTCCATGTCGCCCAGGTGATCCTCGTCACCCAGGATGTCCGACAGGACCGCGAAGCCGTCGTCTTCCTTGATCAGGCCCATAGCGATGCCGGCCACCGGGCGCGCCAGCGGGGCGCCGGCGTCCATCAGCGACAGCGAGGTGCCGCAGACCGTCGCCATCGACGACGAGCCGTTGGACTCGGTCACTTCCGACACCACGCGGAGCGTGTAGGGGAAGTCTTCCTTCTTCGGCAGCAGCGGGTGGATGGCGCGCCACGCCAGCTTGCCGTGGCCGATCTCGCGGCGGCCCGGCGAGCCCATGCGGCCGGCCTCGCCCACCGAGTACGGAGGGAAGTTGTAGTGGAGCATGAAATGCTCGCGGTACTCGCCCTGCAGCGCGTCGATGATCTGCTCGTCCTGGCTGGTGCCCAGCGTGGTGACGACCAGCGCCTGCGTCTCGCCGCGGGTGAACAGCGCCGAGCCGTGGGCGCGCGGCAGCACGCCGACCTCCGACACGATCGGGCGGACCGTCTTGGTGTCGCGGCCGTCGATGCGGCGGCCGGTCTTCAGGACGGCGCCGCGCAGGATGTCGGCCTCAAGCTCCTTGAACTCGGTCACGATGGCCTGGGTCTCGTGGGCCTCGGACAGAGCCTCCAGCGCCTTCGCCTTAGCGGCGCCGATCTTCTCGTAGCGGACCTGCTTCACCGTCTCGGTGTAGGCGGCCTCCACGTCGGCGCCGACGGTCGCGCGCAGCTTCGCCTTCAGGGCGGCGCGGTCGTAGGCCGGCTCCGGCAGGTCCCACGGCTCCTTGGCGCACTCTTCGGCCAGATCGATGATGGCGTTGATGACCGGCTGGAAGCCGCTGTGACCGAACATCACGGCGCCCAGCATGACCTCCTCGGACAGCTCCTTGGCTTCCGATTCGACCATCAGCACGCCTTCTTGGGTACCGGCGACCACGAGGTCGAGCGCGGAACCGTCAACGGCGTCCATGGTCGGGTTCAGCACATACTGGCCGTCGACGTAGCCGACGCGGGCGGCGCCGATCGGACCGAGGAACGGGATGCCGGAGATCGTCAGCGCGGCCGAGGTGCCGACCATCGCGACGATGTCCGGATCGTTCTCCAGATCGTGGCTCAGCACGGTGCAGATGACCTGCGTCTCGTTGCGGAAGCCATCGGCGAACAGCGGACGGATGGGACGGTCGATCAGGCGGCTGACCAGCGTCTCCTTCTCCGTCGGGCGGCCTTCACGCTTGAAGAAGCCGCCGGGAATCTTGCCGGCTGCGAAGGACTTTTCCTGGTAATTGACCGTCAGCGGAAAGAAATCGACGCCCGGCTTCGGCGACTTGGCGCCGACGACCGTGCAGAGGACCGTGGTCTCACCATAGGTGACCAGCACCGCGCCGTCGGCCTGACGGGCGATCTTGCCCGTCTCGAACGTCAGCTTGCGTCCACCCCATTCGATTTCTTTGCGGAAAACCTTGAACATGGATTCTTCCTTCCATCCGACACCTAGGCCCGCCGGATTGCTGGCCTAAGCCGGGGTCATCGGTCGTCGGACCCCGCATGTGAAAACCCAACAAAGGGCAAAACCCGAAAAGGGCTAAAAAAATCAAACGGCCGGTCCCGGAAGGTCCGGGCCGGCCGTCTGACTAGAACATACCTTCGCGAACAACCGAACGTCCCAACCGGCGCGACGCTCCCCGGTGCACCGGAACGCGGTGCGGCGGGTCGAGCGCGGATCGGGACGGATGTTCGGTCACCAGCACGGACGCCTTTTGGAAATCAGCGACGCAGGCCCAGACGCTCGATGAGCGTGGCGTAGCGGCTGTTGTCCTTCTTCTTGAGATAGTCGAGAAGACGGCGGCGCTGGCCGACCATCACCAGCAGACCACGGCGGGAGTGGAAATCCTTCTTGTGGCCCTGCAGGTGCTCGGTCAGGTTCCGGATGCGCTCGGACAGGATCGCGACCTGGACCTCGGGCGAACCGGTGTCGTTGGTGCCGCGCGAATAGTCCTTAATGAGTTCCTGCTTGCGATCGGGCGTGATCGACATCGGGGTCTCCATCGTTCATAGGTTGAGAACGCGCACCGGACGGACCTCCGCCCCCTCCACGCGCGCCAGCGCCACCGGCTTGCCGCCGAAAAGCGCAATGACGGTGCCATCCCCACCAACATCGCCACGCAGCGCCGTAAGGCGTTCGCGGTCCTGCCGGGTGAGGAGTGCCACCGTCTGGCCGTGCTTCAGTCGGTGCGCTTCCGCGTCCGTCAGGGCCAGCGCCGGGATGTCGTCCAGCGCGGTCTCGATCGGCAGCAGAAGTCTTTCGACCGCGGCACCTTGCTCCATCGCGGTCAGGTCGTCCAGGGAAATCGCCCTGTCCAGCGTGAAAGACCCGACGCGCAGGCGTCGCAGATCGCGGATGTGCCCCACCGTCCCCAACCGTTCGGCGAGGTCGCGGGCGATGGAGCGGACATAGGTGCCCTTGCCGCAATCCACCTCCAGCACCGCGTGGTCGGCGTCCGGCGTTTCGATCAGCTCCAGCCGGTCGATGCGGACGGTACGCGGGGCGATGTCCACCACCTCACCCTCGCGGGCGATGTCGTAGGCGCGTTCGCCGTTGATCTTCAGAGCGCAGTATTGCGGCGGGATCTGCTCGACAAAGCCCAGGAAGGCGGGCAGTGCGGCGCGGATGGCCTCGGCGTCGGGACGCACCGCGGACGTCTCCACCGCCGTTCCCTCGCGGTCGTCGGTGGTCGTGCGGGCGCCCCAGGCCACGGTGAAGCGGTAGGTCTTCTCGCCGTCCATGGCGTAGGAGACGGTCTTGGTCGCCTCGCCCAGCGCGATGGGCAGGATCCCCGTGGCGATGGGGTCGAGCGTGCCGCCGTGCCCGGCCTTTTCCGCGTTCAGATGGCGCCGCACCTTGGACAGCGCCTGCGTGGAGGTCATTCCCGCCGGCTTGTCCAGCACGATCCAGCCGTGGATCGGCTCGCCCTTGCGCTTACGAGCCACGGCGCCCCTCTCCCTCGCCGCCGTTGCCCTCATCCTCGTCGTCCTCGTCGTCGATGTCTTCATCGTCGTCGATGTCGTCCGTCTCGGCCTCGTCCTCCTCGTCCCAGCCGTCGTCCTCGTCGTCATGGTCGTCGTCGCCGTTCACGCGGTCGGCGAGCGAGCGGTAGCCGACGTCGCGGGCGACCGCCGGGCTGTGCAGGATGTCGTCGATGCGACCGGCATAGTCGAACGACGTGTCGGCCTCGAAGCTCAGCGTCGGGGCGTGGCGCAGGTTGATGGCGCGGGCGACCTGGCCGCGCAGGAAAGGGGCGGCGCGGCGCAGGGCCGACAGCGTCTCGTCCATCGGGCCGCCACCCAGCGGCGTGACGAAGGCGGTGGCGTTGCGCAGGTCCGGGCTGATCCGCACCTCGGTCACCGTGACGTTCAGTTCCGCCAGTTCGGGGTCGTGGAAGTCGCCGCGCCGGAACAGGTCCGCCAGGGCATGGCGGATTTCCTCGCCGATGCGGAGCTGGCGCTGGGACGGCGGCTTTCCGGCCAGATCGTGTTTCTTTCTCATGCTGTCGATCCCGAATGCGGTGCGGGAGGGGTCTGTCCCTCCGCGAAAACGCGACAAGGGCGCACGGGCGCCCTTGTCATCTGCAATGTCATCTGTGGCCGGTCCGAGAGCCGGGGTGCGGCGGCGGGCTTACAGCTCGCGCGCCACCTCCTCGATCTCGAAGGCTTCGATGATGTCGCCGGCCAGGATGTTGTCGTAATTCTCGAAGGCCATACCGCACTCGTAACCCTCGCGCACTTCCTTGACCTCGTCCTTGAAGCGCTTGAGCGTCTTGAGCGTGCCCTCGTGGATGACGACGTTGTCGCGCAGCAGGCGGCAGCCGGCGCCGCGCTTGACGGTGCCCTGCGTGACCATGCAGCCGGCGACCTTGCCGACCTTGGTGATGTTGAACACCTCGCGGATCTCGGCGTAGCCGATGAAACGCTCGCGCAGGGTCGGCGACAGCATGCCGGTGAGGGCCGCCTTCACGTCGTCGATCACGTTGTAGATGATCGAGTAGTAGCGGATCTCGACGCTGTCGCGCTTGGCCATGTCGCGGGCCTGCGGGTTGGCGCGGACGTTGAAGCCGATGACCATCGCGTTGGAGGCGTTCGCCAGCGTGATGTCGGACTCGTTGATCGCACCCACCGACGCGTGCAGCACGCGGACCTTGACCTCGGTGTTCTCCGCCGTGAGCTTCTCCAGGGCGTTGGAGATCGCTTCGATGGAGCCCTGCACGTCGCCCTTGATGACGACCGGCAGTTCCTTGGCCTCGCCGGCCTGGATACGGCTGAACATGTCCTGCAGCGAGCCGCGCGCCGACGCCGCGTTGGCGGCTTCGCGCTTCTTGCGCTGGCGGAACTCGGCGATCTCACGGGCACGGGCTTCCGACTCGACGACGGTGAAGTCGTCGCCGGCGAGCGGCGTGCCGTTGAGACCGAGCACCTCGACCGGGCTGGCCGGGGCGGCCTGCTCGACGCTCTGGCCGCGGTCGTTGACCAGGGCGCGGACGCGGCCCCACTCCGACCCGGTGACGAACACGTCGCCGACCTTCAGCGTGCCGCGCTGGACCAGCACGGTGGCGACCGAACCACGGCCGCGCTCCAGCTTGGCCTCGACCACGACGCCCTCGGCGGTGCGCTCCGGGTTGGCCTTCAGCTCCAGGATTTCCGCCTGCAGGAGGATGGCCTCCTCCAGCTTGTCCAGGTTGCGCTTGGCCTTGGCCGACACTTCCACGGTCTGGATGTCGCCGCCCAGCTCTTCAACGACCAGCTCGTGCTGGAGCAGTTCCTGGCGGACACGCTCCGGCTTGGCGTCGGGCAGATCGATCTTGTTGATGGCGACGATGATCGGAACCTTCGCAGCCTTGGCGTGATGGATCGCCTCGATCGTCTGCGGCATGACGCCGTCGTTCGCCGCGACGACCAGCACCACCACGTCCGTGACGTTGGCGCCGCGGGCGCGCATCTCGGTGAAGGCGGCGTGGCCCGGCGTGTCGATGAAGGTGATCTTCGCACCCGACTCCAGCTGCACCTGATAGGCGCCGATGTGCTGGGTGATGCCGCCGGCCTCGCGGCTGACCACGTCGGTCTGACGCAGGGCGTCGAGCAGCGAGGTCTTGCCGTGGTCGACGTGGCCCATGATCGTGACGACCGGGGGACGCGGCACCAGCGCCGTTTCCGCATCGTCGTTGAGGCGCAGGCCGACCTCGACGTCCGCCTCCGACACGCGGCGCACGCGGTGGCCGAACTCGGCGATGACCAGCTCCGCCGTATCGGCGTCGATGGTCTGGTTGATGGTGGCCATCACGCCCATGCGCATGAGCTGCTTGATCACGTCGGCGCCGCGTTCCGCCATGCGGTTCGCCAGCTCCTGGACGGTGATGACCTCGGGCAGCACGACGTCGCGGGTCACTTTCTGCGTCTCCTGACGGCTCATCTGACGGAGCCGCTCGCGCTCACGGGCACGGCGGACGGCGGCCAGCGAGCGCGTGCGCTCACCACCCTCGTCGCTCAGCGCCTGCGAGACGGTCATCTTGGAGCCCTTGCGGCGATCGGCGCCCGGAGCGGCCTTGCGGACCGGAGCCGGAGCCGGGGTCTTCTTGTTCCCGGGCTTGCCGCGGCGGTCGTCCTCTTCCTCGCCGAAGCGCGGAGCGGCCGGAGCCCCCGGACCACGGGCGGCCGGGGCCTCCGTGGTGGCCGCGGTGCGCGCACCGGCGCCACCGGCGGCGGGACGGGCGCCCGCGCCCTGCGGGCGGGTCTGCTCGGTGTCCTTGCGCTTGGCCTCGTCGGCCTCCTTGCGCTTGGCTTCCTCTTCCTGGCGGCGGCGCTCGGCCTCCTGGGCCTTGGCGCGCTCCGCCTCCTCAATGCCGCGCAGCTCGGCCAGCTCACGCTGGCGCAGAGTCTCGGCGTCGAGAATCTCCGGCTCCTCCTCGACCACCTGGGCCGGCTGGGACGCCGCCTCCTCGGCGGCGCGGGCGGCGGCCTCGGCGGCCAGGACGGCGGCCTCGGCCTCCTCCTCGGCGCGGCGGCGGTTGTCTTCAGCCGCCCCCTGCAGAGCGCGGATGCGCGCTTCGCGTTCCTGGTTGGTCAGTTGACGGACGGCGCCGCCACCACCACCGCGCTGGCGCTGGCCCGGGCCGCCCCGGACGGGGATGCCCTGGGCGGCCTGACGCGCGGCAGCGCCGCCGTCGGCCACGCCCGGCAGAGCGCCCTTCTCCACGGCCCGCTTACGCTTGACCTCCACGGTCACGGGCTTCGACCGGCCATGGGAGAAGCTCTGCCGGACCTGGGTCTCGACCGGCTTCTTCAGCTCCAGCTTCCCTTTGCCGGAGCCGGAGAGGTGCAAGACTTTCTTTTGGTCCTGGTCGTTGCTGTCGGTCATCGGTTCCCGAATGGTCAGACGTTGCTTACGTGGCCGGCCGGCGCAGAGCCGGCGACAAAGCCTTTGATACCCTTGAGACGCGCGGAGTCGCGAGCCAATCCCTTGGCCAGCTTCCCGCGCGCCACCACCGCATGCACGGCGTTTTCCCGTCCCAGGGCCGCGGCCATCGCCGCGGCGTCGAACAGGTCCACGACCGGCATATCCGGCGCCAGCGCTGTGATCTTGCCCCGCTGGTCGGGCGAACCGTCGCTGGCCTCGACCAGCAGATAGGGCGGTCCGGCGCGTCCGACCTGGTTGGTCTTCAGCGCCTCGCGCACCTTTTCGTATCCGGCCAGAGCCTGCCCGGCCCGGCGCGCCAGCCCGAAGGCATCCAGGCACCGCCGCTCCAGCAGCTTCTCCAGCCGTTCCACCAGATCGGGCGGGACGCGCACCGCGCGCCGCGCCGCCTTGGCGAACATGTTCTTGGCCAAAGCCTTCGTAAAGGCCGCCTTGTCCCCCGACAGCCAGAGGCCGCGGCCCGGAAGCCGTTCCTCCAGATCGGGCACGATCTCGCCGTCGGGTGATACCACGAAACGGATCATGCCGTCTTTCGGTTGCACGGTTCCGGTGGCGATGCAGCGGCGCAGCGGGCCCTTTTCCAGGTCCGCCGGCAACAGCTCCTCCCCTTCGGCCGCGAGGCCGTCCGGTTCACCGTCCGCCGGAGTTCGTTCGTTCCTGTCGCTCAGCCCAACCATCCGTACCGTTTGTGCGTCCTAAGTCCCGGCTCAGCTCTGCGCCGCCTGATCGTCGGCCGAGGGTTGCGCCGCGGCGGGCGCGCCTTCCTCGCCGTCGAACCAGTGGGCCCGGGCGGCCATGATGATCTCGTTGGCCTCGTCTTCCGTCGGGGCCTCCTTGCCGAGGATGTCGCGCAGCTCGTCCGCGGCGAGATCGGCAAGGTCGTCCATCGTCTTCACGCCGTTCTCACCCAGCTTCACCAGCAGGGTTGGGCTGAAGCCGGTGACTTCCGCCACCGCGTCCTCGACGCCGAGCGCCTGGCGCTTCTCGGTCATGCGGACGTCCTGCTCGTCGAGGAAGTTGAGGGCGCGCTGCTTCAGCTCTTCCGCCACATCCTCGTCGAAGCCTTCGATCTCGGCCAGCTCCTCGGTCTCGACGTAGGCGATCTCCTCCACGGAGGTGAAGCCCTCGGCGACCAGGAGATGGGCGATCACGTCGTCCACGTCCAGCGCTTCCATGAAGAGCTGCGAGCGGGTGCGGAATTCGTCCGACCGGCGCTCCGACTCCTCCTGTTCGGTCAAGATGTCGATGTCCCAGCCGGTGAGCTGGGTGGCCAGCCGCACGTTCTGGCCGCGGCGGCCGATGGCCAGCGACAGCTGGTCGTCGGGCACCACCACCTCGATGCGGCTGTTGTCCTCGTCCATCACGACCTTGGCAACCTCAGCCGGGGCCAGGGCGTTGACGATGAACGTCGCCGGCTCCTGGTTCCACTGGATGATGTCGATCTTCTCGCCCTGCAGCTCGCCGACGACCGCCTGGACGCGGCTGCCGCGCATACCGACGCAAGCGCCGACCGGGTCGATGGAGCTGTCGTTGCTGATCACCGCGATCTTGGCGCGCGAACCCGGGTCGCGGGCAACCGCCTTGATCTCGATGATGCCGTCGTAGATCTCCGGCACTTCCTGCGCGAACAGCTTCGCCATGAACATCGGATGGGTGCGCGACAGGAAGATCTGCGGACCGCGCGCTTCCTCGCGCACGTCGAAGATGTAGGCGCGCACGCGGTCGCCGTTCTTGAAGTGCTCGCGCGGCAGCAGCTCGTCGCGGCGCAGGATCGCCTCGGCGCGGCCCAGGTCGACGGTGACGTTGCCGTACTCGACGCGCTTGACCAGACCGTTGACGATCTCGCCGGTGCGGTCCTTGTATTCGTTGAACTGGCGCTTGCGCTCCGCGTCGCGGACCTTCTGGACGATGACCTGCTTGGCCGTCTGGGCGGCGATGCGGCCGAAATCGATGGGCGGCAGCGGATCGACCAGGAAGTCGCCGAGCTGGGCGCCGGGCTTGCGGCGCTGGGCGTAGGCGAGGGTCACCTGGGTCGCCTCGTTCTCCACCGCCTCGACCACTTCCAGGTGGCGGGTCAGGTGGATGTCGCCCGTCTTGCGGTCGATGCGGGCGCGGATGTCGTGCTCGTGGCCGTACTTGGAGCGCCCGGCCTTCTGAATCGCCTGCTCCATCGCCTCCAGGACCTCGTCCCGGTCGATGTTCTTTTCGCGGGCAACCGCGTCAGCGACTTGCAGCAGTTCCATCCGTCACACTTCCTGGACTGGCGTTTGTTCTTCGAGTGAAGCCCGGAGAGGCCGTCAACCCTGGCCCTGGCTGGCGCGGATCAGTTCATCCGTCAAGACCAGTTTGGCGCGCAGGATGTTGTCGAACTCCAGCCGGGCGGCTCCCTGTTCCGATTCGACGCACACGAGGCCGTCTTCGACGCCCTTCAGCATGCCCTTGAAGCGCTTGCGGCCATCGACGGCGAGCCGGGTCTCCAGCTTGGCCTCGAAACCGGCGAAACGCTCGAAATCCTTCAGACGGGTCAGCGGCCGGTCGATGCCGGGCGAACTGACCTCCAGCGTGTAGGCGCTCTTGATCGGATCTTCAACGTCGAGCACCGCGGAGATCGCGCGGCTGATGTCGGCGCAGTCTTCGACCGTCATGGGCGCGCTGTCGGCGCGTTCCGCCATGACCTGCAGAACCATGCGCTGCCCACCGGTCAACTGCACACGCACGAGTTCGTAGCCCATGGCCTCGACCGACGGCGTGATGATCTGCTCGATACGACCGGTTGCTTCCATTCCACCTGACCCGCCCCCGCGGTCTCCCCTGGCACAGCGCCCTGGGACCAACACGGGGATTCCATACGCTGATAAAAAAATAAGTGGGCCAAGGCCCACCCGCAAAGCGTCCCGCCGGCCCGGTTTCCCGAGCCGCCGATCCGTATGGGTTCATGCGGTGAATATAGACATTCCGGAGCAGGCCGCAAGCGCTTTTCCGCAAAGTCCTATGCCAGGCGCTTGGTGGACGGGTCCGGCCAGGGTAAAGTTCCAGGCCAAGCCAAGGTTTCGGCGGCCCTCCGCCGCGCGCATGGCACCCTGAAAACGGAGTTGACCGTGATCCTCGAAACGGCCCTCCTGACCGTCAAGCCCGGCCAGGGTCCGGCCTTCGAACGGGCGATGGCCGAGGCGCAGCCCCTGATCGCCGCGACTCCGGGCTTCCTCGGACTGGAGGTGCGGCCCCGCCTGGAAACGCCGGACCGCTACCTTCTGCTCGTCCGCTGGGAGCGGTTGGAGGACCACACCGAAGGCTTCCGGGGGTCGGACCGCTACGCCCGCTGGAAAGCCCTGCTCCACCACTTCTACGATCCGTTCCCGGTGGTGGAGCATTATGGCGAGCCGGTGGTGTCTACCCCCGTGCCTTGCGGATGAATCGCATAAAGACCGGCTTGCGCCCGGCCTCGATGGCCTTTTCCTCGTAGCGGGTGGGCGGCCAGTCCGCGATGCGGTGGCGCCAGTCGGACGGGCCCCGGGCGGTCCATTCGAAATCCGGGTGGCGGACCGTGTGCTCCAACATCCAGCGCACCAGCCCCATGTCGTCGCTGGCCAGCCGCAGTTCCGCCCCGTCCTTCAGCACGCGCGCAAGGCGCGGCAGGTTCTCCGGGCCGATGAAGCGGCGCTCCCAATGGCGTTTCTTCGGCCAGGGATCGGCGAACAGCACGAAGGCACGCCCGATGGAGGCGTCCGGCAGGGCGTCGAGCAGCGGGCGGGCGTCGTCCGGCAGGATGCGGACATTGTCCTGCACGCCCTCGTCGTCCACCAGCTTGAGCAGGCCGGCCACGCCGTTGATGAAGGGCTCCGCTCCGATCACGCCCACGTCGCGGTTGTTCGCCGCCTGCCACGCCATATGGTGGCCGCTGCCGAAGCCGACCTCCAGCCAGACGTCGCGCATAGGGTTGGTGAACAGGGTGTGGGGGTCGATGCGGTCGCCGGTCTGCGGCACCGGGATTTCCAGCGATGGCAAAAGCCCATCGAGCAATTCGGTCTTGCGCTTGCGGAGCGGACGCCCCTTGCGCCGCCCGTAGAGCCTTTTGGACGAGTCCAGGAAGGAGTCGGTCATCGTGACAGCAGGGTCCCAAAACGAATGCAGGGGCCGCATGGCCCCTGCATCCCGGACGGACGGGTCCGGTCTTAAAAGAAGCCTGTCTTAGAAGAAGGCGGCGCGCAGGTCGTTGACGAGGTCGGTCTTCTCCCAGGAGAAGCCGCCGTCGGCCTCCGCCTCGCGGCCGAAATGGCCATAGGCGGCGGTGCGCGCGTAGACCGGACGGTTCAGGCCCAGATGCGTGCGGATGCCGCGCGGGCTGAGGTCCACCAGCTTCTGCAGGATCTCCGACAGCTTGTCCTCGTCCACCGTGCCGGTGCCGTGGGTGTCGACATAGACCGACAGCGGCTTCGACACGCCGATGGCATAGGAGAGCTGAATCGTGCAACGCTCGGCCAGGCCGGCGGCGACCACATTCTTGGCGAGGTAGCGCGCGGCATAGGCGGCGGAACGGTCGACCTTGGTCGGGTCCTTGCCGGAGAAGGCGCCGCCGCCGTGCGGCGCGGCACCGCCGTAGGTGTCGACGATGATCTTACGCCCGGTCAGACCGGCGTCGCCGTCCGGACCGCCGATGACGAAGCGCCCGGTCGGGTTGACGTAGAAGTTCGCCTCGTCGCACATCCAGCCGGCGGGCAGAACGTTCAGGACGTGCGGACGGACGATCTCGCGCACCTCCTCCTGGGTCAGGCCGTCGGCGTGCTGGGTGGAGACGACCACCGCGGTGGCGCGCACCGGCTTGCCGTTCTCGTACTGCAGCGTCACCTGGCTCTTGGCGTCGGGGCCGAGCTGCGGGGCGGCGCCGGAGTGGCGGGCCTCGGCCAGCGACTTCAGGATGGCGTGGCTGTAGTAGATCGGCGCCGGCATCAGCGCCGGCGTCTCGTTGCAGGCGTAGCCGAACATGATGCCCTGGTCGCCGGCACCCTCGTCCTTCTCACCCGCGGCGTCGACGCCGACCGCGATGTCGGCGGACTGGGAATGGACGAAGCACTTGACATCCATCTTTTCCCAATGGAAGCCGTCCTGCTCGTAACCGATGTCCTTCACCGCGGCGCGGGCGACCTGGACCAGCATGTCGGGAGTGATGCTTTCCGGCCCGCGCACTTCGCCAGCCAACACGATCTGGTTGGTGGTCGCCAGCGTTTCCACCGCCACGCGAGCGTAAGGATCGTGCGACAGATACAGATCGACGATGGCGTCGGAGATGCGGTCGCACACCTTGTCCGGATGGCCTTCGGACACGGACTCGCTGGTGAACACGTAGTTGAGCTTGGCCACGACGAACCTCGGCAATGGGCGGGGGCTATTCAACAAAACAGAATTGGGAGACCGGCGCAGCACCCACGGAAAGCCAGTCATTTTCCGTATGTGACAAGGTTTGCGTTCCAGGTCAAGCGATCTCCCCGAGGTTGGAGGAGACCGGCGGAAATTCGCCTTGAAACGACATCGGGGAACGGGCCGGAGGGCCACGTTCCCCAATCTTCCTGCCGTCCGGATTGCTTCCGGTTGTTCGGCTCAGGTCTCTAAACCGTGTTATTCGGCCGCTTCGACCATGCCGGAATTGGCGACGGCCTTGGTCAGCTCGAACAGGCGCTTGCGCACCGACGGGTCGTTGATGCGGTAGTAGGCGCGCACCAACTCCAGCGTCTCGCGCTTGGCCATCGGGTCCGGCTCGTAGCCACCCGAACGCTCCTCGAAACCGGCGGCGTTGCCCTCTTCGTCGTCAACCGGAGCCGCGGCGGCTTCCGCCGGCATGTCGTCGAAGAAGAAGGACACCGGAACGTCCAGGACGCGGCTGAGGTCGAACAGGCGCGACGCGCCGATGCGGTTGGCACCGCGCTCGTACTTCTGCACCTGCTGGAAGGTCAGGCCGATGGCCTCGCCCAGCTTTTCCTGGCTCATGCCCAGAAGGGTCCGGCGCAACCGGACGCGGGAGCCGACGTGAACGTCGATCGGGTTCGGCTTTCCCGTCTTGGGACGGCCGGCAGTGGCCCGGCGGCCCCGCGTTGGCGTTGCTTGCATTGCTCTAATTCCCTGAAACAGTTGTGCAACCTTGATACGACATATCCATGTATGCAGTCAAGCGCGCCCGAGCGCTCCCGATGCGCGTGATTGAAAAAAGAGTCTCGGTTGCGCTATCTGCGATGTCGTGCGCGCAGGCCCACCGCGAAACAGGTCAAAAGAAGCAACCCAAACGCGCCATCACCCACCCGTCCGTAGAGAGTGGGGGTGGGCAGCGCTTCCGGCAAGGCCGCATCGATCACACCCCTGTGACCAAGCGGCAGCATGGCTGTCACGCGGCCATGGGAGTCCACCACGCCGGAGATGCCGGTGTTGGCGACGCGGACCAGCGGCATCCCCTCCTCCACCGCGCGGGTCCGGGCGATGGCGAAATGCTGGTATGGGCCGGCGGTGTTGCCGTACCAGGCATCGTTGGTCAGGTTCAGCATCCAGCGCGGCCGTCCGGCGCCATCCTTCGTGGTGGGCAGCACGGCACCGGGGAAGATCACCTCGTAGCAGATCAGCGGGCTGACCGGCGGCAGGCCCTTGAGATCGAGCGACACCGGTCCCGGCCCGGCCGAGAACTCCGCCCCGTTGCCGGCGATGGCCCCGACCGGCAACCAGCGGCGCAGCGGCATGTATTCGCCGAAGGGCACGAGATGGAACTTGTCGAAGCGCCCCGTCACCGCGCCGCTGCCGTCCACCGCCGCCAAGCTGTTGTAATAGAGCGGCGCACCCTCCGGTCCGGCCTCCATGCGCGGCACCCCGGTGATGAGCAGCCCGCCGGGCGGCGTGACCGACCCCAGCGCCTGACGCAGGCGGGCGTCCTGGTCGAGGAACAGCGGCACCGCGGTTTCCGCCCAGATCACATGGGTGACCGGTTCGGTGGAAGGAGCGGCGGAGAGTTCCATCTGCTGCTGGACGTTGCGCACCCGCTCGCCCGCCGCCCATTTCAGCCGCTGGTCGATGGCCGGCTGGACGAGCCGCAGCCGCACGCCGGGCACCGCCGCATCGGATGCCCCGGCCAACCGCAGCCCGCCCCAGGCACCCAGCGCTGCGAACAGCGCCAGCCCGACGGCCAGCGCACTCCAGGCACGGCGGCGCGGCACCGCCGCGTCGGCCAGGCTCGCCGGCAGCGACGCCACCAGCACGGTCAGCAGACTGAGCCCATAGATGCCGATCAGCGAAACGCCTTGCAGAATTGGCAAAAAGCCCGTCCAGCCATAGCCGACGAGGTTCCACGGGAAGCCGGTGAAGACGTGGCCGCGCAGCCATTCGAACAGCGCCCAGGAGGCGGCGAACAGGAACACCCGCCCCAGCCCCCTTCCCTTCAGCGTCCAGACCAGCAGTGTGGCGAAGCCGGTGAACATCGCCAGCAGGATCGGCAGCCCCGCCGCCGACAGCGGCAGCGCCCACCAGAACCGCTCGATGTCGGTGAACAGCGCCGCGCTTATCCAGTAGAGGCCGAGCAGGTGATGGGCGAAGCCGAAGAACCAGCCCACCGCGAAGGCCTGCCGCTTGGTCCGCGCCCCGTCAAGCAGCCAGAGCAGCCCCGGAAAGGCGATCAGCAACACCGGCACCGCGTCGGCCGGCGGCAAGGCCAGCGTCGCCAGCCCGCCGAAACCCGCCGCCGCCAGCAGCCGGCGCCAACCGGTCAGCCCGGCCAGGCCCGCGGGCAGGCGGCCCAGCCGGGCCGGGGTGGTCGTCAGGTCGGTGGCGGTCAAGGGGAGGACACTCCGGATGCGGGTGGACCGGTAACGGCTGTCGAGACAAGCACCGGGCTGGAAACCGATTCACCATGAAGGCACGAAAGACACGAAGAGCGTCACGAAGAGGCCCCCCGCTCCGCCCGTGATTTCAGGGATGCGGTAGAGCCTCTTTGTGCCGTCTTTGTGTCCTTCGTGCCTTCGCGGTGAAAATCCCTGCCGGGCTTACCCGACCTCGGCCAGAGCGGAATTCTCGGCGGGCGCGGTACGGACGCGCAGCCGCTTGATGCGGCGTGGATCGGCCTCGACGATCTCGAACTCCAGGCCGGAGGGGTGGGTCAGCGTCTCCCCGCGGCCCGGCACCCGACCGGCCAGCGACACGACGAGACCGCCGAGCGTGTCGATATCCTCGCGCTCCTCCTCGGTCAGGAAAGCGCCGACGCGGTCCTCGAAATCCTCGATGGAGACGCGGGCGTCGGCGAGGATCGTGCCGTCGGGACGCTCCACGAAATGGGGAGTCGCCTCCTCGTCGTGCTCGTCCTCGATCTCGCCGACGATCTCCTCGACCAGATCCTCGATGGTGACAAGGCCGTCGATGCCGCCGAACTCGTCCACCACCAGCGCCATGTGCTGGCGCTTCTGGCGCATCTGCACCAGCAGGTCGACCACCGGCATGCTGGGCGCGACGATGCTGAGATCGCGCACGATGTCCTTCAACTCGACCGGCGTCCGACTGGCCATCGCGACCAGAACGTCCTTGATGTGGACCATGCCCACGACGTCGTCGAGCGTTTCACGGTACACCGGCAGGCGGGAATGGGCTTCCTCCGCCATGCGCTGGACAAGGGCGGGGAATGGTGTGTCCACCTCCACCGCCACGATGTCGGCGCGGGGCACCATCACGTCGTCGACGGCACGGTCGCGCAGCTTCAGGATATTGGCGAGCAGGGCGCGCTCGCCCGCCCCCAGCGATCCCTCGCCGCTGTCCTGATCCTCGATCAGGTCTTCGATCGTGGCGCGCAGGGTGGCGTCGTCGCGCCCCCCCAGGACGGTCCTCATCCACCCGCGAAACAGGTGGCCCAAGGATTGCTGATCTTCGGCCCCGTCTTCACGGGGCGTTCGACTGTCGGAAATCTCGCTCATCGGTCCGGTGGTTGTTCGTCCAAATTCGGCTCCCCGGGCGGAGAGCGCGTGGCGGCGTACGGGTCGGCGATGCCGAGGGTCGCGAGCACGTCGGTTTCGAGCTGCTCCATTTCCTCGGCCTCGTCGTCCGTCTCGTGATCATACCCGAGCAAATGAAGAACACCATGCACCACAAGGTGGGTCATATGGTCCGAAGGTGTTTTACCCTGCTCGGCGGCTTCACGGGCGACGGTCTCCCAGGCCAGGATCACGTCGCCCAGCATGACCGGCGCGTCCTCGCCCAATTCGGGCTCCTCCG
Organism: Azospirillum brasilense; assembly: GCF_001315015.1. Classification (NCBI taxonomy): domain Bacteria; kingdom Pseudomonadati; phylum Pseudomonadota; class Alphaproteobacteria; order Rhodospirillales; family Azospirillaceae; genus Azospirillum; species Azospirillum brasilense. Next base: position 143,851 of record NZ_CP012914.1, on the reverse strand, counting down.
CTTCGGTCAGGGCGAAGGACAGCACGTTGGTCGGCTTGTCCTTGCCACGGTATTCGCGGTTCAGGCGGTGCACCAGCGCGTCGTCGGCCAGCACGACGGACAGCTCCGCCGGCCCCTCATCCTCGTCATAGGTGACGGAGAGCACGGAGAGTGCCGCCCGTTCGCACAGCCATTCGGCGTTGTCCGCCCAATCGCCCGCTTCACGTGAAACGACGACGTCGACGGCCATCACGGTGTTCCCTCCGCGTCCGGCTCGTCGTCCGCGGCGGCGGACCGCCGGGGGGCGAGCTTGCGCCGGCCATCGCTGCGGTCGCCTTCGGCACGGTCATAAGCGCGGATGATGCGGGCGACCAGCGGGTGGCGCACCACGTCGGCGGCGGAGAAATGGACGAAGCGGATGCCCTCCACCCCCTCCAGGATGTCCAGCGCCTCGCGCAGGCCGGACTTGGTTCCGGCCGGCAGGTCGGTCTGGGAGATGTCGCCGGTGACCGCCATACGGCCCCCCTCGCCCAGGCGCGTGAGAAACATCTTCATCTGCATGGGCGTGGTGTTCTGCGCCTCGTCCAGGATGACGAAGGCGTTGGCGAGCGTGCGGCCGCGCATGAAGGCGAGCGGCGCGATCTCGATCTCCCCGGACTCCAGCCGCTTCTTCACCTGCTCCGCCGGCAGCATGTCGTGCAGCGCGTCGTAGAGCGGGCGCAGATAGGGGTCCACCTTCTCCTTGAGGTCGCCGGGCAGGAAGCCCAGCCGCTCCCCGGCCTCGACGGCGGGGCGTGACAGGATGATGCGGTCGACTTGGCCGGTGGTCAGCAGCGCCACCGCCTGCGCGACGGCGAGGTAGGTCTTGCCGGTGCCGGCCGGGCCGAGACCGAAAACCATCTCGCTTTCCGCCAGCGCCTGGAGATAGGCCGCCTGCATGGGCGAACGCGGGGTGATGGCGCCCTTGCGGCGGGTGCGCACCGCAACCTCGCCCCGGCTGAGCGTCGCCAGATTCTGGTCGCGCACCGCACCGCCGACGCCGGTCGCCATGCGGACGGCGGCGTCCACCTCGCCGGTGCCGACGGTCATGCCGCGCTTCAGCCGCTCGTAGAGGGCGTCGATGGCCGAACGGGCGGCTTCCGACGATTCCGCCGGACCGGCGATGGTCAGCGTATTGCCGCGGGAGATCAGGGAGACGCCAAGCTGGTTCTCGATGCGGGCGAGGTGGCGGTCATGCTCCCCATACAGCATCGGCAGCAGCCGGTTGTCGTCGAAGTTCAGATCAATCCGTTGATCTGGGCGTTGATCGGGCAAGCCGTTCAAACGGTCGCCTCCACGGGTTGCGTGCCGGTGGCGGAGCTGCGGTATTCACCGGTCGCCACGCTGCCGGCAAGGCTGTTCGGATGGGCGGCGTCCACGCGGACCTCGACGATGCGGCCGAGCAGCCGCTCGTTGGCCTCGGCGTGCACCGACTGCAGATAGGGGCTCTTGCCCAGGAGCTGGCCGGCGCGCTTGCCGACGCGGTCGAACAGGACCGGCACGGTGCGTCCGACGAAGCTCTGGTTGAAGGCCTGCTGCTGCGCGTTCAGCAACTGCTGAAGCGCGGCCAAGCGGGCGTCCTTGACGTCCTCCGGCAGCTGGCCGTGCTCCAGCGCCGCCGGGGTGCCGGGACGCGCGCTGTACTTGAACGAATAGGCCTGGGCGTAGCCGACGTCGGTGACGAGGCGCAGGGTCGCCGCGAAATCGGCGTCGCTCTCGCCGGGGAAGCCGACGATGAAGTCGCCCGACAGCGCCAGATCCGGCTTGGCGGCGCGCAGCCGGTCGACGATGCGGCGGTAGTCGTCCGCCGTGTGCTTGCGGTTCATCGCCGCCAGCACGCGGTCCGACCCGGCCTGCACCGGAAGATGCAGGTAGGGCATGAGCTGCGGCACCTCGGCGTGGGCGCGGATGAGGTCGTCCTCCATGTCGCGCGGGTGCGAGGTGGTGTAGCGGATGCGCTCCAGCCCGTCGATGTCCGCCAGTTCGCGGACCAGCCGCCCGAGGCCCCAGGTGGTGCCGTCCGGCCCCTCCCCGTGCCAGGCGTTGACGTTCTGGCCGAGCAGGTTGATCTCGCGCGTGCCGCCGGCGACGAGGCGCCGGGCCTCCGCCACGATCTGGGCGCCGGGCCGCGAGAACTCGGCGCCGCGGGTGTAGGGCACCACGCAGAAGGTGCAGAACTTGTCACAACCCTCCTGCACCGCCAGGAAGGCGGAGACGCCCTGGCTGGCGCTCTCGTCCGGCAGGAAGTCGAACTTGGACTCCACGGGGAAGTCGGTGTTCAACACGCTGCCCGCCTTGCGGCTGGCCTTGGCCACCATTTCCGGCAGGGTGTGATAGGTCTGCGGCCCGAACACCATGTCCACGAAGGGGGCGCGGGCGACGATCTCCTCGCCCTCGGCCTGGGCGACGCAGCCGGCCACGGCAACGATCATCCGGCCGTCGCCGACCTCGGCCTTGACGTCCTTGAGCTGGCGCAGGCGCCCCAGTTCCGAGAACACCTTCTCGGAGGCCTTTTCGCGGATGTGGCAGGTGTTGAGGATCACCATGTCGGCGCCGTCCGGCTCGTCCACCGGACGGTATCCCAGGGGTGCCAGGACGTCCGCCATGCGGGCGGAGTCGTAGACATTCATCTGGCAACCCCAGGTCTTGATGAAGAGCTTCTTACTCAACGATCCCTTCCACAGCGCTGAACGATCCGGACCAACCGCGAATTCGGCCAATTGTGTCTTGGCCAGCCGCGATCGCAACCAATGCAAAAACGCGCGCCTGGACGGCACCGGCCAAGCGGCGCAATCCGGCGCGCGACCCGCCGCGTCGCGGCATCGCACCCTGCCGATATGGTAGCACGAGTGCGGGAAAACGAGTCAATCGTGCCCGCAGGCCGACCATTCATTTCCCGGCCCATTCCGCGGTGTGGAAAGTTTCCGTCACGGGACAACGGTGGGCGGCGGCTTTCCGGACACCGCGCGCTCCACGCCCCGGGCGACGGCGCGCTGGCAATGGTCGGCCAGGGCCTTGCGGCTGGAGAAGCCGTCGATGGTCACCGGGGGGTGGAACTCCACCTCCACCGTCATGCGGCCCAGCGTGAAGACGGTCCACAGATGAGGGGCGAGATCCATGTCGCCGTACCACGCGTAACAGGGACGGAAGGCGATCCCCATCGGGATGCCGTCCAGCCGCGTCGGCGCGATGCTGACCGGCTGCACGGTCAGCGGCCGCTCCCCGATGCGCCGGGCGGCCACCGCGAACAGCGCCGTCTTGAAGGGGAGCGTGCGGTTGCCGTCGCTGGAGGTGCCCTCGGGGAACAGGATCAGGCTGTCGCCGGCGTCCAGCCGGGCGCCCAGCTCGTCGCGCTGCTTCTCCACCCCGGAGCGGGCCTTGCGCTCCACGAAGACGGTCTGCTGGAGCTTCGCCAGCGCCCCGAAGAAGGGCCAGCCGGCGACTTCGCTCTTCGCCACGAAGGAGCCCGGAATGACCGACCCCAGCACCGTGATGTCGAGGTAGGAGGAATGGTTGGAGACGAACAGCACCGGCCCGTCCGTGGCGCGCTCGCCGCGCACCACGACGCCGATGCCCAGGATGGCGGCGCAGACCCGGTGGTAGAACCGCGGTATCCGGAAGCGCAGCGGCGACCGCACAGCGACAGCCAGCGCCTGCACCGGGACCAGCAGGAGCGTCCACAGCAGATAGACCGCCAGACGCAGGCCGCCGCGCACCGGCGATCCCAGGGCGCGCGCACCGGTTGCATCCACCGCCGTCATGCCACCCGCCTCCTGATGCAATCGCGGATCACGCGATCTGGGCGTCGCGGCTGCGCCGCTCGTAATGCTTGGAATACTTGTTGGTGATCAGGTCGGTCTTCACCACGATCGACACGTCGGTGGTGTTGAACTGATGATCGATCACCGCGCCGTCGCCGATGAAGCCGCCCAGCCGCAGATAGCCCTTGATCAGCGGCGGCAGGACGGTCAGCGCACGCTTCGGATCGATCTGGTCGCGGGGCATCAGATCCATGCCGACATAGCGTTCCGGCAGCGCCACCGGGCGCAGCTCCTCCGGGGCCAGATGGAAGTGATGCAGGTAAGCGAGCGGCTCGGCCATCGCCACCGGGTCGGTGCCCGGCAGGCTGGCGCAGCCGAACATCACCGCGATGTCGTGGTGGAAGACATAGGCCGCGATGCCGCGCCACAGCAGCTGCATGCTGCTGCCGCGCGTGCGGTAGGCGGCGTCGACACAGGACCGCCCCAGCTCCAGGATCTCCCCCGGATAGCTGAGCAGCCGCCCGATGTCGTACTCGTCGCTGGAATAGAACCGCCCGGCCTTGGCCGCCGCCGGGCGGCGGATCAGCCGGTAGGTGCCGACCACGGAGTCCGGGCCGTCGCCGCGGGCGTGGTCGATGACCAGCAGATGGTCGCAGATGGTGTCGAAATCGTCGAAGTCGCGATGGCGCGCGGCCATGTCCGGCGACGGCACCGCCGACATCTCCTCGTAGAAGACGCGGTAGCGCAACGCCTGCGCCCAATCGATCTCGGCGGCGCTTTCGGCCAGCCGCACTTCGAGGGAGCCCATGCGCAGATCCGAAGAGCTGCCCTGGTCCGTGCCTGTATCAGCCATACTCGACGCTTCGCTGGCGTTGTTCGGGTCGCGGCAACCGCCGGTTCTCCTTCCGGAGCCCCGTCGGGCACGGAACAGGGATAACACGAATGGCCGGTTGCCGGTCAACCGCGACGTGACGAACCCGTCCCTGGCAAGCCCGGACTCCGGGCATGCCACAAGGTCCGGCCCCGGCGAACGGGGACGGCGGCAAGGCGGGACGGCAATGATCACGCGGGAAGGAAGAAAAGATCACGTCCGGGCGATGGGGTTCCGGGGCGGACCGAACAGCGGCGGTCCGCCGGACACCAACGCACAAGCCCGATGGACCTTAGGCCGCGCCGCGGCGGGCGCGGGTGCCGAGACCGATCTGCTTGGCCAGCGAGCTGCGCTGGCGGGCGTAGTTCGGGGCGACCATCGGATAGTCGGCCGGCAGGCCCCAGCGGTCGCGGTATTCCTCCGGCGACATGTCGTAGGCCGTCTTCAGATGGCGCTTCAGCATCTTCAGCTTCTTGCCATCCTCCAGGCATACAATGTAGTCGGGAGTGACGGACTTCTTGATGGGCACCGCGGGCTGCGGACGCTCCTCAGTCGCAACCGGCTCGGTCCCGACATTCGCGAGTGACTTGTACACCTGCTCAATCAGCGTCGGAAGATCGCCGAGAGCGACTGTATTGTTCGAGACATGCGCCGCCACGATCTCCGTGGTCAGAGACAACAGCGCGTTGGAAGGGTTACCATTGCTCATGTAAGCTTGCTCCGCAGCTTGGCGTTCCTCTCCATATAAAGAGGTTTGTGGCCGCGTGCAATATCCATCCTTTGCTCTTAAAGAGGAAGCAGTGTACGAAAAAAAATCTCCGGATTTGTTTTTGGACATCACCAGCGAGGTGTGCCCGTTAACCTTCGTCAAGACCAAGTTGTCGGTGGAGCGCATGGCGGCCGGGCAGACGCTTGAAGTCCGGCTGAACGCTGGCGAACCCTTGGAGAATGTACCCCGATCCTTAGCCGAACTGGGTCACTCCATTCTCGCCGTGACGCCCGAAAATCCGGGTGAGCCGGACGGGGTGCACCGTTTGTGGATTCAGAAAGGTTAAGGTTTAATTGTCGGTGTACGAATACCGCAACACCAGGGCGGCAACCCTTCCGTCCGCCCTGCGGTAATAGCCGGGACGACGGCCAACGGCAAAGAAGCCACAAGATTTATACAGGGATTGCGCCATACCATTGTCTTCGGCGACTTCAAGGAACAGCGCCGTGGCGCCCAGCGCCCGGGCGCCGTCCAGCGCCGCCACGACCAGCCGCCGCCCGGTGCCCTGCCCCCGCGCGTCGGCCCGGACGCCGACGGCGATGATCTCGCCATCCTCCGCGGCCACCCGCGCCAACAGGAAGCCGACCGGATCGTCGCCCTCCGCGTCCTCCCGCAAGGCCAGCGCGGCGAAGAAGCCGGGCTGGCCGATCAGGCTGGCGACCGCGTCGCCGCCCCAGGGGTCGTCGGGAAAGCAGACCTGCTGCAAGGCTGCGATCACCGCGGCGTCGGCGAGGCCGGCGGTCTGAAGCCGCACCGGATGGGAGGTCCGGGGGTTGGACGTCTCGAGCGGGGCTGCCATCATGCCGTCTTCCGCGGCAGGGAGACGTCGGGCGGACGCAGGTAAAAGGGCTGGGCCGGCAGACCGATCTCCCGTCGGGCGCCCAAGGCGGCGACCACGGCGGCGTCCGGCGTGCCCGGCCCGGCGGCAAAAGCGGTGTCGGCACGCCCTTCCAGAAGCGGGCGCAGCGCAGCCGCCCCATCCCCGGCGATCAGCAATGGCGCGGCACCGGCGAGCAGCCCGTCCAGCCAGCCCGGCACCGCGGCGGGCTCCAGCATCGCCGGCTCGCCGAACGGCGTCAGGTCCGGGTGAAAGAGTTGCAGGAACGGCTCGCTGCGGCGGGAGTCCACGGCGACCAGCACGGCGCGGCCACCCCGCTCCGCGTCCGGCAATCCATGAACGACCGCGTCGAAGCTGGTGATCCCGACCACCGGCAACCCGGCGGCCAGGGCGAAGCCGCGCGCCGCCGCCAGCGCGATGCGCAGCCCGGTGAAGGCGCCCGGCCCGACGGTCACGGCGATGCGGTCCAGCGCGTCGAAGGCGCAACCGGCTTCCGCCAGCGCGGCCTGCGCCAGGGGCACCAGCGCTTCCGCCTGCCCACGCGCCATCGGCTCGCGCCGCCGCACGGTGACGGCGCCGTCGTCCCAGAGCGCGGCGGAACAGCCGGAGGTCGCCGTGTCCAGTCCCAGAACTCTCATGACCCCCACGCTTTCATCAAATCCGCCATCTTCAAAGCCCCACTTCAGCCCTGGGTCAAGAGCGTGATAGACAGCCCCGACCTTCCCTGACGGCATGGATCATGCTCACACCCATCGCACCGCCGGACTTCGATGTCGACATCGACCTGCTCTATGCCACGCCGGACAACCTGACCAGGGTGCCCATCTACCGGCACCCGCATTGCCTGCTGCACCCCGACGCGGCGGCGGCATTGCGCGCGGCGATCCGGCTGGCCCGCGGCATCGGCTGCCGGTTGCGGCTGTACGATGCCTTCCGCCCGGTCGAGGCGCAATGGGCCCTGTGGCGGGCGCTGCCCGACCCCTCCTACATCGCCGACCCGTCGGGCGGTTCCACCCATTCCCGCGGCATCGCGGTGGACCTGACGCTGACCGACGGGTCCGGGCGCCCACTGGACATGGGCACCGGCTTCGACGACATGACCGAGCAGTCCCACCATGGCCGCACCGACCTGACCACGGAGCAGCAGCGCAACCGCGCCGCCCTTCTCGGCGTCATGACGGCGGCGGGCTGGCGGCATTACAGCTTCGAGTGGTGGCACTATCAGCTGCCGGACGAGCAGCGCTACCCCCTGCTGACCGACGCGGCCCTGGGCGGGCTGATGATGGGCTGATCCCCGTCGATCCAGCTGCGGGCACCGGGCGCATGGCCAGACGCCATAGGGCCTAGTGTCACAGGGGTTGTTGCACGACTGCATCACGAAGGATGCCCGAAGCATACCGTATGTGTTGCGGACTTGTTCCCGGCGGCGTGCCTGTGCCACACCAGCCGTGGCGCAGCCCGGACCCTCGTCCGGCCGCGCGACCGTTCCGGACCCACGACAGGCCGCCATGCCGTTCCGCCGCGCCGCCACCCTCTTCGCCGTGGCCGCCGCCTGGGCCTTCCAGGCCCTGGCGGGAAGCCCCGGCGTTGCGGCGCCCGCCGTTGCTGGAGATGGAACCACGAACACCGCCGTCGTCTTCGCCTACGACCGCTTCGGCGAGGACCAGACTCCGTCCATCAGCATCCGGATCGACCAGTTCGAAGCCCATCTGGACGAGCTTCAGGACGGTGACTATCAGGTCCTGCCCCTGCCCCGCATCCTGGAGGCGCTGCGCAGCGGCGCGCCGCTGCCCGACCGGACGGTGGCAATCACCATCGACGAGGCCAGCGGCTCCGCCTTCCGCGAGGCGTGGCCGCGGCTGAAGGCGGCGAGGCTTCCCTTCACCCTGTTCGTGGCGACCGACGCCATAGACCGCGGGTCGCCCGCCCATATGAGCTGGGCGGAGGTGCGGCAGCTCGCCGCCGCCGGGGTCACGCTCGGCGGGCTCGGCGCCTCCACCCAGTCGCTGGTGTCCCGCCCCGCCGAGGAGGTGAAGGCGGAGCTGCGCCGCATGGCCGACCGGCTGCAGGCGGAAACCGGCCAGCGCCCCACCCTGTTCGCCTACCCGCAGGGCGAGGTGTCGTCGGCGCTGCGGACCATCGTGACGGAGCAGGGCTTCGCCGCCGCCTTCGGCCAGCAGTCGGGCGTCCTGCACCCGCAGGCCGACCGGGCGACCCTGCCGCGTTTCGTGATGAACGAGAGTTTCGGCAGCGTCGACCGCTTCCGGCTGGCCGCCAACGCGCTGCCGCTGCCGGTGACCGACCTGACGCCCGACGATCCGCTGCTGACCGTCAACCCGCCGTCGATCGGCTTCACCGTGTCGGACGAGATCGGCGACATCGCCCGCCTGGCCTGCTTCGCCGCCGGCCAGGGCCGGACGGCGCTGGAGCGCGTGACGGAGGACCGGGTGGAGGTGCGCATCCGCGACCCCTTCCCGCCGGGGCGCACGCGCGTGAACTGCACCCTGCCCGCCCCCGAGGGACGGTGGCGCTGGCTGGGCATGCAGTTCGTGGTGCCGGAATAAGCGGAGAAACGCCGGACGGGCGCGGCCTGTGCCGGCCACACCCGTCCGGTGGATGCCGTCAGCGGACGGCGCGGACCTCGACCACCTCGGGGATGTAGTGGCGCAGCATGTTCTCGATGCCGGCCTTCAGCGTGGCGGTGGAACTGGGACAGCCGGAGCAGGCCCCCTTCATCTCCAGATACACCACGCCCTCCTCGAAGCCGTAGAAGGTGATGTCGCCGCCGTCCTGGGCCACCGCCGGGCGCACGCGGGTGTCCAGCAGCTCCTTGATCTGGGTGACGATCTCGTCGTCGTCGGCGCTGGCGGCGTGGCCGTCACCGGAAGCCTCTTCCAGAAGCACCGGCCGGTTGGCGGTGAAATGCTCCATGATGACGCCGAGGATCGACGGCTTCAGCAGGAACCACTCCTTGTCGCCGGCCTTGGTGATGGTCACGAAGTCGGCGCCCAGGAAGACGCCCTGGACCCCGTCGATCTCGAACAGCCGCTGGGCCAGCGGCGAAGCGGCGGCACCCTCGCGGGACGGGAAGTCCGCGGTGCCGCGTCCGAGCACGTCACGCCCCGGCAGGAACTTGAGAGTCGCCGGGTTGGGCGTCTGCTCGGTCTGAATGAACATGGTGATATCCTCCATCGGCGCCGAACAACACTGGCGGCGTAGGCGAAACTTGGGCAGAATCCGCCGACAGATCAAGCATCGCATCTTTATGGTTATCGATCCGTGAGCATGGCACCGCCCGCGGCCACCGCACCGGCCCCATCCGTCGACGACGCCGCGCGGGAGGTCGTCGAATGGCTGCTTCTGGAAGGCCGGCACGCGCCCGGCTTCGAGCAGATGATGGACCGGTTCTGCCGGCGCCTGATGGCGTCCGGCGTTCCGCTGCTGCGCGCGGTCTGCGCCCTGCCCCTGCTGCACCCGCAGATCCGCACCATCGCCTTCTTCTGGCGCCGCAACGCCGAGCAGGTGGAGATCGCCACCCGCGCCCACGGCACCGAGACCAGCGACGAATACCTGACCAGCCCCTTCGCCACCCTGATCGAGGACGGCGCCGACGGCCTGCGCTACCGGCTGGAGCAGATGGAGCCGCCCTACCCATACCCGGTCTTCGCCGAGCTGAAAGCGCAGGGGGCGACCGACTACGTCGCCATGACCGTGCTGTTCGCCGGGGGACGGCGCAACGTGCTGAGCTTCACCACCGACCGGCCCGGCGGCTTCTCCACCGCCGATCTGGCGCTGGTCGACGCGGTGCTGCCGGCGCTGGGCGCGGTGCTGGAGACGCTGGCGCTGCGGCGGCTGGCGACGACGGTGCTGGACACCTATGTCGGCCACCGCACCGGCGCGCGCATCCTGTCCGGCGACATCCGGCGTGGTACCGGCGCCAATGTCCGCGCGGTGCTGTGGTACTGCGACCTGCGCGGCTTCACCTCGCTGGCCGACCGGCTGCCGCGCGAGGAGCTGATCGCCCTGCTGAACGGCTATTTCGAGATCATGGGCGGCGCCGTGGAAAGCCGCGGCGGCGAGATCATGAAGTTCATCGGCGACGCCATGCTGGCCATCTTCCCGCTGGAGGAGAGCGACCCGACCGGGGCCGCCGCCTGCACCAAGGCGCTGGACGCCGCGCAGGAGGCGCTGACCGACATGGCCGCCCGCAACGCCGAACGCTCCGCCTGGGGCCAGCCCACCCTGCGCTGCGGCATCGCGCTCCACATGGGCGAGGTCATGTACGGCAACATCGGCTCCGCCAACCGGCTGGACTTCACCGTCATCGGCCCGGCGGTCAATCTGGTCAGCCGGATCGAGGGGCTGTGCAGCCGCCTGGACCGCAACGTCCTGACCTCCGCCGAGGTGGCCGAGGCCTGCGCCAGCCGCCTCGTCTCGGTCGGCTGGCACCCGGTGAAGGGGCTGAACGACCCGATCGAGGTCTATGGGCTGAAGGAGAAGACAGGGACCAATGAAGGGACCGATGAATAGGGCGCTGCAACGAACCCCCGGGCGCCGGCCTTGAGCGGTCGCGATCCCTCCCCCGCCCGCCCGTCCCTCCGCTCCTTCGCGCTGGCCGCCGCCGCCTTTTCCGCGGGCTGGTCGCTGATGATGATGGAAATCCTCGGCGGACGGCTGATGGCGCCGCATTTCGGCTATTCGGTCTATCAGTGGGGCGCCGTCATCGGCGTGGTGATGACCTTCATGGCCGCCGGCTACTGGACCGGCGGGCAGCTCGGCGACGGGCCCAAGGCGGTGCCGGCGCTGCGCGCCGCCCTGCTGGCCGGGGTCGCCGCGGCGGCACTGACGCCCTGGCTGGGCAAGCCGATGCTCGCCGACGCCGCGGGCCGCTTCAACGCGGTGGAGGGGTCGGTCGTCGGGGCGGCGCTGATCCTCGGCCTGCCGTCCTTCGCGCTGGCCATGGTATCGCCGATCTGCGCGGGCTTGAGCAGCCTGACCGGTGCGGCGGCGGCGGGGCGGATCTACGCGGTCGGCACGCTGGGCAGCATCGGCGGCACCTTCTTCGCCTCCTTCTACGCGATCCCGCAAGTCGGGGTGTCGGCGGGCTACGCCCTGGCGGCGGTCCTGCCGGCGCTCGCCTGCCTGTTCGTTCCGGGTGGGAAACGGGTGGCCGCCGCCGCGGCCCTGGCGGTTCCCCTGGCCTGGGCCGCCGGCCATGGCGAGGGGCAGGGCTTCGCCCTCTACCGCGAGACGCCGCACAACACGATCATGGTGCAGGAGGACGCCGAGCAGACCCGCCTGCACCTGAACGTGGCCTGGGCGACCCAGTCGCGGCTGCGCAAGGACGGCGGCCCGACCGGCCTCTATTACGACCTGTTCGCCGCCGTCCCGGCCCTGGGCAACGGCACGCGCGTCCTGGTTCTGGGGCTGGCCGGCGGGGCCGCCGCCAAGGAAATCCTCGACAGCTGGCCCGGCGCCGACATCCTGGGCGTGGAGCTGGACCCCGCGGTGGTCGACGTGGCGCGCGAGAGGTTCGGCCTGCGGCCGGAGGTGCGCGTCGCCGTGGAGGACGCCCGCCGCCATGTCGAGCGGTCGCCGGAGCAGCACGATGTGGTGATCGTCGACCTCTACTCGACCGCGCTGATCCCCTTCTTCACGGCGACCCGGGAGTTCTTCGCGGCGGTGGAGCGGCGGGTGGCGCCGGGCGGCGTGCTGGTGATGAACGTCGCCTCGCCCATGGACCGCGAGGCCCTGGTCGGGCCGCTGGCCACGACCCAGGGCGCGGTCTTCCCGTCGGTGTACGTCGCCGACGCCGGGCGCGGGAATTACCTGCTGATCGCCACGAAGGAGGCGCGTACGCTTGAGGATCTGAGCGTACGCCTGCGCGCCGCTCCGCCGGGTGCGACGTACGCGGCCTCGCGCATTCTGGAGACACTTGCTCCCGCCGAACTGGCCGGGCACCCGGTGCTGACCGACGACCGGTCCGACATCGATCAGCGCAGCCTTACCGCCCTCTATGGACGTTGAGACGCCTCAGGTGATGGCGTCCAGCGCGTCGATGCCGATGCCGCCCGGCACGATGGTCAGCGGAATGCGCATCTTCGCGAGGCCGCGGTTGGTGAAGTAGGAAATCAGCGGCCCCGGCCCCTCCGGATCGACGCCGGCGGCCAGCACAAGGATGGAGATGCTCGGCTCCTCGTCGATCAGGGCCAGCACCTCGTCGCGGCGGTTGCCCTCGCGCACGTACAGGGCCGGCAGGGTGCCGGTCAGCCGGTTCACGTCACGGGCGAGCTTCTGCAGCTTCTGCTCCGCCTCCGCGCGCTGCTCCTCGCGCATCAGGTTCTCCAGGGCCAGCCACTGCTGAACCTCGCCCGGCTCGATGACGTAGAGCAGCGCCACCTTGCCCCCCGACTTGCGGGCGCGCAGGCAGGCGTAGCGCAAGGCGAGCTGAAGCTCCGGGCTCTCGTCCACCACGACCAGGAAGATGCGGACCGGCGGCTTGGCCGTGGAATCCGGTTCGGCAACGGCCGGGCCAGTCGCCGTGGAAGCGGTCGCAATCGGATCGGTCGCAATCGGATCGGACATGGGTCACACCCTCCGGAAGATGGCGCCGGCCAGCCAGCCGGCGGCGATGGCGCCAATCACCGCGGCAACACCGTAAATCATCGGCTGGTTGCGCGCAAAGTCGTAGATTTCCGCGCTGAAGCCGACCTTGGACACCACCAGCGGCGTGGTCTGGGCGCTGACCACCTCGCCGTCGCGGATCAGCAGCGCTTCCACATTGTACAGCCCCGTCGGCACATTGGCCGGGAAATAGATGTTGGTCCGGAACAACCGCTCGCCGAGAAAGGCCACCTGCCCCAGCGTGATGCCGTAGAGCCCGGCCCGCTGCTTGTTGCGGATCAGGGCGGAGCGGAACAGGGCGAGCTGGTCCGGGGCCAGCTGCTCGCGCGGGCCGAGCTGGAGGTTCGGCAGGCCGATCTGGTGACGTTCCAGCACCGGGCGGCCGACGAACTGGTCCAGCGGGCGGTTCGTCGCGACCATGTAGTAACCGGGCACCTGTTCGAACCGCACACTGCGCGCGTTGATCCAGATGCCGGCGATGCGCTCCTTGCGGCGCACCGTGACCGGGGTGCGCGGGCCGGTCACCACGATGGCGACGTCGCCCGCCCCGTCGGTGGTGCCGAACAGCACGACCTCCGTCCCGGTGAAGCCGGTGGTGATGGCGATCAGGTGGCTCGACAGGTCGGCGACGAGCTGCTGCGCCCAGACCGTGGCGGCCAGGAACACCCCCGCCAGAAGCCCCACCAGCCCGCCGGCGATCCGGACGGACCACAGCCGCCCGGCGCCCTTGCCGGCAGCGCTCACGACATCCTCGTCGAGATGGTGAAGACGTCGTTCGGTTCCATCACCAGATCGAAGGCGAGCTTCAGCGCCACCGCGACGACCAGCGAGGCCAGCAGAAGGCGCGCCTGCTCGCCGCGCAGCCGGCCGCCGGCCTTGGTGCCGAACTGCGCGCCGACCACCCCGCCGATCAGCAGCAGCAGCGCCAGCATCACGTCCACCGTCTGGTTGGTCGCCGCCTGGAGCAGCGTCGCCATCGCCGTGGTGAAGATGATCTGGAACAGCGAGGTGCCGGCCACCAGCCCGGTCGGCATGTTCAACAGATAGATCATCGCCGGCACCAGCATGAAGCCGCCGCCGATGCCCATGATCGCCACCAGCATCCCGCCGACCGCCCCGATCCCGGCCGGCAGCAGGGCGGAGATGTAGAGCTTGGAGCGCTGGAAGCGCATCTTCAGCGGCAGCCCATGCAGCCACATGTGGCGGTGCAGCTTGCCCCGCTTGGCGGTGGGGGCGCGGCGGCGGATCAGCGCGCGGCTGGCCTCGACCATCATCATCGTGCCGATGGTGCCGAGGAAGAAGACGTAGGACAGCGTGATCGCCGCGTCGATCTGGCCGATCCGCTGCAAGATGGAGAAGATCCAGACACCGACCACCGTGCCGACCATGCCGCCCAGCAGCATGACGACGCCGAGCTTGACGTCCACGTTGCCGCGGCGCCAGTGGGCGAGCACGCCCGACACGCTGGCGGCGACGAGCTGGTTGGCCTGGGTGCCCACCGCGATGGCGGGCGGAACGCCGATGAAGATCAGCAGCGGCGTCATCAGGAAGCCGCCGCCCACCCCGAACATCCCGGACAGGAAGCCGACGAGCCCCCCCATGCCGAGCACGAGCAGGGCGTTGACCGACATCTCGGCGATCGGCAGATACACTTGCATGGGGGCAAAGCCGGCGGACGGGAAGGTCCGCCAGCTTATACCGTACAGGCGCTGTTACGGCAATTAGGCCGGAACGCCCGCGTCTTTAAGCAGATCGGCCAGCACGACCTCCGGACGGGGGCCGACGTGGCTGATGATCTCCGCGGCGGCCAGCGCGCCGATGCGGCCGCACACCGCCGGGGCCATGCCGCGGGTGAAGCCGTAGAGGAAGCCGGCGGCGTAGAGGTCGCCGGCCCCCGTGGTGTCGACCACGCGGGCGACCGGGGATGCGGGAACCTCGACCACCTCCCCGCCGGAGACGATGACGGCGCCCTTCTCGCTGCGCGTCAGGGCGGCGGTCTTGCCGAGGCGCTTTACCGCCTCCAGCGCGTCCTCGAAGCGGTCGGTCTTGTAGAGGGCGGTGATCTCATGCTCGTTGGCGAACAGGATGTCGACATGGCCCTCGACGAGGTCCATGAACTCCGCGTGGTGGCGGTGGACGCAGAAGCTGTCGGACAGCGAGAGCGAGACCTTGCGCCCGGCGCCGTGGGCGGTCGCGGCGGCCTTGCGGAAGGCTTCCTTGGCGCGGGGCGGGTCCCACAGATAGCCTTCCAGGTAGGTGACCTGCGAGTTGGCGATCAGCGCCTCGTCGATGTCCTCCGGTCCCAGCTCCACGCAGGCGCCCAGGAAGGTGTTCATGGAGCGCTGGGCGTCCGGTGTCACCAGGATCAGGCAGCGCGCCGTCGGGGCGCCGCCATGGCCGGCCGCCGTCTCGAAATGCACGCCGGCGGCGCGGATGTCGTGGCGGAAGACCTGGCCAAGCTGGTCGCCGTGGACCTTGCCGATGTAGGCGCCTTTGCCGCCCAGCGAGGCGATGCCGGCCATGGTGTTGCCGGCGGAGCCGCCCGACACCTCGATGCCCGGGCCCATGCGGCCGTACAGCTCCTCGGCGCGGGCGGCGTCGATCAGCGTCATCGCGCCCTTCTCGATGCCGTTGGCCGTGAGAAAGGCGTCGTCGGCATGGGCAATCACATCGACGATGGCGTTGCCGACGCCGGTGACGTCGAATTCGGCCGTGGCCATGGGCGCTCCTTGGAAATGCTGGGGAAATGCGGTGTCTGGACCGTGGAGGAAAACCGGGCGCGAGTATAGCGGTCCGCCTTCACATCTCAAGCGCGGCGCAAGGGCCCCTGGAATGGAACGGCCCGCCGTCGTAGATAAGCGTCGCCCGACCGCAAAGGCCCCATCGAGAGAGTCCGTATGATCCGCGCCCTGCTTCTCGCCATTGGACAGCTTTCCGACCCGGCGTCCCGCCGCGTCGTGTGGATCGGCGTGCTGTCCGCCATCCTGGCCTTCGCCCTTCTGGCCGGGGCGGTGTGGTGGGCGCTGTTCCACACGGCGCTGACCGGCTACGCCTGGGTCGACGGGGTGCTGGACGTGCTCGGCGGGCTGGCGGTCCTGTTGCTGGCCTGGGTGCTGTTTCCCGCCACGGTCGGCATGGTGTCCAGCTTCTTCCTCGACGAGGTGGTGCAGGCGGTGGAACGGCGCCACTATCCCCAGTTGCCGCCACCCCGCCAGACCGGCCTTGGCGAAGAACTGCTGACCGCGCTGCGCTTTTTCGCCATCGTCCTGCTGGTCAACCTGTTCGCCCTGCCCCTGTATCTGATGGTGCCGGGGTTGAACCTGCTGATCTTCTACACCGCCAACGGCTATCTTCTCGGCCGCGAATATTTCGAGATGGTGGCGATCCGGCGGATGGGACGGAAGGAGGCGGGGTTTCTGCGGCGTTCCAGCCCGTTGAAACCATTTTTGGCTGGCGCGGTAATTGCCTTTCTTTCGACAATTCCTTTCGTCAACCTGCTGGTGCCGGTGATCGCGAGCGCCTTCATGGTCCACATCTACCATTCCATGACGGGGTCCATGACGGGCCTTTCCCGCCAGGAAGGGCTGTGACGGACCGCGGTGCGGCGCGGCCCCGACCGTGCACCAAAGCCCACTTGCGGCCGGCCGGATGACCGTGTTACCCCGGCGGGGTGGTCTTTTGGCCGCTGTCGGTCGGGCCCGGTCATGCGTCACCGCCGCCGATCACCCGACCTCCACGACCTGCCCAACGACCTGACTGACCTGGGGATCAACGTTCATGCTGTTCGGACGAAAGAATCCGCCCGTCGGTGCGCCGAAGACCCAAAGCGCCGACCCGGCCACCCCGGCCGCACCGCAGGCGGGCGCCGCCGAACCCGTGGCGGCGGTGTCGCCGCTCGCCTCCCTGAGCAACCCGTCCGTGGCGATTCCGCCGGCCGGCCCCGCCCCGGCCGCCCGCACGCCGCAACCCGAGCCGTTTTCCTCCAAGGGACCCGAGATGAACACGAGCACCCCGAAGCCGCCGGCCGGCGCCCCGATCCCCGGTTCCAGCTACAAGCCGACGGACATTCCGCGCCGCACCGTCGACCTGCCGGGTGCCGCGCCGCGCCGTCCCGAGGGGTACGGCGCCCCGGCTTCGGCGCCCGCCGCGGCCCCCGCCCCGGTCGCTCCGCCGCCCGCCGCCCCGCTCGCCAGCGACCAGCGCCGGCTGATCGTCGGCCGCGACATCTCGCTGAACGGCGAGATCGGGTCCTGCGACATTCTGGTCGTGGAAGGCACGGTGGAGGCCAAGCTGCGCGACGGCCGGTCCATCGAGATCGCCGAGACCGGCCTGTTCAAGGGCGCCGTCGAGATCGACGAGGCCGACATCGGCGGCCGCTTCGAGGGTGACATCATCGTGCGCGGCCGTCTGACCGTGCGCTCCACCGGCAAGATCAACGGCTCGATCAAGTACGGCGAGCTGGCGGTCGAGGCCGGCGCCCTGCTGAACGGCGAGATCGGCAAATACACCCCGGCGGCCAAGCCCGCCGCAACCCCCGCCGCCCCGGCGGAAGCGGCCCCGGCGCCGGCCGCGCTCGACCCCATCGTGGTCGACGGCTAAACGCCGTTAAACGCGGTTTCACGATCAAGCCCGGCGAGGATCGAACCCTCGCCGGGCTTTTTCTTTTTGCGGCGATCGCGGCCGTTTCACGGGAAACATCACACCACGGCAGCCGGTAGGACCTTGTCCTTGAAGCCGCACAGGTCGCTGACCGGACAGACGAGACAGTCGGGCTTGCGGGCCTTGCAGACGTAGCGGCCGTGCAGGATCAGCCAGTGGTGGGCGTGCCGGCGGTAGGCCTTGGGAACCACCTTCAGCAGCTTGGCCTCCACCGCGTCGGGCGTCTTGCCGGGGGCGAGGCCGGTGCGGTTGCCGACGCGGAAGATGTGGGTGTCCACCGCGATGGTCTCCTCGCCGAAGGCAACGTTCAGCACCACGTTGGCGGTCTTGCGCCCGACCCCCGGCAGGGTTTCCAGAGCCTCGCGGTCGCGCGGCACCTCGCCGCCATACTGGGCGACCAGGATTTCCGACAGCCGGATGACGTTCTTGGCCTTGGTGTTGAACAGACCGATGGTCTTGATGTAGCCGCGCAGCCGCTCCTCCCCCAGCTCCACCATCTGCTGCGGCGTGGTGACGATTTGGAACAGCGGGCCGGTGGCCTTGTTGACGCCGACATCGGTGGCCTGAGCCGACAGCACGACGGCGACCAGGAGCGTGTACGGATTGACGTATTCCAGCTCGCTCTTCGGCTCCGGGTTGGCGGCGCTGAGGCGGCGGAAGAATTCCTGAACGGCGGCGGGCTTCATGGGGCGCAGCATAGCGGGACCCCGGTTGTTCTTGCAAACACGCCGGGTGGAAGGCGCGCCCGATGCGCACTAGTTTGTGTGCATGACCATGGCCCGTCATACCCCCTCCCCGGCTCCTTCCCCGGCCCTGCTCCCGGCTTCCCGCGTCTTCTTCGACGCGATCCTGCACCCGCACCGCAGCCTGGGTCAGCACGGGTTCCGTGTTCTGATGGGCGTCGTGATCCTCGCCAACCTGCTGATTGCCGGCATCTTCGCTGCCAACGGGGCGTGGCCGGTGGTGCCCTTCTGTGGGCTGGACGTGGTGATCCTTTGGCTGGCCTTCCGCGTCAACAACCGGGCCGCCCAGCTGTACGAGCGGGTGCGCCTGACCGACACCGACCTGACCGTCCAGCGCGTCGCCCGGAACAAGCCGGAGCGGCGGTGGAGCCTCCAGCCCAACTGGCTGCGCGTCACCCTGGACGGCCCGCCCCGGCACGGCGGCCGGGTGACCCTCACCTCGCACGGGCAGTCGGTGGCCGTCGGCGCCTTCCTGACTCCGGAGGAGCGGGCGGATTTCGCCAAGGCGCTGCGCGGCGCGCTGGCCCTGTGGCGCCGTGCCCCCTGCCATCCCGAACCGGTGCCCTGACCGCCTGTAGGAATGCGCAAGAAACGGGTTGGTCGGTCCGCTCCGGCGGCGCATCCTGCGCCGGCCATGGAGCCTGGGAGAGAACCGCCATGCCATGCCTGAACCCTGCCGAAGACCCAGTCGACGCGCGACGCCACCGCGCCATCGCCGCCGCCATCCGCCATCTCGTGGACCATTGGCAGGACCAGCCGGGACTGGACGAGCTGGCCGCGGTCGCCGGCATGAGCCCCTTCCATTTCCAGCGGCTGTTCACCCAATGGGCGGGGATCAGCCCGAAGCGCTTCCTGCAGTTCCTGACGCTGGACAACGCCAAGCGGCTGCTTGCCGCGAACCAGAGCGTGCTGGACGTGGCGCTGGACGTCGGGCTGTCCGGGCCGTCGCGGCTGCACGACCTGTTCGTCGCCTGCGAGGCGATGACGCCGGGCGAGTACAAGGCGCTGGGCGGCGGGCTGACCATCCGCTGGGGCCTGCACTCCACTCCCTTCGGCCCGTCGCTGGTCGCCGCCACCGAGCGCGGCGTCTGCTGGCTGAGCTTCGCCGAGGAGGAGGACGGACGCGACGCGCTGGCCGAGATGGCCGCCGCCTGGCCGGCCGCCCGTCTGGTGGAGGACGCCGACGCCACCCGCCCGGTCGCCGCCCGCGCCTTTCGCTGGGACGGTTTCGCCAAGGACGGTTCCACAGGCGGTGAACCGCTGCGCCTGCTGATGAAGGGCACCAATTTCCAGATCAAGGTGTGGGAGGCGCTGCTGCGCATCCCCTCGGGCGCCGTCGTGTCCTACGAGGACGTGGCCCGCGCCATCGGCCAGCCGACCGCCATGCGGGCGGTGGGGGCGGCGGTGGGGCGCAACCCGGTCTGCGTGCTGATCCCCTGCCATCGGGTGATCCAGAAGTCGGGGATCATCCACAACTACCGCTACGGCGTCCCCCGCAAGCGCGCCCTGCTCGCCTGGGAGCAGGGGCACGTCCTGCCGGAGGACGAGGCCGCGGCTTAAGGGAACCGCGGCCTGACCGATCACATCCCCAGCACGTCCTTCATGCTGTAGAGGCCGGGCTGCTTGTCGTTGGCCCACAGCGCCGCGCGGACCGCGCCCTTGGCGTAGATCTGGCGGCCCGACGCCTTGTGGGTCAGCTCGACCCGCTCGCCCTCGGCGGCGAAGACCACGGTGTGATCGCCGATCACGTCGCCGCCGCGCAGCGTGGCGAAACCGATCTCGCCGCGCGGGCGGACGCCGGTGTGGCCGTCGCGGACCTTCTGCCAGACATCCTCCAGCGCCACCCCGCGCCCCGCCGCCGCCGCCCGGCCGAGGCCGAGCGCGGTGCCCGAGGGGGCATCCACCTTGTTGCGGTGGTGCATCTCCAGGATGTCGATGTCGTATTCGTCGCCCAGCGCGCGGCCGACCTGCTCGACCAGCGCCAGCAGCAGGTTGACGCCCAGCGACATGTTCGGCGACTGGACGATCGGGGTGTGGGTGGCGGCCTGGGCGATGGGCTCCTGCTGGGCCGGGCCGATGCCGGTCGTGCCGATGACCAGCACCGTCTGCGACTGGGCGGCCAGGGCGGCGTGGCGGACGCTGGCCTCGGGGCTGGTGAAGTCGATCACCGCGTCGGCCTCGGCGAACAGCGCCGCCGCGTCGTCGATGGCGACGACTCCCAGCGGCTCAAGGCCGGCGAGGACACCGATGTCCTTGCCGAGCGTGGGGCCGCCCACCCGCTCCGTGCCGCCGGCCAGCGTGCAGCCCGGCGTGGCGGCGATCTCGCGCACCAGCATCTGCCCCATGCGCCCCGCGCACCCGACGACCCCGATCTTCATGCCTGCCTCCCTGGGAGAATTCCGACACGGGTCTAGCACAGCCGGGGGCAAGGCTTAAGCGCCGAGACGCGTCAGGACCCCAGGCATTCCTTCAGCGAGGCGGCGATGTTGCGCATCAGCGCGGGGTAGAGGCCGGGGCCATCCTTCAGGTCCGCCCCTTCGGGGTCGAGCACGCCCTTCTTCGCCGGGGTGCCCTCGACGATGGTGTTGACCAGCGCCGGTTCGAACTGCGGTTCGGCGAAGACGCAGGCGGCGCCGAGGCCGCCGATCTTGGCGCGGATTTCCGACAGCCGCTTGGCCGAGGGGCGGCGTTCCGGGTTGACGGTGATGGCGCCGACGCCGTTCAGGCCGTACTGCGCCTCGAAATACTGGTAGGCGTCATGGAAGACGACGAAGGGCTTGCCGGCCACCGGGGCCAGCGCCGCCTTCAGCTCCGCGTCGAGCGCGTCGATGGAGCGGGCGGTGCGCTCGGCGTTGGCGGTGTAGGCGGCGGCGTTGGCCGGGTCCTTGGCCGACAAAGCCTCGGCGATCGCCGCGACCATGGCGCGGGCGTTGGCGGGGGAGAGCCAGATGTGGGTGTTCACCTCGTCATGGCCATGCTCGTCCTCATGAGCATGCTTATGGTCGTGATCATGCTTGTGCTCATGCCCATGGTCGTGGGCCTCCCAGGCGCCGCCCTCGCGGGCGTCGAGCAGGGTGACGCCCGGCGCCTCCAGCAGCGTGACGGACGTGGCCTTCTTGGCGTTCGCCGTCACCGGCTTGTCGAGGAAGCCCTCCAGCTCCGGCCCGATCCAGAAGACGAGATCGGCGGCGGCCAGCGCTTTCGCGTCCGACGGCTTCATGGCGTAGGTGTGGGGAGACGCCGCGCCACGCACGATCAGCGCCGGCTCCGCCACCCCCTCCATCACCGCGGCGACCAGGGAATGGACCGGCTTGATCGAGGCGACGACCTTGGGCCCCTCGGCCAGCGCCGGGCTGGCGGTAAGGGCGGCAGCAAGGGCAAGAAGCGGCAGGGGACGCATCGCGGCGCGCATGGGTGGGTTCCTCATCGTCTGACTGGACAGCCGGGTCTTTCCGGCGCATAGCTGTCTTCGTTTCCAGCAATGTCACGTTATAACATAACATGTCAATCCATCACGGGGCTCATCACGCGGCCCGTTCGCCGATTCCGTCCCTGGCCCCTCCCCTGGTCGACACCAAGGGTCTGACGGTGCGGCTGGGCGGGCGGACGATCCTCGACCGCGTGGATTTGGAGGTGCGGCCCGGCGAGATCGTCACGCTGATCGGCCCCAACGGTGCGGGCAAGACGACGCTGGTGCGCGCCGTGCTGGGCCTCGTCCGCGCTTCATCCGGGATGGTGGAGCGCCGCAAGGGCCTGCGCATCGGCTACATGCCGCAGCGCCTGACCGTCGACGCAACCCTGCCGCTGACCGTCCGCCGCTTCCTGGCGCTGTGGCGCCCGGTGACCGACGCGCGCATCACCGACGCGCTGGAGGAGGCCGGCGTCTCCCACCTCGCCGCCAGCCCGGTCCAGACGGTCTCCGGCGGGGAGATGCAGCGCGTGCTGCTGGCCCGCGCCCTACTGGGCGATCCCGAGCTTCTGGTGCTCGACGAGCCCGACCAGGCGGTGGACGTCCATGGGCAGGCCGAACTGTTCGGGCGCATCGAGACGCTGCGCCGCAGCCGCGGCTGCGGCGTGCTGCTGGTCAGCCACGATCTGCACACGGTGATGGCGCGCACCGACCGCGTGCTCTGCCTGAACGGCCATGTCTGCTGCCAGGGCGCGCCGGAGGATGTGCGGCGCCACCCGGAATACCGCGCCCTGTTCGGCGGCCACGCCGACGCGCTGGCCGTCTATGTCCATCACCACGACCACGCGCACGCCAGCGACGGCGCCGTGGTGCCCGGCCATGACGGGGACTGCTGCCATGGATGATTTCGTTCTGCGCGCGCTCGCCGCCGGCTGCGGCATCGCCCTGGTCGCCGGCCCGCTGGGGTCCTTCGTGGTGTGGCGGCGCATGGCCTATTTCGGCGACACGCTGGCCCATTCCGCCCTGCTGGGGGTGGCGCTGGGCTTCCTGCTGGGCGTCAACCCGCTGATCGGCGTGGTCGGCGTCTGCGTCGCGCTGGCGCTGGCGCTGGTCGGGCTGCAGCGGCGCCGCGCGCTGGCCACGGACACCGTGCTGGGCATCCTGTCGCATTCGTCGCTGTCGCTGGGCCTCGTCGCCATCGCCTTCCTGGAGACGCTGCGCGTCGATCTGGTCGCCTATCTGTTCGGCGACATCCTGAGCGTCACCACCGGCGATCTCGCCTGGATCTACACCGGCGGCGCGGCGGCGCTGGGCGGTCTGCTGCTGCTGTGGCGGCGGCTGCTGGCGGTGACGGTGGACGAGGATCTGGCGCGGGTCGAGGGGATGCCGGTGGAGGCGCTGCGGCTGGCCTTCATGCTGCTGATCGCGCTGGTCATCGCAGCGGCGATGAAGATCGTCGGCATTCTGCTCATCACCTCCCTCCTCATCATCCCGGCGGCGGCGGCCCGCCGCTTCTCCCGCACACCGGAGGCGATGGCCGCCCTGGCCTCGGTCTTCGGGATCGCCGCGGTGCTGGGCGGCCTGCTCTCCTCCCTGAACTGGGATTTGCCGGGCGGGCCGAGCATCGTGGTCGCCGCCGCCGCCCTCTTCCTGGCAAGCATGATGGTGCCGGCGGCGAACCGGTGAGCGTCAGACTTGCGTCAACTGGGCGTGCGCCGTCGTCAACACCGAGCGCGTGATGTCGGCCAGGGTGCGGCTGGCGATCCGGCTGCGCTGCCAGAACAGCGGCACGTCGAGCGGCTGGTCCGGCACCAGCGCCACCAGCCGCCCGTCGCGCAGGGCATCGGAGACCAGCGGTTCCGGATTCATCCCCCAGCCGAGCCCGGCCAGCGCCGCGTCCACGAAAGCGTGGGTGGAGGGCATCCAGTGGGTCGGCGAGGCGATCTCCACCCCGAAGGCCTGCCGGGTCCACTGCGTCTGCAGCCGGTCCTTGCTGTTGTAGGTCAGGCGCGGCGCGCGGGCCAAAGCCGCCGCCGCCACCCCATCGGGGAAATGCCAGCGCAGGAAGTCCGGGCTGGCCGTCGCCACGTAGCGCAAGGCACCCAGCGGGGTGCTGTCGCAGCCCTGCACCGGCTGGGCGCCGGACGTCACCGCCGCCAGAACCTCCCCCCGGCGCAGCCAGTCGGCGCTGTGCTCCTGGTCGTCGAGGACGAGGTCGAACAGCACGTCCGGCGTCCCGGCCATGGCGGCGACGAACCACGTGGCGAGGCTGTCGGCGTTGACCGCCATGCGCACCGTCACCGCCGGCCCGTCCTGCGGCAGGCCGGGAAGCCCGTCGCGCAGCTCGCTTTCCAGCAGGGCCACCCGCTCCGCGTGCTGGCTCAGCCGCAGGCCGGCGGGGGTGCCGGTGCAGGGCGAGCCGCGCACCACCAGAATCGTCCCCATCCGCTCCTCCAGCAGCTTCACCCGCTGCGACACGGCGGAGGGGGTAACGTGGAGCTGCGCCGCCGCCCGCTCGAAACTGCCAGTGCGGACCACCGCGGCCAGCGCGGCGAGCAGGGCGTAGTCCAGCATGAGATTAGCGTTCCTTAATCAGGATAAGGGACTTTAGTTATTCTAATCCGGGCGGCGATGGTAGGGGAACGGCCTCCGCCACCGATATCGCCAACGAATGGGGCCGCCATGCTCTCCGCCTTCCTTCCCGGCCTTCTGCTGGGTCTCAGCCTGATCGTCGCCATCGGCGCGCAGAACGCCTTCGTGCTGCGCCAGGGCCTGCGCGGGGAGCATGTGCTGGCCGTCTGCGCGACCTGCGCGGTCTCGGACGCCCTGCTGATCCTGGCCGGGGTCGGCGGCTTCGCCCAAGCCGCCCAATGGCTGCCCTGGCTGGAGACGGCGACCCGCTACGCCGGGGCGGCCTTCCTGCTGGTCTACGGGCTGCGCAGCTTCCGCTCGGCTTGGCGGGCGGGCGGTGCGCTGGACCCGGCTTCGGCGGTCCCGGCAGGGCTCGGCGCAACGCTGGCGACCTGCCTGGCGCTGACCTGGCTGAACCCGCACGTCTATCTGGACACGGTGGTGCTGGTCGGGTCGGTGTCCACCCAGTTCGCCGAGGGCAAGCACGCCTTCGCGCTGGGGGCGATGACCGCGTCCCTCCTGTTCTTCTTCGCGCTGGGCTACGGCGCACGTCTGCTGCGGCCCGTCTTCGCCCGACCCGGCGCGTGGCGGGCGCTCGACACCGGAATCGGCCTCGTCATGTGCGCGATCGCGGTGAATCTGGTCGCCTGAGCGATGGAACGTCGATAGGGGGCCGGCGCGGAGATCCCCCTTCCCCGCGCCGGTCCGGTCGTCAGGACGCCTTCAGCGCCTGCAGGAAGGTCTCGACCTGATGCTTCAGGCTGTCGGACTGGCCGGACAGGTCGGACGAGGAGCGGATGACGAGGCTGGAGGCCTGCGCCGTCTCGTTCGCCGCCACGCTGACCGCCTCGATGCTGCGGGCGATCTCGTCGGTGCCGCGGGCGGCCTGGGCGACGTTGTTGGAGATCTCCTGGGTCGCCGCCGCCTGCTCCTGCACGGCCGAGGCGATGGTGGTGGAGATCTCGTTGATCGACCGGATCGTCTCGCCGATGCCCTGGATGGCGCCGATCGTCTGGTTGGTCGCCGCCTGGATGCCGGCGATCTGGGCGGAGATGTCCTCGGTCGCCTTGGCCGTCTGGTTGGCGAGGCTCTTCACTTCGCTCGCCACCACGGCGAAGCCCTTGCCCGCCTCGCCGGCCCTTGCGGCCTCGATGGTGGCGTTGAGCGCCAGCAGATTGGTCTGGCCGGCGATGCCCTGGATCAGCTTCACCACGTCGCCGATGAGCTGCGCCGACTGGGCGAGGCTGTCGGCGGTGCCGCCGATCTGCTCGGTGCGCGACACCGCCTCGCGGGCGATGGCGACCGACCGCTCGACCTGCTGTCCGATTTCCCCGATGGAGGCGGAGAGCTGCTCCGCCGCCGCGGCGACCGCCTGGACGTTGGACGCCGCCTGGGCGGTGGCGCTGGCCGCCTCCGCGCTCTGGCGGGTCGACCGTTCCGACAGGGCGCCGAGCTGGCGCGACACGCCCTGCATGTCGGCCGAGCTGCCGGACACCGCCTGCACCACGCTCCTGACCTTCGCGTCGAAGTCGGCGGCGAGGGAGGCGGCACGCTGGCGCATCTCCTCCTCCTCCTGGACGTCGATCAGCGAACCGCAGGCGCGCAGCGCCAAACCGGCCGCGTTGCGCCGGCAGCCGCCGATGGCGCGGAACCAGCGGTAGGAGCCGTCGCGCATCTTCACGCGGTAGCGCACGTTGAAGGGCGTGCGGCCGCTGGCGTCGGCCAGGAAGGCGCCGAAGGCGGCGAAGGTCGGGGCGCTGTCGTCCGGATGCAGGCGGTCCGACCAGGAGGTCATCAGGTTCGGGAAATCCTGCTCGCCCTCGAAGCCGAGCAGGCGACGGAATTGCCCGGACCAGGTCCAGCGGCTCTGCGGATGCGCCGGGTCGCCGTTGTGGAACACGGCGTCCCACAGGCCCACGCCGGCGTGGTTGCCATAGAGGTCGAGCGCTTCGGTCAGCTCGGCCAGTTCAGCACCGCGCCCGTTGCCGCCCTTGGACCCACCCCGGAAAAATCCCATCAGACTCATTGACTTGCCCCTTCCCCTCACACGATAATCGCTACAACTTCCGGATGATCCCCATGACCGAATTGATCGGCCGGACTGTTTTCGTATACACACGATATGTGAATTTAGATTTCATTTTGGTAAAAGCTTCTTCCATCTTTTTGAAACAGAAAGCATGCCTGCCTTATTGTTTGTTTCGCTTTCTGTATGTTTATCTTTTTCACCTTTGGTTGTGCAGGGACCCTTCGACAAGCGGCATGCCGCGATCGGACGCCGCCGGCCCGGCCCGTTGCCATCACCGGCGGGACGACCTACAGTCGCCACCGTGAGGGGTTAAGCACACAAGAAGAACAGGACACCATGGCCGACACCCGCCCCGCCCCCCGAGTGGGGCTGTTCGTCACCTGCCTCGTCGATGTCTACCGCCCGACGGTCGGCTTCGCCGCGGTGAAGCTGCTGGAAGACGCCGGCTGCACGGTCGAGGTGCCGGCGTCCCAGACCTGCTGCGGCCAGCCCGCCTTCAACGCCGGCGACCGCGCCACCGCCCGCGATCTCGCCCGCAGCACCATCGCCGCCTTTGAGGGGTTCGATCACGTGGTCGTCCCCTCCGGCTCCTGCGCCGGGCAGATCCGCAAGCATTATCCGGAGCTTCTGGCCGACGATCCGGCCTGGGCGGCGCGCGCCCGCCACCTGTCGGCGCGCACGCACGAGCTGGTGTCCTTCCTGACCGACGTGCTGGGGGTGACGGACACCGGCGCGCGCTACGACGGCACGATCACCTACCACGACAGCTGTTCGGGCCTGCGCGAGCTGGGCGTCAAGGAGCAGCCGCGCCGCCTGCTTGCCAAGGTCGAGGGGCTGACGCTGAACGAGCTTCCGGGGGCGGAGGTCTGCTGCGGCTTCGGCGGCACCTTCTGCGTCAAATACCCGGACATCTCCAACCGCATGGTGGAGGCCAAGACCGCCGACATCGCAGGCACCAAGGCCGACACGCTGCTGGCCGGCGACATGGGATGCCTGCTCAACATGGCGGGCAAGCTGAAGCGCGAGGGTTCCGCCGTCCGCGTGCGCCATGTCGCGGAGGTGCTGGCCGGCGTCACCGACACCCCTCCCATCGGTGAGCCCATAAAAAGTGGGAGGGCATAACGCCATGCAGCCGACCACCCACGCCTTTCCCGAGAACGCCCGCAAGGCGCTGAGCGACGAGCGGCTTCAGAAGGTCCTGGCCATTGCGCCGGCCGGCTTCGTCAACCGCCGCAAACAGGCCGCCGACCGGCTTCCGGAGTTCGAGGATCTCCGCGACCAGGGCCGCGACCTGAAGAACCACGTGCTGGCCAACCTCGACACCTATCTGGAGGCCTTCGAGGCCAAGGTCACCGAGCAGGGCGGCCATGTGCATTGGTGCCGCACCGACCAGGAGGCGCGCGACGCCATCCTGGGCATTTGCCGCAAGGTCGGGGCGAAGACGGTCACCAAGGGCAAGTCGATGATCTCCGAGGAGATCGGGATCAACGACTACTTGGAAGCCAACGGCCTGACCCCCATCGAGACGGATCTCGGCGAATACATCATCCAGCTCCGCCGCGAGCCGCCCAGCCACATCATCGCCCCGGCCTTCCACCTGTCCAAGGCGGACGTGGAGGGCACCTTCCGCCAAGCCCACACCGACCTGCCGGCGGACCGCGTGCTGGACGAGCCCAAGGTGCTGATCGCCGAGGCGCGGCAGGTGCTGCGCCGCAAGTTCCAGCAGGCCGACGTCGGCATCACCGGCGCCAACATCATGGTGGCGGAGACCGGCTCGACCGTCATCGTCACCAACGAGGGCAACGGCGACCTGACCCAGATCCTGCCGCGCGTCCATGTGGTGATCGCCACCATCGACAAGGTGGTGCCGACGCTGGAGGACGCGGCGCTGGTGCTGCGCCTGCTGGCGCGCTCCGCGACGGGCCAGGAGGCGTCGGCCTACACCACCTTCTCCACCGGGCCGCGCCGTCCCGGCGACCTCGACGGGCCGGAGGAGTTCCACGTCGTGCTGCTCGACAACGGGCGGTCGGCGCTGCTCGGCACCGAGTTCCAGGACGTGCTGCGCTGCATCCGCTGCGGCGCCTGCATGAACCACTGCCCGGTCTACGGATCGGTCGGCGGCCACGCCTACGGCTGGGTTTATCCGGGGCCGATCGGGTCGGTGATGCAGCCGGCGCTGCTGGGGGTGAAGGAGGCCGGGCACCTGCCCAATGCCTCGACCTTCTGCGGGCGGTGCGAGGCGGTCTGCCCGATGCGCATCCCACTGCCCAAGATGATGCGCCACTGGCGGGAAAAGGAGTTCGAACAGAATCTCCAACCCGCCGCCATGCGCCGGGGGCTGGCCCTGTGGGGCTGGTTCGCCCGGCGCCCGGCGCTCTATCACGCCGCCACCCGCATGGCGGTGCGGGCGCTAGGGATGCTGGGCCGCGGCAAGGGACGCTTCGCCAGCCTGCCGCTGGCCCAGGGCTGGACCCGGCACCGCGACATGCCGGCGCCGGAGGGCAGGACCTTCCAGCAGATGTGGGCCCAGAAAAAGGCAGCCGAAAGGAAAGCGGCCGAAAAGAAGGGGACGCGCTGACCATGGCCGACACCGGCTCCGCCCGCGCCCAGATCCTGGGCGGCATCCGCAAGGCGCTGAATTCCGCCGAGGGGTCCGAGGAGGCACGCCAAAGGCTCGCCACCCACCCGCGCAACCTGATCCCGGCCCGCGCCCAGCGTCCCCATGACGAGCAGGTCGAGCTGTTCGCCGCCATGGCCACCGAGGTTTCGGCGACCGTGGAGTTGCTGGGCGGGATGGCCGAGGTGCCGGGGGCCGTGGCCGACTATCTGGCCGGGCTGAACCTGCCCGCCGAGGTCCGCGTCGCCCCGGACGCCGCCCTGGACCCCATCCCCTGGGACCAGCGCCCGACCATGACCGTGACCAAGGGACGGGCCCGCGACAGCGACGGGGCGTCGCTGACCGGCGCCTTCGCCGGGGTGGCGGAAACCGGCACGCTGATGCTGCTGTCCGGGGCCGAGCGGCCGACCACGCTGAACTTCCTGCCCGACACTCATATCGTCGTGCTGCGGCGCGGCCAGATCGTCGGCACCATGGAGGACGCCTGGGACCGGCTGCGCGCCGCCGGTGGGGATGGTGGCGGAAAGGGCGCCCTGCCCCGCACCGTCAACTTCATCACCGGCCCGTCGCGGACCGGCGACATCGAGATGCGGATCGAGCTGGGCGCCCACGGGCCGCGGCGCCTTCACATTCTGCTGGTGGAGGATTGACACGGCTGAGCGTTCAAGGGTTTATCGGAGCGTTGTCCGTGCCGGAACCCCTGTTTCACCGTGTTTGATCCGCCCCGCCCTTCGACCCGCGCGCCCGGACGGGCCGCGCCGAGGTCCCCGTCATGAACCGCCGCCGCTCGGTCTCCACCGAGGAA
The DNA here is from genome assembly GCF_001315015.1 of Azospirillum brasilense. NCBI lineage: Bacteria > Pseudomonadati > Pseudomonadota > Alphaproteobacteria > Rhodospirillales > Azospirillaceae > Azospirillum > Azospirillum brasilense. The sequence goes on along the minus strand of NZ_CP012914.1, from coordinate 114,077 downwards.
CGGCGGCTGTGGCGGATCGCCATGCGCGACGCGGAGCCGATGCCGGGCCGGATCGTCGAGGATCCCGATCCTCCCGCCGCCCCCGCGGGCGAGCCGGAACCGGTCGCCACCACCGCCTCCCCTCCCCCCGCCCTGCCGCCGCGCGGCGGCGTGCCGAAGGGCGGGCGCCCGTCGCAGCCGCCGCTGAAGGTCGGCAACCTCGACAACATCGACCGCCGCACCGCCGACCGCTTCTCGCGCGGCGAGATGGAGATCGACGGGCGCATCGACCTGCACGGGATGAGCCAGGCGCAGGCCCACGGCGCCCTGTCCGGCTTCGTCCACCGCGCCTGGCACGAGGGGCGGCGCTGCGTGCTGGTCATCACCGGAAAGGGCACCTACACCGGCGGGGCCGGCGTGCTGCGCCAGTCGGTACCGCGCTGGCTGGCCGACGCCTCCCTGCGCCCGCTGGTGCTGGCGGTGCGCCCGGCGCAGCCCCGGCACGGCGGCGATGGGGCGCTGTACGTTCTCATCAAGCGGCGGCGCGACCAGCATCAGGGCTGGCACCGCTAGGACGAGGCCGCGATGACACCCTTCGGCGAACGGGTCCGCGCGCTGCGCGAGGGCAAGAGCGTGACGCTCAAGCAGATGGCGGCGGACCTGCACATCTCCTCGGCCTATCTGTCGGCGCTGGAGCACGGCAAGCGTGGCCAGCCCTCCGCCCAGCTCGTCCGGCAGATCTGCGCCTATTTCGGCATCATCTGGGACGAGGCGGAGGAGCTGGAGCGGCTGGCTGACCTGTCGCACCCGCGCGTGACGGTGGACACCGCCGGACTCAACCCGAAGGCGACCAAGCTGGCGAACCGGCTGGCCGAACGCATCCACGACCTGGACGACGGAACGCTGGACCGGCTGCTCCTTCTGTTGGACGAGGCACCCGCCCGCGGCGGTGCGGCGGTGCGGCGGCGGGCGGCTCCCCGGCGGCGGTAGAACGGTCAGGGCGAGCGTCGCAACGCCCCGATTTGCCTTGTGGGTTAATCAGTCGCACCTTCGGCATAGGCAACCGGACGTTTCGCGTTCGCTTTCGCTGCGCCAAATCCCTTACCATCCGATCCGGGATACCCTCGCATCCAGGCTTGACCAGACGGAATTATCATATGACCGCCGAGGTCGGGTCCATGATGCCGGGAGGCGGTGTCACGGACGCCCTGTTCCGCTCCATCTTTGACAACGCATCGGTCGGCATGGTTGTGGCCGCGCCGGACGGGCGCATTCTGGCCGCCAACCCCGCCTTCGCCCGCAGCCTGGGATACAGCCCGCAGGACATGGCCGGTCGGCATCTGGCCGACGTCACCCACCCGGAGGACTGGGCCTGGGAAAGCCTGCGCTTCGGCCGGGTGATGCGTGGCGAAGCGGCGCCGGCCCCCTTCGAGAAGCGGTTTCTGCGCGCCGATGGCGGCGTGATGCGTGCCGCCATGCGCCCGTCCCGCCTTAACGGCCCCGACGGGCGGGTGCACGCTCTCGCCGCGGTGATCGAAGATGTGACGACCGCCCGCGCCGCCGACGAGGCACTCCAGCGCAGCGAGGCGCGCAACCGCGCCATCGTGGAACAGGCGGTCGAAACCATCCTGACCGTGGACGCCCGCGGCGTCATCCTGGCCGCCAACCAGGCGGCGGAACAGCTTCTCGGCTACGATCCGGATGAGTTGACCGGCCAGCACATCACCATCCTGATGCCGCCGGAGGAGGCCGCGCAGCACGGCGCCTACATGCGCCGCTACAAAGAGACGGGGGTGCGGCAGGTCATCGGCGTCGGACGGGAGGTGACCGCCCTTCGGCGGGACGGCACCGCCATGGTCATCTGGCTGTCCCTGTCGGAGATCGACCTGCCGGGATTTCACGTCTTCGTCGCGATGCTGCGCGACCTCAGCGCCTTCAAGGCCGCCGAGCAGGCGCTGATCGAGGCCAAGGAGGCGGCGGAGCTGGCCAACCGCGCCAAGACCGCCTTCCTCGCCAACATGAGCCACGAGCTGCGCACGCCGCTGAACGGCATCCTGGGCTTCGCCGACGTGATCCACCAGCAGATGCTGGGGTCCCTGGAAAACCCCATGTACGTCAACTTCGCGGCGGAGATCAAACGGTCGGGCGAGCTGCTGCTCGCCAACATCAACGACCTGCTGGAGATGGCCACCATCGAGGCCGGTCAGGTCGGTGTCGAAGAGGCGCTCTGCGACTTCCGCGACGTGGTGGTGTCCTGCGTCCGTCTGGTCGCCAAGCGGGCGGAGCGCGGCAAGCTGCACGTCGAGGCCGACATCGCCAGCGAGCTGCCGCCCCTGCTGGCCGACCCGCGGGCGCTGAAGCAGGTTTTGCTGCATCTTCTGTCCAACGCCATCAAGTTCACCCCCGAAGGCGGGCGCATCGGCGTGTCGGCCCGCGTGGACTCCGCGGGCGCCCTGGTGGCCGAGGTGTTCGACAGCGGCGTCGGCATCCCGGAGGACCGGCTGGAAACCGTCTTCCAGCCCTTTTTCCAGGGCGACTCCTCTCTGGCCCGCCGGTTCGAGGGCATCGGGCTCGGCCTGTCCATCGCCAAGTCGCTGGTGGAACGCCACGGCGGCCGGCTGGAGATCCGCTCGCTGGAGGGGACCGGCACGTCGGTGGTTATCCACCTGCCGAAGGAGCGTTTCCTGACGGATTGGTGAGGTCCAGCCGGCGTGTGAGCCCGATGGCGTCGAGGAAGGCCTCGTCGTGGCTGACCACCAGCAGCGCCCCGTCATAGGCGCGCAGCCCGGCTTCCACCGCTTCGATGGACTCGATGTCCAGGTGGTTGGTCGGCTCGTCCAGGATCAGCAGGGGCGGAGGGACGGCACCGCCGAGGACGCAGGCGAGGCCGGCGCGCAGCGTCTGCCCGCCGCTGAGGGTCGACACGCGCTGCAACGCGGCGTCGGCGCGGAACATGAAGCGGGCCAGCGACGCCCGGCAGGCGTTCTCCCCTTCCCGCGGGTTGAGGCGCCGGAAATTGTCCAGGATCGTCGCCGACGGATCGAGAAGGCTCACCCGCTGGTCGAGCATGACGGCGCCGGCAACGACGCGGACCGTCCCGGACCAGGGAGCGCGATGGCCGGCGACGAGCGCCAGCAGCGTTGTCTTGCCCGATCCATTGGGTCCGGTGACGGCGACGCGCTCCGGCCCGGTGATGGTGAGGGACAGGTCGCGGACGACCGGCCTTCCCGCTTCGTAGCCGGCGGTGACGCCATCGAACGTCAGCACGGTCCGGCCAGGCGGAAGGCCGGTGGGCGGCAGCACGACCGACAGCGGCTGAAGGACTTCGATGCGTGCGCGGGCGCCGGCCACGGCGTCGAGCGCGTCGGCCTTCTGCTGGACGGCGCGGCGGGCGTTGTCGCCGCCGGTGGCCTCGCTGCGCTCCTTCCGGCCGCCAAGGAGGATGCGCGGCAGATCGCCCTTCGCCGCCTTCCGCTGCCCCGCCCGGTCCTTGCGCGCCTTCCGTTCGGCGGTGGCCTGCGCCGTCCGGGCCGCCTCCGCCACGCGTTTCTCGGCATCCGCCAGATCGTGGCGAGCGGCGTCGAGGGCCAGCGCCCGGGCGGCGCGGTAGTGGCTCCAGTTTCCGCCATAGCGGGTCGCACCGAGGGACGTCAGCTCGACGATGGCGTCCATGTGGTCGAGCAGGTTCCGGTCGTGGCTGACCACCACCGCCCCGCCCCGCCAGGAGGCCAGCAGCCCGATGACCGCCTCCCTCCCCTCGCGGTCGAGATCGTTGGTCGGCTCATCCAGCAGCAGGACATCGGGCTCCGGAAAGATCGCCGCAGCCAGGGCGGCGCGGGTGCGCTGCCCGCCCGACAGGCAGGTCAGCGGCGTCTCGGGCTCCGCCTCCAGCCCCACCCGGCCGAGCGCCGACCGGATGCGGCCTTCCAGCGTCCAATCCACCTCGGCCAGCGCGTCGGCGTCCGCGTCGCCCCGCTCGGCGCGGCGCAGCAGGTCCAGCATGGCGGTCGCGCCGAACAGCCCGGCGACCGTGTCGTCCGGTCTCACCGACAGGTTCTGATTCAGGATTCCCAGGCTGCCGCGGACCGACACCGTCCCGGATTGCGGGCGCAGCGCGCCCGTCATCAGCTTGAGAAGAGTCGATTTCCCGGTGCCGTTGCGTCCGACGAGCCCGGTCCGTTCAAGACCGAACCCCAGGCTGATGTCGGATAGGACGGGACGCCCGTCAGGCGTGGACCAGGACAGGTTCGCCAGGGTGATGGCGGGCGGTGTGATGGAAGCAGGCATGGACGCGGATTTCCCCGAAGACGAAACGAACGGACGTTGCGGTCGGGTTGAAATCCATCGTTCTACGCATCCTGCCGTGATGAGATGCCGACCATCCTAAGGCCAGCCGGGCCGCCGATCAAGAAAGCCGATCAAGGCGGGTGGACTCTCATAGCCCTCTCCCCTCTGGGGAGAGGGTGCCCGCGAAGCGGGCGGTGAGGGGGTTGCGCGTGGCGGTACGTCCGGCACAAGCGCAACCCCCTCACCCTAACCCTCTCCCCAGAGGGGAGAGGGGACTTCAATGCGATAGCCGCAGCGCGCCCTACAGAATGAACTTCGACAGGTCGGCGTTCTTGGCGAGGCCGCCGACCTGGGCGCGGACGGTCTCCGCGTCGATGGTGACGGTCTGGCCGGCCTTGTCGCTGGCGGTGAAGCTGATGTCTTCCAGCAGCCTTTCCAGGACGGTGTGCAGGCGCCGCGCCCCGATGTTCTCCACCGTGGCGTTGATCTCGGTGGCAAGGCGGGCCAGCTCGTCGATGGCGTCGTCGGTGAAGACGAGATCGACCTCCTCGGTCTTCAGCAGCGCCTTGTACTGCTTGATCAGGCTGGCTTCCGGCTCGGTCAGGATGCGGCGGAAATCGTCCTGCTCCAGCGCCTTCAGCTCGACGCGGATCGGCAGGCGGCCCTGCAGCTCCGGCAGCAGGTCCGACGGCTTGGACAGGTGGAAGGCGCCGGACGCGATGAACAGGATGTGGTCGGTCTTCACCGCGCCATGCTTGGTGCTGACCGTCGTGCCCTCGATCAGCGGCAGCAGGTCGCGCTGCACGCCCTCGCGGCTGACGTCGGCGCCGCCCTTGTAGTCGGAACGGGCGGAGATCTTGTCGATCTCGTCGAGGAAGACGATGCCGTTCTGCTCGACCGCCTGGATCGCTTCCGAAACGACCTTTTCCTGGTCCAGCAGCTTGTCCGACTCTTCCGCCATCAGGACGGTGTAGCTCTCGGCGACGGACATGCGCCGGGACTTGGTGCGCCCGCCCATCGCCTTGCCGAAGATGTCGTTCAGGTTGAGCATGCCCATCTGGGCGCCCGGCATGCCGGGGATGTCGAAGGTCGGCAGGCCGCCGGCGGTGTCGGCCACCTGGATTTCGATCTCGCGGTCGTTCAGTGTGCCCTCGCGCAGCATCTTGCGGAACTTCTGCCGCGTCTCCGGGCTGGCGTTCTCGCCGCACAGCGCGTCGACCACGCGCTCCTCGGCGCGCAGCTCGGCCTTGGCAGCCACTTCCTTGCGCAGCCGCTCCTTGGTCAGGCCGATGGCGGCCTCCACCAGATCGCGGACGATCTGCTCGACGTCGCGGCCGACATAGCCGACCTCGGTGAACTTGGTCGCCTCGACCTTCAGGAAGGGTGCCTGGGCCAGCTTCGCCAGACGGCGGGCGATCTCCGTCTTGCCGACGCCGGTCGGGCCGATCATCAGGATGTTCTTGGGCAGAACCTCCTCGCGCAGCCCCTCGGGGAGCTGCTGGCGGCGCCAGCGGTTGCGCAGCGCGATGGCGACCGCGCGCTTGGCCTCGTGCTGGCCGACGATGTAGCGGTCGAGTTCGGAGACGATCTCGCGCGGGCTGAAGGCGGCGGTGGCGGCGGCGATGCTGGGGGCGGACATGGCGTGGGACCCGGTCTGAGGGTTAGAGCTTTTCAAGCGTGACGTTCTCGTTGGTGTAGACGCAGATGCCGGCGGCGATCTTCATCGCCTTGCGGGCCACGGCCTCCGCGTCCAGACCATCGACGTCGACCAGCGCGCGCGCCGCCGACAGGGCGTAGGCGCCGCCGGAGCCGATGCCAATGAGGCCGTCCTCCGGCTCCAGCACGTCGCCGTTGCCGGTCAGGATCAGGCTGACGTTGCGGTCGGCCACGGCCATCATGGCCTCCAGCCGGCGCAGGTAGCGGTCGGTGCGCCAGTCCTTGGCCATCTCCACGCAGGCGCGCAGCAGCTGGCCGGGGTGCTTCTCCAGCTTGGTCTCCAGCCGCTCGAACAGGGTCAGCGCGTCGGCGGTGGCGCCGGCGAAGCCGCCCATCACCGTGCCGCCGGCGAGCCAGCGCACCTTGCGGGCGTTCGATTTCATGACCGTCTGGCCGACGGACACCTGGCCGTCGCCGGCAATGACCACCTGCCCGTTCTTGCGGACCGAGAGGATGGTGGTGCCGTGCCACTGGATGGGATCGTGGGAAGTCATCGGGACCGTGGTCTAAGGAAGAGGCGCCCGTGCCCGAACGGCCCGGCGCGAACCCGGCCGATATAGGCACATCGGAACACGGGTCTATGTGGGGGGACGGCGGGTCCCGTCAAGTCTGGCGTCATGGGGCGGCCTACCATGTGGTGGAATTGGCCGGGGAGCAAGCTGCGTCATCTCAACCCCCAGGCGGGCCAGCGCCTCCATCACCGGGACGAAGGCGGACAGGCCGTGCCCGCCACCCGGCGGCGGACCGGAACGGGCGACGCCCAGCAGGTTGCCCGCCTCGTCCACCAGCGCGTCGCCCGGCGCCGCGTCCGGCCCGGTCAAATCGGCCTGGAGCAGCGTCGCCTCCACCCCCGGCGCGGCTTGCGGATCGGGGCGCCGGGCCGCCAGAATGCCCGCCGCCGTGTCGTCGCCCCGCTCCAGGACCGCTGTCACCGGCTCGCTGACCGCCGGGATGTCCAGACGCAGCGGCGCCGCGCGCAGCCGGGCCGGCACGCGGATCAGGGCGATTCCGCCCGGAACGTCGCGCGCCATCACCGTTCCGTCCAGCGACACCCCGCGGGACGGCGCGACGGTGACGGTCGCGTCCGGCCCGGCGTCGAGCGTCAGCAGAAGCGACTGGCCGTCCAGTTCCCCCAGCACGATTCCCCGGCCTTTGCGCTCGTCCGGTCCGACGCGAACCGTGGCGGCGGACACGCGGGCGGCGGGATCGTCGGCGTAGCCTTGGAGCGGGTCGGCGATGCGCAGAATCAAGGTCGGCGGGCGGGTTTTCTCCAGAAAAGGTGCCGGTCCGCCGGACGCGCCGCCAGGATCAACCGTCGCGGTTGACACCACAGCCGGGCCACTTGACGCACCCGTGGGTGCACTTGACACTCCCACCACCCCACTTGACACTACCGGGGCCGCACTTGACGCTCCCGGATGGGCGGTTGACACTCCTCCCCACCCACTTGACACTATGGCAGCGCCACTTGACGCTATCGCCCCGCCCCGCGACACCGCGGCGCGGAAGCCGGGGTCGGCGCCCAGCGCCTCCACCGCCGTGCCGAAGGCCTCCTCGATCAGCAGAACGTCGCCCTGCGGCACGCCGCTGTCCTTGCGGGCCACCCCCGTCGTGGTGACGCGGTGGACGAGCCGGCCCGTCACGGCGTCGTAGACCGCCCAGTCGACCCGCAGGCTACCGATGCCGGACACCCCCTCGCTGCTCCCTGTCAGCCAGCTCCGGCGGCGGCACAGGTCGCTGTTCACCGCGCGCAGGTCGCCGCGCAGGATGTAGCGGGCGCGCTTGCGATCGAACTCCGCCTCGTAGTCGCTGCCTTGGACGCCCGCCACGTCGTAGCCGGCGTCGGTCAGAACCTCGGCGAAGCGCTCCTGAAAGGTGGAATTCTCGTGCAGACTGCGCCCGCTGGTCCAATAGACGTCCTCATAGGGCGGCCAGCACTCCAGCGCCCAGACATAGCGCCCCGTCACCATGCCCCGCCGCATCGAGCCGAGCGAGAGGCCGTCGAAGCGGACCGGCTCCGTCGAACCGCGGGCGACGGGTGGGGATTTGCGGGTCTGCGGCAGCTCCCCGCCCATGCAGGCGGCCAGCACCAGCAGGGCCGCGAGGGACAGGAAAAGGCGTCCGGGCGTCGGCATGTCCGATGGCATATCCCATTATGCGCGTTGAGCGTGCACACGACCATGCACACACACGCATTATGCGGCATCGCGACCGACGGTCATAGGCGTTTTCGGAGGCGGCACCTCTGGCGCGCCCGCGCGCTTCCTGATAAAACCCGGACTCATGGACCAGAGCCTTGCCAATGGCGTCCGCCGCGCCTCGATCGAGCGGAACACCACCGAAACCCGGATCCGGGTCGCCGTGAATCTGGACGGCACCGGCGTCTATGACGTGAAGACCGGCGTCGGCTTCCTCGACCACATGCTGGAGCAGCTGTCGCGCCACAGCCTGATGGACCTGTCGGTGGCGGCGGAGGGCGACCTGCACATCGACGCCCACCACACGACCGAGGACAGCGGCATCGCCATCGGCCAAGCGGTGGCGAAGGCGCTGGGCGACCGCAAGGGCATCCAGCGCTACGGCCACGCCTACGTCCCGATGGACGAGACGCTGACCCGCGTCGCGCTCGACTTCTCCAACCGGCCCTACCTGATCTGGAAGGTGTCCTTCAGCCGCGACAAGATCGGCGACATGGACACTGAGCTGTTCCGCGAGTGGTTCCAGGCCTTCGCCATGGCCGCGGGCGTGACGCTGCACGTCGAATGCCTCTATGGCGAGAACAACCACCACATCGTGGAAAGCTGCTACAAGGCGCTTGCCCGCGCGCTGCGGGCCGGGATCGAAATCGACCCGCGCAAGCGCGACGCCGTGCCCTCGACCAAAGGGACGCTGGGCGGCTCCCTCTGAAAAAAACCGGCGGCTTCGACAAGGCCGGGTCTCTGCTGAAGGCTTTCGTTTCATGGAAACCGTTGCGCTGATCGATTACGGCTCCGGCAACCTGCGTTCCGCCGCCAAGGCTCTGGAGCGCGCGGCGGCGGGGTGCCATGCCTCCTTCCAAGTCCTGGTGACCTCCGACGCCGACGCCGTGCGCAAGGCCGACCGCGTCGTCCTGCCGGGCGTCGGCGCCTTCGCCGACTGCAAGCGCGGCCTGTCGGAGGTTCCCGGCATGCTCGACGCGTTGGAGGAGGTGGTGCACGGCAAGGGCCGCCCCTTCCTGGGCATCTGCGTCGGCATGCAGCTGATGGCGGAGCGCGGGCGCGAGTACGGCGTGACCGAGGGGCTGGGCTGGATCAAGGGCGAGGTGGTGAAGCTGGAGCCCGCCGACCCGACGCTGAAGATCCCGCACATGGGCTGGAACGAGCTGGACATCCGCCGGGAGCACCCGGTGCTGGCCGGCCTGCCGGAGCGGGCGCACGCCTACTTCGTCCACTCCTACCGCTTCGCCGTGGAGCGGCCGGAGGACGTGATCGCCAGCGCCGATTACGGCGGGCCTTTCGCAGCGGTGGTCGGACGCGACAATCTGGTCGGCACCCAGTTCCACCCGGAAAAGAGCCAGGAGACCGGCCTCGCCCTGGTCGCCAACTTCCTGACCTGGCGGGTCTGACGATGACCGACGTCACGGTCGAGCGCATCGACACGCTGAAGACCGGCGATCTGCACGACCTGTGCGACGCCGCCGACGACGCCGTCAAGGCGGGGGGCGGCTTCGGCTGGGTGGCGCCGCCCGCCCGCGAAATCATGGAACGCTATTGGAAGGGCGTTCTGGTGGTGCCGGAACGCATCCTGTTCGTCGGCCGGCTGGACGGCGTCATCGCCGGCTCCGCCCAGCTGGTGAAGCCGGCCCGCAACAACGAGGCGCAGGCCCACGCCGCCACCCTGACCACCAGCTTCGTCGCCCCCTGGGCGCGCGGCCACGGGCTGGCCCGCCGCCTGACCGTGGCGGTGGAGGAGGAGGCGCGGGCGTCCGGCTTCCGCGTGCTGAACCTCGATGTGCGCGAAACCCAGAGCGCAGCCATCACGCTGTACGAGGATCTGGGCTTCCGCCGTTGGGGCACGCATCCCTTCTATGCGCTGGTGGACGGCAAAAGGCTGGCCGGACATTTCTATGTGAAAGACCTCACCCCCGACACGCTTCACGACACGCCATAGGACGAGACACCGCGATGATCATCTATCCCGCCATCGACCTCAAAGACGGTGCCTGCGTTCGGCTGCTGCGCGGCGAGATGAGCCAGGCGACCGTCTTCAACACCGAACCCGCCGACCAGGCCCGCCTGTTCGAAAGCCAGGGCTTCGAATGGCTGCATCTGGTCGATCTGAACGGCGCCTTTGAAGGCAAGCCGGTCAACGGCAAGGCGGTCGAGAGCATCCTGGGCGCCGTGACCGTTCCGGTGCAGTTGGGCGGCGGCATCCGCGACCTGAAGACCATCGCCCTGTGGCTGGAGAAGGGCGTCAGCCGCGTCATCCTGGGCACCGTCGCCTTGCGCGAGCCGGAACTGGTCCGCGAAGCCTGCCGGGAGTTCCCCGGCAAGGTCGCCGTGGGCATCGACGCGCGCGAGGGTTATGTGGCGGTCGCCGGCTGGGCCGAGACCTCGACCATCAAGGCGCTGGATCTGGCGCTGAAGTTCGAGGACAGCGGCGTCGCCGCCATCATCTACACCGACATCAACCGCGACGGTGCCATGGGCGGCGTGAACGTCGAGGCGACCTCCGACCTCGCCTTCCACCTGACCACCCCGGTGATCGCGTCGGGCGGCGTTTCCTCCATCGACGATCTGATCGCGTTGAAGAAGGAGGAGGACACCGGCATCCAGGGCGTCATCTGCGGCCGCGCGCTCTACGACGGGCGCATCGATCCGAAGACGGCGCTTGATCTCCTCTCATCCGTTTCCGTTTCTGGCACCCCCGTCACCGGAAAGGCCGGCTGATGCTCAAGATGCGCGTCATCCCCTGCCTGGACGTCAAGGACGGGCGGGTCGTCAAGGGGGTCAACTTCGTCGATCTGATCGACGCCGGCGACCCCGTGGAGCAGGCCCGCGTCTATGACCGGGAAGGGGCGGACGAGCTGACCTTCCTCGACATCACGGCCAGCCACGAGAACCGCGACACCATCTACGACGTGGTGCGCCGCACCGCCGAGCAGGTGTTCATGCCGCTGACCGTCGGCGGCGGCGTGCGCACGGTGGACGACATCCGCAAGCTGCTGCTGGCCGGCGCCGACAAGGTGTCGATCAACACCGCGGCCATCCACCGTCCGGAGTTCGTCCAAGAGGCGGCGGAGAAGTTCGGCGCCCAATGCATCGTCGTCGCCATCGACGCCAAGCAGGTCGAGCCAGGCCGCTGGGAGATCTTCACCCACGGCGGGCGCAAGGCCACGGGCATCGACGCCATCGAGTGGGCCAAGCGCATGGAGTCCTACGGGGCCGGCGAAATCCTGCTGACCTCGATGGACCGCGACGGCACCAAGAGCGGCTTCGACCTCGCCCTGACCCGCAAGGTGGCCGACGGGCTGCGCATACCGGTGATCGCGTCGGGCGGCGTCGGCACCCTGGACCATCTGGTGGAGGGCATCCGTGAGGGCCACGCCACGGCGGTGCTGGCGGCCTCCATCTTCCATTTCGGCACCTACACCATCGGGCAGGCCAAGGCGGCGCTGGCCGAGGCCGGCATTCCGGTGCGCCCGGCCCGCATGGCGGAGGCCGCACATGGCTGAGGACAAGATCTCCGCCGCGGTCCTGGACCGGCTCTACGCCACCGTCCAGGCGCGCAAGGGCGCCGATCCGGAGACCTCCTACACCGCCAAGCTGTTCCACCGCGGCACCGCCAAGATCGCCCAGAAGGTCGGCGAGGAAGCGGTGGAGACGGTCATCGAGGCGGTGCGCGGCGACAAGGCGGCCATGGCCTCGGAATCGGCGGACCTGCTCTATCACCTGATGGTGCTGTGGGCCGACGCCGGGCTGGAGCCCGCCGCGGTGTGGGAGAAGCTGGCCCAGCGCGAGGGCACCAGCGGCATCGCCGAGAAGAACGCGCGCAAGTCTTAAAGAACATCAAGGCGGAAGGGGAAACGACGCGATGGCCAAGACCTACGATCCGAACAACGTCTTCGCCCGCATCCTGCGCGGCGAAATCCCGTGCAAGAAGGTCCTGGAGACCGAGCACGCTCTGGCCTTCCACGACATCAACCCGCAGGCCCCGACGCACATCCTGGTGATCCCCAAGGGCGCCTACGTCGACATGGACGATTTCAGCGCCCGCGCGACGGAGGCGGAGATCGCCGGCCTGTTTCGCGCGGTCGGCGAGGTGGCGCGCGGCGCCGGCGCCGCCGAGCCCGGTTACCGCATCCTGTCCAACTGCGGCGAGGACGCGAACCAGGAGGTTCCGCACCTGCACATCCACGTCTTCGCCGGCCGCCGCCTCGGTCCGATGATCACCAAGGGGTGAGCCTCGGCGTGGCGATCCACGTGAAACATCGGCCTGAAACAGAAGGGCGCGGGGGAAACCCCCGGCGCCCTTTTCTTTTGGTCCGGTTCTTTTCGCTCACACCATGGCGCGGATCTGCCGCTCCGCCGCTTCGCCGTCGATGCGGCAGTAGACGGCCTGGACGACGCTGAAGGCACCGAAGGCGAACAGCCCGGCGGCCACCACCCCGAGCAGCCAGGGGCCGTAGGGCTGCTGCTGGAGAAACTGCAGCGCCTTGAGCAGCCCGCCGGACTCCGACGAGTCCGACTGCCACGCCGCCACCAGGAAGAAGCTGCCGACCACCGCGAAGACCAGCCCCTTGGCGGCGAAGCCGAAGCGGCCGATCGGACAGATGACTTTCATGGTGTCCGGGTCGGCGTTCAGCTCGCGGCGGAAGCTGGCCTTGTAGGCCTTGACGGCGTGGGCGACGGCCGCACCGATGATGGCGACCCCCACCGCGGCGACCAGGACGCGGCCCATCGGTTTGGCCAGCAGCCACGCCGTCCAGTCGTGCGCCGCTGTCTCGCCGTCGCCGCGCCCGCCGCCTTGCCCGGCCAGCAGCTTGATGGCGAAGATCGCCAGACCGGCGTGGATCACCCCGGCGACGATGAAGCCGGCGCGGACCACCAGCCCCTTGGGCGAGGTCCCGACATGGTCGACGTCCAGCACCGCCTGCATGACCCGCCACAACGCGTAGCCGGCCAGACCGAGCGCGGTCAGCGCCAGCAGGACCGAACCGAAGGGGTTCTGGAACAGCTCGACCAACGCGCCCTTGGTGTCGGTCGGCCGGTTGCTGCCGTAGGCCGCCGTGACGGCGAACCAGCCGACGATCAGATAGACGAGGCCGCGCGCGGCGTAGCCGAGCCGCGCCAGCCCTTCGATTTCGTTGAGCCTGTCGATGTGCCGTTGCAGCGGGGTCATGGCCCCCTCCCCCGTGTGTCAACCAGAGCCGCCGTTGGCCGGAACGACCAGGATCGGCGGTGGTTGACACAACCGAAGCCGCTGCGCTTCGGTTCCTCGGCGGGAGGAAAGAGACGCCGATCAGCTTGCCGGGGCGACGGTCTTCGGCAACAGGACGTAATACTCCCCGGCGCTCTTCATCACGCCGGCCTTCTCCTCCGCCTCCGGACCGTGACCCCAGAAGACGTCGCCGCGGACCGGGCCGCGGATGGCACCGCCGGTGTCCTGGGCGATCAGCAGGCGGCGCAGCCGCGTCTGGGCGTCCAGCGGGTCCTCGGCGTCCAGCCAGACCGGCACGCCGTAGGGCAGGAACTTGGAATCGATGGCGAGGCTGCGCCCCGGCGTCAGGGCGACATTCTGGGCGCCGTTCGGCCCCTCCCCCTTCAGCTCCTGGAAGAAGACGTAGGACGGGTTCTTGTTCATCAGCGCCGCCGCCTCGCCGGGGTTGGCCTGCAACCAGGCGCGGATGGTCTGGAGCGACACCTCCTCGCGCTTCAGGGCGCCGCGGTCGATCAGCTCCCGCCCGATGGCCACGTATTTGTGGCCGTTCTGGGCGGCGTAGCCGACGCGCGTCTCCGTTCCGTCGGGGAAGCTGACCCGGCCCGACCCCTGGATGTGCAGGAAGAAGGTGGCGATGGGGTCCTGCAGCCAGACCAGCTCCAGCCCCTTGCCGCTCAGCGCCCCAGCCTCGATGGCCGCGCGGTCCTCGAAGGGCTTCAGCCGGCCCGCGGTGACCCGCCCGGCGGTGCGCTCGCCCTTCCAGCGGTCGGCGAACTCGCCGAGATCGACCATCACCAGATCGGCGGGGCGCTTGTAGAGCGGCACCGGAAAGGCCGGGTCCGGCGTCCGGCTGCCCTTCAGCTCGACCTCGTAATAGCCGGTGAAGAGGCCGCGCCGCTCCTCGTTGTTGGCCGCGGCGTAGGGGGTGAACCACGTCTCGAAATAGGCGCGGGCCGCCGCGTCGTCGCCGGGCGGCAGCTTGGCCAGCTCGGCGCAAGGGGCCTGCCAGTCCGCCGCCTTGCCGCCGACCCCGTCGGGGCCGATGGAGCGGTCGGCGGCCAGCGCCTTGACCTTCGCGCAGGAGCGCTGGAAGGCCGGGACGGCCTCCGCCACGCGGTCGGCGCTCCAGCCGGGCAGCGCCGCGAAGGCGACGGGGGTGAGGACCAGCTTCTCGGGCGGAGGCGGAGGCGGCGCCTTGGCCTCCTCCTCCTTCCGCTCGCAGCCAATGAGAAACGCCGCGGCAAGGACTGCCGCGGCGCTGAGACGAACAACCGGAAGAGACAGCATCAGAACCGATCGGTCATTGAGGGGTGCGGGTTTCGACGAGCGCCCAGTTCGGGTCGCCGGCGCGGGTGTTGCGGGCGAAGGTCCAGACGTCCACGGCCTCGACCACGCTGTTCGGATCGCCGTCCACCACGGCGCCGGCGCTGTTGCGCACGACGTTCATCTGCTCCGACACGAATTTCACCGTGACCAGGGCGGTGCGGCCGTCCATGCGGGCCTCCACCACGTCGGCGTCGGTGATCGTCTCGATGCGGGTTTCCAGCGTCTCGCCGGCCGACTGGCGCTCGCGCACCGCACGAGCGAAGTTGTCGTAGACCTCGTCCGAGAGCAGCGGGCGCAGCGTGGCCGTGTCGCCCTTGGCGAAGGCCTCCACGATCATCTGGAAGGCGCCGCGGGCGCCCTGCAGGAAATACTTCTCGTCGAAGCTGGGGTCGGCGGCCTTGATCTGCTCCAGCGCGGTGGCCAGCGACACCGGCTCGTCGGGCGACGGGGCGGCGTTCGGCACGGGCCGCTCGCGGTTGGGCATCGCCACCACGTTGTCGGGCTGGTTGTTGGGGCGGGCCGTGAAGGGGTTCGGCCGCTGACGTTCCTCACCGGTGCGCCGGCCGAGCACGCTGCGCAGCCGGTACACGAGAAACGCCGCGATCATCGCGAAGATCAGGATCTCGACGAACACAAACCCATCTCCCATCATCCATCCTTCCGGGTGACTGAAGGCCGGCCCCGAAATCACCGGCCCCGCTTGATCCACTACTGGACCCTCCGGCGGGTGAGCATTAAGTGTACCGGAACGGTGCCGGGACCAAGTCCCTGCTCGCTCTCTCCGCCGAGGATTCCACCCGATGACCCGTGCCGGAGCTGTTCTTCCAACCAAAGATCGGGTGCGTACCCTGGTGTAGATAGGCCCTTGGGGTTGAAAGAGCAAGGACGGCCATGAATCCACTGTTGCTGTTGTTCCTTCTGCTGCCGATCGCGGAGATCGCGACCTTCATCGAGGTCGGCGACTGGATCGGCGCCGGTCCGACGGTCGGGCTGGTCATCCTGTCCGCCATCCTCGGGTCCGTCCTGATCCGCTGGCAGGGCCTGTCCGTGCTGAAGCGCGCGCAAGCGTCGGCGGAGCGCGGCGAGAGCCCGGTCGGCGCGGTGTTCGAGGGCTTCTGCGTCGTCGTCGCCGGCCTGCTGCTGATCATCCCCGGCTTCCTGACGGACATCGTCGGACTCCTGCTGTTCGTGCGCCCGATCCGCAACGCCTTGGGCCGCTGGCTGTTCGACCGTATGAAGGGGGTCGCGTCCTACCAGATGGGGGGCCGCATGGGGGGCCGGAGCTGGAGCAGCAGCGGCCCCGCCGGGTCGGACGGTCACCCGCGCAACCGCCCGCCGCCAGGGGTGATCGACGTCGATTACCAGGAGGTCGACCCCGACGGCGGCCGTCCGGGAAGCGGCGGTCCGGCGGACCGCGACGGGCGCGACGGGCCCGACGACATGCCCAAGCTCGGCGACTCCCGCTGGGCGCCGCCCGGTTCGCCCCACCGCAACGACCGCGGGTGAAACGCAGCGGTTTCACTTTGTGGAGCCAGCGTTTCCGTGCTAGCCAGCGGGTCTTGAAGACCTTTCCATCGTGATGCCGCCCAGCGGCCAGGAGTTGTCCATGTCCGATCAGCAGATCAACGGTCAAGATCAGGAAGCCGCCTCGTCGCTGCCGATGCATGTGCTGGCGCAGTATGTGAAGGACCTGTCCTTCGAGAACCCCAACGCCCCGCAGAGCCTGCTGCCCGGCCAGCCGCAGCCGCAGGTCAACATCGGCGTGGACGTGCAGGTTCAGCCGATGGGCGAGGACGTCTACGAGGTCGTGCTGAAGCTGCATTGCGAGGCCAAGCAGGCCGAGGCGACCGCCTTCCTGGTCGAGGTCGCCTATGGCGGCCTGTTCCAGCTTCCGGGCCTGCCGCAGGAGCATCATCGCCCGGTGCTGCTGATCGAGGCGCCGCGGATGCTGTTCCCCTTCGCCCGCGCCATCGTCGCCGGCTGCACCCAGGACGGCGGCTTCCCGCCGCTGATGATCAACCCGATCGACTTCGTCGACCTGTACCGCCGCCAGACCGCCGGCCAGCAGGCCCAGGCCGAAGAGGCGCCGCAGTCGCCGTTCTGATACGGCGGTTCTGACGGCAGCGTTCCGATCCGGGCCATTCGGTTTCGGACAAACAAAAAGGC
Source organism: Azospirillum brasilense (assembly GCF_001315015.1). Lineage (NCBI taxonomy): Bacteria > Pseudomonadati > Pseudomonadota > Alphaproteobacteria > Rhodospirillales > Azospirillaceae > Azospirillum > Azospirillum brasilense. The sequence continues at coordinate 97,184 of NZ_CP012914.1, read as the reverse complement.
GGGAGGCTCCACCGGGGCCTCCCGCCTTTTTTCGTGCCCTCCCCCACCCTTCGTCCGGACGGGGGAGAGGAAACCACCGACTACTGGTTCATGGATTCGAAGAATTCCGAGTTCGACTTGGTGTGCTTCAGCTTATCGACCAGGAAGTCCACCGCGTCGGTCACGCCCATCGGCATCAGGATGCGGCGCAGGATCCACATCTTCGAGATGGTGCCCTTGTCGACCAGCAGCTCCTCCTTGCGGGTGCCCGACTTGGAGATGTCGATGGCCGGGAAGGTGCGCTTGTCGGAGAGCTTGCGGTCCAGCACGATCTCCGAGTTGCCCGTGCCCTTGAACTCTTCGAAGATCACCTCGTCCATGCGGCTGCCGGTGTCGATCAGCGCGGTCGCGATGATGGTCAGCGAGCCGCCCTCCTCGATGTTGCGGGCCGCACCGAAGAAGCGCTTCGGGCGCTGCAGCGCGTTGGCGTCCACGCCGCCGGTCAGCACCTTGCCCGAGGAGGGAACGACGGTGTTGTAGGCGCGGGCCAGACGGGTGATGGAGTCCAGCAGGATGACCACGTCGCGCTTGTGCTCGACCAGCCGCTTGGCCTTCTCGATGACCATCTCGGCGACCTGAACGTGGCGGGTCGCCGGCTCGTCGAAGGTGGAGCTGATGACCTCGCCCCGCACGGAGCGGGCCATGTCGGTCACCTCTTCCGGACGCTCGTCGATCAGCAGGACGATCAGATAGGCTTCCGGGTGGTTGGTCGCGATGGAATGGGCGATGTTCTGCAGCATCACGGTCTTACCCGTGCGCGGCGGGGCGACGATCAGCCCGCGCTGGCCCTTGCCCAGCGGCGCCACGAGGTCGATGATGCGGCCCGTGTAGTTCTTCTTGGTCGGGTCGTCGACTTCCATGCGCAGCCGCTCTTCCGGATAGAGCGGGGTCAGGTTGTCGAAGTTGATGCGGTGGCGGACCTTGTCCGGCGCATCGAAGTTGATCGTGTTGACCTTGAGAAGGGCGAAGTAGCGCTCGCCATCCTTGGGCGCGCGGATCTGCCCCTCGACCGTGTCGCCGGTGCGCAGGCTGAAGCGGCGCACCTGGCTGGGGCTGACGTAGATGTCGTCGGGGCCGGGAAGATAATTGGCCTCCGGCGAGCGCAGGAACCCGAAGCCGTCCTGAAGAACCTCGAGCACGCCGTCGCCGTAGATCGGGACATCGTTTTCCGCCAGCTGCTTGAGGATGGCGAACATCATGTCCTGCTTGCGCAGCGTGCTGGCGTTCTCGATCTGCAGTTCCTCCGCGAACGCCAGCAGTTCGGCGGGGCTCTTGCACTTCAGCTCTTGGAGATGCATGGGGGTGCCTTAAGGGAATCGGTCATGCGAGGGGGAGTGCCAGAGGTCCCGGGCCGGCGCAGGGTGCGTCGGTTGAGCGTCGAACGGCGCTGAAGGCTGGGAATGCCTGTCGGACGTCGCGCCCAGATCGTTGGGGAGGGACGGAACGGCGGATGTGGGATGGGTGTCCGCGAGGCTTGCCGCCCCGTGGTGGGAAAGATGGTTAGCGGAACGCCGTCTGCAAGTCAAATGAAAGCGAATTCTTGGAAACAGGGCGGAATCTTGCGCGTCTTCGTCCGGGTCATCTCATCCGGGTCACGATGCCGCATCCCCTGTTATCCAGACCACCGGGCCACGACCTGGGACGTTTAGGACAGAAACGGTTTGGTTGACATCATGAGCCCGCATGACCGTTCCGGACCCGGAACCATCGTTGCTCCCGAAGCCTCCACCGACCCCCTGCCCTGGCACGCCCAGCCCCCGGACGAGGCCTTGGCCGCGCTGGACAGCCCCGACGACGGGCTGACTCCCGAGGAGGCGGCGGACCGCCGGCACCGGTACGGCCCCAACCGCCTGAGCCCGCCACCCCGCCGGTCGGCGCTGATGCGCTTCCTGGCGCAGTTCGACAATCTGCTGATCTATGTGCTGATCGGCGCGGGAGTCGTCACGGTCCTGCTGGGCGAGTTCGTGGACGCCGCGGTGATCGCCGGCGTCGTGCTGATCAACGCCGCCATCGGCTATGTCCAGGAAGGCAAGGCGGAGCAGGCGCTGGACGCCATCCGCAACATGCTGTCGCCGCAGGCGGTGGTCGTGCGCGGCGGCCATCAGGTCACCGTCCCGGCGGAGGAGCTGGTGCCCGGCGACCGGGTGCTGCTGGCCTCGGGCGACAAGGTGCCGGCCGACCTGCGGCTGGTCCGCGTCAAGGGCCTGCGTGTGCAGGAGGCGGCGCTGACCGGGGAATCCATGCCGGTTGCCAAGAGCGCCGACGCGGTGGCCGCGGACGCTCCCCTGGCAGAGCGCGGCGGCATGGCCTATTCCGGCACGCTGGTGGCCCAGGGACAGGCCACGGGCGTCGTGGTGGCCACAGGGGACCGGACGGAGCTGGGCCGCATCGGTACGCTCCTGGCGGGCGTGGAGGAGCTGACCACGCCGCTGCTCGCCCAAATGGCGGTCTTCGGGCGCTGGCTGACCATCGGCATTCTGGCGCTGACCGCGCTGACCTTTCTCTACGGTTCGCTGGTCCAGGGGGAGCCCTGGCCGGAGATGGTCATGGCCGCGGTCGGTCTGGCGGTGGCGGCGATTCCGGAGGGGCTGCCGGCGGTGATGACGATCACGCTGGCCATCGGAGTCACCCGCATGGCCCGGCGCAACGCCATCATCCGCCGTCTGCCGGCGGTGGAGACGCTGGGTTCGGTCGGAATCATCTGCTCCGACAAGACCGGCACGCTGACCCGCAACGAGCTGATCGTGCAGACCGTGGTGACCGCCGCGGGCGACTGCACAGTGACCGGCACCGGCTACCGCCCCGAAGGCGAGTTCCGGCGCGACGGCAAAGCCCTGGACCCCGCCGCCGATCCCGTCCTGGCCGAGCTGGCCCGCGCCGCCCTGCTGTGCAACGACGCCGAGCTTCAGCGGGGCGAGGAGGGCTGGACGGTGGCCGGCGACCCGACCGACGGCGCCCTGCTGGCACTGGGCATGAAGGCCGGGCTGGACGCGCGGGAGGAGGCTGTCCGTCGCCCACGTACGGACGTCATCCCCTTCGAATCCGAACACAAGTACATGGCCACCCTGCACCACGACCATGAGGGGCACGGGCTGCTGTACGTCAAAGGCGCGCCGGAACGCGTGCTGTCCATGTGCGCGCACGTACGGGCCGCGGATGGTGGCAGCGCGCCGCTCGACAGCGCCCACTGGCTGGCGCGGGTGGAGGAGCTGGCGGCGCGCGGCCAGCGCGTCCTGGCGCTCGCCGGGCGCCCTGCCCCGCCCGGCCAGACCGTTCTGGACATGGACGACGTGCGCAAGGGGCTGACCCTGCTCGGCCTGTGCGGCTTCATCGATCCGGCGCGCGAGGAGGCGGTGGCGGCGGTGGCCGAGTGCCAGGCGGCGGGAATCCGGGTGAAGATGATCACCGGCGACCACGCCGGCACCGCCCAGGCCATCGGGCGGCAGTTCAACCTGTCGGGCGACGCCGTGTCCGGGACCGACTTGGACCGGCTGGACGACACGGCGCTGGTTTCCGTGGCGCGCAACGCCGACGTCTTCGCCCGCACCACGCCGGAGCACAAGCTGCGCCTCGTTCGCGCGCTCCAGACGGCCGGCTACACCGTCGCCATGACCGGCGACGGGGTGAACGACGCGCCCGCCCTGAAGCGCGCCGACGTCGGCGTCGCTATGGGCTGCAAGGGCACGGAGGCCGCGAAGGAGGCCGCCAGCATGGTGCTGGCCGACGACAACTTCGCCTCCATCGCCCACGCCGTGGAGGAAGGGCGGACCGTCTACGACAATCTGCGCAAGACGATCCTGTTCATGCTGCCGACCAACGGCGCTCAGGCGATGGTGATCCTGGTCGCCGTGCTGGCCGGCTACACGCTGCCGATCACCCCGGTCCAGATTCTCTGGGTCAACATGGTGACGGCGGTGACGCTGGGCTTGGCGCTGGCCTTCGAGCCGCCGGAGGCCGCGGTGATGAAGCGCCCGCCCCGCCCCAAGGACGAGCCGATCCTGCCCGGCTTCCTGATCGGGCGCATGGTGTTGGTGATGGCGCTCCTGGTCGCCACCAGCTTCGGATTCTTCCTGCTGCACGAAGGGCACGGCGATCCGACGCCGGTCGCCCGCACCATGGCCGTCAACGCGCTGGTGATGGGCGAGATCTTCTTCCTGCTGAACGCCCGGGCGGTCACCGCCTCGGTGCTGAACCAGCGGGGGCTGTTCGGCAGCCGCCCGGTGTGGATCTCCATCGGGCTGATGCTGGTCTTCCAGCTCGCCTTCACCTACGCCCCGCCCCTGCAGAGCCTGTTCGGCACAGCGGCGGTGGACTGGACCCAGTGGGTGGCCATGACGGCGGCCGGTCTGGCGATCTTCCTGGCGGTGGAGGCCGAGAAGGCGGTCACCCGCCGGGTGATGGGGCGGCGGGGCTGACCGCCCCTACGATTCCGGGCCGCCCATGTCGTGGAAGCCGATGTCGTAGCAATGGTCGGCGACCCAGTCGCGGAACGCCTCTTCGCCCAGCCTGCCGGCGGCGAGCGCCAGGATGATGTCCGCCGCCTCCCGCTCCGCCGCGTCCAGTTCGAAGCCGTTCAGGCCGAGACACAGGCCCAGCGCCACGAACGCGGCGCGCTTGTTTCCGTCCACGAAGGGGTGATTGCGGCAGACGCTGACGCACACCGCAGCGGCCAGATCGAAAATGGTCAGCCGGTCGTCACCATAGGCGATGAGCTGGTAAGGACGGGCCAGCGACGCCTCCAACGCCCCGAGGTCGCGCATGCCGGGCGCGCCGCCATGTTCCAGCAGCAACTCGCCATGCAGGTCGAGCACCGCCTGGAGCGGCGGGTTGACGTAGGGACGTCCCTGGATCGACGGGTGGTCCACGCCGACCTACTTGGACAGGATGTCCATGGTGCGGCGGTAGCGCGCGGAAAAGCGCCGGCCGATGTCCATGGCGCGGTTGTAGCTGTCGTCGGTCTTGGAGATCTCGATGCGGCCATCGCGCACCTCCACGGACACCGCGTCGCCCCGCTGAAGGTCCGCCGCCGCAAGCACGTCGCGCGGCAGGGTGAGCCCGGTGGAATTGCCGACCTTGGTCAGTTTGGTGGTGTGCATGGCGACCTCCGCGCTGGATCGGCACAGAATGTAATTACGTTCGTTATTACGTCAAGGGCGATGGCCGGCCCGTACCGGTCATCGCCCTGCCCCATTCCGTCAAAACGGCTTCACGATCACGAAGATGACGATGCCGATCATCAGCAGGGTCGGCGCCTCGTTCCACATGCGGAAGAAGCGCTGCGGGCGGGTGTTGCGGTCCGCCTCGAAGTCCTTGCGCCAGCGCGCCATCATCATGTGCGTGACGGTCAGGGCCAGCACGAACAGCAGCTTGGCGTGCAGCCAGCCCTGCTTCATCCAGGCCGGTTCCATCACGATCATCGCGATTCCGAACAGATAGGCCGCGCCCATCGCCGGATTCATGATGGCGCGCAGCAGGCGGCGTTCCATCACCTTGAAGCGCTCCGAGGATTCGGAGCCCGGCGCCGTCTCACAATGATAGACGAACAGCCGCGGCAAATAGAGAAGCCCGGCCATCCAGGCGATGATGCTGATGACGTGCAGAGCCTTGACCCAGAGGTAAAGCACTGGAATCCCCTTCCCTTCCCGTTGCGCGCTTTTTTTAACCCACCGGCGCCTCAGCCCCGGTTCGGCCAGTCCTTGATCAGACGGGCCAGCTCGGCCACGTGTTCCGGCGGGGTGGTCTGGATCACGCCGTGGCCCAGGTTGAAGACGAAGGGCCTGCCGGCGAGCGTCTCCAGAATCTCCGACGCCGCATTGCGCAGGGCCTCGCCACCGGCGGCGAGCATGATCGGGTCGAGGTTGCCCTGCACCGGCAATCTGGATTGCAGATTCCCGGCCGCCCAAGCCACCGGGACGGTGGTGTCGAGCCCGACCGCATCCACACCACTGCCCGTCACGTACTCCTCATAGGAGAGGCCCGCACCGCGCGGGAAACCGATGACCGGAATCGCGGGGTGGCGCGCCTTGATCAGATCCACGATGCGGCGCGTCGGCTCGATCACCCAGCGGCGGAATTCGCCCGCCGGCAGGACGCCCGCCCAGCTGTCGAAGAGCTGCACCACCTCGGCTCCGGCTTCGATCTGGGTGCACAGGTAGTCGGCGGTCACCTCGACCAGCAGATCCATCAGCGCACCGAATCCGGCGGGGTCGCCGTAGGCCCAGCGCTTGACATGCGCGTACTCCTTGGACCCCGCCCCCTCGACCATGTAGCAGGCGATCGTCCAGGGCGCCCCGGCAAAGCCGATCAGCGTGGTGTGCGCGGGAATCGCGCTGGAGAGGCGGCGGACGGTCTCGTAGACCGGTTCCAGCCGCTCGTGGAAGCGGTCGCGCGACAGGCGCTTGAGGTCGTCCACGCTTCTCACAGGGTCCAGCTTCGGCCCCTCGCCCTCCAGAAAGGCCAGCGGCTGGCCCAGGGCGTGCGGCACCACCAGGATGTCGGAGAACAGAATCGCCGCATCCATGTCGTAGCGGCGCAGCGGCTGCAGGGTCACTTCGACCGCGTGATCCGGGTTGTAGCACATGTCCAGGAAGCTGCCGGCCTTGGCGCGCAATTCCCGATATTCCGGCAGGTAACGGCCGGCCTGGCGCATCAGCCAGAAGGGCGGGCGCGAACGCACCTCGCCGGTGAGGGCGGCGAGCATCGGCTTGGCAATCTTGGTCACGGCCTCGGACACGGCGGATCGTTCCCCTGTAAGTGAATCGGGTCTGCGGGTTTTCACCCTTCTACTCAGTATTCTTTTTAAAGAGAGAAAGGAAGAAGGGGTGGTGGGTGCCTGTGGAAAACGGGAATCCCCGCTTTGCGCAGAATCGTCCACAGGCCGGACGGTGCGCTGTGGACGAAAATCGGATTCTGTGGACGACTCCGGACGCTTTCGCCGGAAACGGCGGAAATGCTATATCGGGAAGCCTGGGAATCCCGTGGATAACATGGTCCGCGGGAGTCATTGTACCCATGTTCCGGAGAGGGCGCGCGGATTGTCCCGAAGGGGGCGCCAGCGGGGGCGACGAGTCCCGCCCCGAGGGACAGAATCCAGGAGATCCCCGTTGTCCACAGATTCGGACGGGTTCTCCACAACACGTTGGGGACGGATGAGACAGTTCCACCTGCATCTTGTGTCGGACGCAACCGGCGAGACGATCAACAGCGTCGCCCGCGCCTGCGTCATCCAGTTCGACGATGTTCGCCCGGTCGAGCATTTCTGGAATCTCGTGCGGACCGAGCGTCAGCTCGACATGGTTCTGGAGGGCGTCCAGGAGAATCGCGGTCTCGTCATGTTCACTCTGGTGGACGAGAAGCTGCGCCGCCGCCTTCAGGACTTCTGCCGCGAGGTGCAGGTTCCCTGCATTCCGGTCCTCGACCCGCTGATCAACGCGCTGGCCGCCTTCCTCGGCGTGGAATCACAGCGCCAGCCCGGCCGCCAGCACGCCTTGGACGCCGAATATTTCGGGCGTATGGACGCGATGGATTTTGCGCTGGCCCACGACGACGGCCAATCGAGCTGGGACCTGCACGAGGCCGACGTGATCCTGATGGGCGTGTCGCGCACGTCCAAGACGCCGACCTGCATCTATCTGGCGAACCGCGGCATCAAGGCGGCGAACATCCCGATCGTTCCCGGTTGCCCGATGCCGCCGGAGATCGAGAAGCTGACCCGGCCGCTGGTCGTCGGCCTGACCAAGGACCCGGACCGTCTGGTGCAGATCCGTCGCAACCGGCTGAAGCTGCTGAACCAGAACGAGTCCTCGACCTACGTCGATCCCGAGGTGGTGCGCGCCGAGGTCACCGACGCCCGGCGCATGTTCACCCGGCGCGGCTGGCCGGTGATCGACGTGTCGCGCCGCTCCATCGAGGAGACGGCAGCGGAGATCATGATGCTGCTCGCCCGCCGCCAGACCGGCGGCCTGCCCGGGGTGGTCCCCGAGGGGCCCCTGACGTGAGCGGAGCGATTCCCACCGTCGTCCTCGCCTCCGGTTCCCGCACCCGGGCGGAGATGCTGGAACGCGCCGGGGTGCGCGTCACCCTTGCCCCTGCCGCGGTGGACGAAGAGGAGATCAAGCTGGCCGCCCGCGCCGAGGGCGCCCCGGTCGAGGATGTGGCCGAGGCTCTGGCCGAGCTGAAGGCGCAGCGCGTCACCCGTAAGCATCCGGGCGCTCTGGTGATCGGCGCTGACCAGATGCTGGAATGCGAGGGCCGCTGGTTCGACAAGCCGGCCGACCGCGACGCCGCGCGGACCCAGCTTCAGGACCTGCGCGGCAAGACGCACCGGCTGGTGAGCTGCGCCGTGGTGATCCGCGACGGCGAGCGGCTGTGGCACCATGTGGACCGCGCCCGCCTGACCATGCGCCCGTTCAGCGACGCCTTTCTGGAGTCCTACCTGAACGCAGCGGGCGACGACGTGATGGGGTCGGTCGGCGCTTATCACCTCGAAGGCTTGGGCGCGCAACTCTTCCACCGGGTGGACGGCGACTTCTTCACGATCCTCGGGCTGCCGCTGCTGCCGCTGCTCGGGTTCCTGCGGGTGCATGGGGTGATTGCGGAATGACGATCAGCGGCAAGGCGAAGCTGGCCGGGGTGATGGGCTGGCCGATCGGCCATTCGCGCTCGCCCCGGCTGCACGGTTATTGGCTGGAGCGGTACGGCATCGACGGCGCCTATGTGCCGCTGGCCGTGCCGCCCGACCGCATCGAGCAGGCCATCCGCGCTCTGCCCGCGCTGGGCTTCCGCGGCTGCAACGTGACGGTGCCGCACAAGGAGACCGCTTACCGCACGGTCGACCGTCTGGACGCCACCGCTAGGCGGATGGGTGCCGTCAACACCATCGTGGTCGGCGAGGACGGGGCGCTGGAAGGCCGCAACACCGACGGCTTCGGTTTCATCGAGAACCTGAAGAGCGGCGCGCCGGGCTGGAAGGCATCGGACGGGCCGGCGCTGGTCATCGGGGCCGGTGGCGCGGCGCGGGCCGTCGTCGCCTCTCTCCTCGACGAGGGTGCTCCGCGGGTCTGGCTGGTCAACCGCACACGGGCGCGGGCCGACGAACTGGCCGCTGATATCGGCAACAGTGATGGGGTTGGCGCCATCGAGACCGCCGATTGGGTTTCACGTGAAACGCTTCTCGAAGGTGTGGCGCTGGTGGTGAACACGACGACCCAGGGCATGGCCGGCCAGCCGCCGCTGGAGCTGGACCTCCGCGCCCTGCCCGGTTCGGCCGTCGTCACCGACATCGTCTACACGCCCCTGATGACCCCGCTTCTGACCGCCGCGCAGGCGCGCGGCAACCGGGTGGTGGACGGCGTCGGCATGCTGCTCCATCAGGCCCGCCCTGGCTTCGCCGCTTGGTTCGGCCGGGAGCCGGAGGTGACCGAGGGGCTGAAGGCGGCCGTTCTCCAGGGCTGAGGGCGCGCGATGATCGTCTTGGGACTGACCGGCTCCATCGGCATGGGCAAGAGCACGGCGGCGCGCATGCTGAAGCGCATGGGCGCGCCGGTCTGCGACAGCGACGCCGTGGTGCACGGCCTGCTGGGGCGCCACGGCACGGCGGTGCCGGCCATCGCGGCGGCCTTCCCCGGCGTCGTGGTGGATGGTGCGGTGGACCGGCGGGCGCTGGGGGCCGCGGTGTTCGGCAACCCGGCGGCGCTGAAGCGGCTGGAGGCGATCCTCCACCCGGCGGTGCAGGCCGCTCAGCGGCGCTTCCTCCGGCAGGCGGCGCGCCGCCGCGTCCGCGTGGCGGTGTTGGACATCCCCCTGCTGTTCGAAACCGGCGGGGAGCGCAAGGTCGACCGCAGCGTGGTCGTCACCGCCCCCTTCCTGGTGCAGAAGTCACGGGTGCTGGCGCGGCCGGGCATGACGCCGGACAAGTTCGCCGCTATTCTGGCCCGGCAGATGCCCGACGCGGAGAAGCGGCGGCGCGCCGACCACGTCGTCAACACCGGCGACGGACGGCGGGCCACCCGGCGGGCGCTGCGCAACATCCTCGCCGACGTGAAGCGGCGCCGCGGCCGGCAGTGGCCGCCGCGGGGATACCAGCCCGGACAGGTGGTTCATGCGTGAGATCGTCCTCGATACGGAAACGACCGGCTTCAAGCCCGAGGAAGGGCACCGGCTGATCGAAATCGGCTGCGTCGAGCTGCACAACCACGTCGCCACCGGCAAGACCTTCCACTGCTACGTCAACCCGGAGCGCGACGTGCCGCCGGACGCCGTGGCGGTGCACGGGCTGACGACGGAGTTCCTGGCGGACAAGCCGCTGTTCAACGACGTGGTGGCGGAGTTCGTGGCCTTCATCGGCGACGCGCCGCTGGTCATCCACAACGCGGCCTTCGACATGCACTTCCTGAACTGGGAGATGCGGATCGCCGGCTATCCGGTGATGCCGAAGGACCGGGCCATCGACACGCTGCTGATGGCGCGGCAGAAGTTCCCCGGCGCGCCGGCCACCTTGGACGCGCTCTGCAAGCGCTTCGGCGTGGACAATTCCAGCCGCACCTACCACGGCGCGCTCCTCGACGCCCAGCTTCTGGCCGAGGTGTATCTGGAGCTGCGCGGCGGGCGGCAGGCCGGTCTGGCGCTGGCCTCCGGCCCGGCAACGGGCGGCCCCGCGGCGATCCGCATCGACCGCCCCTACCGCGCCCCACGCGCCCACGCGCCGAGCGAGGAGGAACTGGCGGCCCATGCGGAGCTTCTCAAGAAGCTGAAGAACCCGCTCTGGGCCGCCGAGTGAGGTGTCATTCCCTCTCCCGTCCCGGGAGAGGGCTTTGAACCTTACGGCAACAGCACCGTCGATCCGGTCGTGGCGCGGGACTCCAGCGCCCGGTGGGCCTCCGCCGCGTCGCGCAGCGCGAAGGTCTGGCCGACGTTGATGGTCACCCCGCCGGTGTGCACCACCTCGAACAGGTCGGCGGCGCTGGCCATCAGGTCGTCGCGCTTGGAAACGTAGCTGAACAGGGTCGGGCGCGTGACGTAGAGCGAGCCTTTGGCCGCCAGCACCTGGAGATCCAGCGGTGGGACCGGCCCGGACGCCGCGCCGAACAGCACCATGAAGCCGCGAGGGCGCAGGCAGTCCAGGCTGTCCATGAAGGTCGTCTTGCCGACGCCGTCATAGACCACCGGCACGCCCTGCCCGTCCGTCAGGTCCTTCACGCGGTTCACGAAATTCTCGCGCGTGTAGACGATGGGATGGTCGCAGCCAGCGGCGCGGGCCAGCTCCGCCTTCTCGTCGCTGCTGACCGTGCCGATCACGGTGGCGCCCAGATGCTTCGCCCACTGGCAGAGGATCTGGCCGACGCCGCCCGCGGCGGCCTGGACCAGGATGGTGTCGCCCGGCTGCACCGCGTAGGTGGAGCGCAGGAGGAACTGCGCGGTCATGCCCTGGAGCAGCATGGCGGCGGCCTGCCGGTCCTCGATCCAGCTCGGCAGCGGAATCAGCCGGTCAGCGGGGGCGAGGCGGGATTCGGCGTAGGCGCCGATCAGCGGCGCGTAGCCCACCCGGTCGCCGGGCTTCAGCGTCGTCACGTCCGGCCCCACGGCCTCGACCACGCCGGCGCCCTCGGTCCCGATGATGGCGGGAAGCTGCGGCAGCTTGTAGGCGCCGGAGCGGTGATAGGTGTCGATGTAGTTCAGCCCGACGGCGGTCTGGCGCAGCCGCACCTGACCGGGGCCGGGGTCGCCCACCTCGATCTCCTCCCAGCGCAGCGCTTCGGGTCCGCCGTAGTCGTGGATGCGGATCGCGTGAACCATAGTGGTCGGTTCCTTCCCTTTTTATAGAAGCTGAAGCTCCAGCGTATCGCCGGCCTGTTCCGCTGTCACCCGGTACCGCCGCTCGTGGCGGAGCAGCCAGTCCTTGGTCCGCAGGCCGCCCATGCCGGAATAGCCGCCGGGCGCCCCGCCGCCACCGACGATGCGGTGGCAGGGGATGATGACCGGGATCGGGTTGGCCCCGCAGGCCCCGCCGACGGCCCGCGGCGCCGTGTCCAGCATCCGCGCGACGTCGCCGTAGGTCAGGACGCCGCCGTAGGGAATGGCCTGCATCGCCGCCCAGACCTTCTGCCGGAAGGCCGTCCCGCGGGGGGACAGCGGCAGGTCGAAATCCAACCGCGTGCCGGCGAAATAATCGCGGAGCTGGCGCGCCGCCTCCTCCAGCACGGGGTCCGGCCGGTCATCGCCCAGCCGTCCCCAGTCGAGCGCCACGATGGCGCCGGCGGCGCTGGTCAGGGTCAGCAGGCCCAGCGGGCTGTCGACGGTCAGGCTGCCGGCGGCCGGGTTTTTGAGGGTCTGCGTCATGACGTCATCTCCGGGTCAGGGCGGCGGCCAGTGCGTCGGGCGCGGTCACCGGGGGGGAGCAGGTCATGCCGGTGCAGACATAGGCGGTCGCCACCCCGCCCTGCAAGCCCTTGCCGTGGGCCGGGTGCCCGGCGGGCAGATCCGTCCCCGGCGGCAGGACGCTGAGGATGCGGTCGGGAAGCGGACGGTCGAGCACCGCCCGGCGCAGCGCCGCCGTGTCCGGCGCCTGCGGGTCGCCGACGATGACGATCTGCTGCGCCTTCTGAAGAAGCTCCGCCGCGTTCAGATAGGTCGGCAGCGGGAAGAAATTGCGGCTCAGCTCGCCGGAGAAGGCGGCGGCCAGGGCATCCGCCCGCTCCCGGTAGGCGGCCTCGCCGGTGCGGTGGTGCAGTGTCGCCAGGACCGCCAGCATGGTGCCGTTGCCGCTGGGGGTCGCCGCGTCGCCGGCCGACTTGGTGCGGACGATCAGGTCGTCCGCGTCGTCCGCCGTGTAGAAATAGCCGCCGGCCTGGGCGTCCCAGAAATGCGCGTCGAGCACCCGCACCCAGGCCCGCGCCTGTTCCAGCGCTCCGGCGTCGCCGGTCGCCTCGTGCAGGGCGAGTGCCGCGCGCGCCATGTGGGCGTAGTCGTCCAGCGTCGCGCGGTGCTTGAGCTGCCCGGCCCGCCAGCTGTGCAGCAGCCGCCCGTCCTCGGTCATGCGGTCGCGGACGAAGGCATAGGCGCGCTGCGCGGCCGCGATCCACTCCGGCTCGTCGAAGACCATGCCGGCCTGGGCGAGCGCCGCGATCATCAGGCCGTTCCAGTCGGCCAGCACCTTGTCGTCCCAGCCCGGCTTGATCCGCTTTTCGCGCTCCCGCCAGAGGATCGCCCGCTGTTCGGCCAGCGTCGCCTCGGTCTCAGCGTCCAGCGCCTCGATGCGGTGCAGCCGGTTGAGGATGGTCGCCCCCTCCCAGTTGCCCTGCGGCGTGACGCCGTAGGCGCGCTTGAAGACCTTGGCGCCGGGGCCGAGGAGCCGGTCGATCTCCTCCTCGTTCCAGATGTAGAACAGGCCCTCCTCGCCCTCGCTGTCGGCGTCCTGGGTCGCGGCGAAGCCGCCGCCCTCGGCGATCATCTCGCGCAGAACCCAGCCCACCGTTTCCCGGATGCGTGTTTCGAACAGCGGCTCCCGCTCCGCCTGCCAGACCAGGGTCATCAGGTCGAGAAGCTGGGCGTTGTCGTAGAGCATCTTCTCGAAATGCGGCACCAGCCACATCTCGTCCACCGAGTAGCGGGCGAAGCCGCCGCCCAGATGGTCGTAGATGCCGCCCTGGCTCATATGGGCCAGCGTGTTGGTGACCGCCTCGCGGTACGGCTCCTTGCCGGTGCGCAGCCAAGCCCGCCACAGCAGCGTGAAGATCGGAACCTGGGGGAATTTCGGGGCGTGGCCGATGCCGCCGTGGAAGGGATCGACCTCGCGGACCAGCCGGTCGGCGATCTGGTCGAGCATGGCGAGGTCGACCTCCCCCGCCGCCCGGTTCTCGGCCAGCTTGCCCAGCGCATCCTTCAGCGCGGCGACGTTGCGGGTCACGTTCTCCGGCTTGTTGCGGTAAGTCTCCGCCACGCCGCGCAGCACGTCGGGGAAGCCGGGCCGCCCGTAGCGCGAGGCCGGCGGGAAGTAGGTGCCGCCCCAGAAGGGTTCGGCCTCCGGTGTCAGGAACATGGTCAGCGGCCAGCCGCCCTGCTGCCCCAGCATCGCCAGGGCGGACTGGTAGATCTGGTCGACGTCCGGCCGCTCCTCCCGGTCCACCTTGATGTTGACGAACAGCTCGTTCATCAGCCCGGCAATCTCCGGGTTCTCGAAGCTCTCGTGCGCCATCACGTGGCACCAGTGGCAGGCGGCGTAGCCGACCGACAGCAGCACCGGCTTGTTCTCGCGCCTGGCCCGCTCGAAGGCGTCGCGGCCCCAGGCCATCCAATGGACGGGGTTGTCCTTGTGCTGAAGCAGGTAGGGGCTGGTCTCCCGGCCAAGCAGGTTCGCGGGCATCGCAGGCGTTTCCGGTCTGTGGCGTGGTTGGGAATAAACTGGCGCGGCGGTGCCGTTGCGCCAGGGCTTCCTATCTGTATAGTGGGGCATGAGCCGAAGCGGCGCTCAACCCTTAATTTCCTGCGTACCGCGCGCTTTCCAAGGGAATGGGGCCATGAAAATCACCATCGACATCGACTGCACACCCGAGGAGGCGCGCCACTTCCTGGGTCTTCCCGACGTGAAGCCCATGCAGGACGCCATGATGCAGGAGATCCAGGACCGCATGCAGGCCTCCCTGCTCGCCATGGACCCCGAGACGATGATGAAGACGTGGCTGCCGGCGGGAATTCAGGGCATGGAGCAGCTTCAGAAAATGTTTTGGTCCCAGATGGCCGCCGCCATGGGACAGGATGGACGCAAGTGACCGATCCGAAGCCCTACTTCGAAGCCCATGTTTTCTCCTGCACCAACCGCCGCCCCGACGGACACAAGCGCGGCTCCTGCGCCGCCCGGGGGTCCGAGAAGCTCCGCGACTACATGAAGGCGCGCGCCCGCGAGCTGGGTCTGGACGGCCGGGTGCGCATCAACGCCGCCGGTTGCCTGGACCGTTGCGAGCTGGGTCCGGTGCTGGTCATCTATCCGGAGGGCGTCTGGTACACCTACCGCTCCTTCGCCGATGTGGACGCGATCCTGGAGACGCACCTGATCGGCGGTGGCCGTGTGGAACGGCTCATGCTGAAGCCGGAACAAAAAGAATTGCTGCCGGAACAGGTCGGCTGATCGTTCCGGAACCGGCACGATGACACTCGGCACAATGATTCCGACGATCTTTGCCCTCGCCACCGCCCCCGGCCGCGCCGGTGTGGCGGTGGTTCGCGTTTCGGGCCCGGCCTCCGGCGACGCCCTCGCCGCCCTGACCGGCAAGCCGCTGCCCGAACCCCGCATGGCCACGCTCGTCCGCTTGCGCGATCCCAAGAACGGGGAGGCGCTGGACGATGCCCTCGTGCTGCGCTTCACCACTCCCCGCAGCTTCACCGGCGAGGACGTGGTGGAACTGCACCTCCACGGTGGGCGCGCCGTGGTGGCTGGCGTGGTGGAGGCGCTCTCCGCCCTGCCCGGTCTGCGCGTTGCCGAGCCCGGCGAGTTCACCCGTCGCGCCTTCGAGAACGGCAAACTCGACCTGACCGAGGCCGAGGCGGTCGCCGACCTCGTGGACGCCGAGACCTCCGCCCAGCGCCGTCAGGCCCTGCGCCAGATGGAAGGCGCGCTCGGCACACTCTACGACGGCTGGCGCGAGCGGCTGACCCGGTCGCTGGCCCACATCGAGGCCGACATCGATTTCCCCGACGAGGACCTGCCCTCCGGCGTGTCGGACGCCGCGCGTCCCGTGCTGGACGCCCTCGCCTCCGGGATCGACGCCCATCTCGACGACCGTGGCCGTGGGGAGCGGCTGCGCGAGGGTCTGCACATCGCCATCGTCGGCGCGCCCAACGCCGGCAAGTCGAGCCTGCTGAACGCCCTCGCCCGCCGCGAGGCTGCCATCGTCTCGGCCCGCGCCGGCACCACACGCGACGTGATCGAAGTCCATCTCGACCTCGGCGGCTACCCGGTGGTGTTGGCCGACACGGCGGGCCTGCGCGAGGCGGCCGCCGACGAGGTCGAGGAGGAAGGCATCCGCCGCGCGCTCGACCGCGCCGCCCGCGCCGACGTGAAGGTCGCCGTGTTCGACGCCACCGCCCTGCCCGCGCTTGACCCGGCGACGGTCGCGCTGCTCGACAAGGACACGGTGGTGGTCCTGAACAAGACGGACGTCGTCGATGCCGCGGTGCCGACGGTCGGCGGCTGGGAGGCGGTGGCGGTCTCGGCCCGGACCGGTGCCGGCCTGCCGGAGTTGGAACGGCGTTTGACGGCGTTTACCGCCGACCGTCTGGCCGGCAGTGGCGCTCCCGCCCTGACCCGCGCCCGTCACCGCTCTGCCTTGGAGGAGTGCCGGGATGCCCTTCGCCGTGCCCTGACAGCCCCTCTGCCGGAGCTGATGGCCGAGGATGTGCGTCTGGCGAGCCGCGCCCTCGGTCGCATCACCGGACGGGTCGATGTCGAAGACCTGTTGGATGTGATCTTCCGGGATTTCTGCATCGGCAAGTGAGCCAAGCGGGGGCGTGACAAAGGCGACGCGCCGCTCTGTTTCACGTGAAACACGGGCTTTGCTGCATCGCCGCGCTTGGCGTCCGACGCTGACTCGGCTATGGTCCAGCCATGCGAACGTTCGACGTCATTGTTGTCGGCGGAGGCCACGCCGGTTGCGAGGCTGCCGCCGCTGCGGCGCGCATGGGTGCGCGCACCCTGCTGCTCACCCACAAGCTGGACACCATTGGTGAGATGTCCTGCAACCCGGCCATCGGCGGGTTGGCAAAAGGGCATCTGGTGCGCGAGATCGACGCTCTCGATGGCGTCATGGCCCGCGCCATCGACCGCGGCGGCATCCAGTTCCGCATCCTGAATCGCAGCAAGGGACCGGCCGTCCGTGGCCCGCGCGCCCAAGCCGACCGCAAGCTCTACCGGCAGGCTGTGCAGGCGATCCTCGCGGAACAGGCGAACTTGTCCATCGAGGCCGGTGGCGCTGAGGACCTGACCATCGGCGACGAAGGCCGGGTCACCGGCGTGGTGACCGGTTCCGGCGAGACCCTCGCCGCGGGCGCCGTGGTGCTGACCACCGGCACTTTCCTGCGCGGCCTGATCCACATCGGCGAGGAAACCACCCCGGCGGGTCGCGTCGGCGAGGCGCCGTCCATCGGTCTGTCCGACACGCTGGCGCGTCTGGGCTTTCCGCTGGGCCGGCTGAAGACCGGCACGCCGCCGCGGCTCGACGGCAAGACCATCGACTGGGCCGCCTTGGAAAAGCAGCCGGGCGACACGCCACCCCCGCCCTTCTCCTACCTGACCGACCGCATCGACACGCCGCAGATCGACTGTGCGATCACCTGGACGACACCGGAGATGCACGCGCTGATCCGCGGCAACCTCCATCGCGCGCCGATGTATTCCGGCCAGATCCAGAGCACCGGACCGCGCTACTGCCCGTCCATCGAGGACAAGGTGGTGCGCTTCGCCGACAAGGAGCGCCACCAGATCTTCCTGGAGCCGGAGGGGCTGGACGACGACACGGTCTACCCGAACGGCATTTCGACCTCCCTGCCCCGCGACGTCCAGCTCGGCTTCCTGAAGAGGATGCCGGGGCTGGAGCGGGCGGTGATGATCCGTCCCGGCTACGCCATCGAGTACGACTTTGTCGACCCGCGGGAGCTGAAGCCGACGCTGGAGACCCGACGGACTCGCGGCCTGTTCTTCGCTGGCCAGATCAACGGCACCACCGGCTACGAGGAAGCGGCGGCGCAAGGCCTGATGGCTGGCATCAACGCCGCTCTGCTGGCCGGCGGCTCGGCGGAGGGGTTCGTGCTTGACCGCGCCGACGCTTACATCGGGGTGCTGGTCGATGACCTGATCACCCGAGGAACCAACGAGCCCTACCGGATGTTCACCTCGCGCGCCGAGTATCGGCTGATCCTGCGCGCCGACAATGCCGACCAGCGGCTGACACCCAAGGGGCTCTCCATCGGCTGCGTCGGGTCGGCGCGGCGTGACGTTTTTACGGCGAAGGCCGAGGCGCTGTCCGCCGGTCGCACGCTGGTGCGCGCCCTCCAGGCCACCCCGGCGGAGCTGCAGCGGCAGGGCATCGCGGTCAACCAGGACGGCGTGCGCCGGACCGCCGCCGATCTGCTGCGCTATCCGGACCTCGACCTTGCCACCCTCGCCCGGCTGTGGCCGGAGCTGGCGACGATTCCCGCCGATGTTGTCGAGCAGTTGGAGATCGACGGGAAATACGCCGGCTATCTCGACCGGCAGGAGGCCGACATCCGTGCCTTCCGCAAGGAGGAGGCGCTGGAGCTTCCCGACGATCTCAATCCCGACAGCATCGGCAGCCTGTCCGCGGAGATCCGGCAGAAGCTGCGGCAGGCCCGTCCGGCGACCTTGGGGGCAGCGGCCCGCATTCCCGGCATGACCCCGGCGGCGCTGGTCGCCCTGCTCCGCCACGTGAAACGGCGTGACGTGAAGGTGGCCGTCTGATGAGCCTGTTCGATGCCGCGGCTTTCCAGGCCGAGACGGGTGTTTCACGTGAAACGCTGGACCGCCTTGCCGCTTACGAGGCGACGCTGCGCAAATGGCAGCCGAAGATCAACCTCGTCGGCCCCTCCACTCTGCCCGACGCTTGGCGCCGGCATTTCCTCGACTCCGCGCAGCTCCACCCGCTGCTGCCCGAAGGCACTCGGGTGCTGGTCGATCTTGGCAGCGGCGCCGGCTTTCCCGGCCTCGTCCTCGCCATCATGGGCGTGCCGGAGGTGCATCTCGTGGAGAGCGACTCCCGCAAATGCGCCTTCCTGCGCGAGGCGGCCCGCGTCGCCGGAGCGCCGGTCACCGTGCACAACAAGCGGATCGAGGCGGTGCCACCGATCGTCGCCGACGTGGTGACGGCCCGCGCACTGGCGCCGCTGAACGATCTGCTGAATTGGGCCCATCCCTTCCTTCAGGACCGGGGTGCGGCACTGTTTCCCAAGGGGCAAAATGTGGCGGACGAATTGACCGATACCACCAAATATTGGAAGATGCGGACCGAGCGCTTCGACAGCCGCACAGACCCCACCGGAACCATCCTGCGTGTGAGTGGTATCGCCCGTGTCTAAGACCGCGACCCTGATGCATTCCCGCTCCGAGGCTTCCCGAGAGGCTGACATGCCCTCCGCCCTTCCCTCCGTCACCCCGGCCGCCAGGGTCATATCGATTGCCAATCAGAAAGGCGGCGTGGGCAAGACCACGACCACCATCAATCTGGCAACCGCTCTGGCCGCCATCGGCAAGCGCGTCCTGGTGATCGATCTCGATCCCCAGGGAAACGCCTCCACCGGCCTCGGCATTCCGCGCGCCGAGCGTCGTGTCGGCATCTACGACGTGCTGTTCGACGGCATGCCGCTGGAGGACGCCGCGACGGTGTCGACCGTGCCGAACCTGTCGATCATCACCTCGTCGGTCGATCTGTCCGGTGCCGAGGTTGAGCTGGTCACCTCCGAGCGGCGCGAGTTCCGGCTGCGCGAGGCGGTCGACAAGAGCGCGCTGGAATACGATTACGTGCTGATCGACTGCCCGCCGGCGCTCGGCCTGCTGACGTTGAACGCGCTGGTCGCCTCCCACGCCGTGATGGTGCCGCTGCAGTGCGAGTTCTACGCGCTCGAAGGCCTCAGCCACCTCGTCCGCACCATCGAGCGGGTGAAGCGCGCCTTCAACCCCGAGCTGGACATCCACGGCGTCGTGCTGACCATGTTCGACAAGCGCAACAACCTGTCCGACATGGTGGCCGCCGACGTCCGCGGCTTCTTCGGGGAGAAGGTCTACGACACCGTCATCCCGCGGAACGTGAAGGTGTCGGAGGCGCCGTCCCACGGCAAGCCGGTCCTGATCTACGACATGCGCTGCCCCGGGTCGCAGGCATACATCCATTTGGCCGGCGAGGTGCTGCGCCGTGAGAAGAGGCTGAGCGCGTGATGGAGGATACCAAACGTTCGGACGGCGGTGCCCGCCGCGCCAGCCTGGGCCGTGGCCTGTCCGCCCTGTTCGGCGAGGCGGCGGAGGATTACTCCGCGCTCGACAAGGTGCGCCAGTCCAAGCAGGTGCCCATCGAGTTCATCCATCCCGGCAAGTACCAGCCGCGCCGCACCTTCGACGACGAGGCGTTGCAAGGGCTGGTCGAGTCGATCCGCGACAAGGGCATCCTCCAACCCCTGCTCGTCCGCCGCGATCCCGAGACGACCAACTCCTATGAGCTGATCGCCGGCGAACGCCGCTGGCGCGCCGCACAGATCGCCGGCCTGCACGAGGTGCCGGTCGTCATCCGCGAACTGTCGGACCGAGAAGCGCTGGAAATCGCGCTGATCGAGAACATCCAGCGCCAGGACCTGACGCCGCTCGAAGAGGCCGAAGGCTACAAGCGGCTGATGGAGGAGTTCGAGCACACGCAGGAGGATCTGGCGCGTTCGGTCGGCAAGAGCCGCAGCCACGTTGCCAACATGATGCGCCTGCTCGCCCTGCCCGATCCGGTCAAGGGCATGGTGCAGGAGGGGGCGCTCAGCGCCGGCCACGCCCGCGCCCTGCTCACCTCCTCCGACCCGGTGTCGGTGGCGCGCGAAGTGGTCAAGCGTGGGCTGAACGTCCGCCAGACCGAAGACCTGATGCGCGGCAGCGCTCCGGTCAAGACCAAGAAGGCCGGTGGGCGTGGTGGTGCCGCCACCGACCCGACGCTGAAGGACGTCGATCTGGTGAATCTGGAGGAAGAGATCTCCGCCCGCATCGGGCTGAAGGTCGCTATTACACCCCAGGGCAAAGGCGGCTCCATCACCATCCATTACCAGACGCTGGACCAGCTCGACGACGTGCTGCGGCGCCTTGGTGGGGAGTAGGATGTCGCGGAACCAAACTGTCACTTTAGTGAAACGGCGCTAACATGATCTCCCCCTAAACAGGGTCGTCCGGCCGCAGCGACGCGGCCGGAGCCGACACAGAGGGGGAAGTTCATGAAGCCCATCCACGGCCTGTGCCTCGCCGGCCTCACTGCGGCCCTGATTGCGGGGCCGGCTCTTGCGGACCAAAAATTCCCGGCGGAGCTGGCCGGGCACGGCGTCATCGACGCGGCGACCTTCGTGGCGCCGCCCGCCGACGCGCCGAATCTCTTCCGCACTTCCGGCAAGTTCACCGCCGCCGACCGCAAGCGCGTCGACCAGCCTCGCAGCATCGACGGCACGTCCTTCCTGTCGGCGCCCAATGCGCCGCGCGGCACCGGCATGGCGTTGCCCTTCGAGGGCCAGCCGGTCCAGGGCTTTTCCGGCATCAAGGCGCTGGGCGAGGGAAGCTTCCTGGTGCTGACCGACAATGGCTTCGGCAGCAAGGGCAACTCCGCCGACGCGATGCTGACGGTGCACCGGCTGACCATTGACTGGAAGACCGGCACGGCGGCGGTGACCGAGACGCTGTTCCTGCGCGATCCCGACCGCAAGGTGCCCTTCCCCATCGTCACCGAGGCGACCGCGGAACGTTATCTGACCGGTGCCGATTTCGATGTCGAGAGCGTCCAGATCATCGGCGACCGGATGTATTTCGGCGACGAGTTCGGCCCCTACATCCTGGTGACCGATCGCACCGGCAAACTGCTGTCCCTGCATGAGAGCAAGGTGGACGGCAAGCCGGTGCGCTCCCCCGACCATTACGCAGTGTCCACACCGGCGGTGCCGGGCGCCGTCGGCTTCGAGGTGCGGCGGTCGCGCGGCTTCGAAGGGATGGCCGCGTCGAAGGACGGCCAGTTCCTCTACCCGCTGTTCGAAGGGCCGCTGTGGACCGGCAGTGCCTGGGAAACCAAAGACGAGCGGGAGTATCTGCGCATCGCCGAGTTCGACGTCGCCAAGGGCGACTTCACGGGCCGCAGCTTCAAGTACCTGCTGGAGGCCAACGGCAACAACATCGGCGACTTCAACATGATCGACGCCACCACCGGCCTGATCATCGAGCGCGACAACGGCGAGGGCAACCCGGCCCAGGGCTGCACCGGCCAGCCGACTCCGGACTGCTTCAACGCCCCGGCCCGGTTCAAGCGCGTCTACAAGATCGACTTCGCCCAAGCCGACGCGGAGGGTTTCGTGAAGAAGGTGGGCTATGTCGACCTGATGGACATCGACGATCCGAAGGGCGTCGCCCGGCTCGGCGGTGACAAGGGCACGTTCACCTTCCCCTTCGTGACCATCGAGAATGTCGATGTGGTGGACGCCGAGCACATCGTCGTCGGCAACGACAACAACCTCCCCTACTCGTCGGGCCGCGCGCTGGGCAAGCAGGACCACAACGAACTGATCCTGCTCCGCGTGCCGCAGTTCCTGGCCGCGAAGTAAGGAGAAACGGTCAGCGCCGCGCCAGCGAGGCGAGCTGGAAGAGAACCCGGGCGCAGAGCGTCTGGTCGGGCATGTTGGTGCGCTTGCAGTCCGCCTCGGCCTCGACCAGCCGTTCCAGCGCCTGCCGCACCAGCGGCGCCGGCCAGCGGCGGGCCTGACCGGTCAGCCGCGGCTTCATTTTGAAGAACACCGGCGGGCGCAGCGCCTCCACCGCGGCGTCCGCCGACTTGCCCGCCGCCACCTGCCCGGCGACCATCTGCAGACGTTGGAAATGACGCTGGGCGGCGCGCAGGATCGGCACCGGGGACATGCCCTCGGCGAACAAACGGGCCAGCGAGCGGTCGAGCGTCGCGAAGTCGCCCTCCGCCGCCGCCCAGATCGGCTCGTCGAGCGACAGGGCCGCGCTGTCGCCGACGCAGGCCTGGGCGTCCTCCAGTCGGACGCGCGTCTCCGTGCCCATGTAGAGCGCCAGCTTCTCCATCTCGCCGCGTGCCACCATGCGGTCGCCAACCAGGTTGCCGGCGAGGAAGGTCAGCGCGTCGGGATCGGCGGTCAGGCCATGGCCGTGCAGGATGTCGGCGATGACCCGGCCAAGCGCGGCCTCCTCCTCCACATAGCAGGGAATGGCGACGGCGCCGTCCGCCCCTTCGAACAGGGTGCGCAGTTTCGACCGGTTGCCGAGATCGCCCGCTTCGACGATGACCAAACTGTCGCCGGGCGTCCGATCGGCCAGAAAGGCGGTGAAGGCGGTGGTGACGTTGTCCTCCGCCTCGCGCACGCGGATCAGACGGCGGCCCCCGGTAAAGGACAAGGCGGCGGCCTCGTCGGCCAGCCGGGCCGGATCGTCGGCGACGGCGCGGCCCAGCATCTCCGTTACCCGGAAGGGATCGGACAGATCGGTGACCACGGTACGGCCCAGCCCCATGGCGCGGTCGCGCACCAGACCGGTGTCCGGGCCGTAGAGCAGGACCGCGCGGATCTTGGGATCGGGGCTGCGCAGGAAACCGTCGATCGCCCGGGCTTGCAGCTTCACGAAGACACCGTCGGTGGCGGAGGTCCGGCCTCCGGTTGTCCTGTGCGGATCAGGGCTTGCGGCCGAGCTGGGCGGCCACGCGGGTGGTGATCTCGTTGGAGATTTCCAGGAGCGCGCGGTCGTAGGCGTTTTCGACCGTGGCCAGGGCGCCGTACTGCTGCTCCAGCACGTTGTAGCTGATGTAGGAGCGCGCGTTGGCCTGGAACAGGATCGCACCCGTCGCCGCGTCGATGAGCTGGTAGGGCGCGTTCACGACGAGCTGGGCACGGGTGGCGGTCGCGTCCTTCTGAAGGGACAGCTTCTGCTCCGACGCGGTCAGCGCGGTCTCCAGCCGGTAGCGCGGGGCGGCGGGGCGGCCGTCGGCGTAGAAACGATCGATCAGCAGGTTGCGCAGCTTTTGGCCGTAACGATCCTTGATGCCGTTGATCTCGACCTGCTGAAGCTCGGCGCTGCCGATGCTGTTCGCCCCGAGGTTTCCATACATGGGCTGGAAACCGCAGGCCGCCGTGGCAAGCACGGCCGGCGCGACCAGGGCGAGGGCCAGAAGCCTCCGCCGCCGGACGCCGGCTTTGCTGCCGGTATGAAGGTCAGACGACGACATTGATCACCCGGTTCGGGACGACGATGACCTTGCGCACCGGCTTGCCCTCCAGGGCGCGATGGACGTTGGGATCGGCCAGGGCGGCCTGCTCCGCGGCGTCCTTCGCCATGTCGCGGGGCAGCTCCAGCGTGGCGCGCAGCTTGCCGTTGACCTGCACCGCCATGGTGACCGAGTCCTCGACCACCAGGCCGGCGTCGGCCTGCGGCCAGGGCTGGTTGACCAGCAGCGTGGCGTGGCCGAGCTGCGCCCACAGCTCTTCGGCCAGATGGGGCATCATCGGGGCGATCAGGCGCACGGTGGCCTCGAAGCCCTCGCGGAGCACCCAGGCCTCGCCCTCGCCCGTGCCGTCCAGCTCGGCGAGCGCGTTGGACAGCTCGCGCACGCGGGCCACCGCCTTGTTGAAGCGGAACTTCTCCAGGTCTTCCGAGATGCCGGCGATGGCCTTGTGGACCTGACGGCGGGTTGTCTCCGCCTTGGCGCCGAGGGCGTCCGGCTTCGGCGCACCGGCGGGCGGCAGAGCGACCGGCGATTCCGTCACCATCCGCCACAGGCGGTTGATGTAGCGCCAAGCGCCGTCGATACCGGCCTCGGTCCATTCCAGGTCGCGTTCCGGCGGGCTGTCGGACAGCATGAACAGGCGGGCGGCGTCGGCGCCGTAGGTGCCGATGATGTGCGCCGGGTCCACCACGTTCTTCTTTGACTTCGACATCTTCTCGACACGGCCGACCGTCACCGGGCCGTCGTTGTCGTTGCGGATGTAGTCGCCGAGATCGTTCTTGCGGATGTCGGTCGGGGCCAACCAGGCGCCGGTGCCGGCGTCCTTGTAGGTCTCGTGGTTCACCATGCCCTGGGTGAAGAGGCCGGCGAACGGCTCCTCCACGTTCAGGTAGCCGCACTGCTTCATCGCCCGCGTCCAGAAGCGGGAGTAGAGCAGATGCAGCACGGCATGCTCGATGCCGCCGATGTACTGGTCCACGGACAGCCAGTAGTCCACCGCCTCACGCGTGAAGGCGACGTCCTCGGCCTTGGGCGAGCAGAAACGGGCGAAATACCAGCTCGACTCGATGAAGGTGTCGAAGGTGTCCGTCTCGCGCACCGCCGGCTTGCCGCAGGTCGGGCAGCTCGTGTGCTTCCAGGTCGGGTGGTGGTCCAGCGGGTTGCCGGGCTTGTCGAAGGTCACGTCCTCCGGCAGGACCACCGGCAGATCCTGCTCCGGCACGGGAACGATGCCGCAGCTCTCGCAATGGATGACCGGGATCGGGCAGCCCCAGTAACGCTGGCGGGAGACGCCCCAGTCGCGCAGGCGGTACTGGGTGGTGCGCTCGCCCTGCCCCTGCTCCTCCAGCCGCTTGCCGACCTCCTGCTTGGCCGGCTCGACCTCCATCCCATCGAGGAAGCGGGAGTTGCGCAGCAGGCCGGGGCCGGTGTAGGCCTCGTCGCCGACCACGAAGGTCGCGGGATCGGCGTCCGCCGGAACGACCACCGGCTGGACCGGCAGGCCGTACTTGCGGGCGAAATCCAGGTCGCGCTGGTCATGGGCCGGGCAGCCGAAGATGGCGCCCGTGCCGTATTCCATCAGCACGAAGTTGGCGACGTAGACCGGCAGTTCCCAGGACGGGTCGAAGGGATGCACCACCCGCAGCCCGGTGTCGAAGCCGCGCTTCTCGGCGGTCTCGATCGCTTCCTCGCTGGTGCCCAGGCGGTTGCACTCGGCGATGAACTCGGCCAGCGCGGGGTTGCCGGCGGCCAGCTCGGCGGCCAGCGGGTGGTTGGCGGAGATCGCCGCGAAGGAGGCGCCGAACAGCGTGTCGGGCCGGGTCGTGAAGACCTCCAGCTTGTCCGTCCGCCCGACGAGGTCGAAGCGGAAACGCACGCCGGTGGACTTGCCGATCCAGTTCTCCTGCATCAGGCGCACGCGCTCCGGCCAGCGGTCCAGCGTGTCCAGCCCCTTCAGCAGCTCGTCGGCGTAGGCGGTGATCTTGAGGAACCACTGCGACAGCTTGCGCTTCTCGACCAGCGCCCCGGTGCGCCAGCCGCGGCCGTCGATCACCTGCTCGTTGGCGAGGACCGTGTTGTCGACCGGATCCCAGTTGACCCAGGACTCCTTGCGGTAGGCCAGGCCTTCCTTGAGGAAATCCAGGAACATCTTCTGCTCGTGGCGGTAATACTCCACGTCGCAGGTGGCGATCTCGCGGTCCCAGTCGATGGACAGGCCCATCGTCTTCAGCTGGCCGCGCATGGCCGCGATGTTCTCGCGCGTCCATTTGGCCGGGTGGGTCTTCTTCTCCAGCGCGGCGTTCTCCGCCGGCAGGCCGAAGGCGTCCCAGCCCATCGGGTGCAGCACGTTGAAGCCGCGGGCGCGCTTGTAGCGCGCGATCACGTCGCCGATGGTGTAGTTGCGCACATGCCCCATGTGGATGCGCCCCGACGGGTAGGGGAACATCTCCAGCACATAGTACTTCTCACGGGAAGCGTCCTCGCGCGCGGTGAAGCAGCCCTGCCGCTCCCACTCGCCCTGCCACTTCGCTTCGGTTTCCTTGACATTGTAACGCGACATGACCGCAGACGCCGTTCCGTGAGTTTCGTGGATCTAGACAAATAAGGCGCCGACGGCGGGGCAACAGGCGGCGGACCGATGCCCGCGCCCCACCCCGCCCGGCGCCCCCGTTCAGCGTGCCGCGGCCTGCTGGGCGACGCGGATCTGGCGGGCGCGGGTCAGCACCGCGTCCTCCAGCGTCGTCGCCGTCTCCGGCCCGACCGCGCTGTCGCGCCAGTCCGACCCGGCGCGCTGCTGCTTGAAGACCGACACCCGCACGCCGTCGGCACGGAGCTGGCGGTCCATGATGTACAGGTTGACCTTGAAGCGCTCGTTCGGGGCGTCCGGCGGCGTGTACCAGTCGGTCAGGATGACGCCGCCGAACGGGTCGGCGGAGACGATCGGCATGAAGGACAGCGTGTCCAGCGAGGCGCGCCACAGGAAGCTGTTGACGCCGATCCCGTTGGGATCGCCCTGCTCGGCGCCGTTGCGCTTGTTCTTGCCGAACAGGCTGAAGCCGCCGTCGGTGCCGAGAAGGCTGCCGAACTTGTATTCCTTCTTGATCTGCTCATCGACGGTTTCCGTCTGGCCGCCCCAGCTGGAGCAACCGGCCACGGCGAGCGACGCCGCGAGCACGACGGGGGCAAGGCGAAGGACACGGGAACGGCGCATGGTCGGAACCTGGATCAATAAATTCGGGGTACCGCGCACGATACCGCGGCGGATGCCGGTGAAAAGACCATAAAAGCCCGCCCGCGGCAACAGCCGATGCGGGGCGCAGCCTGTGCCTTTGCTGTGTCCGGGGCGTCGCCGGAGCCCTGCGGACGGGACGGCGCGGGCGGCGGAATTTGAACGGCGGTGCACAATCAAGGTGTGTTCCGTCGGACACACTGTTCCTTCATTGCTGCAACTTTTCGATTTCCGGCTTGCTGGCGTCCCCGCATCTGCGTACCACAGAGCCAGCCAGGACGTTAACCGGGCTGAAAATTCTGCTGCCAGGATGGAGGCAACAATCATGAACCGTTATCTGCTCGCGGGCTGCGCCGCTGCCGCTCTGGCTCTGGGTGCCGGCGCCGCCAACGCTCAGGCCAAGTTTGAAGTCAAGGTCGGCGGCGACGCCTACTTCGAAGGCGGCTACGTCAACGAAGACCGCGACGAGGGTGCCCGTTCGGTTGACTTCCGCAACCGCTTCCGCGTCATCGTGACCCCGACCGCCAAGGCCGACAACGGCCTGGAGTACGGCGGCCGCATCCGTATGCGCGCCAACTCCGGCGCCGGCAACGCCCGCACGATGGACGCCGACCGCGGCTACATCTTCGCGCAGGGCGCGTTCGGTCAGGTCCAGATGGGCGTGACCAACTCCTTCAACGACGCCACCTACGTCACGGCCCCGCAGGATTACCTGCCGCTGGCCATTTATGACGGCGTCACCGCCTGGATCGGCCAGACCTCCGACATCGGCGGCGGCCTCGCCGGTCTGAACGGCTCGATCCTGAACCAGTCGCTGGTCGTCGAGAACAACGCGACGAAGATCGTGTACTTCTCGCCGCGCTTCGCCGGCCTGCAGGTGGGCGCCAGCTACACCCCGCGCAACGACGACTCGCACGCCTCGGTCAACCGCGCTGACCTGACCCCGGTCACCGCCACCGGCCGCGGCTTCTCGACCACGTTCGAGGATCTGGTCGAAGTCGGCGCCAACTACAGCAACACCTTCGGTGGTGTCGCTCTGAAGGCGAGCGCTGGCTACTACTGGGGCAACGCCGCCGGCACGACCACGGTCGGCGCCAGCGTCGAGGACCTGAACGCCTGGCAGGTTGGCGCCCAGGTTGGCTACGCCGGCTTCTCGCTCGGTGGTTCGTACACCGACTTCGGTGAGTCGGGCCAGATCCAGACCGCGACCTCGGACAACGAGAAGAGCCGCCTCTGGGTTGTCGGCGCTCAGTACACCGCCGGCCCGATCGTCGTCGGCGCCAACTACAAGAACGGCAAGGACGCTGGCAGCCTCTACACCGCCGGCAGCCGCAAGCTGGAAGTCTACGAGTTCGGCGCGGGCTACACCGTCGCTCCGGGCCTGACCCTGCAGGCTCAGTACGACTACTTCAAGGCCGACAGCGACCTGAGCACGGCCGCTGCGGACCTGGACAACGACGGTCACGTCGTCCTGCTCCGTACGGTCCTGGCGTTCTAATCTGCGGTCATCCGTGGATGGAGAAGGGCGGTGGCTTCGGCCACCGCCCTTTTTCTTTGGGCATTTTTCCCCTGAGCGTTGTGCCTTTGCCGTGCGCCTCCCGTCCGCCGACATGGCGCAATTGCGTGCGCAAAGTTTGGTCACCGCGCTCAAAATCTCATCAAGCAATGTGCTATATTTACGGCATACGGGAAAAACCGTTTGCTCTCAAATACTTATGACTGTGTCTGAATGGCAACTGTGTTACAGTTGAACCGTTTTCCCTGTTAAATCGCCCTTGCCGGGTAAAGGAACGGGTGGCTTAGTAGTTGGTGGGAAGCACAACCGCACGGCTCCAGTCTCCTTGGGAGCCTGCTAGAAGGATGGACCATCAATGAAGCGTTCTCTTGTTACGGGCTGCGCAGCCATCGCGATCATCGCCTGCAGCGGCATGGCTTCCGCCCAGACCAAGTTCGAGGTCAAGATCGGCGGCGACGCTTTCTTCCAGGGCGCCTATGTCGAGCAGGACCGTGACGAAGGCACCCGCTCCACGGAGTTCGCCAACCGCTTCCGCGTGATCGTCACGCCGGTCGCCACGGCCGACAACGGCCTCGAGTATGGCGGCCGCGTCCGCATGCGTGCCGCCAACGGCACCGGCAACGTCCGCACCATGGACGCCGACCGCGCCTTCATCTTCGTGAACAGCGGCTTCGGCACCCTGCAGGCCGGCACGATCAACGGCCTGTCGGACGAGTTCGGCATCATCGGCCCGAACGTCGAAGGCATCGCCGGCGGCCCGGACAACAACACGGTGGAATTCCTCACCGGTTCGCAGACCTACTCGCTGCTGCCGACCACCACCAACAACTTCCGCGCCTTCGCCTCGGGCGACGTCGGCACCAAGGTCATCTACCTGACCCCGACCATCGCCGGCTTCCAGGGCGGCGTCTCCTACACGCCGCGCACGGGCGACTCGCACACCTCGATCAACCGCCGCCAGGACAACGGGGGCTTCCAGGACGTCGTCGAGGCCGGCGCCACCTACACCAACGAGTTCGGCGGCTTCAGCGTCGCGGCCAGCGCCTTCTACCAGTTCGGCGATGCGGTCGATGACGGCGTCGGCGTCGGCGCAACCCGCTTCGAGAAGCTCAGCTCGGTCCATGCCGGCCTGAACGTTGGCTACGGCGACTTCAAGATTGGCGGCAGCTATGCCTACAGCGGCGACAGCGGCTACGACAAGTCGCTGACCGTGAAGGAGAAGCAGGACATCTGGATTGTCGGCGCCCAGTACGCCGCCGGCCCGTTCATCCTGGCCGCCAACTACTCGCAGTCGCGTTCGAACGGCACCAGCCCGAACACCGGCTTCGTGGCCCCGGTCAAGGCCGAGCTGTATCAGGCCGGCGTGACCTACACCATCGCGCCCGGCCTGACCACGGGCCTGGAGTACAGCTACCTCGACCTCGACTCGAAGATGACGACGATCGACAACGGTGGCATCAACCCGGACGACCGTGCGCACATCATCATGATCGACACCCGTCTGGCTTTCTGATGGCCTTACGGCAGGTCTGACAAAAACGGCGGCGGATACCCATCCGCCGCCGTTTTCATTTGGCCTCTGGTTCTTACTTCTTGGTCGTTGGTGCCGCTTCGGTCTCGCAAAGCAGCAGGATCGCCGCGTTCTCCATCGGGGTCCAGACGGCCAGCAGGCGCTGCTTGGCCTTCTCCGCCGTGTAGGCTGTGGTTCCCGGATCGCGGATGGAGCGGACCTTCACCTCGCCCAGCTTCCAACCAGCCTTGCGGAAGCTTCCCAGGGTGGATTCAAGGATCTGGTCACGGCGGGCGTCGTCGTCCTTCTTGAACTCCCAACCATAATTTTCCTGCTTGGTGCAGCGTCGGTTGAGGTCAGCGGCGGCGGCGCCCATGAACTCCTTGTAGGTGCCGTCGTCCTGCAGCGGGAACGGTTGCACGACGAAGGACGCTTGGGCGATGGCCGACCCCGCCGCCGTCTTGGGAGTTTCCTTGGGAGTTTCCTTGGGAGCCTCCTTCGGCGCTTCCTTGCCGGCGGCAGGCTTGCCGCCATTCTGGCTCCCGGCGTTTGGGTTCCCGGTGCCTTGGGCAAGGGCGCTGCCAGCCGTGAACGGCGCTGCCCCCAGAATCAGTGCCGACAGGATCAGGGGACGCATCCAACCACGCATGCCGTGTTCTCCTCGGGGTGCTTGCGTTTCGTCGGTCCGTCCGTTACCACGCCCTCCGGTCCCTGTACAGGCAGGCGCCGCAGAGGGAGCCAGCAGAAGGGGGAGGACCGGCATGTCCGCTTCGCACACCGACACACCAGACGGCACCGTCACGGCCCGGCTCGAAGCCGTCCGCCGCTCCATCCAGGACGGCTGCGCCGCCGCCGGGCGCGGTCCCGGCGCGGTGACTCTGGTCGCCGTCTCCAAGACCCACCCGGTCGAGGCGGTGGAGGAGGCCCTGGCCGCCGGCCAGCGGGTCTTCGGCGAGAACCGCGTGCAGG
The DNA here is from genome assembly GCF_001315015.1 of Azospirillum brasilense. NCBI lineage: Bacteria > Pseudomonadati > Pseudomonadota > Alphaproteobacteria > Rhodospirillales > Azospirillaceae > Azospirillum > Azospirillum brasilense. Next base: position 65,964 of record NZ_CP012914.1, on the reverse strand, counting down.
AGGCCAAGGCGAAGTTCCCCGCGCTGCGCGAGCGCTTCCCGGACTTGGAACTGCACCTGATCGGCCCGCTCCAGACCAACAAGGTCAAGGACGCGGTGGCCCTGTTCGACGTGATCCAGACAGTGGACCGGCCCAAGCTGGCCGAGGCCCTGGCCGAGGAGATGGCGCGCAGCGGGCGCCGCCCGCGCTGCCTGATCGAGGTCAACACCGGCGAGGAACCGCAGAAGGCCGGCATTCCCCCGGCGGAGCTGGACGCCTTCCTGACCGCCTGTCGCGACACCTGGAAGCTGCCGGTGAGCGGCCTGATGTGCATCCCGCCGGTGGACGAGGAGCCGGCGATGCATTTCGCCCTGCTCGCCGACATGGCGCGGCGCGCCGGCCTGCCCGAGGTCAGCATGGGGATGAGCGGCGATTACGAGACGGCGGTCCGCTTCGGCGCCACCCATGTGCGGGTCGGCACGGCGATCTTCGGTGCACGGCCCTATCCCGCCGCTGGTTAGCGCCTTTTACGCCGCCGGGTCCGGCACGGTCAGCACGGTGCCCGGCGCGCAATCCTTGAGAAGCCGCAGAAGGTCCGGCAGGGGCAGCGCGACGCAGCCCGCGGTGGGCGCCCCGTCGGGCCGCGCCACATGCATGAACACGGCGCTGCCCAGCCCCGGCACCACCGGATCGTCGTTGTGCCCCATCACCACGATGACGTCGTAGACGTGGTCGTCGCGCCACAGCTCCTCGTGGCTGGCAGCGTAGGGGCGCTTGACCGGGCGGTTGTAGGCGGGGTCGGCGGGGTCGTCGCACCAGCCGTCGTCGGGCGCGATGGGCGACACCGGCAGGCCCGTCTCGGGCCGCGCCAGCCGGTCGGGGCGCCACAGAACGCGGCGCAGCGCGAAGCGGCCGACCGGGGTGGCGCCGTCGCCTTCCCGCTTGTCGGAGCGGATGCCGCCGCGGCCCAGCACGCAGCGGAACGAGCCGCCCGGCCAGTCGAGGCGGCCTTCGGACGGCGGGTCCGCAAGACGAACCGTGATCGTCATCGCCCTTCCCTCACCCGTTTGCGGCCCATCCGTTTCCGGGATCATCGCACTCAGCCCGACACCCGCAGGCTGGGCGCCGGGGTCTGCGCGGCCCGCCGTCCCTGCTCGTACTTGGCCAGATTGCGCATCATCGTCTCAGACAGCATGTCCGGTGTCACCGGCGCGAAGGCGTTGCTATTGGCCGCCGGCGGGGTGACGTTCGCCTGTGCCGGCGCGTTGGTCGGCCCGTTCGCAGCCCCGGTTCCGGCTGCCGTGTCCGCTTGGCCTTCCGTGGCCTTCCGAGCGCCGGAGGGGGCCGCTGTCGCGGCGAAGCCGATGGTGGAGGAATGTGGCTTGGCGGCGGCGTATCTGGCCATCAGGCTGTTCGCCAGCGGGGTATCGCGCGCCGGCATGCGCGAGGGGTGCGGCGTGGCGGAGTCCGCAAGGCCGTCACGCCCGGACCCGGTCACCGCCGTCCCCATCCCACGCGATGACTCTGCGGACCGCTTGGCGTCCGGCAACTCCGCCGTGACGGTGCGGACCGGCTGGGCGGCCGGCGCCGCGGCGGCCGCAGCCGGCGCCGAGGTGCCGGCGGCGGAGTCCGGCAGGGCGGCGACCGCGGTGGCTCCGGAGGTGCCGGCGGGCGGATGGCCGGCGGCGGCGTCCCCGTCGAAGCCGAGCGAGGCCATGATCTGCCCGCCGATGTCCTTGCCCTGGGCCTGTTCCACCACCGCGTTGGCGATGGACGCCATGCCGCCCAGCGGGCCGCCGAACAGGATGCCGCCGATGACCTTGGACGACGGCTTGATCGTGTCGCCGGTGATCTCGCGATAGATGGTGTTGACGAGGGGGATGTGCTGAAGCGGGTTGATGATGTCCAGGAAGTCGCCAAAGGACATCTCGGCCTCGGCCTCGTACCGGTCGGGGCTGTCCCGGCTTTCCATGGCCGTCAAGGGGGGCGTCGCTTGGGCCGGCGACCGCTCGCGCTGCACCGGCCGCGAAGCGGCGGCTGCGTCGATGGTGGTGGCGTCGATGGCCATGGGCGGTCTCCCGTCGCGGTGTCCAGCCCTGTCCTAAGCAACTGGTGTGCCAGTCCCTTGGGCTGAAATCCCGTCCCATCGGGCGCCTTCGGGTTCGGATGCGACCCGCGACCCGGCAAGAGCTGCCGGGCAAGGGGCGTTTCCTGCCTCCTGAAGAATCGATTCTCAGAACATGTGGCCGCTGCGCTCCGCCTTGGTGCGCAGATAGCCTTCGTTGTGGCCGTTGGCCGGGAAGATGTGGGGAACGCGCTCGACCACCTCGATCCCGCAGCGGGCGAGCTGGCGCAGCTTCTCCGGGTTGTTGGTCATCAGCCGCACGGCGGTGAAGCCCAGTTGCCGCAGCATCTCCGCCGCCGGCAGATAGACCCGCTCGTCGGCCTCGAAACCCAGGATCTCGTTGGCGTCCACCGTGTCGAAGCCGCGGTCCTGAATGCGGTAGGCGCGCAGCTTGTTGACGAGGCCGATCCCCCGCCCTTCCTGCGCCAGATAGAGCAGGACTCCGCTGCCGTGCCGGGCGATCTCCGCGATGGCGCCGCGCAGCTGCTGACCGCAGTCGCAGCGCAAGCTGCCCAGAAGGTCGCCGGTGAAGCATTCCGAATGCAGGCGGGCCAGCACCGGCTCGCCCGCCACCGGGTTGCCGACGATGATCGCCAGATGCTCCGGCCCGCCGTCGATGGGACGGAAGGCGGCGATGCTGGTGTTCTCGGCGCCGGACAGCGGGACGCGGGCCTCGGCCACCCGACGCAGCGTACGCACGACATGGACGCGGTAGTCGGCGATGTCGCGGGCGCGGACCAGCAGCAGGTCGTGCTCCGCCGCCCATTCCGCGGCGCTGCCGGTGTGATCGGTGGCCGGGGCGACGATGGCCGCCGGCAGCAGCCGCGCCAGCCGGGCGAGGTCGACCGCCGCGGTCTCGCGCGATCCGGGGTCCATGGCCGTGGCGGTCAGGCCGTCGGGCATGTCGCCGTCCGGGCGGTGTTCGGGATCGGCCAGCGCGTGGGCCTCGTCCGCGGTCAGGCAGCGGGGAAGCGACAGGGCGACGACGCCCGTCCCCTCCCCCATCAGCTTCAGCACCGTGGCGCGGCGGCGGGTGACCGCCAGGACCGGCGCGGCGCCGGTCAACTGCACCAGCCGCTGCACGGCGTCGATCGCCACGGATTCCACCGACACCGCGGCGCCGACGCTGCCGTCGGCGGTCTCGATGGCGACGGCCTCGCCCCGGCGCAGGGCGGCCGTGGCCCGGTCCACCGCGCGCATGGCGGCTTCGTCCATGGGCAGGACGGCTTCGGGCGGGGCGGAGTCGGACGGGGCGTCGGCGTACATAACGGAGGCTTCGCGTGCTGCGCCCCGAAGGGCGAAAATCCCGACATGGGTCGGAGAGCGCCGGAAGCAAAGCGCAGGTGGCGCACCCCTGTCCAGCAAATCCCGCGCGCCACACCGTTGCCGACGGCGCAACGATGGCGCAAACCGCCGCCGGTGTGGGCGAAACCGGGTTGCGCCATGCTCAGGCCCTTCCGATAAGTCTAGGGCAATCCCCCGCGGGCCATGATAAGTTCCGCGCCCGGAGCCACCGGTGAACGCCCCCGAATGACGCTTGCGAAACGCATCCTTCTGATCGACGACGACACCGCCCTCCGGCAGTCTCTCGCCGAACAGCTCCAGCTTCTGGAGGAATTCGAGACGGTGGAGGCCGGGGACGGCGCCTCGGCCCTGGCCGTGGTGCGGGAGGGCGGTTTCGCCGCCATCCTGCTCGATGTCGGGCTGCCGGACATGGATGGGCGCGACCTCTGCCGCCTGTTGCGGCGCGAGGGGGTGCGCTGCCCGATCATCATGCTGACCGCGGCGGCCTCCGACGCCGACACCATCCTCGGGCTCGATTCCGGAGCCAGCGACTATGTCACCAAACCCTTCCGCATGGGGGTCCTGCTGGCACGGCTGCGCGCCCAGCTCCGTGTCCACGAGCAGAGCGAGGATGCCGTCTTTGCCATCGGCCCCTACAGCTTCCGCCCGGCGGGCAAGTTGCTTCTGGCGGACGGCGGCGCCCGCAAGATCCGCCTGACCGAGAAGGAAACGGCGATCCTGAAATACCTGTACCGGGCCGGCGGTGCCGTGATCGGGCGGGAGACGCTGCTCGGAGAGGTGTGGGGCTACAACGCCGGGGTCACCACCCACACGCTGGAAACCCACGTCTACCGCCTGCGCCAGAAGATCGAGCGGGATCCGTCCAACGCCGAAATCCTGGTGACGGAGCCCGGCGGCTACCGGCTGGTGCCCTGATCCCCGGTCAGGCGACCGCCGGCCGGCGGCGGCGCGGAACCATCCTTCTCCCTGCCCATTGAAAAGATTGATTTCCGCGCCGCGTTGGCACGGATTCCCGTTGGGCAAGGAGATGACGTCTTGGTAGCCATCGTCGATCACGGCAGACCGGCAAGGGCCATCCATCCCTTGCACGCGGTGCTGCTCGCCGCCTCCCTCCCGCTGTTCCTGGGGGGCCTGCTCTGCGACATCGCCTATTCCAGGAGCTTCGAGATCCAGTGGAGCAACTTCGCCGCCTGGCTGATCGCCGGCGGCATGGTTTTCGCCGGCGTCGCGCTCCTCTGGGCCTTCATCGACCTGTTCCGCGCCGGCCGGCGCCGCGGTCGCGGGCTCGCCTACTTCGTCCTGCTGTTCATCACCGTCGCGCTTGGCCTCGTCAACGCCTTCGTGCACGCAAGGGACGCCTGGGGAACCATGCCGGAGGGCCTGATCCTGTCGGCGGCCGTCACCGTGACCGCCGTCCTGGCGACCTGGTTCGGATTCGCCAGCTTCCGCATGGACCGGCATGTGGGCCACCGCATGGGAGACCCGCGATGAACCGTTCCAGCCTGTTGGCTGCCGCCGCGCTCGTCGCCCTGCTGACCGCCTGCGACGACAGCAGCACCCCATCGCAGCCGGTCTATGGCGCCAACCCGCCGCTGCCGGAGCAGCAGCGCGGCCTGCTGCCCAGCATGAAGATCGCCAAGCCCGCCAATTGGGGGGATCGGAAGCCGACCGTGCCGGAGGGCTTCACCGTCACGGCGATCGCCACCGACCTCGGCATCCCGCGCCAGACGCTGGTCCTTCCGAACGGCGACATCCTGGTCGCCGAAGGCCGGGGCGGCTCGGCCCCGCCGCTGCGGCCCAAGGACATCATCGCGGGCGTCATCAAGTCCAAGGGAACGACCTCGGTCCCCAGCGGCAACCGCATCACCCTGCTGCGCGACGCCGACGGCGACGGCCGGTACGAGGAACGCACGGTCTTCGCCGACCAGCTGAACGCGCCCTACGGGCTGGCCTTCGTGAACGGCCAGATCTACGTCGCGAACCAGGACGCGCTGGTGCGCTTCCCCTACCGAGAGGGCCAGACCCGCGCCGAGGGGCCGCCGGAGAAGGTCACCGACCTGCCCTCCTACATCAACCATCACTGGACCAAGTCGCTGGCCGCCAGCCCGGACGGGCGGTTCCTCTATGTCGGCATCGGCTCCAACAGCAACATCACCGAACGCGGGATGCCCGCCGAGGCCGACCGCGCGATGGTCTGGGAGATCGATGCGCAGACCGGCGCGCACCGGCCCTACGCCACGGGCCTGCGCAACCCCACAGCGCTGGCCATCCAGCCGGGGACCGGCACGCTGTGGGCGGTGGTCAACGAGCGCGACGAACTCGGCCCCAACCTCGTCCCCGACTACCTGACCTCGGTCCGCGAGGGTGCCTTCTACGGCTGGCCCTACAGCTACTGGGGGCAGAATGTCGATCCGCGCGCCCAGCCGCAGAAGCCGGAGATGGTCGCCGCGGCGATCAAGCCGGACTACAGCCTGGGCTCGCACGTCGCGGCGCTCGGCGTGGCTTTCTCCTCGCCGGTGATGGGCGAGCGCTTCGCCGACGGCGTGTTTGTCGGCGAGCATGGCAGTTGGAACCGCAGCGTGCCCAGCGGCTACAAGGTGATCTTCGTCCCCTTCCGCGACGGCGCCCCCTCCGGCGATCCGATCGAGGTGGTGACCGGCTTCATGGGTGAGGACGGCCACACCTACGGCCGGCCGGTCGGCGTCACGGTGGATCCGAAGGGCGCGCTGATCGTCGCCGACGACCTGTCGAACACCGTCTGGCGCGTCGCGGTGACGGATCGCTCGCCCAGCGCGGAAGGACCGGCGGATCTGGGCAGCGCGACGACCGATGGGAACGGATCGTCCAACTGAAACGGGCCAACTGAAACGGGAACACCGTGTCAGGGCCGTTTGCCGAGCGGTCCTGAGCGGTCCGAGATGGTGACGGCGACCGGATAGCCCATCCAGCGCTGGCGCTTGTTCTCCAGGGCCGCGCCGCCGCGGGCCGGGCCGGTCGGACGCCCGCCGCCCCACAGGCCGCGGCCGCGCGGCACCACGGGCAGCAGGCGGATCTTCCGCCCGACGATGGCCAGTCGGCGGCGCCAATGGGCGACCAGCTTGGTCGAGGTGCCAACCCGCCGCGCGATCTCGTGGTCGGCCAGCAGGGCGCTGTTGGGGTCCTGCAGCAGGTCGAGGATGGCCCGGCGCTTGTCCAGGCTGGTGTGGCGGCTGTGCTTGCGCTCCAGCGCCTTGCCAAGGTCCCAGAGCTTCTCGGCGGTTTCGCGGGCGAGACCGCGCCAGCGGTCGGCCTCCTCGCGCTGGCGCTCCATATCGCCGTTGCTCTTCTCAAGCTGCCGCTTCAGCCCGGCCACCTCCAGCTCCAGATCGCGCACCTGACGGCGCAAGCCCTGGACGAGCTGGTCGGGCGGCGGCGGACGGTCGGGCGGCGGGGCGCTGGCGGCGGGCGGCGGTTCCGGAGTGGTGGAGACCGGACGGGCACCGCGGGCAAGATCGCGGAACGACAGGCCGGCCCTCGACAGCATGATGCGCGCGGCGCGCAGAGCGGACTGGGCCTCGCCCTGATGCTCCGACTCGGCCATGGCGAGGACTTTGGCGAGTTTGTCTGGGTCCATCCGAGGGGTCGGGGTCCGGAGGCGATTTTTCGCGTCGATGGGCGAACGGGCGCAAACTACCACATCTTATTGGATTGGGCATCTCCACATCTCGGCGGTGCGGCACGCCTTTTCCTCCTACCCCCGTCTCGCGCCGTCCCCCCTTCCATCGAGGCTGAACGGCCACCGGACCGGCCTAAGGACGTGCCGGAGGGTCGTTTCGTGAAAAAACCTTTTCACTCGACTCGCGAGGGTCCTACCGCCAAATTGTCGGTACCATGACGGCACGAACCGTTTCCGACGCCTGTTCCGGTGCGCCTGACACCCCGCCGGACTTCACCGTTCGCTTCTGGGGCGTGCGCGGCAGCATCGCCTCCCCGGGACCGGACACGGTCCGCTACGGCGGCAACACCCCCTGCGTCGAGCTGCGCTGCGGGGAAGCGCTTCTGGTCCTCGACGCCGGCACAGGCCTGCGCCCGCTGGGCGAGGCGCTGATGCGCCGGGGGGAGCCGGTGGACGTCGATCTGCTTCTGACCCACAGCCACCTCGACCACATCTGCGGCCTGCCCTTCTTCGCACCGGCTTTCGACGCGGCCAGCCGCGTGCGGATCAGGGCCGGTCATCTGGAGCGGGAGCGGACGATGCGCTCCGTCCTGGAATGCATGATGTCGGCGCCGCTGTTCCCGGTCCCGGTGGAAATCTTCCGCGCCGACTGCACCTTCCACGACTTCGTCAGCGGCGAGACGCTGGCGGTCAAGCCGGGCGTCACCGTGCGCACCGCTCGGCTCAACCACCCGGACGGGGCCACCGGCTACCGCGTGGAGTTCGCCGGGCGCAGCCTGTGCTACGTCACCGACACCGAGCACCCCGCCGCCGGGCGCGACCCCGCCGTGATGGAACTGGTGCGTGGCAGCGACCTGCTGATCTACGACTGCACCTACACCGACGCCGAATACGCCGCCCGCGTCGGATGGGGCCATTCGACCTGGGAGGAGTGCCTGCGGATCGCCGACGAGGCCGATGTGAAGCGCGCGGTCATCTTCCACCACGATCCCCGGCGCAGCGACGCCGAGCTGGACATCATCGCCACCGCCGCCGAAGCCCGGCGCCCCGGCACGCTGGTCGCCCGCGAAGGCATGGCGCTTCCCCTCTGATCGGCAACTATCCCCTTGGACAGTGATGCGCCGAGGACACGGCCAAGCCTCCGTTCGCGTCCCGTGGCCCGTTGTCACTGCCGGATCGTGTGACAATTATGGTATGAAAACCGCCTGCAACCGCAGAGAGAACTCTGGGGAGACGCATGCGGCATCTTCTGCGCTTATCGTTGCTGGGCCTGCTCGCCGGCGGAACACTCGCCGGCTGCGCCTCCACTCCGGGTCCCCAGGCCTCGTTCGATGGCGGCCCCCGCTCGATCGTCCTGCACCATCCCGCCAGCGGCGAGACGGTCAGCGTCACCTACCGCCGCGCCGACGGCTATGACCCGCAGGCCCTGGACCGCATCGCCACCCTGTTCCGCGACCGCCGCACCGGCGAGACGGTGCCCGTCGATCCCACCCTTGTGGAGCTTCTGGCCGACCTGCGGGACCGCTGCGGTGCCGACGCCGACACGCCGGTCCACATCACCTCGGGCTACCGCTCGCCGCTGACCAACGTCACGTTGGCGCGCAGCAACCCGAACGTCGCGGAAAACAGCTATCACCTGCGCGGGCAGGCCGCCGACATCTCGATTCCCGGCGTCCCGCCCCGCCGCCTCGCCGACGAGGCCGCGGCCCTGCAGCGCGGCGGCTACGCGCTCTACCCCCACACCGGCCACGTCCATGTGGACACCGGTCCGGTCCGCACCTGGACGCCGAAGGGCGGCGATCCCCGCATTCTGGAGGCCAGGGCGAAGGCCGCGTCGGGCAAGGCGGTCGCCGCCAAGCCCGCTCCCGCCGCCCCGCGGACGCAGGTCGCGGCGGCCGAGCCCGCCCCGCCGAAGCGCGCCCAGGCCAAGGCCGCGCCCGCCTCCACCCCCGCCAAGGGCAACGACGCCAACCTCGCCCGCGTCCGCATGGTGCTGGCCTCGCTCAAGGAGCAGCCGGAACCTGCGGCGAAGAAGAAGCCCTGAGGGTTACCGATAGGGGTCCGCGGCGTCCCGCAGGCCATCGCCGAGGAAGTTGAAGCTCAGCACGGTCACGATCACCGGCAGCACCGGCAGCATCAGCCAGGGGTACAGCGCCACCACGTTGATGTTCTGCGCCTCGGTCAGCAGCACCCCCCAGCTGGTGATCGGCGGGCGCAGGCCGAGGCCGAGGAAGCTCAGCGCCGTCTCGCCCAGGATCATGCCGGGAATGGCCAGCGTCGCCGAGGCGATCAGGTGGCTCATGAAGCTGGGCAGCAGGTGCCGCCCGATGATGCGGGCCGGGCTGGCCCCCATCAGCTGGGCGGCGGTGGTGAAGTCCTCCTCGCGCAGGGCCAGCAGCTTGGACCGCACGGCGCGGGCGAGGCCCGTCCATTCCAGAAGGCCGAGGATCACCGTGATCCCGAAATAGATGAAGATCGGGTTCCAGGTGACGGGCAAGGCGGCGGACAGGGCCATCCACAGCGGCAGTTCGGGGAAGGAGCGGATGATCTCGATCAGCCGCTGGATCAGGTTGTCCACCCAGCCGCCGTAATAGCCGGCGATGCCGCCGATGACGATCCCCAGCACGAAGCTGACGGCGACGCCGATCAGCCCGATGGTCAGCGAGATGCGCGTCCCGTAGATCATCCGCGACAGCAAATCCCGTCCCAGACGGTCGGTGCCCATGAGGAACAGCGTCCCGCCCTCGGCCGGGCAGGCGAGGTGCCAATCGCTCTCCACCAGCCCCCAGAACTCGTAGCGGTCGCCGCGGCAGAAGAAGCGGATGGGCTGCACCTTCGTGGGGTCGGGCGTGTATTCCCGCTTCAGAATCTCCATGTCCAGGCGGTAGCTGTAGCCGTAGACGAAGGGGCCGACGAATTGCCCCTCGTGGAACAGATGCACGGTTTGCGGCGGGGCGTGGATGAAGTGGGAATTGCGGCTGTCCACCGCGTAGGGGGCCAGGACCTCGCTGACCAGGGTCGAGGCGTAGAGCAGCAGCAGCACGATGCCCGAGGCCACCGCCAGCTTGTGCCGCCGCAGCTTCCACCAGACCATCCGCCATTGCGAGGCGGTGGTGAAGCGCTCCTGCTCCGGCGACAGCCGCTCGACCTCGTCGGGGTCCCAGGGGGCGGTGTCGACGGTGTGGGGCAGGGGAGTCTGGGTCGGAAGGGAGACGCTCATCGGCTGGCTCCCCCGCTCAGGCGGATGCGCGGGTCGAGCGCGGCCAGCGCCAGATCGGACAGGAAGACCCCGATCACCGTCAGCACCGCCAGGAACATCAGGAAGGACCCGGCCAGATACATGTCCTGGCTGCGCAGCGCCTGGAGCAGCATCGGCCCCGTCGTCGGCAGCGACATCACCACCGACACGATGGCGGCGCCGGAAACGACCTGCGGCAGCAGGTTGCCGATGTCGGACACGAAGGGGTTCAGCGCCACCCGCAGCGGGTACTTCACCAGCGCCCGGCCCGGCGGCAGGCCCTTGGCCCGCGCGGTGACGACGTAGGGCTTGTGCAGCTCGTCCAGCAGGTTGGCGCGCAGGCGCCGGATCATCGCGGCGGTGCCGGCGGTGCCGATGACGATCACCGGAATCCACATGTGCTCGAACACGCTCATCGCCTTGCCCCAGCTCCAGGGCTGGCCGATGTAGCGCGGGTCCATCAGCCCGCCGATCGAGGTGCCGAACCACACGTTGGCGAAGTACAGCATCACCAGCGCCAGCAGGAAGCTGGGCGTCGCCAGCCCCAGGAAGCCCAGGAAAGTCAGGACGTAATCGCCCAGGCTGTACTGCCGCGTCGCCGAATAGATGCCGATGGGAAAGGACACCACCCAGATGAACAGGATGGTCGCGAAGGACACGATGGCGGTCAGCGACAGCCGGTCGCCCACCACGTCGGCCACCGGCAGGTTGTATTCGAAGGAATAGCCGAAGTCGCCGCGCAGCATGCCGGCCAGCCACAGCGCGTACTGCTCGTACATCGGCCGGTCGAGCCCGTAGGTCTCGCGCAGCATGGCCAGCCGGCCCTGGTCCATGCTCTCGCCCCGGCTCTGCATCTCGTTGACCAGCGTGGTCAGATAGTCGCCGGGAGGAAGCTGGATGATGACGAAGGTGATGACGCTGATCGCCAGCAGCGTCGGGATCATGATGAGGATGCGGCGGATCACGTAGCCCAGCATGGCCTCACCCCTTTCTGTCGAACCAGAAGCCGTCGGGCCGGTACAGCCCGAAATGCGCGCCGGGGTCGTAGTTGAACAGACCCTCCTCCGGCACGTTGCGCAGGGTGCGGCGCGCCACCACCGGCTGCGGCACCCCGGCCACCGTGCCGATGGTGAAGACCTGATCGGTGTTGAGCGTGAGGATGCGCGTCCAGGCCGCCGCCCGACCCGCCTCGTCCGGGGCGTCGCGCCAAGCGCGGAAGGCCTCCAGCAGGTCGCGCGCTTCGGGCATGTCGGGGCGCTCGCCGTCCTTGCCCATGGTCTGGAAGAACTGGCCCCATTTCGGCCACTGGTACTTGGCCTGATCGACCGGCACCAGCTCGGCCGGGCTCATGTCCGCGGTGGCGATGGCGTTGTCCAGCCCGCGCGAAATCGACATGCAGGTGTCGCCGGCGAAGATGCGGTTGCGGAACACGTCGAGCTGCGAAGAACGGATGTAGAGCCGCGCCCCGACGCGCCGCCAGCCATCGGCGATCAGCTCCAGCGCGTCGGTCTCCTCCGTGCTCTCTCCGGCGGTCTCCACCACGATCTCCAGCGGGCGGCCGTCGGGCAGCAGGCGGACGCCGTTGACGTCGCGCTTGGTCAGGCCGACCTCGTCGAGCAGCCGGTTGGCCTGCTTCACGTCGAACTGCGCCCAGCGGTCGCGGTAGGCCGGCACCCACAGGGGCGAGACCTCCAGCAGCGTGTTGTTGGATGGAATGGCGAGGCCGTAATAGATGACCTGGTTCATCTCCTCGCGGTCGATGGCCAGCGACAGGGCGCGGCGGTAGCGCACGTCGCGGTTCAGCGCGCGCCACACCGGGTCGTTGCAGTTCAGGTTGGGGAACAGCGCCATCTGCGCCCCGATGCCGGTGCGCCACAGCGTGACCCGTTGGTCGTTGCGCTTCGCTCCTTGCTTCAGGAAGGTGTAGTTGTCGAACCGCAGGTAGCGCGCCTGGAGGTCGCTCTCGCCCGCCCCCGTCTTGGCCGGGATGATCTTGGCGTCGGCCACCGTCATGATGAGCCGGTCGATGTAGGGCAGCTGCCGCCCCGCCGGATCGACCCGATGGAAATATGGGTTCCTTACGAAGATGAAACGTTCCGCAGGCGGAGCGGTCGTCGGCACCCAGGGCTGCAGGGTCGGCAGGTCCGGGTTGTCGAACTCGGTCAGATTGTCCTTGCGGTTGTGAAGCTGCTGCCAGCTTTTCTGCCGCTCCGCCTCAACCCGTTGCTTCAGTTCCAGCGGCTCGGTGAAGCGGGGGTGGAAGCGCCGCAGGTAGTGGGCCGGGGCGTAGATCTCCACCGGCTTGGCCCCGGCCAGCATCGGCAGGAAGAAGGGGTTGGGGCGGGTCCATGTGTAGCGCACGGCAGCGGCGTCCAGCACCTCGAACTTCGGGGCCTCCCCGGCCACCATCATCTCCGGCGGCGGCCCGCCGGGGGAGCGCTTGGCGTTGTTGGCCATGTCCTCCCACCAGTAGCGGAAGTCCTCCGCCGTGAAGGGATGGCCATCCGACCAGCGGTGGCCGCGGCGCAGCGTGAAGGTGAAGATCCGCCCGTCCTCCACATCCACCCGCTCCAGGATGTCGGGCACGATGCGCAGGTCCGGGGTCAGCCCGACCAGCCGGGCGTAGCTGTAGACGTAGATCAGCCGGGTGTCCTTGGTCCGCGCCATCAGCAGGCGCAGATCCCCGCCATGCTGGCCCGGCGACTGCCAGGGCCGGTCCATCGGCTCGACCAGCGGGGTGAGCGGCAGCCGCTTCTCCACCGGCGGCAGCGACCCGGCGCCGACCGCGTTCTCCAGCATCGGCGTCTCGACCGCGTCGAAGGCGCTGAGACCCAGGAAGGCCAATGCCAGAAGGGCACGTCGCCGCCATCCTCCCTCTCCCCTCTGGGGAGAGGGTCGGGGTGAGGGGGTTGCCCGTGGCGCGGCGTCCGGCAAAAGCGCAACCCCCTCACCCTTCCCTCTCCCCAGAGGGGAGAGGGTATTGAACGTCGCATCGGGAACGGTCCACATCATCACGCCACCTCGCGCACGCGGACGGCGGCGTCGGCGCGCACGCAATGGCCGCCGCCGAGATCGACCAGATGCGGCTGGTGGTCGTCGTCGATGGTGAAAGGGGCGGGCCAGCGCGCGGGGTCGGAGGCGCGGCCCTCCTCCAGGTCGGTCAGCGACAGCGGGCGGCTGGGGTCCGGCTCCGGCACGGCGGCCAGGAGGGCGCGGGTGTAGGGGTGGACGGGGTTGCGGAACAGCGCCTCGCGCGGGGCCGACTCGACGATCCGCCCACGGCACATCACCAGGATGCGGTCGGCCATGTAATCCACCACGGCCAGATTGTGGCTGACGAACAGGTAGGTCAGGCCGAGCCGCTCCTTCAGGTCCTTCAGTAGATTGAGAACCTGCGCCTGGATCGACACGTCGAGCGCCGACACCGGCTCGTCGAGCAGCAGAAGCTCGGGCCGCAGGGCCAGGGCACGGGCGATGCCGATGCGCTGGCGTTGGCCGCCGGAGAAACTGTGCGGGTAGCGGCGCAGATGCCGCGCGTCCAGCCCGACCAGCCCCATCAGCTCCTTGACCCGCGCGGCGCGCTCCGCCTCGTCGCCGATGCCGTGGATGACCAGCGGTTCGGCGATGATGTCGAAGACGGTCATCCGCGGGTTCAGGGAACCGAAGGGGTCCTGGAAGACGAACTGCACCTTGCGGCGGAAGGCGGTCAGGGCCGCACCCTCCAGCCCCAGCACGTCGACGATCCGGCCATGGTCGTTGAAGCGCACGGTGCCCGCGTCCGGGGTCAGGGCGCGCATCAGGATCTTCGACAGGGTGGTCTTGCCGCAGCCCGACTCGCCGACCAGCCCGACGCATTCGCCACGAGCGATGGTGAAGCTGACATCGTCCACCGCCAGCGTGCCCGCCCCGGCCTTGGCGCCGAACCAGCCGGCCTTGCGCGCGCCGTAGCGCTTGCGCACCCCCTCCACCGCCAGCAGCGGCCCCGCCGCGTCGGCGCCGGGCGGCCAGGGCTGGTGGTCCTTCTCCAGCAGGCTGCCGCCCTGCGACGTGATGGAGCGGATCGGCACCAGCCGTTCCCCCGGCGCCATGTGGAAGCGCGGAACGGCGCGCAGCAGCGCCTTCAGGTAGGGGTGGCGCGGATCGGCGAAGATGTCCTCGCGCGTGCCGGACTCCATGATCCGCCCGCGGTGCATCACCACCACCTCGTCGGCGAGGTTGGCGACCACCCCCAGGTCGTGGGTGATGAGCAGCACGGCCATCCCGAGATCGGCCTGGAGGTCCTTGATCAGCTTCAGGATCTGCGCCTGGATGGTGACGTCGAGCGCGGTCGTCGGCTCGTCGGCGATCAGCAGGGCGGGGCGGCAGACCAGCGCCATGGCGATCATCGCGCGCTGGCGCAGGCCGCCCGACAGTTCGAACGGGTAGGTGTCCAGCGCCCGCTTCGGGTCGGGGAAGCGCACCCGGCGCAGCATGTCCTCGGCTTGCGCGCGGGCCTGCCGGGCGGTCACCCGCTGGTGCAGCCGCACCGCCTCGCCCACCTGGTCGCCCACCGTGTGCAGGGGCGACAGCGAGGTCATCGGCTCCTGGAAGATGATCGAGATGCGGCCGCCGCGCAGCGCCCGCATCGCCGTGCCGTCGGCCTTCAGCCCGGCGATGTCGACGGGGCCGGCGCCTTCGTTGACGACTCCGTCGTCGAACAGGATTTTCCCGCCCGCAATGGTGGCGTTGCGGGGCAGGATGCGCAGGATCGACTGCGCCGCCACCGACTTGCCCGAGCCGGATTCGCCGACCAGGGCGACGGTGGAACCGGCCCGCACCCGGAAGGACACGCCGCGCACCGCGTGGACCACGCCGCCCGGCACCTGGAAATCGACCTTCAGGTCCTCCACGCGGAGCAGCGTGCGGCTCATGGCGCCGGCCTCTTTTCGTTGGGGTCTTTTTCATTGGGATCTGCCGGCGGCTCGATGCCGAGGGCGATCAGATTGTCCACCGTCACCGCGCTCAGCGTCACGCCGTTGCGCCCGGCGGCAACGGCGGCCTGTTCGATCACCGCGTCGAAGCCCTCCAGATTGCTGTCGAAGCGCAGGGTCGTGCCGCCGCCGGTCAGCGCCGCCTGCATCCAGCCGTCGTCGCGTCCCCGCCTGGTCGCGTAATAGCGCAGCTTCAGCCCGGACAGCGCGTCCCAGCGGATGGCGCCGCCCAGTGGCCCGTCGGCCCGCAGGCCCTCGCCGTCCATGGTCAGGCGGGTCAGCTGGCGTTGCAGGGTGCGCGCCGCGAAAACGGCGAACAGCAGCGCGCAGGCCGCCAGCGGCACGGCGATCCAGGGGGTGACGGGCAGGAAGGCCAGCGGCAGCACCGTCAGCGCCAGCCCAGCCCCGGCCCGCGCGTAGTCGCCGGCGAGCGCCCCGGCGGGGTAGCGCATCTCCGCGACGGTCGGCGTCTCTCCGGTCGAGGGTCGGGCCATGGGCAGCTCGGCCATATGTCAGCGATGTCCTTCTGCGGCGAACGGGGTGGCGAACAGGGTATCAGCGGCCAGCCAACGAGCCGCCGGGTGGCGGCGGGTCACGGTCAGGAAACGCGCGGTGAAGGCCCAGGTTTCGCCGTCCATCACCAAATGATGCGTCAGCAGACCGGTTGCCTCGGCCGCGTCCACCGTACCCAGCCGCCGGGCGCGCAGATGGGCGACCGCCATGCCCAACGACGCCGCGTCGCCCAGGAAGCGCTTGTCGTTTTTCCAGGCCACCGGGTCGATGTGTGTATTGACACACATCATGTTGACGGTTGACACACGTCGCGGCCCGAAAACCGACAGGCCGGCGAAGCCCAAGTCGGGCAGACCCGCCGCTAGGCCGGGCGCGATGCGGTTCCAGGGCGGCACCAGAACGGGCAGGGCGCGCGGCCCGAACCGGCGGTCCAGCACGCTCCGCCCCTCGGCCAGTTCCGCCGCCACGGCGGCGGCGGGCCGGTCCGCGCCAAGCTCCGCCTTCTTCGCGGGGGGAGCGGCGTGGTTGGCGTGCGACCAGCCGTGCTGAAGCACCGTGACGGTGGGGGCCGCGTCCACAACGGGGGCGAGGGCGTCGGTGACGCCCGCCGGGATGACCGCCAGGGCCAGCGGCGCACTGGTCTCGACGGACAGGGCGACCATCCGGTCCAGCTCCGGCGTCGGCTCGACGGCGTCGTCGTCGCGCCACCAGAGGGTGGCGGTGCGCCCGCCGGCGGCCCAGGCGTCCAGCTCGGCGGTCAGCGCGTCCCAACCGGCGCGCGGCGGGCTGTCGGAAGGGGCGGTGGCGGTCACGGTCATCGTCGGTTCTGTTCCCTCTCCCCTCCGGGGAGAGGGTTAGGGTGAGGGGGTTGCGCGTGTCGTTACGTCCGGCACACGCACAACCCCCTCACCGGCCCTCCGGGCCACCCTCTCCCCAGGGGGGAGAGGGTTAAGAAAGCGTGCGCGATGGCCGTCATCAGCATGGCCCCCGCACCGGGAAAATCCAAGCGTCTTGATTGGTTTAGCGGCTGTTGCCTTGGCGGTAGGCCACCGCGTCCAGCAGCAGACGGGCGGTGGCGGCGGCACCGTCCAAGCGCAGCGGGATGGCCGGCGGCGGGGGCAGGGCGAGCGCCTTGGCAACGCCCGCGGCCAAGGTGTCCGGGGTCAGGGTGGCCTCGTCGACCACGGCCAGCCGGCCCCGCTCCTCCAGCAGATGGGCGCGGGTGGCCTGCTCGGTCTCGCTGCCCGCGGCGAAGGGGACGACCACCGCCCGGCAGCCGGCCTGGAGCACGTCGAGCACGGTGTTGTAGCCGGCCTGGCTGATCGACAGGCGGCAGCGGCGGAGCAGGGCGGGGAAGTCGGGCCGCGCCCGCTCCACGATGGTTCCCGGCGGGGCCGCGGCGGCGAGGGCGCGGACATCCGCCTCCGGCACGTCCGGCCCGGCCAGCAGGCGCCACGGTGCGTCAAGTCCGGCGGGAGTTGACGCACGCACCGCCAGCGCGGCCCGCAGCAGCGGCAGGCCGACCGCTCCGCCGCCCACCGACACGATCACCTCGCCGGTGCCGTCGGCGCCCTTCCCCTCGCCGCCTTGCGGAGCCGCGACATATCCGGTGTAGCGGATGCGCTCGGCGATCCGCGCGGCGGCAGGGAAGGTCGCCGCGAAGGGGATCAGGTCCGGGTCGCCATGGACCAGCACATGATCGAACAGCCGTTCCACCGTCGAAACGGTTTCCTCCAGCCGCTCCGGCTTGGCCTTGGTCACCAGGATGTCGCGCACTGAGCAGGCGGTGACCGCCCCGGCGGCCTTGGCGGCCTCCAGCAGGGGCAGAAGCTCGAACCGGAAGGCGCGGCGCCCGAAGGGGAAGGATTCGACCAGAAGCGCGTCGGGCCGCACCCGCTCTTGAACCTCCAGAACCGTGGCGCGGCGCCTGGCGCGCCACGCGTCGTCGATGGGCCGGTCGTGCTCGTCGAGCAGGGTCTTGAAGCTGCCGTCGGCGGCGCGGGCGGGGGGGAGCTGGACGATGTCCGCCGCCGGGCCGTAATCGATCCCCGGCACCGGATGCCCGCCGCGCAGCACCGTGACGGCGACGCCGGCCTCGGCCAGCCCGCGGGTGATCAGCGCGGCGCGCCGGTCGTGGCCGATGCCCAGCAGATGCTGGACATGGAAGAGAACACGCATGAGTCGTCAGGTCGCCTGGGCGGCCAGGACCTCGCGCAAGCGCATGGTCGTCAATTCAAGCCGGTGGGCCAGCGAGCGCATGATCTCCAGCCCCATCTGCGGGAAATCGGCGATCATCTGAAGGAAATGGTCCTTCGGCACGCACAGCGCCTCCAGGTCGGTGCTGGCGCGGACGGTGGCGGTGCGCGGCACGTCGCACAGGATGGCGATCTCGCCGACGATCTCGTTGGACCCCAGCGTCGCGACGGCCAGCGGCCCGCCGGGGCCGGTCACGATCACCTCGGCCTCCCCGCGCAGCAGAATGTAAGCGCAGGTGCCCATCTCGTCCTGCTCGAACAGGATGTCGCCCGACCGGAAGCTCAACCGTTCGCTGGTGAAGGCGAGAAGCTTGAGCTTGGCAGTGTCGATGTTGGCGAACAGGGGAATCCTGCGCAGGCAATTGACTTCCTCGGCGATGCTCATGCCGTCTGCCTCCTCAACGCCGCCGGCTTTATTCGGCGGACACCAATTCATGCAACAACGTGCCGGGCCTGTTCAACTCGTCGAAGCGCCCATGTTCGGCGATTCGCCCGTCCTTCATCACAATGACTCGCTCGAACGCCCGTGCCAAGCCGGCGCGGTGCAGAACCCACACAAGACCACATCCTTTGCGTTCCCCCATGATGGCGGAATGCACCTTGGTCTGGCTGCTGGTGTCCAGGCCGCTGGTCGCCTCGCTCAGCACCAGCAGGTCCGGCCGCTTCAGCAGGGCGCGGGCCAGCGCCGCCTTCTGGCGCTGCGCGGCGGACAGGCGCGATCCGGCGACTCCCACGGGATGGTCCAGCCCGACCTCGACGATGGTGTCGCGCAGGTGAAGCTGGTCCACCAGCTCCGCCACGATGCGGCCCACCTTGGATTGCACCTGCGCCTGCCCATAGACCATCTTGCCGAACAGGATGTTGTCCTGGATGCTGGCCGCGGCGTTGTAGGCCTCCGGATCGAAGAAGGCGACGGCGTGCTTCAGGTCCGCCGGCAAGTCGCTGGCGAAGAGGTGCCGCGCCTGCAGGAGCTTCTTCTCCAGGTCCGGGGTCATCAGGCCCAAACGGTGGCGGGCGCCGATCAGCTTGAAGGGCAGGGTCATCAGCCGCGTCCGCTCCTCGGGCCGCAGCGCGCCCAGCCCCTCCTTCGCGGTGCGCGCCAGGATGGCCTGATACTCCGGCAGCTCGGCGAACCCGATGAAGGAGAAGCGCTCGAAGAACTCGTGGCCGGGCGGCAGGCCGGCAAACAGCTCGACCATGGTCTCCGCCACCTTGTGGCCGGTTTCCAGGATGGTGTCGGTCAGCCCCACCTTGTCGAGCACATGCAACATATAGGGATTGGAGGCCAGCGCGTCGGTCTGGAAGATCGGGCCGACCGGCGTGCCGAACAGCAGATTCTCCGCCAGCGTGGCGTTCACGGTGTAGCGGTCGGGGTCGAAGCGCTCCACCAGCCGCCCCAGCTCCGGGTTGTTCAGCATCGTGGCGCGCATGGCGTCGCGCGCCTCCAGAACGCGTGCGGCCACGTCGGGGCGCCGCTCCGGGTCGACGGTGCGGTTGAGACCCATGCCGTACACATCGTCCTGAAGCGAGACCATCGTCACCACGCGCAGAATGCGGGCCTTCAGGTCCTCCGGCCCATCGCAGCCGGCGGCGGCGTAGTCGATCCAGTCGGCGTCCACGTCGTCGGTGGCGTTGCCGGACAGCACCGACTCGGTCATCCGGCTTTTGCGCCGCTCCGCCGCTTCCTTACTGTCACCGTTCTCGCGCAGCGGCCGATGACGCAGCCCATAGACGAGATTGTCGTAGAGCGAGGCCGAGAACAGGTAGGGGGTGGCCCCGACATAGGCGGCGCGCCGCCCGGTGACGCTCTCCGGCAGCTCCGCATAGTCGCGCTCGCCCAGCCGGATCTGGCCCGACGAGGGCAGCAGCACGCGGGCGGCAAGCTGCGCCAACTCGTCCCGCCCGGAGCCGACGCCGATCAGCGCGGTGTGGCCGTCCAACGGGATGTCGCAGCTCACCCCCTCCAGGATGGGCGACCCGCCGTCCTCCCCGAACGCGACGTTGCGGAAGGACAGGCTGCCCTTGAACGGGACGTCCTCCTCCTCGCGCAGCAGGCGTTCGGCCAGCAGGTCGGGGACATGGAACTGCTCCACCACCTGCTCGTACTTGATCCGGTTGTCCTCCTTCTGCTGGTACCAGTCCAGAAGCTCCTTCCAAGGGGCGGCCAAGTCCTTGTAGGCCGCCAGGACCGCGACCAGCGCGCCGAAGGACAATTGGCCGTGGATCACCAGATAGCCGCCGATCGAGTAGAAGAAGAACGGGGTCAGCTGGTTTATGAAGTTGTTCAGAAATTTGACAAAAAACTTCCTTTGGTAAATCTCGAAACGGATGCGGTACACGTCGCCCAGGCGATGACTGAGATCGGCGAGATGCCAGGACGCCGTGTTGTGCGTGTGCACCTCCTGGATGCCGGACACCGTCTCGCCGATGCGGTCGGCGATCTGGCGCATGGCACGTACGCGCTGTTTGCCAAGCTGATTGACCTTGCGTTGAAGCCGTGGGATGAGCCAGCCTTGGAACGGGTACAGCGACACCGCCGCTGCCCCCAGAACCGGGTCCTGGACGAAGATGAAGGCGATGTAGACCAGCAGGGTGCCGCCCTGGAACACCGGGATCGCGATGGCGTCGCCGATGAAGCCGCCCAGCGGTTCCACCTCCGCCGTGATCATGGGGATGATCTCCCCGGGCGACATCTTGCGGAAGCGGGGCAGGGGGAAGCGCAGGACGCGCACGTACAGCTCGTACCGCAGCCGGCGCAGCATCCGCTCGCCCAGCCGGCCCTTGTAGGTGTTGATGACGTACTTGAACGCGCCGTTGACCAGCACCAAAGTCAGGAACAGTCCGCATAGGACGAACAGGTAGGTCACCTGATCGAGATGGAAGCCGAGGAAGGATTCAGGCAGCTTCTTCCCGGCGATCGCCTCGTTGACGATCCGTTTCGGAAGGTCGAGCGAGGCGTAGAGGAACGGAAAGGACGCCAGGGTCATCAGGGTCAGCACGATCTGCTGACGGACGCTGTGCCGAAGGATGAATCGGAAAATGCTGGATTCCATAGCGCCATTCTACGCAAGGGGACGCCGGTGCCGGGAGCAGGCAGAAACCTTACCCCCTCTGCCGTCTGGCCGCCGGGACTATGGTTCGCCTGCACGCGGTCTGCCGCCAGCGTGACGGCGGCATGACGCACACCCGTTCATCGGCCAAGCCGCGGCCGGACACAAGAGGCCAATCGGGAGAGGTAGGAACTCCATGAGCGAACGTCCGACCTCGGGCCGCGTGCTCATCTACAGCCATGACACGTTCGGCCTCGGCCATTTGCGCCGCTGCCGGGCCATCGCCCATGCGCTGGTGGAACGCTACAGCAACCTGTCCGTGCTGATCCTGTCCGGTTCGCCGATCGTCGGCAGCTTCGACTTCCGCACGCGGGTGGACTTCGTGCGCATCCCGGGCGTCATCAAGCTGCGCAACGGGGAATACACGGCGCTGAACCTGCATCTGGACGTCGACGAGATCCTGTCCATGCGGGCCTCGCTGATCCGCCACACGGCGGAGATCTACCAGCCCGACCTGTTCATCGTGGACAAGGAACCGCTCGGCCTGCGCGGCGAGGTGCGGGAAACGCTGGAGCTTCTGAAGGGCCGCGGCGTGCCGCTGGTGCTGGGGCTGCGCGATGTGATGGACGAGCCGGCCCTGCTCGCCCCGGAGTGGGAGCGCAAGAAGGTCCTGCCGGCGCTGGAAACCCTGTACGACGAGATCTGGGCCTACGGCCTGCCGCAGATCTGCGACCCGTTGGAGGGGATCGAGGTCCCGCAGTCGGTGCGCGACAAGATGGTCTATACCGGCTACCTGCACCGCACCGTGCCCCCGGCGGTCCCGCACGGTCCCGGCCTGCCCGACGAGCCCTACATCCTGGTCACCCCCGGCGGCGGCGGCGACGGCGAGGCGCTGATCGACTGGGTGCTGCGCGCCTACGAGAGCGATCCCGGCATCCCCTACCGCGCCGTGCTGGTGTTCGGTCCCTTCATGCAGCCGGACCTCCAGGCCGAGTTCCTGGCCCGGGCGGAAGCCCTGCCCAACGTCGAGGCCACCGCCTTCGAGGCGCGGATCGAGCGGCTGATGCAGGGCGCGGTCGGGGTGGTCGCCATGGGCGGCTACAACACCTTCTGCGAGATCCTGTCCTTCGACAAGAAGGCGCTGATCGTCCCGCGCGAGGTGCCGCGGCGCGAGCAGACCATCCGCGCCGCCCGCGCGCAGGAGCTGGGCCTGGTCTCCGTCCTGATGGACGACGGGGTGCGCGACGCCGCGGCGATGGCGGCGGCGCTGCGCCGGCTGCCCTGGCAGGCGCCGCCCTCCTCGGTGGTGGTGCCGGGGCTGCTCGGCGGGCTGGAGAGCGTCAACCGCCTGTCGGCCCGCTATTTGCCGGAACCGTCCTCCGGACCCAGCGCTTCGGAGCGCCAGCTGGCCGCCGGGGACGCCGCGTGACCGTTGCCGTCATCGTGAAGGGCTGGCCCCGCCTGTCGGAGACCTTCATCGCGCAGGAGATTTTGGGGCTGGAACGGCGGGGGTTGCGTCAACTGATCGTCAGCCTGCGTCAACCGACCGACAAGGCGGTGCACGAGCTGAACCGCCGCGTCACCGCCCCGGTGGCCTATCTGCCCGAATATCTGCACGACGCGCCCGGCCGCGTGCTGCGCGCGCTGGCCGCGGCGCGGCGGCGTCCCGGCTGGCCGGCGGCGCGGGCCGCTTGGCTGGCCGACCTGCGGCGCGACCCCAGCCGAAACCGCGCGCGGCGCTTCGGCCAAGCCTGCGTGCTGGCGGCGGAATTGCCGGCGGACGTCACCTGGCTGCACACCCATTTCCTGCACACCCCGGCCAGCGTCGCGCGCTACGCCGCGCTGCTGACCGGCCTGCCCTGGAGCTTCTCCGCCCACGCCAAGGACATCTGGACCTCACCGGACTGGGACCTGCGGGACAAGCTGGCCGAGGCGCGCTGGGGCGTCACCTGCACCGCGCTCGGCCTCGCCCGCCTGCGCGGACTGGCGCCGCAGCCGGAGCGGGTGGACCTGCTCTACCACGGCCTGGACTTCAGCCGTTTCCCCACCCCGCCGGACGCGCGTCCAGCGCGGGACGGCGGCGATCCCGCCGACCCGGTGCGGCTGCTGTCGGTCGGGCGGGCGGTGGAAAAGAAGGGCTTCGACCTGCTGCTCGACGCGCTGGCCCGCCTGCCCGCCGGGCTGCACTGGCGCTGGACCCACATCGGCGGTGGCGACCGGCTGTCCGCGTTGAAGGCGCAGGCTGCGATGCTGGGTCTGGAGGGACGGATCGACTGGCAGGGGGCGAAGGCCCAGGACGCGGTGATCGCCCAGTACCGCCGCGCCGACCTGTTCGTCCTGCCCTGCCGCACCGCGCGCGACGGCGACCGCGACGGGCTGCCCAACGTGCTGATGGAAGCGCAGAGCCAGGGGCTGGCCTGCCTGTCCACCCGCGCCGCCGCGGTGGCGGAGCTGATCGAGGATGGGGTCACCGGCACGCTGGTGGACCCTGAGGACCCTGCCGCGCTGGCCCGCGCGCTCGAGTCGCTGCTCCGTGACCCGGCCCGCCGCGCAGCGTTGGGGGCGGCGGGCGCCGCGCGGGTGCGGCGCGACTTCGGGAGCGACTCGGGCATCGACCGGCTGCACGATCGTTTCACAACCTCAAACAGACAGTCGTCCTTTATGCCGTTTGGGGGGTGCTGTGCATTGCACGGCGGCTGATGACGGGATAGAGTGCGGCTTTGCTCCACCTTTGCGACGTCATGTCGACTCTGTCCGCCTGTCCCGAACCGGAAATCCTTTCCTTTATCGACTTCGACGACGACAGCGATGCCGTGGCGACCAGCCACGAGCTGTCGCTGACGCGCAGCAAGCTGGGCGACATGCTCGACCTGCTTCCCGCCGGGCTGTTGATCCATCAGGAAATGGGCATCGTCTTCGCCAACCAGGAGGCGGCGCGCATCCTGGGCCAGAACGGCGACGCCCTGGTTGGGCGTCATTTCCTGGACTTCATCGAGGAGTCGGGCATCGACGACCAGCGGGACGCCTTCCTGCGCTGCCTGCGCGAGCGGGAACTGGTGCGGTGCCAGGACGGGGTGACGGTGTCCGCCGACGGTCAGCGCACCTGCGTCCAGGTCAGCATGTCGCCTCTGCCTTGGGACGGGTTGCCGGTCATCTATGTCCTGATCAACGACGTGACGGCGCTGAAGGAGTCGGAGGAGCGGCTGCGCCGGCTCTCGATCACCGACTCGCTGACCGGCGTGTCCAACCGCCGCCACTTCGTCGAAGCGGCGGAGCAGGAGCTGGCCCGCGCCCGCCGCCATGGCCGGCCAGTCACGCTGTTGATGCTCGACCTCGACCATTTCAAGAGCATCAACGACACCCATGGCCACGCGGTGGGGGACGAGGCGTTGCGGACCTTCACCGCCGCCTGCCGCGCCCTGCTGCGGGAGAACGACCTGTTGGGCCGCACCGGCGGCGAGGAATTCGCCATTCTGCTGCCGGAGACCGACATCGCCGGGGCCCGCATGGTGGCGGAGCGCATCCGTCGCCGCACGGCGGAACTCGCCGTTCCAGCAGGGGACGAGACGGTGCGCTTCACCGTGTCGATCGGCGTGGCCTGCTGCGCGGCCGGGACGCGCGACGTGGACGCCATGCTGTCCAGCGCGGACGAGGCGCTGTACCGTGCCAAGGCCGCCGGACGGAACCGGGTCGTCTGCGCGCGGGAACCGACCCCGTTCTGAGCGTTCTTTCCACCATGACACCGGGGCCGCGATGCGCATCGCCTTCTACGCCCCGCTGAAATCCCCGACTCACCCGGTGCCCTCGGGCGACCGGCGGATGGCCCGGCTGCTGATGGCCGCGCTGGAGAGGGCCGGGCACGCGGTGACCCTGGCCAGCACCCTGCGGAGCTGGGACGACGGGTGCCGTCCGGGACGGGCGGAGCGTCTGGCGGCGCTGGGGGAACGCTGCGCCGACCGCCTGACGGCGCGCTGGCGGGACGACCCGCCGGACCTTTGGTTCACCTACCACCTGTACCACAAGGCACCGGACTGGATCGGTCCGGCGGTCAGCCGCCGTTTCGGCATTCCCTATGTGGTGGCGGAGGCGTCCTTCGCGGCCAAGCGGGCCGCCGGTCCCTTCGCCGCCGGCCACCGCGCCGCGGAGGCGGCGATCCGGCAGGCCGCCGCCGTCGTCAACCTCGCCGGCCACGACGCCGACGGGGTTCTGCCGCTGCTCCAATCGCCGGACCGGCTGGTGCGGCTGCGCCCCTTCCTCGACACCCGCCCCTTCGCGGCCGCCGCCGCGGAGCGCGACCGGCACCGGGCGGCGCTGGCCGAGCGTTACGGCCTGAACCCGGACGTTCCGTGGCTGCTGGCCGTCGGCATGATGCGCGGCGGCGACAAGGAGCGTTCCTACGAGATTTTGGCGGAAGCCCTCTCTCCCTCCCCTGCGAAGCGGGGGAGGGTCGGGGTGGGGGCGAGCGGTTCGCATCTGCTGATCGCCGGCGATGGCCCCGCTCGCTCGCGGATCGAAGCAATGTTCGGGGGAGGCGCACTTGCCCCCACCCCAGCCCTCCCCCGCTTCGCAGGGGAGGGAGTCTTGATCCTTGGCCAGCAAAGCTCTTCCGATCTCACCGCGCTCTACGCCGCGGCCGACCTGATGGTCTGGCCGGCGGTGAACGAGGCTTACGGCATGGCCCTGCTGGAGGCCCAAGCCGCCGGGCTGCCGGTTGTGGCGGGGCGGACCGGGGGTGTGCCGGACGTGGTGCGCGACGGGATGACCGGGCTGTTGCCGCCGGTGGGCGACGTGGAGGCCTTCGCCGCCGCCGTCCGGGCGCTGCTCGGCGACCCTGGGAAACGTCGCCGCTTCGGCGAGGCGGCGCGCCGCATCGCCGCCGCGGAGCACGATCTGACCAACGCGGTGGAGGTTCTGGACGTCGCTGTCCGGCGTGCCGCGCGGAAAGGGAACCCATGACCGACCTCATCATCCTGCGCCACGGGCCGACCGCCTGGAACGCCGCGCACCGTCTCCAGGGCGGCATCGACGAGCCGCTGTCCGACGAGGGTCGCGCCCGAGTCGCGACCTGGAGGCTGCCGCCGGACGTGCTGGGCTACCGTTGGGTCGCCAGCCCGAAGCGGCGGGCCTGGGAGACGGCCCGGCTGCTCGGCCTCGACCCGGCGCCGGAACCGCGTCTGGTCGAAATGGGCTGGGGGGAATGGGAAGGCCGCCTGCTGGAGGAACTGCGGTCGAGCGGCGCCCTGACCGCGGATCGCGAGCGGATGGGCCTCGACTTTCGGGCGCCCGGCGGAGAGAGCCCGCGCGACGTGCAGACGCGGCTGATCCCCTGGCTGGCCGAGGTGGGCGCACGGAGCGAGCCGACCGGGGCGGTGGCCCACAACGGGGTGATGCGGGCGCTCTACGCGCTGGCCACCGGCTGGGACATGGTGGACAAGCCCGCCCACCGCCTGACCGACGGCTGCGCCCACCGTTTCCGGGTGGCGGCGGACGGGACGCCGTCGGTCGTGGCGATGAATGTGCCGCTGGTCGCGGAGAGTTAGCCGATCACACGTCTAAATCACACGGCGAGATCGACCATCACCGGAACATGGTCGGACGGCTTCGGCTCCCAGCCGCGGGCCTCGCGCAGGACGCGGTGGCCGGTCAGCGCATCCTTCAACGGCGGGGTGACCCAGATGTGGTCCAGCCGTCGGCCGCGGTCGGAGGCCGCCCAGTCCTTCGCCCGGTAGCTCCACCAGGTGTAGAGCTTTTCCGTGGGCGGAACGAAATGGCGCAGCGCGTCGACCCAGCCGATGGACGCCTGCATCGCCGTCAGCTTCGCCACCTCCACCGGGGTGTGGGAAACGATCTTCAGAAGCTCCTTGTGGCTCCAGACGTCGTTTTCCAGCGGCGCGATGTTCAGGTCGCCGACCATGACCATGCGGCGGTCCGGGCTGCGTCGGGTCGTCCACCACTCGGTCATTTCGTCCACGAACTGAAGCTTGTGGGCGAACTTGTCATTCTGTTCCGGGTCCGGAATGTCCCCGCCCGCCGGGATGTAGACGCTGTGCAGCTCGATCCCGCCGGGCAGTTCGGCGAAGACGTGGCGGCAGTCCTGCTTGCCGCACCAGTGCTGCACGTCGCGCGACGCGAAGGGCAGCTTCGACAGGATGGCGACGCCGTTGTAGCTCTTCATTCCGTGGATGTGGGCGTGGACGTAGCCCTTCTCGGCCAGCGGGGCCATCGGGAAGTCGGTGTCGACGACCTTGGTCTCCTGCAGGCAGATGACGTCCGGCTGGGTCTCGTCGATGAGGCGCAGCAGCAGGTCCATCCGCATGCGGACGGAGTTGATGTTCCAGGTGGCGATGCGCATCGTCCGGTTATCCGTAATCCCGATGTCAGGCGATGGTGACGGCGATGGAGCCGACGCCCTCGACCGCGCCCTCCAGCCGGTCGCCGGCGACCACCGGGCCGACGCCCTCCGGCGTGCCGGTGTAGATCAGGTCGCCCGGCTGAAGCTCGACCAGACCCGACAGGTAAGAGATCGTTTCGGAAACGGTCCAGATCAGGTCCGCCAGATCGCCCTTCTGGCGCAGCGCGCCGTTGACCGACAGAGTCACCGCCCCCTTGTCGGGATGGCCGATGTCGGCGGCGCGGCGCAGCGTGCCGCAGGGGGCGGACTGGTCGAAGCCCTTGCCCATGTCCCAGGGCTTGCCTTCCTTCTTCGCCGCGTTCTGCAGGTCGCGGCGGGTCATGTCCAGACCCACGCCATAGCCGTAGACATGGTCCAGCGCGCGCTCCACCGGGATGTCACGCCCGCCCGTGCCGATGGCCACGACCAGCTCGATCTCGTGGTGCAGGTTGGCGGTCCGGGGCGGGTAGGGGATGGCGGTGCCGTCGGCGACGATGGCGTCGGCGGGCTTCATGAAGAAGAACGGCGGCTCGCGGTCCGGATCGGCGCCCATCTCGCGCGCGTGGGCGGCGTAGTTGCGGCCGACGCAGTAGATGCGGCGGACCGGGAACGGATCGCCGCCGGCGACCGGAACGGTGGGCTGGGGCCACAGGGGAATGGCGTAGGCCATGGCGCGCCTTTCTTTCGGAGGGGTGCGGTTCGGGCAACCACCCTACCGGAAAGAGCAGCAGAAAAAAGCCCCAGCCGTTGGGCCGGGGCTTTGGCGCGAAGACGCCCGGTCTGGGGGGGACCGGGCGTCGGAAGCTCCGTTTTCGGAACCCGTCTGCGGCAGGGGAATGAACCGTTGGCGGGCAACCGCGCCGGCATGCCTGTTTCCGGGGGGGCCGGGGTCAGGAGCGCGATCACTTCTTAGGGCTAGAGGTGGAGCCGCTTCCGGGCGGAACCAATGCGTAACGGGAATGGGTGCTATGCATGCGAGGCGGATTGTGTGGTTCTTGCTGACAAAATCGGCACCTGCCTGCATTTTACACGACCAATAGACTAGTCAATAAACGACGGCTTTCACGTTGACCGACATCGACCGCCCCACCCCCTCGGACCGGCGCACCCGCCAGCGTCCGAGCAAGTCCGGAAAGATGGCCCTCGGCCCTCTGCCCGAGCTCGTTGGCTACAATCTGCGCAAGGCGCAGGTGGCCGTGTTCCAGAGCTTCCAGAACGCCGTGTCGCCCCACGACATGACGCCGGGACAGTTCGGCGTCCTGATCATGATCAAGGAGAACGAGGGCTTGTCGCAGTCCGACCTGGGCTCGGCGGTGGGCATCGACCGTTCGACCATGGTCGCGGTCATCGACCGGCTCGAGTCGCGCGGTCTGGTCATCCGGGCGCCCTCGCCCAACGACCGCCGCTCCTACGCGCTCCGCCTGTCCCCGGAAGGGGAGAAACTGCTGGACGAGCTGATTCCGCGCATCCAGGCCCATGACAAGGCCATGGTGAAGGATCTCTCGGCCGAGGAGCAGGCGCAGCTCATCGACTTCCTGCGCCGCATCTCGCGGGCCGGCTGACGCTGTTGGGGTAAGGGCGGCGTGCCCAATTCCTGGGCACGCGGCATTCACCGATTGTTGACCTATTCTATTGTCCTGAAACCGTATTTTCAGGAAAGGCGCCGCCGCGCCCGGTCGGCGGCGGCGCTTCCGAAGGCGCGCAGGATCGCCGCCGACAGTGGGTTCTCCCAGAACCGCCATTCCGGGTGCCACTGCACGGCCAGCGCGAAGGCCGGCGCCCCCGCCACCCGCACCGCTTCGACCAGCCCGTCCTCGGCCATCGCCTCCACGATCAGCCCGTCGGCCAGCCGGTCGATGCCCTGCCCGTGCAGGGAATTGACGGTCACCGCCGCGGCACCGCCGGCCAGCCTTTCCAACACGCCGCCGGGGGTCAGCCGCACGCTGTGCGACGGCCCGTACTGCACGGCCAGCGGCGCCTCCTTGTCCTCGCGGTGGTTGGCGTATCCCGGCACCTCGTGCACCCGCTGGTGCAGCGTGCCGCCCAGCGCCACGTTCAACTCCTGAAAGCCGCGGCAGATGCCCAGCAGCGGCACGCCCATCTCCAGCGCGGCGCGGATCAGCGGCAGGGTGGTGTCGTCGCGCTCCGGGTCGTGCAGGGTGCCCGGCTCGCTGGGCGACCCGCCGTAGCGGTGCGGCTCGACGTTCGACGGGCTTCCGGTGACCAGAAGTCCGTCGAGCCGTCCGGCCACCTCGTCCATGTCCAGCGCCGTCCCCAGCGCCGGGATCAGCAGCGGCATGCCGCCGGCCCCGTCCGACACCGCGCGCACATACTTGTCGCCGACGACGTGGAAGGGATGCTCCCCCATCATGCGGGCGCAGGCGGGAACGCCGATCAGCGGCTTGCGGTTCATGACAATGAACTCCAGACAGGATTCCGGACCGCTCCGGACGGCGGCGGCCGGGCGATTATGCGCCGCCGCCGCGCGCCGCGCCAGAGGGCCGCCGCCAAGCACAAAGGGGATGCGGGGACAGAATTGTGTTGATTCGCATGCGAATTTGTCCCATATGCCCCCCTCCTCCGCGCCATTTGCGCGGAACATCTGCTGATGGGGGAGAACGATGGCGAAGACCGCTTCTCTCTTCCAATTGGGGATGGACTTGGGAAGCGATCCAAGGAAAGCCCAAACGGAAGGTCAAATCTCCAACCGGACCAACGTGACTTCTGGTCCCTGGAGGGAATCTCAAGACGACCGCAAGGACCATTTCATCGTCCGCGATGGCAAGGTCTGCGCCGGCACCCACCTGATCGTCGATCTGTGGGGTGCCGAACGCCTGGACGAGCTGGACCATGTCCGTTCCACGCTGATCGAGTCCGTGGAGGTGGCGGGGGCGACGCTCCTGCACATCCACCTGCATCATTTCACGCCGAACGGCGGCATCTCCGGCGTGGCGGTGCTCGCCGAGTCGCACATCAGCATCCACACCTGGCCGGAACGCGGCTACGCCGCGCTGGACATCTTCATGTGCGGCGACGCGCAGCCCATGAAGGCCATCCCGGTGCTGGAACGCGCCTTCAAGCCCACCGGCGTGAAGTGCGACGAGCTGCTGCGCGGCGAAACCGGGTCATGAGCGACTCCGGCTCCGGCTGGTACAACGAGACGTTGCATAGGGACGTGGCCCAACGCCTGCGCATGGGCCGCGTCCTGCACCGCGACCGCACCGGCCTCCAGGACCTGGTGATCTTCGAGAACCCGGTGCTGGGCCGCGTGATGGCGCTCGACGGCGTCGTCCAGACCACCGAAGGCGACGAGTTCGTCTATCACGAGATGCTGACCCATGTGCCGATCCTGGCGCATGGGCGCGTCCGCCGCGTCCTGATCGTCGGCGGCGGCGACGGCGGCATGCTGCGCCGCTGCCTGGAGCACAAGGCGGTGGAGCGGGTGACGATGGTGGAGATCGACCGCTCGGTGGTCGACCTGTCCATCGCCCATCTGCCGTCGATCAGCGCCGGCGCCTTCGACGACCCGCGCACGGATTTGGTGATCGCCGACGGCTGCGCCTTCGTCAAGGAGACCACGGAGCGGTTCGACGTCATCATCGTCGATTCCACCGACCCCCACGGGCCGGGCGCCGTCCTCTTCACCGAGGCGTTCTACGCCGACTGCAAGGCGCGGCTGACCCCCGGCGGCGTGCTGGTCACCCAAAACGGCGTGCCGTTCCTCCAGCCGGACGAGTTGAAGGACAGCCACCGGCGGCTGGGCCGACTGTTCGCGGACGCGAGCTTCTTCGTGGCGCCGGTGCCCAGCTACTACGGCGGCTTCATGGCCTTCGGCTGGGCCACCGACGACACGGCGCTGCGCCGCCAGACGGCGGAGGCGATCCGCCCGCGCTTCGAGGCGGCGGGGCTGACCACCCGCTACTACACGCCCGACATCCACGTCGCCAGCTTCGCCCTGCCGGCCTTCATGCTGGACGCGCTGAAGTAGAGTTCATGGTGGCTGGAACCCCGGCGGCTTGGCCGCCGCCGGGCAGGCGTTGGCGGGCAGGGCTTCCGAATCCACGAACTGGGCGGCCACGGCGACGGCGCAGTCGTCCGACGCGGTGACCAGATGCCCGGCGCTGCGAAAGACCAGATGCCGGCTTTTCGGCAGGGTCGTCGCGGCGCGCTCCGCCCACTCCGGCGGGGTCAGCGGGTCGTAGGCGCCGGACAGCAGAAGCACCGGCACCGCGCTGGCCACCGGCAGCCGCTCCGACGCCTCCTGGGCGGCGGCGGGCCATTGGGCGCAGACGCGCCGGCCGGGATCGTCGGCGGTGACCGCGCCGTAGGGGGCGAAGCGGCGGGCGGCGTCGGCCAGCCGCAGCGGGTCGGCGGGATTCACCGTCTCCCGGCATTCGATGGAAAAGGCCATGCCCTCCGCCGAGTCGGGGTCGCCCAGCCAGGGGGCGGGCACCCAGTCGGACAGGCGGTCGTAGCGCCCGCGCCACGCCCGTTCGATCAGGGCGGGCAGGCGGGGCACGCTCTCGCCCTCGGCCATCGCCTCCAGCAGGGCCGACAGGGCGGCGGCGCTGTCCAAGCGCGCCCAGCGCGGAATCTCCGGATCGCCCACCGGCACGTCCACCGGGGCCTTGCCCAACCGCTCCACCAGCTCCAGCAGATGGCGCTCCAGGTCCGGATAGGCGGCGCGGCACACGCGGCTGGCCGCGCAATCGTCGAACAGCCGCTTGAACGCCCGGTGCGCCAGCCAGGGCGCCTCCTCCGTCGCGTTCACGTCGGGCGGGTAGATGGAATCGAGCACCGCCGCGCGCACCCGCCCGCCGTGGCGCCGCAGGATCTCCAGCGCCACCCGCGTGCCGTAGGACACGGCGAACAGGTTGACCCGCGGCGCGCCCAGCGCCGCGGCGACGTCCATGGCGTCGTCGGCGGCGATGGGGGTGGTGAACATGGCGCCGTCCAGCCCGTTGGCGGTGAAGCGGTCGCGGCAGGCGGCGATGGCCGTCCGCTCCAGCGCGGCGCGGCGGTCCCGCGACACCGGGCGCAGGCGGGGCGAGGCGCCCAGCACGTCCAGCTCCGGGCAGTCGGTGTCCGGCTCGGCCCGCCCGGCGCCGCGCGGGTCGAACAGCACGACGTGGCGCGACCGGCGGAACCCGACGGTCAGCGACCACCACACCTCCATCCGCTCCTCCACCGCCTCGCCGCTGCCGAAGGGGGAGGCGCCGGGGCCGCCCTCCAGGAACAGGACGGGGTCGGGGGACGGCTGCTTGGCGGTGGAGAGCAGGACGACGACCGGCAGACGGAAGGCCTGCGCCGCCGGCCGGTCGCGCCGGTCGGGCACGCCGACGGTCCCGCACAGCGCGGCCTCGCCCTCCGGCACGGAGAACCAGCAGGGGCCGGGCACGAAGCGGGGGTCGGCCTTGGCCGGCGCCGGGGCCAGCGCGGGCGCCAGCGTCACCGCCAGCAGGGCGGCGGCCAAAGTCCTCAACCGCCGATGATGGGCGCGTCTCGTCACGCGGGTCGATCGTCCTCAGCAGCGAAAGGGCGGGCGGGGATCGGCCGGGCGATGGCCAATCCAGCGGTCCCACCACTTTTGATGCTTTCTCTTTGACCCAGCGGGGCGGGCTTGTCCAGGACAAGAGGAATTCCGTCCGTCAAGGCCCCCATCCCTCCAGGCCCTGGCGCGTTCAGCCCCGGGATGAGCCCATCCGGACGGCGCCCCGCTCCGCCGGCCTGGCGCGGCTCCGCTCCCGCCACAGGGCCGGGATGGCGAGGCTGGCGACGCTGGCGAGCAGCAGGACCGCCTTGGTGAGCTGGTTGAAGGGGCCGCCGAACAGGTCGATCAGCAGGATCGCGTAGGCGACCAGGACGTGGAACAGATAGACCTGCAGCGAGTGCCGCCCCAGCAGCCGGAGGAAGGGCAGATTGAACAGCGCGGTGAGCAGCCGGGCGGTGCCGGCGGCGACCGGGTGGGACGACCGCGGCCCGGCGATGAGCAGCCAGGACACGGCATAGGCCAGCGCCGCGAAGTTCGCGAGGTAGACGAGGCTGAACTCGGTGCGGTCGACGTAGCGCAGGAAACGCTCGCCGACGATCGGGCTGACCAGCTCATGGACGAAGGACAGGTGCCAGACCGCGCAGACCACCACGGTGACCAGCGCCGGAACCAGCCAGGGCGGCCGCTCGACCGGGAACCAGCGGTCGGTGTCGAAGCGGCCCCGCTGCACGGCGCTGCCGATCAGCAGACCCGCAACGTAGAGCACCTGCCAGGCGAGCGGGTTGAACGGCCCGCGCACCGCCAGACCGTCGCTGAGCCGCCCCAGCCCGGCGTCGAGCGCGCTCAGCACCGGCACATGCAGGCCCATCTGCACGGCGGCCCACAGCGCGGCGCTGCCCAGCGCGACCTTGCGGGCGTGGCCGTCGAGGATCAGGCGGAGCAGCAGCGGCGTCGCCGCGAGATAGAGGATGTACTGGATCAGCAGATCCGTGAAGGTCGGCGAATGCAGGAGGAGCGCGCTCGCCAGCAGGGTGCCGGGTTCCAGTCCGGCCAGATGCCCGAGGAAGCCGCCCAGCGGCTCCCGCGCGCCGGGGACCAGCACCACCATGGCGGTGACCAGCGCGATCACCAGCATGGTCGAGACATACAGCTCGCGGGCGCGGGCGAACAGGCGCCGCCGCGCCGCCTCGGGCGAACGCTGGGTCCAGACGCGGGTGTAGTACATCCCGGCGACGATGCCCGACAGCAGCACGAAGCCCTGGGCGTCCTGCACATAGCCGAGTTCGGCGTGGTTGACCTTGGCGAGCAGCACGCCGCCGGCCAGCACCACGTGGTTCACCATCATGAAGACGAGGAAATAACCCCGCAACCCGTCGAGCGTCGCGGAACGGCTCATCGGGCGGCACCCCGCGACGGCCGGGTGGCGGGGGGCTCGGCCGTTCTCATCGCTGTGTGCCGCATCTGTGGCGTCTCCGTTGCTGCCGTTGCTGGTGGTGTTGACGCTCCTCGGGTCGCCCCATATTCGTCGTTAACGGATCGTTAATCCTTGGCCGCAGCCGTCCGGGGAGCCTTTTCGAACAAAGGCTTCCCCGGACCGGTTCCGGAGTCAGGCGTTCGGGCTTCAGGCGTTCGGGCTTCAGGCGTTCGGGCTTCAGGCGTTCGGGCTTCAGGTGTTCGGGCTTCAGGCGTTCAGGCCGCCGTCCACCGTCAGGGTGGCCCCGGAGATCTGGCGGGCCGCCGGGCTGGCCAGGAAGGCGACGGCCGCCGCCACATCCTCCGGCTTGCCATAGCGGCCGAGCGGCGTCTGCGAACGCAGGATTTCGGCATGATCGCCGTTCGCCGGATTCATGTCGGTGTCGGTCGCCCCCGGCTGGACCAGATTCACCGTGATGTCGCGCGGGCCGAGTTCGCGGGCGAGGCCGTGCGTCAGGGCGATCTGCGCCGACTTGGTCATCGAATAGACGGTGACACCCGGGGCGGTGATGCGGTCGGCGAGGCACGACCCGATGAAGACGATGCGCCCCCCGTCCTTGAGATGCGGGATGGCCGCCTGCGCCACCAGCACCGCCGCGCGCACGTTGACGTTCAGAAGCGCGTCGATGTCGGCGAGGCTCATCTCGGCGACCATGCCTTGGCGGGCAATGCCGGCGTTGTTGACCAGGATGTCGAGGCCGCCGAGCGCCTCCACCGTCCGGCCGACCAGGGCCGCCATGGCCGCCGGATCGGCACTGTCGGCCTGGATGGCGACCGCGCGCCGGCCCTTCGCCTCGATCGCCCGGACCACCTCGGCGGCGCGCTCGGCCGACCGCTCGTAGGAGATCGCCACATCCGCGCCCTTGTCGGCGAGCGCCAGAGCGATGGCGGCGCCGATGCCCCGCGAACCGCCCGTCACCAGCGCGCGCTTGCCAACCAACTCACCAATCGGCTCAACCATGATCCGGCCTTTCTGTGTCGTTTGATACAAAAATAGCTAGAGGCGCCCGGCGCCGCGGTCAACATATTTTGTATTGATCGACACAAAAATAGAACGCCGTTGTCCGAGGCCATTGCCCCCACGCGGCGGCGGGATTAAATAGTGATCGATGCAGAAATCACGTCCGACCCCGCCCACCGACGACAGGACCACGGCACCGCCGCCCGCCCGCGGGCGCGGACGGCCGCGCGCCTTCGACCGCGAGGCCGCCCTGACCCAGGCGACCCGCCTGTTCTGGTCCAAGGGCTACGAGGCGACCTCCATCGCCGACCTGACGGAGGCCATGGGGATCGGCTCGCCCAGCCTCTACGCCGCCTTCGGATCGAAGGAGGCGCTCTACGTCGAGGCGGTGAACCATTACCGCAAGAGTTACGAGGGGCTGGTCTGGGGGCGCTTCTTCA
The DNA here is from genome assembly GCF_001315015.1 of Azospirillum brasilense. NCBI lineage: Bacteria > Pseudomonadati > Pseudomonadota > Alphaproteobacteria > Rhodospirillales > Azospirillaceae > Azospirillum > Azospirillum brasilense. Next base: position 30,118 of record NZ_CP012914.1, on the reverse strand, counting down.
CCGCCGGCACCGCCCGCGAGGCGGTCATGGGCCTGCTGATGGACTCGGCCGCGGCGCTCACCGGCTGCCGCGGCGACATCCCGCGCGGCTGCATGGTGACGCTCTCCGCGGTCGGCAGCGAGGGGCACGCCGAACTGGGCGAGGTGGTGCGGTCGGCGCGCGCCTCGGCGGTCGATATCCTGACGGAGCGTATGGCGCGGGCCGTGGCCGAGGGCGAGATCCCGGCCTCGGTCGATCTCCACGCGCTCGCCCGGTTCGTGCAGACGGTGCAGGCCGGCATGTCGATCCTCGCCCGCGACGGCGCGGAGCGCGCCGAGCTGGAGGCCGTGGCCGAGGTCGCCATGCTGGGCTGGGACGCCCGCGTCAGCGGCCGCCCGGCCCCCTGAGCCGCTTCGCCGGTTCCGGGGTGAACCGGCGAAGCCAGCCGGCCTGGGGTCAGCTGGGTTCGATCACATCGCGCCAATAGCGGTGCAGGAGCGCGACGTCGCCGCTGGTCAGGATCGGCATGGCGCCCTGCAACTGGTCGTTGGACCAATCCCACCACCTCATCTCGAGCAGCAACGCGATGAGATCGTCGTCGAAGCGCTTGCGGATCACCCGGGCAGGGTTGCCGCCCACGATCGCATAGGGTTCGACGTCGCGCGTCACCAGCGCCCTTGTGCCGATCACAGCGCCGTCGCCGATGGTGACGCCGGGCATGACGATGGCTTCCGACCCGATCCACACGTCGTTGCCGATCAGCGTGTCGCCCGCCGGCCGATAGCCGTTCCGTGCGCCGGCGAAGGCCGGCACCTCGGACATCCAGAAGAAGGGAAAGCTGCTGATCCAGTCGTTCCGGTGGCCCTGGTTGCCCGCCATGATGAAGGCCGCGCCGGACCCGATCGAGCAGAAGCTGCCGATCACCAGCCGGTCGACGCCCTCGTCCGGGAGAAGAAACCGGGCGCAGTCGTCGAAGCTGTGGCCATGGTAATAGCCGGAATAATAGCTGTACCGGCCGACGACGATGTTCGGGTTGGTGACCTGCTTGTCCAGCGTGATGCCCTTGAACGGGCTTTCGAAGACGTTTTCCATCAATCCACTCACGGCTTGTGAGCCGCCATCCGGCGGCTTACGGCCTGCGCGCGGGCGCAGGCGCACACCGCGGGCTCCCCTATCGGGGGGCGCGCGTTCAGGCTCTGCGCGTCGGACGCGTCAGAGCGCGATGCCGGTGGTACTTGGGGTCGCCTTCATGACGGGACTCCATACCGTGGAAAAGGCGGCTCGCCAAGGGCGAAGGCGGAGCAGCCCAACCGCTGGCCAACCACTGGGCGCGGCAGGTCGGAATCACGCTTGACGGAAATCATCCGATAGCGGATTAATTGCTCCTCTGCACCAAGGAGAGGAGTCATGCAAACCTTGTGGAACGCCCTGCTGCGGCAGTGGCTGGACACCGCCGGCGACGATGCCGGGGTGGAGACGCTGAGCGCCCATCTGCGGCGCGACATCGGGCTGGACGGAACCGAAGCGGGCTATGTCCCGGCCCAACATATCCGGGAGCGGAACCTTTCGGATGCCCGGTCATTTTTGACGTTGCAAGCGTATCGCTGACAGGCGATACCCGATCCTGCGGTTTCCCTTCGGGGCCGCGCCTTCCTTCAACCCCTGCCTTTCTTCAACCCACGGAGACCACGATGAAAGCCATCGTACCCACCACCCCGAATCGCCGACAGGGCGATTGGTCCGCCCATACCGCCCGGCGAGCTAACGGCTCCCTTCTTCAACCCAGCGCATTGGAACGCGAATTCCGGATATCGAGAGGAAGCCATGTGTGTCTTTTTGGGGTTTTGCGGTCGTTCGGTCTTCGTTGAGCACGCCCACTGGGCCTCTCCGGATCGTTTTTTCGACGCCCGGCGGGATAACGGGGAATTCGTGATATGGCTTGGACGCCTGAACATCATCTACACACCGGCCCGATGGGGTCCTCGCTCGGGGAGGGTCGCTGATGCCGGCCCATATTCGCCCTGACGTGGTTCGCCCTGACGAGGTGACCACCGTCGTCCATGTGCTCGAGGCGTTTCGCAAGCTCGATCCCGACCTGCCGATCCAGTACGCGCTGTCCTTCATGACGATCGCGCAGAACGAAGGGATGTCCATCGGCGAGCTTGCGGAACGCCTGGGCATCGCCCAATCCTCCGCGTCGCGCAACGTCGCCGCGCTCAGCCGCTGGCACAGCTTCGGGAAGGCCGGACTCGACCTCGTCCAGGCCCAGGAAGACCCGCGTGAACGCCGCCGCAAGATCGTCACGCTCACCGACTCCGGCCGCGCCTTCCTCGAGGAGCTGCGCGCCATCGTGAAGCCGACCGTCCACACCCCGTCCGAACCGCGCCGCGCCCGTTCGGCCTGACCTCACCTGTCCGTCCGTTGTGTTTGGTCCGCAGCGCTTGACCGGGGTGGCCCATCCTGCCACACCAGCCCCGGACCCACCGACGGACCCGCGCGCCATGACCTCCTCCGCCTGCCCCTGCTGTTCGGGCCTTCCCTTCGAGACCTGCTGCGGCCCGATCCTGGCCGGCGCGCCCGCCGCGACGGCCGAGGCGCTGATGCGGTCGCGCTACACCGCCTTCGTGCGCCACGACCTCGACCATGTGGAGCGCACCCACGCGCCGGAGATCCGCGAGGACTTCAACCGCGCCGAGGCGGAGCGGGTGGCCGAGGAGTGCGACTGGCAGCGGCTCGACGTGCTGCGCGCGACGGAGGAGGGCGACGAGGGCACCGTCGAATTCCTGATCCACTTCCGCCGCGACGGCCAGGACATGCGCCACCACGAGCGCGCGTCCTTCCGCCGCATCGACGGCCAGTGGCTCTACAGCGCCGGCGAGGTGAACCCGAAGGGCGAACCGCGCCGGGTCGTCAAGGTCGGCCGCAACGAGCCCTGCCCCTGCGGGTCGGGGAAGAAGTTCAAGGCCTGCTGCGGACGCTGAGGGCGGACGGGGACTCGAAGAATGGAACCGCGCTTCGCCTGCACCGCCTGCGGAAAATGCTGCCACGGGCTGCTGCCGCTGACGCTCACGGACGCGGTGGCCCACGCCGTCCGCTTCCCGCTGGCGCTGGTCTGGACGGTGGTGCGGTCGAACGCCAAATCCTACGACCTCGCCACCCGGCTGGGCACCAGCGTGCGCCTGCCCAACCGCAAAACGGTGGCGGTGCTGATCCAGCCCAGCGCCTACCTGCCGAACCACTTTCCCTGCCCGGCGCTCCAGCCGGACAACCTTTGCGGCATCCACTCCGACAAGCCGTCGCGCTGCCGGACCATGCCCTTCTACCCCTACCGCGAGGAAAAGGATCAGGCTGATCTGCTGGTCCCGCGCAAGGGCTGGGAGTGCGACGTCTCGGCGGAGGCGCCGGTCGTCTACCGCAACCACGCCATCCTCGACCGCACGAATTTCGACCGCGAGCGCGCCGAGCTTCTGGAGCAGGCGCCGGTCATGCGCACCTACGCCGACTATGTGCTGAAATACATGCCGTGGATCGTCAACGATCTGGCGAAGATGGCGGCGGCCCCGGCGGGGGGAAAGCTGGTGACCAGCCTGTCGTCCTTCCTGACGGCGACGCGGCGCACCGACGCGCGGGAGCTGGCGGCGGCCCAGGCGCCGCTGATGCAGGCGATGGCCGAGCGCACCCGGACTGATCCGGCGCTGGCCGATCTCCACAAGAACTACGCGGGCTGGGCGAAGGAGATGGAGCGGTTGGCGCAGCGTCCCTGATCGCGGCGCCGCCGGGTCAGGCGACGATCCCCAGCCCCTGGCGCAGCAGCCCGACCAGCGCGCGCAACGCCCGTTCCTGCTGATCCAACGTCAGGCCGGAGCGGCCGGGCTGGTCGGCGACCTGCTCCGGCAGCGGCGGCAGGTGGATGAAGCCCATGGGAATGTCGAGGTCCGCCGTCTCGATCAGGTGGCGGGCGCGGTAGAACAGGTGATTGCAGACGAAGCCGCCGGCATGGTCGCTGAAGGTCACCGGCAGGCCGGCGATGGCCAGCTCGCGGACCAGCGTGGGGACGGGCAGGGTGGAGCCGTAGGCGGTCGGCCCGTCCGGCTCGATGGCGTCGTCGGTGCGCACCACCCCGGCGTTGTCGGCCTGCTCGCTCTCGTCGCGGTTCCAGGCCAGCCGCTCGATCTTGATGTATTCGGACCCGGCGGCCAGCCCGAAGCACAGGGCGGCGGCGGGCCGGTGTTCCTCCAGCAGCGCGGCGAAGGCCGCGCCGCAGACGTCGTATTCGACCGGAAGGACCGCGGTGACGACCCCCGGCTCGCCGGCCAGCCGCTCCATGAGGAGCGCCGTCGGGTTGACGGCGTGATCCCCGAAGGGCTGGAACCCGGTGAGCAGGATGGGAGCCGTCACGGCGGACGCCTTTCGGTCGGGGTGGTCAGGGACGCAGAAGGCCGATGATGTCCTTTACGCCGTTCAGGTTCGTCTCGGCGATGGCCGCCGCGCGTTCGCCGCCGCGGCGCAGCAGGCGGTCGATCTCCGCCTTGTCGTCCAGCAGCTCCTTCATGCGGGTGGTCATCGGGGCCAGCTTGGCGACCGACAGGTCGACCAGCGCCGCCTTGAAGCCGGAGAACTGGGCGCCCGCGAACTGCTGCACCGTCTGCTCGCGCGTCTGGCCGGACAGGGCGGCGTAGATGGTCACGAGGTTGTCGGCCTCCGGACGCTTCTCCAGGTCGGCCAGATTGTCCGGCAGCGGCTCCGGATCGGTCTTGGCCTTGCGGACCTTCGTCGCGATGGTGTCGGCGTCGTCGGTCATGTTGATGCGCGAATATTCGGACTCGTCCGACTTGCTCATCTTCTTGGTGCCGTCGCGCAAGGACATCACGCGCGTCGCCTCGCCGAGGATCTGCGGCTCGGGCAGCGGGAAGAACTCGGTGTCGTAGCGGCGGTTGAAGGCGCCGGCGATGTCGCGGGCCAGCTCCAGATGCTGCTTCTGGTCCTCGCCCACCGGGACGTGGGTGGCCTTGTAGAGCAGGATGTCGGCGGCCATCAGCACCGGGTAGGAGTAGAGGCCGAGGTTCGCCATGTCCTTCTGCTTGCCGGCCTTCTCCTTGAACTGCGTCATGCGGTTCAGCCAGCCGAGCGGCGTGTGGCAGGAGAGGATCCAGGCCAGCTCCGAATGGGCCGGGACGAAGGACTGGTTGAAGAGGATGTTCTTCTCCGGGTCGATGCCGGCGGCGATGTAGGCCGCGGTGACCTCGCGGATGTTGTTGCGCAGGACCTCCGCGTCCTGGTCGATGGTCAGCGCGTGCAGGTCGACGACGCAGAAGATGCACTCGTAGCTGTTCTGCAGCTCGACCCAGTTGCGCAGCGCCCCCAGATAGTTGCCGAGGTGAAGCTGCCGGGTCGGCTGCATGCCGGAGAAGATGCGGTTCACGGGAGGACTCTCGCTCGAAACTTCTGGAAGGCGGCTGTTATCGCGCCGGAACCGGGCGGGGTCAAGACACGGGCGGCTCCAATTCCGGAGTGTCCTTGCGCAGGAAGCCCTTCAGGTCGGCCAGATCGGTGGCGCCGGTCAGCTGCGCCAGCGCCCCGAACACCGCCACGCCGGCGCCGACCAGCAGGGCCAGCGCGCCGAAGCGGACCAGGGTGGACGCCGCCTCCAGCCACGGCGCCAGGGCCGACGCCCCGACCAGCAGCGCCGCCCCCATGCCCAGCGCCGCCGCGGCGATGCGCGGCGCGCGGCCGAGGAAACGTCCGTCGAGCTGCAGGAACCCCCGGCGGCGCAGCGCGTGGGCCAGCAAAGCGAGGTTCAACCAGGCGGTCAGCCCGGTCGCCAGCGCGATCCCGACATGCCCCAGCACCGGCATCAGCGCGACGCCCAGCGCCAGATTGGCCACCGTCACCACCACGGCGACGCGCACCGGGGTCGCCGTGTCCTGGCGGGCGAAGAAGGCGGCGTTCAGCGCCTTGACGATCACATGGGCGGGGATGCCGATGGCGTAGGCGGCCAGCGCCCAGGCCGTCGCCTGCGCCTCCGCCGGGCCGAAGGCACCGCGCTCGAACAGCACCGACACGATGGGCGCCCCGGCCACCCCCAGCGCCACCGCCGCCGGCAGGCCGAGCAGCAGGCTGAACTCCAAGGCGCGGCTGAGATAGTGGCGGACCATCCGTTCGTCCCCCGCCGCGGCGTGGCGGGCGAGCACGGGCAGCAGCGCGGTGCCGATGGCGATGCCGATGACGCCCAGCGGCATCTGGTTCAGCCGGTCGGCGTAATAGAGGAAGGACACCGCGCCCGACGGCAGCAGCGAGGCCAGAACGACGTTCAGGAACAGGTTGATCTGCATGACCCCGGCGCCGATGGCCCCCGGCCCGACCAGCCGGAACAGGCGGCGCATCCCCTCGGTCATCCGCGGCAGGGTCAGGCGCAGCGTCACCCCCGCCGCCCGGCAGGCCCAGCCCATCCAGACCAGTTGCACCACGCCCGACAGCGTCACCGCCGCCGCCATCGCCCGCCCCGGCTCCAGCCCCAGCCGCGGCGCGGTCAGCAATGCTGCGATCAGCGTCAGGTTGAAGGCGATGGGGGCGGCGGCGAAGGGGCCGAAGCGGTCCAGCGCGTTCAGCACCCCGCCCAGCAGCGCCACCAGGGAAATCAGCGTCAGATAGGGGAAGGTCAGCCGCGCCATGTCGACGGCCAGCGCGAACTTTGCCGGCTCGTCCACGAAGCCCGGCGCCAGGAGATGCATCAGCGCGGGCATCCCCAGGATGGCCAGGGCGGTGAAGGGCAGCAGCACCGTCAGCAGGATCGCCAGCGCCTGCTCGGCGAAGGCCACCGCGGCGGCGCGGCCGTTGCGCTGAAGCTCCGCCGCGAACAGCGGCACGAAGGCGACGCTGAAGGCCCCCTCCGCGAACAGGCGGCGGAAGAAGTTCGGCAGCTTCAGCGCCACGAAGAAGGCGTCGGCCACCGGCCCGGCGCCGAGCACCGCCGCGGTCAGAATGTCGCGGGCGAAGCCGGCCAGCCGGCTCAGCAGCGTCAGGCTGCCGATGGTGGCGATGGCGCGGGCGAAACTCATCCGCCGACCGTCCCGTTTGGCGCCGATCCGCGCGACAGCGGTGCCAAACAACCCGCAAAAGTTTGATTATTCTCTACTTTTTGTATCATTGGTCGCCGGTTTGTCCATTGAAGGGGGAAGTCGGCTGGCGCATAATGCTCTTCAGGCAGTGTTTGAGGTCGGCAGTGCGACGATGGATCGCTTTTCCGCGGGGGATGGAGGCTCGTCTCGTTCTTCCCGCCGTTGCGGTCGCCGTCGCCATCGCGGCGCTGTGGTGGACGCTGCTGACCCGCATCGACCGCGAGGAACGCTTCCTCGACCAGACGACCCGCCAGCACACGGCGGCGATGGCGCAGCTGGTCGAGGAACAGGCCATCGCCACCTTCCGCCGGCTGGACGATCTTCTGATCGACGTCGCCTCCCATGTCGAAAAGGACATTCCGCTCCTGATTCCGACCCGGCGGTCGTTCGAGGAAGGCTTGGCCGCCTCCATCCGGATTTACGACGCGAACAGCTGGCTGTCCATGGGCTTGGGGCGGACCACCACCCGCAACCCGGTGCTAGAGTGGGAGGAGTTCGCCCGGCACAAGTCCGGCGCCCACCGTAAGGGGAACCAGAAGGGTTTCGTCATCGGCCTGCCCTTCGTCAGCCCGGGCACGTCGGACGTGTTCATTCCGGTGTCGCGCCGGCTGGAGGGCGCGGACGGGACGTTCCGCGGCGTCGCCGTGATCGACGTTCCGGCGGAGATCTTCTCCCGCTTCTACGGCCGGTTGGACCTGCCGCACGACAGCTCGGTCGCCATCGCCCGCGCGGACGGCCCGCTGCTGGCCCGCCAAGCCCTTCAGGATCAGGTGTTCGGGCGCAGCTTCCGCGGCTCCGGCCTGTGGCCGGAGGCCGGCAGCGGAACGGTTCAGCACCATCGCGTCGTCAGCCCGGTGGACGGGGTGGAGCGCATCTACGCCTTCCGTGCCTCCGCCGACTACCCGCTGATGACGGTGGTTGGGGAGTCGGTGGAGACGGTGTTCGGCGCGTGGCGGCAGAACCGGCTCTTTTCCATCATCTGGGCCGCCGCCACCACCACGGTGATCCTGCTGTTCACCACCGCCTTCCTGGTGGAGCTTCAGCGCCGCCGCCACGGCGACCGGGCGCTGCGCATCCGCAACCGGGCCATGGAATGGAGCGGCGACGGCATCCTGATCGCCGACGCCACCCGGCCCGGCGTGCCGGTGGTCTACACCAACCCCGCCTTCGCCCGGCTGATGGGGATCGCTCCGGGCGCCGCCGACGGGCGCGCCGCGCGCAAGGTGCTGGGCGGCCTGATGGAGGACGAGACGGGGCTGTGCCCGCTGTGCGACGGCGCCGAGGACGCCGGGGACATGAGCGCGAAGTTTCTGCGCCCGGGCACGGGTATGGAAGGCGATGCGCCGGAGGTCTGGCTGGAGCTGCGCGCTTCGCCGGTGCGCGGCCCCGGCGGGAAGCTGGTCAGCGTGATCGCCACCGTCCGCGACATCACCGAGCACAAGACCGCCCAGGCCGCGCTGGCCGAGGCGCGACGGGAGGCCGACCGCGCCAACATCGGCAAGTCGAAGTTCCTGGCGGCGGCCAGCCACGACCTGCGCCAGCCCGTGCAGTCGCTGATGCTGCTGATGGAGGCGCTGTCCGCCCGCGCCACCGATCCCGCCATGCGCAAGATCCTGACCACCATGGACCGCGCGCTGGGCGCCCTGAAGATGCTGCTCGACGGGCTGTTGGACGTGTCGCGTCTGGAGGCCGGGGCGGTGGAGCCGAAGAGGACGGTCTTCCCGGTGACCGAGCTGCTGGACCGCATCGCCGCCAACAGCCGCCCGGTGGCGGTGCGCAAGGGGCTGCTGCTGCACATCATGCCCTGCGGCGCCCATGTGGACAGCGACCCGATGCTGCTGGGCCGCATCCTGCAGAACTTCGTGGAGAATGCGCTGCGCTACACAAACCGCGGGCGCATCCTGGTCGGTTGCCGGCGGCGCGGCGCGGTGCTGCGGATCGAGGTGTGGGACACCGGCATCGGCATCCCGACCGACCGGCAGGAGGACATCTTCCAGGAGTTCGTGCAGGTCGGGAACGCCAGCCGGGACCGCGACCAGGGGCTGGGCCTCGGCCTCGCCGTGGTGCGCCGGCTGGCCGGCATGCTGGACCATCCGGTCAGCCTGCGCTCCGAACCGGGGCGGGGGTCGGTGTTCCGGGTGGAGGTGCCGCTCGCCGATCCCCCCGCCCCGGCCAAGACGCTGCCGGAGGGCTTTCCCGTGACCGCCCGCATGAGGGCCGGCGCCCGCGTGCTGGTGGTCGAGGACGACCCCATCGTGCGCGAGGGACTGTGCGCGATGATCCGGCAATGGGGGCACGAGGCGTTTCCCGCCGCCAGCTTCGGCGAGGCGGTGGAGGCGCTGCGCCGCCACCCCGATCCGGACGTGATCGTCGCCGATTACCGGCTGGGCGAGGCGCACACCGGCACCGAAACCATCCGCGAGGTGCGGCGGCGGTCGAAGCGCCCGATCCCCGGCATCCTGGTGACCGGCGACACCGCCCCTGAGCGTCTGGCCGAGGCCGAGGCCGGCAAGTTCAGCATCCTGCACAAGCCCGTCCTGGCCGACGATCTGCGCCGGGCCATCGCCCTGGCCCTGGCCCCGGCCGCGCTGGCCCCACCGGCGCCGTCCGCGCCGTCCGGTCCCGCGCAGCGCGCACTGGTCGACTGAACCGGCCCTTCGCCATCCTGAAAACCGTGTCATGCGCCGGGCGTGCGGCTGCCTGTGCCTGTTTGCCCATTGCGTCGAACCCGTCCCTTTGCTTGTTTGCCTGTTTCGGAGGCAGCGTCTGCGGTCTCCGACCCGAAAGCGTTCGATAAAAAGAACCTGTTCCCGGAGAGAGGAATCCACCCATGATCCGTGCGAAGCTGGCTGTGACCGCCGCCGCCGTCGCCCTGGGGGCCGGCCTGTGGGCCGGGGCCGCCCAGGCCGACATCACCATCGCGCTGGCTGGTCCGATGACCGGCGCCGCCGCCGCCTACGGCGAGCAGACCCGCGCCGGGGTCGAGGCCGCCGTGGCCGACATCAACGCCAAGGGCGGGCTGCTCGGCCAGAAGCTGGTCCTGACCATCGCCGACGACGCCTGCGACGCCAAGCAGGCGGTGGCCGCCGCCAACAAGCTGGTGAGCCAGAACGTCGCCGCGGTGATCGGCCATGTCTGCTCCGGCGCCTCCATCGCCGCCTCGAACGTCTATGGCGAGGAGGGGATCGTGATGATCTCCCCCACCGCGACCAGCCCGCAGCTCACCGACCGCGGCCTGAAGAACGTCTTCCGCGTCTGCGGCCGCGACGACCAGCAGGGCGAGGTGGCGGCCAAGCTGATCGCCGACCGCTACAAGGGCAAGAAGGTCGCCATCGTCCACGACAAGCAGGCCTACGGCCAGGGCCTCGCCGACGACGTGAAGCGCCGCCTGAACGCCGCCGGCATCACCGAGGCCGCCTTCACCAGCATCACCGCCGGCGAGAAGGATTATTCCGCGCTCATCACCCGCCTGAAGTCGGATGGCGTCGACGTGCTCTATTACGGCGGCTACGACCAGGAGCTGGGCCTGATCGCCCGTCAGGCGGCCGACCAGCAGTTCCGCCCGCAGATCATCGGGGCCGACGGCATCCAGCCGCAGTCCTACTGGAACATTGCCGGCGACACGGCGGAAGGCACGCTGTTCACTTTCTCGCCCGACCCGCAGCGCAACCCCGCCGCCAAGCCGGTGGTGGAGGCCCTGCAGGCCAAGAACATCCGCACCGACGGCTTCACCCTGTTCGCCTATGCCGCGGTGCAGACCTACGCCGAGGCCGTGCAGAAGGCCAACAGCGCCAAGTCCGACGCCGTGGCGAAGGCGCTGCGCGCCGGCCCGTCCTTCGACACGGTGGTCGGCTCGCTGTCCTTCGACGACAAGGGCGATCTGAAGCAGCCGGGCTACGTGTTCTGGGCCTGGAAGAACGGCGAGAAGGTCCAGGTGGACTGAAGTCATCCGGCCGATTCGGAAAGGGCCGATTCGGAAAGGAAGGAAGGCGGGGCCGCCGTGCCCCGCCTTTTTTCTGTCCAGCTGATTCCCGGCCCGCCCGATTCTCCGGAAGGTCGGCGATTGCCAAGGACCGGCACGAACCTTTTTCCCCGCCGCCGTGTTTGCGCAGAGGTAACCACACACCGCCACCAGACACCGCCACCAGACACCGCCATTGAGCAGGGAGGCCGCGATGCATCGCCACGCCGGACGCCGTTCGCGCAATCGCAGGACCGCCAGGATGTTCCTGTGCACCGGCCTTCTCAGCCTCGGCGCCTGCGCCGGTCTCGCTCCGCCGCGCACCGCGGAGCCCGCCCCCGGAGCGGTGGAGGCGCTGAACGGCATGGTGCAGAGAACCTGCAATCGTCAGGTCGCGTCCGTCCTGGCGGGTGAAGGCATTCCGGTGGAGCAGTTCCGGGCCGCGGTCTACAGCGAACTGCGCACCGGACCGGGCGGGCGGGTGTCGCAATACGAGATCTGGCTGTACGCGAAGGACAAACCCGGCGTGCTCATCGTCAATACGGACGAGACGTGCCGTCCGATGCAGATCTACACGCGGGAAGGCGGCAGTCTGCAGGGCTTCAAGGCGGGCTAGGCGAAGCTCCGCTTGTCCGCTTTGGGAGGATGACGCTTTGGCCTCTGGCAATCGCCGACTCCGATTCCGGAGCCGGGTCGGTTGGCAATCGCCGACTTACCCGCGCGCGGCGGGGAGGATCTTGCGCTCCGGAATCGGCGGGGGCGACGGGTAGAGCAGCACCCCGGTGTCGGAGAATTCCACCCGCGCCGCCTCGTAGACGGCCAGCGCCAGGTCCAGCGCGACGCGGAACTCCGGCTTGAAGTGCTTCAGCTCCTTGTAGCCGCCGCCGAACTGGGTGAAGAGCGCCTTCCAGGTCACCGGAATCGGGTCGCGCAGCACGTGCAGCCGGTAGGCCAGCCAGACATAGACGTCGATTGCCATCGAACAGCCGCCGATGTGGCGGATCGCCGGCTCCCAGATCGGGACGGGGGAGCGCTTCAGCGCGGCGAAGAAGGTTTCCGACAGCTGCACCGTTTCACGCCACAGCGTGCCCTGGCCGTCGTCGTCGCGCAGACGGATGCCGCCGTTGACGATGTTCTCCTTGGCGAAGCCCTCGGCCCCGTCCTTGTCCCAGAAGAAGGTCAGGCGGCACAGGTTGATGCGGGTCGCCTGCTCCTGCACCGCCTTGTAGGTGGAACCGCCGGCCGAGACGCCCATGCGGTCGAGCCAGTCGTTCATCGAGCGGCCAAGCTCGATCTCGCGGCTGTTGTCCTGGATGGCGCGGGTCTGGAGATAGAGCAGGATCAGACGCGCCTTGGCGCCGTAGGGGACGCCGACCGGCATCAGGCTGCCGTCGCGCTTGCGCTCCTTGCCCGGCTCGACCAGCAGGGTGACGCGGCCCTGGTCGCGGCGCCATTCGGCGTCCGGCGCCAGCTTCCGGTGGGGCAGGCTGGTCAGGCAGAATCCGGAGTAGGTGATGCCCAGCGCGTTGGACTCGTCCTCCAGCACCGCCGCCGCAACATCGACGACGCTGGCCCGCTTCGGGTCCACGAGGTTCCGCGCCTCGCGCCGGCCATGCGTCATGATGAGTTGGTGCACGTCGCCCATAGGTCCCCCCGTCCATTCTGCCTGCAGTCGATCATGCACCGCCGGGAGAGTCCATTTGGCGATCGCCGACGAGGCTAATTGAGACCTAATTGCTGGAGTCTATTTGCTAGGTCGGCGATTGCCTGGGGACGACTCGGGGGTGCGTCGGCGATTGCCAGAAGACTCGTCGGCGTTCGCCAAGGGACCGTGTGGGAATCATCGGTGACTCGGCCCAGACTTAAGGCGACTCGGGCATTGGTCGGCGATTGCCAAGGCCGGGCGGGGCAGGCGAGTCGCGACTCGGGATTTCTTGGGGTGGTCTTGGCGATGTCTGGGCCGGCGGTCGGCGATTGCCAAGGTGCCGCGGTGGGCCGGTTTGGCAATCGCCGACTCCCCCCTTTCCCCGGCGGGTGAGGGGAAGTGGCATGGTCGGCGATTGCCAAGGCGTCGCCCCTCATGCCGGGCACTCCTGCCTTGCGGGGTCGTGCGGGCACGAAACGCCAGCGCGGCTGTTTACGCTTGGCCTCCGCGGTGATGGGGGCGTGCTTTGGGAGATCCGCGAGATGAGCGACGAGGATTTCACGGACCGTGTTCTGGACGGCGTGAACGGGCTGGACGGAACCGCCCGCCGCAAGGCCGTCGCCCTGGGCGCGGAGGCGCCGGCCCTGCGCGACGGGCTCCAGGTGCCCAGCTCGCGCATGGTGCTGATGCCGGCGCTGGGCGCGCTGTGGGCCGCCGGGCTGGGCATGGAGAAGCCGGGCTGGTCGCGCCTCGCCCGGCAGGGGCTGCTCGCCATCGCGTTGGGGACGGTGGCCGGCAAGGGGATCAAGCGCGTCGTCTGCCGCGCCCGCCCGAACGAGGGCCGCGACCCCAGCCGCTGGGGCAAGGCCGACGGCAAGCACGCCTCCTTCCCCTCCGGCCACGCCATCAACGTGTCGGCACTGACCACGGCGGTCGGGCTGAACCGCGGCCTGTCCCCGGAAACCATGGTCACCCTGGGCTTCGCCGCGGCGGTGGGCTGGTCAAGCCTCGCCACCGAACGGCACTGGGCGTCCGACTACGCCGCCGGCATGGCGACCGGCGTGCTGGCCGGTCTGGCCGCCAAGGCGCTCGACGGCTGGGCGGAGGACCAGCTGTCCTGAGGCCCGGCTTTTATGCGGACGGATCGGCGAGCGCGTGCAGCAGCCGCTCGCGGATCTGGGCCAGCTTGTTCTCGTGGGTGACCTTCAGGCCGAAGACGTCCTTCACATAGAAGACGTCGATGGCCTTCTCCCCGTAGGTCGAGATCTTCGCCGAGGAGATTTGCAGGGTGAGGTTGGTCAGCGCGCGGGTCAGGTCGTAGAGCAGGCCGGGACGGTCGCGCCCGTTGACCTCGATCACCGTGTGGGTGGTGGAGGCGTTGTTGTCGATCAGCACGCGCGGCGGCACGTGGAAGACGCGTGTGCGGCTGGCGTGCGGGGCCTTGCGCTTGGTCAGGTCGTGCAGCGGCTTCAACTGGCCGGACAGCACCTTCTCGATCATCACCGACAGCTTGGCGAGCTTGTCGCCGCTCTCGAAGGCGCCGCCGCCCGCCGCATCCTGCACGGTGAAGACGTCCAGCGCCATGCCGTTGGTCATGGTGAAGATGCGGGCGTCGACGATGTCCGCTCCCGCCGCCGCCAGCGCCCCGGCGAGGCGGGAGAACAGGCCATGGTGGTCGGTGGCGAAGATCGTCACCTCGGTGATCGCCCGGCCGCGGTCGATGCGCGTGTTGACGGTCAGCGGCCGTTCGTCGCGCAGCGCCTCGCGGACCAGCCGCGCCTGACGGCCCAGCGTCTCCGCGTCGAAGGCCAGCCAGTAGGCCGGGTAGCCGAGCGCGAGATGCCGTTCGAAATCGGCGGCGTCGAAGTCGGACAATTCGTCCCGCAGCGCCGCCTGGGCGGCCTGGATGCGGCGCCCGCGCCCTTCGACCGACAGGCCGCCGGACATCACCTCCTCCGAGCGGTTGTACAGCTCGCGCAGCAGCGTGGCCTTCCAATTGTTCCAGCGCTGCGGCCCGACCGCCCGGATGTCCGCCACCGTCAGCACCAGCAGAAGGCGCAGCCGCTCCGGCGACTGGACGAGCGAGACGAAGTCGCGCACCGTCTTGTCGTCTTCCAGGTCGCGCTTGAAGGCGGTGTAGGACATGGCAAGGTGCCAGCGCACCAGCCAGGCGACCGTTTCCGTCTCCTCCGCCGTCAGGCCGAGGCGCGGGCACAGCTTCTCCGCCACCCGAGCGCCGAGGATGGAATGGTCGCCGCCGCGGCCCTTGGCGATGTCGTGCAGCAGCACGGCGACGTAGAGCGCGCGCCGCGACACCACCTTGTGGATCACTTCTGACGACAGCGGCAGCTCGTCGGTCAGTTCGCCCATCTCGATCTTGTGCAGGATGCCGAGAGCGAACAGCGTGTGCTCGTCCACCGTGTAGACATGGTACATGTCGTACTGCATCTGCGCGACCACCCGGCCGAAGTCGGGGATGAATCGGGCCAGCACCCCGGCCTCGTTCATGCGGCGCAGCGTGATCTCCGGGTCCTTGCGGCCGGTCAGAATCTCCAGGAACAGCCGGTTGGCCTCCGGGTCGGCGCGCAGCTTCGGCCCCACCACCGACAGCGAGCGCGTGATGGCGCGCAACGCGTTGGGGTGGATGTCGATGTCGTTCTGCTGGGCGGTGTGGAACAGCCGGATCATGTCCAGCGGCTCGTCCTTGAACTGGCGGTCGCTGCGGACGTTCAGGCGCTCGCCGTCCACCACGAAACCGTCCACGTCCTTGCGGCGGGCCAGGGCCGCCAGCCGCAGGATGTTGAACTTGGGCGGCCGCTTCGATTCCGCCTCCAGCGCCGCGCAGAAGATACGGGTCAGGTCGCCGACGTCCTTGGCGACCAGGAAGTAATGCTTCATGAAGCGCTCCACGCCCTTGGTCCCGGCGTGGTCGGTGTAGCCCATGCGGTTGCCGATCGACGTCTGCACGTCGAAGGTCATCCGGTCCTCCATGCGCCCGGTCAGGTAGTGCAGGTGGCAGCGCGCGGTCCACAGGAAGTTCTGCGCCTTGGCGAAGCGCTGCGCCTCCTCCGGCAGCAGCACCTTCTTGCCGACCAGATCGTCCACATCCTCCACGCGGTACAGGTACTTGGCGATCCAGAACAGCGTCTGGAGATCGCGCAGGCCGCCCTTGCCGTCCTTCAGGTTGGGTTCCAGCACATAGCGGCTGTCGCCCAGCTTCAGGTGGCGGTTGTCGCGCTCGGCCAGCTTGGCCTCGACGAATTCCGGCCCGGTGCCGGCCACCACCTCGCGGTCGAAGCGGCGGCGCAGCTCGGTGAACAGCTTGCGCGGACCCCAGAGGTAGCGGGATTCAAGGATGGCGGTGCGGATGGTGACGTCGGCCTTGGACTGGCGGATGCAGTCGTCGACGCTGCGCACCGCGTGGCCGACCTTCAGCCCGAGGTCCCACAGGATGTAGAGCATGTACTCCACCACCTGCTCCACCCGCGGGGTGCGCTTGTAGGGCAGCAGGAACAGCAGGTCGATGTCGGAGAAGGGCGCCAGCTCGCCCCGGCCGTAGCCGCCGGTGGCGACGATGTCGAACACCTCGCCGGAGGTCGGGTTGGGGGTCGGGAAGATGTGGGTGACCGTGAGGTCGGCCAGCGAGCGCACCACCCCGTCGGCGAGGTAGCAGTTCTGCCGCACGCAATCCTCGCCCGATCCCTTGGCCTCGAAGCGGGCGCGCACCTCCGCCCGTCCATCGTTCAGCGCGCCGCGCAACCGGGCGATCAGGGCGGGGCGCAGCTTGTCGCCGGTTCCATGCTCCGCCACCAGCGTCTCCAGGTCCTCCGCCAGCTTGCGCCGGGACAGGATCGCGCGCTTGTTGGGGATGTTGGCTGTGCCGGCGTCCTTGGCGTCGGACGCGTCGGCGGAGGCGGCGCGGGTGGAGAGCATCGGCAAAACGTGAGCCTTCCCAGGGATGCGAGGGGTGCGACGAACCGTGCGGCGTCCCGACTATAACGGGAAAGAGGATAATTCGCACGCGGCACACCAAAAGAGGCTGCCGTCTGTTTCCTGCATGATCCCATTCGGAGTGCCGCTGTGATGGCCGTCACTGACGCGCTCCAATCCAAAGAGGTAAGGAGCTGCCAGTGAGACACGCGCGAGGGAGGCCATTGATGATCCCGAACCCCGGAACGGCACGGCGGGAGCTGGCGAACCTCGGGAACGCCCTGACCCTGGCGGAGCGCGGCCTGCCGCGCCACACCCCGGCCGAGCTGATGGCCTGGCTGGTGCATGCCCTGGCGCTGTGCCCCGGCTCCATCGGCGACGCGCTTCTCTTCGAGATCTGCGGCACCGCCACCGACGTCAGGGCCTCCGACGCCGTCAAGATCGCCCAGATCCGCAAGGGCTGGGCCGCGGTGGTGCGGGCGCAGTTCCGCCGGCGCGGCCTGAGCGTGGTCGGCGGCGGAGGCGAGAGGCGCGCCTACGCCGCCTGACGAACGGCGTTTCTTCCCCGCCTACTCTTCGCGCACCGACAGGTGGATGTTGGCGCCGCCGTTGCCTTCCAAAATCTCCGCCGCCTCCACCTCGTCCTCCACCTCGGCGGTGCGCACCCACAGGATGACGCCGCCGGCCTCCAGCGCGCGGCCGAACTCGTCGGTGTCGGGGTGGCTGGTCAGCTCGTCCAGATAATCCTTGATGGCGACGCCGCCCAGGCCGGCGGCGACGATGGCCGCCAGCGGCGCGGCGATGGGACCGCCGACGATGGCGAGAAGCCCGGCGGTGGTCAGGGGGAAGGCGTATTTCAGCTCGCCCACCAGCCCGGTCAGGGCCTCGTCCGACGGGACCTGCGGGCGCTGGTCGGCGGCCTCCAGCGAGGTGTGGCTGGCCAGCACCGACAGGTCGTCGCGGTCGAAGCCGGCGTCCAGAAGGGCGGCTACGGCCTTGTCGAACGCCTCGCGGGTCTTGAACAGGGCGACGACCTCGCGCACCTCCCGGACGGTGTCCTGGCCGTTCGTGGTCCGGCCATCAGTGTTGTCGGGCGCTTGCGTCACGGCGGTCTCCTTCAGCTTCGGCTTGCTCGTTCTGCTTGCTCGTTCTACGGGCATCGAACAGTCTAACGAAGCGGTCATCGCGGCACCAGCGCGGGCGTGCTAGGGTGCCGGCCCGACCTTGCCCGCCACAACGCAACCGGTTGAAGACCTGTGTCCGACGCGTCCGCCGCCACTTCGCCCGCCATCATTCCGCCCGACGCCACCCCGATGATGGCGCAGTATCTGGAGATCAAGCAGGCCCATCCCGACTGCCTGCTGTTCTACCGGATGGGCGATTTCTACGAGATGTTCTTCGAGGACGCGGTGAACGCCGCCCGGACGCTGGACATCGCGCTGACCAAGCGCGGCCAGCATCTGGGCGAGGACATCCCGATGTGCGGCGTCCCGGTCCACAGCCACGAATCCTACCTGCAGCGCCTGATCCGCCAGGGCTTCCGCGTGGCCATCTGCGAGCAGATGGAAGACCCGGCGGAGGCCAAGAAGCGCGGCAGCAAGTCGGTGGTGAAGCGCGGCGTCATCCGCATCGTCACCCCCGGCACGCTGACCGAGGACAGCCTGCTCGACTCCCGCGCCTCCAACTGGCTGGCCGCGGTGGCGGAAGCGGCCGGCGGCCTCGGGCTGGCCTGGCTGGAGCTGTCCACCGGCGAGCTGGTCGTGCAGCCGGTGGAGCGCGCCGGGCTGGGCGCCGCGCTCGGCCGCCTCGACCCGCAGGAGGTGCTGGTCTCCGAGAAGCTGTGCCAGAGCCCCGACCTCTACGAGCTGTGGGGCGAATGGAAGTCCCGCCTGACCGTGCAGCCGACTCCGCGCTTCGACAGCGAGAACGGGCGGCAGCGGTTGCTCACCCTCTACGGCGTCGGCACGCTGGACGCCTACGGCCAGTTTTCCCGTGCCGAGGTGGCGGCGGCCGGCGCGCTGGTCGCCTATGTGGAGCTGACGCAGAAGGGCCGCGTGCCGCGCCTGTCGCCGCCGCGCCGGCTCGGCCCCGGCGCGGTCATGGAGATCGACGCGGCGACCCGCCGCAACCTGGAGCTGACCCGCACCCTGACCGGCGACCGGCGCGGCAGCCTGCTCGCCACCATCGACCGGACGGTGACCGGGGCGGGGGCGCGGCTGCTCGCCGCCCAGCTCTCGGCGCCGCTGACCAACCCCGCGGCCATCGCCAAGCGGCTGGACATGGTTGCGTTCGCGCTGAACGAGGAGCGGCTGCGCGGCGACCTGCGCGAGGCGCTGCGCCGCTGCCCGGACCTGGAACGCGCCCTGTCCCGCCTGACGCTGGGGCGCGGCGGCCCGCGCGACCTCGCGGCCGTGCGCGACGGTCTGGCCCAGGCCTCGGCCATCCGCCTGCTGCTCAACGGCCATCCCGGCGGCCCGCTGCCCGACGGGCTGGGCGCCGTGGCCAAGGGGCTGGGCGAGCACAGCGAGCTGGTCCAGCAACTGACGCAGGCGCTGGCGCCGGAGCTGCCGCTGCTTGCCCGCGACGGCGGCTTCATCGCGCGCGACTATTCCTACGCGCTGGACGAGCTGGTGACCCTGCGCGACGAGAGCCGGCGGCTGATCGCCGGGCTTCAGGTCAAATACGCCGGCATCGCCGGGGTGCCGGCGCTGAAGATCAAGCACAACAACGTGCTCGGCTATCACATCGAGGTGACGGCGACCCACGCGGACAAGCTGATGTCCGAGAAGGGGCGCGAGGTCTTCATGCACCGCCAGACCATGGCGAACGCCGTGCGCTTCGGTACGGTGGAGCTGTCGGACCTGGAGCGCCGCATCTCCGAGGCCGCCGACAAGGCATTGGCCGTGGAGCTGGAGCTGTTCAACGACCTCGTGGAGGAGGTGACCAGCCGCGCCGAGGCCATCGCCCAGGCCGCCCACGCCCTGGCCGCGCTCGACGTCGCCGCCTCGCTGGCCGAGCTGGCGGCGGAGCGGCGCTACCGCCGGCCGGTGGTGGACGGCAGCCTCGCCTTCTCGATCAAGGGTGGGCGGCATCCGGTGGTGGAGGCGGTGCTGGACGCCGGCAACGCCGGGCCCTTCGTCGCCAACGACTGCGACCTCGCTTCGGACAACCGGCTGTGGCTGCTGACCGGCCCGAACATGGCCGGTAAATCGACCTTCCTGCGCCAGAACGCGCTGATCGCCGTGCTGGCCCAGATGGGCAGTTTCGTGCCGGCGGAGAGCGCGCACATCGGGGTGGTGGACCGGCTCTACAGCCGCGTGGGTGCGGCCGACGATCTGGCGCGCGGCCGCTCCACCTTCATGGTGGAGATGGTGGAGACGGCGGCCATCCTGAACCAGTCCGGCGACCGCGCGCTGGTCATCCTGGACGAGATCGGGCGCGGCACCGCGACCTTCGACGGCTTGTCCATCGCCTGGGCCTGCGTGGAGCATCTGCACGACGTCAACCGCTGCCGCGCGCTGTTCGCCACCCACTATCACGAGCTGACCATGCTGGCCGGCAAGCTGCCGGGCCTGTCCTGCCACACCATGCGCATCAAGGAATGGCAGGGCGACGTGGTCTTCCTGCACGAGGTGACGGCGGGGGCGGCCGACCGCAGCTACGGCATCCATGTGGCGAAGCTGGCCGGGCTGCCCGGCGCCGTGGTGGGCCGCGCCGAGGAGGTGCTGACCATCCTGGAGTCTGGCGACCAGAACGCGGCCATCCACCGTCTGGCCGAGGATCTGCCGCTGTTCAGCGCCGCCCTGAAGCGTCCGCCGCCGGCCCCTGCAGCGTCCCCCGCCGCTCCGCCGGAACCGTCGCGGGTGGAGGAGGCGCTGAAGTCCATCGACCCCGACAGCCTGACGCCGCGGCAGGCGCTCGACGAGTTGTACCGGTTGCGGGGGTTGCTCTCTTAAACGGGAATATTTGCGAAGAGACACACGCCATTGTATGAAAATCCGCCGCCGCATCGTCCCCTGCCATGGGCAAGGGGCGTTGTCACCCAAGCGGCGGGAAGGGGGTGTGTTTATTGACCCCTGGTAAGGTGCTGGTGATCTGCACGGTCATTCAGACGGTCGTCGCGATCCTCGCGCTGCTCGTCGCCGTGCTGTAACCCAGACGACGGAGGGGCGGCGTAGCAGCGCCGCCCCTCTTTTCGTGTGCACGCCCGTCCGGCCATGCAAACCGTCCGAAGCGCGCGGTACCGGAGGTGTCGTCTATTGACCACTGGTACGGGAATTATAACGCTGAACCACAGCCGCCGCAATCCCATCCGGCGGCGGCTTTACGCCCGTTCCACCGCGTCCTCGTCCAACGGGGCGCCGCGGTCGCGGATGGCGGTGACATGACGCTGCGCGTGGCGCAGCTTTTCCTCCACCGCCTCGTTCACGAACTGGTCGAGCGAGCGGCCCTCCCGCTCGGCGGCCTTGGACGCTTCGGATTCCAGCGACTTGTGCAGATGAACCATTCGGTGCCTCCCCCCAACGCGGAACGGACTCTGTCCACGGCTTCAGATGGGAAGTCCGCGCCAGCCCTGCGAGCGGCCTATCCGGAAGCGCCGTCCCCGTTGGCCCTGTCCGGCGGCACGCTCGCGGGCGGCAGGAGCGGTTTGGCGTGCAGCGCGCGGGCGGCGACGGCCATGGGGTCCTCGCCCGGCGCGCAGGGATGGGTGGCGGCCAGCAGGGCCTCGGGCACGCTGGAGGCGATGTAATCGGCCACCGTCTCGTGCACCGGAATGATCATGGCGATGCGGGTCAGATCCACCACCTTGCGCACCTGCCCGGAGGCGCAGAGCAGGGACAGGGCTTTGCCCGCCGACAGGGCCTCGCCGTTCATCACCAGCAGCAAGCCGACGCCGGCGCTGTCGATGAACTCCAGCCCGGTCAGGTCGAGGAGATAGCGGCGCTCCACGCCGTTCTTGACGTCGGCGATGGCCTGCCGCACCGGAGCGGCGTCCTGGCCGGTAAAGCGCCCGGTAAGCACCAGACGGGCGAAGTGCCGCTCCTGCTCCTTGCGATACTGCACGGTCCGCACCCCTTCCTGACGTCCGGCGGCCATGATCCGGTGCCGGGCCTTCGCCGGGCAAGCGGGCGGCGGCATCGGATCCTGCGCGATGTTGACGCAGGGCGCCCTCTTTTTGTCACGGGCTCCTTGTCCCTTGACGGCGCGCCGCGGCGGTCCTACAAGCGAGGGCACGTGGTGATTTGGTCGACCGGCTTGCGGGCCACGTAAAACAACCCGCTAAAAAGGTCCGAGCCGCGTCCGCGCCTCGACCCGATCGGTCGGGGCGTTTTTTGTTGTGCCGGTCTGCCCCGCCGGCGGACAGAGGAGACAAAGCGGCCATGGCGCGCACCGATCATCGCAATCCGAACGTCGCGGGGCTTCGCCCGCGTTCCCGTCTGGTCCATGGCGGCGTCCGCCGCTCGTCCTTCGACGAGACCTGCGAGGCGCTCTACCAGACCTCCGGCTTCGTCTACGGCTCGGCGGAGGAGGCGGAGAGCGCCTTCGTCAACGATGGCTCCCGCCACGTCTATTCGCGCTTCCGCAACCCGACCACGGCGATGTTCGAGGACCGGCTGTGCGAGTATGAGGGTGCCGCATGGGCCTACGCCACGACCAGCGGCATGGCCGCGGTGCACGGCGCCCTGTGGTCGAACCTGCGCACCGGCGACCGCATCGTGGCGCCGCGTTCGCTGTTCATCTCCTGCTATTGGGTGATCAAGGAACTGTCGGCCCGCTTCGGGGTCGAGGCGGTCTTCGTCGACGGCACCGACCTGTCCCAGTGGGAAGAGGCGCTGGCCAAGCCGACCAAGGTCGTCTTCCTGGAGACGCCCAGCAATCCGGGTCTGGAGGTCGTCGACCTGCGCGCGGTCAGCGCTCTCGCCCACAAGGCCGGGGCCAAGGTGGTGGTCGACAACGCCTTCGCCACGCCGGTGCTGCAGCGCCCGTTCGAGATGGGGGCCGACGTCGTCATCTATTCGGCGACCAAGCACATCGACGGCCAGGGCCGCTGTCTGGGCGGCATCATCCTGACCAGCGACAAGCAGTACGGGTCGGACGTGATCCACCCCTATCTGCGCCACACCGGCCCGACCATTTCGCCCTTCAACGCCTGGCTGCTGCTGAAGGGGCTGGAGACGCTGGAACTGCGCGTGTCGGCGCAGAGCGCGGCGGCCCTGACGGTGGCGGAGTTCCTGGAAGGCCACGCGAAGGTGGAGCGGGTGCTCTATCCGGGTCTGGCCAGCCACCCGCAGCACGACCTTTGCCGCAGCCAGATGACCGGCGGCGGCACCATGCTGTCGATCTTCCTGAAGGGTGGCAAGGAGGAGGCCTTCCGCGCCCTGAACGACCTGCGGATGGTGATGATCTCCAACAACCTGGGTGACTCCAAGAGCCTGATCACCCACCCCGACACCACCACCCATTCCAAGCTGACGGTCGAGGAGAAGGCGGCGGCGAACATCCGTCCGAATCTGCTCCGCCTGTCCGTCGGGCTGGAGGACGCCCAGGACATCGTTGAAGATCTCGACCGCGCGCTCGCTTCCCTGTAAAGACTGGACCCGGAACCAAATGCTGCAGTGCAGCGTTGGCGTCCGGGTCACGGTTTTTTCGGCCCGGCCGGGGCTCACGCTCCGGTTAGGTCCTTTGGTGAGGTGGAGCGAATGGCGAGACGCAAGGCCGGCAACGGCGAACCGACGCAACGCTTTCTGACGGTGGCGGGCGATCTGACCCGGACCGGCGTCAAGACGGGCGAGATGGGGGTGGCGGCGGCCCAGACGATCGGCTACCGAACCGCGATGATGGCGGCGGCGATGAACAACCCCATCGACCTCGCCAATCCGGAGTTCGTCCGCATGGGCTCCGGAGAAGGTGGAGGCGATGGTGGAGGCCACCCATGCCGTCGCCAAGGGCATCGGCGAGATGCAGCAGGCCTGGATGACCCTGATGCAGGGCCAGCTTCAGGCCGCCATGGTGATGGTGACCGGCCTCGGCCAGTGCCGCAACCCCGCCGACCTGATGGAACTGCAACGCCGCACCGTCACCGAGACGGTCGAGGCCGGCATCCACGCCGCGCTCTACATGGTCGAGTCGGCCACCGCCCTGACCCAGGCCGGCATGACCCCCGCCTACCGCACCGTCCGCGCCAACGCCCGCCGTCTGGCGAAGCAGCACGGTTAAGTTCGCGGTTCACCGCGACGGCACAAGACACGATCTCCTTCGTGCTTTGCACCGCCGCGGTTGAACGCTCTTTTCAGCGCCTTGCGATCACTGCCCCAGCACGTCGAAGCTGGACGGGGCGGGATCGATCACGCGGGGACCGCTCGGGGTGACCTCCAGAACGGCCAGACCGCGTTCCACGACGCCGTCCGCGCGCAGGCGGAAGACGCCGTCCATGCCTTCGAAGCCGTTGGGGTTGTTCAGCGCCGCGCGGTCGAAGCGGCCCGATGCGTCGGGCATCTTGGCCAGCACCGCGGCGATGGCCGTGGCGTCGTAGGACAGGGTGGCGATGCGCGGCGGCTTGCGCCCGTAGGTCCTTTCGAAGCGCGCCTCGAAGTCGGCGCGGCTCTGTGGGGATGGGGCGGCGAACCAGGCGCCGGCCAAAGCGGGTTCCTGGCCCAGCCCGGGCTCGTCCCACAACACGGTGCCGAGCAGCTTCACCTGCTGGGTGTTCAGCCCATTGGCGGACAGCGCCGATGCCAGACCCTGGGCGCGCGGTCCGCCTTCGGCCAGCATGACCGCCTGCGGCTGAACGCCGGCCTGGGTCACCTGCCGCGCCGGCTGGGCGAGGTCGGTCACCGCCGGGTCGTAGCGCTCGACCTGCGCCACCTGCCCGCCGAACTGGCGCGAGGCGGCCTGCACGGCGTTGACCACGGCGTCGCCGTAGGCGTTGCGCGGGGCCAGCGCGACATAGCGCGTGACACCGCGCGAGCGGGCGAAGCCGATCACGCGGGTGACCTGATCGGCGGGCACGAAGCCCAGCACATAGGTGCCGTTGCCGGCCTGGGTCCAATCATTGGTGAAGGCCAGCACGTCCACGCCCGCAGACTGGGCGACCGGTTTCACCGCCGCCACGTCGGCGGCGAACAGCGGGCCGAGGATCAGGCTCGCCCCTTCGGCGATCGCCTGCCGCGCCGCGTCGGCAGCACCGGTGGGCGTGCCCTTGGTGTCGCGGGGCAGCAGCTCGAACCGGTCGCCGGCCAGATCGAACAGCGCCATCTGCGCCGACTCCAGCATGGCCTGCCCGAGAGCGGCGCTTGACCCGGACAGCGGCAGCAGGATCGCCACCTTCAAGGTCTGTGGAGCGGCCGGAACGGCGGCGACGGGCGCTTGCGGCGCTTGAGTCGGCGGCGCCGGGGCCTTTACAGTCGAGCAGGCCGAAAGCGTGCCGACAACCAACAGGGCGGCGGCAGCCCGCTGCCCCCAAGCGCGCGAGAAAGGTGTCGTCAAGCGTGCCACCAACGATCTCCACATCCGGTCCGGCGCCCGAGCCCGTTTCCGGGCCCGGCGTCTCTGGTGACGCTGAAGGTAGCGAGCCGAGGGCCGCAAGTAAACTCGGCGCCGGCCTTTATGTGGTCGCCACCCCCATCGGCAACGCCGCCGACATCACGCTGCGCGCGCTCGACACGCTGCGCCGCGCCGATGCCATCGCCTGCGAGGACACGCGGGTGACGGCGAAGCTGATGGGCATCCATGGCATCCACACGCCCTTCGTCTCCTATCATGAACACAACGCGGCAAAGATGCGTCCGGTCCTGATCGGCCGCATGAAAGCGGGCGAATCCATCGCGCTGGTCACCGACGCCGGCACGCCGCTGGTCTCCGACCCCGGCTACAAGCTGGTGCGCGAGTGCGTGGCGGAGGGGGTGGCGGTCACCACGCTGCCCGGCGCCTCCGCCCCGCTGGTGGCGTTGGTGCTGTCCGGCCTGCCGACCGACCGCTTCCTGTTCGCCCGGCTTCCTGCCCAACAAGAGCAGCGCGCGGCGCGCCACCGCCGGGGAACTGAAGAACGTTCCGGCCACGCTGGTCTTCTTCGAGGTCGCCGGCAGCGCCTGCCCGAGGTCGCTGGCCGACCTCGCCGGACATCCTCGGCGCGCGGGAGGCCGCGGTGGCGCGGGAACTGACCAAGCTCTACGAGGAGGTGCGGCGCGGCACCCTGCCGGAGCTGGCCGCCCATTACGCCGAGGCCGGCCCGCCGAAGGGCGAGGTCGTGCTGGTCATCGGCCCGCCCGGCGAGGAGGCCACCCCGTCCCGAGGCCGACGTGGACGCCCTGCTGCGCGAGGCGCTGACCCGCCTGTCGGTCCGCGACGCCGCCGCCGACGTGGCCGCCCGCACCGGCCAGAACAAAGCGCACCGTCTACGCCCGCGCGCTGGAGCTGTCGCGGGAGGGGAAACCATGAGCGCACCGGGCGCGCTGCGCCGCCGGGCCGAGAAATTACGGCCGCTACGCCGAGCAGCTCTGCCGGCTGGCGCTGCGGCTGAAGGGTTACCGGCATCCTGGAAAGCCCGCCTGCGCACACCCATGGGAGAGATCGACATCGTGGCCCGGCGGGGCGACACTCTGGCGATCGTCGAGGTCAAGGCCCGCGGCGACTGGGACACCGCGAACGAGGCGGTCAACGCCCGCCAGCGGGGCCGCCTCGCCCGCGCCGCCCACGCCTATCTGGGGGCCAACCCCCACTATGCCGGCTATGTCTTGCGCTTCGACGTCATGCTCGTTACCGCCTTGGTCCTGGCCCGCGCCACGTCCCGGACGCGTGGCGGGCCTGACGCGAAGGCTGAAGAAGAGGAAGGACGCCGCCCGTGACCAGCCGCGCCGAGGCCCGTGACATCCTGCGCCGCGTGGGGCAGCAGCCGGACGAGCAGATCGATCTGGCCGAAGCCGCCCTGGCGCTGGGCGCGTTGGAGGTGCCGGGCGCCGCGCTGGCCGACTACCGCCGTCACCTCGCCGACATCGCCCACGATCTGGCGGAGCGCGTCTCGCCCACCCTCGACGGGCTGGAGGCCCGCATCTCCTGGCTGCACGAGGTGATCGTGGAGCGGCATGGCTACGCCGGCGACCAGGACACCTACGACGACCTGCAGAACGCCAACCTGCTGCGCGTCATCGACCGCCGCCGCGGCCTGCCGGTGGCGCTGGGCATCCTGTATCTGCACGCCGCCCGCTCGCAGGGCTGGACGATGCTGGGGCTGAACTTCCCCGGCCATTTCCTGGTGCGGCTGGAGGCCGACGGCGCCCGCGCCATCCTCGATCCCCTTCAACGAGGGGCAGGTGCGCACCGCCGTGGACCTGCGCGACCTGCTGAAGGCCACCGCCGGCAGCGCCGCGGAGCTGGAGCCCGGCCATTACAGACGGTGTCCAACCGCGAGATTCTGTTGCGGCTCCAAAACAACATCAAGCTGCGCCACCTCTCCGCCCGCGACGTGCCGCGCGCGCTGGAGGTGCTGGAGGCGATGCGGCCTGTTCGCCCCGGGCGAGGCGTCGCTGTGGCGGGAGACCGGCCTTCTGGAGGCCCACAACGGCAACCTCGCCGCCGCCATCGCCGCGCTGGAAACCTTCCTGGAGCTGACCGCCAGCGAACGGCACCGCCATCAGGTCGCCGCGCTGATCCAGCAGCTCAAGAACCAACTGAACTGACCCACTTCAAAAGCCCGTTTCGGAGACCCGCAGGATGAGCCTCGCCGTCGCCTTCCAGATGGACCCCATCGAGTCCATCAACATCGACACCGACTCGAGCTTCATGATGGCGCTTGAGGCGCAGAAGCGCGGGCACACGCTCTACCACTACCACCCGCGCGACCTCAGCCTGACCGGCAACGTCCTGACCGCCCGTGTGCGCGAAATGACCGTGGTCCGCCGGAAGGGCGCCCACTACACGCTGGCGAGCCGCGGATCGTCGACCTGTCGACCATGGACGTGGTGCTGATGCGCCAGGACCCGCCCTTCGACATGGCCTACATCACCGCCACCCACATGCTGGAGCACATCCAGCCCAAGGTGCTGGTGCTGAACGACCCGGCGGAGGTGCGCAACGCGCCGGAGAAGCTGTTCGTCACCCATTTCCCCGACCTGATGCCGCCGACGCTGATCACCAGCGACAAGCAGGCCGTCCTGGATTTCCGGGCGCAGCACAAGGACATCATCGTCAAGCCGCTGTTCGGCAACGGCGGGCCGGCGTCTTCCACCTGAAGCCGGACGACGAGAATCTGGGCTCGCTGCTGGAGCTGTTCACCCAGCTCTACCGCGAGCCGGTGATCGTGCAGAAGTACCTGCCGGAGATCCGCCAGGGCGACAAGCGCATTATCCTGATCGACGGCGAGCCCGCCGGCGCCGTCAGCCGCATGCCCCAGGAGGGCGAGGCCCGCGCCAACTTCCACGCCGGCGGCAGCGCCAAGAAGACGGAGCTGACCCCGCGCGAGCAGGAAATCTGCAAGGCCATCGGCCCGGTGCTGCGCGAGAAGGGTCTGGTCTTCGTCGGGATCGACGTGATCGGCGACTACATGACCGAGATCAACGTGACCTCGCCCACCGGCATCCAGGAGATCAACCGGCTCGACGGGTCGGCGCTGGAGGCCACCCTGTGGGACGCCATCGAGCGCCGCCACCGGGAAAACAAGGGGACCTAAAAACCTTTTCCCGTCGAGGGAGAGGGAAGGGGACTGCTCAATACGGGGAAAGAGTGAGAGTGTCGGCAGCGCGCCGGCACTCGATCCCATAAAAAATCCCATCCCCTCAGGGCCGCGCTAACCACCTGTACTTCATCGAATTATAACGAATATCAATTAGCCTCTATGATTTACAGAAATTTTTGCGGCTTTCTTTTGGCCGCAATACTTATATAGTTAATATAGTCTCAATTTCTGCCGGTGGGGTAGGGGCAATAGAATTAGCGTTTTATATGTATTGCTTTGCTCTCTTTCAAAGAATTGTGGGAAAGTCGACAGCATTCCAAGAAACTTCCTCCGCAGCGAATTGAAGCGCTTGGTATGTGGATAACTGCGTTCATGGTTAAATTGTGTAGGTCTATCTTATTTTCTTGTGGAAAACCCCCTAATTCGACGCTATGCTTTTTCCATGGACTCAACATACAATCTTAATGCAGTTTCAAGCCTGCTTTGAAGCGGTTCGCCGACTTGGATGGCCCCGACTTCTATCCCACCCCTGCATGGGCAACCCATGCTTTGATTGACAACGAAAAGTTTGAAGGTGATATTTGGGAGTGTGCCTGTGGTAATGGGGCGATGTCAGAGGTATTGGCGCAAACAGGAAAAAAAGTAATTAGTTCAGATCTTTATGATCGAGGTTATGGAGAGTCCGGCCAAGACTTCTTAAAATCCTGTATACGTGCTCCAAACATCGTAACCAATCCCCCTACAATTCGGCAGAGGGATTTGTGCGTGCAGGGTTGGAAAAATCCGACCGAAAGTTTGCATTGTTGCTACGATTGGCATTTCTGGAAGGAGCGAATCGGCAGCGCACCATATTCACGGATACGCCGCCATCGCGTGTATGGGTGTCAGCGAACGGATCACGTTTTATCCAGTTGGTGCAGTGCAGAAGGGAACTGCACAACCGCTTATGCGTGGTTCGTCTGGGATAAGAACGCCCCTAGCGGAACTGAGCTTAGATGGTTTGAGCCCGGCTATAAGGCTCGGTTCAGCTCAGTTCCCTCTTCTTAAGGTAAGCCCGACCACGATCAGTGATTCGGTAGCCTCTGTCAGGGACGTGTTCTAGGAGCCCAAGGTTGATGAAGTTTCCATCATCCTTGTCATGGCTTTTGATGTTGCGAACAATCTGTTCCACATTGGCTCGCCATTGCGTGGAGTTGATGGAGCCCAGTCTTCTTCTGAAAGAGAAATAAGCTTTGGGATTTCCTGGTAAGCTAAATCAAATGTACACACCCCATTAGGGTCTCTGCTTGCAAGCAATAGAACGGCGGGTGCAATTTGGTCTTCTGTAGCTGGGCATATTCAGCTCTCAAGCATGGTTGTGAAAAGGGTAACACAATGAACGGATTGAATATATGGGAGCCGATCCTGTCATCCGCAAGGTTGAAAAAATCCCGAACCGCATCTTTTTTCAATGACGTTGAGCCGGTGTGTAACTACCAGCGCTCTCTAGCGCCACCCCTGCACGCTGCAGTGCAATGTGTATTAGGTAATGTGCGATATCGGGAGAGATTGGTCCCGGGTTGGCCTAATCGCCCTTCGGAAATGCCTCGATCTGCTTAAGAGCAATTTCCAGATCACGAACCGTAAGCTGGCGTGCCCGCTCTGAAAGCGCCGATTCCAAAGCCACACGCTTGCTGTTGGCATTGACCGCTGGATCGAGCGCGTCGGCCAATTCGCGCAATGGAATGCCCAGGTTTCTCACTCAGCCGGATCAGTGTCTCCACACTCGGCAGGCTGACGCCGCGTTCCATGTTGGACACGGCCTCGGTCGTGCG